>CBDCIT010000018.1:0-215962 GCA_965217615.1 Alphaproteobacteria bacterium
CGGGCCTTCAACTCAGCATGGATCCGAGGCGCGCCGTAGCACCTCTTGCTCTGCTCGAAGATCTCCCGGATCTCTGACCCGAGCCTGCCACGCCGGGCAGCGCGTTCAGCTCTCTTTGGGGCCGCACGCCGCCGGGCGTGGAACCAGCTGTGAGCAACCTCCAGGACCCGGCACATGAACCGGATGGCGTGCTCTGAAGCATGGGCGGCGATGAAAGCGTGCTTCGTCTTCATGTCTTCGCCGCCCATTGAGCGAAAAAGCCGAGGCTTTGCGTAGAACCTCAACCTCCTCCGTCAGCCGCTTGTTATCCCGGCGAAGCTGCACCAGTTGAGCGGCCTCGGCTTTCTGCGCCGCCCTCGCCGCGGCCGAGCCCGCGGCCTCAAGCTCGAGCCTTCAACTGCGTTGGCGTGACGCCGAGCTCGGCAGCCACACTGCTATGCGTCGCACCCGGCTGCGACAGCCGGGCAACCGACTGTTCCTTGTATTCCGGCGAAAATCGCCGCCTCGTCTGCTTTGTCATCTCGTCCCTCCAGGTCGGTATTCAATTTACCGCCTGGTCCGGGATCCGGGAGCAATGTCACCTCAGAAAATTTACCTATGACAAGACCGGCTTCAAGGCTTCAATCATTCGATTGCGACACCCTTGGAGTCGATGCCTCCCGCACCGAATTCCACTGCTGCCATTACTCGTCGCTGCTTTAACGCAGATCTTCTTGTTAGTTACGTCAAGTGTAATCCCAGTCCTGGGCTCTCAACAACATCAATCTCGGAGCAACAACTCGCCCTCGCAGAGGTGTGATCGATAGATTCTGCCAAATGCGCCAAATCGTCATCTGGACGACAATATGTGTCGAGATTTTGTACTAATCAGCGCGTTCAGTGTCCGCTTCTGGCTACTAGCGGACCTTCGGCTGGGCTCTGATTTATATCTGCTTTGCCTTTGAAAGCCGAAGTCGGGAAGTTGGTTGCTGTATGTCGGCTAAGGACCAAAAGCGGCATCACGGCTATGAACGATTTCTGAAGGATTTCAACCTGCTCTCAGACCTAACAAAAGTATAGAGCCCGCAAAAAACATCAAACATCAGAGAAGGTCGTTAAGCGACGACTTCCTGAGAACCACCTGCTCCCCGCAGGTAATTGCTGTCGATATAGTGTTCGACATAGGCCTGCATGGTGATGGGTTCAAATTTCGGCGGATTATCGGCATCCACGCAGGTGTCCAGGGTGTCGGATAAGGTGTCGGAGTCGGGGTTGAAAAACGTCGCGATGGAATAGCGTTCGCGTTTCGGCGGCACCACTCTGTGCGGCGTCGGCAAAAACCGTCCATTGGTCCAGCGATTGAGGAATTCGCCGGTGTTAACGACGATGCCGTTTTCAACCGGGTCCGGCCACATCCAGTTGCCGTCCTCATCAAGAATTTGCAGTCCTGGCTCTTCTGCCAGTGGCAGCATAGTGAGGAAGCTATGGTCGCAATGCGGGGCAATTCCGAATTGATTATCCTCCGGTTTCTCGGGAGGATAATAAGCATTGCGGCTCCACATGAGCGGATCGGTGAAATAGGGTTCAAAAAAGTCAGCCGGTTTACCCAGGGCCAGTGCATAAAGGGGCAGTAGATTGTGGCCTAACGCAGCGATCGTTTCCTGATAGGCCATGACCGCATCCCGGAAGCCGTCAATCTCAGGCCAATGATTGGGCCCGTGGAAGCGCCGCCGTTCAATTACCGCCGGGTGGTCGGCAGGCCGTTCGCGGGCCAATGTCAGGGTCTCATTGAGGTCCTTCTTGGTGTTCTCGTTTATTACTGACGCGGCATAAACGGTCGAGCGAATAGGCACATAACCCAGCGATGTGTCATTGATAGAAAGTTTCCGTTTTTCTTCGATCGGCAACGCACAAAATTTATTTAAGACCTCATACGCGGCATCCAGCTTGGAAAAATCGACCCCGTTGTTGACGACGAAATAGAATCCAATATGTTCCTGAATATGCTGAAGCTGACAGGCTAATTCCTCCCGGGCACCAGGCTCACCTGCTAGATAAGAGCCCAGATCCAGGATCGGGATACGGTCATATTTTCCCGTATGTGAATTGATGGCGCTGTTCATGGTTCACACCAAATTTCCCGATCAGCCATATTATTCATAGTCACTATAACTTGATTGCGGCGTCCTTCAACTGAAGCTTCCCCGGTTAAATCGCAACAACCTCCGGCATTGCAATGTCCGCTTCTGGCTATAAGCGGACCATTGTCGTATGCCTTAATTTCGTCCGCTTCTGACTCTTAGCGGACCTTCAAGTGCTGATGAGGATCGGCCAGCTGGGCGCCCGAAATTCAGTATCCGGCGTCCCGCATCCGGCATAGTTTAGGATTGGTGTACCAGGCAACATGCCAACACAGATGAAGATTACCAAACCCATCGGCGAACTCTCAGCCGAGGCTGGTCTGCGCGCCATGCCGTAGCGCATTTTGATTGGGTTTTGTCAGCCCGTTCATGGTTGCTTCCCCGACGCCTTACGTCGCTAAATGTACTGCCGACTGGGCGATGATTGCTTCCTCGTCGGTGGGAATCACGTAGGCCGGGCAAAGCGACTTAGCGGTGGTGATCCTGGTTGCGTTCGCCATGTTCGCTGCATCGTCTGTGGCGAAGCCGAACCAGCTCAGCTTCGCAAGAACGCGAGACCTGATTGCCACGGCGTTTTCGCCAATGCCTCCGGTGAATACAACTGCGTCAATTCCGCCGATGGCGGCCGCGGCAGCCCCGATTTCTTGCGCCAGGCGATCTACAAACATTTCAACTGCCTGTCGCGCCGTTGGGTGATCGTCGGCAAGAAGAGTAAGCATGTCAGAAGTCAGGTTGGACACGCCCAATAGGCCGGACTCGTGGTTTAGGATCCAATCGACTTTGGCAGAGTCGCCGCCGCAGTGGTCAATAAGCCAAAGGACCGCGCCGGGATCGAGCCGACCTGGACGACAGCCCATCATTAGACCGTCCAACGGCGTGAACCCCATCGTCGTATACGCCGAGCGGCGCCCACTCATGCCTGTAAGGCTGCATCCATTACCGAGATGGCAGACGATGACACGACCCTCAGCCACTTCGCCAAGAACCTCCGGCATGCGGGCCGCGATCCACTCGTAGGATAGGCCGTGGAATCCAAAGCGACGGAGGCCCTGCTCGGCGAATCGGCGTGGCAGTGGCAACAGTTTCCGATGCTCCGGTAACGTTCGGTGAAAGGCTGTATCAAAGCAGGCTATTTGAGGAATGCTGGGCAGTGTGTCCGACACTGCGAGAATGCCCGATATGTTATGCGGCTGATGCAAGGGCGCTAGGGAGCAGAGCGCTTGAAGCTCTCCAAGATTCGCCTCGTCAATCCGTGTTGGGGTGTAGAATCGAGTCCCGCCATGGACCATACGATGGCCGACCGCCAGGATGTCGCCAGCCCTCGGCGCAATGATGGTCTCAATGAGATGCGAAATTATCGAAGTGTGTGTCGAGGCTGGCGGGCAGATCGGAGACCGTTGCTCCGTAAATCTGAAGCCTCGGAACTAGCCCGCTGCCGATACGCACTGCCTGGCCTCGGAAGATGGGTGCCAAATCTTTGGAGAAGGCGGCGAACTTGACTGAAGACGACCCGCAATTCAACGCCAGGACGGCTTCCGGCATTGATCTCAGACGTCCTGAAACGTCAGGCTAAGGCTCTTGGCGATCTCGTCGCTATGTTGCTTCTTCGCGAGTAATGACGGCGAGATGACCTCGGGAAGCCGGCATATTTCAACACCACGGTCGCTTCCCCACCTCACGACGATGGTCCGCTCATAGCCATTACCAGACATCGATGACAACAGAGGTTGCAAATTTGTGTACTTGCAGCAGACGCCTCCTACACTCGATTAACTCTGTGTGTCGACCGGTCTCTTTGTGCTTCTCGGCAAGTCGACCAAGACTGTTCGGATAGTTTTAAATTGTTTCGTTGTTGCACGTTTTCACCAACGCCTCTTCTACGATTGGCCGACCTCTTCCACCACGGGTTTCTTCCTCGCTCCACCCTACTAGCCCGGATTTCTCAAACTAGGAAGTGCATCGGGGCCGAGAATCTGGTATAATAGTGGTGAATCAAACACTTACCCAAGTCTCGGAGGTTCCCCGATGCAAACAGAGTGTACCCCGGCGTTGTTCGAATTTGAACCCGTCGAGCGCAAGAAAGTGGTGGCCGGGTTCGATGGCGGAACCATCACATCGGATGCGGGAGCGCTGCTTCTGGGGCGACTGGATCGCGGCCTCGGGCTGATCCGGCGGATGGCCGCCTGTTTCACGGACCGTCGTGATCCGAGGCTGCTCGAGCACACGGTCGAGACCCTGGTCGGCCAGCGCGTGTTCGGCTTGGCGCTCGGCTATGAAGACCTGAACGATCACGATGAGCTTCGTCACGATCCGCTGTTCCATGTGCTGGCCGGCAAGCTGGAAGCCAACCGCTCGGACTGTGCGCCAGTCGCCGGCAAGAGCACCTTGAACCGGCTGGAGCATACTCCCAAGGGCGCGGCGGCGAAGTACCACAAGATCGACCATGACCCGGCCCGGGTGGCTGCCCTGTTTGTGGAGATTCTTCTCGATGCCCACAACAGGCCGCCGCGGTGGATCGTGCTCGACCTGGACGCTACCGACGACCCAATCCATGGGCAACAGGAAGCTGGCTACTTCCACGGCTACTATGACTGCCATTGCTATCTGCCGCTGTACATTTTCTGCGATCGTTTCCTGCTGGCGGCGAAGCTCCGGCCGTCGAACCTCGGCGGCGCGGATGGCGCCGTCGGCGAGGTGGCGCGCGTGGTCGGCCAGATCCGGGCGCGTTGGCCGCGGGTTCGCATTGTGCTGCGCGGCGACGGTGACTTTTCCACCGATGAGCTGATGAACTGGTGCGAAGCCGAGCCCGGCGTCGACTTCGTGTTCGGGCTGTCGCGCAATCAGCGGCTGGAAGCGGTGTTGGCGCCGGAGATGGCCGAAGCCAAGGCATGTTGCGCAGCGACCGGCGAAGCGACCAGACGGTTCAAAGACTTCGCCTATCAGACCGAACGCAGCTGGTCTCGCCCCCGGCGGGTGGTCGGCAAGGCCGAGCACTTGCGCGGGCGCGCCAATCCCCGCTTCGTGGTCACCTCCCTGCCGAGGACCCGCATCGACGCCCGCGCCCTCTACGAGGACCTGTATTGCGCGCGCGGCGAGATGGAGAACCGAATCAAGGAGCAACAGCTCGACCTGTTCGCCGAGCGCACCTCGTCGGCGACCATGAAGGCCAACCAGCTCCGCCTTTGGTTCTCGTCGATGGCCTACGTGCTGCTCAACGAGTTGCGCCGGATCGCGCTCCGCCACACCCGGTTTGCCGACGCCACCTGCGGCACCATCCGCTTGAAGCTCTTGAAGATCGGCGCCCTGGTGCGCCGCAGCGTGCGGCGGATCAAGTTCGCCATGGCCTCGGGCTTTCCCTGGCACAACGAGTTCGCGCTCGCCTATGTCTACCTGGAACGCGCCTTCCCGCGATAGCCGAGCCCGGCAGGCCGCCCTGATTCGACCAGACCTACCGCAGCACGTTTCGGCACGCCCGTGGCCACGCTCATGACGCGATTTTCTATCCACGGGACTCGTCAGACGATCAACTCCGGTCCAAACCGTCCCAACGTCACCCAGTCGCCGCCATCGCCCCCGCTCAGCGGCTCCACTCGACAAATCCCAAGGCGGGTTTGAGAAATGCGGGCTAGATCTGTATAAGCTCCCTGGTTGACGTTTCAATCAATCTGGCGTTCGATTCCCTCGCCGGTGACGCCCTAAATCAGCCTTTGAGCAATCAATTCTCGATCGGGAGGAGTTCCAATGACTCAAATGACAACTGAAGAAGCCTTTGTGAAAGTACTGTAAATGCATGGCATCGAACATGCCTTTGGGATCATCGGGTCTGCAATGATGCCCGTTTCCGATCTTTTTCCGAAGGCAGGCATTACCTTTTGGGACTGCGCTCACGAATGCAACGCCGGCATGATGGCCGACGGCTATACGCGAACATCCGGAAACATATCGCTGGCCATTGCCCAGAATGGTCCAGGAATCACGAATTTTGTAACGCCGATCAAGACAGCCTATTGGAATCATTCCCCACTTCTTCTGGTCACGCCGCAAGCAGCCAACAAAACGATTGGCCAAGGCGGGTTTCAGGAAGTCGAGCAAATGGCCTTGTTTCGGGACATGGTTTGTTACCAGGAGGAGTTGCGTGACCCCTCACGTGTTGCAGAGGTCCTGAACCGGGTGATTGAAAAAGCGCTCAGAGGTCTGGCACCGGCGCAAATTAACGTGCCGCGCGACTTTTGGACCCGCGTTATTGATATCGAACTGCCACAGATTGTTCGCCTTGAACCTTCACCAGGCGGAGCTGACTCAATTTCCAAGGCCGCCAAATTGCTGTCTGACGCCAAATTCCCTGTGATTCTGTCGGGGGCCGGTGTCATTCTTGGAGACGCTATACCGGAGTGTCAGGCATTGGCCGAGCGTCTCGATTCGCCAGTCTGCAACGGTTATCAGCACAACGACAGCTTCCCGGGTAGCCACCCACTTGCAGTTGGACCTCTAGGCTACAACGGATCCAAGGCTGCAATGGAGTTAATAGCGAAGGCTGATGTCGTTCTTGCCCTTGGAACCCGGCTCAATCCGTTCTCAACCTTACCAAGTTACGGAATTGAGTATTGGCCAGAAAAGGCCAGCATTATCCAAGTAGAGATCAACTCTGATCGCATCGGCTTGACCAAGAAGGTCACTGTTGGGATTTGTGGCGACGCAAAATTAGTTGCTAAGCAATTGTTGGAGCAGCTTTCCGATACGGCCGGCGATGAAGGTAGGGAAGAGCGCAAGGCAACCATCCATCAAACGAAATCGGCATGGTTGCAGACCGTCAGCGGCCTGGATCATGAAGACGATGACCCCGGCACTGTTTGGAATAAAGAAGCGCGTGAGCGTGACTCGGATCTGATGTCTCCGCGCATGGCCTGGCGAGCTATTCAAGCGGGCCTGCCAATGAATGCGATAATTTCCACTGACATCGGCAACAACTGCGCCATTGGAAATGCTTACCCAACCTTCGAAGAAGGGCGCAAATACCTTTCTCCTGGATTATTCGGACCTTGCGGCTACGGATTTCCCGCTATTTTAGGAGCCAAAATCGGTTGCCCCGATGTTCCCGTCGTGGGCTTTGCAGGTGATGGGGCCTTTGGCATCTCAATGAATGAAATGACGTCCTGCGGCCGCGAGGGTCGGCCAGCTATTACGATGGTTATCTTCCGCAATTTTCAGTGGGGTGCAGAGAAGCGCAACACGATACTCTGGTATGACGGCAATTTTGTCGGCACTGAACTGAACCGGGAGGTCAGCTACGCAAAAGTGGCTGAGGCTTGCGGATTAAAGGGCGTTCCGGTCAAGTCTCAGACCGAGTTGACTGAAGCTTTGCGGGAGGCATGCAAGGCTCAGGATCACGGGATTACGACATTTATTGAGGTCGTACTCAATCAGGAGCTAGGTGAGCCATTTAGGCGCGACGCCATGACGGCGCCAGTCAGCGTGGCTGGGATTGACGCTAACGATATGAGAACGAATTTGCCTGCGTGACACTTGGAACTTCACAGGGGGAAAGCACGCGATGGATAACGGGGTCATCGAACCAATCATATTCGGTGACCCTAATCGGATAGCCCGAAGTGCGGACGCCCTGTCATCGGATATATCTGGCTTGTGGAATGAGGAAGCTACGGACGAGCGCACTGCGACGGATGCGAGCTTACAGGCACCAGCTGGCGGAGATGTGGAAGTTTCATAGGAACGCGGGTCACGAGGGCAAATTGTCATCCGTTAGAGAGCGGTGGTGGCAGATGCATGGTGCAAAATGAAAAGCGACACGACGGTATTCTCGGCAAGAAAAATCCTCACGTTTAACTCCTACGCATCTGAAGCGACACATGTGGCGGTTCGCGACGGCAGGATCTTGGCTGTTGGGTCTTTGGATGATGTTGCCATGTGGGGAAGTCATACACTGGATGACAGATTCGATAACAAAGTGCTTCTTCCTGGATTTGTGGAGGGCCATTGCCATGCCAACGAAGGCTGGGTCTGGGATGTTCCATATGTGGGGTATCACGATCGTTATGATCCGGAAGGAGTTCGTTGGCGGGGCGCCACCAGTTTCGATGACGTAATTGAGATTCTCTCCGAGGTTGAGCGAAATCTGGAGGAGCCAGAGGCTCTATTATTCGCTCGGGGGTTTGACCCGATATACTTCGGCAATCAGCGGATGAATGTAAGTCATCTTGATCTGGTTTCGACGACGCGGCCCATTGTTGTTCGCCATTCCAATGGGCACTTGCTGAACGTAAATACGGTAGTGCTGGAACGTGCTGGAATTGACAGGAATACGAACGTCCAGGGGATTACTCGGGACGAGCAAGGAGAGCCGACCGGTGAGCTTTCGGGAATGGCCGCAATGTACCTGGCCCTAAAGACAGTTGGCGATCCGCTTTCTGGTCGCCTTGGCGCGCCTCAACTAAGGAGATTCGGTCAGGCAACAGTTAACTGCGGCACGACCACGGCTACAGATATGTACGCCACATTTAGCGATGATCTCCTGGATCTCTATTCCGAAGTGACAACGGCACCAGACTTTCCAACTCGACTAGTACCTGCCATGCAAACTCTGGATTCACCGCTCCAGGACGGCATAGCCTGCGCAAAAGCTGCAAAGGAAAGGAACAACCCCAAATTACATCTTGGCGCGTGTAAAGTGCTGACGGATGGCTCGATACAGGGATTCTCCGCACGGATAAAATGGCCTGGCTACTTCAATGGCGCCGAGAACGGATTGTGGAACATGGCGCCGGAGCAGTTGAGCGAGTTGATAGCAGAATATCATGCGGCAGGTTTGCAGCTGCATATACACGCCAACGGCGACGAAGCGACGGAGGTCACGTTGGATGCAATCGAATCTGCGCAAAATGCCCACCCGATTGCGGATCACCGCCATACACTTCAGCACTGTCAAATGGCCGATGAAAGCCAGTTCCGTCGGATGGCCGCCTTGGGTGTCTGCGCGAACATGTTCGCCAATCACATCTATTATTGGGGTGACTACCACCGCAGCCTCACCATGGGGCCTGACCGGGCGGCGAGAATGGATGCTTGCGCAACGGCTGAGCGCACGAGAGTACATTTTGCTATTCACTCAGATGCACCGGTGACGCCGCTAGCACCTCTTTTCACCGCCTGGTGCGCTGTAAACCGACTAACCGAGGGTGGAAAAGTGTTGGGGCCAAATGAGCGCATAAGCGTCAAGAGTGCTCTGCACGCCATAACATTAGGGGCGGCATATACGTTGAAGATGGATCACCTCGTCGGCAGTATCGAGCCTGGAAAGTATGCGGATTTTGCCGTCTTGGAGGATGATCCGACGGACGTTGCTCCGGAAGCTTTGAAGGACGTCCGTGTTTGGGGTGTCATAACCGGTGGCATAAGCCATCAAGCTGCAGTGCGTAGCGATCGGTGATGCCCAAGCCGTTTACAGTTATTGGCGGGTTCTTGGGAGCCGGGAAGACCACGCTCGTGAACCATATTCTGCGCGCATCTACGGGCACGCGCTACGCGGTGCTGGTTAATGACTTTGGCAAAATCAACGTGGATGTTGAGTTGATTGAGAGCCACGATGGGCAAACGATAGCGCTATCCAATGGCTGTATTTGCTGCTCACTCGCGAACGGATTTGTAAACGCCATGATCGGGCTGATGCAGACGCCAGACCGATTCGACCACATAATCGTCGAGGCAAGCGGCGTTTCTGAGCCTGACCGGATCATGGATTTTGCTCGGATTGACCCCGAACTTACGGAAGATGGAATACTCATGTTGGTTGACGCATTCGGGATTCTGACATCGCTGGAGGACTCGAAACTAACCCAGATTTTGATGGTTCAGCTTCAATGCGCAAGCATATTGCTGGTGAACAAGTTCGACCAAATAAGTAAAGACACACTTGTAGAGGTTCAGAACCGATTGCACAGCTGCAATGGAGACGCTTTGCAAATTGTCACGACGAATTCCCACGTTCCTCTGGAGTTGATTCTTGGCACACGGGCGGAAATCTCTCGTCGAGATTTGTCCGCAGTTCACGCTGATAAGTCGTTTGAGACGTTTACACTATCGGCACCAGTGGCCATAGATCGCGTTACGTTTGAGCGGTTTTGTGACTCTTTGCCGTCATGCGTATTGCGAGGTAAGGGATACGTCTGCTTCGCAGATGGAGGGTATTTCTGGCAGAAGGTCGGTGCTGGCAGTACGCTGACGCAAGCGCCGCAGCATAGCGATGGTACTTCTCGAATTGTGCTGATTAGTACTGAGTCAGTGGCGTTTGAAACAATTGCAGGTAGCGAGATATTTGCTAATTGCTTGGGAGATCGGACGAGAGATTTGTCTGCGTTTGGTGATCCGGAACTACGAGTGCAATAGGTCACTTGCTTCTGGAGTTCAGCCATCGTCGCGTCTCGCTTGGTCGCGAGTTTCAACCGCGACAGGGATCCTGGAAGCGATTAGAAACTTCGCCGGTACTCGGTTGTTGGCAACCTGCGGATGCCATGCAAGCCGCCGTGCGAGCACCTCATCCTCCCATACGCACAGCCGATCGAAGTCCGTCATGTATGCTTGCCGGGATAGCGCATGCCAGCAAACCGCGCCAACGTCCGCTTTGGGTCTCGCAATTTGGCGAAACCCGGTATGTGTTCAAGTTGGACTGACCCATCCGAATCATCAATGATCGACGAGTAACGTTGATCGAGATTACCGTCTATCGGGAACTTGTTCGTCTAGTCGAGCTCCAGTGAGATAAGGAGTCATCATGCGCGGCATTGGTCTCGCGATCCTGTCCACCATCGTCTTCGCCGCGGGCTGGGGCGTGGTGCGGCATCTCTCGGCGGACTTACATCCATTCCAGATCGCTTTCTTCGCCGGGTTCTTCGGGCTACTCACGCTACTACCGTGGGTTCTTCGTTACGGCATCAACCACCTTCGCACCGACAAGTTCGGGCTCTACGTCGTTCGCGGCGTCTTCAGCGTGGCAGGCACATTGACCATATTCTACGCGTTGAGCGTCACGCCCATAGCCACGGTCACGGCGCTCAATTTCACGATGCCCATCTTCACGACCCTGCTGGCCGTGGTCTTCCTCAACGAGCGGGTGGGAACGGCCAAATGGGCGGCCATCCTGTTCGGCTTCGCCGGCGTCTTCGTCATCGTGCGCCCCGGAATGGCGGCGGTGGATGCCGGTTCGTTGCTGGTTATCGCCGGGTCAGTGATGTTCGCGTTCACAATCCTCGTGGTCAAAGTGCTAACCCGCATCGATTCCATCGTCACGATCACCTTCTATTCCGTATTGCTGCGCGCACCTCTGGCGCTGGTGCCCGCGTTGTTCGTCTGGCAGTGGCCGGATGGGCGCCAGCTCCTTTGGCTCGCCGCCATGGGCATCGTCGGCACCCTGTCGACCTTCGCCTTCACCCAGGCGCTCAAGGAGGTTGAGACGAACGTCATATCGCCGATATTCTTCCTGCAGCTGATCTGGGCGGCGGCCATCGGCTACGTCTTCTTTGCCGAGATCCCCAGCGTCTTCACCTGGGTGGGTGGTGCCATGATCTTTGCGAGCGTGACCTATATGGCGTACCACGAAAACAGGGCCCGCAAAGCGGCCGAAGCCTGAGGGTGCTTTCCTACAAATCTTGGCATTGATGATGTGCGATGTGCGCTAGCAGACCATCGTCGTCAGGTGAGCATGCGTCTGCTTAACCACCTAAAGCAGTCATCCACAAGACGCTGCTCGAACGTCCGCTTGTGACCCAAAGCGGACGTTCTAGCCCAAATTGCTTAAGGCCCGATAATGTCTCCCAAACATCGGCCGATCTAACCTAAATGAGGAATCGTTATTGGCGGGCGGTTCATACCAAGGGTGACTGAGACCAGACCTCCCATCTTTCGCTAGGCAAGGATAAACAGTGAAAACACCACAAATCCAACCCCAGCCGCCCAAGAAATCACTCCTACCGCAAGCCAAATCAGGCCTCTTCTTATGATCTGGTTGTATTTTTCTAGTAGATCAACGTAAGCGTTTAACCTGAGGACGTGCGGAATAGCGAGTATCAATCCAACAATTATGGCAAGACCGAACAGGACTAATCCCGTCCAATCCGAATAATTAAACTGAAGAGTTAGAAATTTCTTGATGCTGATGTGTATTCCGACTGACCCGCTCGACAAGCCAACTAAGAGCTTCCCCAATTCGAAAAATCGATTTGGACCCTCTTTGCTCTCTTCCTTTACCCAATCTCGAATTGCCTGAGCGGTATCCTCTCCTTTCTGCGATATCATCAGCGACCTCCCCCACATCTTTACGGCTTACAATCGGGAACTTCTCCTTCGTAATATGCGGCGGCGCAGACTTGGCACTGTTTAAGTGATTCCGAAATCGCTACCTTCATGGCCCCTCTTGAACGATGTGGGCTAGCCGACGCCGTAGCACTCACACTCCCAGAGGATCCCCGGGCGCCCAAATTCCTCAGAGATTCTGGAACACTCGTACTTTCGGAAGGTGCCGTCGCACCAATTCTCCTACGAGTTCCCGCAGCTCCAATACTGCTAAGAGATGGAAGAGCCCCCACGCCCCCAGAGGATGCCCGGGCGCTAGTATTTCTTGATGCGCTCTCGAATGGACAGTTATGGCGCCTTTGCACGAGACTTAACTAGTTCTTGTCCGTAAATAGCTAACGGACTGATTTATTTGAAAAACACTCGTTTAACGTGGTGAGAAACTGGCGTTTCGGCTATCCTTGTCTTGCACCCAACAAAACTCGGACAACCGAGAACGCCGGAGGTGCCATGCGCCAGAAGCGCACTGCGCAACTGAGTTTTTTCGAGCCCGATCCGGTTGACCATCCTGTTGCCGACGCCCTGGAGGCGATCTCGGCATGGCTCGACGACCATCCCGAACTGCTGGAGGCGGTCGCCGCCGACCTGGGCGCCGAGAGCGGCTTGTGCTGTGGTCGCCACGGCCTCAGTTGCGAGACGGTGCTGCGCTGCGCGGTGCTCAAGCACCTGCGCCAGGAGACTTGGCGCGGCCTCGAGTTCACCTTGCGTGACTCGCGGTCGGCGCGGCGCTTCGCGCGTGTCGAAGCGATACGGATGCCGAAGAAGTCAGCGCTGCAAGCCACGGTCGGTACGGTCCGCGCTGATACCTGGGAGCGCGTCAACCGCTGCCTGTTGCGCGCGGCACAGGACGCGGGAGTGGAGACAGGCTGACATTGCTCCCGGATCCCGGACCAGGCGGTAAATTGAATACCGACCTGGAGGGACGAGATGACAAAGCAGACGAGGCGGCGATTTTCGCCGGAATACAAGGAACAGTCGGTTGCCCGGCTGTCGCTGCCGGGTGCGACGCATAGCAGTGTGGCTGCCGAGCTCGGCGTCACGCCAACGCAGTTGAAGGCTCGAGCTTGAGGCCGCGGGCTCGGCCGCGGCGAGGGCGGCGCAGAAAGCCGAGGCCGCTGAACTGGTGCAGCTTCGCCGGGATAACAAGCGGCTGACGGAGGAGGTTGAGGTTCTACGCAAAGCCTCGGCTTTTTCGCTCAATGGGCGGCGAAGACATGAAGACGAAGCACGCTTTCATCGCCGCCCATGCTTCAGAGCACGCCATCCGGTTCATGTGCCGGGTCCTGGAGGTTGCTCACAGCTGGTTCCACGCCCGGCGGCGTGCGGCCCCAAAGAGAGCTGAACGCGCTGCCCGGCGTGGCAGGCTCGGGTCAGAGATCCGGGAGATCTTCGAGCAGAGCAAGAGGTGCTACGGCGCGCCTCGGATCCATGCTGAGTTGAAGGCCCGCGGCTTGCGCATCTCGAAGCGCTCGGTCGCCAAGCTCATGCGAGAGAACGGCATTCGTCCACCGCGAGGCAGGCGGCGGGCGCCGATCACCACCGACAGCCGCCACTCCCATGCGATCGCGCCCAATCTGCTCGACCGCAACTTCGAAGCCGTTGCGCCCGATGCGGTCTGGCTCGCTGACATCTCCTACATCCCAACTGACGAAGGCTGGCTCTACCTCGCCGCCGTCAAGGATCTGGCCACGATGGAGATCGTCGGCTGGTCGATGTCCGAGCGGCTGAAGAGCGTCCTGTGCGAGGAGGCGCTGAAGATGGCGATCCGCAGCCGCCGGTTGCCCATGGGGCTGATCCACCATTCCGACCGCGGTGTGCAAGGCGAGTTCAATCGGTCGTCGCAACACTCTGGCATAGGAGGTTGCTATGACGGTACGCAGACGGCGGTCGGATCGGTCTGGACGGAGCAAGTTGCATTCGCCAGGTCGACCGGACTCGGCACGGCGTGAGGAGCTTGTTCGGTTCTGGGCAGCGATTGCGACGGGGCGTTCGAGCGAGGACGCGGCCCGAGATGCCGGTGTATCCCCTCCGGTAGGCTCGAGGTGGTTCCGGAGGTCGGGCGGCATGCCACCATCACATTTATCGCAACCGGCCAAGCCGCTGTCAGGACGTTACCTGTCTTTCGAGGAACGTGAGGAGATTGCTCTTCTGCGCGCCCAGGGAAGAGGCATACGTCATATTGCTTGCCGGCTGGAGCGAGCACCGTCGACGATCTCCCGCGAGGTGCGGCGCAACGCGGCGACCCGAAGCGGTGGCCTGGACTACCGAGCAACGACGGCGCAGTGGCATACTGATCGGTCCGCCAAAAGGCCGAAGCCAGCCAAGCTGGCAACGAATGAGGCGCTGCGGCGCTATGTGCAGGATCGGCTTGCGGGTCGGATCTCGGCACCGGATGGAACGGTGATCGAGGGGCCACGCGTCGTCTGGAACGGTCGTCGGCATGGGCCGCGGCAGCACAGGCGATGGGCCAGGGCCTGGAGTTCTGAGCAGATCGCGCACCGTCTTCGGATCGACTATCCTGGGGACGGGCCCGAGGATCAAGCGATGCGGATCAGTCATGAGGCGATCTATCAGGCGCTCTACGTACAGGGCCGCGGCGCACTCCGTCGTGAGCTGACCGCCTGCCTTCGCACGGGAAGGGCACTGCGCGTACCTCGGGCACGTAGCCGCCGGCGGGGAAAATCCTTCGTCACGCCTGAGATCATGATCAGTGAACGATCGGCGGAAGCAGCTGATCGGGCCGTACCCGGACACTGGGAAGGTGACCTGATCATCGGCTTGGGCAGATCGGCGATCGGCACTCTGGTGGAACGCACCACGCGGTTCACAATGCTGCTGCATCTTCCCCGAATGGAAGGCCACGGCACCGTCCCGCGCGTGAAGAACGGGCCTGCGCTTGCCGGTCATGGGGCTGAAGCGGTTCGCGATGCCATCGCCCGGACGATCACGACATTGCCAGCGCAGCTTCGCCGCTCGCTGACCTGGGACCAGGGAGCAGAGATGGCCAGGCATGCGGATCTGCGGATCGCAACCGGCCTTCCCGTCTACTTCTGCGAACCGCACAGCCCTTGGCAACGCGGAACGAACGAGAACACCAATGGACTGCTTCGACAGTACTTCCCGAAAGGAACCGATCTGAGCGCACACAGTCCGGACGTACTCGCAGTTGTTGCTGACGCGCTCAATACACGGCCCCGCAAGACCCTCGGATGGAGAACTCCTGCCGAAGCTCTGGACCAGTGCTTGCAGGCCAGTCAAACTGAACGTGTTGCGACGACCGGTTGAACCCGCCCAATATGCCTGCGGTGACTACCGCAAGCTGCTCCGCCTCCATGGCATCAAGGCCTCCATGAGCCGCAAGGGGAATTGCCTCGACAACGCCCCTATGGAGAGCTTCTTTGGGTCTCTCAAGACCGAACTCGTGCACCGTACCCGGTTTTCTACCCGGCGCGAGGCCAGGGCTGCGCTATTCGAGTACATCGAGATCTTCTATAACCAACGATGGCGCCACTCGAGCATCGGCTACCGGACGCCGGCACAGGCCAGGAGGGACATGACCATCGCTCAGGCCGCATAGGTGAAGAACCACCTGGTCCGGATTTTGGGGTCAACGTCAGGCCAGCGCGTGCGCATCGACAGCACCGTGGCCCATCGGCGAAGGGACGGCGTGGACCCGCTGGGAGCGGGACGAGGATGCGTCCGAGACCCGCACGATGACCGAGCGCGAGCTGCTGCTCGGGAGCGCCTTCGTGCTGTCGCTCGGCGGCGACGGCGATGCGGCCGGGGCCGGCGACACGCGCTGGACGGCCTGGGGTCGGGCGGCGCAGTCGCGCTTCGACGGCGAGGAGGACGGGTTGGCGCTCGACGGCGACGTGACGACCGTCACGCTCGGGGCGGACGCGGCGTGGTCGCGCATGCTCGCCGGCGTGGCGGTGGCCTACAGCACCGGCGACGGCGGCTTCCGCGACCATGCGGACGGGGGCCATGAGGGCCGGGGCTCGGGCAGCCTCTTGAGCACGCTGACCAGCGTCCACCCCTATGCGCGGCTCAGCCTGAGCGAGCGCCTCTCGGTCTGGGGGATCCTCGGCTACGGCACCGGCGGTCTCGATCTGGAGATGGACGACGGGAAGCGCTGGACGACCGACGTCACGATGACGATGGCGGCGGCGGGCGCGCGCGGCGTGGTGCTGGCGGCGCCGGCCGAGGGCGGTCTGGAGCTTGCCATCCGCACCGACGCGGTGGTGCAGCGGACCGAATCGGACGCGGCCACCAGCGGCAGCGGCGGCAACCTCGCGGCAACGGAGGCCGGCACCAGCCGGGTGCGTCTGATGCTGGAGGGGAGCCGCGCCTTCGCCATGGACGGGGGCGGGCGCTTCACGCCGTCCCTGGAGGTGGGCCTGCGGCAGGACGGCGGCGACGCGGAGACCGGGACCGGCATCGAGTTCGGCGGGGGCTTGAGCTACAGCGAACCGCGAAGTGGAGCAAGCGCAACGGGACGGCGTCCATGTCATCTACACGCGCGGCTACGGACATATGCGTTTGCGCCTGGAGTCCATGTACGAAGACATATACCTGGGCGTGCAACTCGGCCCGGCGATACGCGATGTCCTTGCCCAACTCGACAAGGCCAAAGCCACGCGCGAGCACATTGAGAAATACCGCGATTCTATCGTGGAGCTGTTGGCCTTGCGCCGCGATGTGCTGAAGGCCGATGCAGCCGAGCAGGGCGTGACGGTTCCCGATCATGAGGACTACGGCGTATGGCGGGCCTATATCGACGAGCTGACGGTTATGGGCGAGAGGATCCTTGTCGACAGGGAGGCATATGGCATCCGTCTCGCCGGTATTGCTCTCAGAGGAGAGGGTCTCGGATCGGCGCTCTCGAGAGCCCGCGAGACGCTTCGCGACGACGACAGGCATATCCCGGACGCCAGGAAGCTGGAGCGCCAAGCCGGGCGGGCCGCACTACGGGAGAAGTACAACGCTCACAGTCTCGACGAACCCGAACCGCTCCGCAAACTGCGCAAGAAGGCTGAGAAGCAGGAGCGCAAGGCCAGCAAGCAGCAGAGCAAGGGCCGCGGCATGAGCATGTGATGGCGGACGATCCCGGTCGGCGCGCTACACGGTTTGGCTAGATGGCTCGCGACGTAGCCGACCTGGACGGCGGGGCGGCCCCCGCCGCGAGCATCATGGTGACCAACATTTGCACCAACGAGCGGGCCTCTCTCGCGTCGGATGGCCTATCCGTCAACATCCAGCACTCGGTAGCCGTCGTTCATGAGGTCAAGGGACTTGCAGAACACGATGCGTCGGGTTGAGAACCAAACGCCGAAGGGCATCCGTATCCCGCTTCCTCTTCCCTCAAGCGCTCGTGTATCGTAAACCGTTTCAGAGTGCGCAGTTAGCCCGAGCGGCGTTTGAGCGGCAGCGTCCGCCGCGCATGTGGGGGTGTCAAACGGCTTTCAATATTGACCCCCGATCTGGAGTGCGCCCCTGAGGGGGGACAGGTTGCACGTTTGGAATTGACCGGGAAGGCTGGGCTTTCAGAGGATGGAAGCGATGGCCAAGCACCGAACCTACAGTATTGAGTTCAAGCGACAGGTTGCTCAGGAATATCTCGGAGGCGAGACCCTTCACGGGCTGGCTAGGCGCCATGACGTCTCGCGCAACCTGATCCGCATCTGGGTGTCGAAGCTCGAAGCCGGCGCGTTTGACGAAGACGTGGAAGCCGCCGGTCTTCTCCAGGAATTTGAGGCGAAGATCTCTGCCCTTGAGCGCCTGGTAGGCCGGCAGGCGCTGGAGATTGAGTTTCTAAAGGGGGCACTCAAGAGCGCACCACGGCCGAGAAGCGCGACTACGTCCGTGATTGCCGGCCCCGTGGGCTCACCATCGCGCGAGGATGTCGTCTGATGGGCCTGCCGCGCTCCACCTACTACGATACGCCGGCGACCGAGGCCGACACCGAGATCGTCGCCCGCATCACGGCGATCTGCGAAGAGTTTGAGGCTTACGGCTATAGACGTGTCGGGGCCGAGCTACGCCATCAGGGGATCGTCGTCAACGGTAAGAAGATCCGCCGTTTGATGCGCCAGCACGACCT
Organism: Alphaproteobacteria bacterium; assembly: GCA_965217615.1. GTDB lineage: Bacteria > Pseudomonadota > Alphaproteobacteria > UBA8366 > CAVOAK01 > CAVOAK01. The sequence goes on from CBDCIT010000018.1 coordinate 18,583, forward strand.
GCAGCCCAAGCGTCGCAGGCGTTTCATCGCCACGACTGACAGCGATCATGATAGTCCGATCGTTCTCCAACCGCGCCAAGGACGTTACGGCCGACAGGCCGAACCAGCTCTGGGTCGCAGACATCACCTACGTCGCGATCGCCGTTGGCTTCGTTTATGCCGCCGTCATCCTCGATGCGTGGTCACGCCGCGTCGTTGGTTATGCCATCAGCCGCTCGATCGATACGCGGCTCACCTTGGCAGCGCTCAAGGCCGCTGTCCGGTCACGACAGCCGCCAAGGGGCTGTATCCACCATTCGGATCGCGGATCGCAAGGCGAGTTCAATCGGTCGTCGCAACACTCTGGCATAGGAGGTTGCTATGACGGTACGCAGACGGCGGTCGGATCGGTCTGGACGGAGCAAGTTGCATTCGCCAGGTCGACCGGACTCGGCACGGCGTGAGGAGCTTGTTCGGTTCTGGGCAGCGATTGCGACGGGGCGTTCGAGCGAGGACGCGGCCCGAGATGCCGGTGTATCCCCTCCGGTAGGCTCGAGGTGGTTCCGGAGGTCGGGCGGCATGCCACCATCACATTTATCGCAACCGGCCAAGCCGCTGTCAGGACGTTACCTGTCTTTCGAGGAACGTGAGGAGATTGCTCTTCTGCGCGCCCAGGGAAGAGGCATACGTCATATTGCTTGCCGGCTGGAGCGAGCACCGTCGACGATCTCCCGCGAGGTGCGGCGCAACGCGGCGACCCGAAGCGGTGGCCTGGACTACCGAGCAACGACGGCGCAGTGGCATACTGATCGGTCCGCCAAAAGGCCGAAGCCAGCCAAGCTGGCAACGAATGAGGCGCTGCGGCGCTATGTGCAGGATCGGCTTGCGGGTCGGATCTCGGCACCGGATGGAACGGTGATCGAGGGGCCACGCGTCGTCTGGAACGGTCGTCGGCATGGGCCGGGGCAGCACAGGCGATGGGCCAGGGCCTGGAGTCCTGAGCAGATCGCGCACCGTCTTCGGATCGACTATCCTGGGGGGACGGGCCCGAGGATCAAGCGATGCGGATCAGTCATGAGGCGATCTATCAGGCGCTCTACGTACAGGGCCGCGGCGCACTCCGTCGTGAGCTGACCGCCTGCCTTCGCACGGGAAGGGCACTGCGCGTACCTCGGGCACGTAGCCGCCGGCGGGGAAAATCCTTCGTCACGCCTGAGATCATGATCAGTGAACGATCGGCGGAAGCAGCTGATCGGGCCGTACCCGGACACTGGGAAGGTGACCTGATCATCGGCTTGGGCAGATCGGCGATCGGCACTCTGGTGGAACGCACCACGCGGTTCACAATGCTGCTGCATCTTCCCCGAATGGAAGGCCACGGCACCGTCCCGCGCGTGAAGAACGGGCCTGCGCTTGCCGGTCATGGGGCTGAAGCGGTTCGCGATGCCATCGCCCGGACGATCACGACATTGCCAGCGCAGCTTCGCCGCTCGCTGACCTGGGACCAGGGAGCAGAGATGGCCAGGCATGCGGATCTGCGGATCGCAACCGGCCTTCCCGTCTACTTCTGCGAACCGCACAGCCCTTGGCAACGCGGAACGAACGAGAACACCAATGGACTGCTTCGACAGTACTTCCCGAAAGGAACCGATCTGAGCGCACACAGTCCGGACGTACTCGCAGTTGTTGCTGACGCGCTCAATACACGGCCCCGCAAGACCCTCGGATGGAGAACTCCCGCCGAAGCTCTGGACCAGTGCTTGCAGGCCAGTCAAACTGAACGTGTTGCGACGACCGGTTGAACCCGCCCAATACGCAGCGGCGGACTATCGCAAGCTGCTCGCCAAACATGGGTTGATCGGCTCGATGAGCCGGCGTGACAACCCTTACGAGAACGCTATGGCTGAGAGTTTCATGAAAACCCTCAAGGTCGAAGCGGTCTATCTCATGGAATGCGAGACTTTCGAGGACGTCACTGCAGACCTTCCCAGATTCATCGATGAGGTCTACAACTCACGACGTCTCCACTCCGCGCTCGGATATCTGAGCCCGGTACAGTTCGAGGATCAATATGCCCGGCATACGGTCAAGGCCGCCGAGTGATCCTGTCCGGACATAGGGGCGCACTCCACAGGGGGGTCAATTTTGGACGCCGATTACCCCACCAAGGGGGGCAATATTCCACGCCGATCAACAACGATCCCGGCAAGCCGGTCCGGCGCCTGGCGCACCGCCGCCGGAAAGCGGTGGCGCCAGCGATGCGCCGTGCTCGGCGCAATCCCGCAGCGCGCGGCAGACGGCCGGGCAGGAGAGGTCGTTGCCGAGCCTCTCCCCCCCAGTTGCGGTAGGAATGCGAATTGCTGCGCACCCCCCGCGCAGATCCGTACTTGGTCGCTAAACCATACGGCTCCTACCTCGGGTGATTGACGGCAAACCGCTGGTCCGGCCATGGGTGGCGGATGGAGGCGCGCGGCCACAAGATTTCGGTCATGCGTTCCAGACGCCTCCAACTGAAACGGGCTCGCTGGGACCGCCGGCGCAGCGCCCGCATCCACAGGCGTTGCAGCCTGCGGCGGAACGCACGGATGAACCGGCCCGACCCCGGGACGGCAAAGTAGTTGAGCCAGCCTTCGCAGACCCGCCCGAGCCACTTGCCGACCTCCCAGATGTCGTGGTGCCAGCGCTTGCGGAGCACCTCGTCAATGCGCGCCAGGGTCCTGTTGACCCGTTTGGCGACAGGTTTGCGACCAAGCCGAAAGCGTCCTCTCAGGGTCGTCGTGCAATAGTGCGTGAAGCCCAGGAAGTCGAAAGTCTCCGGCTTGCCCACCCCGCGCTGGCGACGGTTCATCACCGCGAACCGGCCAAACTCCACGAGGCGGGTCTTGTCCTGGTGGAGGCTGAGACCGAACCGGGCCAGCCTCTCCCGAACGTCGCGGAGGTACCGCTCCGCATCCCGCTTGTGTTGGAACCCGACAACGATATCGTCGGCGTAACGGACGATGATCGCTTCGCCATCCGGGACGTTCGGGCGCCATTTCTTGTGGAACCACAGGTCGAGCACGTGGTGAGTAGGCCGGGGGAGTCGCACCCCCAGCCTCTCGTAGGTAGGGTCGGTGTTGATCGGCGTGTCGATTGGACGCCGATAAGCACGCTAACCCGTTGATTTTACTCGACCTAGGGGGGTCAAAATTGGACGCCGATCAACAGTCAGGAACGGAAAGTACGTGCGCTTTCCGGACGATCGACTGTGGGAACACTATGGCCTTACCTGCCTTGCGCCGAGGACCAGGGGCTTTCCGTGGGCGAAGGCATGATCTCGTCGGAAAGCCGGATGCCTGAGATAGGCATGTCCGGTTTGATGAGCGGGGGTGAGTGAAACGTGGCTATGGTTGAGGCGGAGGCACCGGCACCTGGCGAAAGCCGTCGGCAAACAGCGACTCCCTTGATCTACGGCAGGGCGCGCCTCCCCTCGACTCTACCGAGGCGTTTTGAGGCGCTGGATTTGAGAGTGATCGGGCTGATTTGAGTGTCAGCGTGGTGGGTCGGGCTTTGAGAAGGATATTCTGGCCGGGATAGTTGGACAGGCTCTGCGTATGATTGGTTTTTGGTGGGTTTCGGGCATGCGGGAGTCATCGCCGCCGCAGCGTTGCCCCCTTTCCCCTGTTGCGGTGGAGAGTTGCGATTATGGGGGCGCCAGGGCGGCGTGGGCCTTGAAGAAGAGGTCTTTGTAAGGGCAGGCATCGGGCAGGGAGAGCTTGATGCGTCGCACGGAGTTGATGACTTTGGCGCCGACCTTCAGGAGTTTCAGGCGGATGGTATTGGGGACGGCCTTGGCCAGGGTCGTCTTTTTCAGGGCGACGCGGCGGATACCGTCGATGAGGACATAGGCGAAAGCAGCGAGGAGCAGGCGGAGCTGGTTGGCTTTGTAGGCGTGCGCGCTCATGCGATTGGCGAACAGATCGAGTTGGCAGTCCTTGATGCGGTTTTCCATGTCGCCGCGTGGGCAATAGGTGTCTTCGTAGAGTTCCCTGGACGGGACTTGGTGGCGATCCAGGGAGGTGACGAGGAAGCGGCAGCGCTGTTCGTGTCCGGGCTTGTGTTCGACCTTGGCGATGACGCGCCGGGGCCGGGCCCAGGTTCTGGATTTGGTGATGTGGTGGAAATCGCCGTAGGCGCGGACCGGCTGGCCGGTTTCGATCATGGCCATGGCGGCCTTGCCGCGGACCCTCTGTGCTTTCTTGAGCAGGACATCGTTGCGCGCCAGGCCGAAGACGTAATCCACGGCATTTCCCTCGCACCAGCGCATCAGGTTCTCGCGCGCGAAGCCGCTGTCGCCGCGCAGCAGGATGTCGACGTTGGGCCAACGTTCGCGGATCATCTGGACGATGCGGCGGATCTGGTTGCGCGCACCCCTGGCGCCATCGATGTTGGCGGGTCGGAGTTGGGCGAGCAGGAGATGGCGGCCGCAGAAGACATAGAGGGGCAAGAAACAGCGGTGCTCGTAATAGCCGTGGAAGAAGGCGTTCTCCTGGCGCCCGTGGGTCTCCACGTCGGTGGCGTCGATATCGAGGGTGATGCGCGCGGGCGGCGTGTCGCAGGCGTCGAGGAACAGCGCGACGAACAGGTTGGAGAGGCTCTTGAGACCCGGCTGGGGACCATCTGGCAGTGGTGATAGCGGCGGTTGCCGCAGTTGGGCGAGCAGGAGATGGCGGCCGCAGAAGACATAGAGGGGCAAGAAACAGCGGTGCTCGTAATAGCCGTGGAAGAAGGCGTTCTCCTGGCGCCCGTGGGTCTCCACGTCGGTGGCGTCGATATCGAGGGTGATGCGCGCGGGCGGCGTGTCGCAGGCGTCGAGGAACAGCGCGACGAACAGGTTGGAGAGGCTCTTGAGATTGGGGACCATCTGGTGATAGCGGCGGTTGCCGGTTTCCCAGGATTGTTCCAGCCGGCTCAGCGTTGACTTGCCGGCCAGCGGAGCCGGGGTCCCGGGATATTCGGTTCCCGGTGAGGCCAGCAATTTCAAGGCCGGGTCGAAACGGAGGGTGTCGTGGTCGATGATGTCTTCATAGCCGAGCGCCATCCCGCAAACCCGTTGAGCCAACAGGGCGGGAAGGGTATGGGTTAGGCGTTCTCGATCCCGGTGATCGGTGAAACAGCCCGCCATGCGTTCGAACAGGCGTATCCGGCGCGCCCGCTCGCGCAGTAACAGGACACCGGCGTCCGAGGTGATCTCGCCGCCGTCGAAGGCGGCGAACACCACCCGTTTGCCGTAATCCGCAAAGCGCATGAAGTTCCCCCTCAAGACATGGATATCACGCGATCCATCATAGAGTATTGCGTGGGGCATCGAAGAAGAACACAAGCGTTGAGCCCCGGTTTCCGATAGGCTGGCACCCTCCTGTGATACGCCACGCGAGGTCTCCATGCCGGTCAGCAAGAAGCGCCGCAACAACAAGAGAAAGCCCGCGCCCACCGCCAGGAAAAAGCCGGCCCTCGAGCCTGTGTCCGAGCCCGCGCCGCCTTTGCCCGACCGTCGGGCTCTGGAGGGGGTGATGGCCAAGCTCGCCGGCGGGCTGTCCTCCGGCTTTGACGGAAGCGACGGTGATGACGCGGCGCTTTGGCAGGCCCAGGAACTCATGTACGAAGCCTGGGACACGGGCGCCAAACGCGAACGGATCGAACTGGCCAAACGGGCGCTGGAGATATCCGAACTCTGCGCCGACGCTCATGTGCTGCTGGCGGAAGAGGCGGCGAAGACCCTCGTCGAGGCGCGGCGCCATTATGAGGCCGGCGTTGCCGCCGGGGAACGGGCGCTTGGGGCGCAAGCCTTCGAGCGTGATGCCGGCCACTTCTGGGGCCTTCTGGAGACCCGCCCTTACATGCGCGCCCGCGCCGGTCTCGCCGAATGCCTGTGGGCGGCGGGCGAGCGCGCTGCGGCCATCGGCCATTACCGGGATATGCTGCGCCTCAACCCCAACGACAATCAGGGTCTGCGCCATGTCCTGACGTCCTGGCTGCTCGCCACCGGCGATCACGGCGCCCTGGAGGAACTGCTCGCCGCCTATGACGATGATGTGTTCGCCGCATGGGCCTACGCCAAGACCCTGCTGGCTTTGCGCAAGGACGATGAGGCCGATGCCCGCACCGCCCTGGCTGCCGCCTGGAAGCGCAATCCCCATGTCCCCGCTCTGTTGACCGGCGCCATGCCGATCCCCGAACATCAGGACGACCACTACACGCTGGGCTCACCCGACGAGGCGGTCATCTATGTGTTGCAAAACAGGGAAAACTGGACGGCGACACGGGGCGCCTTGCAATGGCTCGCCGAAACCGTGCAAACCCTCCCGCCGCCGGACGAAAAACGGCCCTGAACGGAAAAACACCCTGTATTTTTGTCGCTTCCCGAAAATTTCTATAACTGTTTGTTTGCAATAGATAATCAGACTCCACACTATTCTTCGGTGAGAAATCCGGGTCTATTCGGTGTCGCAAGCACTGCATTATCCTAGTCGCAAGCGAGGACGTTCGCTCTTTACGTTTACGGCGTTGCTTTCATTCTAGATTTCTCATTGCATTGGGCCGCAACCGCGGTGGAAATTCGGACAAATTTATCCTAGTGTGAACCATCAACCACTGACTGCCGAAGGAGGTCCCCATGGTAATCGCCACAGTCAACTACGAGTATAAAGGCTTGCAATGGCTCGCCGAAACCGTGCAAACCCTCCCGCCGCCGGACGAAAAACGGCCCTGAACGGAAAAACACCCAGTATTTTTGTCGCTTCCCGAAAATTTCTATAACTGTTTGTTTGCAATAGATAATCAGACTCCACACTATTCTTCGGTGAGAAATCCGGGTTCAACACTCGCTAAAACTGATTTCATTCGGCCTGCTTGGTTTTGCTTTCTGGCCATTCATACCGCTGCTTATTGGTTTGATTGTTTTCGGGTTCATCGGAACCTTCATCGGCAAACATACGCTCAACCGACTTCCTGAGAATGTGTTCCGCATCGCGTTAAAACCATCGTAACGACCCGGTTGAGTGAGCGAAAGCCTACACGTCGGAGCGCGCCGAAATGTTCGTCGACCTGCCGGGTCTCCATTGGAAGATTTGGCTCGATGCCCCTGAGGACCACCGCACCGGCGGCATCTATCACTTTAAGGATAGGGCATCGGCCGATGCATATGTGAATGGTCCACTGATGGATCGCCATCGCAAGAACAAGGCGCTCCAAAATCTGCAAGTCCGCACGTTCAACACGCGCGATGAGATGAGCCGCGTAACGCGCGCGCCTATCTTCTTCGACGAGAATGAGAGTCTTTCGTAGAGCGCGGCAGAATAATAAGTGCGGCGGCGCCTTAGAGGTCAACGCGGGTAGCGACTTCGTTCTGCGAATGAACTGTCCCTTCCATTTATTCCACCGTGCCTCCCAACGACGGCTCGGCTCTCGGGCACGGACATCATTTTGAGCCAGTGGATTTTGTAATCGACCATGGGCGCAGTCGTCACGATGCTTATTCCGCCGGATCGTGCCAGCGAACCTACGCAAGGGCATGCGGATGTCGGCAGCGTCCACGTCGCCACAGAGAGGAATTGATCGAATCCGAGCGGGGGTGGTCAGGCCGCGAGGGGTTCGTAACGATGATGCAGACCGCCGACCTTGGGCAAGGAAACGACCGTTCCGGGCCCGGCCGGCTGAACGGGTCGACCATCCGGTGTGTCCTTGCCGAGCGACAGGTGGGTGTCCCTTCTGTTAACTCCATCCGGCGCAGAAACCCTGGTATTTTGGGTGTCCCAGCCACTGCCTTGGCCGGTTGCACTGAAGGACGTCCCGTTGATGACGAGGCGCGGTGATCTCAAGCTATCGCATGGCGCGACCGCGAAAGCCCGAGAGAACGCCGTGAAGCAGGATCGTGTGCCGACCACCAACGCTATCAAATCACCCTGAAAGGCCTGGGTTTCTGTGCCGGACGGAGTTTATAGGAGGACAGTATCCGGTGGTGATGCAAAATTCCAAGGTTTCTGCGACGGATGGAATAAATGGGAGGGACAGCCGCCGATCATCCGCGTTGGATCGACACCAGAAGTCCGTGATCATCGCACATGAAGTCGCCGTTACGATTCGGAACAGACCTTCGCTGAAGTGGTTCTTTCCGCACTTCAAAGGCGGATGCCGTCGGCTCGGCTAGTTGGACGCCGTTACCCGGCAGGTCCGAAAGCCGCCGAACACGTCGCGCCGGTCAGCCGGGAAATAATTTCGGTAAGTGCCGTGCATCATTCGACTCCGGCTCGTCCAGGCACCGCCGCGCAGCACTTTGGTGTCGCCAAACAGCATGGTCGAATACTCCTTGTACGCGTCGGCTGAAAATCCGGGGAATGGGTTGAAGGTATCGCTCGTCCATTCCCAGACATTGCCGAGCATTTGCCGGCAACCGAAAGCGCTGTCGCCGGCCGGCAAGGCGGCCACGTCAATTGGCCCGAGGGCCCGACCGTCCAGGTTGGCACGTGTTGGTTCGGGCAGCGTTTCACCCCAAGGATAGCGCCTTTTGGATGCCGCCAGCGTGCCATTGCCCGAAGTTTCGCTAAGCGCCGCCACTTCCCACTCCGCTTCGCTCGGCAAACGCTGCCCGGCCCAGCGGCAATAGGCGTTAGCTTCGTGCCAATTGACGTGAATTATCGGCTCGTCCGCCGGCAACGGCATTGTCCGATCGAACCGCCGCAGCAACCACTTGTTCGGACCGTCGGGTTGCCAATACACGGGATGCGCAGCGTCGGCTTCCTGGCACCATGCCCACCCCTCGGCATCCCAGCATAATTCGCGGCCGTAACCGCCATCATCCACGAAGGCCTGATATTCCTGATTTGTGACCGGTGATTTGGCGATCGCAAATGGCTCGATGGTGACCTGCAAGGCTTGTTTTTCGTTGTCGAACGCGAAAGGCGCGCCTTCGGGTGCACCTAAAAGGAACCGACCGCCTGGAACCTCTGCCCATCCCAGATGACTGCCTACCTGGCGTTCATCCGAGACATCCGCGGCAACGGCCAGGTCAGGCATTGGGTAGGCGAGTGCCTGGCGCGCCCAAAGGAACGCTTCGGTGTGCATGTCTTCATGAAAGATGCCGAACTGATAGATGAAGCTGTCCTTTTCGCTTGCCGTGGTGCCATCGAGGCGTTCGGCCAGACGATCGAAAACCGCCTGCATGTAGGATAGGGTCCCCTCCAGGGTCGGTAGATCCAGATCCCATCTGACGTCATGATCGATGGCAATTGAATCGTAAAGCTGGTCGGCGCGCTCGGCGAGGACTGACTCATAGCCGTAGAGTTGGCGCAGGATAAAATATTCATAAAAATGGGCAACGTGACCGATTTCCCAGCGCAAAGGATTGACGATTGGTAACTTGGGGCCCATGAGCTGCGCGTCATCCAGGTCACGAACCAATTCCAGGGTCCGGTTTCGGGCGTCTCGCATGTTTTCGATCAAGTGTGAAGTAGTGACGGGCAGGGTCATGAAATTTCCGTTGATTGGTAGAACCTGGTGCAGATTAGCCTAATTACACCGGCCAAAACACAGTCGAGGCACGGTAACCGTACAACGGCGGTTCGCTGGGCGAAGATGTTGCGTGAGGCCGGCCACCGGGTGCGCATCGGCGTCGACTATGTTGGCGAGGCCGCCGATATGATGATCGCCATCCATGCATGGCGTAGCGCCGCGTCCATCGAGCGCTACAAGGCACGTTTTCCTGATCGGCCACTGGTTGTCGGTCTCGGCGGTACGGACGTCAACACGTTCCTGCATTCGCATCCGGATACAACGCTCCGTTCCATGCAAACGGCGGATGCCCTTATCTGCCTGCATGACCTTATCGGCGATGCGCTACCCGCGCCGCTTCGGGAAAAGCTCCATGTGGTCCGTCAGTCGGCCCTCCCCCTGCCTGGGCCGAGACGGCCGTCGACGCGGTTCTTCGATATTTGTGTGATCGGTCATCTACGGGACGAGAAAGATCCTTTCCGAGCCGCTCTCGCCGCCCGGCGACTGCCAGCCGACTCAAAGCTGCGGATTATTCACCTGGGCAAGGCTCACACATCCGAGTTTGCCAGCCGAGCCGTCGCCGAGATGGCACGGAACGCGCGCTACCGGTGGTTTGGCGAAGTTCCAGGGTGGCGGGTGCGCCGCGAGTTGGCAAAGAGCCGACTGATGGTGATCAGCTCCAATCAAGAGGGGGGCGCCAACGTGGTATCCGAGGCAGTAGTTGCCGGCGTGCCGGTCGTCGCAAGTGACATTCCCGGAAACGTGGGGCTACTTGGGCCTGCGTATGCGGGGTACTTTCCGGTCCGTGACGAAGCGGCACTCGCGCGCCTTCTGGAGCGCTGTGAGGCGGAACCTGCGTTCCTCGATCAGCTGGAGAGAAGCGGGCATGAACTTAAGAAACGCTTTCGCCCCGCCTATGAAAAAGCCGCCTTGAATCGGATCGTGAATTCCCTCAAGAGAGTAGGGTAATCGGCTCTAAATGGTCGCTTTCCGCATTTACGCGGCCGATGATAGCTGCTTTCGCGTAGCCGACGTCACGAAGTTCTTTTAGGCAGTCCTGGGCCCGGTCGGCGGGCAGGCTGGCGAGCAGTCCGCCGGATGTCTGGGGATCAAATACCAAAGGATAGCGCTTGTCCTTCGCCGCTTCGTCTTGGTTGCGAATGGCCCGGCGCAGCCGGACGTTGGCCGGTTGCAGCGAGCTTAGAATCCCCTGCCGGACAGTCTCCATGGCACCATCGAAGACTGGAAGGGATTCAAGGTCGATCTCTACATCGACGCCCGAGGCCTTAGTCATCTCGACAGTATGGCCAAGCAGTCCGAAGCCGGTGATGTCCGTGCAGGCGTTGGCGCCATAGCTGTACAGGCATTGCGCCGCTTGGCGATTCGACTGGACCATGGACTTGAGCGCTCCCTCAATCCACCGTCCCTTGGCCTTTTGCTGCATGTCGGCAGCGAACAACGTGCCGGTGCCAAGCGGTTTGGTGAGGATCAAAACCTCGCCGGCCGCCATGCCGCCCTTGAGAAGAATGGCCTCGCGGTCGGCCAGACCATTGACCGAGAATCCGAGCGCCAACTCCGGCCCTTCGCTGGTGTGACCACCGATCAGGCTGGCACCTGCTTCGTTGAGGACATCCATGGCGCCGATCATCATTTCCCGGATCGTCGATTCGACTTTTGCCTCCAAGCCGTAAGGAACGGTTGCGATGGCGAGGGCCGATTGAGCCTCTGCCCCCATGGCGAAGATGTCGCTTAACGCGTGGTTGGCGGCGACCTGTCCGAAGACATAGGCGTCATCGATAAAGGCGCGGAAGTAATCGACCGTGTGGACCATCACCTTGCCATCCGGAATTTGAACGACAGCGGCATCGTCGGGCGCGTGGAGGCCAACCAGAACATCGGTGTTAGAGATCGGCTTCAAGTCCGCCAAAGCCCGGTTCAGGACATTCGCGCCGACTTTGGCGCCGCAGCCGCCGCAGCGCATGGCGATCGCTGAGATGTCGTTTAGAGTTGCCTGGTCGGCAAGTCCAGGGTTCAGCGGCTTCGCCTTCTCAAGCGGCATCTCAGGCAATTCGTTGAACTTGCGCATGAACCGCCGGTCAATCCAATCCTTCCAATTCCATAAAAATCTTCCTCCAACGGACCACCCCCATTTTGAGGCCACGGCATATCTGTCCCCGGTACTAATCAGAACCAGGAAGGCGCGTTGCGGCGAGAACGGTCGCGCTGGCCGACCAACCAGGACGCGACGCAAGTTTTCGGCCAGCGGCGGTCCTTGGCGGACGGCAAATACACCTGCCTTCGGACGTGGTTGCTTGACGACCGCCGCAATGTCCCCCGCTGCGAAGACATCGGCATGTGACGTTGACTGCAGGGTGTCATGCACCTCGATAAATCCGGATTCATCGACATCAAGTCCGGAGTCGCGAAGCCATGCCGGCGCGCTGGCCTCCGTTACCCAAAGTATCTCATCCAGTTCGACGGTTTTCCCGCCCGCTATGGCGATCTTGCCACGGTCGACATATTCGGCTGGGGCGCCGGTGTGAACGGATACGTTACGGGCCTCCAACAAGCGCTCAAAGCGCCGCTGCAGTCCGGCTTCGAAGCTGGGCAGTATAGTCTCCGACCCGGAAATCAGATGAAACTCGAGACAATCTGCCGCATGCCCCTGCCCGGCGAGGAGGTTGCCCAAGCGGTACCTTATGGCGAGCAGCAACTCGGTGCCGCCGGCTCCGGCGCCAACGACACCGATTCGGTGTGGGCCCGGACTCTGCAGCACACGTTCGACCAAGTGTTGCCAGCGACCGAGGAAATTGTTGATTGGTTTGACCGGTGTCGTGAAGTCTTCGGCCCCGGAAACGCCGTTAAAACTCGGCGTCGAGCCGATATTGACCGATAGAATGTCGTAGGGAACTGCAGGGCGGCCCTTGCAGACAACTTGTTTGGCCGTCAGGTCCAGAAAGGTTGCCTCGTCGTGGTAGAGGCGTGCACCGGCGAACTGGCACAGCGGACGAAGATCAATATGAGCCTCGTCAAAGTCATAGTGGCCGGCGACGTAGCCCGGCAGCATGCCCGAGTAAGGCGTGTGCACGTCCCTGGCGATTACGGTCAGACGAACGCCGGGAAGCGGCTTCATTCCAAACTTCTTGAGCGCAATTACATGGCTGTGTCCGCCGCCGACGAAGACGAGATCCTTGACGACGGCGTCTTGACTGGAATTCATCTCGTCTCTTCTTACTTCGCCCGTCGATTTGCCCGGCCAGGGCAGTTGGTGGCAGACCGCATCGAATGGGCTGGATATAGGCCCGATAGTGTCGGACAACGCAACCGCTAGAACTTTCTACGCGGTCAAAACTCTGTCAGTCAGGGCATCGTCCGCGACCAGCGACCTCGCGCACATCTTCCAATCCGGCCGGCGACTAGAGGATCTCGTCGCGCGTCAGGTCGGTTGCGACGCTGAACAGGTAATCTCCGCGCCTCACCACGGCCGGGACTCGACACCCGACAATCAAGCCGCCTATCGGAAATCGTGGTTCGACGGGCGCCCGCGCCGGATCGTCACGCGGATGGATGCAGCTCGCGATCTGGCCGGCTTGGACATCCCCGCCCATCGCGCAGTGAGGCTCGAAGAGCCCGCTCACCAGCGCAAACTGACCGCTGCCGTAGGTCACGAGGCGCGAGTTTCGAATACCCACGTCCGAGGGATCGCCGGGGATGACGCCGAGGTGACGCAGAACGCGATTAACACCTTTGGTGCCGACCTCAAGGCCTTCCAAATCGACGCCTCCGCCGAGTTCGGTGGAGAATGAAGCAATACCAAAACGCTCGGCCGCCGAAAAGTCAGATAGCCTGGGCTTGCCTCCTCGCTTGCAACAACTGTCAGGGGGGCGGCGAAGACGGCGAGCAGTTCAAGTCTGCGGGCGTTCAGCGCCGCATCGCTGCCCCGGCAGAGATGGGTCTGCGGAATCATGTCGGCAGCCCTGCCGCCTGAATGCAGATCCGTCAGCGCATCGCACAATGGTAGTATCTTGCTGTCGACGAAGTGGGCAATCTCCAGCGTCGGGCTCGCGCCTTCCTCGCTGGGAAAGACGGGGGCCAGATTGCCGTCATCGAGCGGCGATATACGCGCGCTTGCAAGCACTGCCGGGTAGTTGAGCGCTGGCATAATGATAAGACGGCCGCATACAGAGGCCGGATCGAGATGATGGATCATGCGGCGCAGGATGACCTGACCTTCGTACTCGTCGCCATGGGTGCCGGCCGCAAGAAAGACCGTCGGACCTTCGCCGTTGGCGATTACGGCAATCGGAACCGGGATCGTGCTGTAGGCGTGTCTGTTGTCCGAATAGGCCAGGCGTACAAACGAAACCTGCCGATCCTTCTTGTCGAAATCGATATTGCAGGATGTCGACGAGCGTAGCACCCCCATTTCGTCATCTCCCCTTGTCGAACTCGAACTCACCGCAGCCGCGGTCGAGGCCTTATTTCCAGACTTGTTTCGCAACCCGCATCAAGTTTTAGCCAAGGATGCCCCGGGCCTCTGGTTCACTGTAGCCGTGACTGAGCATGGCATCACGTCAGGTAGGGCATGTGCGAGGGTTCGAAGTGGCGGATATATTCCCAATCGGATCCGATGGACTTGCCGCCCGAGACATGCAAATGCGCTGCCTGGTGCAAATCCAACCGGTTGTGCATGCCGCCATAAAGCGTCGATCTCGCCGCTACTTCCGGGTCGACAGGAGTTGCTGGCACCGGCTCGAATTCGCCACGTTCGGGTACATCGAGCTCGCAGTCGGTTCCGATCCCGACATGTTCGGGACGCTGCCGACATCCGCATGCCCTTGCATAGCTTCGCTGGCACGACCCGGCGGAATAAGCATCGTGACGACCGCGCCCATGGTCGATTACAAAATCCACTGGCTCAAAATGATGTCCGTGCCGGAGAGCCAAGCCGTCGTTGGGAGGCACGATGGAATAAATGGAATGGACAGCCCAAACAGCGCTGCTTTCAGCACATCATCGTCGGTATAAGCCTCCGGCAACGGCCATATCGCAAGCTCCGCCTCGCGGGCCCGATACAAATACGTCGATACCGACGACTTGCCGATCCGAAGCCGATCCGCGATCTCGCGGACCGACAAACCCTCCGCACAGCTCAGGCGGAGAATCGTTCGAACATCTTTCACGGTCACTTCTCTCGTTCGCTTCCGTTTTGGCATACTCATCTCCAGCAAAAGCCTGAGCATGAGCCGCCAAAACGGCGCACCCGATAAGAACCGTTACAAGACCTCGTCCCGCTGTCCGCGATTTAATGAAATCGCTGTCCGGCATTTACCGAAATCACTGTCCGCGATTTAATGAAATCTACTGTCCAGCATTTACCGAAATCACTGTTCGGTATTCAGTGAAACCGACACGAGGTAGCGATCGGCATGGGCAGGGCCGATCAACACTTCACGACGGGAGTTGCCGCACGCCATGCAAAACTCGCTTCCAGCGGGCGGGTTGCGCCTTTCCCGGCCAGGAGTCGAACCCGCTGGGCAGCGTCGAAAGGTTTCAGATCAACTCATCCTCCTCCCCAGGACTTCGCCTGGCGCTAAGGCAATATACGGCGCCGACCGGGGGGGCATTCTTCCACGCCGATCGACACTCAGGAGGCGCGAGCATCCATAGCCCCAGATCGCGGTCGCGAACCATGGTGACGAAGGACCCCGGACGGCGGCATGTCGAAGACGCCGCGCAGCTGTCGCCAAGTCTCAGGGATTGCCGAGGAGGTGAATGCTGAAGAGTGCGTTCCGATCCCTCCACCAAGCCTCGACCGACCATCCGGCACGGGCGGCGAGGTCGTGGAACTCCCCGACAGTGTATTTGTACGAGTTCTCGGTGTGGATGGTCTCACCCGCGGTAAAGTCGAACGTGCGGTCCGCCACCGTGACGCGCTGGGCTTCACGGCTGACCAGATGCATCTCGATCCGGCCGTTAACCGAGTCATAGCGGGCTTCGTGCTCGAAGCCGTCGAGGGGAAAGTCGGCGCCGATCTCGCGATTGATGCGGCGCAACAGGTTGAGGTTGAAGGCCGCCGTGACTCCAGCCGCGTCGTTATAGGCGGCATGCAGGATGGGCTCGGGCTTCTTCAAGTCGATCCCGATCAGGAAGCGAGCGCCGGCACCAAGCCGGAACCGCGCATCGGCGAGAAAGATCTGGGCCTCGTGGGGGTCGAAGTTTCCGATCGTCGATCCGGGAAAGAAGCCGACATAGCCGCGCGGATACGGATCCTCGGGCAGCCGGAAGGGCCGGGTGTAGTCGGCTGAGACGGGCCGCACCTCGATCTCCGGGTAGTCGGTTGCCAGTCTGGCCGCCGCTGCCGCCATGTGCGCGTGGGAGATATCGATCGGGACATAGGCCCGTGGGCTTTCGAGTGCGTCAAGCAGGATTTTCGCCTTTCCACTCGAGCCACTGCCGAACTCAAGGATGGTCGCGTGCGGTCCGATCGCGGCTCCGATCCGACCAACGTGCTCGGTGAGGAGCGCCATCTCGGTACGCGTCGGATAGTATTCCTCGAGAGTGCATATCTTATCGAACAGCCGCGAGCCGTGCGCATCGTAGAGATACTTGCAGGGCAGGCTTTTCGGCGCGCCGCTCAGGCCGTCGAGCACATCGCGGCGGAAATCGTCCGCCGTGGGCTCCAAGTCCGCGGTCCCGCGCGTCCGCTGTCCGTGCGCCGACACTATACGTCGTCCGCGAGCCGGAGACCCGAAAACTGCCAGCGCTGGTGCGGGTAGAAAAAGTTGCGGTAGGTCGTACGGGTATGGCCGTCGGGCGTCGCACAGGAACCGCCCCGCAGCACGATCTGGCTGCTCATGAACTTGCCATTGTACTCTCCGATGGCGCCCGCCGCAGGACGGAATCCCGGATAGGGCGTGAACGGGCTCCGTGTGATCTCCCACACGTCGCCGAAGAGCTGTTGCAATGGCCCCTCGGCCGGGTCGGCGGGCACGGGACGAAGCAATCCCGAGCCAGCTCCGTTTCCGAGGAGCGGCGTGTCCCGCGCAGCGACCTCCCACTCGGCCTCGCTCGGAAGACGCTTGCCCGCCCAGCGGGCGAAGGCATCCGCCTCGTAGGGACCGACCTGGCACACTGGTGCGCCCGGATTGAGCGGGCGCATTCCCGAGAGGGTCATTCTCGTCCACCCCCGGCCGTTCCTTTCCCAATAAAGCGGTGCCTCCCAGCCTTCGCTCCGAACCGCGGCCCAGCCGTCGGACAGCCATAACCCTGCGCGACGGTACCCGCCGTCGTCGATGAACGCACACCATTCCTCGTTGGTCACGGGGCGCGAGGCGATCCGGAAGTCCTGCAGCAACACCGCGTGACGCGGGCCTTCACAGTCGAAAGCGAAGCTAGGCCCCCGGTGGCCGATCTCGTGCCGTCCTCCCTCGACCTCGATCCAAGCGAGCGGCGGCACTGCGCTCGCCGGATGGGGCCTGAATGATCGGAACGCCGGACGCAACGGATTGTTGGAGAAAAGATGCAGGATATCGGTCAGCATCAACTCCTGGTGCTGCTCCTCGTGAGCCAGACCGAGTTCGAGCAACGGCGCGACGGATCGCCATGAGGTCTCGTCGCAACGGTCGATCAACGCTTCCAGCGCCGTGTCGACATGGCGTCGGTAAGTAAGCACCCGGTCCAGGGAGGGCCGGGTGAGGAGCCCTCGCCTCGGCCGTGCGTGCCGAGGCCCTTCCGATTCGTAGTAGGAGTTGAAGAGGTAGGGGAACGCATCGTCGAAGGTCGCGTACGACGCATCGTGGTCGCGCAAGATGAAGGTCTCGAAAAACCAAGTCGTGTGCGCCAGATGCCATTTCATCGGGCTTGCGTCCGGCATCGACTGGACCACCTGGTCCTCGGCCGAGACGCACTCGCTCCACGCAACCGACGCGGCACGGACCCGCCTGAATTCACCTGCGCAGGCCATTCTGGTCCGGGAGCCCTCGGACGCATCGACCAGTACGTTCATCGGCTTGCCGGTCATCAATCACCCCGGTCTGGCTGCTTCCTTCGTCAACGCTGCCGAAGCGTGCGTCAAGTCAGCAGATTAGGCGTATTATAAACAATAGGCCGCATATGGTCAACTCACCATCTCCGATTATGATATTTATAAACGGCCCGCCGCCGATGCTCGCTGGGTCACGCTGACCACCACCAGCAGGATATGCGACGAAAGTTGGTGAGATTTCCGGGCTAGTGACTTTCGTTGTCGCCATTGCTACCCGTTTGCCCACTGATTGCGTCAGACGATTGGGTCTTGGTGGCGATGTCCGGCACGATGGTCGAAATAAAGTCGCTGATTTCTGCGACGTCGTGCTCGCGTCCGTCCGCGATGAGGCCAAGCGCCTGCTTCGGGAGCGCCAGCGCTTGGTGAAGGAACGGACATCGATGACAAACTCGATCAAGGGGCTACTCAAGCTGCACGGCGTCTTCGACCTGGAGCCCCGGGCCAAGGGGTTCGAGGCGAAGTTCGCCGAAGTGAGGACCGCGTATGGATCACCGTTTCCGCCGTTAGCCCGGCAGGAGATCCTGCGGCGTGCAGAGCGCCTGGCCCTTGTGGAACGACAGATTGCGCAGGTTGAGGCCGAGCGAGACGAGGCTGCGCGGGCGGGAGCAAAACTCTCGATCGCGGATGTCCCGGAGGGTAGTGTCGCGCAGGCGATGGTGAAGATCGCGGCGCTGACCCGGCTGAAGGGGATCGGCGAGAACGACGCGACCCTGCTAATCCACGAGATCTTCTACCGCGGGTTCCGCAACCGCCGGGAGCTCGCAAGCTGGGTCGGCATGACGCCAACCCCCTGGGCCAGCGGGGACACGCTACGGGACCAGGGGATCGGTCGCGATGGCCCGGCCTGGATCCGGGCGCAACTCATTCAAATGGCGTGGCGTTGGGTGCGGTATCAGCCCGACAGCGCGCTTTCAGAATGGTTTGAACAGCGTACCGCTGGAGCGCGTGGACGGATCCGTCGGGTGATGATCGTGGCTCTCGCCCGCAAGCTGCTCATCGCCCTCTGGCGCTTATCGGAACTTTCCGGTAACCGCCAATATGGGAACCTTAGGTTTATGGGAATCAAGTTGCTTTGATCACCTGATTTTCACGGATCTGCGGCAGTTTCCAGTTCCCATAAAAGTTTGCTGCGCTACGCCGCAAGCATGGCCAGGAGTTGATCCTGCACCCCCTTGAAGTTTCCTTTTTGAATCTCTGGCGGCTGCCGCTCTGACAGGATCTCCAGTTTGTCGGCCGGGTCGACCCGCAGGTACATCTCGGTGGTTTGGATGCTTGCGTGACCCAGCCACAGCCCTACCTGTCTGATGTCGCCGGTTGCCTCGAGGGTATGCAGCGCACATGCGTGACGCAGCGCGTGCGGCGACACCGTCTTGTGGGCGATGGACGGAACGACGGACGAGGCGGTCGCGGCATGAACCACGAGGCGCTTGGCAAAGCCACGCCGTGTCATTCCGGTCCCTTGTGCATTGAGGAACAGGTGGAAGTCCGTTCCATCCGGCCGCACGCCCAGCCAACTGTGTAGTGCCGTACTGGTTTCCTTCCAGAGCGGCAGAATGCGGCCGCGACGGCCCTTGCCCATGACCCGGACCTGGTTGAGTTCGGGTTGCGTGAGGCTGTCAAGGTGAAGGCTGACCAGTTCCGACACCCTCAGGCCGGCATTGTAGGTCAGGCACAGCATCGCCTGATCCCGCAGGCCGGTTCGTGTCGTCGTATCCGGTGCATTGAGCAGGGCCTGAACTTCGTCGCGGGTCAGATAGTCGATCAATGGCTGATCGCCTTTCTTGAAGGGGATGGCACGAACCTGCGCTGCGTAATCGAGATATTCAGGATATCGGAACTCAAGATAACGGTAGAAGGCCTTGATCGCTGCGAGTCTCATGTTGCGTGTATTCACGCCATTGTTGCGTTCCGTCTCGAGGTGGCCGAGAAAGGCGAGCAGGTTCTCCGTATCGAGATGTTCGATCTTCAACCGACATGGCTGTATTCCGAGGAGTTCGGCAACAAAGGTAACCAGCATCCTGAACGCAGTGACATAGGATTCGATGGTATGCGGGCTGACGCCCCGTTCATGCGGCAGGTATTCCCGCAGGAACCCGGCCAACGGTTTTGCAAGATCAGTCATTGTTATCCCCCCTGATATGAAGTTCTTCGGTTGCGGCCGATATCCGGTTGAGCAGGGCGGGTGTCGCTTCGAGGTACCAGTAGGTGTCGGCGATATTCGAGTGACCAAGGTAGGTTGAGAGCGCCAGCATGCGCCGACTGATATCGCGACGGTTGCTGGATGCGGCACCGATCAATGCACGCTCCGCGAAGCCGTGGCGCAAGTCATGCAAGCGCGGGCCAGGGGTGCCTGGCTTGCCGCGCAGGCCTACACGGCGAGCAAGCCTGACAAATGTTCCCGTCAGGTAGTCCGGATCGACAGCACGTCCCGACGGCATGATGAACATCGGATCATCCAGTGCGCCAGGGCCTCGTTTCTCGAGATAGGCATCGAGAGCGACCTTCACGGTGTCATCCAGAGGTAACAGGCGTGCTTTACCGAACTTGGCGTTGTGGACCTCAAGGCCATCCTCGGTCAGATCCCTGATCCGCAGGCCAACCGCTTCGGACCGCCGCATGCCGGTTGCCGCCAGCAAGCCGATGATGGTGTGGAACGTATGCGGGGTGATCGAGCCTGAGGGTGGAAGCTCCAGCGCAGCGTTCATGATTTGTCTGATGCCACCAAGCGACAACAGGTGAGGCGGTGGCCGGTGCCGGAGCGGTCGACCCATAGCGTCGCGGTGAGGAATTTCGTGGCGCTCGTCCTCGGCATGCAGATACGCGGCAAACCCGCACACGACACGGAGCCTGAATGCCCGCCGCCCTTGCGACGGTGCCTGCGATGCCCAGTCCAGTACTGTCGCGACCTGCACGAACTGATCGCCCTGTGCTTCGGCATGGGCGGCAAAGCTACCGAGAAGACGTTCCTCGCCGCTATAGGACAGGCCCGTTGCTTGCTTCATAGACACATAGGATGCGGCCTTGTCGGTCAGGGTCATGGCGCGTCTCCCGGCCAGGGTTGCGCGACCTCCAGCAGTATTGGCCGGTCGACCCGTGCGTAAAGCGTTGTGGTTTCGACCGATTGGTGACGCAGAAGCGTGGCCACGGTTTCGAGTGATGCGCCGCCACGCAGCAGACCTGTTGCGCGTGAATGCCGAAACAGATGCGCGGCAGGCAAACCTTCGGCATCGATTCCGGCCCTTTTCATGGCCCGCCGAACAATGGGGGAAACGCTGCTTCCACAGGACAACGCGTGATACGGGGCACGAGCGCCCAGAAAAACAAACTCGCTGCGCATGTGAGGTCGGCCCTCAAGGATATAAATCTTCAGGGCGTTACCGGCATCCTGGGGCAGCGGTAGCGCGACCCTTTGGCGTGACTTGCCGTTGACGTGGATACGAGCTTGCTCCCAGTCAATATCATCCAGCCGCAGGGCTGCGATGTCGCCGGCCCGCAGCGCAAGCCGGGCCAGCAGCAGCATGATGGCGTGATCCCGCATGCCGACCGGCGTGTCCGTGTCGCAACTCGCAATCAACGCCTCGATATCGGCTTCGCTGACGTATCGTGGCAAGGCGGCTGTCGGTTGCTGCCTGACGGTTGGCACGGCGGCAACGAGCCCCGGTCGGCAGATTCCGTTGGCGCCCAGGTACCGCAGATACGCGCGCATGGCTGTTGCCAGGTTCGCGAGTTGGCCAGACGAACCGACTTGCGCCCAGTTTGCGAAAGCATTCCGGATGGTGACCACATCATACGCCGCCGGATCGTCACCCAGGTCTGGAAGCAGTATCCGATGCAGATACCGGTCATAATTTTGGATGGTTGTCTCGCGCGCCCCACGATGACGACGCATCCAGTCGAGAAAGCCATCGACAAGATCGCTGCGTGCCGCAGGCGGTTCCGTCTCACGCCAATACCCGATCACTCCTTCACGGACGAGAAAGTCGGCAAACTTCACGATTCTCTTTCGAAACCCGGATGATGATCTACCGAGCTTGCCAGCATGTTTGAAAAAATGCGGGCACGCACAAGCACAGTCGTGACCGAGAAAACTCTGGACCACTCCATCGTCGATCTGATCAAGAGCGAGGTCCGAAAGGTATAGCCAGACGATGAAATGGCGACACGAGCGCCGAAATTCTAGCATCGTGGAGCCGCTGTAACCTTGACCAGACAGACTTGAGATGAACGCGTCCACATGCTCACCGCCCTGGACGATAAACATCGGCATCTCCACCAGTTGGGCATCCATAAGATAGGTGAGAAACCTGTCGGCCCTCGATCGGCTTCTGCGCACGTGAGATTGAAACCCGGACGGACAGGTGCAGTCATGGGACATGAAGCCGGCAATCTTGCGAATATCCAGTGCCTCAATCTCTATCCCGTTGAAAGACAACCAGCGCACAATGTGCCTGGCAGTTCCCACGAGTGTATCGATCCAGGACGGCGCTAAGTCCTGATTTTCCAAGTAAGTCCGATACTCCGGAATGACATCATTCAACTGATGCCTAAGAACCGGGCGCGAAGTGTGTTTTTGAAAAGGAACAGCCATGTTCCAGAGTCTCCTGTATGGTTTACCCAACAGGAGCTAGGTCATTCGCCGGCCCAAGACTAAATTTTATGGGAACTGAAATCTGCCGAAGATCCTTGAAAATCAAGTGATCAAAGCAACTTGGTTCCCATAAACCTAAGGTGCCCATATTGGCGGTTCTCCGAGATCGGTCTCGTGCCGACAGGCGCCAGGCTCGCCTGAACACAAGACCTCGCTTCTCCAATCCGGTCGGACCCGGCCGGGTTTGAGCCGGGTGGTGAGTGGCCGACCGCGGGCCGGGCTGAAAGACGCCGCCATACAGATGGCCCCCACCCTCGGAACGTTGCGCCCGCAGTAAGCGGGATCGGGGTACGGATCACGCAGGCTGACGGATCCGGCCGGATAAAAGGTGGGTACGCGTATTGCCGCGCGACCGATGCAAGAAGACGTTCCGAACCTGGCACGATCACCATAGAGCCGGAAACCCGGGGAGACCGACGCATGCCGCCGCCATAGTCCAAATTGTCACTTGACTGTTGTCGCCTCATAAATGGCCCGCGGCGCATGAAGGCCGCATTGTAGGCCGGACATACGACAGTGCCTGACCGCATGCCACGAGTCGCTAGAGTTTTGCTTGTACCAAAAGGGGGTGTCCACATACGTCCACATACGTGGAGTCGTGCTCAACGGCAGCGTCGTTCACTCGGCGCGAACTGTCGGTGGTGGTGCGGGTTGTCTGTCACCGTGGCCGGAAGGGGCCGAAGCACGAATCCATTCGCCGCTGAACCGAGCCGTGAACGTGCCACCGGACATCGCCCCGATCGCCACGCGGGATTCCACTGTCGGCGGGACGGGCGCCATGCCGGGCAAGAACGTGAGCAAGACTCGGATCGCCGGCACCCTTTACGGAAGGCGTAATATAGGTTACGGTCGGCGCGGATGATACGGAGCTTCAAGAACCGGGAGACGCGCCGCTTCTTCGAGGGTCGACGTGTCGCCGCATTCCAAGGCTTCGCCACTCAAGCGGTGCGTCGACTGGTTCTGCTGGACAGCGCGGAGAAGCTCGGAGACCTTGCCGCGTTGCCGAGCAACCGGCTGGAAGCGCTGCGGGGCGACCGCGCCGGTCAGCACAGCGTTCGGATCAATGCGCAATGGCGCGTCTGCTTCCGCTGGACAGACGATGGGCCATGCGACGTGGAGATCGTGGATTATCACTGAAGGAGATTGACATGAACGCAAGGAACGGCATGAAGCCGGTGCATCCCGGCGAAATCCTGCGCGGCGAACTCGACGAGCTCAGGCTGTCGGCCAACGCACTGTCGAAGGCGCTGGGCGTGCCGGTGAACCGGGTGACGATGATCCTGAACGGCCAGCGGGGGGTGAGCGCGGACACCGCGCTGCGACTTGCGCGCTATTTCGGGACGACGCCGCAACTCTGGCTGAACCTGCAAAAGACCTGGGAGCTTCGCCGGGCGGAGATCGCGGCGGGCCGCGAGATCGCGAAGTGCGTGACGCCCCGGCGGTCGGCGGCGTCGGGCGCGGCGGCCGATGCCCGTCCCTGATTTCCAGTCGCTGATGGCATTGATGCTCCTATAGACCGTCAAGTCCTTTCTATGTCGGCGAAGGGGTTCTCGTCGGTTCAAGGGGAAGAGAAGGTTCGGGAAGAAGGTGGAAGAGTTCTCGGGCGACGAAGCGCTTAAGGCATCGGATGATGTCCTTCTTTGAAAGTCCGTCGGCTTTGCGACGTTTAACATAGGCGATGGTAGGCGGGTGCCATCGCAGTCGGACGACGACAACTCGGTATAGAGCCGCATTGGCCTGTCGGTTTCCTCCACGATTTAGCCGGTGTCGGCCGCTAGTCTTGCCGGAGCCAGCCGGGATGGGGCAGACACCGCAAAGCTTGGCGAAGGCTGCTTCTGATCGGATTCGATCTGTGTTGTCTCCTGCTGCGATCAACACCTCAGCGGCGGTATCGAAACCAACGCCGAACTGCTCGAGCATTTTGGGAGCTGCGGTTTTTGTGAGGACCTTGAGCTGAGCACCGTGGACCTTGATCTCTTCGTGAAGGTCGAGCCAACGCTGTGCCAGGTGCGCAAGCGTGTATCGGGTCGCGACGTGCGCGGTCCGACATATTGCCGTTCGTTTCCAACGCAGCGCACAACAATGATGAGTTTGTGGTCGGTAAGCGATTCGAGCTCGATGCGGAGTTCATCTGAAACGGTGACCAAAACTGCCTTAAGTGTAATGATTGCCGCAGTACGCGCTTTGACAGCGGTATCACGGGCGATTTTGATTACGCGGACGGCTTCGATTTGGCCATTCGCGAGTTTAGGTGTCGCGGTACCGCTCCCAGAGAGCACCGTTCGTGCAGCGTGCTCAGCATCGATGGGGTCACTCTTACCGGACAGGCGCCGCTCACCCTTGCGGGGCGGTCTAGCGACTTCATGGACTATGTGGCCGTGACGACGAAGGAACCGAGCGAGACCCGAGCCGTACGACCCGCAGCCCTCGACCCCGAACGCATGGATCTCGCCGAGTGATTGCGCCCAGACAAGCAACTCGGCGTAGCCGTCAGGGGTCGCCGCCGCCAGTTTCGGCTTGTCGATGAGGCCGCCGAGGCCGTCGATGGCAACCGCGATGTGCTCATCTTTGTGCGTGTCGACCCCGACGATGACATCGTGGCGTTGGAGTGCGATGCTAGGCATGATTGTTGATCCCTTCACATGGGTCGATGGTCCGACTCGCTGGTCAGGCGGGCAGGACAGGACTGCGATGGGACCTGCTGGATCAGGCTCCTATTAGGTCACTGCCCGCCTGGCCGGCGAGGCACTACGGCGCCGCTCGGGTGGCCGACACGTCAATGCAAAGACACGAAGTCGGTCATATTATGGGTCAGACCACCCAAGGCAGCGACGACGCGAAGCATCTCAGAACAGGGCTGCTTCCCGCGAAAGGATCCTCGCAGTCACGTTAAACGCTCGGGCTTCATTCGGTGTAGCATGTCGGGATGCAAACCATCTCATTCACACGCCATCGATTTCCGCCTGACGTCATTCGCCACGCAATTTGGCTCTACGCGCGCTTCACTTTGAGCTTTCGAGACGTAGAGGATTTATTGGCGGAACGAGGATTGGACATCTCCTACGAAACCGTGCGCCGTTGGTTTCTGAAGGTTGGTGCGCCAATTGCTCGAAATCTGCGCCACATGCGACCAACGCCCAGTGACTATTGGCATCTCGATGAGATGGTTATTGTTATTCGAGGGCGTCGTCATTGGTTATGGCGTGAGGTCGACAATGAAGGCGAGGTTTTGGATTTTCTCGTGCAATCCAAACGGAACGCCAGGGCGGCGTTGAAGTTGATGCGGAAATTGTTGAAGAAGCACGGGTGGGTGCCAAAGCGCATCACAACCGATAAACTCTAGATCCTATCATGTCGCGATTCGAACCCTTGGCCTGACGGCTGAGCACATCGATAATAAGTGTGCGAACAATCGTGCGGAGAACTCGCACCAGCCGGTCAGACGACGAGAGCGCAAACAGCAGCGGTTCAAATCACCGGGCTCTGCCCAACGCTTTCTTAATATCTACTCTTCGGTCTACAACGCCTTTTACGTCCAACGTCATTTACTCAACCGATCCACGCTCAAACGATTTCGGAATGACGCCGTCAATGTGTGGGATTGCGCGAGCGCGGGAGCCTGAAAGGGCGTCATTGTAATCCTTTGCCGCCA
This sequence comes from Alphaproteobacteria bacterium, assembly GCA_965217615.1. Classification (GTDB taxonomy): domain Bacteria; phylum Pseudomonadota; class Alphaproteobacteria; order UBA8366; family CAVOAK01; genus CAVOAK01. Next base: position 44,437 of record CBDCIT010000018.1, read on the forward strand.
CCTTCGATTAACGTGACAATGCCGTCCAATCCTCGTTCCGCCAATAAATCCTCTACGTCTCGAAAGCTCAAAGTGAAGCGCGCGTAAAGCCAAATTGCGTGGCGAATGACGTCAGGCGGAAATCGATGGCGTGTGAATGAGATGGTTTGCATCCCGACATGCTACACCGAATGAAGCCCGAGCGTTTAACGTGACAATGCCAACCGGACTAAGGCTGAAGCGTGTCTCGCTATCTTTCAGTTCTTCGAATCGTGGTACAACCTACATAGGTATTGTTCGAACTATGTGTTGTTGGAATTTATGACGCCAGAGAATTTTCTTGCTCGCTTCAGGGAAGTCCAGATCTGGGCTTCCAACGGCCAGCGCGCACCTCATAAACCTCTCCTCGTGTTGTGGGCGATTGGGCGTTGTCCCCGGGGTGAAGAACGCTTTGTGTCATATCGGGATGCAGACAGGGAACTTGCCAAACTGCTCGGCAGCTTCGGTCCTCATCGTAAAGCGATACATACAGAGGCACCATTCTGGCGACTACAGAATGACGGAGTATGGGAAATTAGAGATGTGCACCGGATCACAGTGGGTCCCGGAGGAAATGCCCATAAGCCGATTTACACGCGATGGAGAAGCACATGGCAAAGGAACACGCCTATACGGCCACGGTCAGGTGGACGGGAAACCGGGGTGACGGCACAACCGATTACAAGGCCTACACCCGCGACTACGACATCGTCTGCGCCGGCAAACCGGTGATCCAGGGCTCGGCCGATCCCGGTTACCTGGGTGACGCGGCGCGACACAATCCCGAGGACATGCTGCTGGCCGCGCTCTCCGCGTGTCACATGCTCTGGTACCTGCATCTTTGCGCGGTCAGCAAGGTCGTGATCACCGCTTATGAAGATGCTGCCGAAGGCGTGATGGAGACAAACCCCGATGGTTCCGGCGCGTTTGCGTCGGTGACCCTGAAGCCGCGGATCACCATCACGGCGGAAAGCGATGCGGCGACGGCAGAGGCACTGCATGAAAAGGCCAGCGCCATGTGCTTCATCGCCCGGTCAGTCAACTTCCCGGTCGCGCATGAGGCGGAGATCAACTCCGCGTAGGGCCGCAGCGGGGCTGCACTTAAACAAACTCTGACCCTTCCATTAAAAGCAGATCGTGAGCCTAAGCGAACCGTTTGGCATCTGCGGCGGCGTAGGCGGCCACTTTCATGTCGGCATTGTTCGCCGACTGCAGGCTGTCCAGCAGTTCCCCGAGTTTGCCGGCGGGAATGGCGCACGTGACTTCATTATTGCTCATGCCGGTCCGCACCCGGCTCAGCATGCATCCGACGCTGAGCGCCACTTCGCCCGCCTCCTTGGCAATCGGGATGATATGGCATTGCGGCTTGCCTTCCACACGAAGGGCCGGCCAGGCATCGTGCAGCATCATGGCCTGCTTGCCGTTCAATCGGATGAAGACGACGTCCGGCTCCGAGGACGCCTCCGCCAACGGCCCGTAAGTCACAAAGTCCGGTTTTTCCGCAAGCGTCGGGATATGCGGAAACACGTCCGGCGTGACCCATTCCGATTCGACCAGTGCGGCGACATCCGCGCCGGTCGCTGCCTCTTCCAGCGTTTTGAAACCATGCGTCAGCGACCCGACGCTGCAGTTACCGTGATCTTCCGCAACCGTCGTGAACGTCTTGTCACGCGCCTCGACCCAGAACACACATCCTGCGGGAACCCGGCCTGTCCGCCCATCCGGCGTCGGCTCAGGCATTGCGGAGCTGAAGGGCGCCACCCCATCCGGTGACTCGGAGGAGAACGTTATCGCCAGCGGCGGATGAGAAAGGCCGAGAAGCGATGTCAGGGATTCGGCCTGGGCCGCGGGGGAAGTCGATTGGGTCATTAATCGGAATCCTTGAATTCATAGTTGTACGATTCTGGAACATCAAGATTACAGATTTTGGGAGGCATAACAAATCTGCCCGAACACTGGTTCAGTAGAGCACCACAACGAGGCATGTGCGCTGTGGGGGGAATCCCTTGGTGAGCAAGGGCTCCAGCTGAGCTGAGATTTTTCTTTACCCTGTCGGGGTAACGGATTTCTGCGGGTCTCGGGTCGGCGAGCAGGCCGATTCGGCGATTTCCACCCCACGCATGACATCGCCCGGCCCCGAGGTCCGTTTCCGGCGTCGTCGCGTTATTGCCTCCGAATGAGATAGAAGCCGGGATTCTCCATATGGAACTCTCCCAGCCCGTTGAGTCTGACTCGAAATCGCTCGACTTGCAATTCGCGTTCGAATGACAGCCATCTTCGCGCCGATCCGGATGATTCAGGACCAATTGGCGGCTTTGGTGGCGCGGAATGGCATTGTTGCCGGCGATCCGGGCCGATCCGGGCGCACCGATCCTGTCGGCGGCGACGCGAAGGAACGGGGTGCCGTCGCTCATGCCGGGGCTGGCGGCGGTCTGAGCCGGTCGATACGGCGCAGGATGTCGGCGAACAGGTCACGAGGAATGACAACCTCGGCCATCTGGAACGTGACGTAGCGCCCGTGGCGCACGATCTTCGCTCCGATCTTGATGAGCTTATCTCGCAGGCTGGTCAGTGACCACTGCCCTGTAGATCTCGCTGACGACCGGCTAGAACGGAGACGACCAGAGCACTGATCGCCAGCATCAGCACGGCCACGCCAAGATAGATCGTCGGCAGTGCGTTGTGCCCCTCATAGTCCGGCCTGAACAAGGCCTCGGCAGTATGAACGACGCCGGTACCGGGGACAGCCGCCGCGAGTGCCGCCCCCACCATCGCCAGCAGGCGTGTCCGCATCGGTGCGGTGGATGTGACACGAAGCGTCAGCATCATTACGCTGGCGCACACAAGCCAGTTGGCGCCCATCGTGAGCGCCCAGTAGCCGATGCGGCCGAGCGGTCCGATCGAATCGTAAGTGCCGAAGGGGCCGATGAATGCGAACAGCACGATGAGGCACGCCAGCACCGCCCCCTGAACCGAAAGCGACCGCGTTCCCAGCAGTTCACGATACGTGAACGGCAATTCCCGCATCTGACTGTCAATCGGCGTCCAAAATTGACCCCCTATCGGCGTGCAATATTGACCCTCTGAGTGGCACGGCGGAGGTTGTCCCGGTAGTCAATAGGGGGGCGTGCGGCTTCGTGTAGCGCCTTGCGGTGCGCGGAGCGAAGCCGCGTGGGCTTGACGTATACGTCAAGCCTGTTGACCCACCGGGGCAAGCGGGCCGCAGGCACGGCCTGCCGGGTCAGCAGCGGTTCTTGAAGCGCCAGCTCTCGTTGCCGGTCTCGATGATCTCGCAATGGTGGGTCAGGCGGTCGAGCAGGGCTGTGGTCATCTTGGGGTCGCCGAAGACGGAGGGCCATTCGCCGAAAGCGAGGTTGGTGGTGACGATGATCGAGGTGCGCTCGTAGAGCCGGCTCATCAGGTGGAACAACAGCTGGCCGCCGGCCTGAGCGAAGGGCAGATAGCCAAGTTCGTCGAGGATGACGAAGTCGCGTCGGACGAGTTGGTCCGCGGTACGGCCCTGGCGTCCGGAGCGGAGTTCGGCCTCGAGGTGGTTGACCAGGTCGACGACGTTGTAGCAGCGGCCACGGGCGCGAACGGTTCCTGACCGACACCGAGTTCCGCCGCCTCGGCGAGGTTCTCGGCGAGGCTCCCACCGAGGGCGGGGTGTCGGTCCATGCGGTGGCGGCGATCCGGCTGCTGATGCTGACCGGCTGCCACAAGAGCGAGATCCTGTCCCTGCAATGGAAGGACATCGACCTCGAGGCCGGGGAATTGAGGCTCCGCGATAGCAAGACAGGCCCGCGCGCGGTGCCGCTGTCGCCGTCGGCGGACCTGCCCCGGGTTCCGGGCAACCCCTGGGTAATCCCCGGCCAGAAGCCGGACATGCACATGACCAACCTGGACGACCCGTGGCGGATCGTGCGGGAGCGCGCCGGGATCGAGAACGTCAGGATTCACGACTGCCGGCACAGCTTCGCGTCGAGGGCGCTGGCGCTGGGCGAGAGCCTGCCCGTGATCGCCAAGCTGCTCGGGCACAGCCAGATCCGGACCACCGTCCGGTATGCGCATCTGGCGCTGGATTCGGTCAAGGCCTCGGCGGCGCGGGTCGCCGCCAGCATCGCGGAGGATTTCCTGAAAGGCGGTTCGGCAACGGCGAAGCTGCCGGGGCGGCAAGGAACAGACAGTCCAGGGTGACGAGCTATCGCGGAACTGCCGGAACGGCAAAGCGATGGCAAGTCTGTTCATTGTCGCCGAGAGAAGGCCGGTTGACATTGTCAGACGCCGGAAAGCCGGGAATCATCGACTTTAGGGCACCTCTAAGAATTCGCGATTTGACAGAGGATGATTGGTTAAACGGGCTGTGGCCGTCTGCGGCCATGCTGGCACCGGGATTTCCGGGAGTTTCCCGCGCTCCAATTGAGCTATTTCCGCTTCAAGACCGTGCCCAGGCGATCTCCTACTCAGAGTATTGTCACACCGCCGCGGCGAGGCGGTTCAGTTGGACCAGACGGCGCATGTTGTAGGCGAGGTTCTTCAGCCCTATCCGAGCCTTTGCCCGCGCCAGCCCGACACTACGCAGCAGCGTCCCGCCCATGTCGTTGCTCTGGGCCCCGAAAACATGCTCGACGCGGACCCGAACGGACGAACGGGTCTTGTTGCCTTGCTTCTCGCGCTCGCTCAGCGGCTTGTTGCGGCGGGCTTTGCGATGGATCCGGCTCCTCAACCCCTTCTTCTTCAGCGCCGCCTCGATCCCCGCCGAGCGATAAGCGCTGTCCGCCCATACGCCCAAGGCCGTGTTGTCCCCATCCAGGATATCGTCGAGAACCTTACTGTCGTGCGTCGCCGCGTCGCTCACCTGATAGCGCCGCACCAGCTTGTGCCGACGGTCCACGTTGACATGGTTCTTGTAGCCGTAATGGCTCCTGCCGTGCTTCTTGGTCCACCGCGCCTCGACATCCTTTTGGCGCCGCTTTGCCGGCTTATCCTGCCAGCATTCCGGCGTCTCGCCAGCCTTTATCCCCGCGTTCTCCTTGCGGCTGTTGCGCTGTTTGGGCACCGCCACGATCGAGGCGTCGATGATCTGGCCGCCCATCGCCAGATAGCCCTGATCCTTCAGGTGGCCATCGAACGTCTCGAATAAGGTCTCGATCACCCCAGCTTGCGTCAACTGTTCGCGGTACAGCCACACTGTCTTGGCATCGGGAACCCGGTCCTCCAGACCCAACCCCAAAACCCGCATGAACGACAGGCGATCCCGGATCTGATGCTCAACCTGATCGTCCGACAGATTGTAGAGTGCGCTCAGAATGATCGTCTTGAACATCACCACCGCGTCCCACGGCTTGCGTCCCGCCCGCGACTTGCGCGCCTTGTCCGAACGCCGACACACCGCATCCAAACACCCACGGAAGTCTTCCCACGGAACAACCTCGTCGATCTTCGCCAGAGGCTCGTTCTTGGCGTCCAGCCCGGTATACCGCTTCGAAAGATCAAAAAATCCTATCTGACCCATGAACACCCCTCCCGATGTCAACAAATCGTCAACCCGATTCTAAACCGACGGTGCGCGAAAATGGCATTTTTAGAGGTGCCCATATACGCAATACTGACGAACCTGCCGACGTGCCGGCAACGTGCGCGCGAGCGAGCGTCTCCACACACAAAATATAGGAGGCCGGTTTGCCGTTGCCCTGCGCCTTACCGTCGTCGTCGGCCCCGGCATTGGTCTGGCCGGCAGGAATATCAAAGCCGTCAATCCTGGCCGATCGGGGCCTTCCCGGCGGCCGGCGGCTGGAAGCAACACATACCACAAGGTGGGGATCCGGCCGCGCACGCAGGTCGGGCAGCACTTGGGAATAGGTGCCATTATTTTGACATTTTCTGTTGACCGGGAATCAATCTGGCTATATGCACGCCTTTGGTGTCCATTGAACATGCGAGTTCATATTGAATAGCCTGAATATTTTTGCTACAGGCGTCATGGTGGTGGACCGCGATTTAGTGGACGTAAGGTTTTGCACAAGGCCATTTGCGCGATAACCTACATATGTTAAGTTGCTCATGTTTTCTCGGCCTCATTCACGGGGCCACTTCAAACTGTGTATGACAGGAGTGCCTCGGATGAAGTTATCTGAGGACCGGATCGGAAAACCGGTCTGCCGCAGCTAAAAGCCAAGTCTTTACAGCACGTTACAAGCGCCCTCGAAATCCCCTATTATATTCCCTACCGTCGATGTAACACCCTTGCAACACGGCGGTGAAGGTTTTGGCAAGCCTTTGTTATATGGGAAAGATTTTGGCTATCTCACACGATTCAGGCCCTACAAACTGCAGCGCCAACTGTTTGTGGGGTGAGGATACGAGAAATTTCGGTAGGAATCTCTAATTCAACGATGGGCGGAAACCAGAAGCTTTCGAGTTGGCTGATGCCCACTATCCAGCATGGGGCTCGGATGGCAGACAGTCATCGTCGACGGCCCCCTTCGGGTCCAAAAGCAACAGTGTGAGAAAGCTCTGGCGCCTGCGGAGCTGTCGACGGTGCCGCCGTGGGCGAAGAAAAACCCAAACGGGCGGAGACAGAGATCGCCCGCGAGACGCGACATTAGTTGCGCGTGCCATGTATCGGGTAGCTCAAACCCATTTACTTTGACGATGCACCATGACGGGATTCGTGAGGACGATCAAGCAAGGAGATGCGGGTGGCGGAAGAACGCGAAAGACTGGAAGATCCGAGGCGCTGCACGGGGACAAGAGGTAGCGGGCTCGTGCTCTTCATGTAGCGTTGGGCGTCGAGCCCGTATCGGATCGGGGGGATAATGCCGAGCGCGAAGCCGCTCGCCTGGGCGATGGCATGTGCGAGCATAAAGGCGAGATGGGGTGAGGGCCCGGTGGTCGAACTCGGGGCCGGGAGTATCACCAGGGCGCTGATCGAGCAGGGGGTCGGAGAGCAACACCTGGTGCTCATCGAACAGGACCTGGAGATGTGCCGGTGGCTTGAGCGGAGGTTTCCACGCGCAGCTGTCGTCAGGGGTGAGGCAGCGCAGATCGAAAGGATTCTTGCCCAGGAGTGCGCAAGCCCAGCCTCGGTAGTGGTCTCCTCCCCCCCGCTTCGTAACCTGCAATCGGGGGAGCGCGAGGCGATCGTCCAGGCGAGCCTCAATGCGGTGCCGGAAGGCGGAGCATTTGTGCAATACACCTACGCGCGACATCCGGCCCTCGCCTGTGCACGGCTGGGCCTTGAGTGCCGCAAGGTCGGGTTCACGGCAATGAACATGCCGCCCGCCGGAATTTGGCAAATCACCAAGGCCGACCGAGCAGGACTGGCAGGCAATCGGCGCGCCACCAATTGCCGCAGAGCAACATCCACCGCACGATGACCAGCCCTGTGAATTCCCTGACCAGGGTCCCGAGGCTTGACCTGGCAGCTCAGGCAAGAGGTCAGGAGCCCCTCGCTCGACAACGAAGCGATCGTGCGGTCGTGGCGAGTCCATAGCCTGCGAAGTGTCGCAGCTAGTACAACTGCGAAATGGTTGGCAGGGCAGTACGCAGTCTGACAAAGCAGTCAAGTAATGGAGTAGGCAATGGTCGATGATCTGAAACACCTGGACGAGCATAGCGACGAAATCCGCGAACTGGTTGAAACCCTGGTACAAAACCAATTGCACGAAGCCGCCACCGTTAATCAGTATTGTCCCAAGTGTGTGGCCGTCGCCTTACTGGAGTGGTCCACCTTCGCAGCGACATGCTCGGGTGCCACTGTCGGTGAGATCATGAGCGCCGTCGCCAACGGCGCCGTCACGGGCGAAGAAGAAATCGAACGGGTGGAGGCAGAGCCCGCCCACAAGACGCGGCACTAATTAAGCGTGACATCTATCGGGTAACCCCAAGACGGACTGCATCTATGGCAGATGGGGAGCCACATCCACAGTTCGAGGAGGATCGGTCGGGAGAGCCTGTTATTAGGCGTGTGTATACGACGCCGATCAGCGTCCGGTTCAGCCTCTCTTCCGTCCGCCTTCGCAAATGTGCTAAGATCGCCGGGCGGCCGAGGTGAAAATTCCTGCGCGCTTCGAGCGCAGGAATCCGGCGGGGGAGGATGCATGCTCAAGAAAGCGTTTCGCATGACCGCCTTGGCTTGGGCGATCGGGGTTATTGCTGCCGTGGCGGCGCGGGCCCAGCCGGCGCCTGAGTTGTTGTCGATCGAGCTCAACGGGCTCAACCAGAAAGCCGGCGCGTGCCAAGTTTACATGGTTATCGACAACGTCTCGCAGGTGGCGTTCGCCAAATTCAGCACCGATCTGGTCCTGTTCGACAAGGGCGGGCTGATCCTCAAGCGGCTCACCACCGACTTCGGCCGCCTGCGGCCGAACAAGATCCATGTGATGTCCTTCGTCGTCGATCCGCTCGAGTGTGCCGCCGTCGGGCGCGTCGTTCTGAACGACGTGATCGATTGCGAGCATGATGGGAGCGCCGGTGTGGACTGCGTCGATGCGATCCGGCTCAGCCACCGCGGCGACGTCGGGTTCGAGAAGTAATCTCGCTAACGGCGCGGCGCGCGCCGCCGCGACCACCGCAATCCGCGGCCCAACATCTAGCCGCGAAGCCACATTCGAACGGAGACCGCAAACCAATTGATTTCGGATTCAGCATCCCGACACGGGGGCCGCTCGCGGCCGGGACGGACATAACGATCTTCGAACAGGTAATGAGATTGCAGCCCGCTAGTACCGCATTCGTTGCCGCGTACCGTCCGGCAGAATGCGCGACACCAGGCACTTGTCATTGTCGTAGAGGATCGATAGGGGAACGCCGCCGAAGAAGACAAAGGCCCTGTTGTGCCCGTCCAGCCAGGCCTCCGTCGCCGCCGCCGGGTATGGGTCAAGAAGGTGTCGGCGTGCCGCCGGTGTGTCATCGATGCCGTCTGCATCGTCCGTCCTCCCGGTCCGTGTGTGCGAGCGGCGGGCGCGCGCGGGCGCGATGAGGACCGGCAGACGGTGGCGGCGGGATAGCGGGCCGTGAGCGCGCGGGTATGATGGAAAGGATGTCCAGCCGGAGACCCGCGGATCGGGCGGTTGCGGACGGCCAGCCCGATCTGTTCGACGAACGCGGCCCGATCGAGGCGTCCCGCGTCCCGGCCCCGGTCGCGCCGGACGCCGGCCTGACGGACGGCGCGCTGATCGCGACGCTGCCGCAGGCGACCCCATCGAACGTGGAAGCGCTCTGTTTAGAGGTGGTGAGCCGGTCCCTTGAGGCGGCGGTGCCTGCGCTCGAAGAGCTGTGGCGCCGCTTCGCCGGCTACGGCATCGGGGCGCCGCTGGTGGAGCAGCGCGCGGTCCTGGGCACGCTCGCGCAGCTTGACTGCGAGGCCGCCCGTGCGGCGTTGAAGGGGATCGTCCTCTCGGGGGGCTTGCCGGCCTCGCTACTGTCAGCCGCGCTTCGGGCGGCGGCGGACGCCGGGCTCGCCCTGCCCGCTGCGTTCGTCGGTCCGCTGCTGGATCACGGGGACATCGCGGTGCGCGAGCCGGCGTTCGCGCTGGCCCTGAAGGCAGGTGTCCGCGGCGACCGGTTCCGGGACGGGCTTGGCGATGCGTCGGCGTTCATTCGACGGTCGGCCGCGCTCGCCTTGGGCGACCTGGGCGACGCCGGGGCAAGGGAAGCGCTGATCGAAGAGCTGATACGAAACCCATCGGGCGAGGTGATCGAGGCGCTCGCCGCGATCGCCGATGACGACGTGATTGTCCACCTCGGCAGGTGCGCCGAGTGCCATCCCGCTTTCGTCGACATCGTTCTCGACATCCTGCGCGAAATGGAGAGCGCGAAGGCGGCGAGGCTCGCCAGGCGTTTGGAAGCGTCATGCCGGGTCTCGGGGAAGGGCGGGTGCTGAGAGCGCCGGGCGGGCGGGGAGACCCCGCGGTGGCATGCGTGGCCGTCTGGCTTTCGAAAGCGCCTGACCCGGTTGTCGGGCGAGGCGGAGATGCCGGAAGCGGGTGATAAGCTGAAGGCCGGCGGCGCCGGGCGGCTTTGCTATGGTCTGCCCTCGAACCTGTTCGGTTCGTTGCGCCACCTCGACGAGCGTCAGCTCGACAGGTTGGTCCGGGCAGTTGTCGAAGAGGCTCGCCGGCGCGGCCGCCCGGTCGATAACGAGGGTTCCTCGCCGCCACGACCGGCATCAGGAAAGACGCCGGTGCTCGCACAGGCGGCTGGTGAGAGGGCGAAGAGGCGGTGGTTGCCGATCGCGCCGGGTCAGGAGAAGGTCATCCGGGCTGCGTTCGAGGCCGGTGTCAAGCCGGCGGCCATCGCCCGGCAGTTCAGAGTGTCACGCGCGTAGGTCGAGCAGATCGTCGGCGGGCCGAAGCGACGCGAGGGCTGAACGTGCGGGGCCATATACGCTCCCGAGTGCACGCGGTCGTGCAGGGCGGCCAACCGGCCTTCCAACCCTCCCCCGTACATCCCCCACGTCATGCCATCCGCACCTGCCGCCGCGTCCTTCTTCAACGCGAAGAACGCCCTGCGCAGCGCATCGACTGTTGATCGGCGTCCAAAATTGACCCCCCTGGTTTAGTGACCTTGAACACACCTTGTTGTTTGGACAGACGAGGTGGAGTCAATTTTGTACGCCGATCAGGGGTCAATATTGAAAGCCGATTGACACTGAGGCCATAGGCGCTGATCACCGCCTCGATCTCGTCCAACGTCATCGGCGGGCCGGCCTCGGTGCCGTCGCGCAGCAGGCCGGATGGCCCCAACAGCTCTACATCGGGATCGATGTCCGGTCCCCCCGTAGGTCAGTCAGTCCAACATGCCAGAGTTGGGGAAATATCCGCCCGCCGGCGCCATGCACCTCGTCCACAACCCGCCGCCAGGCTACCTGCGGCTCGCCGAGCGCGAGGTGCGGAATGCTGGTCCTCGGGCCGGACGATGGATGAGCTATATAGGCGCCTTCGGTAATGATCAGGCCGACACCGCCTTCCGCCCGCCGGCGATAGTAGGCGGCAACGTCCGGGCCTGGAACGCTGCCCGGGGAATATCCGCGCGTCATCGGCGCCATGACGATGCGGTTGGCAAGCGCGAGGGAGTTCAGCGTGAACGGCTGAAACAGACTGGCGGCTGGCTGCCGCCGCGCCTCCGACGAAGTATCGCGTCCAACCGTTGTCACTCTCCTCACCGTGCTTTTCGAAACGCTACACCGTGGTATCTCAACGCGCCAAGCAATGCGTTCTGCGGCGCACTATCGGCGCAATCTGGCTAGGCAAGTGCCTGGCAACAGGGCAACACAAACCAGGGAGGTCTTAATGCCAACCTATGTTTTCTTGGCAAAGCTGACGGATTAAGGCATGCGCAACATCCGGCAACGCCCATCGCCACGTCGTATGAGTGGAATCGCTAGCTTTCCAAATTGACGGACAGCTGCGCCAGGTCCGCGCCCTCAAGTTTGGGGACGCGGGCCGCAGAGGGGTTTCTACACGACGCGGGTGCGACTTACGCAAACCACCAGCGCTTGATCAATTGGTAGCCGTCCATTTCCCAGTCGCCGGCAATTGGACCGTGCGCCAATTTGTCCGAATGCGCATAGAGCTCATCGGCGAAGACCGGGATCACACTCCCTGCTTCTTCGTGAATGATCTTCTGGATCTCCCAGTACATTTCACGCGCCTTGTTGAAATCGAGCTCGCCCCGCGCCTCCTCCAAAATTCTGTTAAATCTTGGATGTTTCCAATGGGTCTCGTTCCGAGTCGACTGAACGCTCCATGCACGGGTTAAGAGTTCGTCTGCTGTTGCGCCAGGGTTCCAATAGGAAGTAGCCCATGGATGTTTCAACCAAACATTGCTCCAGTAACCGTCGTTCGGCACCTTGTTGATTGCGAGATCGATTCCCGCCTTTTTTGCGTGCTCGCTATAGAGCTGTGCCGCGTCGAGCGCGCCTACCCAAATGGCCTCTGACGTGCTCAGTTTCACCGTCAGATTCTCCATCCCGGCCTTCTTCAGGTGGAACTTGGCCTGATCCGGATCGTAGACCCGCTGCGGCAGCTCCGTATTGTAGTATTTGTTAATTGGTGAGATGGGATGGTCGTTGCCTAGCGAGCCACCGTCGTTCAGAACCTTCTTGACTATTTCCTCCCGATCGACGGCGTATTTCAGGGCGAGCCGCACGTCGTTGTTGTCGAAGGGCGCCACACGGACGTCCATCGGCCAGGTGCGGTGGAGGCCACCTGTGACATTTTCGACCTCTATGCCTTTCGTGCGCCCAAGCAACTTCAATGTCTTGGCGCTCGGCCTGCTAATGAAGTCTACCTCCCCCGTCACCAATGCATTCTGTCGTGCAGCCGCGTCCAGCATGGGCGTGAGCTTGGCAGAATCGAACCAGCCCACGCCGTCTTGCCAATGGTTGGGATTGCGCTCCAGCGTGAGGCGCGAGCCCGGCTTAAACTCTTTCAGTATGTAGGGGCCCGTGCCATTGGCTAAGTCGTACGGCGCCTTTGAATCGTCCTCTTTGAACGAGTTTATTTCAAACAAGCCGCCGATGAAGGGGAAGTTGGCATTCTTGCCTTTCAACCGGAACACGACACGGTGCTTGCCGTCCTTGTGCATTTCCTTGATTTGCAATGCGCGAGCCTTTCTCGCGGATTTCGAACCTTCGCTTTTGTGATAGTTGATCGTGTTAATGACATCATCCACGTTGAGCGTTTTGCCATCGTGGAAGGTGACGTCTTTCCGCAGTGTGAAAATCCACGTATCCGCGCTATCTCCAGGCTCCCAGGATTCGGCCAGCGAAGGCTTGACTGTCCCCGTATGATGAAATTCGCACATGCTGTTTCGCATAGCCAATATCGCCAAACTCGTGAACGCACTGTTTTTCAAGTGTGGGTCGAGGTTGTCCGATGTATTTCCGCTCGCAACGCCCACGCGAAGATGACCGCCCCGCTTCGGTGTCGCAGCTTTGGCCTCACGTGGCAGCGTTCCGGCCCCTATCATGCTTGCCAAAACGGCCGTGCTGACGCCTAAAGCGGCCACACGATCGATGAACTCACGACGTGAGACATCATTGTCGCCGGTCGGCGAACTAATCGACTCTGGTTTCTTGGAATCGTTGCTCATTTGCCTCTCCCATTGTGTGTTCGCCCTCCTCACGCGTGGTGTATCGGGTGCAATGTCAACCACACCTAGTGGATTGATTCCAACGTTTGGAACCCTCGGTTTCGTGCGGCGATGATGTCATCGGGATGTGCTTTCCAGATGAATGGTTGCGGGTTGGCGGCATTGTATTCACGGACGAAGCGATTGATGGCGGCCTGGAGATCGACGAGGGAATGGAAGATACCGTGCTTGAGCCTGCGCCGCGTGAGTTTGGCAAAGAAGGCCTCGACGGCATTGAGCCACGAACACGAGGTTGGCGTGAAGTGGAAAGTCCAGCGTGGATGACGGTCGAGCCAGGCGCTGACCTTGTCCTTCTTGTGCGCCGCGTAATTGTCGAGGATCACGTGGATGGCCTTGTCCGCCGGCACCTCGCGCTCGATGCGGTTGAGGAAGCGGATGAACTCCTGATGGCGGTGGCGCTGCATATTCTGCCCGATGACCGTTCCATCCAGAATGTTGAGCGCCGCGAACAGCGTGGTCGTGCCGTGGCGTTTGTAGTCATGGGTCATGGTGCCGGTGCGGCCCTTCTTCATCGGCAGGCCGGGCTGGGTGCGGTCGAGTGCTTGGATCTGCGACTTCTCGTCGATCGACAGCACCACCGCATGGGCCGGTGGATCGACATACAAGCCGACGATATCGGCGAGCTTCTCGGCGAAGGCCGGGTCGTTCGAGAGCTTGAAGTTCCGCCAGCGGTGCGGGCTGAGGCCGTGGGCTTTCCAGATCGCCTGCACCGTCGACGCGGCGACGCCGGCCGCCTGGGCCATCGCGCGCAGCGTCCAGTGGGTTGCCTCGTGCGGCGGCGGTTGCTGCGTCTGACGGACGATCCAGGCGACGCGATCAGGCGCGATCGGTGCCTTGCCCGGCGGGCGGGACTTGTCGCGAAGCAGGCCGCCGACGCCCTCGTGCATGAAGCGCTCCTGCCAGCGCCACACGCAGGTCTTGGACTTGTCGGTCTCGCCCATGATCGCCGAGGTACCCAGACCCGCGCCGATCAGAAGGACAATACGCGCCCGCCAGACGTGCTTCTGCGGGCTCTTGGGGTCCGCGACGATCGCGCGCAATCGCTGACCGTCACCGGCCGATACAGTGAAGGAGATTCCGCGGCGCGTGTGCCAGACTCGCATGCCACGGCACAATACGGAATCCCAAATAGGACTCTTTCGATCCGATCAATCCACTAGCTGCACGCAGCGAACCCGTTGCGGGCAGTGTCAGCGAGGAGACAATCCTCGGCACATAACGTGTGACAAGACCGGCTTCAAGGCTTTGCTGAATTGAACGCTACGCCCTTGGAGTCGATGCCTCCCGCACTAATATCCACTGCCGCCGCCTATCGTCGCTGCTTTGTCGCAGTGTTTCTTATTGATTTCATGAGTGTAGGCCCGGTCCATAGTTCGGCTGTGTCTCGAAAGTGGTGGAAATTTGAGGATGGCGTAATCTCCGGGTGACAAGACAACCACCCAACCGGCGGCTAGCACCGCCAAGGAGATCACGCCATGAAGAACATTACCGAGACTTCCGCGCTTTCGCTACTGGCCAATGACGCCGGCTATGATCCACTCGAGGACCGGCTGCGGGAGAACATCAGATCCACGATCGAGGCCGTTTTTGAGGAGGAACTTGCGCAGTTTCTCGGGCGCTGCCGATACGGTCGAGAGGACGCGCTTCGGCAAGGGTATCGGAACGGGCACCGGGAGCGGCAACTGACGGGGACATTCGGGACCGAGAGGGTGAGCGTGCCGCGTGCACGGATCGTTGAGGAAGACGGTCGGGCGTCGGAATGGCGTTCGCGGGCGCTGCCACGCTACCAGCGGCTGACCAGAAAGGCCGAGGCGCTGATCGCTTCGGTGTATCTGTCCGGAACCAACACGCGGCGGGTGAAACGCGCGCTGTTCGGGCTCTTCCGGGGTGCTGTGAGCAAGGACGTTGTGAGCCGGGCGTGGCGCAAGGTGAAGGTCGATTGGGACGCCTGGTGCAGCCGTGGCCTCGCGGATGAGGATATCGTTCGGCTGATCCTTGACGGCACTGTGATCAAGACCCGACTGGATCGCAAGGCCACCAACATCTCGGTTCTCGCGGCTATAGGGGTGCGCCGGGATGGCCAGAAGGTCTTGCTTTCGATCGGGAATATGGGCGGAGAAAGCCAGGCGGCGTGGCGCCAGTTCCTCGACGACCTTGATGCGCGTGGACTGAAACGGCCTGGGTTTGTCATCGTCGATGGCGCGCCGGGACTGGAGGCGGCTCTGTCGGCGCTTTGGGGCGATGACCTTCCCGTTCAACGCTGCACCGTGCACAAGCACCGCAACCTTCTGGGTCATGCTCCCAAACACATGCATGACGAGCTGAGCGAAGATTACCGCGATATGATCTATGCCGACACTGCCTCCGAGGTGGAAACCCGCCGCAAGACGTTTGTCCGCAAGTGGCGGCTGAAATGCAGGGCCGTCGCGGACAGCCTCGCAGAAGCGGGCGACAAGCTCTTTACCTTCACGCGCCTGTCCAAGAGCCAATGGAAATCAGCCCGAACGACCAACGCCATTGAGCGTCTCAACGAGGAGTTCAAGCGCCGGATCAAAACACAGACCGTGCTGCCGTGTCCCGAAACAGTGCCGATGCTCCTCTGGGCGCTCCTCGCTTCCGGCCAAATCCAGATGCGCAAAGTCGATGGATGGGAAACCCTCGATCAGCTAATCGCCGACGAAACCCTTGACCGCGCGGTCTGACCGCCGCAAAACTCAGCCCGCTCGGAGAGGCGCCAAAACCAATTTCCACCACTTTCGAGACACAACCGACAGGTGCGTACTTGACCGGTGCAAATTTGCGCTCGGCAGACTTATCAGGAACGGATGTAACGCAGGCATTTCTTTGCAACACCACGTTTTCTGATGGTGAACGCAACTCGGATTGCAAGGCAAACTAGGTCGCTTGGTAAAAACATCAGCATGAACGGAAACGATGTCCGCTCTTAGCCCAAAAGCGGACCTTGGGGGCTGGCATTGACTCACGCCCATCCTATTGCCAGTTTTCGCGCAGGCTGGATTCGTTAAGGGGATCACAGGGAATGGAAGCACATCCATAGCATCGGGAGACGGCAAAGCTGCCGTAAAATACGAAGGTTACCTCAAACGCGACGTTCCCTCCGAGGATAAGGAGCTCACGCATGTCGGCCCCGGTACGCTGGGTGGCGAATATCTCAGGCGGTTCTGGCAGCCGGTTGCGCTTTCGAGTGAGGTTGGCGACCTGCCGCTCGCCGTGCGGATGCTCGGCGAAGAGCTCGTCCTGTTCCGAACTCGCAAAGGGGAACTTGGCCTACTGCATTTGCACTGCAGCCATCGCGGCGCCTCGTTGGAGTGGGGAATTCCAACGGATCAGGGCATCTGCTGTTGCTATCACGGCTGGCTCTATGCGACCGACGGAAAGATCCTCTCCGCACCGAACGATCCGAAAAGCACGATTCCCGAGAAGACCCGGCATGGCGCTTACCCGGTGCACGAATACAAGGGCATCGTCTTCAGCTATATGGGGCCGCCCGACGACATTCCCGACTTCCCGGTATACGATTCCTATGAGCTTGAAGACACCGATATGGTGCCGTTCTCGCTCTACATGCCGTGCAACTGGCTACAGGTGTTGGAGAATGCAGTTGATCTAACTCATAGCTGCTTCCTGCACACCTTGATGAGTGGCGTGCAGTTCGCCGAGTCCTGGCAAGAGCTGCCGCAGCTCGACTTCTTCGAATCACCGCACGGAATGACCAGCTTCAGCGCTAGGCGTTGGAAGGAGAACCTCCAGGTCAATTCGGGCGACACCGTTCTGCCCAACATGCACCAAGGCAGCTCCCTTTGGGAGACGGCGGAGAACAGCAAATATTATACGCGCCAAGCGCTGTCGCGCTGGACGCGGCCGATCGACGACACCAATACCGACATCATTGGCTCGCGCCTGTTCAACGACAAGGTGGATCCGGACCATAAAGGCGATAGGAGCCAGATCGGCAAGGGCATGATCGACTTCATCGGCCAAACGGAGGACGAGCGGCCCTATCACGAGCGTCAGCGCGTGCCGGGTGACTTCGAGGCGATCGTGAGCCAACGTCCGATCGCGGTGCATCGCATGGAACATCTGACCGGCGCCGATCTCGGCGTGGCCATGCTGCGGCGCCTGGTACGCCGCAGTATCCGCGCCGTCAAGGCGGGAAAGCCCTTTACATCGCCGCCACGCCACTCAAACTGCCTGATACCGACCTACACGTCAGAATCGGTCCTGCATATTCCGTCAGGCAATGGCGAAGATCGCGACCTGATGCGTGAGTTGGGCCGGAAAGTGGTCGATGTCATGCTCGAGAGCGATCACCTCGAACCGATCGAGCGCGAAGCCTATTATGTGAAGGAACTGGAGAACTTCAGGCTGTCGAAGCTCTAGTCCGGCGTCGCGATCGACCACGCCAGTTCCGCGTGTTACCTAATTTATTGATGTTGTGAGTGTCTGCTATCGGAAATGTCCCCTTCTGGCTAAGAGCGGACGTTTTTCACGCGCCTCTCCAGAGTCCGCTTTCCACCCGAAAGCGGTCAAACGGTAGCGGCTACTGGAACGTCCGATTATGACCCATAGCGGACGTTCCATGGGTTGCAAGTTCAGGGTCGAATATTCAGTGTCTTGAATATGTGAACTGGTTCACAGATGAGATCGCAGGTTGTGTCTCGAAAGTGGTGGAAATTGGTTTTGGCGCCTCTCCGAGCGGGCTGAGTTTTGCGGCGGTCAGACCGCGCGGTCAAGGGTTTCGTCGGCGATTAGCTGATCGAGGGTTTCCCATCCATCGACTTTGCGCATCTGGATTTGGCCGGAAGCGAGGAGCGCCCAGAGGAGCATCGGCACTGTTTCGGGACACGGCAGCACGGTCTGTGTTTTGATCCGGCGCTTGAACTCCTCGTTGAGACGCTCAATGGCGTTGGTCGTTCGGGCTGATTTCCATTGGCTCTTGGACAGGCGCGTGAAGGTAAAGAGCTTGTCGCCCGCTTCTGCGAGGCTGTCCGCGACGGCCCTGCATTTCAGCCGCCACTTGCGGACAAACGCCTTGCGGCGGGTTTCCACCTCGGAGGCAGTGTCGGCATAGATCATATCGCGGTAATCTTCGCTCAGCTCGTCATGCATGTGTTTGGGAGCATGACCCAGAAGGTTGCGGTGCTTGTGCACGGTGCAGCGTTGAACGGGAAGGTCATCGCCCCAAAGCGCCGACAGAGCCGCCTCCAGTCCCGGCGCGCCATCGACGATGACAAACCCGGGCCGTTTCAGTCCACGCGCATCAAGGTCGTCGAGGAACTGGCGCCACGCCGCCTGGCTTTCTCCGCCCATATTCCCGATCGAAAGCAAGACCTTCTGGCCATCCCGGCGCACCCCTATAGCCGCGAGAACCGAGATGTTGGTGGCCTTGCGATCCAGTCGGGTCTTGATCACAGTGCCGTCAAGGATCAGCCGAACGATATCCTCATCCGCGAGGCCACGGCTGCACCAGGCGTCCCAATCGACCTTCACCTTGCGCCACGCCCGGCTCACAACGTCCTTGCTCACAGCACCCCGGAAGAGCCCGAACAGCGCGCGTTTCACCCGCCGCGTGTTGGTTCCGGACAGATACACCGAAGCGATCAGCGCCTCGGCCTTTCTGGTCAGCCGCTGGTAGCGCGGCAGCGCCCGCGAACGCCATTCCGACGCCCGACCGTCTTCCTCAACGATCCGTGCACGCGGCACGCTCACCCTCTCGGTCCCGAATGTCCCCGTCAGTTGCCGCTCCCGGTGCCCGTTCCGATACCCTTGCCGAAGCGCGTCCTCTCGACCGTATCGGCAGCGCCCGAGAAACTGCGCAAGTTCCTCCTCAAAAACGGCCTCGATCGTGGATCTGATGTTCTCCCGCAGCCGGTCCTCGAGCGGATCATAGCCGGCGTCATTGGCCAGTAGCGAAAGCGCCGAAGTCTCGGTAGTGTTCTTCATGGCGTGATCTCCTTGGCGGTGCTAGCCGCCGGTTGGGTGGTTGTCTTGTCACCCGGAGATTACGCCATCCTCAAATTTCCACCACTTTCGAGACACAGCCAGATCGCATGTCGGACCTATTCTGACTTTTGTGACCTCGCTTTGAACGGGTTCGTACGCAGGAGAGTAATTGTGGCACTCGGAAAAAGGTCGAAGGCGCAAGTCTTGCTGGTTGGGTCCTGGCTAGCGGCGCCTGTTTTGGTAACTGGTTGCGTCGCGGGTGATGTCTCAATTGAACCAGAGCGCAGGTCAACGGTTCGCAGTATTGCCGTTCATCCCATGGAACCGCCACCGCTTGTAGTTCCGACAAGTTTCACAGCGGCCTCAGAGTTAGTTCGTGAGTGGAGCTATTTAGAGGTGCTTGGTGTACTCGTTGGCGGCGTGCTCTTTCTGACCCGCAGCGAAGAACTCAGTCAAGAGGCAAAGCTTTGGGAAAGCCACGCACAACTCTTGGAGGCGGAACAGGTTTGGCAACCGACATTAGTTGTCGCTCGGCAGGTTGAGGCTAGCCTCAAAGGCAAGAAACCTTACGAAGTCCATCTACACGTTTCGATGACAAAACTATTCAGCGGCGAGAAGCGAGGTCGGTTTGATCCCTACGGGCCAGTCCGAGCCTGGTTCAATGGCGATGAAGCGACCGAGCGCGCACGCAAATCCGATGTGGATGTTGTCGTGGAAGTGGGTGTATTGAATTATGAACTTGCCCAGGGGCTCTTCCTGATCGCAGTCGTCCTTCGCGCTGTCGATCCGGTGACAGGTGAAGTGTTGGCTCGAGCGCGAGCGTACGCCACGCCTCATGCGCTTCCGATGGTTGAATTGTTCGAAGACGAGGCGCAAGCCTTCAAGGCGGTGTTTACCAGCACAACCAAACAATTGGCGGAGCAGGCGCTAAATCAGCTTGGCCTTTAGCAATCGGTCTTCGTCTTATGACGGACTATCTTCGTGAGTCATTGAAATGTTGAAGATAGACATTCTAGACATCGAAGAACCAGTTATCCGGGTGGCCATTTCCGGTCTCGGAATCGTCCTGAGCGCGCTGATTGTCGGATGCGTCTATATACCACCTATTGGCGAGGACGATGCCGGCGTTGATCCGGCCAGTTTCAAAGTCTGCACTACGTTGCGCCAGGAGGTGCAGGGTGTTCTCGGCGATCCAATGATCGACGATGGACGGTTCATTGTCGACGAGCTTGAAACTAGCAACGGCGGCTTTCTGCTCGTTGCGCAGGGCGGCGCTGGCTACATACCAATTGGCTTGAAGCGAACAAGGCTGCTCCTAGAGTTTGACGATGCAAACATCCTTCAGCGTGTTGAGATCGAAACCGCCAATCAGGTAGGCGTCCACGGTGAAGTGGTTTCCGACGAGAAACCGCTCCCGGAACTCCAGCTGTTGGGCGCGCTGGTGCCCTTCAAAGACGTATCCTGGCTAAACAGCCCGTTGATTAAGTCGGCGCCGTCTGATTCTCTGGTTCCCTGATTTGCAGGGGGGTTTGCCGATGGCGATGGGACGGCAGAAGGCTGGTCAGGGGGATCTGATGGTGAGCTGGTCGGAGATGCCGCGCTCTCCGGGTCATGTGTTTTATGACCGCTTGCAGTCGGTGCTGATCGAGGGCGGCTTTGACGCCTTTGCCGAGGCGAGCTGCCGGCCTTATTACGCGGCCCGGATGGGCGCGCCCTCGGTGCCGCCCGGGCGCTATTTCCGGATGCACCTGGTGGGCTACTTCGAGGGCATCGACAGCGAGCGCGGTCTGGAGTGGCGCTGCTCGGACTCGCTTTCGCTGCGGGCGTTCCTGCGACTGGGGAGCCGTGATCGGGTACCCGGACCATTCCTGGCTGTCACGGAGCCGCACGCGCCTGCCCCATGAAGTCCACGCGACGGTCTTCGACTGGGTTCTGGTGCTGATCGCCGAGGCGGGGCTGATCAAGGGCGAGCGCATCGGCGTCGATGCCTCGACCATGGAGGCCAACGCGGCGCTGCGAAACATCGTGCGGCGCGCCAACGGCGAAGGCTACCGGGAGATGCTGGAGCGCCTGGCCCGGGAAAGCGGCGTCGAGACACCCACGGCCGAGGATCTGGCGCGTCTGGAGCGGAAGCGCAAGGGCAAGAAGCTTTCCAACACGGATTGGGTTTCGAAGAGCGACCCCGAGGCCAAGATCGCCAAGATGAAGGACGGCACGACGCATCTGGCCTACAAGCCCGAGCACGCGGTGGATCTGGACACCGGCGCGGTGGTGGCGGCCGAGCTGCACCCGGCCGATGAGGGCGACACCACGACGCTTTCCAAGACCCTGGCGAAGGCCGAGGCAAACCTCGGGGCGGTGGATGCGGCACCGACGGCGGAGGACCCGGCCGAATGCGTCGCCGACAAAGGTTATCACTCACGGGCGGTCTTGAGGGCTCTGGACGACAGTCCCTGGAAGACCCGGATCGCGGCGCCCAAGCAGACCGGCTTTTCGCGCTGGCACGGTGATGAGGCGGCGCGGCGCGCGGTCACCAACAACCGTGCGCGGCTCAAGTCCGGGGTCGCCCGCGAGGCCTTCAAGCTGCGCGCCGAGATCGTCGAGCGCTGCTTTGCCCACAACCTCGATCGTGGCGGCATGCGACGAACCTGGCTGCGCGAGCGAGAGAATGTGCACAAGCGATACCTGCTCCACGTCGCCGGCCACAATCTATCGTTACTGATGCGCCAGCTCATCGGCGCCGGCACCCCGCGGGAGGCCGTGGCGGGCGGATATGGCGGTATTTTCGTTCTGCTCACGCCCACCGGGGCCATGCTGGTGGCACGGGGGGTCTCGCAAAGCGGCCAGTCGGCTTTTGCCGCCGCATTCCTCATCTGGGAGTGAGAGCCGGAAAAAGCCACTTAATCAATGGGCTGTAAAGGGACCGCCGACATACTCAGCCGCCAAATTCTCAGCGAAGGGCGACCTACTCGCGTTGTCTGACCAGGGCGGTCAGGTCTTCTTGGTAAACTTTGCGTCCGGGACGATCAAGCGCATATCGCCGGACGGGTTCGATCCAGATGGCTACGTCATTTCCATAGCCTTCTCGCCAGATGGTGATTTACTGGCCGTGCAGGCACGGACCATCCGAATTCTTGATTTAAAAACCCACAGGCAGACAGTTCTGTACGAAGGACATGGCAACGCGAACTTCTGGGAAACCAAAGGGGCAAATGCCATGTCGTTTTCGCCGTCCGGCGAGATGATCGCGAGCGTTGGTACGGACGGCAATGTGAAAATTTGGGATACGTCAACGGACGCGAAATCGCCTCTTGGTTTGCGCATAATGAAGGCGCTTATGATGTCGTCTTTTCTACCGACGGCAACATCCTGGCAACCGCAGGGCGTGACGGATTTGTAAGGTTGTGGAATACGACGACTGGCGATGAACTCGGCGTCATCAACAGGAATGGCAAGCTGGCTTTTTCCGATGACGGGAAGCTACTGGCAATTGCTTCCAGTGCCCGTGCGGAGCTGTGGCGCGTAGGGGAGGTCGGATCGGATGGATCCCTAGGCCAAACGCTCGCTGAAGACGAGCCGATGGACATGACGGTCCTGCCATTCGATTTCCATCATCGCGGCTTTTGACTGTCTCTGATTTCACCTTCGCCGAGCTTCGCGCCAGGAGGAAGAAGGCTCCTCCTCAACTTAGGAGCCGCTGTGATTTGGGACTGGGCCGAGTCGCAGAAAACCCCGCTTTCAATACCAGAAGGTGGAGCTTTCCTCGCCTTTGACCCCAAGGGACGGACGATGGCGACATGGAGTCCAGATGGGATACGCCTCTGGAAGCTACCGTGAGAGCAATCGACTAGAGATCGGTGAGAAACAGGGTCACAGTCTGATGAGCGGGAACATTTATGTCCGCTTATGGCTACTAGCGGACCATCACCCGCCTAATGATCTGTTTCACTTTCCCCCCAATACCGGACGTTTTTAACGAACCGCTCGCACTTCCACTAATGATTCAAAGCGGACACTGGCGTGGCAATTTACAGTACCGCCCTGAACTTCCGCTTTGCGATGCGCCAACCCTCCTCCGTCCGCACGAACGTGTCCTCCGACTCGCAGAAGCGGGAGAGTTCAACCGATGTCACCTTCCCGTCATCTACGTCGGCTTTTTTGTGGCGATACATCATCCAGTAAGATGTCGCCGCGGCATTGTCGGCATCGATCACGGTCACGAGAATGTTGGTGATCACGCAGCGCATGAAAAGATCACCGATATTTGCTTTCATATCCGCAACATTCGCTTCGCTGCCCACAACTGGTTCTTTGTCACCATTTTTGAAGACGACGTCGGGGGTAAAGAGGGCAACGTACTTTTCGAACTCCTGCATGTCGCCGTGAGGCCGGCTTTGCATCAAAACCTTGGCGCATTCGCGCTCAATCGCATGCACCTGGTCGACATCCATGGCACCACCTCGCGTTCTGTTTCTCGCGTGAGGATTTTTGTCTAGGCTATGACTTATTACTCCGACAACAATACGACCGGAGCGAGACATGTCCACGGCCCTGATTACAGGATGCGATTACGGCATCGGCTTTGAATTTGCCCAGCAGTACGCAAACGACGGTTGGGCTGTGCATGCCACCTGCCTGAATTATGAGAATAGAGAGAAACTCGCCCTACTCTGTGACAATGTGAATTTCCACCTCCTTGATGTTTCGGATCAAGCAGCGGTGAAGTCATTTGCTGATAGATTACAAGGAACCGCAATAGACCTGTTCATTAATAATGCAGCAACATTTGCAGCGGACGGCAACGGTCCACTGATGCTCCCTGATATGGATGAATTTACGCGCGTCATGCGTGTCAACGCAGTAGCACCGGTCTATATCGCCGAAGCCTTGGTCAATCAGGTTGCCATCAGCGAGCGTAAACTAATGGTATTCATAGGCACACAATCCGGCTCCATTGGCGACAACAGTTCCGGTGGACATTACGCCTATCGCTGCAGCAAAGCGGCGCTCAATATGGCAGTGAAAAGCATATCTATCGAATTTGGAAAACTCGGCATCATCGCGATAGTCCTTCACCCGGGGTCGGTCGCAACGGAGACCCGCACCGGCGGCACCGGGATCCCGGTGGACGAGAGTGTATCGGGTATGCGCAATGTCATAGATTCGCTCACACCAAATATGGCAGGCACCTTTCAGCGCTACGACGGCGGTACCATCGAGTGGTAGATATCGAATAAATGCAAACGGCCTCCATACATATGCTGGCCACCATTTATCGAGAGGGTAGATCCAGTGATGAAATGTCCGCTTTTGGCTATTAGCGGACCATCATAGTGAAGTCAGACAACGTCCGCTTTTGACCCTAAGCGGACATTCACGATGCTGCGCTGGCGCGCCGCCAAAGAAACGCGCTATCGAGTGATCCTTGGGATTTGGTGATCCGCCGGAGGAATTGGGCGTTATCAAATGCGGCAATTCTTGGTGGAGCAGCTCCGACTGACGCAGGCTACGGTAGTGTTCCTCCCGCGGTTACGCCGGGTTGGGCCAAACGGTCGATCTGCGCAAGCATATCCACACTCAATGTGAAGGTCTCGGCATCCGCATTCTCTTGCAGATGCGTCGCCCGGCGAGTGCCTGGAATTGGAATGATGTCCGGCCCCTGATGCAGCAGCCATGAAAGCGTAAGTTGCGCCAGGGTTGCGTCGATTTCGTGCGCCAGGTCCAATAGCGGTGCAAAGCGAATTTGGTTGGCAGTCAAGTTTTCTCCGGCAAACTGTGGGACGATCTGGCGAAAATCACCTTCTGCAGGTGCGTTCATTGCCCCAGCCAGGAAGCCCCTCCCCAATGGCGACCAGGCGACCAGCGAAATACCGAGCTCGCGCAAACACGGCAGTAACTCCGCCTCGGCTTCGCGGTACCACAGGGAGTATTCAAACTGGACTGCAGCAATCGGATGGACGCCATGCGCCCGGCGCGTCTGTTCAGCGCTTACGTTGCTCAGGCCGAGATGGGCGACCTTGCCGGTGCCGACAGCTTCTGCCATAGCGCCGACGGTGTCCTCGATCGGAACGGCCGGATCCGGAAAGTGAAAATATAACAGGTCGATGGTATCGATACCGAGCCTGCGGAGGCTAGCGTCGATGGCTCTCGACACATAATCCGGCCTGCCATTGACCAAGAACGACCCCCCCCATCCGGCCCGGGATTTCCTTCCCTCTTCATTTTCGTCGAACACGATACCGAATTTGGTGGCGACGAACGCCTTGCCGTCATGTTGCGCGAGCGCCCGGCCGACACGTTCCTCGTTGTGGCCCTTGCCATAGGTATCGGCGGTGTCGATCATCATGCCCAGGTTCATCGCCTCGGCGATCGTCGCAGCGCCCTGTGCATCATCCGACTGGCCATAAAGGCCTTCAAGGACCATGGCGCCATAACCGAGCGCGGCGACCGATGGCCCGTTTTTTCCCAAGTTGCGTTTTTCTATGGCATGCCTCCCTTAGTCTTTCCGCCGCCTGCACTCCGAAAATGTAACATAAGACGGATGCCGCCATCCTCGTCCAGCACAGCACCCGCGACGAAGCCATCGCGCAATGCCGACGAGCATCGCCTATATCACTGCATAACCTTTACCGCGGAACGTCGCCGAGTTCCGCGCTTTCGCGGATTATGGGGTTGATTTCGCTGGTAGAGAGACCGTCTCTTAGACGCGATATGCGTCAATTCGGGAAGTCACCGTTCAGCGCTCGCCCCCTCCAAAGGGCTATGTCTTGGCTACAGTACCGGCGTTGTGTCCATCTTTCGGACCCATGGCATCGCCCGCCATTGCCCGCGCTGCCTCGCAAATTTCGTCCGCCAGTGCCGTATCATCGACCGTCCGCGCCAACACCATGGCGCCAACACAAGTCGCGGCAGTTGCCAAACCCTGCTGTCGCGCGGACACCCCATTCCTTGCGCCGAGGCAACCTTCAAAAATGCCGACCATCACCTCGAGGACCTCTTGGTAGGCGGCTCTGACCGCAGGGCCAGCTCGGGCGACGTCAGATGGCAAGGCCATGAGTGGGCAATGGCCGTCCAAATCTTTCAGATGTTGCCGGGACACGTATCTATCGAGCAATTGCCGCGCAAGTTCGGATCCGCATTGCGACAAGTCTTTTGGGGCTTCCGCTTGTCGCTCTGACGCAAAAGCCGCCAATGTCTCGGCATAAAGATCATCTTTTGTCTTGAAGTGATTGTAAAACCCACCACGGGTTAATCCCGCAGCAGCCATCACGTCGTCGATGGAAACTTCACTAAATCCACGTCGGTTAAATAGTTGGCGCGCACATTTTACGATGCGTGCACGAGTCCGTGGCTTGTGTTCGGGCGGATAGGGCATGCGCGGACCTCCTTGGTTTTGACCAGCTTATACCTTACATAAATATGTTCATAATCATATTTTAAATTTGGTTCAGGCTCTGGCAACGATGAAAATCATTGTGAGGAGTCGATCATGAAACTGCACATCTTCCCCGCGTCGCCAAATGCCAGAAAAACCGTGACTGCCAACGAGCTGCTCGGTCTGAACATCGAGACCGCCGTGGTCGATCTACAAGCCGGGGCACAAAAGTCGCCGGAGTTCGTGGCACTCAACCCGAACAGCAAAATTCCTGTATTGGAACTCGACGACGGATCGACCCTTTGGGAATCGAACGCGATCATCAATCGAATGGCAGCGGAGGTCGACACAAACCTCTGGCCGAAATCGAATGCTCGCTACGATATCATGCGATGGCAATTCTGGGAGGGCGCCCATTGGACGCCGGCCTGCTCTCCATTCATCTCGAAGCATATTTTTGGCAATAACGACGTCGATATGGTCAAAGTCGAAGAGGGGTTCAAATTCTTCGGCGGTGTGCTGGACGGGCATTTGGCGTCGAGCGAATGGCTGGTCGGCGATGAGATGACAACCGCTGATATCTCGGTTTCAGCTATTCTCTGTTATCACCAGCCCTGCCACTATCCCATGGGTGACTTTGCTCACATCAACCGCTGGCTCGGTCAGATCGAAGACCTATCGGCCTGGCAAATTGCAAACGCCGCTTGAGCCTAGACAGCCTGAGTCGTCGCACGAGGCCGCCGCTGGCGGTCTCGTACCGGCAGCACCTGCGATTGATTGATCACCCGACAGGGGAGCGGGTGTAGAATCTCTGAACAAATTTCCGGAGTAAGTGAGTGGTTATCTCCCAGCGATCGCCGCCACAATTGTTCTGTGTCTGCTGGTACTTACCAAAGCCTGCTCGGTGCGGTCTTTGGAGTGTATCGAGGGCGCGAGGAACCGGGCGGCAAGTTCGTGGGCGATTACAGCGAGTTCGGATTTCGCGCACCAAGAGCCCATCTAAATTCGGCTGAGAATTTTGGCGTTTTCGCCTTCAGCTTGTTGTTGGCGGTTATCGTAGGCGCGAGCGTTGCGTGGGTGAACTGGCTGGCATGGCTTTATGTCGCCGCACGAGGGTTTCACCGGATCATTTACTATGCCGGCATCGGTCCCAACTTTAATGGACCTCGCTCGATGGTGTTCGGGCTTGATTGGATGTTGAATTTTTTACGGGCGGCGGTCGCGCTGTTCGCGCTTTTCAACTGACGCCACAAACTTTGACATCAATTATCGGCGCGCGGCACGTCGTCCGGTCCGTGAGATCAAGTATCAAGATGCGATCAACTGTGGCGCCGCCTGTTAGACGTTGGAACTCCCAGAACGGCTGACTGAACCAGCACAACCGCATTTTCGGCTTGTGCACAAGTAACCCCCTCTGACGTTCGAAGACGCCGTGGTCGACGGCTGGACGATCGATTGACCCGCCCCTCTTAGATGGCCCAGATATTGCATGATTCCGGCTGGATTCAAGGCAGGGCCGAATGCCAATGAAATGATGAAGGGAGGATGGTGTCAGAAGTACACCAGCAATGAGGAAATGGGCATATCGTAGCTATGGGAATTATCGAACACGTGCATCTGTACTGCAAGTTTGAGTGACGACGATGGCACGAAAAACCGTCTACTTTAACGAGTACAACGTTCGCATGGGCAATGCGACGTACTTGCCCCTTGTCTCAGGAATTCTCCGCGCCTATGCCGAGACCAACCCCCACATCCGCACCCATTACTCGTTTGCGCCGTTCATCTTCGATCTCGACGCTGCAGACAACATACTTGCCGAATACGATGCAGCGCCAGACGTCGCCGCGTTCTCCATCGCAATGTGGAACGAACAGCTGAGCCTGCACGTAGCCAACGAACTGAAGCGGTGCTGGCCGAAATGTTTGATCGTGTTCGGGGGCGCCCAGCTTCCGCATCGACCGCAGGCGTACTTCGAACGTTATTCGTTCATCGACGTGGGCGTGCGGGCCGAGGGTGAGGAAGCGTTTTACGGCATATTGGACCGCTTCATCGAGTCCCGGGATTTCTCTGGGATTCCCAATGTTTCTTATCGCGATCCGGAGACTGGAGCTTTCGTCCGTAACGAAGACAAACCGCAGTTCATACGGGACTTGGACGCCTACCCTTCACCCTACATGGAAGGACTCTATGACTACCTGTTCGACGCTCGTCCCGGCCTGGAGTTCCAGGCCATCATTGAGACCAACCGGGGATGTCCCTTCCTGTGTACGTTCTGCTATTGGGGTCGGGGCGGCACAACGCGAAAATACCGCTACCACGGGCTGGATCGCGTAGCGACGGAAATCGACTGGGCCGGACGAAACCGCATCCGCTACATGTTCAACGCCGATTCCAACTTCGGCATGCACAAACGGGATCCGGAAATCGCCGAGTTCTTGATCGAAACCAAGCGGAAGTACGGCTTCCCCGAAAAATTTCGAACGTGTTGGGGAAAAAACACGGACAAGACCGTATTCCATATCGCGAACCGCCTGCACACGCACGGCCTTGAGAAGGGCATCACGCTTGCGCGCCAGAGCAATAGCAAGACAGTGCTCGGCAACGTCAAGCGGGGCAACATCAAACTCGAGAGGTACTCCAACCTCCACCGCCTCTTCAACGCGCGCAACATTCCGGTCTATACCGAGATGATCCTCGGTCTGCCCGGTGAGACATACGAAAGCTGGCGAGACGGACTCGAGCAGTTACTGAAAGCAGGATTAAAAAACCAGCTCCTGATTTATCAGTGTGAAGTCTATCCCAACACGGAATTTGGCGATCCTGACTACCAGAAGAAGTTCGGAATTCGAACGCAGAGAATCGAATTGCGAGAGATCCATGGCAGCGTGCGCAGTGAGGGATGGATTCCGGAATTTCAAGACATCGTTGTCGAGACGGATAGCATGCCCATGGCCGATTGGCGGCGGATGACCCGGCTGTCCATCATGACGATGACCTTTGCAGCATGAAGCTCGGTCACTGTATCCTCGCCTATCTCGTCGACCGCTTTGGCGTCGGCTACATGGACTTTATCGAATACCTTTGCGACCGCAGGGGACCCGAAGGCGGTCGAATATTCCGCGATGAGGTCGAGTTCTACGACCGCTACCTGGACACCTTGCTGGCTGGTGGCGGGCGCGGTGTGGAATTACCAGAGTTTGGCGCGGTTTATTGGGATATCGAGGAGGCCAGTTTCCTGCGTTGCGCGACGCAGTTTGACGACTTCTACGCCCAATTCCTTGAGGTTGTATGCCACTTCATTTCGGAGCGAGGCATCCAGTTTGATTCCCAAGAGATCGGCGAAGTGGTTCGCTACCAACGCCTGAGCATGCCGAGCGTCGATGTTGGGACCGCGACCAAAACGGAATTCGCCTTCAACATCCCCGAGTATTTTGCCCGCCGGTTTGGCACCGACCCGATTTCGGTCGAGCGCGACCGCCAGACGCTGTCTCTCCGCCCGCGGGATTTCAACGGCGACCTCCAAGGCTTCACCCGCGAAATCATCCTCTGGGGCCGGAAAAGCGACAAAATACAAGTCGAGAGCCAGTGGAGTTCCGTGGATCGGCCCTTGGTCAATTCACAGTCCGAATCGAGACGAGCATCGAAGTTCGCTGTCGACGGCTTACCGCGCGCGGCCAACTTGGGCGCGCTTTAACCACCGGGCAATTCACCTCTCCAGCACGCTGCGCATTTGTCCTTTGGACGATGCTCCGCCGTTCTTGTAACTTCGCGTCGAATGGCACCGACGTTGTGTGCCATCGGCTGGAGGGCACGCATGGCGGCAACGGCCATCTATATAGCGCTCGCACTTTGGGGCGAGGCGTTTGTCGACAAATTCGCAAGATTCTCGATGCGTACACAGCTTTCCCCGGGGAACCTGCCGCAACTAGGCGCCCCCGGCGATGTCCACTACTTGATTTACACCGACGCCTCATCGCTACCGGCGCTGCAGGCGTGCGAATCCGCACTTTCGGCTTATGCGCACGTGACTTTTCTGACGTTTGAAGACACCGTGGTCGACCATCGGTCAATCGCCGACGGAATCGCTGCGGTTTCACAATCGGCGCGAAAGCACGAGGTCAACCGACTAACAGAATTTCAGGCGATCGACACATGTCTCTGCGATGATCGTGACACCGTCCTCTTCTTGATCGACTCCGACTTCCTATTTGCCGATGGATCGATGGCTGCCGCCATGCGTGCGATCGAGGCCGGCGCCCGGGTTGTCGCCGTGCCTACCATCCGCCTTTCCATGGAGCTGGCCGGCCCATGGTTGGCCGAACATCTAGGCGCGATGGATGGGCGCATGGAAGGGCTTTCAGCGCGGCAACTCTGTACGGACCTGCCGGCCGGCTTTCATCACACAATGCGATCCGCAATCGTGACGTCCGAAAGTTTCACGGGCTATCCATCAACCATGTTGTGGCCGGTGAGCGATGCGGGCTTCGTTTGTCGCTCTTATTTTCCACACCCGTTTGCTTTCGTGCCGACGGCCCGCTGCACACGTTTTGACAGCACGATCGACTATGACTTCGCTTTGCAAGCTTGGCCCGAGACCGGCGCGATACATATGCCGTCCGGTTCAGACGAAATTGCTGTGTTTAAGCTCACGACTGACAACTATTTGGAGACCGGGGATGAGCCGCGGCAACTTGGATTGGGTCAAATGACCCACTTCATCCTAACGTCCACCAACCGATTGCACCGCACCCTCGTCGACCATCCAGTACGGCTTGTGGTCGGCGACGTTGCCGATGATGTCTGGCGAACTGTCGAGGTGGAATCAGCGGCATTTCTCGACCGCGCCTATGCAATGGTTGACGTGGCAATCGAACAATTGCCGCAGAACGATCCCGATCTGCAACTCTGCAAACGGTCGTATCTTGGGCCGATCGAGGACTTTCTTTCGCCGCAACGCCTTGCGGCGCTGAGGTCCGGCAAGGCGCCGATTTAACGCGTCAACTCGCTCCGCCGTCGGGTGCCTTTAACTGGCTGCCATAGTAAAAGAATTCCTCGAAGAAATTATTGGTACCGCTCAGCACCGTCAGATAATTCATAATCATCTCGACGTTCGTTTTGTCGGGCGCGAGACGGATCGATTCCCACAGTTTGAAGAGCGTGCCGTCCATCGTCAGATCGGGCGTTAATTCGCGGTCGCTACGCGACATGAGGTTCGGATAATTGCCGCCGAACTTCAGCTGCCAGGCGTCAAAGTAAGGGCGGGTGGCCCAGTCCTCGTGCGCAATATTCTCAAGCAAGGCGGCACTTACACGAGCGTTTTCAGCGGTGTTCACCTGGTCGGCCGCAATGCGATCGGCGATCACCAGCAGTTTGCGGGTTGCGAATGTGGTGTAATAGGGCATGCGCTCATAGTCGGGATCCACTTCCCAATCGAGGATGTTCCACCGGTCATCAAAGAGCAGCGAGCAGGCATTTTCCTCCAGTCTGGAATAATGCTTGTCCAAGTCGATACGATTGAGGAACCGGTTGAGACAGAAAAGGTGGCGGACGTTTGTCTTCTGCTGGATGAAGTTCATCCAGTACTCGATCACCGTGTTCTTCATCTCGCCAAGCGAGTTCATATTGCTGAACATAAAAATATCGGCGTCATGCAGGCATTCCGCGAAGATCGTCGGAACAAAACCGAAATCGTAAGAACGGATCTCATCTCCTAATTGGTTCCCATCTGTCACGTATTTGTAGGTGGCATCGGGAAAGTTCATGCGCAGGAACAGGAAGGCGTAAAATAGCGATTCCGGAATGTCGCAGACGACATAGGTGGCGTTAGGATGGTGGAGCTTCATCGCGCGCGCGAGGTTGCCTGACCCCGAGCCCAAGCCCAGTTCGAAGAATACTTCTCGCGTGTCCGGAAGAGTGATCGACTGCTGGATCCGATCGATGATGGCGAGACGCCAAAGAAAATCGGATGAGAGACGCCGGCCATCGCAAATGCGGCAGTTCTCGCTAAGCAGGAACACCGACTCCTGAAACCTTTCGTCCTCGGCTAAAACGTTACGTCCGCGTTTGGCATGAAAGCGCGGAAACCATTCGATCGTGCGGTCGATGAGGTAGGACCCGGTCGAGAGGTCGTACATCGAAGATCCGTTGAGCGCAACGACGGCTTGGTAGGGATCATCGATCTGCTCGATTAGCTCGGTGAGACGCACGCGGACGTTGACCAGCCAGATCGAACCCAGCGGATAGGTCTTGTCGTAATCGCTCTGCTTTTGAGCCTCGATCACTTGACCGAAAAGCTGCTTGGCTTCGGCAAGGATATCGCCGGCGGTCGCCGGTTTGAGCTGCTCCATAGCGGGCCGTGAATTCATACATGGCGCTCCGGTTTTCGCATTGCTCGTTGGCCGTCAGGCAGCGCCCCGCGTGGCCAGCCGGACGGTCGGCCGTTGAAACGTTTGGTCGAGCAATTCGAGCATGATGCCCTTCATCGGCAAGTCAGCCGCAAATCTCGTCGCGAAGGTGTTTGCAAGAGTCTCGATCGGCTTGCCTCTGACCGCCGCCTCGCAATCATCGACGAATGTCTCGGTGCCGGAGGACAGTGCGTAGCGTTCGATCTCCGATACCGCCCCAGAAGTTTCGCAATATGTACAGCAACCATTGTTGACCAGATAGGCAATGCGTCCCAACGAGGGGCTCTCCCACGCTTCGTGCTTCAGCAGCGATAAGACGATCTTTGAGCGTTCCATGAATGCGTTTCTGACGAAGTTGGGTATGAACTCACGCGCCCACTCGACGGTGAGGCCGCGTGCCGTCAGCGCTTCGAGAATCGACTTGCGATGAGAAGTTATCTGGCCGAAGAAAAGCAGATCGATGTCCTTCTCCGAGAATGGCCGGTGACGTATGTCTAACAAGCTCTCAACGTATCCAAATTTTAGTGGAAAGGCCTTACCGTTCGGCACCAGATCTCTGGCCTGGCCGCTTGAGTCCTCGTAGAGGCACCAAACAAACTCAGCGCTCCGAGCCACCTTTCGAAAATTGGCGTATCGCCGTTTCCAATTGAACCCTTCACCTTCGTTGATCCAGTCATCGTCTTTGTCAAATCCATTGAACGTGTCACCCGTAATATTTTCCGTGCAGACGATGCCGAAACAGACGCCAAGCTTTGCAAGCTTCTCGAATACCGGTACGGCGCGAAGGGGAAAGTACTCGAAAAACAGGTTTACGGCGCGCGGCTCTATGATGGTTGGCGCAATGCTCACCAGATGGCCCGCCTCTTCCAGACTGGCTTTCAACCAGCGCGTCACGTCCTCGAGCCTCCATACACCGCCCGGCGCATAATGATTGCTTAGCACGATGTTGAAATGCATCACGAACCCCCAAAACCATTGGGCTCGTCTACCACGACCCGACTACCCGGACCGCCGATCTTGACTGAGACCTCGATCAGATCCTTAAGGCGCTCGCGCACGGCCGCCGTGCGGTCGGGCTCGACCATAAACAGCAAGAATCCACCGCCACCAGCGCCAAGCAGTTTGCCGCCGACGGCACCCGCTGCCATCGCCGCATCGTAGATCTCATCCACCTTTGGCGTCGAAACACAGTCTGCGAGTTCTCGCTTGAGCTGCCAGCTGTCGTCCAGCAGAGCGCCTAGCTCGCCCACGCATCGCTTTTCATTGCCAAGAATATCCATCGCCTCGCCGACCATCTGGCTCATCGCCGTCAGCTGCGCTTTGCGCTTTCCGAGATTGGCGATCGTGTGGGCGGCGATGGCCGATGCGTGCCGCGATAGGCCGCTAAAGAACAGCATCAAGGACGATTCCAAATGGCGTTTACGCGACGCGGCGAGCACGACTGGCTTTACCTCATAGTCGCCATTTCGTGAAAAGGTGATCAGATTGGTGCCGCCGTGCGATGCCCAGATCTGATCCTGCGAGCCGACATTCTCGCCGATGACGTCCTGCTCGAGGCGAATGGCTTCGTCCGCCAGCGCCTTTGCGCACACCATGCGACCGCGTTACGCGTGTATGGCATTCAGCAGTCCGACTGTGAAGGACGACCTCGACCCGAATCCCGACCGGGCTGGCATATCGCCGTCGTGATGGATTTCAAGGCCGGCCTCCGCGCCGGTTTCCTGCAAGACGGCGCGGACGGAAGGGTGTTGAATTTCGTCGATTTCCTTTACCAGTTCGATACTGGAATAGACGACCCGGTGACGGTGCTCGAAGAACGGCGGTAATGTGCGCAGGCTTATGTAGCAGTACTTGTTGATACAGGGGGCCAGGACCGAGCCACCATGCTCGTGATACCAGGCAGGATAGTCGGTCCCGCCGCCAAACAGCGAAACACGGAAGGGTGTTTGGCTGATAATCATGAGGCCGCAAACTCGCTTACGCGCATAATGGCGGCCGCCCGGTCCAAGCTGGCCGGCGTGCCGATATCGACGAAACGGCTCCGGACCCGCCAAGCCCAAAGCGTCTCAGGTGACATCTCCTGGAGCACATCGCATTCGAGCGAACCGTGATCGGGAAAACGATCGGCGGCGGCACGCGTGAATGCATAGACGCCGGCATTGATCCAGCCTGGTCCAGCAGACCCCTGGTGTTTTTCTCGGAACCGAGGACGCGGTCGTCGGCTCCGAGCTTGACGCTGCCATAGCGCGCCGTCGAGGCGATCTGCCGGCACACCAGAGCGGCAGGTCGGTTGAGCGCTTTGAAGCGGGCCAAGAATTCCGCGAGATTCACGTCCAGGTAGGTATCTCCGTTTAACACCAACACTGGATCGCTTCTGATCGATGGCGCCGCATATGCGACGGCACCGGCGGTTCCACGTGGCTCCGGTTCGACCACTGCGATGAGATCGAGATCGCCTTCGGCGCGAAGATGTATGTGCTGCATGATCTGATCCGACTTATGGCCGAGACACAGAAGGATGCGTCGTGCGCCTTGTTCCGCGAGCCAGTCGAGCTGATGATCGAGAAACGGACGATTGGCGACCGGCGCCAGCGCCTTAGGCAATGTGCCTATATGACGGCCGAGCCGCGTACCGAGCCCTCCGGCGAGGATGACCACATCGGTCTCGGCGAGTGGAGCGACCGCAGTCATGCGGCTAACTCGTCGGAATCGAACAATCGCCGCCGCAGACTAGGCGAGTTCAATCGGTCGTCGCAACACTCTGGCATAGGAGGTTGCTATGACGGTACGCAGACGGCGGTCGGATCGGTCTGGACGGAGCAAGTTGCATTCGCCAGGTCGACCGGATTCGGCACGGCGTGAGGAGCTTGTTCGGTTCTGGGCAGCGATTGCGACGGGGCGTTCGAGCGAGGACGCGGCCCGAGATGCCGGTGTATCCCCTCCGGTAGGCTCGAGGTGGGTCCGGAGGTCGGGCGGCATGCCACCATCACATTTATCGCAACCGGCCAAGCCGCTGTCAGGACGTTACCTGTCTTTCGAGGAACGTGAGGAGATTGCTCTTCTGCACGCCCAGGGAAGAGGCATACGTCATATTGCTTGCCGGCTGGAGCGAGCACCGTCGACGATCTCCCGCGAGGTGCGGCGCAACGCGGCGACCCGAAGCGGTGGCCTGGACTACCGAGCAACGACGGCGCAGTGGCATACTGATCGGTCCGCCAAAAGGCCGAAGCCAGCCAAGCTGGCAACGAATGAGGCGCTGCGGCGCTATGTGCAGGATCGGCTTGCGGGTCGGATCTCGGCACCGGATGGAACGGTGATCGAGGGGCCACGCGTCGTCTGGAACGGTCGTCGGCATGGGCCGCGGCAGCACAGGCGATGGGCTAGGGCCTGGAGTCCTGAGCAGATCGCGCACCGTCTTCGGATCGACTATCCTGGGGACGGGCCCGAGGATCAAGCGATGCGGATCAGTCATGAGGCGATCTATCAGGCGCTCTACGTACAGGGCCGCGGCGCACTCCGTCGTGAGCTGACCGCCTGCCTTCGCACGGGAAGGGCACTGCGCGTACCTCGGGCACGTAGCCGCCGGCGGGGAAAATCCTTCGTCACGCCTGAGATCATGATCAGTGAACGATCGGCGGAAGCAGCTGATCGGGCCGTACCCGGACACTGGGAAGGTGACCTGATCATCGGCTTGGGCAGATCGGCGATCGGCACTCTGGTGGAACGCACCACGCGGTTCACAATGCTGCTGCATCTTCCCCGAATGGAAGGCCACGGCACCGTCCCGCGCGTGAAGAACGGGCCTGCGCTTGCCAGTCATGGGGCTGAAGCGGTTCGCGATGCCATCGCCCGGACGATCACGACATTGCCAGCGCAGCTTCGCCGCTCGCTGACCTGGGACCAGGGAGCAGAGATGGCCAGGCATGCGGATCTGCGGATCGCAACCGGCCTTCCCGTCTACTTCTGCGAACCGCACAGCCCTTGGCAACGCGGAACGAACGAGAACACCAATGGACTGCTTCGACAGTACTTCCCGAAAGGAACCGATCTGAGCGCACACAGTCCGGACGTACTCGCAGTTGTTGCTGACGCGCTCAATACACGGCCCCGCAAGACCCTCGGATGGAGAACTCCTGCCGAAGCTCTGGACCAGTGCTTGCAGGCCAGTCAAACTGAACGTGTTGCGACGACCGGTTGAACCCGCCCTATGGTCCGCCATCGCTTCGACATGGCGGCGGGTCGGCTCGCCAAATCGTGCCTCGATCATGTCGAGGTAGCGCCGCGACAAGAAGTATTCGCGAAAAGCTGCATCGCGAAAGCGCAATACGTCAGCAGACGATAACGTCTGTGTCGGCAGCGGCGTGGCATCGTAGCTATGCTGTGAAAAACCGTTCCATGACGCTAGGAGCGCAAGACCCTGTTCGAGCGCCTGCGTGTAAAGGGGGGAGCCTGGATAGGCCATCGCCGCATAGAAGTTGGCGAACTCACAGTTGAGTTCGATGGCGAGGTCGAGCGTGTTGCGCATTGTTTCGCGCGTGTCATCGGGCAAGCCAAAGATGAAATTGCCGATTACGCTGATGCCAGCTGCCTGAATCGCTCGCACCGTGTCGACAATGTCATCTTGGGCGAACGATTTGGCCGCGCCGTCGCGCACGTGGTCACTGCCGGATTCGATGCCAAACGCAAGCCAGCGGATGCCGGCTTGTCGCAGCCGAGCGAGCATGTGCGGCTTGACCGTGTCGACGCGCGCATAGGCCCAGATATTGAGGTCGAGTTCAGACTCGATCAGCAGGTCGCAGATCGCGCCGACATGCCGCTCGTTGAGCACGAACATCTCGTCGACGATTTTGATCGTCTTTATCCCATAGCGGTCATGCAGCTGCTCGATTTCAGCGACCACGTTCTCGGGTGTCCGCATGCGGTAGCGATTCGTGCCGAATGTCGCGTTGATACAGCAGAAGTTGCAGCTGTAGGGACACCCTAGTGACGTGTAGATCGAGGCATAAGGCGTGCGGCTCTTTGGATTGTCGAAACAGTGCCAATTGTGTGCACGGTACTTTTCCATCGGCAGCAAGTCCCAAACGTCTCCGTGCAGTTCACCGTCGAGGTCGGTTATCAACGGTGCCCGCGGCGTCACGCGCATCCTGCCGTCTTGCCAGAAGACCAGGCCGGGGATTTCGGCAAGTGCGCCGACAACGGCTCCGGCTTTTGTCCAGTCGAGTAAACCCTTGATCGTCACGGGCCCTTCGCCGACGCAAACGAAATCCACAACCTCTTCAGCCAGCGTGCGCTCCGGAAGTGCCGATGCGTGGCCGCCGACGATGACGATAGGCGTCTCGGGTATACGGGTCTTGATTTCCCAGCATGCGTCGCCCGCGGCGGTCATCTGCTGCGTCGATGCCGATGGCTGGTGGCCCGCGGCGACGATGCAGACGAGACTTGGCGCAAGCCGACCAACTTCCGCTGCGACGTGTTCCCCGTCCCAGTTTTCCGCTTCCGCGTCGACAATCGCAACCGAATGGCCACGATCCCGCACATAACCAGCGATCAGGCGACACCAAAGCGGCGGCTCGATGGCCGTCAACGTCTCACCCAGCGCCTGATATGTGCCTTCACGGCCGCCAGGATTGATGATCAGAAGATCGAGAGCGTCGGTCGACATATCGTCCGCCGTTTCCATCAATGATTGCGGTTAGCGGTATCGCAGATCATGCGATAGCCTTTGATGAGTTCCGCAATTCCGTCTTCAAGTGAGTAAGCGGGTTTGAAGCCCGTGTCTTCGATTCGGGCGTTGGAAACGATGTAGTCGCGCTTGTCCGGGTCCTCGCCAATCGGTGCCTCGACGAAGACGAAATGCGGTAGCTGGGACTGGATACGCTCGCACAATTCCCGCTTAGACAGATTAGCGTCGGAGAGCCCCACGTTGTAGGGATGGCCGCGCATCGCCTTGAAGTTGTCGAGGCCATGCAGAAAAACACGGGCCACGTCCCGTACGTGTATGTAGTTACGCTTGAAATGGGCCTCGAACAAAACCACGGTGCGATCTGTCACCGCTCTATGGACGAAGTCGTTTACAAGCAGGTCGAGACGCATGCGGGGCGACATGCCAAACACCGTCGCCAATCTGAAGCTGATCGCGTTGTCGCGCTCAAGCGCCGCTTGCTCGGCCTCGACCTTCGTTCGGCCGTAAATTGAAATGGGCTTGAGGGGTGTGTCTTCGGTGCAATGGGCGCCGTTCTTGCCGATACCATAACCACTATTGGTCGTTGGCGTGAGCAGGAGTTGGTCTTTGCTCATCAGCCTGAGGAGCGTCAATACGGCGTCACGGTTAGTGCTGACGGCGCCAATTTGATCGGCGTCACAGAGCGGAGCGCCGACGAGTGCCGCCAGCGGAAGTACGGCGTCCGCGGCCTTTACCATTGGCTTAAGCGTCGCCTCGTCTCGAGCGTCGCCATCGACGATGTCGAAGTTCGGGTCGGCGCAAAGCTGGTTAAGCGGCTTTTGCCCGTATTTGAAATTGTCGAGCACAGTGACGCTGTGTCCAGCCCCCAGAAAAGCCGGTGTCATGACCGAGCCGAGATAGCCAGCGCCACCGGTAATGAGAATCGAAAGGCCGCCGCTCATCCGACGCAGCCCTCGCACAGGCTCTGTCGAGAACGCTGTAGAGCCGATCGATCTGTGGCTTCAGGTCGCGTGGCTGGTTGCCGACAAAGAAGCCGTAATCGTGGGCAATTTCGGCATTGCGCACATCGCCGACCACCTCGTTGTCGATGTGTCGGATGACGTCGTGCTTGAGAAAACAGCCGCCGGTAATCATGCGAAATCCGATACCGGCATCGCGCAACGAAGCGTGGATTCGCGATCGGTCCGGACTCAGAGTCGGATTCAGGATAATCGTGAACGAAAAGCTCGAACTACGCCCATTCTCGCGCTGCACGGTGAAGCGCCGGTCGCGGTTGAAGAGATCCTGGAAATAGGTCATGTTTCGACGGCGCAGGTCGGTCATTTCCGGCAGCTTCTTTAGCTGAGTTAGTCCCACTGCGCGCGCGAGCTCGAGTGGCCGCAGGTTGTAACCCGGCAAAATGAAACGATAGGCTTCGAAATGATCGGACGTGCTGCGTTCGAACAGCGGCGAGTCGTCGGGCAAATCCCGCGTCCAGCCGTGAGCGCGCAAAGACAGCAGTAAATGATGGAGCTCTTCGTTGTCGGTCAGCACCATGCCGCCTTCCATCGTTGAGACATGATGCGAGAAGAAGAAACTGAAGGTATTGAGATCGCCAAACGTGCCAGTTTTTTGCCCGTTCAGTTCGGCGTCGGCTGATTCGCAATTGTCCTCGAGCATGTAGAGCCCATGCCGGTCGGCAAAGGCGCGAATGCGATCCAGTGCCGCCGGATTGCCTAGAATATTGACGGCAACGATCATGCGCGTGCGCGGACCCAACGCGGCTTCGAGCCGGCTGCAATCCATGTTGAGCGTATCGAGTTCGACGTCGACGAACTTAAGCTTGAGTCCGTATTGCTGAAGCGGATGGAAGGTCGTGCTCCACGAGATAGCCGGCACGATGACTTCGTCGCCGCGCTGCAGCGGTCGCTCGCGCTTGTAGCTGAGTGCCGCGACGCTCGCCAGATTGGCGGACGAGCCCGAATTGACCATGACAGCGTGGGACTTACCGAAGTACTGCGCGAACGCCGCTTCCAAGGATCGCACTTGATCGCCCATCGTGAATCGGCCGCTCTCGATGACGCGGCTGATCGCGGCGAGTTCCTCATTGTCCCAATTGCCCGTCGCCAGTTCGTAGTCCATCAGAACGGCCCTCGGAACTGCGTCTGGTAGGTGAGTTCTGCCTGCTCGTGATCCGGTATCCAGGTTTGCTCCTGGGGACGGACCATGGCGTAGGCTTTTTCGGCGAT
This sequence comes from Alphaproteobacteria bacterium, assembly GCA_965217615.1. Classification (GTDB taxonomy): domain Bacteria; phylum Pseudomonadota; class Alphaproteobacteria; order UBA8366; family CAVOAK01; genus CAVOAK01. Next base: position 85,270 of record CBDCIT010000018.1, read on the forward strand.
CGTTGCCGGATTGGGATAAAAGGCGCGTTCGAGTGTCGGCGTCGTCGGGCAGGTGGTCGGCGCAAAACCAATCCGCGCCACCGCAATGCCGCCGTCGGGACCGACCTGTTCAAGGACGGCTGCAACGATTTCCGCACTGGCACCGCAACTCGTCCAGGCGTTGTCGACGACGATGAGCCTTCCCGTGCGCTGCGCCGAGCGGACAATGGCTTCGATATCAAGCGGCACCAACGAGATTGGATCGATCACTTCTGCGGCAACGCCTGCCTCGGCCAGCAAGCGATGCGCTCGCATGCACTCCATCGCCATGTTGGAGATTCCGACCAGCGTCACGTCGTCGCCCTCCGCCAACGTGCGCGCCACGCCGAACGGCGTCGCGTAGAGGGCCTCGTCGACATGGGCTTCGGTCGAATATAGCAACCGGTGCTCCACGAAGATTACCGGGTTGTTGTCGCGGATTGCGGCGATCATACAGCCCTTGGCGTCGTGGGCGTTCGACGGCGCCACGACCTTGAGGCCGGGCACATGCATGAACATGGCATGTAGACCCTGGCTATGCTGCGCGCCCTGTCCCCAAGACTTGCCGATCATCGATCGGACGACCATCGGCACGCGGACCTGACCGCCATACATGTAATGGCTTTTCGCGGCCACATTGATCAGCTGGTTCATACACAGCATCATGAAGTCCATACGAATATGGACATGAACTGGCCGCATCCCCGCCATCGCGGCACCAATGGCGATACCGTTGATTGCGTCCTCGGAAAGTGGTGTTGCAACGACACGTTCATCGCCGAAACGCTCCATAAGACCGCGCGTCGAGCCCTGAATCGCCTTGTGGCCGTCGACGTCCAATCCGATCACCATGACGGAAGGATCGCGCGCCATTTCCTGTTCGACCGCCTCGCGCAACGCCGCGGCATTGGTGAGGATTCGGGTGCCGTTAACTTGCGAAGACATGGCTGGTTAAGGCCTCCTCAGAGGGAAACGGGCTCGATTCCGCGAAAGCCATTGCGTCGGCGATCATCTCCTCGATTTCGGCGTCGATACGCACGCGTGCGTCGTCGTCGATCATTGTGCCGCAGCGAACAACTGCGTCACGCGCCTGCCAGGGCTCGAGCTCATCGCGCGTGCGATATCCGTCGTCATAATCTTCGTTTGGGCCGACATGTTCGCGCCAGCGGTAGGTCATGCATTCGATGAATTCGGGACCGCCGCCGGCGCGGATGCGCTTCCCTGCCGCCGCCGCCGCGCGCCGAACCGCCAGCACATCGGCCCCATCGACTTGGTTTGCTGGCACGCCGAATACAGAGACGCGGTTGCACAGATCGAGGTTCGCCCAACGGCGTTCGATCGGCGTGTGGATGGCGTATTGGTTGTTCTCACAAACGAACAGCACGGGCAGTGCCTTGAGCGCAGCGAAGTTGAGGGTCTCGTAAAACGCACCTTCCTCGGTCGCGCCGTCGCCGAAGAAGGCGGAAACGAATCGTTTTTTGCCTTCACGCTTGAGCGCCAGCGCATAGCCGGCAGCGACAGGCACGGTCGTGCCGACGACTGCCGATGCACCGAGTACGTGCCGGTCCATGGCGATCAGATGCATTGAACCGCCCTTGCCGCCGGTGGTTCCTGTCACTTTGCCAAAGAGTTCGGCCATGAAAGCTTTGAGATCGCCGCCTTTGGCCAGATAGACCGCGTGTCCGCGATATGTAGCTGAGACCACATCGTCTGGATGCAGGGTGTCGCACACACCAACCGCTACAGCCTCTTGGCCAATCGATAAGTGGACCGGGCTCTTGATGCGATCATGCGGGTAGGCGCGCGCAACTTCCTCCTCGACGCGACGGACGAGCCGGAGGCCGCGGTAAATACGCTCCAGGTCATCGGATGCTAGAGGCACGCAATGCTTCTCCCCAGTGGCGGTTCACTCGAGAGAATCGTTATGCAATATCAGAGCCGTATTGACGATTTGACCGGGTGAATTTGCGCCGCAAATATTCTGCCGGCGAAGTCTCTGTAAGTCTGCTGAGTAAATGAAGCCGTAGGTGACAAGGCCTCGGAGACCGAAGAGTGGATTTTCAGGACGCGTTGCGCCAGGCGTTGTCAACTTTATCAATCACAATCCTTGAGTGGGGAGCTCACATGCTCATGGCCGGTGCGGCGATCGGAAGACCACGCTCTCAATTGGCGAAAAAGGCAGGAGGTTTCCGGTCTACAGCCGCTCAGGTCTTCTCTGACTTTGCCTTTTCTTCCAGGAATTCCTTGAAGTCCAAATCCGTCGTGATGACATCGTCCATCAGGAAGAACAAAAGCTCTTTGCGGAGGCTTTCGCGGGCCAACTCGTTTTCTCCAGCCATGCGCGCGAATTCGAGCATATGCTCCATTTTGGTACTTAGGCCTCTGTGATGTTCCCTATGAGTCTCAACGCTCGGGTAGCCGAGCTTGATCAGAAATGCTTCCTCTCTCGCGAAATGCGCCTTCGCCGCCTGCACGAAATCGGGCACCAGGTGCCTGCAATCGCCCGCTTTATCGTCATCGATCGCCTGAACGATTTGATTGAGGATATCGGCCAATTGCTGGTGGTCCTTATCGAGCGCTTCGCACTCCAGCAAGAATGAGGAAGTCAGTTCGACCATTTGAAATATCCTCCAATAAGGCAGCGCAAACGGAATTCGTACTTTATTTACCTGCCTCTGCGTGTATCGATATTGACGAAGGCGGCGTTGATTGGGGAGGCCTGAATGTTACTCCGATACCCTCGTCACTACCTTCACCTATGGCATAAATAAAGGCATAGTCTGGATCGACTCCCGCCGTAATCTGCTTGCTGAGCTCGGGCTCGAAAGCATGATGGACGCGGACATAAAGTTCCTCTCCAGTCGTTTGGTCGCCAGTCTCGTTCGAGAATCGCACGCGGACAATATTGTCGTGTCCAAGAAGATGCGTTGACTGGACCTCAACGGGAACGCCATCGACCGCGTTGCTTTGTAACGTCACGCCCTCGGGACGGACAAGGACCTCGACCCGCTGGCCGTCCGCGAACCCGCGCGCTTGAATCTGTCCCAACGGGATTCTTACACACCCCGCGTCGACTACACTCTCGAACCGGTTCATGAGCCCAAACATCTTGGCGACAAATTTGTGCTGTGGGTGGAAGTAGATGTCATGGGGCCGACCGGACTGAAGAATTCGGCCATTACCGAGGATTTTTATTCGATCGGCCATGTACATTGCCTCCTCCGAATCGTGCGTAACCATCACCGTGGCGACGCCGCTGTTCTTGAGAACGCGCAGGGTTTCCTCGCGAATCTGTTCCCGCATGCTTGCATCAAGACCGGAGAACGGCTCGTCGAGAAGAAGTAGTTTCGGGTTCGGCGCCAGAGCTCGGGCTAAGGCAACGCGTTGTTGTTGGCCGCCGGACAGCATGTGAGGATGCTTTGAAGCGTCGGCCGTCATGCTCACCTGATCAAGCATTTCCATAGCTCTTTGGCGAGCCTGGGCCGCCGATACACGCCTGAGCCCGAAGGTCACGTTCTCGATTATGGTTAGGTGCGGGAACAGGGCGTAGTCCTGGAACATGAGCCCAATTCCTCGGCGCTCGGATGGCACGTGTAACTCACCGTCGGCAACGACCTCGTCGTCGATAAGAATTTTTCCGGTCTGCAGCCGCTCGAGGCCAGCGGCGAGGCGCAGCAGTGTGGTCTTGCCACATCCGGACGGGCCGAGAAGGCAGGCTATTTCGCCGGCCGGGACCATTAGCGAGGCATTGTCGAGGACCTGATGGTCTCCGTGGGAATGACACGCGCCATATATGTGAAGGCCTTTCACGGTTTTAGAACCTGTTTTGAATATCCCGGCCGAGCATGCGTAATTGCAAAGCTGAGGATAATGACCGGAAGGATACCGAATCCGACGATCGCCAGCGCCGCAAGCGACGCCTCGCCCAGTTGCTCGTCGGACGCGAATTGATGAACGTAGGTCGCTAAGGTGTGGAAGTTGAACGGCCGGAGGATAACTGTCATCGGAAGCTCCTTCATGCTGTCGACGAAGACCAGTATCGACGCCGTCAGCACGCTGCCGCGGATCAACGGTAAATGAATGCGGCGGAGTGTGTTCAATGGTCCATGACCAAGACTGCGCGCGGCACCGTCCATGCTAGGCGTGATCTCGCCAAGGCTGGCTTCAATGGTGCTGAAGGAAAGGGCCAAAAACCGGACGAGATAGCCGAAGGTAACGGCGGCGATGGTGCCGCTAAACAAAAGCCCAGTGGAGATTCCAATTTTTTCGCGCATGAAGCCGTCGATGCCATTGTCCAATGCACCAAGACTCACAAGGACGCCGACCGCAAGCACCGATCCGGGGACGGCGTAGCCCATGCTCGCGAATCGGACCATCGCCCTTAAAACTCGTTCATTTCTGAGCCGTACACCATAGGCCATGAATATGCCGATTGCCACGGCGAGCACCGCGGCCAGGCCTGAGAGCATGACGCTGTTACGGGCGTGACGAAGCAATTCGGCGCTGGTAGCCGCCTCGAAATTTAGAACGGCATGTCCGGCGAGAACCCCGGCGGGCAAAACAAAGCCGAACACCACAGGCAACGCGCAACAGATGGTTGCCAAACGGCGCTTCGACCGGTTCAGCTCATACCCCGGCAATGCGGTGTATTTGGCCGTCGCGTTGTGAAAGCGCTGTTTTCGCCGGGCAAAGCGCTCGGCTAAGACGAGAACGATCACAAATAACAAAAGAGTCCCGGCGAGCTGCGCCGCACCGGCGACGCTATTCATGTTCAGCCACACGTCGTATATGCCCAGGGTGAAGGTGCTGACGGCGAAGAAATCGACCGTTCCGAAGTCGTACAGCGTTTCCATCAATACCAGCGAAACACCAATTACGATGGCGGGCCGTGCGAGCGGCAGGGCTACCGAGAAGAAGCTCCGCAACGGGCTGCGCCCGAGGACCCTGCTGGCTTCGAGAACGCAAATCGACTGTTCCATGAACGCCGCCCGCGCGAGCAAATATACGTAGGGATAAAAAACCATAGTCATCATCGAGATGGCGCCGCCGAGCGACCTGATCTCTGGGAACCAGTATTCCGACTTGATCGTCCAGCCGAATGTCTCACGCAGCAGGGTTTGAACTGGGCCAGCGTATTCGAGAACGTCGGTATAGACGTAAGCGATCACATACGCCGGCATTGCCATTGGCAGCAGTAGCGCCCACTCGAAAAATCCTTTCCCCGGGAACCTGCACATGCTGACGAGCCATGCCGTGCCTACCCCTATGATCAGGGTTCCCAGTCCGACACCAATCATCAATTGCAGCGTAGTGCCGATGTACAAGGGAAGAACCGTCGACGCCAGATGGGCCCAAATATCGTCGCTCGGCGTTAAGCCGATGAGGATGACAGTGGCAACCGGCACTGACACTGCCACGGCGATAGCGGCTGATCCGATCGTCCAGCCGTTAACCCATGACCATGTTTCCCTCCTGGCCAAAGTGGCAACACCGGCCGTCGTTGCCTGGATCGTCTCGCTCAAATCAATCCTCTGAACCGGATATCCAGAAAGCTCCCCTAAATTAGGGATCCCGTGAATGCGCTTAAAAACTTACGCCTGCACCGGATCCGCCAATACTTCAGTTGTCGAACCGCACCTCGTCCATGATCCGCGTTGCCCGCGCTCGATGCTCGGCGATCTTGGATAGGTACACAGTGTCGGCCTTGAATTTGCCCCAAGAGGCAACTAGCGGATGCAGAGCCGTGCCTGCCTTGACCGGGTATTCGAAGTTGTCTTCGGCATAGATTTTCTGTGCTGCATCACCACTTAGAAACTCGATCAACTTGATTGAGTTGTCCTTGTTCTTGCCGCTCTTTGTTGCGCCTGCGCCACTGATATTGACATGGGTACCGCTGTCACCCTGGGTGGGGAAAATGATGTTCACCGAGGCGGCCCACTTTTTCTGCTCCGGTTCCTTCTGGTTAGTCATCATTTTTCCCATGTAGTAGGTGTTACCGAGCGCCACGTCGCACTCACCTTGGTACACCGCCTTCACCTGGGCGCGGTCGTTTCCTTGCGGCCTTCGAGCAAAATTGGCTTTGACGCCCCTGGCCCAGGCCTTGGCGACATTTTCACCGCGAACGGCAATGATCCAGGCAAGCAGCGATACGTTGTAGTTATGCTTGCCGGATCGCGTGCAAACCCGCCCTTTAAACTTCGGGTCGGCCAGATCCGCGTACGAGGACAATTCGCCAGGCTTTACGCGGTCCTTGTGCGCGAATATGACCCGTGCTCGCGTTGTCAATCCGTACCACAGCCCATCGGGATGTCTATATTGAGCCGGTATATTGTTACTGAGGACGTTCGACTTAGTCGCCTGCAGGAGTCCAGCGTTGACCAAGTTGTGGAGATTGCCGATATCGCTGGTCAGGACTAGGTCAGCCGGACTGTTGGCGCCTTCGGCCTTAAGCCGCTCGAGCATTCCCTTTCGTATATAGACCATGTTGACCTTGATCCCGGTCTCTTCTGTGAACGCATCAAGCAGTGGAGCCATGAGAAACGGCTGGCGCTCAGAGTACAAGTTGACCTCCGCGGCCGATGCGGCCGACGATGTTCCGATCATTGCTGACACCGCGCCAAGAATCAGCGCAGTCCATGTGCTTCGATCTTCCAATATTCATCCCTGTCGCGACGCAATGAGCAGATGCAATTGTCTTATTGCGCTTGCGACGCATTCTCAATCAATTGATAAACGTCAATTTTTATTGCACAGTCAAGAAAATCCGTTCGACCGTTGCAGACCCATGATGACCAGTCCCGAAGGAACAGCAGAGTCGGCGATCAGCCCGAACGACCAACACTTGATTCCAATCTCAGCTAGCGGGTCGTCGCGGATCCCGAATCATCGGCTATCATAATGCTATCAACTGGAGCGGAGCCGGACTTAGGCGGCAATCCCGCGTTGTTAGCTGAACCCCGCAACGTGCGCTGGAGTTCTCACATTGGTTCGTCGCATCGCCGATTGGATAATATTCATTTGCTGCATGGTTTCGCAGCGGTTGTTGCTGGGCCTCGCACTTCTTGCGGCCCTGAGCGTCGATTGGCTGGAGCCGGCACGCGCAGCCGAGTTCAAGACTGTCGAGCTTTCGGACAAGACCGAGATCAAATACGCCCTGGTCCTGCCCGAGGGATACCGGAAGGACGAAGTCTACCCATTCATCTTCGCGCTGCCGCCTGGCCAGCAGGACCAGGCGATGGTGGAGGCCGGGATCCGCGTCTATTGGGAAGAAGAAGCGCGCCGCCGCGGCGTCATCGTCGTCAGCCCGGTCGCACCCGGTGGCACGCTGTTTTTCAAGGGAAGCGAAAAACACATCCCCGAGTTTCTAGGACTGCTGCAGGAGGAATTCGGGGTGGCCGACGGCGCCTTTCATCTGACCGGCGTCAGCAACGGTGGCGTGGCCGCCTTCAGGGTCGCCCTGCTCTATCCGGAGTTCTTTCAGTCGATGACCGTTCTTCCGGGCTTTCCGCCGACGCCGGCGGGCTATCAGTACTTTTGGCGGCTGAATTCAATGCGGATCTCCATGTTCGTCGGGGAGCATGACGACGGTTCTCGAAAACCAATGGAACTCGCCCAGCAGGCTTTCGCCGACAACGGCATGGAGATCCACATGGAGATCATACCGGACGAGGGCCACTTTTTGCGCAGCCTGAGTGGGCCCAATGCCGGCAAACTGTTTGACCGGATCTTGAATTAGCTGGCACCGTAAACCTGCGCCGCTGAGCGTCGTTATCATGCAAGCGATCGCGGTCAGCGATATCCTGCGAACGATTGTCATAGCGGCATGATTTTCTTCATTTTGTACCATTTCGAGATGGCCTCGCCGCACTTGATCTTGTCTGAATAGGATCTCTGGCCAACCCAGGCTTGTGCCCACTCGGTCATCATTTCCCCTCGGATTTCGTTGGCTTCCTCTTCGGTCAGGCCGCCGGCTTCGTAGGTCGCGTCGAGCCCATCTCCCATCTTTTCAAGCGCATTCACGAGTTCCGTGTTTGACAAGCCACAGGCAGCGGCATGTCCCAAGGCGTCGCCGAACTCCTTGAACTTTTCGATCGATGGAAGATTTGGGTTCCGGCCCGGCTCGAAGACCGCGAGCCGTTCCAGACCAAAATAGTTGGAGAATGGGCCGGCTGGAATCAGCTCGAAGTAGAACGCCCAAAGCAGTAGCGATGTCGAGATCATCGCCACGTTGGAGGCGAGGATGGCCAACCGCGCGTATTTGTCTTTGATCCACAGATAGACGAGATAGGCTGTGATGAAGCCCCAGAAGAAACCGAGCGGGACTTCCCACCAATTGAGAACGATAAACCCCCAAATTATCGCAGCGGCAAGCGCCAGCAGCGCTAGCGCAAGGATCAACGCCGAATTCCGTCCCTCACGGACCCATGAGTTGTTGCGGCGACCGAGCCATAACACGCGCGCACTGAATGCTGTCTGGCAGGTAAACCAGCAGAATATTATGTACAACAGCTTCATAGCATCGCAACGTCCTGGTGTCCTTAGCCGTAAATAGGCGCTTACCGATGTTTTGGCCAGCGGGACGTCAACTGACTGGGCCTCCGCGGCGCGCCCGACGCTGAATTGGTTTTGTCGGCTCTTTGGTTTAGACCACACGCAAGAGAATTGGAGATAAACATGGCCAAATCAGCGGGAAAGATCTTAAGTGCGGAACGGCTTGAGTCCTTTGGCACGGACACGCCCAGTCCCGAAGCATTTGCCCAATCGTTGCTGCGGAGCATACTGTTGGCGGCGGCGGAGCAGCTCGATGCGACGGGTCAAAAGACCGATGTCCTCGAATTGGATTGCAAAGTGAATGTGAGGCTTGCGCCGGTGGCCGCCTCATCCGGCGGTGGAGATTGTGTTGTCACCTGCCTGCGATTCTGGCAGGACACGAGGGAGAAAATGGTCGAAACCCGTCTGCCACTCGAGTTATCCGACGAACGGAACCTATTGAGCGTGCCGTTTGCCAGCCTGCGTGTTGTGGGAGGGCAGTGGTACATTATCCCCTCCAGCGTCTGAGCGAGCCAAGAACATGCCCAAAACTCAAGCTGACAGGTTGCCACTATCTAGATTTACGGTCATCGACCTCACGGCCCACCGCGCGGGGCCCACAGCGGTGCGACAACTTGCGGACTGGGGCGCAAATGTCATCAAGATCGAAGCTCCAGCGGGGATCAACAAGGATACGGGAAGCCTGATCGGCGCGCGCCACGGATCCGACTACCAAAACCTGCATCGCAACAAACGCAGCCTCACGCTCGATCTCAAGAGTGCTGAAGGTAAAGAGATATTTTTCAAACTCGCGGCAACAGCAGACGTCATCGTCGAGAATTTTCGATCTGCGGTGAAACACCGGCTTGGCGTCGACTACGAGGCGGTGTGCAAAATTAATCCGCGGATCGTATATGGTAGCATCGCCGGGTTTGGCCAGGATGGCCCTTACGGTAAGCGGCCCGGCGTCGATCAGATCGCCCAGGGTATGGGAGGTCTGATGTCGGTAACTGGACTTCCGGGTCAGGGCCCGGTTCGCGTCGGCATTCCAATCTGCGATCTCAGCGCCGGAATGTTATTAGCGCAGGGGATCCTCATCGCCTTGCTGGATCGCGATGAAACCGGGGAGGGACAATGGGTCCACACCTCGCTTCTCGAGGCAATGATCCAAATGATGGATTTCCAATCCGCGCGATATCTCATGCATGGCGAAGTCGCCAAGCAGGCGGGCAACGATCATCCGACGGGCATTCCAACTGGCGTCTTCCCGACCGCTGACGGACATATAAACATCGCCGCAGCCGGTGCAGTTCATTTCGAGCGTCTATGCAAGGCGCTTGGAGCGCCGGAACTGCATGACGACCCTGACTTTGCAAGCGGTGACCTCCGTTCTGAGAACCGCAAGGCCTTGAACGAGCGGATCGGCGCCTACACGATAAAGCGTCCGAGCACCGACTGGATCGATACTTTCAACGAGGCGGGGGTGCCGTGCGGGCCGATCTACACCGTCGATCAAGTGTTCGGCGATCCGCAGGTCGAACATTTGCAAATGGCGCGACCCGTCGACCATCCAAGCCTCGGAGAAATCCATCTGGTCGGCCAGGCGATCAATCTGAGCAAGACGCCCGAGCCGCAGCGGTATCGCAGGCCGACACCCGGGCTTGGTGAACACACGGAAGAGATCTTGCTCGAACTCGGGTACGATGAAGAGCGAGTGTCGGCATTGAGAGAACAAGAAGTGGTTTGAGCGCGCATCTACCGCGCGCCATGAATGTGGGGGAGAGATGAAGCTCAAGACCGAGAAGATGATCGCAGAGAAGGATGACGGCATCGGCTGGATGACCTTCAACAACCCGGCCAAGCGCAATGCAACTTCGCTCGAAATGTGGCAGGCGGCAGCGGAGATCCTCGCAGAGTTTGAGACCGATGACGCCATTCGGGTTGTGGTGATGAAGGGGGCAGGGGACAAAGCCTTCATCTCGGGCGCCGACATCTCCGAATTCAAAGAGCAGCGCAACAATGCCGACGCCGCTGCCGCTTATGCCAAGGCGGCAGAAGACGCTCGGAATTTATTGGCCAACATGCGCAAGCCGTTGATCGCAATGATTCGCGGCTACTGCCTTGGTGGCGGTCTCGCGGTGGCGATGAACGCCGAGATAAGGATTGCCGCCGAGGAGTCGCAATTCGGCATTCCAGCAGCAAAACTGGGCATCGCTCCTGGTTTCGGGATGTTGAAGGCACTCGTAGACTTGGTGGGTCCGGCCTTTGCGAACGAAATCATGTTTACCGGCCGCCGGATCGATGCGGATGAGGCGCTTCGCATAGGTTTGGTCAACCGCGTCGTATCGGTAGACTCGCTCGAAGCGACGGTACGCGAACTGGCCGAGGTCATTTGCGGCAACGCCCCGCTCACCGTCGAAGCCAGCAAGTTCACAATCGGCGAGATTTTGAAGGAGCCCGACAATCGGGATCACGAGGAGATCGACCGGCTTTCCAAGGCCTGCTTCGACAGTCAGGATTATCAAGAAGGCCGTGAATCCTTCATGGAGAAAAGAATACCTGTGTTCAAGGGGCGGTAGGCGCGTCCAGGTGAACGCAAACGCCGTCGAGGGACGCGCGTGTATGCCGGTAGCACGTTGACAACGATCCGTAATTCCCAGCTTGATTTCATAATCTTGTATGGGTATGCGACATGAGAACGCATTTCGAGAGTAGGGAGGTGTCATGGACCGCGACGAGGAAATTGCCATCGAATGGGACTGCCAAAAAGTCCAGCGCCAGTATTATCATTTGGTGGATCAAAAGCGGTATGAAGAGGCGGTTCAAATATTCACGCCGGATATCGAGTGGTGGTCGATGGGCGTTGCCCTCAAGGGCCGCGACGACATTCTAAAGGGTCTCCATGGCGCATTGGGCGATGGCACGATTCGCCATATCTTCACCAACACGGTGATCGAGGTGATCGATGAGAACCATGCCGTGTCCCGTTCCTACAACACCAATTACTACACCAAGGGCGTCAAGCTTGAGGAGCGCGACGCACCGCTCCCATTCGAGGGACCGCACCGCCTCGGAGAGAATTATGCCGAGTTGGTCCGCACGGAAGAGGGTTGGAAAATCTCTCGACGCCGCGTGAGCCACGTATTTCGCCGCAATCCAGATGAGCGCGTTGGCCTGGAGATTTGGGGTGAAGAGGCTGGTAAGTTGGGTGAGGCGCAGTCGTGAGGCCGGAAATCGGATCGAGGAGTGGGGGCGTCGATCTTGACGTGTTCTCTGCCTCTCTGGACAAAGATACTCCGCCGGAACACATTTCTGATGCGCTGGTAGCGCTGTGGCATGCGGCCAAGGGAAATTGGGACACGGCGCATAAACTCGCCCAGGTGCGTGAGGATGCGACAGGGTGTTGGGTCCATGCATACCTACACAGGGTCGAAGGCGACGAGAGGAATGCGGGCCAATGGTATCGCAAGGCCGGGAAACCCTTTCCCACTTTGACGATTGAAGAGGAATGGCGGAGTATCGCTGCCGCCTTGCTGGACAGTTAAGATGCGGGGTCCGGCGGCAACAATTTCACTGCCGCCAAACCTCGCCCGATGCCGTTAAGTCGCCTCGAGTCCCTTCAATGCGTCGCCCAGGCACCAGACGGCCCGCCCAAAAACAGGACATCTTTTAGCAGGAACTGGCCGGGCATGACCGTGAGTACGGGGAAGCCAGGGCTGTGTCTCGAAAGTGGTGGAAATTTGAGGATGGCGTAATCTCCGGGTGACAAGACAACCACCCAACCGGCGGCTAGCACCGCCAAGGAGATCACGCCATGAAGAACACTACCGAGACTTCCGCGCTTTCGCTACTGGCCAATGACGCCGGCTATGATCCGCTCGAGGACCGGCTGCGGGAGAACATCAGATCCACGATCGAGGCCGTTTTTGAGGAGGAACTTGCGCAGTTTCTCGGGCGCTGCCGATACGGTCGAGAGGACGCGCTTCGGCAAGGGTATCGGAACGGGCACCGGGAGCGGCAACTGACGCGGGCATTCGGGACCGAGAGGGTGAGCGTGCCGCGTGCACGGATCGTTGAGGAAGACGGTCGGGCGTCGGAATGGCGTTCGCGGGCGCTGCCGCGCTACCAGCGGCTGACCAGAAAGGCCGAGGCGCTGATCGCTTCGGTGTATCTGTCCGGAACCAACACGCGGCGGGTGAAACGCGCGCTGTTCGGGCTCTTCCGGGGTGCTGTGAGCAAGGACGTTGTGAGCCGGGCGTGGCGCAAGGTGAAGGTCGATTGGGACGCCTGGTGCAGCCGTGGCCTCGCGGATGAGGATATCGTTCGGCTGATCCTTGACGGCACTGTGATCAAGACCCGACTGGATCGCAAGGCCACCAACATCTCGGTTCTCGCGGCTATAGGGGTGCGCCGGGATGGCCAGAAGGTCTTGCTTTCGATCGGGAATATGGGCGGAGAAAGCCAGGCGGCGTGGCGCCAGTTCCTCGACGACCTTGATGCGCGTGGACTGAAACGGCCCGGGTTTGTCATCGTCGATGGCGCGCCGGGACTGGAGGCGGCTCTGTCGGCGCTTTGGGGCGATGACCTTCCCGTTCAACGCTGCACCGTGCACAAGCACCGCAACCTTCTGGGTCATGCTCCCAAACACATGCATGACGAGCTGAGCGAAGATTACCGCGATATGATCTATGCCGACACTGCCTCCGAGGTGGAAACCCGCCGCAAGGCGTTTGTCCGCAAGTGGCGGCTGAAATGCAGGGCCGTCGCGGACAGCCTCGCAGAAGCGGGGCGACAAGCTCTTTACCTTCACGCGCCTGTCCAAGAGCCAATGGAAATCAGCCCGAACGACCAACGCCATTGAGCGTCTCAACGAGGAGTTCAAGCGCCGGATCAAAACACAGACCGTGTTGCCGTGTCCCGAAACAGTGCCGATGCTCCTCTGGGCGCTCCTCGCTTCCGGCCAAATCCAGATGCGCAAAGTCGATGGATGGGAAAACCCTCGATCAGCTAATCGCCGACGAAAACCCTTGACCGCGCGGCCTGACCGCCGCAAAACTCAGCCCGCTCGGAGAGGCGCCAAAACCAATTTCCACCACTTTCGAGACACAACCGAAGCCAGGGTTCGGTTCCCAGCTCGGCAATGTGAAGATCATCGCCAATGTAGTAATGAACGTCGCGACTGCGAGCGCGCCCACCAAGGATGCCTGCAGTTGCCGACCATGGCCGGGTCGCCAGCAATACGGCTGCGGTGATCTCAATAACGCCGATCAAGTTCGAAACAGCTTGCACACTGAGGAAGTCGTAAAGCCAAAAAAGGATTGGGCTGTTCGCGACCATGGGCTCAATTGCCGCGGCCTCGAAACCGGTAAACTTCATCAACCCCATCCAAAACGAGTACGAGCGCTAGCGAATAGCGAAACGAAATAGCGGCCGAATTTTCTCAAGCGTCTGGCCGACGTAGGGACTCGTCAGAGGCGTGGCAGGCAGCACACTCGCGGATTGTTCTGAAACGGGCATGGATCTCTCCAGCTGTGAAACGGTTGACGATCCCCCTGGCGGCGGTCCGCCAAGCAACGGACTCGACGTCCGGCCTGCGAAACAAATGGGTATTATGGAATAATCGTTTCAGGAAACTAACGCGCAACACTGGTTCAAATTCACGTGAAGCCGTGTCGTTCCGCGTAACTACACTGCGTATGGCGGAATTCTACGGCGCCATGCCCTTCTCGGTGAGCTGTGCGATCGCCTCTTCGGTCTTCTCGAGGCCGTCGGCGCCCATACCATGCAGCACGTGTGGCGCCTTGGTAAACTGGATGTCGTCATAAGGAAACGACCTTCGACGCGATTGCCCCAAGGGTCGCGGAAGTTCAGGCCTCGCTCCAAGAGTTCGACGCCAAGTTCTGCCAATGCCTCGCGAACCGAGTCCCGATCGTCGACAACGAGGCCGAAATGGCGCAGCGTGTCGGGTGCCGGGATATTGTTCTTCGTGAACTGGATAAATTGGTCGCCGAGATCGACGAAGAGGCTGACCTCGCTGCGGCCACGCAGTTCAAAGTCGAAAATTGCGCCGTAAAAATTCAAGTGCCTCGTCGAGATCGCCCACTTCCAGCACCACATGATTAATTCCAAGTGCCTTTGCTTTCCCCGTCACGTCGCCCTCCTCTGTCTGGTCTCACACCCGCCGTTGTGGGAAGTCCTTGCCGCACGTATTTCATACTACAGCGAAGTGGATGCACAAAAATATGATTTAGCCGGCGCCGGGCCCGCCGATATGATTGGCTGTGCATTGTAAATTGGGGCAGCGGTCGCGGCGGATTATGGCAAAATCCAAATCAAAAAAACGCCGTAAATCATCGGCCGGCCGCGGCCTCACGCACGGCGGCCACTACGCCGGATCGCGACGGCGCCGCGACTACGCGATTACTGCCATTATTGCCACGGCGATTGTTGTTGGCGCAGGAGCATATTGGTGGAAGTCGTCCAAAGACGAGAGTGCGTTTTCTCGCGCTCGCTGCGCAGGGTAAGGCGGCCTTGTCGGAGGTGAATAGAGAGCCGTCGCGTGGTCGCACACATCTGAGGTCAGGCGAGACCCATTCATACGCCAGTCGCTTTCCAGTGTCGGGGCCCCATCACCCGATCCCGACCGAAACCGGGCTTCTACGGGCGTCCCCGCAACCGTCCGATCCAGCTCGTTCACGCGCTTGAGCATGGCCATATCGTCATCTACTACGACAAGCTTGGCGACGATAGCCTAGAAATGCTCAGAGGGTGGGCGGGACGCTATACAGGTCCTTGGGACGGTGTCGTCGTCACGCCTATGCCTCGGCTCGGCGATCGCATTGAGCTCACGGCATGGACCAGACGCTTGGGTCTGGCGCGCTTCGACCCGGCGGTAGCGGCAGCCTTCATCGATGCCTTTCGCGGACGTGGCCCAGAAACATCCAGTACGCTAGTTAGGCGTAAGACGGACCGCTATTTGCCGAACAGCTTCTTCAGTTTTGCCGCCAACTTTTTTCGGCGCCATCCTGGACGGCGCCTGCGGCGCCCTCGGCACCCGACTTCAAACCCTCGGTCGCCGTCTTCGCGGCACCGCCGACGCCACCGAGCAAGGCGTCGAGGTTGAGGCCCGCAACGCCAGCGCCGACACTTTCTTTCAGCGAGGCGATGACTTCTTCGACGACATCGCCTGGCGATGCACCGCCGTCGTCCTTGCCGATATCCGTGAGGTGAATATCCGGCAGCGGCGCGTCCAGTGTCTTACCCTTGAGGAGTGTCGCGCTGACTTTGATCTTGCCACTGCGAATGATGAGACTTTCGATGACAAGCTTCGTGCCTTCGCCCTCATCTTCGGCCTTTGATGTCGCTTCCAGCGTCGAACCAGAGTCGCCCGACGCCCCAAGATAGTTTTCTATATTCTTCTGGATCGCGTCGATGTTGCTGCCGCCGCTGCCGAGCTCGTAGGTAATCGCCGGCACGGTAACCACGATCTCCTTGATGACGACGGTACCGCTAGTAATCGTTGCCGGATCGATAACGACGCTGACCTCGCCGAGATTAAAGGCGCTATCGGTCTTGAAGGGCGCCGGATTGCCGACCTTGAGGCCTCATAGCGTTCCTTTACCAGAGGCCGCTGAGATCTCAACGTCGGCGAGGCTCACATTCGCGCCGACAATTTCAGTGCCAAGCTTTTCGACCGCTGCTAGGACAATACCGTCGAGCGAAGAAAATACGAAGATCACCAAGACGATAATCACCGCGAAAACGGCAACAACGGCAATTCCGCCAAAGACAAACACACGCTTCACAGAACTAGCCTCCCGGTTACGAAATTTAGTGTCAATCGCTGCGTCGCCGGACACTGATCAACATGGCTTTGCATCGCCGCTGTCGGACCTGGCGCGGCTGACGATGACGATTGCCCATAACAGCCCGTTGATTAAGTCGGCGCCGTCTGATTCTCTGGTTCCCTGATTTGCAGGGGGGGGGGGGTGCCGATGGCGATGGGACGGCAGAAGGATGGTCAGGGGGACCTGATGGTGAGCTGGTCGGAGATGCCGCGCTCTCCGGGTCATGTGTTTTATGACCGCTTGCAGTCGGTGCTGATCGAGGGCGGCTTTGACGCCTTTGCCGAGGCGAGCTGCCGGCCTTATTACGCGGCCCGGATGGGCGCGCCCTCGGTGCCGCCCGGGCGCTATTTCCGGATGCACCTGGTGGGCTACTTCGAGGGCATCGACAGCGAGCGCGGTCTGGAGTGGCGCTGCTCGGACTCGCTTTCGCTGCGGGCGTTCCTGCGACTGGGGAGCCGTGATCGGGTACCGGACCATTCCTGGCTGTCACGGAGCCGCACGCGCCTGCCCCATGAAGTCCACGCGGCGGTCTTCGACTGGGTTCTGGTGCTGATCGCCGAGGCGGGGCTGATCAAGGGCGAGCGCATCGGCGTCGATGCCTCGACCATGGAGGCCAACGCGGCGCTGCGGAACATCGTGCGGCGCGCCAACGGCGAAGGCTACCGGGAGATGCTGGAGCGCCTGGCCCGGGAAAGCGGCGTCGAGACACCCACGGCCGAGGATCTGGCGCGTCTGGAGCGGAAGCGCAAGGGCAAGAAGCTTTCCAACACGGATTGGGTTTCGAAGAGCGACCCCGAGGCCAAGATCGCCAAGATGAAGGACGGCACGACGCATCTGGCCTACAAGCCCGAGCACGCGGTGGATCTGGACACCGGCGCGGTGGTGGCGGCCGAGCTGCACCCGGCCGATGAGGGCGACACCACGACGCTTTCCAAGACCCTGGCGAAGGCCGAGGCAAACCTCGGGGCGGTGGATGCGGCACCGACGGCGGAGGACCCGGCCGAATGCGTCGCCGACAAAGGTTATCACTCACGGGCGGTCTTGAGGGCTCTGGACGACAGTCCCTGGAAGACCCGGATCGCGGCGCCCAAGCAGACCGGCTTTTCGCGCTGGCACGGTGATGAGGCGGCGCGGCGCGCGGTCACCAACAACCGTGCGCGGCTCAAGTCCGGGGTCGCCCGCGAGGCCTTCAAGCTGCGCGCCGAGATCGTCGAGCACTGCTTTGCCCACAACCTCGATCGTGGCGGCATGCGACGAACCTGGCTGCGCGGGCGAGAGAATGTGCACAAGCGATACCTGCTCCACGTCGCCGGCCACAATCTATCGTTACTGATGCGCCAGCTCATCGGCGCCGGCACCCCGCGGGAGGCCGTGGCGGGCGGATATGGCGGTATTTTCGTTCTGCTCACGCCCACCGGGGCCATGCTGGTGGCACGGGGGGGGTCGCAAAGCGGCCAGTCGGCTTTCGCCGCCGCATTCTTCATCTGGGGGTGAGAGCCGGAAAAAGCCACTTAATCAACGGGCTGTTAAGATATTTGCTATTTGGGCTTGCGTTCAAAGGCGGTCTTGATATGGCGCTGGGCAATGTGCCAGCCGTCATCGAGGCGCACCAGTTTGTCGTGCAGCTCGTTGATGTAATCTGGCCCTTCGTGTGGCGCCGATCCATCCTCGGCCAGATCACCCTTGTGAGTGTAGATCGTCACGTAGGAAAGCGATTCCGCATGTGCCTCGTCGATAACTTTGACGACTGTGTTTGTAATCAGATGGCGGATGTGGACCGTGGATAATGCCGAATTAAGGTCATTCAACATGTTCTCGCGACCACTGACTGTCCATTCGCGCCAACGCCATTCAACGTCGGGTGCAAAAACCTGCGCGCCCTCATCGAATTCTCCGTGATCCACGTGGTTGTAGTAACTGGCAAGCAGATGCTTGCACTCCCATTGAATTGCTCGTTCCTGTGCTTGATCCATACTGGCTGCTCCAATTTCGTTTGGTCGCGGTAATTAACGCCGATGCTCTGGTTGTTGTCTCACTCTAATAGCGGTCAGCTCCAAACTTTGAAAGATGTGCTCTAGACATCTGCGTGATGCCAACTCGTCCGTAATCCATGGAGTGCCCAACCGCGATATGTTTCACACGGCCCCGCAGGTGCAATGCTGATCGACTTCTAGGGCGGCACACGCTAGGTAAAACATGAGATCGAGCTAGGTATTACGCAGTTGGAGGAAGCGAATGGAGTATCGGCGCATCGGCCGCTCCGGACTCAAGGCGTCTGTGATCGGTCTCGGCTGCAACAATTTCGGCCTTCGCATCGACTATAAAGCCTCCCGGCTGGTCGTTCACAAGGCACTCGACCTAGGTATCACCTTCTTCGACACGGCTGATCGATATGGCAAAGGGGGACTGTCGGAAGAATTTCTCGGCAAGGCGCTCGGCGCGCGGCGAAAGGACGTAGTCCTCGCCACCAAGTTCGGTAACCCGATGGGCGACGTGTCATGCGCAACCACAGCGTCCCGGCGCTACATCAACGATGCGGTTGAGGCCAGTCTCAGGCGTCTCGGCACGGATTGGATTGACCTTTATCAATTGCACCGCCCCAATCCACAGACGCCGATCGAAGAGACACTTGAGGCGCTAAGCGACCTCGTTCAGGCCGGCAAAATCCGCTATATCGGATGTTCGAACTTTGCCGCATGGCAACTCGTGGAGGCGCACTGGATGGCGCGCTCCCGCAATCTCACTGCCTTTATTTCGGCGCAAAACCGGTACAGTCTGTTGGATCGCGACCTGGAGCGCGAAGTCGTGCCGGCGGCCGTGCAGCACGGCATCGGCGTAATTCCCTATTCGCCGTTGGAAGATGGCTTTCTGACTGGCAAATATAAGCGCGGCAAACGGCCAGCCAAAGGCACCAGGCTCGCCGTTTGGGACGCGGTGAGGGAAGCCGTGCTTACCGATGCCAAATTCGACAAACTGGTGATGTTGGAAAAATTCGCCAAAGATCGAAATCACAGTCTTGTGGAGCTTGCCCTCGGCTGGCTCGCATCGCAGCCGCATGTCGCCTCCGTAATCGTTGGCGCGACCAAACCGTCGCAGGTTGCGATGAATGCGGCCGCTGGCGATTGGCGTCTCACGCCAGCCGACCTCGAAGAACTAGACGCTTAGATGGCGGCGGGATAAGGCGCGAATTGCCTCTCGATCGCAATGCAGATCGACTTCTAGGTCCGCGCACTATAGGTAGAACTTGGGAGCCAGCTACGTATTCCGCTGATGGAGGAAGCGCATGGAGTACAGGCGCATCGGCGATTCCGGACTCAGAGCGTCAGTGATCGGGCTAGGCTGCAACAATTTCGGCCGCCGCATCGACTATGAAGTATCGGCGCCCGTCGTTCATAAAGCGCTCGACTTGGGAATCACATTTTTCGACACGGCCGACCGTTACGGCACCGGTGGCACATCGGAGCAATATCTGGGCAAGGCGCTTGGCGCGCGGCGCAAAGATGTGGTGCTTTCGACCAAGTACGGCAACCGGATGGGTGAGGGGCCGTATGGGATCGGCGCGTCCAGGCGCTACATCAACGATGCGGTCGACGCCAGTCTCAAGCGCCTCGGCACGGATTGGATCGATCTCTATCAGTTGCATCGCCCGGATCCGCAGACGCCGATCGAGGAGACGCTCGACGCCCTTACCGATCTCGTTCGTGCGGGCAAGCTTCGCAATATCGGATGTTCGACATTCGCTGCATGGCAACTCGTCGATGCGCATTGGACGGCGCGCTCACGTAATTTCGCCGGATTCATTTCGGCGCAGAACCGTTACAACCTGCTGGATCGCGACGTTGAACGCGAATTCGTGCCAGCCGCTGTGCAGCATAAGATCGGCGTTATCCCTTACCACCCGCTGAAAAACGGCCTCCTGACCGGCAAGTACAAACGCGGCAAACGGGCGCCCAAGGGCACGCGTCTTGGCGGCTCGGAGGCACTGAGCGCTGGTACGCTGACCGATGCCAATTTCGACAAGCTAGCGGTTCTGGAAGAATTCGCCGGAGAGCGAAACCATAGCCTTGTGGATTTAGCCCTCGGCTGGCTCGCATCGCAGCCGCACGTCTCGAGCGTAATCGCTGGCGCCACCAAGCCCTCGCAGGTTGAGGAAAATGCGGCTGCAGGCGAATGGCGCTTATCGCCAGCCGATCTTGAGGAATTGGATTCTCAGCTAACTGCGGATTAGGCCGTCAATGGCCTAGCGCCCGTGCACGAGCCGGCGTTTCTCAAAATACTGCTGGTGGTAGTCCTCGGCTAGCCAATAGCGGCCGAGCGCTGCGACTTCAGTTACGACAGGCCGGGACATGCTGGCGGACGCCTCAAGCCGCGCTTTCGAGGCGCGTGCCGCCTCCTCCTGCTCGGGGTTGGTGGAGAAAATCGCGGAACGGTACTGCGTTCCGACATCAGGGCCCTGGCGGTTGAGCGTTGTCGGGTCGTGACACTCCCAAAATGTTTCCAGGAGATCATCGTAAGACACCTCGCCGGGGTCATATTCGACCTCGACGACCTCGGCATGTCCCGTGGTGCCCGAACACACGTCCTCGTATGTCGGATTATCCGCGGTACCGCCGGCGTAGCCGACAGACGTCGTCTTAACGCCCTTGATCCTGCGAAACGCCGCCTCTACGCCCCAAAAACAGCCCGCGCCAAACACCGCCTTTTCCATGATGCAACCTATCCTGCCAATTGCCTGACGGACATCTCCGCCTCTCCATAACTTGATACCGCGGAGTCGATTTGGCAACGGTCGACAGTATCATCCTTTTCACACGTTCTCGGCCTGTCCAGGCAATGCGTCGGCGAAATCGGGGCGGTTCACCCCAGTCTGCCGGACGAATGGTCAATTTGCCGGGTGGATTCCGGTGTTTCCTTACCGCACGCTTCCCAACAGGGGAGGGGTATATGAAGGTGAGCAACCCGCGCGCCGCCGCTGGGTTTTTCAACGTGTCGCCGTTGTGGGCCACGTTCGACACCACTGCACCAGTTCCTGCCGTGCGCAGTATGGTCGTGCCGCGTTCGGCCGATACTGTTACGGTCGCGGATGTGCGGCGCCTGATTGGCGACCTAAGGACCCCCAATGTCAAAGCCACGCCAGGTCAGCGCGGGTCAATCATCGATACGCTCGCCTGAGATCGTGCGCACGCCCATTCGACATTGTTGAGGGGCCGCCGTCGCCGCCGTAGAGTTACAGCTGCACAATTGAATTTTGCATGCGCAATCGCGCGATGCTGTCCGGGAGGGACGGAATGATAAACCTGTACGCATGGCGGACCGGGAACGGACGTAAGCCGATCATCGCACTCGAGGAATTGGGCCTAGAGTATCGGCTGCATCCAATCAACATCTCCAAGCGTGAAGGCCGGAACTCGTCAGACTATCTGAAAATCCACCCAATCGGTCAAGTCCCCGCCCTGGTCGATACTGAGGGACCTGGCGGCAGATCGGTCACGCTTATCGAGTCCGTGGCAATCCTTCTCTATCTTGCCGAAAAAGCGGGGGCACTCCTGCCCGACGACTCCGCTGCGCGTTGGGAAGCCGTGCAATGGGCCATCTATCACGCCGGAAGTGCCAACGTGATGTTGACGCAACTCTATTGGTTCATCAACCACGCTCCCGAGCAGCCTCCCTTCGCGATCGATCACTACCGTGAAGAGTCCGAGCGCCGGCTCGGTGTCCTCGACCAGGCACTCACGGGTCGCGACTGGTTGGCCGGCGACTATTCGATCGCCGACATTGCCCACTATCCTTCGATCAATTCGATGGAGTGGTTTCGGCTCGGTATCGATCTCGGCCAATTCCCCAACCTCAACGCCTGGCGAGACCGCATGACAGCGCGGCCAGCGGTCGCCCGCGCGATGGAATTGCCGAAGGCGGCGTAACAATAAACGCGCAATAGGAAACGACGGCGCTTATCCGCAGCGCCGCCGTCCCTGGTCGACGTGAAGCGAGCCGTTACTTCCAGACCCGCTTGGCAATCCTGACCCAATTGCCACCAAGGATGTTGGCTATGTCTGCGTCTTTGTAACCCTGCTTTAGCAAGCCTTCGGTGAAGGCCGGCATTTGTTCGGGTTGAACATATTTGATATCCGGCCACGGAACGTCGCCCGGCGCCGGCGGATTCCATGCGCTCGGGCTGGAGTTCGAAGGATCGAACATCAGGTCGTTCCCGAAGCCGACATGATCCGGGCCCACCATCTGGACCAGATAGTCGACGTGGCGGATCTGGTTCTCCGTTGAGTTGTCGTTGTCGCCAAGGAAGATGCCGACGCCGTTGACGCCCATCACGCCACCCGTCTTGGCGCAGGCCTTGATCTGGTCGTCGGCGATGTTGCGGGGATGATCCTTCAGCGCGTTCGGGTTGGAATGGCTGAACACCACGGGTGCCTTGGAGACCTCCATCACTTCCATGGTGGTCTTGTGGCCGGTATGGGTGCAGTCGACCACCATGCCGACCCGGTTCATCTCCTCAACGAGCTGCACGCCAAAGCGTGACAGACCTTCGTTCGTGCGCTCCTTGCAGCCGTCGCCGACGGCGTTGCGCAGGTTGTAGGCCATCAGCATGTGGCGAATGCCGAGCTGGTAGTAGGTCGCCACCATATTGATGTCGTAATTTACGGGGTTACTGCCCTGGAAGTGGAAGATGATACCGAGCTTGTCCTCGCGCTTGGCACGTTCGATGTCCTCGGCCGCCTCGACCAGCACATAGTCATCGCTGTGGGCCAGGAAATAGGCGCGTTCCTCTGCGATCTTCTTGATCGCGTCCGGCATCTTGGTGCGGTCGCCACCCAGCGTCAGAGACACAACGTCGAAACCCGACGTTTTCAAACGTGGCAGGCCTTTAGACCGTTTTTCAGCCATATTGCCGCCACTAAAGGGCAGCGTGTTGTCCCAAACGCACGCCTCGCGGTGCACGCGCGCCGCATCCTCTGATACACCCCAGTCCGCCTTTGTATCGACGAGTGTTTCGCTCATGTCAGCCTCCCTGGTCCGGAGTCACAAACCGCCCCGGCGTTGTTGCCTGTATGGCTAGCCGACCCATGGCGCAGCCAGTCGTTTGCTGGCATGTAGAATAGCGCGGAATGCGTCCGGCCGCCAAGCGCGACAGGCGCAGGCGGTATCGCCGGCCGGATCGAGGCGATCCGGCAAGACTGAGTATTCCGGTACCAGACGGTATTTTTAGTTTAGGACGTCCGGCCAGTTTTCATTGGCGCTTGAAATGTGGCCCGGAATATCCGATTCCCATATGCGCCGGACGCTCTTGGAGTAGTTTAGATAGAGTTTACCCCCGACAATCGCCCAGGCATCCTTTTCGATTTTGGCCGTATAACCCTGGGAGACCGCATAGGAGCAGTAGCCACCGTATTGCGGCGCGTATTTTTCCGGGTTTGCCTGAAACATGTCGCGGTTCTGCGCTGAGGCAAAGCGCCACTTCGCACCCATCCATTCTGTTTCAAACTTCTTGCTCCCTGAAACCGGTTTGCCTTGCGTGAAATAGGCGACGGGATCGGCCCCCTTGATGGCAATGCCGCGTTTCGCATAAATCGGCGGGTCCGCGGCTACGGCGGGTTGGATCACGGCAAACATCCCGGCGATCAGTACGACAGTGAATACCGCCGCGACCTGTCTCGGCAGGACGCAAGTGACATAGTTCATGGTTGAATTCCCTCTCTCGTGGCACGCCGCCGGGATGATCGGACGATCCGGCTGGCAAAGATGTGATACATGTGCAATTCGACTTCAAGCCTCGACTGTCGACACTAGTGGAACACGTCAACGTCTTAATTTGTTCCCAATTGTGCTGTCCAACTATTAATTCGAAGAAGTGGCGATTGAAGCCATGACCCGGTCTGCGCTAGAACCCGCGACGGGCCTATCGTCGCTGGCAGTGAATATCCGCATCCTAATCAACCGTGAGTGCATAAGAGCGAGCAACATGGCTTCATATCAGTACGTTTATGTGATGAAGCGGCTGACCAAAGTCTATCCGGGAAGCCGTGAGGTCTTACGCGATATCACGCTCGCATTCCTGCCTGGCGCCAAGATAGGTGTCATCGGGTACAACGGAGCCGGTAAGTCTACTCTGCTTCGCATCATGGCTGGGCTCGAGCGGGAGATTAACGGCGAAGCTTGGATCGCCGAGGGCGCCACGGCTGGATACCTGCCGCAGGAGCCGCAGCTCGACGATGCCAGGACCGTCGGGGAAAACGTGCTCGAAGGCCTGGCGCCCATCAAGGCCGTCGTCGATCAGTTCGAAGCGGTAAGCGAACGGCTGGGCGAAGTCGTGGATGCCGACGAGATGACGGCGCTGATCGACGAGCAGGCGGCACTTCAGGAGCAGATCGATGCAGCCGACGCCTGGGATCTGTCGCGTACGGTCGAGATGGCCATGGATGCGCTGCGTTGCCCGCCAGCGGATGCCGATGTGGCCACGCTTTCGGGTGGCGAGGCCCGTCGTGTCGCTCTAGCGCGGCTTCTCCTGCAAAGACCGGATCTGCTGTTGCTCGACGAGCCAACCAACCACCTGGACGCCGAATCTGTTGCCTGGCTGGAGCGGCACCTGCGCGAGTATGCGGGTACGGTCGTTATGGTGACCCACGATAGGTACTTCCTCGACAATGTGACGGGTTGGATTCTCGAACTGGACCGCGGCCACGGTATCCCCTACGAAGGCAACTATTCTTCCTGGCTCGAGCAGAAACAGCAGCGGCTGACGCAAGAAGGCAAGACCGAGGATGCTCGACTGTCGACGCTGGCACGTGAGCGCGAGTGGATTCAGGCCAGTCCCCGTGCGCGGCAAGCCAAAGCAAAAACGAGAATTACGGCCTATGAACGCTTGCTCATGGAAAGTACCGAACGCACGCAAAACAACGCTCAAATTGTTATTCCTCCGGGCCCGCGCCTCGGCGATCTTGTGCTCGAAGCGGTGCACCTACGCAAAGGATACGGCAATAATTTATTGATCGACGACTTGAGCTTTCGTCTGCCGCCGGGAGCTATTGTTGGCGTAATTGGTCCGAATGGTGCCGGTAAAACAACGTTGTTCCAAATGATTACCGGAGCTCAAAAAGCAGATGACGGTAGCCTGAATATCGGCGACAGCGTGAAATTCGGGTACGTCGAACAATCGCGCGACTCACTGAACGCGGACAAAAGCGTCTGGGAAGAGATTTCGCAAGGTGAGACAGAGATCGAGCTGGGAAAACGCAAGATCCAGAGCAGGGCCTATGTCGGCGCCTTTAATTTCCGCGGCGCCGACCAACAAAAGAAGGTTGGGCAACTCTCCGGAGGCGAGCGTAATCGCGTGCATTTGGCAAAGCTCTTGCGGCAAGGCGCCAACTTGCTTCTGTTGGACGAGCCGACCAACGACCTCGATGTCGATACATTGCGGGCGCTCGAAGATGCGCTTGAGGAGTTTGCCGGCTCTGCCGTGATCATCAGTCATGACCGGTGGTTTCTCGATCGGATCGCAACCCACATACTGGCCTTCGAAGGCATGAGTCATGTGGAGTGGTTTGAAGGCAATTATCAAGACTATGAGGGTGATCGTAAGCGGCGTCTTGGTGCGGACGCAGACCAACCGCATCGCATTAAGTACCGACCGCTCGCTCCTTAATCATCCAAAGTTGGATAGCGAAAGGCTGACAGACCAAATGGCCGTTCATCAACTTCTTAAGTGCAGTCCTTGTTTCTTCGTTAGGGATCCAAAAGCAGCAACCGAATTCTACGGAGCCAAGCTTGGGTTTGACCGCATCGAGCTGTTCGGCGACCAGGAAAAACCGTTTTTTGCGATCGCCTGCCGCGATGACGCGATGATCATGTTTCGCTACATGCGGGATGGCCGGCCGGAGCGACCTTGGTATCCGGAAGCCGATGACGATCCGTTTGATGCCTACATCCACGTATCGGATGTGGGGACACTGTTCGAAGAATTGAAAGGGGTAGGCGTTGCCGTAAGTCTTCTAACGGAAGTGCCGTACAGCATGCTTGAGATCATCGTCACTGACCTGGACGGCTACGTCTTACGCTTTGGTCAGGACACGAGCACGAACGACTGCTGAAGACAGGCGATTTTAGCCTTAGTTTCCGCGGTAGGACGCTGAATATCGGGCTAATTGCTCGGGGCGACGATCAGCAAATTTGTCTTTGCCCGCAATTGTTCGATGAGACCTTCGACTCCGCCTTGGCGTTGGATCACCGATGCAAATTCTGCGCGCTGCGTGACACTCATGCTTATGCCCTCGACCTTTACGTCGATGATCTTGAGCTCTCCATTCCTTTCCAGGACTTGCCAGTCAACGCGATATGGAGGACCGCCTGTGGGCCGCAAGATTTCAGTCAGCACCAATGTATCTCGGCCCGGCTCCGCGCGTATCGAGCGAACCTCGAAGGTCTCTCCCGAATACTCAGAAAACCGTGACGCGTAGGTGACAACGATGAAATCCTCGAACAGCCCAAGAAATTCGGTCATTTGTTGCTTGTCGGCACGGCGCACATGTTTGCCGAGCGTAAAACGTCCAATTCGCTCAACGTCAAAGTTTTTCCGAAAGAGTGCGCGAAACCGAGTTTCGCGTTCGGCATCTGCGATACCGTTCGCCGTAAGTAGGCGGATTGCGGAATCGCCAAGCTCCTTGACGAAATCACCGGCTTTGTCTCCGGCCGCCGCATCGGACGGCGGGAGTGCCGCAAGGACGAGTATGGCGAAGACTACGGCCAGGATCCGGCAGCGGGTATGCATTGGGCTAATCGAGGTTGCTCAACGGGCCCAGCTTTTGCCGAATTTGAATGAAATGCTTGGAATGCCAACTGGATCGCCCGATTCACCATTTCGAATTTCATCCATTCTCCGTTGGCGATATTGGCTGCGGACCGCTGCGTAGAAGTCGAGCGAGGTGCGTTCCAATTCCTCAAGTGTTTTGACGTTGCGCGAGGTGCGATCGACCGCGTCCATGCCGGTCCGCGTGTATAGGATCCATTCGCGATCGGTGTTATTGGTCCAGTATACGACCGGATCAGCAAAATACTCGCCTGCCAACCCGACGGCGTCGCGCGGATTGGAAGGTCCAAATATTGGCAACATCAGATATGGACCTTCGCCGATGCCCCAAACGGCGAGTGTTTGCCCAAAATCCTCGTTGTGAAACTCGAATCCAAATTCGCTAGCGATATCGAAGAGACCACCAATTCCGAGGCTCGAATTCAACAGGAAGCGGCCGACTGTGTCTCCGGCGCGTCCAATCTCACCCTGCAAAACGTCATTCGCGAGAATAATGGGTGACCGTAGGTTATTGAGGAAGTTACGGACACCATCGCGGAACGGGTCGGGAAGAGCCGTGTTGTAAACCGCCGCAAGCGGTCTAAGAATGGCTTTGTCGAGCGTTAGGTTGAAGCTAAATATCGCCCGGTTCAGAGGCTCAAGGGGATCGCCCGCTTCGAGGTATGCCGCACGGGCCTCTGGATCTGACGGAATCGTTGCGCAGCCTGCTGCGACGAACGCAACAAGCGCCAGCGCTGCAAGGTTGGGCAGATTTGCGCTGGAGTGCCGCACGATCAACGCATCTCCACGATCAACTGAATTGGCACGGCGCGGCAAACCGCGGCCACAACAAAGCCGCCGCCATATGCGCCCCGTGCGGCGTGGAATTCGTTCATCGCGATGTCTACTTTGTTTTGCTGACTTGAGATCGCCACAGCTCCACCCGGCGCACTGAAGGTACCCGCTCCCACTACCAAGCCTCACCTATCACAGGCGGGGTGAAAACACTATACAGCATGTGCGGAAACTGTGTTCGTCGCGCACCAACTGTTGCAAAAATGTCTCGCTTTCAGCCGGTGGGAACTTTCCAAAATTGTTGCTTTTTGACATAAGCATCTCTTTATATGCGTATTGGAATGAACAACGCGTTGCGTCATAGTCCCCTGTTGGTTTGGCATGGATCCCATGGAAACACTTCTCAAAGGAATGCGTGCAGCGGCCGAACCGACACGGCTTCGAATCCTAGCTGCGTGCAGCCGGACGGAGCTTACCGTCACGGACCTCACACAGATTTTGGGGCAAAGCCAACCGCGTGTTTCGCGCCACCTGAAGCTACTTGTGGACGCAGGCCTGCTTGAGCGAAATCGCGAAGGAACGTGGGCCTATTACCGACTTGCGGCTGACGGACCCTGGGCCGATTTGACAGATACACTGGTCGCGCTTATTCCGCCGCGCGATGCCGTACTCATCAATGATCTTGAGCTGCTCGCGGAGGTCAAGCGCGCGCGCGCCAAATGGGCAACAGACTACTTCAGGCGAAATGCCGCGCGGTGGGATAGCGTAAGGTCATTGCATATCGATGACGCCGAGGTCGAAAAAGCGCTCAAATCGCTGTTGGCACATGGCGAAGTACGCAATCTGCTCGACATCGGTACGGGAACTGCGCGCATGCTTGAAGTCCTGGGCGCGTCGGTCGAAAACGCGATCGGCGTCGATCTTTCGCATGAAATGCTGACGGTTGCCCGCGCTAACCTGGATCGAGCCAATCTGCACAACTGTCAGGTACGACACGGCGATATGTACCACCTTCCACTGGCCGGTCAGGCGTTTGACGCCGTTACAATCCACCACGTGCTGCACTACGCAGATGAACCGGCACGAGTCATCGCGGAAGCGGCACGAATGCTTCTGCCCGGCGGACGGCTGGCCGTCGTCGATTTTGCAACGCACAACGAAGAGAGCCTGCGCACGGAACACGGTCATCAACGCCTCGGCTTCGATGATAAGGAACTTACAAGCTGGTTCGCCGCTGCAGGGCTTAAATCTGAGCCGCCGGTTCATTTGCCGGGTACGCCGCTGACCGTATGCCTTTGGAGTGCTAGCAGCCGGACGGCGACTCGCTCATTTGCGGCGACAAACGCCCGTCGGAGGTCGGCTTGAGAGACGTCGCAGCCGCATTTGCGAGATGAAAACGCCAGCACCGCTTTCCGGTTACTGTGACACGGTCCATGCAGAGTGGGTCGACTACAACGGTCACATGAACGTCGCGTACTATGTGCTTGCTTTCGATCGCGCGACGGATTGTTTTTTTGACTATTTGGGCCTCGGCATGGACTACGCACGGTGCGGCGTTGGATCGGTCTTCGTCGTCGACATGAATGTCAGTTATCGACAGGAACTCCGGGAAGGCGATGAATTTGAGGTGACGACACGGTTGGTTGGTTTCGACGAGAAGCGCATTCATTTTTTCCACGAGATGTATCGTGGCGACCGCGAGCTCGCAGCCACTAATGAAATTCTTGCGCTTGACGTGGAACTGAGAAAGCGACGTGCAAGCCCGATTCCATCGCATGCCTCGACACTGCTCGCGGCGCTAAGCGCGGAACACGACAAGCTCCCTTTGCCTGACGGTGTCGGACGGGTTATCGCATTGCCCAACGATACGTCCAAGGGCGCGCCAGCAGGTTTGCGATCTGAGGGATGATGTCGCGTTCTAGAACCCTTGTTTGAAACGTCGAGTTTAAGCCAGTCGTATCGATTGCCGGATACAACATCGATATCGACCAGTCGCGCCCCGCTTGTAAAGACGGTAAGCGGGACCAGTGCGCCTGGCTCACCAACTGCCCAGACTGCGCGATAGAAGCCGATTAGGTCGCTTACGGGTTGTCCGGCAACGCGGGCAATGATGTCGCCGGACTTCACACCCGCGCGCTGCGCTGGTCCGTCAGGCGAAATGCTGTTTACAAATATGCGGCCGCGGTAGTCGCTCGCGAACAGGCCGAGCCATGGGTTGCCGGGCCCCGCGGCCCGTCCACGGTCTATGAGATCCGCGAGAATGTCTTTCAGGGCATTGATCGGCACGAACATGTTGCCGGGGCTGTGGGTGCCTGGATGGCCAGCGTCCTGAACCATCAGCGAACCAACACCAATTAGCCTGCCGCTCTGGTCGATCAACGCGGCGCCCGCGTAATCGGAAAAGGGCGGCATCGTGAAGATGGCATCGTCGAGCAGATACTCCCAGTATCCGGCGAACGCGCGGTTGGCCGCGATTCGCACCTGAACGGCGCTCCCTCCTCGACCTACAGCCAGAACGACGTCACGAACGTTGGTGGCGCCGGAATCGCCAAATTGGACCGGGTGAATGCCAAGCGGCTGCATCGCGCGAAGCAGTCCGAAACCGGTGCCATAATCGTAGGCGACAATCGACGCGGGCACGGTTCGCCCGCCTCGATCAGTAAGTGTGATGTCGCGCGCTTCGAGAATGAGATACCCAATCGTCAGCACAAGGCCCGAAGAGTCGATGACAATTCCGCTGCCTTGACGTTCCGTACCTAGCGCGGCGGCAGTCCGCGCCGTCCCAGGGATGGTTGCATCGACCTGGATTACCGCGTTCAAGATGTCGTCCGCGGACGGTGTGGTAGACGCGGCCTGTGGAAGTACGATAATGAGAAGCGCCGCCATCCAAAAAGAAATGACGCGAATTGACACTGTTCGGTTTAAGACAGTCATGATCGCCGCAGCTCGCCTGTCATTGTTGCGGCAAACCCAATATTTGTCACGCGCAACTGAAACTACACGCAGAAATGTGAACGGTTCGGGTCAACTGATCCGGGCACATGCTATAGTGGCGCATAGAATGGTCGACGATCGGCGAGCGAACCATTGTCGGATGATCCACTAGAATATGACGAGGCTGATTTGCCGCGTCCACAGGGCCCGGCGCCACCGCGACCGGCAGGTTTGGTGCGTTCTGAAAGCTATCTCGATGCATTGAACGCGACGCAGCGCGAAGCCGCGGAAGCGCTGGAAGGCCCGGTTCTGGTTTTGGCCGGTGCTGGCACGGGCAAAACACGTGTCCTTACAACCCGCCTCGCTCATTTGCTCTTCTCGGGCCAGGCCAAATCGCATGAAATACTGGCCGTTACGTTTACGAATCGAGCGGCGCGCCAAATGCGCGAGCGGGTCGGAGCGCTGATTGGTCCGGCCAGCGAGGGTCTTTGGCTCGGCACATTTCATTCGTTGGCAGCACGTATTCTGCGTCGGCATGCGGAACTGGTCGGGCTCAAGTCGAACTTCACTATCCTCGATACCGACGACCAAAGTCGCCTAATCAAGCAGCTTATCGAAGCCGAGAATATCGATGAAAAAAGGTGGCCTGCTCGCGTCCTATGCGGCGTCATTCAACGCTGGAAGGACAAGGGACTTACGCCGGCCCGTTTGTCTGCCGGCGACGCCGGTGAGTTGGCGAATGGTCGGGCAATCGCGATCTACGAGCAATATCAGGAACGCCTCAGGACGCTGAACGCCGCAGATTTTGGCGACTTGCTGCTTCACTGCCTGGAGATGTTCTCGAGCAACGCGGACGTCGTTGGAACGTATCAAAAGCTCTTTCGCTACATCCTGGTGGATGAATACCAGGACAGCAACGTCTCGCAATATCTATGGCTTCGTCTGTTGGCCCAGCGTTACAAGAACATCTGCTGCGTCGGCGATGACGACCAGTCGATCTATGGCTGGCGCGGTGCGGAAGTCGGAAACATCCTGCGATTCGAGAAGGATTTTCCGGGCGCTCGCGTCATCCGGCTCGAGCGTAACTATCGCTCAAGCGGGCATATTCTCGCCGCGGCATCGGGCTTGATCTCCCACAATGTGGGACGACTTGGCAAAACCCTTTGGACCGAAGTCGATCAAGGAGAAAAACTCTCCGTGCGCGGCATTTGGGACGGTGAGGCAGAGGCACGCTACATCGGCGAAGAAGTCGAGGCGCTGCAGCGCAAGCAACATTCGCTGGACGAAATTGCACTGTTGGTTCGCGCAGGGTTCCAGACACGCGAGTTTGAGGAACGGTTTATCACCCTTGGTATTCCCTACCGGGTTATCGGTGGGCCCCGATTCTACGAACGGGAGGAAATTCGCGATGCTGTCGCCTACCTGAGGATCATCAACCAACCCGACGACGACCTCGCGCTAGAGCGCATCATCAACAAGCCAACCCGCGGCATCGGCAAGACGACGCTGCAAGCGGTTCACTCTTTGGCGCGCGCGCTCAACATCCCCCTATTGGCCGCCGCCCGGCAGCTCGTCGAAACCGACGATTTGAGGCCGGCAATGCGGCGCAGTCTTGCCGGATTCCTTGAAGACGTCGCGCGTTGGTGGAAGTTGGCGGACGCTACGCCGCACACCGAAATCGTGCAGGTTCTCCTCGATGAGTCGGGCTACACGGAAATGTGGAAGACATCAAATCGGCCGGAGGCGCAGGGGAAGCTCGAGAATCTGAAGGAACTTGTTACCGCCATGGAAGAATTCGAAAATCTTGGCGGCTTTCTCGAGCATATCAGCCTGGTGATGGAGAATGACGGCCAGTCCGACACGGAGATGGTTAATCTGATCACGTTTCACAGTGCGAAAGGTCTCGAATTCGACACGGTATTCTTGCCGGGCTGGGAAGAGGGTCTGTTTCCTCATCAACGTGCCATGGACGAGGGCGGGGCAGCCGGACTGGAAGAGGAACGTCGCCTTGCGTATGTCGGCATTACGCGCGCGCGCCGCCAAGTGTTTATCAGCTTTGCCGCCAACCGGCGTGTCTACAATCAATGGCAAAGCGCGATTCCTTCGCGTTTTGTTGACGAATTGCCGGCGGAGAATATTGAGTATGAGAGCGCTGCGGGACTCTACGGCGGGAGCGGATACACCGATACAAGTGAGCCATCCGTCCTTGACGCGCACAATGCCGCTTTGCCTCGGGGCGGCGGACCGGGTTGGCGCCGCTTGCGTCAGAACGGGCCAGGCATGTCGCTGAACGACGGCTCGGTCGAAATATATGACGGCAGCGGCGCTGGCTTCAGCGTGAGTGAGCGGTGTTTTCACCAGAAGTTTGGCATGGGAACCATAGACCAGGTCGAAGGTGACAAGCTGACCATCAATTTCGATAAGGCCGGCAAGAAACGGGTTGTCGCCGCGTTCGTTTCCAAACCGTGAATGCCGAAACGAGCTCCGAGGCTGGCTGGCAGATCGGACTATCGGTGCCGGCTGGTGCTCTCGAGGCCTTCGTGCAGGCTCTTGAACCGCTCTGTTATGCGACGGCGACATTCGTTGAGGACGAGGCGAGCAATCTGTGGCGCCTCACGGCCTACACGGTCGGGCCGCCGCCGGCCGACCAGCTGGTCGCCGCCCTGGCGATTGCTGCAGCACGCGCCGATATAGATGAACCGGCGGTCAAATGTTTGCCGTTGGCCGAAGCGGACTGGGTTGCCGTATCTCGACGTGCCGACCGGCCCGTTTCAGTCGGTCGCTACTTCATTCGGCCCTCGCATCTCGATGAGCCGCCGTCTCCCGGTGCAATCACACTGACGATCGACGCCGGGACCGCTTTTGGATCGGGCGACCATGGAACGACACGCGGCTGCCTCGAGGTTCTCGATCAACTCGCCGCTGAACGCAGTTTCGCGCGTCCCCTCGACCTTGGCTGCGGATCGGGAATTCTCTCGTTGGCAATGGCGCGAACTTGGCAGCGAAAAGTCACCGCGGTGGATATCGATCCCGAAGCTGTCCGCGTCACCAACGAGAACGCACGCACCAACGACGCTGCCGATCTTGTTAATGCGCATTGTATGTCTGGAATTGTAGCGGCCGCTGCGGCTGCGGGGCCCTTCGATTTGATCGTCGCCAATATTCTGCTTGGTCCACTCGTAGCGATGGCGGGCAATGTCGCGCGCCATCTCACGCCCGACGGCGTGGCGGTCCTGTCGGGTGTTCTGAGCGATCAAGAGAAGGCCTTGCGCGCGGTCTACGCGGAAGCCGGCCTCAAGTTTTCCCGTCGGGTAACGATAGACGGGTGGCATACGCTTGTAATGGCCAAGCCCTAGCGCGCACCACCCTCATCGCAATTTGTGCTCGGGCGCTGCTTAGCAGCGACTACCATCATGAAGATTAATTCGATGGCGCGACTCGACTGCGCGTTTGAAGGTAACCGCGTTTAGATCGCCGCGAGTAAGGCCGATGTCGTCCAGCATATGACTATCGAGAGCGGCCAATTCGTTCAACGTGGCGCGGCGTGCATACCGTTCAGTGACTGCGCGAATCATGCGGTCCATCGAGCCGGCCAACTGGCCGCGCAGGAAACTTGTGCCGTTTAATGCGGTTGTGTAGTTCATGGTTCATACTCTTGTTGAGTTAGGACACGGCAACTGGCCAACGCCCTGCCGTTTGTACGAATGTGGTATTGATGTGCGATTAGGATAAGTTCAATTATTGCAATGCTGTATTGCCGAAATTGCATGGTGTTGAGTTGTCCCGAACGGCAAAACCCTTGCCCAAGGCCGGTGCGGTCCCTAGCTTTATCCTACCTAGAGCTGCGACGAAGATATGGCACAAACTGCGTCTCAATATGAAGGTGACGAGGCCCTGCTAACGCGGCTGCATGCAGCCGGTGCGAGCCTCGACCTAGATCAACTACGCGCTCTTCTTGAAGGCGTCGTTGCGGCTCCGACACCGCAGGATAGTGATGCCTGGCTGGCCTTGCTGGCTCCAAGCGGCGATGGGCTGCTTAATGACCAGCTCCTCTTCTTCAAAGAACAAACGCAAGAGCACTACGACCCGGGATTTAGCGTCGGCTCGGCACCTCCCGAGCGCATCGCGCAGCTCCGCGACGAACTCGTGGAGCGTGGCCTAGACGGGTTTATCGTGCCGCGCACGGACGAGCATCAAGGTGAGTATGTACCAGAACATGCCGAGCGCCTGCGCTGGCTTACGGGCTTCTCCGGCTCGGCGGGCATTGCGGTGATTCTCATTGAGAAGGCGGCGATCTTCGTCGATGGCCGTTATACCTTACAGGTGCGCGACCAGGTCGAGACAGGGATCATCGAGCCGATCGGTATTGCCGATACCTCGCCGGTAAAATGGACTGGCTCGAACCTGTCGGAGGGTGCCAAGATTGGCTACGACCCGTGGCTGCTGACCGATGCAGCCGTCGCGGACTATCGAAATAGCGTTGAAAAATCTGGCGGGACGCTGGTCGCCGTTGCAGACAACCCGATAGACAAAATCTGGACTACCCAGCCCGGGGCGCCTATTGCGCCGATTGTCCCTCACGAACTGGTCTACGCCGGACAGAATTCCGCCAACAAGCGCCAGCTCGTCGCGAAAACGCTGACCGATGACGGAATCGATGCGGCGGTCTTGACTTTGCCCGACTCAATCGCCTGGTTGCTCAACATTCGCGGCGGTGACGTGGCCCACACGCCGCTGCCGCTGTCGTTCGCCCTCATCTCGAAGAATGGGGACGTGGAATTGTTTGTCGACCCGCGCAAACTGACGCCGGAGGTTATCGAACATCTTGGAAATGGTGTGTTGGTCCGTTCATCCGAGGAGTTTCCAAGCGCGCTGGAGTCTCTTGCAAAGGTGGGCGCTGTCGTAAAAGCGGATCCGCGGAGCGCGGCGTCGCTGGTCTTCGAGAAGCTCGAGGGTGCGAGCGTTGTGCGCGATAACGACCCCTGCGTTATGCCGAAGGCGTGTAAGAACAGCGTGGAGATTGACGGCGCGCGGGCCGCGCATAAACGTGATGGACGGGCGCTCACACGGTTTCTGGCTTGGTTCGCGGTTGAGGCGCCAACGGGCGAGCTGAGCGAACTGGAGGCCGCCGAACGCCTCGCCGCCTACCGTTTCGAGAATGAGCTGATCCGGGATTTGAGCTTCAGAACCATATCGGGCGCCGGACCCAACGGCGCGATCGTCCACTACAGCGTGACCGAAGAGTCAAATCGGCCGATCGAACCGGGACAGCTTTATCTAGTGGATTCCGGCGCCCAGTATCTCGACGGTACGACCGATGTGACCCGCACGCTCGCCGTCGGCGAACCAACCGCGGAAATGCGCGATCGCTTCACTCGAGTCCTTAAGGGACACATTGCGCTCGCCATGGCGCAATTTCCCGAAGGCACGACCGGTGCGCAGCTCGACACGCTGGCGCGCATGCCATTGTGGCGAGCCGGTCTGGACTTCGACCATGGAACGGGCCACGGCGTAGGCTCCTACCTGGGCGTCCACGAAGGTCCGCAAGGAATCAGTAAACGCAGCAGCACGGTTGGTCTCAAACCAGGGATGATCGTCTCTAACGAGCCGGGCTACTACAAGACGGATGGCTTCGGAATTCGCATCGAGAATCTGGTCACCGTCATCCGCTGTGAAGACCCAGATGGGTCCGAGCGAGCGACGCTCGCATTTGAAACGCTGACCCTGGCGCCCATCGACCTGAACCTTGTCGAACCCACTTTGTTGACCACAGAAGAAGTTGATTGGTTGAACGCGTATCACGCCCAAGTGCGCGAGACGCATATCGGCGACGTGGATGAGGCGACGGCCGGTTGGCTCGAACGGGCCACACGCCCGGTGCAGCTCTGATGAATCTCGGCGTGTTTCCCTTACGAGCTATCCGCCGATCAACGCACGCCAATCGTCCTCCTCAAGAACTGTAACGCCCAGTTCTTCGGCTTTTTTCGCCTTCGATCCCGCATCGGCGCCGACGACCACATAGTCGGTCTTTTTCGACACTGAGCCAGCAACTTTGGCGCCAAGCGCCTCGGCACGCGCCTTTGCCTCGCTGCGCGTCATGGTGCCAAGCGATCCTGTAAAGACGACGGTCTTGCCGCTAACAGCCGACTCGGTCGTCGTCACCTCGGCAACCTGCTCGACGTCTAGCACCGACGCCAGATCGTCCAATACTTCACGATTGTGAGTCTCCGCGCAGAACGCCAGGATATCTTCTGCGACCAGCGGGCCGATGCCATCGATGTTAACGAGGTCCTGGTATGCGGCACTTTCATGATCGCTTGCTTCGGCCATGGCAATGCGCCACGCATCAAGCGAACCATAATTGCGCGCCAGGAGGCGTGCCGTCGCCTGTCCCACCTGGCGGATACCGAGCGCGTAGACAAAGCGGTCAAGCGGAACGGTTCGACGTGCCTCAATGGCAGCAAATAGATTAGCAACCGACCTCTCGCCCCAGCCTTCGCGCTCGGCGAAGGCCGCCTGCTTCGATGGAAGCCGAAAGATATCGGCCGGCGTGGCGAGCAGTTTCTCATCCCAGAAGGTCTCGATGTGTTTGCCGCCGAGACCGTCGATGTCAAAGGCATCACGGCTGACGAAGTGTTTGAGCCGTTCAACCGCTTGGGCTGGGCATATCAGGCCCCCGGTACAACGCCGCACGGCCTCACCGTCTTCGCGCAGCGCAAGGCTCCCACATTCCGGGCATTGATCGGGAAAACCGTACGGCTTGCTGCGCTTTCCGCGCCGATCGAGGAGGACCGAGACGACTTGGGGGATAACGTCGCCTGCGCGCTGTACGACAACGTGGTCGCCGGCACGGATGTCCTTGCGCGCTATTTCATCTTCATTGTGTAAAGTGGCGCGACTGACGACGACGCCGCCAACCGTGACCGGCTCAAGTTCGGCGACCGGGGTCAGAGCGCCGGTGCGGCCAACTTGGATCGAAATGTCTTTGAGGATTGTTTGGGCCTGCTCAGCTGGAAATTTGCGGGCAATCGCCCAGCGTGGCGCGCGGCTGACCATTCCCATTCGTTCCTGCCAGTCAACGCGGTTTACCTTATAGACGATGCCGTCAATATCGTAAGGCAGCGTCGCGCGTTGATCGGCAATCGTTGCGTACAGGGCCAGTATTTCTTCGAGTGAATGGCATAGCCGGGCGAGGGGGTTAACCTGAAATCCCCATTGCTTGGCGGTCTGTAAAAACTTCCAGTGAGTATCCCACCTTGGGCTACCGTTGGCGGCCTTCGCGCTGACCTCAGCCCAGGTATATGCAAAGAAGCGCAGCGGACGTGCGGCCGTGATCGTGGGATCGATTTGCCGTAGCGAGCCTGCCGCCGAGTTGCGCGGGTTAGCAAAGATTTTCTCCCCGGCTTTCTCTTGCCGCTGGTTGAGCGCGAAGAAATCCGGTTTAGTTATGTAGACCTCGCCGCGAATCTCGACGATGTCCGGCGCCTTCTTTCCAAGAGTCTTGGGTATCTCGTCGATGGTCGCGAGGTTTCGCGTGATATCTTCGCCAACAGCACCGTCGCCTCGCGTCGCCCCAAGCGCGAAGCTGCCGCCCTTATATCTCAGGGACGCAGAGACACCATCGATTTTGGGTTCACCGACGATTTCGGTTGCAGCGTCCGTAGAGAGGCCAAGGAAGCGGCCCACGCGCGACAAGAACTCATCGACATCGGCATCGTCGAACGCGTTGGCAAGCGATAGCATCGGTCGGGAATGGGTGACCTTGGCAAATCCAGTTGACGGCGGCGCACCGACGCGCAGGCTAGGGCTATCGGCCCGCCGTAAGTGCGAAAACGCCTCCTCGATCGTCCCATTGCGTTGGCGCAATGTGTCGTAATCAGCGTCACTAATCTCGGGACTTGCAGTCTGGTAGTAAAGCGCGTCGTGATGCGCGATCTCCTTGGCCAGTCGCGCAAGTTCGGCTTTCGCTTGTCGCTCCGTTAACTCCGAAGCTGGAACCGCAAGGGAACGCTTTCGAGATGTCATGCGCCGTCGCCCACAATCAGACGGTCGGCCGCCGCGCGCGCTTCCGCGGTAATCTGCGCACCTGAGAGCATGCGGGCAACTTCTTCGCGGCGGTCCTTGTCACCAAGCCGATCTACGCCGGTGATCGCCGCGTCGCCCAAAGCCGTTTTTTCCACGCGTAGATGATCGGTGCCGCGCGCGGCCACCTGTGGCGAATGCGTGACAACCAAGACCTGCGTCCGTTCAGCAAGGCGTGCAAGTCGTTCGCCGACCGCGTTTGCCGTTGCACCGCCAATTGCGCTGTCCACTTCGTCGAAGATAAGCGTTGGTACTTGCTCGACTTCGATGAGAGTTAGCTTGAGTGCCAACATCAACCGCGATAACTCGCCGCCTGATGCGATCTTGGAGAGCGGACCGGCCGGTATACTTGGATTTGTCGCCACCAGGAATTCGACGCGATCGATCCCCTTGTCGTTCCAGCGCTGTTCCTCCATCTGGCTCGTCGACGCCGAAAGATGGGTTTTCTCGAGCTTGAGCGCGGGAAATTCGCTCGTCACGGCTTTCTCGAAACGTGCCGCTGCAGTTGCCCGCTGTTTGCTTAGGGTGCCTGCCTTATCCACATAGTCGGTTCGTGCCGTCCGCGCGGTTTCTTCGAGCCTTGCCAATGTGCCCGACTGAGTCTCGATCAAAGCAAGACGCTGGCGGAGGCTTTCGGTCAAGGCCGCCAGCTCTTCCGTTTCGACGCTGTGTTTACGAGCCGCATCGTGCAGTGCGTGCAAGCGATCCTCTACCTCATCCAAACGAGTGCCACCATGTTCGATCGTGTCTGCCGCCGCGCGTAATTCGCGCAACGCGTCCTCGATATTTGCGACCGCACCGTCCAACCCGGCGATGGTGCTATCCAGTTGTCCGCCCGACTTGTCGGCGACACGGCTGAGCACACGCCGGGCCGCCGAAAGCGAGTCCTCCGCACCGCCAGCACCGGCGAGCTTCGCCAGCGCGTCGTTTACAGCCTCAACGAGCTGTTCGGCGTGCATAAGGACCATGCGTGTATTTGCAAGTCGCGCCTCCTCGCCGGCTTGTGGCGCAAGCTGAACAAGCTCGCTGACGGCATGTTGGAGAAACTCCTCGTCGGCCTGCGCCTGCTCTGCCTGTTCCGTCGCACTTAAAAGCGCCGCCTCGGCCGTGCGCCATGCATGGAATGCCGCCGCGACGGCATTTCTGGCGCTGCCACATCCGCCATAAGCGTCGAGTAGATCGCAGTGAGTTCCGATGTCGGAAAGGCGGTGTTGCTCGAACTGACCCTGCATTTCCACCAGGTGGTCGCCAATGCGGCGCAACAATCCCACGCTTGCAGGCTGGTCGTTGACGAATGCACGGCTACGTCCATCTGAATTCACGATGCGACGCAGCAGAAGAGACGAGTCCGCCTCGAGTTCGTGCTCGGCAAGCACGGTCTTCAATTGGCTGTCTACCGGTTCGAATTCGGCTGTTACGACGGCGCGGTCTGCGCCGTGGCGCACCAGCGCACTGTCGCCGCGTCCGCCCAGAGCCAGGCCCAAAGCGTCGAGCAGAATCGATTTACCGGCGCCGGTCTCACCGGTCAGGACGCACAGACCGCCGGAAAATGTGAGATCCAACTGCTCGATAAGAACAACGTCGCGGATCGACAGAGCCGTCAGCATCGCGTCATTAGAAAACCCAGTTCCAGGCACGGCTGAGCCACGAACCCTTCTTGACGTCGGGCTGCAATTCGCGTCCTTCAAGCAGTGCGTAACTGTCCTTGTACCAGTCGCTGCCCGGATAGTTGTGCCCTAGCACCGCCGCTGCGGTTTGGGCTTCATCGGTAACGCCCAACGCGAGATAGGCTTCGGTGAGCCGATGCAGGGCTTCAGGAACGTGAGTCGTGGTCTGATAACGCTCGATGACCTCGCGGAATCGATTGATCGCGGCAAGATGGTAGCCATGTTTCAGATAGTACCGGCCGATTTCCATACCCTTGCCCGCCAAATGATCGCGCGTCAGATCGATCTTCAGCCTTCCGTCCCGCGCGTAGGTCGTATCGGGGAAGCGGCGGACGACATCTTGAAGCGACCGCAGCGCCAACTCTGTCATCTTCTGATCTCGGCCGACGTCGGAAATTTGCTCGTAGTAAGAAAGCGCCTTCAGGTAATACGCGTAGGCAATGTCACGATTTCCCGGATGAAGTTCGATGAAACGGTCGAGAGCGATTATGGCTTCGTCGTAGGCATCTCTTTGATAGCTGGCGTAGGCCGACATGAGCTGAGCTTTGGTCGCCCATGCGGAATAAGGGTGCTGGCGTTCGACTTCGTCAAATAGGCCGGTGGCGGTTATATACCGACCTGTCTCCAAGGCATCCATTCCGTTGTTGTAAAGTGTCTCGACCGGTTGCTCCTTGTACTCGATCTCCCCGGAGTTGGTGCATGCCGCGAGAAATACAGCAGATGCGAATATTGCAATTCTGCCGGCAACTCTGGACGCGGGTTGCAGCCGCATTGCAGGGGATGAACGACGTAGTGTCCTGCGCCAACTGCAACCAGTTGCGCTACGAGTTTGGAACATGCGTGAAATATACATCGCGTCGCTCGCAGACCCAAGTGCTGCGACGTCAAAAACGAGTATCAGACCTTTGGATAAAGGCGCTGTTAGGCGAGTGCGGCGAGCGGTAACTCCTGCCAGTCATTTTGACCGGCATGCGCGGAGTTTGGTGCCGCCGTATCGAGCTCGTCCATCGCAACCAGTCTCCATGCGCTCCGATCGGCGATAAGAGTCCGTAACAACTGGTTGTTGATCGAGTGTCCTGTCCGGTTCCCACTGAAACGGCCTTGAATCGGGCCGCCTAAGAGGTAAAGGTCGCCGATGCAGTCGAGAGCCTTATGACGCACGAACTCGTCGGTATAGCGCAATCCGTCTTCATTCATGATGCCGTCGGCA
The DNA here is from genome assembly GCA_965217615.1 of Alphaproteobacteria bacterium. GTDB lineage: Bacteria > Pseudomonadota > Alphaproteobacteria > UBA8366 > CAVOAK01 > CAVOAK01. The sequence continues at coordinate 127,147 of CBDCIT010000018.1, forward strand.
CTAACGACAACCGCATTATCGAGCGAGCCGCCCTGAACAAACCCCGCCGTCCGCAACGTCTCAACCTCTTTCAGAAATCCGAACGTCCGAGCCCGACAAATCTCTGACTTAAACGAAGCAGCAGACAGATCGACCGACAAGTTCTGCTGACCGATCGAGGGGTGGCTAAAATCAATTCCGAGGCTAATCGAGAAGCCACTCCACGGCTCCAGCGAGACATCGGCATTCCCGTTCTTTACGTCGACGCGGCGCAGGATTTGGATAGCATGGCGCGGCGCGGCCTGTTCAACGACGCCGGCGCATTCGATGACAAATACAAACGGCTCGGCGCTGCCATCCATAATCGGTACTTCGGGTCCGTTGACTTCGACGACCGCGTTGTCAATTTCGCAACCCGCCAGTGCTGCCATGAGATGTTCCACTGTCCCTACCGAGACATCGTCTTGGTTGATCAGCGTCGTGCAGAGCCGAGTGTCGCCGACATTGTCGAACTTCGCGGCGATTTCACTGCTGCCGTTGCGAACGTCGGTGCGACGAAAAACGATGCCGGTGTCTATGTCTGCGGCATGCAATGACATCGTCAGCTTTCGGCCTGAGTGCAGTCCGACCCCGCTGCAATGGATCGTGTTCTTCAAGGTGTGTTGGCGGAATGGCGCCGTTGATCCTGCCGTCTGCTCCATGGATCGGAGTCTTCCCCTCAGTTATTTTTCTTCTCGCGGCCAATCAGGTTGATCCCGTGACGGGAGCTGCCAGATTCATGGCCAACAGCAAAGCCCTACCAATACCGCCTGACAACTACAAATCACTCTTTGTTTCCGATTATTACGTGGCCACTCCGTCTGGAATGACCACGTATCTTATTGATGTATATTCGTTTTCTTGCACACTCAATTTGCCTGTCGACGAAGGAATGCAGGAATTTCCAACATCTCCTCCTCGGCGAGCGAAGTTGGCTCAGGTTTGGCGTCTTCGAGTCCCTTGAGCGCTGGCTGGTTGGTCGGCGTTCCATCCGGCTCCTGTGAAGAGACGATATGCGGGACTGGATCGTGAGACTGTGTAGCTGCGCTTTGCTCCTCATTCGACGCGACCGCTTGGTCCGCGTTCGGCGTCGCGGAATTGGCGATTTCGTCTTCGGCCACAGGCTGACTTTCGGCACGGTTTCGACCGGCGCCTGTCATTCGCTCGAACAGCGTCAGACCTCGACGGCGTTTGGGCTGCGAACCCGGACTCGCATTCTCGATCGCCGCCGCCGCAAATGGCTCTGCATGCCGGCGTCCCCCTTCTGATTCACCCGCGACTATTGGGCGCTGCGGAATGAAGGGTTCCCGAGCGTCCATTGATTGAAGGTGTTCCTCGTTCGGTTGCGCCAAGTTGTCCGCCCGTATTTCGCCTCCGGGCAGGTCGTCCGCGCGAGGAGTGTCGACTGTGACACCGTTCGGAGTGGCGCTGGAAGTCGAGTCAATCCGGTCGTGGTCGTCGTCAGTCTCAGATTGTGCCGCGAACCCGTCGTGGTTTGGCACCGTGACATTGGGGCCGACTTCGGCGGCACTTGGTGGCTTCTGCTTGTGATCGACCGGTCGGGATTCAGCGGCTGCGCTTCTGCTTTCGGGCAAAGACCTTGCCGAGGGAATCGGGCCTGTTAGCCCAAGCGGTTCGGCCCGGGGCAGCTCGGCCTCGTCAACATCGATACCCGTTGCCACCATGGAAACACGCATCTTGCCGCTCAACGACTCGTCAAATGTCGAGCCGAAGATGATGAGCGCATCGGCGTAGACTTCTTCGCGAATCCGGTTTGCCGCCTCATCGACCTCGAACAATGTCATGTCATTGCCGCCGGTGATGTTTATCAGCACACCTCGCGCGCCCTTCATCGTGACGTCGTCGAGCAGCGGGTTGGAAATGGCCGCTTCGGCAGCGTCGATCGCACGTTTGTCTCCCTCTGCCTCGCCGGTACCCATCATGGCCTTGCCCATTTCACTCATCACAGTGCGGATATCGGCAAAGTCCAAATTGATGAGGCCAGGCATAATCATCAAGTCGGTGACGCCGCGAACACCAGAGTGCAAAACGTCATCCGCCATCTTGAAGGCATCGGCGAACGTGGTTTTCTCGTTGGCGACGCGGAACAGATTCTGATTGGGAATGATGAGCAGTGTATCCACATATTGCTGCAGCTCTTCGATGCCGGCGTCGGCAAGCTGCATGCGCTGCGTTCCTTCGAACTGAAACGGCTTGGTCACGACCCCGACGGTTAGAATGCCTTGTTCGCGAGCGGCGCGCGCGATAACCGGTGCTGCGCCGGTCCCCGTGCCGCCGCCCATGCCAGCGGTGATGAACACCATATGACTGGAGTTGATATGGTCGCGGATTTCTTCCAACGCTTCCTCGGCTGCAGCCCGGCCAACATCAGGCCGAGAGCCGGCGCCCAGACCGCGCGTAATGCTAATACCCAATTGGATCTTGCGCTCACCCAAAGACTGTTCGAGTGATTGCGCATCGGTATTGCAAACGACAAAATTCACGCCTTCGAGGCTGGCGCGAATCATGTTGTTGACGGCATTGCCGCCGGCGCCGCCGACGCCGACGACAGTTATTCGCGGTCTTAGGTCCTGATCCGCTTTGGGCATCGAGAGATTAATCGTCATCACAGCCTCCGCTGTTGCCTAACAGTTCGATGGGGTCCCGACAAGTGTTGCCGGAATGGTTCCGCCGCAGGTCGACTAGCGGCGGTCGATTGAAAGGAAGGCGGCTAAAAATTCGCATGGAACCACCCTCCGAGGCGGCCAATAAGGCCACCTGAAATTTCGGTTTGACGAGCGAGAATCGCGGGCATTTCGTAACGGTCGTCCGCCGCATAGGCGAGCAAACCGGCCGCGGTTGAAAAGGCAGGACCGCCGGTGGCGTCAGCCAACCCTTTGACGCGGATCGGCCGTCCCATACGGATCTGGTTGTCGAGGATTTGTGCCGCCAGCTCACGCATTCCCGGCAGTTGACTGCCTCCGCCGGTCAGCACGACACGGCGCCCGGCAGTCCTTTCAAAGCCGCTTGCTGCGAGCCTCGCGCGCACGAGTTCCAGAACTTCCTCGATCCGCGGCGCAATGATCCCGACCAGCAGCGATTTGGGGACGTGACTAGCGTGACTGTTGGCATCGTCTCCAACCTGCGGTGCATTGACGATCTCGCGCTCGTCGGTGGGCGAGGGAAGCGCGTTGCCGTGGAGGGTCTTCAATCTTTCAGCGTGGGCGACGGAAGTCGACAGGCCCCGTGCAATATCATTCGTGACATTGACACCGCCGACGGGAACCGCATCGGTGAACACGGCCGAGCCGTCGTAGAAGACTGCGATTGTTGTGGTGCCGCCGCCCATGTCGATCACCGTGACCCCCAAGTCAATTTCATCCTCGACAAGGCAGGCCAGGCCAGAGGCGTATGGGCTGACAACGAGTTCCGAGAGATCGAGATGGCACCGACTAATGGCGGTCTCAAGATTGCGTGCCGTACTCTCGTCTATCGTTACGAGATGCACATTGACGCCAAGGTTTGATCCATGCAGGCCGCGGGGATCGCGAATACCGTTTGAACCGTCTATGGCGTATGCGGTGGGGATTGCGTGGACGAGTATGCGATGAGGGTCGTGCTGCAGCATGCGAATGTCGTTGGACAAGCGCCGCATGTCCGCATCACTAATTGAGGCACTACCGATCGATAAGTTGCGCTCGACCGCATCGCTCGTTGGGCGTCCGCCTCCAATAGCGGCAACCACATGACGGATTGTCGTTCCCGCCATCTTTTCGGCGGCATGAACGGATGCACGTATGGAAGCCTCTGCAGCTTCCATGTCGACGATGGCGCCGGCCTTTAATCCGTTGCTCGCGTGATGACCTATGCCAGTGACGCGTAGCAGTCCGTTGTCGTCATGTGCGGCGATAAAACAGCATACTTTCGTCGTGCCAATATCGAGTGCTACGAATGTTCCGTCTCGAACCACGATTCCTATCCCCTAGCTCGTTTCGGCCGTACAGCCGGCCATGTGTATGGCGTCATTAGGTGTGCCCTCCCGGCGTGCGCAAGCGCGTTGCAGCCGCTGGCCTCATTCGCACGACAAGCCGTTCCGGCGCGCGGAGGTCAATGGCAATGATGTCGCGCTCTAGGAGCTTATGCTGCGCCTGTAGCTCGGCCAGGCGGTCCCAGGCTGCTTGCGGATTCTCTTCGGGGAGTCGCACGTCTATGTCGTTGTCGAAGCGAAGATTCCACCGTCGATCCGCGACGCGAATTGCAGCCGCAACTCGATCCATCAACTGCGGATGGGTGTGAAGCATTGCGAGGAGAGTCAACACGTGACGTGGTGCCTCGGCGCCGACGATTAGCGTCAAGTCGCGGCGATCACCAACGTTGCTGTCGCCGATGACGATACCGTCTCCATCGACAAGGGCGAATTGCCCGTTGCGCTGCCATATTGCAATCGGTTTGCGCTCGACAAGTCGGACAAGAATTGTACCTGGGAGACGGCGTTCGACACTGGCGTCGGCAATCCATCCAAGGTCGAGGATGCGCTGGCGCGCAGTCGATGGATCGAACCCAAGAATGGGATCTCCGCGTCGCGCGTCAATGGCCGAAACAAGATCGCTCCGTTTCGTCTCGCGCCGCCCCACCACCAGTATTTCCTCGATCGTCAGACCGGCCTCTACGGTCATGTCGAGCACGGCGCTCTGCAACCGCTCGACGAGCGTGCTTGCGGCACCTGATTGCACTGCCCACACGCCGCCTGACGCCGCCGCTATGACGAGAAGCAATGTCAATGAAACGACGAGGATAGTAGCGATCCGACGCCACTTCCTGCGCGCGCGGGTGCGCCCCGATGTGTTGCGACGACCCTTATGCGCGGTAGCCGCCGGCATTGCGGTCTTCATGCGTCGCATGTTGCCGCCTCCACCATCAAGGCCACCAGCTCGGAGAATGATTGGCCACGCACGGCCGCTTGTTCGGGAACCAGCGAGAGCGGGGTCATACCGGGCTGGGTGTTGATCTCAAGCAGATAAAGGCGTCCCTGGCCGTCCTCGGATTCGTCGTAGCGGAGGTCAGCGCGGCTGACGCCGCGGCAGCCCAGCAGGTTGTGCGCGCGGATCGCGTAGTCCTTCGCCCTCTCTTCTGCATCGGCCGGTATCGGTGCTGGACAAAGATGCTCGGTCTCGCCCTCGGAATACTTGGCCTTGTAGTCGTAGAATCCTTCGTGCGGGCGAAGTTCGGTCACGCCGAGAGCGCATCCATCCAAAACCGCCACCGTGAGTTCGCGACCCGGAATGTAACGCTCGAGAAGAACCTTGTCGCCGAACGACCAATCGTCGATGGGTACGTGGTTATCGCTAGCATTTATGATATGCACGCCGACGCTCGACCCCTCGTTCAGAGGTTTGATGACGTAGGGTGGCGGGATGGCCGACCCTTTCCTCAGGTCCTCGACATCGACGACCTGTCCTTCGGGGCACGGGATTCCTGCCGCCGTGAACAGTCGTTTCGCCATCGGCTTGTTCATCGCCAGGGCAGAGGCGAGCAGCCCCGAATGCGTGTAGGGAATGCCGAGGATGTTGAGCACCGCCTGAATCGTGCCGTCTTCGCCGAATCGACCATGAAGCGCGTTGAACACGACGTCCGGGTGTGGTTCGAGTGCGTCCAGGAGCGCCCTCAAGTCCCGCCTCACTTCGACTTGCGATACTCGATATCCGGCGTCCTCGAGCGCCGTCGTACACATGGCGCCGCTCACCAGCGAAACTTCCCGTTCGCTCGACCAACCCCCCTTGAGGACCGCTACATGTTTTGAGGTGCCATCGGTCATTGGCGGGCCTCGGCGTCGCCGATACAGCGGATCTCCCACTCGAGTTCGATGCCGCACTTGTCAAGAACACGCCGACGCACTTCTTCGGCGAGCGTCTCCAAATCGCTGGCGCTGGCTCGCTGGGCGTTGACGAGGAAGTTACAGTGTTTTTCCGACACCATAGCGCCGCCGTGTCTCAGGCCACGGCAGCCGGCATCCTCAATGACTTTCCAGGCTTTCTGACCGGGAGGATTTTTGAATGTCGAGCCGCCGGTGGCGCCGCGCGTGGGCTGGCTATCGATCCTGTTGGCAGCGATCTCGGCCATTCGTGCGGCAATCTCTTGTGGTGCCCCTGGGGCACCTTCGAGTTCGGCCGCGACGAAAATTCGATCCTCCGCCACCCCACAATGGCGATACCCAAAGTCGAGCATTGTTTGGTCGAGACTCGATAGATTGCCGTCGCGATCCAACGTGGTTGCAGCGAGCGTAATGTCGCCGATCTCGCGTCCGTAAGCGCCGCCGTTCATTCGCAGCGTGCCGCCAATTGTACCGGGGATGCCGGAGAGAAATTCCAGACCTGTAATGGCGTTCCGCTGCGCTGCGCGCGCGACATTGAGATCGAGCGCACCTGCACCTGCGCGAACGCCAGTGCCGCTTACTTCAACATCGTCGAAACCTTGGCCCAGACGAACAACGACACCCGCAACGCCGCCATCACGTATGAGAATGTTAGAGCCGACACCGATCACCGTGACGGGTATATCCGGTGGCGTATCCGTAATGAATTGTTGGAGATCATTCTGATCGGCAGGCCTGAACAACACCTCGGCCGGCCCTCCGACACGGAACCGCGAGAAGCGCGAGAGATCGGCCCGCTCCAGATAGCGACCACGCACCGGCGGTAGGCGGCTGACGAGGCTTTCGACGGGCTCGCGTGCTCGCTCGGCCATCATCCGGCACCTGCCTTGTGCTCACCTAATGCTGTCAATTCCGCTGGCAAAGCGTTTGCCCAATTGGTGATTGTTCCCGCACCCAGGCAGACAACCAAGTCGCCGGAATCGGTCAGTTGATCGACAAGCGCCGCCAGGTCTGCCGGATCATCGAGCGCATGCACATTTCGGTGACCGCGCGCCTTCACGCCGTGCACAAGTGCGTCGCGGTCAATGTCCTTTATAGGATCTTCGCCGGCGGCATAGACGTCAGCGACGATCACATGGTCGGCGTCGTTGAAGCATAGACAGAAGTCTTCGAACAACGCCTGAAGGCGCGTGTATCGGTGAGGTTGAACGACGGCGACGACCTTGTGACGGGTTGCCGCACGTGCCGCCTTTAAGACGGCGGCAATCTCCACGGGATGGTGGCCGTAGTCATCTATAATTGTGATGCCATTCGCCTCGCCGGTCTTGGTGAAGCGCCGTTTGACCCCTTCGAAGGACGCCAGCGTACGGATGATGGTTCCATCATCGATGTTCATCTCATTGGCGACGGTGATCGCCGCTAACGCGTTCTGCACATTGTGTTGACCGAACATCGGTAAGCTGAGACCGCGAAGTCGCCGTTTGGGTTCGCTGCGAACGCCGAGGGCGACGTCGAACCGCATTCCGCCGGGTCCAGCTGCGAGATCTTCGGCTCGTACCTCTGCTTGCGGGCTGAACCCATATGTGATCAAGCGGCGATCGCGCACACGGCCGATCAGCGCCTGCACTTCCGGGTGGTCCAGACAGATGGCGGCGAAGCCATAAAACGGAATGTTCTGCACGAAGGTGTGGAAGGCGCTGCGGATCTCGTCAAATGAGCTGTAGAAATCAAGATGCTCCGGGTCGATGTTGGTCACGATGGCGATGGTTGCGGGAAGCTTGACAAAGGTGCCATCCGATTCGTCCGCTTCGGCGACCAGCCATTCGCCCTCACCAAGCCGCGCATTGGTCCCGTATGCATTGATAATGCCGCCGTTTATGACAGTTGGATCAAAGCCCGCAGCGTCGAGTAGGGCGGCCACCATCGAGGTCGTGGTCGTTTTCCCATGAGTGCCGCCCACGGCTATCGACCAAGAAAGTCGCATCAACTCGCCCAACATTTCGGCGCGTTGCACGACAGGAATAAGTTCGCTCTTAGCGGCTTCAACCTCCACATTGCCGGGGCGCACGGCTGAGGACACGACAACGACTTGTGCATCGCCGAGATTCTCAATCTCGTGTCCGACTGCGATCGGAATGCCAAGCGTACGCAGTCGGCGAACATTGGCGTTTTCGGCAATGTCGCTGCCGCGTACCAAATAGCCAAGGTTGTGCAGTATTTCAGCGATCCCCGACATGCCGATGCCGCCAATACCGACGAAGTGGATCGTGCCGATCGTCAGGGGCATCGCTCTCATTCTGCGGCCTCCAAAGCAGAATTGGGTGATCGGGCGACGTCGCCATTGCTACCGATCAATCCGGTGACGATTTCCGCGAGCCGGGACGCCGCATCCGGAATGCCGATATTCGCTGCACAGCGCGCCGCGACATTTAACTTGATGGGAGGCGAAAGAAGCGAATTGAGTCTGTTGCTCAAGACCTCCGGCGTGAACAGGTCCTCCTGGATCATCCAACCGCCTCCGGCGTCGCACAAGCGGGCGGCATTCTCCGATTGGTGATCGTCAATCGCGTGCGGGTAGGGGACCAAAATCGCCGGCCTACCGGCGGTTGTCAGTTCGGCCATAGTTGAAGCGCCGGCGCGACATATCAATAGGTGAGCGGTTGCGAGACGCTCGACCATATCGTCGAAGAATGTGGAAACGTCACAATCGATTCCAGCAGTTCGATAGGCCTCTGAAACTGTAGCCTGATCCTCAGGCCGGCAATGCTGACTGACGTGCAGTCGCGTCCGTACAGACGACTTGAGCGACGCCAACGCGGCGGGCACAACGGCTGCAAATACGTGTGCGCCCTGGCTACCACCAGTAACAAGCAGTCGCAGCGGCTCTTCGTCGCTGAACGACGGGTAGGGCTTATCGCGCAAGTCGACGATCTCCGGTCGCACCGGATTTCCGGTCCATGTCGCCTTTGCTTTTGACACATCGCCAAGTTCAGACACGCTCTCGAACGCCGTAGCGATGCGGGTTGCCCGGCGTTCGAGAAAACGGTTGGCACGGCCAAGCACTGCGTTCTGCTCGTGAATCACGGTCGGAATGGACAATATCGAAGCGGCAAGTACGCTCGGAACCGAGGGATAGCTACCGAAGCCCACGACTGCCGCGGGCTTGAGCTTTCGCAATATCAGATATGCCTCTGCGAATCCCAAGCCGATCTGTGCCGTTGCCGCGATGCGGCCGCAGAGACCCCGCCCGCTGACGCCCGCAGCGTGAACGCAGTAGGTATTAATGCTACCGAGTGAACTCCCGAAGGTAACGCCGCGTCGATCGGTAACGAGTGCCAGGTCGCGTTTGCGGTGTTTCAGTTCAACCGCCAATGCCTGGGCCGGAAACACATGTCCACCGGAACCGCCGGTGGCCAGCACAACGGGATGGGTTTCGGCGCTCATGTATCTACACCCACGCGTCGCCGTGTCAGCCCGAGAACCATACCCATCGCAAGTGCAAGTGCCATCATCGACGATCCGCCGTAAGAGATGAATGGCAGCGTCATACCCTTTGTCGGCATGAGGCTTAGCGCCGAGCCCATGTTGATGAGGGCTTGCAATCCGAACTGTGCGAGTAGTCCCGATACGGCGAGAACGACGAAGAGGTTCTCGTCGCGCAGCGCTAGGACGAAACCGCGCAGTACGACGAACGCAAACATCGCGACGATGACGATGCAAGCGAGCAGACCGAATTCCTCGCCGACGACGGCAAATATGAAATCGGCATGTGCGTCGGGAAGCAGTATTTTGACAGTTCCTTCGCCAGGCCCACGACCCAGCAGCCCGCCATTCGTGAACGCCTCGAAGGCACGATCGATCTGGTAGCTGTCTCCAGCCGCCGGGTCCAAAAAGCGGTCTATTCGGCTGGCGACATGCGGGAAGACGAAATATGACGAGATCAATCCGGCAACGCCGATAGCACCCAGCGCTGCGACCCAGACCATCGGCAGACCAGCGATGAACCATTGACCAAACCAGACGACGGCGATGAGTGCGGATTGTCCAACGTCTGGCTGCGCCACCAATAGCCCGAGTATGAGTGCCAGCAGGAACGCCGCGATCATGTTGCCAGGTATGCCCTCCTCCAGTCGCTGAGCGGCGAACATCCAAGCGGCAACGATCGCGAAGGCAGGCTTGATGAACTCCGATGGTTGCACCGAGACGCCGGCTAGAGCAATCCAGCGGGTAGCACCCTTGATCTCTTCGCCAAACATCACCGTTGCCGCCAGCAGGATCAGAGATGGCGCGAACAGGATGACACCGAGGCGGCGAATATGCCGTGGCTGCAGCAGCGACACGACGATCATGATGGCTAGCGCTACCGGGACAAACGATGCGTGACGGCGCACGAAATACAAAGGCTCAAGGCCGATGCGTTCGGCCACAGGCGGGCTCGCAGCCAGACTCAGCAGGAGGCCGAAGGTTGCCAAGAGGATGAGGCAAGCGAGCGTCCAACGGTCGACGGTCCACCACCAGCGTCCGAGGACCGATCTGTCTGTGCGGGCGATGAACGCCATTACGCGGCTTCGCCCCCGCTGAGAACATGACGCTTGGCGCCCGGCAGGGCGGCGACCAAACGGCAGAATTCACGGCCGCGTTCCTCGAAGTTGGTGAACTGATCGAATGAGGCGCATGCAGGCGACAGCAGGACGACCGCTCCAGGGCACCGATCCTCGCTTGCCTGTTCGTGCGCCGCGCGAACTGCGTCGACGAGATCCGAACTGAGAACCGTGTCGAGTTTTCCGGCAAACGCGGATTCCATCGTTTCTGCGGCTTCGCCGATTAAGAAGGCGCGTCGTACGTGTCGGAGATGCGGCTTGATCGAATCCATGCCGCCCTCTTTGCCGAGTCCGCCCGCTATCCAATAAATCGTGTCGTAACAAGCAAGTGCCCGTGCGGTCGCATCCGGATTCGTTGCCTTCGAATCGTTGACGTAGCGAATGCCATCTATGATCGCCGCAACTTCCTGACGGTGTGGCAGGCCCCGGTAGCTGCTGATGGCGCCAGCAATCTCGTTCGCGGCAAGGCCGACCGCTCGCGCCGCACAATAGGCAGCCGCAGCATTCTGTGCATTGTGGGCTCCAGGAAGGGCCGGCACCTCTGCGAGCGGCACCACGGGTGCATTGACGCTGTCGAGGTCGTCATAGAGAACGCCGTCGCACGCGTAGACGCCGCCAGCCACGTGCTGCTGTCCTGAAATCGGAATTACGTTTCGTTGCCCGTCGGCCTTCAGTTCCTGATAGATGCGGGCGCACACCTCGTCATCGATGCCAATCACGGCCGTCGCGTTGTCGCGCTGTCCAGCGAATATCATCTTCTTTGCGTCGATATAGCCATCCAAACCGCCGTGACGATCGAGATGATCGGCGCTGATATTGAGGAGGACGGCGATATCGAACTCTGCCGAGCGTGTTAACTCGAGCTGGAATGACGACATCTCAAGAACATAGTATCCAGTTGACTCGATGGGTTGTAGTGCGAGTGCCGGTATCCCAAGGTTGCCGCCGGCTTCGACCGGCACGCGGTTTTCGCCGAGAACGTGGCTGATAAGCGCCGTTGTGGTTGATTTGCCGTTGGTTCCAGTAACGCCGACATAGCTAGCCTCGCCACGGGCGCGAACCAGCACTTCCACATCGCTGATGATCTCCGCACCCGCGGCGCGTGCGAGGCGCGCCACCGGATGCGGCTCGGGATGGGTATGCGGGATTCCTGGACTCAGAATCAGCGTTTCGACGCTGCTCCAGTCGGCGGTTGCCAGGTCGACAATCATCGTGCCGTCTACTTGGTCACGTTTTGCCGCATCGTCGTCCCAGGCCATTACGTCGGCACCGCTTGTTGCGAGCGCCCGCGCTGCCGCCAGTCCGGATCGTCCAAGCCCCAAAACGGCGACCTTCTTGCGGGTGAATTGCGGCACGTCGATCACGGACGCCTCATCTCAGTTTCAGTGTCGAAAGCCCGATCAGCGCGAGGATCAAGGCGATGATCCAGAATCGGATGACGATGGTCGACTCGGCCCAGCCCTTCTTCTCGAAGTGATGATGCAGTGGGGCCATCGCGAAGACGCGCTTGCCCGTGAGGCGGAATGAAATGACCTGCACAATGACCGAAACGGTCTCAAGTACGAACACGCCGCCGATAATCGCCAGCACCAGTTCGTGCTTCGTGATCACGCTGATTGCGCCTAGGGCCCCACCGACGGCGAGAGACCCCGTATCGCCCATAAAGACCATCGCCGGCGGCGCGTTGAACCACAGAAACCCAAGGCTGGCGCCAACTAGGGCGCCGCAGAACACGGCGAGCTCGCCGGCGCCCGGAATGTGCAGAACCTGCAAATAGTTGGCAAACACCGCGTTGCCGACGAAATAGGCGATGAAGCCGAAACAGCCGGCGCCGATCATGACGGGAACTATGGCGAGCCCATCCAAGCCGTCGGTCAGATTGACCGCGTTGGAGGCACCGACCATGACCACGACTGCGAACGGGATGAAGAACCAGCCGAGTTCGATCAGCACCGATTTGAAAAAGGGCATCGCCAGGCCAGATGCGAGAGGCTCGCTGGTTATGGTCAAGACCCAGAAAGCCGCCGCTAGCGCGATCACGACCTCGAGCGCTAGCTTGAGTTTGCCAGGCAGGCCCCGTGAGCTTCGATGCGACAACTTGAGATAGTCGTCGGCGAAGCCGACCAGTCCGAAGCCGATGGTGACGAGCATTACGGTCCAGACATATTCGTTGGTGACGTCTGCCCACAGCAGTGTGCTGACGCTGATCGCCAAGAGAATGAGGAACCCGCCCATCGTCGGGGTTCCGGCCTTGGCAAGGTGGCCTTCCGGCCCATCTTCGCGGATCGGCTGGCCCGAACCCTGCCGCGTCTTGAGCCAGGCGATGATGGCTGGCCCAACGAGGAAGCTCAGTATCAACGCCGTCATGATGGCGCCACCAGTGCGAAACGTAATGTAGCGAAACAGGTTGAAGACCTGAAGTTGGTCGGCAAGCGGAGCGAGTAAGTTGAACAGCATGTATGCGTCTCTATGCGTTGTGTCCGACGATCTGGCCGCCCGTCCATGAGGCAGGCGACTCAATCGCCAGGAGTGCCTCGACTATGGGCGCCATGGTGCTTCCCAGTGATCCTTTGACCAGCACAACATCGCCAGGCGCGACGGTTGCCGCGATCGCGTCGATCAATCCCGCGCTTGTCGCGGCGTAAGCGCCGATCGTCGACGCCGGAAGCGTTTCGGCGAGTGCTGCCATATGCTCTCCTGCAAGGAAGACGAGATCGACGTCGCTGCGGCTAAGGTCCGCTGCGAGATCCCGATGGAGCGAGGCCGCATCGCGGCCCAGCTCGAGCATGTCGCCCAGCGCGGCGATGCGCCGGCCGCCGGTTTCAGGGTGCGCCGTTGCAAGAACCTCGAACGCCGCGCGCATGGAGGCCGGGTTTGCGTTGTAGCTTTCGTCGATGAGTTCGAACGCGCCGCCCGCCAGCGCGACTCTGTGGTGAAGGCCCCGTCCTTTTGCTGGCCGCGCCCCGGCCAATGCAGCTGTCGCCTGTTGCAGATCGGCGCCCAGCAGGTAGGCCGTACCGACAACCGCCAGGCTGTTCTGCACCCAATGCCGTCCCGGCAAGCCAACGCGGAATTCGACGACCTCGCCCATTACCGATGCGCGCACCTCACTCCCCTCCGGCGTCAGTGAGCAGTCGAGCAGTTGGAAATTTGCTTCTGTGTCTGCGCCAAAGCTGTAGATACGCACCAGACCTGCATGCTCGGCATGTTCGCGAAGGTGTCGAAAATGTCGATTGTCGCGGTTAAGAAGCACGGCACCCGCCGCGTCCATGTCGCTAAATATTTCTGCCTTGGCGTCGGCGATCGCTTGCTCGGACTCAAAGAAGGCTAAATGTGCTGCCTCCACGTTGGTGATGACCGCCACGTGTGGCCGGGCCAGCGCGGCAAGATGGGCGATTTCGCCGCTGTGATTCATGCCCATCTCAAACACGCCATACATGCTGTCCGCCGGCATACGCGTCAGACTCAGCGGGAGTCCCCACTGATTGTTCAGATTACCGCGGGTCGCCGAAGTTGGGCCTTGGCGCGACAGCGCCAAGGCCAATGCGTCCTTAGTGCCCGTCTTGCCGGCGCTTCCGGTGATCGCAGCAATACGCGCTGCAGTGCGGTCCCGCGCTGTCCGCGCTAAGGCCTCGAGCCCCGTCATCGTATCGGCGACCAACAACAGTGGGTCGCCGCTGGCGTTCTTTTCCCGCTCGGCCGCCCACTGCGCCGTAACGACGGCCGCGACGGCTCCACTGGCCAGCGCGCTCTCGACGTAGTTGTGGCCATCGGCATTCGGGCCGACGATGGCGATGAACAGATCCCCTTGTTCGATCGACCGGCTGTCGATGGAGACGCCGCTCGCCTGCCAGTCGGCCGTAGCCTGCCCGCCGGTTGCCGCTGCCGCCTCGGTGCTTGTCCACAGCGCTGTCATGATTGTTGCTCTTCGTGTACGCATACAGCCGTACGTACAGCGTCTAAATCGTTGAATGGTAACGTTTTCCGACCAACGAGCTGGCCTCTTTCATGACCCTTGCCGGCGACGAGCAGGGCATCGTCCGGCTCGAGCATCTCAATGCCAGTACGTATCGCTTCCTGTCGATCTCCGATCTCCCGGGCCGATGGACAGGCGCCTAGAATGTCCTGCCTGATTGCCGCTGCATCCTCATTGCGCGGATTGTCATCGGTAACAATGACGGCATCGGCCAACGCCGCCGCAATGTCGCCCATCTCTGGCCGCTTTCCCTTGTCGCGATCACCGCCGCAACCGAAGACCACGATTATGCGGCCGTTTGTGTGCGCGCGCAGCGCGTCCAGTGCGATCCGAAGTGCTTCGGGCGTATGCGCGTAATCAACGAAGATGTGGGCGCCGCTGTCGAGATGGGCTGCCAATTCCATGCGCCCGGGCACGCCGTTCAAATGCGCCAAACCTGGTATTACAGCGTTCGGGTCGATGCCGCCGGCGATAACAAGTCCGGCGGCGCAAAGCGAGTTGGCGATCTGAAATCCGCCGAACAGCGGAAAATCCAGCTCGAACGATGCGCCGAAGACGTCGAGGGCGATACGCCAGCCGTTCTTAGCGGGCGTGGCACTGACGCAATGAAGATCGCCACTCGTCAATCCGTAGGTGATGCTGCGCAAAGAGCGCTCGTCGGCAATCTTCGCGATCGCGCCATACTCTTCGCTGTCGACATTGACAACGATTGTCCCGTCGTCCGGCAGGAGCTCCTCGAAGAGTCGAAGCTTGGCGGCGCGGTAGGCGCCCATTGTCTCGTGATAGTCGAGGTGATCGCGCGAGAGATTGGTAAATGCGCCGGTTGAGATTTTCAGGCCATCGAGGCGGTATTGTGAGAGGCCGTGGCTGGAAGCTTCGCAGGCGACATACTCGATGCCTAAATTTTGAAGCTCGGCCAATGTTCGATGTAGCTCGACCGGATCTGGCGTCGTGAGTTTGAAATCACGGCCGAGCTTTGGGCCGACGACACCCAGCGTGCCCAGTGCCGCCGCCTTGCAGCCGATCGCTCCCCATATTTGCTGGGCGAAGTGAACAACCGATGTCTTGCCGTTGGTTCCGGTGACGGCGGCGATAGTCTTGGGCTGTGGAAAGTAGAATCGAGCTGCCATGCGGGCGAACCGACGTCGCGGATTGGCATCAGTTATCACTGCGACTCCGGCGTCGAACTCTTCGCTGGAGTCGCCCGATTGGGTCAGAATCGCAACCGCGCCGGCATTGATCGCGTCGCCGATGTAGGCCCGTCCGTCCATTTGTGTGCCCTGTAGGGCGGCGAATAAATAGCCACTCCTGACGTCTCGGCTGTCTGCCGTAAGGCCAGCGACCTCCCTGTCATAGGGAAGACTAGTCACGACGGTTTTGTCGTCTTCCGCAATGAGTTCAGTAAGACGCAAGGCGAGGCCTCTTGGGTGTGACGTCGATTGCGAGCAACCGGCGTATCTCAGGCGATTCTTCATCAAGCGGCGCGATTGCGACGAACGGCGCCATACGCTGAACGACGCGGCTCACAACCGGTGCAGCCGTCCAGCCGCCGCCTGCGAAACCACGCGTCTCGGCATTTCCTTTTGGGTCGTCGAGGAGGACCAGCACGATGTAGCGAGGCTCGTTCATCGGAAATGCGCCGACGAAAGAGGACAAAAGCGCGTTACTGCTGTAATTGCCTGCCACGAGCTTTTCCGCAGTTCCCGTCTTGCCGCCGACGAGATAACCCGGAGCTGCGGCCTTGCGGCCAGTTCCCTTTTCGACGACCAGTCGCAGCAGCCGCCGCATTTGCGCGGACGTTTCCTCGGAGAAAACGCGCCTGCCCGATGGCGAACTACTGGAGGCATCATTCGGTCGTTTTACAAACGTGGGCGCAATGTAGCGCCCACCATTGATCGTTGCCGCCGCGCCGGCTGCCAGGTGTAAGGCGCTTACCGCGATGCCGTGACCGAAGCCGGCGGTCATGGTGTTAATCGAGCGCCACGGTCGGGGGATCATCGGCGCACCGGTTTCAACCAGCCCGAGCGGCAGACGTTCCAATAAGCCCAATTGACCCAGGTACGCGCGTTGGGCCTCGCCGCCGAGGTCGAGCGCCATTTTGGCGGCGCCGATGTTGGACGAGTACATGAAGATTTCCGGAACCGACAGCCAGCGGCTTTCCGGGTGAAAATCGCGGATCGTATAGCGCGAAATGTGGATCGGACGACTTGCATCGTATCCGCCCGCAAGGTCTGTGACACCAGTCTCTAGCGCGATCGCAGTCGTGAATATTTTGAACGTGGAGCCAAACTCATAGACACCTAGCATCGCTCGATTGAAGCGTTGGTCGGCGGTTGCGTCAGCCGGGCGATTGGGATCGAAGTCGGGCAGGGAGACCAGTGCGAGGACTTCGCCATTGCTTACATCCAGAACAACGCCAGCCGCCCCGTTCGCTGCGAATTTGGAAACGGCTTGGGCGAGTTCGTCATGCATGACGTGCTGCACGCGCATGTCGAGCGAGATTTGCACTGGTTCGCGGCGCGAGCTGAGCGTGTGGTCGAACGCCCTTTCTACGCCCGCGAGCCCATTATTATCGATATCGGCATAGCCAAGAATGTGGGCAGCCAGCGAACCCTGCGGATAGACACGCGCTTCTTCATGCTGGAAATCGAGTCCTGGTTGCCCCAGTCGATTGACTTGCCACTGTTGGCGCGGTGTGAGGTTGCGCCGGATCCAGACGAATCGACCGCCATCCCGCAGCTTCTCGGCGACATCGGACGCACTAAGTTCCGGTAGGACGGCAGCAAGTTGGTCGGCGACCTCTTCCGCGTCCATTATTTCATGTGGCTGGGCGTAGAGTGAGGCAGTCGCCAGATTTGTTGCAAGCAGTACGCCGTTGCGGTCAACGATGTCAGCGCGTTCGGTCGAGAGTCCGGCCTCATAGGCGACTCTCGTGACGACCGGCTCTTCGGCAGCCTGAAATATGGCTAGATCGATCAGCCGTATGCAGACAGCGGTAAAGGCAAATACGGCAACACCGAGCGTCATCAGAATTCTAGTGCGGCCGGTTTCTATGGCCGGCGTTGACTTCACTGCCGATCTTGGCTTGCGCCGTCTTTCTTTGTACTCGGAATGCGGCTTACGTGCGTTCATTTCGCGTCCGCATCGATTGCTCTAATGCTGGTTGCCCTGAGTGTCACACCAGGAACGTATGGTTCCGCTGCATTGCGCTGTGGCAGTTGCTCGATTCTCATTATCGGTGAGGCAGCACCGGATCTGAGTTCTGGCAAGTAATCTTCGATCAGCAACTCAAGCCGTTCCGGCCGGCCGAGATAGCTCCATTCTGCCTTCAAAATGTGAATGGACTGCTGGTCGACGAGAATTTGTCGATTGAGTTCGCCCAATTCCGCCTCCAGCTTCTCCACCTTGAACGTCACGTTGAACAACGCGAAGCTGGCAGCACACGCGAGTCCGAACCAAACGATGACTGCGAGCGTTTTCATGCCGCAGCCGCTTGGGGCCAGGGCTGCGCCGATGTTCTTGCAGCCGCGCGAAGGCGGGCCGATCGGGCGCGCGGGTTGGCGTTGATTTCGTGCTCACCAGATCGCACGACGCCACGGCCGAGCAGTCGGAAGGTTGGAGGCCATGCGGCTTCTCGTGGTGGCAGGTGTCGAGACGAACCGGTGTTTCTACCGCTGCGTTTGCGGAGAAATTGTTTGACCGTGCGATCTTCCAACGAGTGAAAGGATACAACGACAAGCCGGCCGTCGGTGGTGAGGACAGATTCGGCGGCACTGAGCCCGCGTTCCAGTTCGCCCAGTTCATCATTGACGTGAATTCTGAGGGCCTGAAACGTGCGCGTCGCCGGGTCGATCCGATCTCGCGCATGCGGCACGACGTCGCGTACGATCTCCGCCAACTGGGACGTACGCCTAATTGGATCGGTTTCGCGGTGTTTGACGATTGCGCCGGCAATGCGGCGCGCGAAACGCTCCTCGCCGAGGCGCCAGATTATCTCGGCAAGTGTCATTTCGTCAGCCGTATTGACCAAATCGGCCGCACTATGCCCGCCGTTGCCGCCCTCCATGCGCATATCCAAAGGACCATCGGCACGAAACGAGAAGCCGCGCTCGGCATCGTTTAATTGCAAGGAGGACAGGCCGAGATCTAATACAACCCCGTCGACCCTCGCCACGCTGGCCTGCTCGAGCAGAAGGTTCATCTCACCGAAACGACCGTGTAGGATTGTGAACCGGTCGTCGTAGCGTTTGGCTAGCGTGTGTCCGGCCTTGACGGCGACGGGGTCGCGATCGATGGCCCAGACCGTGCAATCCGCCGCATCGAGAATGGCTGTCGTATATCCGCCGCCGCCAAATGTACCATCGATATATCGACCGCCTGTTTGCGGCGCCAGCGTTTCGACGACCTCGGTCAGCATCACCGGTACATGCCGGCCTTCGGAGTTGGCGATGGTCATTTGCCGGCGTCCGGGAGCGAAAGGCTGATCGTGCGGTCGCGGGCGCGTTCGCGGGCGGCGAATGAATAGTCAGCAAACTCTGCTGGCTGCCAAATTTGAAACCTGGATCCGCGTCCGACGAATACGGCGCTGTCGACAAGGCCTGAAAACTCTATGAACAGTGACGGAAGGATGATGCGGCCTTCGCCATCGAGCGTGATACGGCGCGCATCGGCGACAAGGGTGGCGCCAAGATCGTCTTCCGCGTCGGAAAACATGTCGAGCTGGTCGAGACTGTCTGCGAGCCGCTGCATGAAACTCTTGTCACATGCCTCTAATGCGGCCCATTTGGGAGATCGGTAGACGTAGACGACCCGATCGTCACCGTTGGGCAATTCCGTACGAAAATCAGCCGGCAAGGAGACCCGCCCCTTTCGGTCGATCTTATTCTCAAATGTGCCCGTGAACAGCGCCATACCGGGACCCGTTCAATCCAATTGCTAGAGTACGTTGCCCGTCCCAGTACAAACATGTGCTCGTGCAATACGGCGCGCCGTATTGCCGCCACATGGGTTGCCCATATTGGGACAATATGGGATATCATGGGTACAAAGGAAAAGTCAATGGGATCAAGTAGTAAAACTCCAATGACGCCCTAATGCTGTATGTAAAAATCAAGTACAGTTATGGAGGCAAAAATAGTACGAACACAAGAACTGGCAATCCTCAGAGCCGATCCAGGAAATTGTTGAATCGGATGAGTCGTTTGTGATTCATTGTCGGGCACCCGAAACATTCTGGAGGGGTGCGCGATGTGGACGCCTGAACACCGGCCAGCCGCCGCACGGCGCGGCTTGCGTTACCCGAGCGATCTGACGGATGCGGAGTGGGCGCTGATCGAGCCATCCCGCCGGCGCGGCGGTCGGCCGCGCGACGTGAACGTCCGCGAGGTGCTCAACGGGATCTTCTATGTTCTTTGGACGGGTTGCCAGTGGTCGGCGCTGCCCAAGGACCTGCCGCCGAAGTCGACGGCACATCACTACTATCATGCTGTGGGATGTCAATCGGCGTCCAAAATTGACCCCCTATCGGCGTGCAATATTGACCCCCTGAGTGGCACGGCGGAGGTTGTCCCGGTAGTCAATACAGCCCGTTGATTAAGTGGCTTTTTCCGGCTCTCACCCCCAGATGAAGAATGCGGCGGCGAAAGCCGACTGGCCGCTTTGCGAACCCCCCCGTGCCACCAGCATGGCCCCGGTGGGCGTGAGCAGAACGAAAATACCGCCATATCCGCCCGCCACGGCCTCCCGCGGGGTGCCGGCGCCGATGAGCTGGCGCATCAGTAACGATAGATTGTGGCCGGCGACGTGGAGCAGGTATCGCTTGTGCACATTCTCTCGCCCGCGCAGCCAGGTTCGTCGCATGCCGCCACGATCGAGGTTGTGGGCAAAGCAGCGCTCGACGATCTCGGCGCGCAGCTTGAAGGCCTCGCGGGCGACCCCGGACTTGAGCCGCGCACGGTTGTTGGTGACCGCGCGCCGCGCCGCCTCATCACCGTGCCAGCGCGAAAAGCCGGTCTGCTTGGGCGCCGCGATCCGGGTCTTCCAGGGACTGTCGTCCAGAGCCCTCAAGACCGCCCGTGAGTGATAACCTTTGTCGGCGACGCATTCGGCCGGGTCCTCCGCCGTCGGTGCCGCATCCACCGCCCCGAGGTTTGCCTCGGCCTTCGCCAGGGTCTTGGAAAGCGTCGTGGTGTCGCCCTCATCGGCCGGGTGCAGCTCGGCCGCCACCACCGCGCCGGTGTCCAGATCCACCGCGTGCTCGGGCTTGTAGGCCAGATGCGTCGTGCCGTCCTTCATCTTGGCGATCTTGGCCTCGGGGTCGCTCTTCGAAACCCAATCCGTGTTGGAAAGCTTCTTGCCCTTGCGCTTCCGCTCCAGACGCGCCAGATCCTCGGCCGTGGGTGTCTCGACGCCGCTTTCCCGGGCCAGGCGCTCCAGCATCTCCCGGTAGCCTTCGCCGTTGGCGCGCCGCACGATGTTCCGCAGCGCCGCGTTGGCCTCCATGGTCGAGGCATCGACGCCGATGCGCTCGCCCTTGATCAGCCCCGCCTCGGCGATCAGCACCAGAACCCAGTCGAAGACCGCCGCGTGGACTTCATGGGGCAGGCGCGTGCGGCTTCGTGACAGCCAGGAATGGTCCGGTACCCGATCACGGCTCCCCAGTCGCAGGAACGCCCGCAGCGAAAGCGAGTCCGAGCAGCGCCACTCCAGACCGCGCTCGCTGTCGATGCCCTCGAAGTAGCCCACCAGGTGCATCCGGAAATAGCGCCCGGGCGGCACCGAGGGCGCGCCCATCCGGGCCGCGTAATAAGGCCGGCAGCTCGCCTCGGCAAAGGCGTCGAAGCCGCCCTCGATCAGCACCGACTGCAGGCGGTCATAAAACACATGACCCGGAGAGCGCGGCATCTCCGACCAGCTCACCATCAGGTCCCCCTGACCAGCCTTCTGCCGTCCCATCGCCATCGGCAAACCCCCCTGCAAATCAGGGAACCAGAGAATCAGATGGCGCCGACTTAATCAACGGGCTGAATAGGGGGGACCCGAGCGGCTTCGTGTAGCGCCTTGCGGTGCGCGGAGCGAAGCCGCGTGGGCTTGACGTCTACGTCAAGCCTGTTGACCCACCGGGGCAAGCGGGCCGCAGGCACGGCCTGCCGGGTCAGGAGCGGTTCTTGAAGCGCCAGCTCTCGTTTCGATGATCTCGCAATGGTGGGTCAGGCGGTCGAGCAGCGCGGTGGTCATCTTGGGGTCGCCGAAGACGGAGGGCCATTCGCCGAAAGCGAGGTTGGTGGTGACGATGATCGAGGTGCGCTCGTAGAGCCGGCTCATCAGGTGGAACAGCAGCTGGCCGCCGGCCTGGGCGAAGGGCAGGTAGCCAAGTTCGTCGAGGATGACGAAGTCGCGTCGGACGAGTTGGTCCGCGGTACGGCCCTGGCGTCCGGAGCGGAGTTCGGCCTCGAGGTGGTTGACCAGGTCGACGACGTTGTAGCAGCGGCCACGGGCGCCCTTTCTGATACAGGCGCGGGCGATGGCGACGGCGAGATGGGTCTTGCCGGTGCCGGTGCCGCCGACCAGCACGATGTTGCGCTTGCTCTCCAGGAAGTCGCCGCCGGCGAGTTCCTGGATCAGGGGCTCATTGCCCGGGGAAGCGGCGAAGTCGAAGTCGGCCAGCTCCTTGGCCGTCGGCAGCTTGGCGGACGTCATCTGGTACTTGATGGAGCGCGCCTGCTTGTCGGCGACCTCGGTCTGCAGCAGCGTACCGATGATCTGTTGCACCGGATGACGGCGCTTGAGCCCGTCGGCGAGGATGTCGTCGTAGGCGGCGCGCATGCCTGCAAGCTTCAGCGCCGTCATCATCGCCAGCACATCATGACGCTCCATGACCGGCCTCCCTCAGGCGGTCGTAGCGGCGGCAGTCGGCCACCGGCTGGTGGCGAAGCTGCAGGCCCTCGGGCGTTGGGATGGCCGGCGGCGGCTGCTGCTGGCACTGCCGGGCGAGGATGTTGAACACAACATCAGCGCTGCAGGCGCCGCAGGCGCCGCAGGCGAGCGCTTCGGCGCAGGCCGCCTCGACCGCCTCCAGCCCGTCCTCCAGCACCGCCGCGAGGATTTTGACGATCTGACTGATCGCCGTCGTCGCGGCCGGTGAGCCGCGCCCGCATGCGGCCCAGCGCGCCGGGCAGTTGCCAACCCTTGAAAGGCGCGCCATTCCTCAGCGCACCGGGCTTCCGTGTCAGGATCGGCACGTAGTGCCATGGATTGCAGGCGATCTCACCGCGTCCAAAGCTCCGGGGGTGTTCGGCAACAGTCTCGCCATCCTGGCGGATGACAATACGATCGGCATAGGCCCGCACGTCGACCGTCTGCCCGACGGCGCGGGCCGCCACGCTGTAGTGATTGTTGTCGAAGCGCACCAGACAGGTCTTGGAGACCGATACCTCGGTGGCGTGGAAGCCGTCGAAGGGGCCGCGATAGGCCATCAGGAAGGGCCGCTCCTCCTCGAACACCTGCCACACCGTCTTGCCCTCGATCGTCGGATGCGGCCGCTTCTTGGCGTCCTCGATACACCGATCCATCAGCCACGCGTTGATCTCGGCGTAAGAGCGGCCCCGCGGGATGGGCACGAACAGGCGGCCGCGGACGTCACCCACCTGCCTCTCGACCTGGCCCTTCTCCCAGCCCGCACCCGGAGTGCACGCCACCGGCTCCACCAGATGGTGGGAGCACAGCTCCAGAAAGCGCCGGTTGTAGGCGCGCTCCTTGCCCACGAAGACCATGCTCACCGCCGTCTTCATGTTGTCGTAGATGCCCCGCCGGCAGACCCCGCCGAAGAAGCGGAAGGCGCGCTCATGCGCCTCGAACACCATCTCCTGGCTCTCGCGCGGGAAGATCTGAACCAGCTGCATGCGGCTGTAGCAGAGCCGCATGTGCGCCGCCTTCACCTTGGTCGTCACACCCGACAGGCGCGCGTACTCGTGGCTCCAGTCGAACTGGTAGGCCTCGCCGGGATCGAAGCTCAGCGGCACAAAACCCTGCGACGGCGACAACAGCCGCCACCGCCGCCGCCAGGTCCTGGCGTAGCGGCGCACCGCGTCGTAGCCGCCGCCATAGCCCAGAGCCGCAAGGTCTTCATGAATCCGCAGCAGAGACAAGCGGTCCCGGCGCGGCTTCTTCTCGTTGGCCTCAAGCCGGCGCTCCAGCTCACTCCACCCACGGCCCCAGCTTCGGCAGCGGCTGGATCTTGCGCGCGTAGCTGTACGAGGTCTCATCACCCCGAACCACCTTGCGCACCGTGTTCTTCGAAACCCTCAAATCCCGGGCGATCTTCTTGATCGGTACGCCCCTCACCAGATGATCCCGACGGATCCGCGCAATCGTCTCCACAACCAGCATCTCCCCCACCTCGTCTGTCCAAACAACAAGGTGTGTTAAAAATCACAAAACCAGGGGGGTCAATTTTGGACGCCGATAACCCCACAATAGGGGGTCAATATTCCACGCCGAACAACACTGTGGGACTGGGACGGCACGCTCGAGCGCATCCACCACGCGCTCTATGTGGCGGTACGCGACCGGGAAGGGCGCGAGGCGAGCCCATCGGCGGCGGTGATCGACAGCCAGAGCGCCAAGGGAGCGCAAAAAGGGGGGCTTCGCTCGACCCGCAGGGCTTCGATGCGGGCAAGAAGGTCACGGGGCGCAAGCGCCACATCCTCGTCGATACACTCGGCCTGTTGTTGAGCGTCATCGTCCATCCCGCCGACGTGCAGGATCGCGACGGCGCCCGCGAGCTGCTTCGAACCGCGCGCCGTTCGTTCCCCTTCATCGAGACCATCTTCGCCGACGGCGGCTACCAGGGGCCGAGGATGGCGGCGACCGTCGCCACGACCGGCTGCTGGAAGCTGGAAATCGTTAAGCGCACCGACGCGCACCGCTTCGTGGCCCTGCCGAAACGCTGGATCGTGGAGCGAACGTTCGCCTGGATCAGCCGCAACCGGCGCCTCGCCCGCGACTTCGAGCGATATGCCAGAACCGTTGTCGCCTTCGTCCGTCTCGCCATGATCCGCATCATGCTCAGGCGTTTGACACCGCCAACTCCTTGTCGATGAATCGCAAGTTCTTGGATCGGCTCTCACTCTTTCATCAACAATTGACGGCCTAGATGTTCTTTCTATGTTCGAACTATGTTGCAATCGAGGCGAGTGCTACGACAGGCAGAGAATTAGCTTGCAGAAGCGTATCTGCGCAGCCGATCCCGACCTCCAAATATCGACAAAAGTACCAGACGGCCTGTAAGCCGGGTTCTGTCCGCACTACCGACTGTCGAAACAGCTTGCGGTGCGGGATGGCCATTCATCTGGGACGCCCGTTACCGGACGCCTCGCGCGACCGACCCGGGCAACGGCGCGGAAACCCGCCTGCCGGAATGCGCTGCAAGGTTGCCCTCACGAAAATACCAGCGCGCTGCCCCTACTTGGTCTTGCTCCCGGTGGGGTTTGCCGTGCCGCAGACGTTGCCGTCTGCGCGGTGCGCTCTTACCGCACCCTTTCACCCTTACCCACCTACCCTACGGCAGGCAGGCGGTTTGCTTTCTGTGGCACTTTCCCTGGGGTCACCCCCGCCGGGCGTTACCCGGCACCGCGTCTCCGTGGAGCCCGGACTTTCCTCCCTGGTGGCGGTTACCCGCCACAAAGGCAGCCATCCGGCCGTCTGGTGAACGAAATGTAGGCACAAACGCCGCCTCAATCAATCAATCGCAAAAGTCCGGCGGCAAGGTCTGCGGTCGTCTTATCGGCAGTACCGCTTAAATTGTCCGGTCGGAAATGGCGCTGAAAGGCTGCGATTGCACTTGGCCCGGACGTGTCATAGCCGTAGTGGGCAAGCATCGTTGGGACGTCCGTTACAGCGCCTGTCGCCGGCACCGGCCACAAACCGATCCCCGCGAGCGCCAGCCGGCGCCAGTCGAACAACTCTCCCGGGTCTTGCTTGCGTGAGGGGGCGATGTCGGAGTGCCCGACGACGTTGCGCGGCGGTATGGGATGGCGCGCCACTAGGTTTTGTGCCAAAGCGATCAAGGAATCAACTTGAGGGTCGGGAAACGGCCGATAGCCGAGCTCGTGGCCGGGATTGACCAGCTCGATGCCGATCGAGCGGCTGTTGGGATCACGGTTGCCGCGCCAAGAACTCTCCCCAGCGTGCCAGGCGCGGGAGGACTCATCGACAAGACGGTACAACTCCCCGTCCTCGTCGATCAGGTAATGGGCGCTGACCTTGGAGGTGTTGTCGCACAGCCGGTCGAGCGCCGCCTTGGCCGATTCCATGCCGGTGTAGTGGAGAACCAGCAGGTCGATTGGGACGTCCGGCGGTCGAGCCTCGAAGTTTGGCGAGGGCCGATCGATGGCGTCTATGCTCATGTCGCGCTGCGCGTCATCGCGGCGTCCTGCTTGACCTCGAGTTCGAGCCACCGCTGCTCGGCGTCTCTCATGTCGATGTTGGCGGCCGCAAGGCGCGTCGCGTTCTGTTCGAACCTTGCCGGGTCGTCGGCAAACAGTTTGGGATCTGCAAGGTCCGTTTCGAGTCCCGCAATCTCTTGTTCAAGCGCCAAAATTCGAGCCGGCAGGGCTTCGAGCTCTTGTGTTTCGAGCCAACTCAGATTCTTCGCGCGGCGTTTGGTACCCGATGACGGTTTCGGTTTCAGCTTTCGGGGCGTTTGCGATTTCTCTGCTGGCGCCTTTGGAGTTGGGCGCTGACGCAGATAGTCGGAGTATCCACCGACGTATTCGGTGATGTCGCCATCTCCGTCGAGCGCGATGATGCTGGTGACGAGTTGGTCCAAGAAATCGCGATCGTGGCTTACAACGAGCAATGTGCCCTCGTAGTCGTCTAGCCGCTCTTGAAGGATGTCCAACGTGTCCGCATCCAAATCGTTCGTGGGTTCGTCCAGTACCAGGAGGTTGGAAGGCTGGATCAGAATGCGGGCGAGCAACAACCGACTCTGCTCGCCACCGGAAAGACTACCGACCGGACTCCGTACCTGATGCTCACGGAAAAGAAAGTCCGAGAGGTAGGCGACGACGTGACGCTGACGGCCATTCACAACGACCATATCGCCGCCGCCTTCGCACAGTACGTCCACAGGCGTCAGACTCTGATCCAGACTCTGGCGGCCTTGATCGAAGTAGGCGATGCGCAGGCCGTCCGCCAACCGCACGCGTCCGCTGTCTGGTGGTACGTCTCCTGTCAACAGCCGTATGATCGTCGATTTTCCGGCGCCGTTGGCGCCGATGATGCCAACACGGTCGCCCCTGAGAACGCGGGTAGAGAACCCGTTCGCGATGATCACGTCATCGTAGGATTTCGAAAGACCTTCAACTTCGAGCACCAACTTTCCGCCTGCTGCGCTGGCCATTCGCTTCATCTTTGGCCTCGCATCTACGCGCCGACGTCGAGCGCGTTCCACCCGCAACTCTGAAAGCTTACGCAGGCGGCGCTGATTGCGCTTGCGGCGCGCTGTGACGCCACGATGCAGATAGCGGATCTCCGCCCGCAGGTGCTGATCGATTCGATTTAGCGCTGCGTCCTCTGCCGCCACAACACGCTCCGACCAACGCTCGAAATCGCCGAACCCATGCGCGTTCGCAAGCAACCGTCCGGCAGCTAGCCACAGAGTTGAGCGCGTCGTGTTGCGCAAAAAAGTGCGGTCGTGGCTGACCGCGAGCCACCCGCCGGGAAAGCGGTGCAGCATCGCCTCCAGCAGTTCGATCGTGGGAAGATCCAGATGGTTTGTCGGTTCGTCCAGCAACAAGATGTCCGGGGACGTTACAAGCGCTCTGGCCAATGCCGCGCGGCGCAATTCGCCCCCCGACAGTGTGCCCATGGGTCGCTCGCCCGCAAGCTTGAGTTCGTCGAGCTGCGCTGCCTCATGATGCGCGGGTGTGCCCTTGCTGGATACGAACTGGGCGACGGTCTCGTCAGCGGGTGGCGACAGATCCTGGGGCAGATAGCTGATGCGTATGCCAGATTGGACGAATCGTACTCCGGCGTCTATTTCAATCAGTCCCGCGAGTGCCCTGAGCATCGTCGACTTGCCGCTGCCGTTGTGACCGACCAAGCAGACGCGGTCGCCGCTTGCGAGGGCAACGCTGAGGTCGCTGAACAGGGGCGCAATGTGGAAGCTGATGCTTGCGTCGCGTAGCGAAACAAGTGGCAAGGTCTCCGCCACTAGGTGAGTCCACGCTCGTCACTTACTCGGTCGTAGGCGACATTGATCGCCGCCAACTTTTCGTTGGCCAGGTCGACGAATTCCTGCGGCATGCCTTGAGCGATCAATCGATCGGGATGGTTTTCTCGCACCAGCGCACGATAGGCGGACTTGATCTCCTCGTCGGGGGTTTCGTGCGAAACGCCGAGTACAGTGTGAGCGTCGGCTTTCTCCGGTCCCAGTTCGATCTCCGTTACCCGCTCGAAGGCGGCGTCGTCGAGTGAAAAGATTTCTGAAACCGCGCGCAAATACTCAACTTCCGCGGGGTGAATAACGCCGTCTGCCTTGGCAACGTGGGCCAGGCAAAACAGCAACTCTTCAAGTATGGCGGGGTTCTCCCGAAACATCTCCGCAACTTGGCGGGCGTAGGGCTCGAAACCGCGCGAATCTCTTCGCGCCTGATCGAAGACACGCGAAACATTGCC
This sequence comes from Alphaproteobacteria bacterium, assembly GCA_965217615.1. Classification (GTDB taxonomy): domain Bacteria; phylum Pseudomonadota; class Alphaproteobacteria; order UBA8366; family CAVOAK01; genus CAVOAK01. The sequence goes on from CBDCIT010000018.1 coordinate 155,291, forward strand.
TAGCTCGTCCTCGGGGACCTGGAAAACTTCGCGGAAGGCCTCCACTTCGTCGCGCGTCACAACGCCGTCGGCTTTCGCCATTTTAGCGCCGAGCACGATGACAGCGATGGTAAAGGCAATCGATTTGGTGCCTTCCTCGCCGCTTTTCGGCTGCCGCATTCTATCGATGGCATGTCCAGCTGCCGTGCCGATAATGGCGCCGAGCGGTCCGCCCATGGCAAATCCGGCGGCTCCACCCAGTACCTTCCCCCAAATTGTCATGGAGCAAGACTCAACACGCGTCGGTGGCCCGTGCAGCGAGGGAGGCGATGCGGGTTCGCCGACACGTCATCACATGCCGTCCATGAGTTTGTTGCCCATTGTCTGGGCGACCGCCGTTCATCGGGCGCTCAATCTTCAAATAGGGCACGTGGACCGATGCGTCCGAATCCCGGCAGCTTCAAAGCCAGCCCCAAGGGATAGACGCCGAATGTCAGTCCAGCGACGTTAATTTCGAGTCCCTCCTCAACGCCGGCGAGAATACCCAGAAGGCCAAAGAAGGAGATTTGTATGCCGGTACCACTCGGCGCCTTGGCGATCACACCGTAACCCAAATAGTCCTTACCAATCGCAGTTGGCGGCAAGTCGAGCTTGAGCTCCGGAATATGGCGCCCGACCCAGGCCGTGTACGTATTGCTGTTCGGGCCTGGATACATGGTGTACGTGTTTGCGTACGGGTAACTGGCAGTCGCATCGTCGATACGTTTGATAATATCGCCGACACCATCGCCGCGGAGATCGGCAATGACCTTTGGGCTGTTTCCGAACCATTGACAGTCCGGCAGATCGTTGCCAATGACCAAGGCGGAGCCGCCGTAGCGGGCGCGCCAACCAATAACTTGATAAGTCGTATAACTCGTGGCGTTAGTCGGCTTGACAGCGATCCACGTGTGCACACCGAATGCGCCGCGCCACCCGTACGTACGTGTCACGTACACCTGGACGACAGCTTCAGTGGTTGTCAGAGGATCGGGAGCAAGTCCAGTCGACGCGCGGCTGGCCGTACGCCAATCATTTCCCACCGCACGTCCTCCGGTCAGTACAACCGCCGGAGCAGCGAAGAGCAGCGTCAGAAGAATTCCGGTGCATTTCAACCATTTCATGTGTGCCACGATAGCTGTGAATGGCGGGCCATGACAATGGCTGTCAGCATTGAGGCGCCCTATCACAGAATCGATTGGACATTCCACAGCCGAGCGTCATAGTGAGCGGTTGGTAAGGGCGCACGCGGCGGCGACCTGCGCGGAGGAAATTATGGGTGAATCTACTGCGCCGATAGCGGCAGAGCAACTGGCGCCAGGGGAGTTGCGGCGGCTCATCAGATCGGGTCGGCACAAGACGACAACCGCCGGCCACGCGCTCGGCCATTTGCAAGGCAATTTGGTCATCTTGCCGGCCGAATGGGCGCTTGATTTCGCCGTGTTCTGCCAGCGCAATCCCAAGCCGTGCCCGCTGTTAGCAATTTCCGACCGCGGTGATCCTTTACTGCCGTTGTTGGGTGGGGGCCTCGACCTGCGAACAGATTTACCGAAATATCGCCTTTGGGAAGATGGTGTGCTGAAATCCGAAGTGCACGACATAAGCGATATCTGGCGCGCCGATTTCGTCGCTTTTGTGATTGGCTGCTCATTCTCCTTTGAAGAGGCGCTGATGGACAACGGTCTGGGCGTTCGACATATCGAAGAAGGGAGCGAAGGCGCCATGTACATCACCAACATCGAGACACGGAAGGCAGGATCGTTTGAAGGCTCACTCGTCGTATCGATGCGGCCTTACCTAGAAGCCGACGCCATTCGCGCCGTTGAAATTACTGGGCGATTTCCGATGGCGCATGGCGCGCCCGTCCATCTGGGCGATCCAACGAAAATTGGCGTGGGGGATCTATCGGCGCCCGATTTTGGTGTGCCGGTGACCGTTAAGAGGGACGAAATCCCCGTATTTTGGGCCTGTGGAGTGACGCCACAAGTTGTCGTGACAAACGCGAAACCGCCGATTTGCATCACGCATGCGCCAGGTCACATGGTCGTGACAGATCTGCCGAGCAAGGGGTCTGCCGCCGCATAAATACGCGAAATTCTGAATCGCGCTAAGTCTTGCCAGCGTCTGACTTGAATTGGCTGTACGTTTAGCGTATGCGTACAGTATGTGTCTGGCCTAATAAGGGCGAAAAACGGCACTGATTTTGTCTTGTTGGCGGAGCTGCGCGGCGCGTCCATCAGGTACTGTCTTGTTTCTTGTGCGACTGCCGCTACCGCGAATTTAGTCGCATATAGCGCAGGTCACTATTGTGTTGTATTCGCCACTTTTGGCGGGCACATTGGAAACTAATCCTTTGAATTTAACGAAGAAAACCTGCCGCGAGCCGTACATATGCAGAGCGAGAAATCCATAGAGCAAGAGACCTCTGGCGGTCTTTGGCAGTTTTGGGTCGATCGCGGCGGAACATTTACCGATATCGTCGCGCGCCGCCCGGACGGCTCACTTGAGACTCACAAACTTTTGTCCGAGAATTCAGAGCATTATCGGGACGCGGCGGCGCAAGGGATTCGTGAGCTGCTGCGAGTGCCGCCCGACGACGCTATTCCGGCGGAACAGATCGATTCCATCAAGATGGGGACGACGGTGGCAACAAATGCGCTGCTCGAGCGCAAGGGCGAGCGCACTTTGCTTTGTACGACCAAGGGCTTTCGTGATGCCCTAAGGATCGCCTATCAGAACAGGCCTCGTCTGTTCGATCTTCACATCGTCAGGCCGGAGCTGCTTTACGACCGCGTTGAAGAGATCGACGAGCGGATGTCCGCGCAAGGCCAGATCGTTAGCGATCTCGACATTGAAAGCACACAAAAGAAACTCGCCCAGGCCTACGCAAACGGAATCCGATCGGTCGCCGTCGTCTTCATGCACGGCTACCGCTATCCCGAACATGAGCTCAAAGTCGCCGATCTCGCGCGCGAAATCGGCTTTACGCAAGTGTCGACCAGTTTCGAGACGAGTCCGCTGATGAAGCTGGTGAGTCGTGGCGACACGACCGTTGTTGATGCCTATCTGTCTCCAATTCTGCTCGGCTATGTCAATCAGGTTGCCGAACTCGTTGGCGACGTCCGCCTGATGTTCATGCAATCAAACGGCGGCCTGACGGATGCGCGGCTATTTCAGGGTAAGGACGCCATCTTGAGCGGCCCGGCCGGGGGAATCGTGGGCGGCGTGGAAACGAGTGGGCTCGCGGGATTCGACAGCATAATTACCTTCGATATGGGGGGTACATCCACCGACGTCGCCCATTTCAACGGAGAGTACGAACGCGCCTTCGAGACGCTGGTCGCCGGCGTACGCATGCGGGCACCGATGATGCTGATACATACGGTCGCCGCCGGCGGCGGGTCGATGTGCGTGTTTGACGGGTCACGTTACCGCGTGGGGCCTGAGTCGGCGGGCGCAAATCCCGGGCCGGCCTGCTATCGTCGTGGCGGCCCGCTTACCGTTACCGACTGCAATGTCATGCTGGGAAAACTGCAGCCGGAATTCTTCCCCCATGTCTTCGGCAATGACCAGAAACAATCCCTCGACGCCGATGTCGTGCACCAGAAGTTCGCCGATCTGCGCGATCAGATTCGGGAGAAGACGGGCGACGACCGGCTGCCGGTCGAAGTGGCGGACGGATATCTCAAAATTGCCGTGGAGAACATGGCAAACGCCATCAAGCGAATATCCGTACAACGCGGCTATGACGTCACTGAGTACGCGTTGTGTTGCTTTGGCGGCGCCGGTGGACAGCATGCCTGCCTCGTCGCCGATGCGTTGGGAATGAAGAAGGTGGTCATTCATCATTTCGCAGGCGTCCTTTCGGCCTATGGAATGGGCCTTGCCAATATCAGGGCCATGCGTGAAAAGGCCGTCGAAGCAAAGCTCTCCGATGATGTGTTCAAAGAAGTCGAGACGATCCTCACTGAGCTTGTCGAAGCGGCCAGCGACGAAGTCCTGGCGCAAGGTGTCGCCGAGGCTCGCCTAAGCGCCGTTCGAAAGGTCCATCTTCGCTACGAGGGCACTGACACCGCGTTGGAGGTTGAATTCGGGGATCCGAAGTCGATGGCAGCCGCCTTCAAGGCGGCCTATCGACAACGCTACGGCTTCACCATGCCCGAGAAGCCGTTCATCGTCGAGGCGGCCGCCGCGGAGGTCATCGGCACGACGGCTGATGTCGCCGATGAAGCGGTAGCCTCAGCGCGATCGAGCGGCAAACCTGAAGCCCTCGCAACGGTTCAAAGCTACATGGATGCCGAATTACGAATGACGCCGGTTTTCGACCGAGACGAGCTCTTTCCCGGCGATACCATCGACGGGCCTGCAATCATACGTGAGACCACGGCCACCACGATCGTCGAGCCGGGCTGGCGCGCCGAACTCACTGAGACGCGCTATCTTGTCTTGACGCGGGTCGCGGCTCGGCCAAACCGCGAGGCGATCGGCACGTCAGTCGATCCCGTCATGCTTGAGGTGTTCAACAATCTGTTCATGTCGATCGCTGAGCAGATGGGGCATACGCTTCAGAACACCGCCTACTCGGTCAATATCAAGGAGCGTCTCGATTTCTCCTGCGCCGTGTTCGACGCACAAGGCGACCTTGTAGCAAATGCACCACACATCCCCGTCCATCTCGGCTCGATGAGCGAGAGTGTGCGAACTGTGATACGCGAAAATGGGGGCGAAATGGTGCCCGGCGACGTCTTCGCCCTTAACACGCCTTATAATGGCGGCACACACCTACCGGACGTGACGGTCATAACACCGGTCTTCGATAAAGCCGGACGAACTATCCTGTTTTATGTCGGCAGCCGTGGCCATCACGCGGAACTTGGCGGGACAACGCCTGGTTCCATGCCGCCGGACAGTACGAGAATCGACGAGGAAGGCATCCTGATCGACAACTTCAAGCTGGTCGAAGCGGGTGGATTCCGTGAGGCAGCATTCGTCGAACTCCTCGAATCCGGCCCTTATCCATCGCGGAACATCGGCCAGAATATCGCCGATATAAAGGCCCAGATCGCCGCCAACGAGAAAGGAGTCCAAGAACTCCGGCGCATGGTCGACCATTTCGGGCTCGACGTGGTGCACGCCTACATGCGCCATGTTCAGAATAATGCGGAGGAATGTGTGCGCTGCGTGATCGATGTGCTCTCCGATGGCCGATTTGCCTATACGCTTGACGATGGCAGCGTCATCGACGTGCAGATCTCGATCGATCGTCAGGGGCGGAACGCAACGATCGACTTCACCAACACCAGCATGCAGCAGAAGACGAATTTCAATGCGCCGTCTGCTGTCTGCCGTGCGGCGGTCATGTATGTATTCCGCACGCTCGTGAGCGACGATATCCCTCTCAACGAAGGCTGTCTCAAGCCGCTCGACATCATCATTCCCAAGGGCTCCATGTTGGCGCCCGAGTTTCCCGCCGCCGTCGTCGCCGGAAATGTCGAAACCTGCCAGGTCATTACCGATACGCTCTTCGGCGCCTTGGGGATAATGGCGGCCTCCCAGGGGACCATGAACAATGTCACTTTCGGCAACGACCGCTATCAATACTACGAGACCGTCTGCGGCGGTTCCGGCGCCGGGCCAGACTTTGACGGAACGGCTGCGGTTCATACCCACATGACCAATACACGACTGACCGACCCGGAAATCTTGGAATGGCGGTTCCCTGTAATGCTCGAAGGCTTCGAAATTCGCCGGGACAGCGGCGGACGGGGCAGCCATCAAGGCGGCGACGGCGCGCGGCGGCGGCTTCGTTTCCTAGAAGAAATGGACCTCAGTATCCTTTCCAACCACCGTAGGATTCCACCCTATGGATTGGCGAGCGGCGAGCCGGGCGAGTGTGGTCGCAATTGGGTTGAACGGGCTGACGGCACGATTACGCAGATGAGTGGAGCCGACCGTACACATGTCCACCCGGGCGACGTGTTTGTTCTGGAAACGCCGTCGGGTGGTGGTTATGGCGAGGCAGAAGATAAGGATCTGCCGCAAGGCGAGACCAGGGGATCAACCAAAAGAGCTGCGGAGTGAACCGCACGTGCGGTTCGAATTGAAACAGACGGCTTGCGTGAATTAATTCCCTGCTTCTTCCTCGTCGAGCGGCGGGCATTCACCGTTCGCATCAATTTCCACATGCTCTGCCACATGCTCGTAGTTGCGGGCGCTCACTTCCATTTGATCTAAGAGCGCCGGCGTCTGCTGGCCGACTTGGCGAAAGAACTTTGCTGCATTTCTAAGCAGTTTCGCGGCCTGTTCTGCGCTTGTCGCCATATGGTGCCTCCCTCGCTTCGATTGCCAATGCGGCCCGGTGCTCTGTCGTATTCTTGGCAGCAAGCGCCAAGGGCAGCCAGCCCGCATCCGACTGGCGGATGTGCGACTGGTGTTGAAGCGACGCCTCATCGCGCCTAATCGGCATGCGTTGTCCTAACCGAGCCCCCCGGCTTGTGCAAGAGGTCGCTGCATGTCGCGGCACATTGTCGCGACACAGCTTTGTAATGTAACTCGGAAACGGCGCGCCGGTATGTTGCAAGGGGGAAGCACGGCGCTTCGCCGCATCCGCTAAACCACACGCCGGCGGTCGAGAACCCACAACTCGTCGGCGTAATTGCGCCCGCACCTGGCATTCACGTTGCCGCAACGTATGTGACGATAATGAGCGATGTGCTTGACGCTGCGCCCGTAGGAGCGATCGTGCTGATCCTCGCAATGGAGCTATGCAACAATTTCGGCGTGTCGTTGATCGCGCGGCGGATCAGGCTAAGATACCTGATGGGCAAATCATTTGATTGCGGACCTCTATCTGTTTGCGGGTCGGCAAAGCTGATACGTTTGGCGACAACGTCGCGTCAAGTTGGGCTTGATGTGCCCGTTTGCTGTGATAGCCGCGATGTTCATCATACGCCTGCCATCGGGGAGCCTTGGCCGTGCGCAAACTGTTAATTGGTTTCGCCGGATTTATCGCCATTGGGTTTGTGGCGGTTTTTATTGCGCCAAGTTTCATCGATTGGAATGGCTACAAGGGCCGGATCACGGCCGCCATTGAGAATGCCACGGGGCTGTCGCTTGCCATCGATGGCGACATAGCGCTGGCGATTTTGCCGACCCCCTCACTCGCCGTTTCGGGCCTCCGCGTTGTTGGTGCGGGCGAGTCCGACCTGGTGCGGTTAGAAGAGTTGCGCGTTCGGATGGGGATCGCTGGATTGTTCGAACGTCGCCTTGATGTCACCAGTGTAACCCTGATCAAGCCGGTGATCGGTCTTCAGGTCAGCGAAGATGGGACGCCGAACTGGACTCTTTCATCCGTGTCGGTCGGCTCCGATAGCGACGGGCAGACGGGTGCCGCAGACAGTTCTAGTGCACTCGGTTCCGAGTTCGACGTTTTTCTTACCAACCTTCTCGTGGAGGACGGATCGCTGCACTATCGCGATACCGCAAGCGGTATCGATGAGCTTGTTGAGAACATCGACGCCATGGTCTCTGCAGAGTCGTTGGAAGGTCCCTTCAAAGTCACGGCAAATGTCACGCTCCGCGGCCAGCAACTTGCCATAGCGCTAACAACGGGCCGCATCGAGTCCGACCGTCCGATTTCACTTGAGCTTTCGGCGGAGACAGACGAGCCGAAGACAGTCTTGGCGTATGTAGGCACGCTGAGCGAGCTTTCGGACGTCGGTCGTCTCGAAGGCAAGCTGCGTGTTAGCGGCACAGATGTTGGGCGACTGATTGCCAAGCACGCGGAGATAGCGTTGCCGCGACTTTTGGCGAGTGACTATTCGCTTGAAGCTTCGCTATCGGCGTCAGGTGAGGAGGTCGCGCTCAATGACGCATCGATTCAACTCGGCGAATCTCGAGCGACGGGAGCCATCGACGCGCGGTTTGAAGAACCGCTACAGGTAAACCTCGCGCTTAACTTCACAAGTTTGAATCTCGACTCACTCCTGGGTCAAATTGCGGCGGCGGACGTGCCTGCATCGAACAGCGCGAGGTCCGCCGCGGCTGGCTCGACCGGCAGTACGGGAGGTCAAGACACTGGCAGTCGGACCGAAGTCGAATCACCATTCGAGTTACCGACTAATGTGAATTTGAGCCTCGATCTGGAGGCTGGCGTCGTGCAGTTCCGCTCCGGCATTATTCGTGAGGCGACGCTGCGGGCTGTCCTCAGCAATGGCAGCATTGCAGTTGAGCAGGCCACTGCATTGTTGCCTGGCGCTTCGGATGTGTCGCTTTCGGGGTTCGTTCAGCCGGTTGAAGGTAAGCCACAATTCGATGGAGCGCTGGCAGTCACGTCGGACAATCTGCGGGGCATCTTCGACTGGCTAAAGATTGCGCCGGGATCGCTACCTGCCGATCGTCTGCGCAATTTCTCATATAGGAGCATGCTTAAGGCCACACCCGAGGCGATTGAGGTCACCGACATCAACGTCGAACTGGACGCGAGCAAGATTACTGGAGGGCTGGCTGTCGCCTTGCGCGAACGGCTTGCATTAGGTCTTCGCGTCGAGATAGACAAACTCAATCTCGACCCGTATTTGCAGCGACCTGCCGAGGGCGTCAACAAGCCTAAGGCGTCAGCTTCAGTGGTAAGACAACAGCCGTCCACTGGGTCGGGGGCGGCGTCGAGCGCGGCGGCTGTCCTCGGGTCGCTCGCGATACTTAACGAATTCGATGCCAACATAGATGCGCGGATCGAGCGGCTAAGCGTTCGCGATATGGTTGTTGAGAAGCTTCACATCGACACGACCCTTGTCGGGGGAAAGCTGACGTTTCACGAGGCCAGCGTGGGCACGATCGCAGGTGTTGCGGCCAAAATTAGCGGTGAAGTAAACGGAATTGCACAAAACCCGACCGCCGCGCTCACATTTGCGGCAAGCAGCCGCGATGTGGAGGCGCTTGCCCGCGTCGCGGGGGTAAACCTGCGCCTTCCACAGGCAGCGAAGCGCAACGTTGCTGTTAACGGTCAGTTAAATGGTGGTTTGCAGGACTTGGCCGTGAAGGCCACAGTTGACATGCTGGGCGCCAAGGCGAGCTTCGAGGGAAAAATCAAGGATATCGCCTTCGATCCAGCCTACGATTTCAAGTTGGCGCTCGATCATCCGGACCTGGCCGAGGTAATGCGGCTCGTTGCCCCCAACTATAAGCCGGCGGCAACGAACTTGGGGCCCCTCACGATCAACCTTCGTGCCGCAGGTACACAGACGTTCGCCAAGGTGACGGAGTTGAAAGGGAACGCTGGCCCGTTTGCACTTCGGGGAAATGCCAGCATCAAGCTTGGCGGATCGCAGCCGGACATAAAGGCTGACATAGCAACAAGCGAGATATTGCTGGACCTAATACTGCCGGTTCGCGGGCCGCCGCGCGCTCGATCGGCGAAGCGACGATCGCGCGCAGCTGCTTCTGCGGCATCGGCTGCATCTGGCGCAAAGTCCGCTGCGGCCCGATCGGCCGCTTCACCTGCAACAAGCCTATTCCCACGTGCCAACGTGGAACTAAATGGGCGCTTGGCGGCGTTGACCATGGATAGCATTCGGTTGGAAGATCCGCAATTCCATCTGCTTCTCAAGGACGGCAGGCTCAACATCGATCGATTCACCGCCAAGGCTTTTGGCGGGTCGCTCGAATCGACGATCACGATAGACGGTAATTATCCAGATCCCCGCATTGCTTCCAGCGTCGCCGCCAAAGACCTACAGCTGCGTTTGTTGATCAACGCTTTCGCCGATTTCGATCGTGCCGAGGGGCCCGTCTCGACCAACCTGGAATTTACGGCGGAAGGCCTAAGTCAGGAACGCGTGATTGCCACTTTGAACGGCAAGGGTTCCGTCAGTGGAAAGGTTCGCGTGCTCGCAACCGAAGAGGAGAAGGCCGCCGCTGTGGCGGGAAGCCTTATTGGTGCGCTGCTTGGCAGCAAGGTTCGCGAGATACGTCCCTTTACGGATGTCTTTGGTGTGCTTTTGGAGTCCTTCGGAAACCGCCCTGCGACCTTGACGGGCGATTACACGATAGCAAATGGCGTGGTGCGGACCGAAGCGGCGGTTCTCGACGGGGGCGCGGCGCGCGCGGTTACTCGCGGTACGGCCGACCTTCCGGCATTGCAAATCGACACTGTTACAGCCGTTTACAAGGGCGACGGATCCGAACCGTTTGTAACGGCAGCGCTGTCGGGCCCGCTGGATGCGCCGAGTATCAAGTTCGGTGGAAATGCTCTGAAACCGGGCAAGTCAGCTACTCAAGCCAGCCCCTTGGAGAAGTTGTTGCCAGGAATTCTGGGCGGGAAGAAGCCACAGTCAGCTCCAAAACCGGCGTCTGGGCAATCGCAGCAACAACTGAAACCAGAGGATCTGCTAAAAGATCTGCTGAAGGGGCTTGGAGGCGGTTAGCATCTTTTATCGCCCCGCCCGTAGCTCTCTTAGGACAAACACGCGGATTGCACTCGACAGGTTGCCCGGCCGACGGTAATCAATCTCTGTGATCAGCCGATTTAACGGCGTGCCCTTGCGGGCAGCTATCTCCTTGAATTCCTGCCAGAACGCATTTTCAAGCGATATGCTGGTCGCATGGCCCGCGACGAGCACGGAATGTTTTCTCATCGCTGCCGGATCGTCAGCATCCGCTAATGTGGCTCGATCGTCCGCCGTGGCTTCGGCGCTCGGTGGGCTGCTATCCCTAGCGTAGGGGGGCGTCATTTGCGTTTCGCACGTTCGGCCGCAGCAACTGCTTCCCGTGCCCAATCGACGACTTCAGCCGGGTCCTCGAGCACGTCCAGCGATACGGTGTAATACGGCATCTCGATGACCCTGCCGGCAGTTTTCCCGCGTCCCTCGTAGGTAAACGGCGATTGACCCGCCGCTTCGAAATGCGCGCGGGTTTGGTCGTCAACCCGGAAGTAGAGCTGGCCGTCGGCGATCAGCGCGAACATCAACTTTTCATTGTAGATGCCGACCCCGCCAAACATCGCACGGGCTTCGACGTTGCCAAGCGCTGCCAGTTGATCCAGCACGAAATCCCGAAACTCCCTAGACCAAGCCATACTTAGGCCTCGAGCAAACGGATTGTGTTGGCATCACTATAGCCGGTCGACGAACGCACAGACCGCGGAGATTGCCGATTGCCAATTCGCTTGTTCCGTGAGGCCCGACGATACACGCGGCCGGAAGCTGTGATCGCCGTCCGCAAGCCAATGCAGCCGAATGTTAGGGGACAACACATAATCCTCCACCTCTTCGGCCGCACCAAATGGATCGCGCGTTCCTTGGCAGATCAGCGTCGGCGTCTGCAGGTCTACGAGATGCGCCATACGCCGGGAGGTGACGGGCTTTCCTGGAGGATGGAATGGGTAGCCAAGGCAAACAAGACCCCCTACCGCCAACTCGTCTGCCAGGAGACTTGCGGTTCGGCCACCGAGCGACTTACTGCCAATAATCAGATCCCGTGCACCCAAGCGCTCGATCATCGTTTTCCATGTCTGCAATAGAACTGGTTCTCGATCGGGCGGTCTCCGACGAGCGACACGGCGCGCTTCCGACATATATGGAAAATCGAACCGAACGACACGAATTCCATGCGCGGAAATACCCTCGGAGAACGCCACCATGAAGGGCGAGCGCATGTCTATGCCAGCACCATGCGCGAGCACGATTGTCTGCGCCGTGCTCGCCGGATCCGAATCCAGAATCTCGGGGACGTACTCTGCCGAGCCGCTCAAATCCGTTCTAAACGACGCGGCCAACTAAGCTGTCGACTAATCTAGGGGACCAAGCATCGCTTCAGGACGCACCCATTTATCGAATTCCTCGTCCGTCAACAGCTTTAGCGACAGCGCAGCCTGCTTCAGCGTCGTTCCTTCCGCATGGGCCTTCTTAGCGACCTTTGCCGCAGGTTTGTATTTGATATGCGGAGTGAGGGCCGTTACCAGCATCAGCGAGTTCTCAAGAAGTTCTTGAATTCGCTCATGGTTGGCTTTGATGCCAGCTACGCAGTTGTCGGTAAAACTGGTCGATGCGTCAGCCACTAAACGTATTGACTGTAAGAGATTGTAGATCATCACCGGTTTGAACACGTTGAGTTCGAAGTGACCATTTGAGCCGGACACCGTGATGGCAACATGGTTTCCCATGACCTGCGCGCAGACCATTGTCAGCGCTTCGCACTGCGTGGGATTGACCTTGCCCGGCATGATTGAGGAGCCGGGTTCGTTTTCCGGTAGAATCAACTCGCCGAGACCGCTGCGTGGTCCCGAACCGAGAAAACGGATGTCGTTGGCAATCTTCATCAGCGACGCGGAAATCGTATTGAGGGCTCCCGAGGCCTCGATGCAACTGGCGTCATGATCGCGCGAGCGCCTCGATCTTGGTGATCCGCGGTGACAAAGGGGAGGCCGCTGATCTTCGCAACGGCCGTCGGCAAAGTGCTCGCCGAATCCATGTTTTGCATTCAAGCCTGTTCCGACCGCAGGTTCCGCCTTGGGCCAAGTGCAGCAGGCGCGGCAGCGAGACTTCGATGCGCTCGATGCCGTACTCGATCTGCTTGGCGTAGCCGGAAAGCATTCACTGGCCCATCGTCAATGGCGTCGCATCCTGCGTGCCGATGCCGGCCGATTTTGATGCATTCGGAAAATTCAGCCGCCTTTGCATCTCAGACTCGCGCGCAGTGAGCGTAGCGCCGGGAGCAGACGGATGGTGAACTTCTTCCACAGGCCGGCGATGTGCATGGCCGATGGAAACTGAGTCGTTGGAGGATCTGGCTCGCAACAGCACGTCATCGGTCATCGGCACGACCTGTTTCTTTGAGCCAAGCGTACCGCCCAACATTTCTATCGCTCCCCATTGGCGATCACTTCGTTGGCGTTCATGTTGCGATTGTGTGCCCCACACCCGTGTGCCAGACGATGAGCGGAAAGTGGTCGTTAAGTTTGACGTCAATCACTTCCTGAGCTGCGTCGACAATGGCGCCGCAGACGAATTGATTAAGCGCTGCGTGCGCAATATTGGCGGACAAGCAGCGGCTTTCTTCTGAATGCCCAGTGCGCGAAACAATGGATCGGGCATCCGCTCGTCGCCGATTTTGAAGTCTTGCAGACTGCGCTGCGTCTGCGCGCCACAATACCGCATCGGTCGGGCACCTGCATCTTTCCTCAGAGTATCTTCTTCGATCCGCGTCATTGGACATGTCATTCTCTCTTGGTGCGCTTGGGCGAGAATAGCTGTTGTTTGATTAGTAGTGTGTCTACTCCCGGTCGCCAAGCCATCACCGGAACGATTGTCCCCACGTGCGCGGCCGTGGCGCGAGACTAGACGACGATCGCCATTGCCAGTAACACGCCGCTCCGGACAGTTGCCAGACGCACTGGTAGCCGACATTTTCGGTGCATCCTCTCAATGAAACATTTGCTGATCTTGACCGCGGTCGGGATCGCTGCGGCGTTTGGCTGGCGGCATCTACACAACATCGCACTCGAAACCGAGCAGTCACGGTCGAACCGCAGCCAGTCGGGCATCACCGAGAGCAAAAAGACGCAAAGTTTTGCGCTGATAGATCCGGCAATTGCCAGAAATGTGGTGCTACGTCGCCAACAAGTCATGAAGAGTTTCTGGAAACTCCTCTTCGAAATCGATCGATGTCCTCATAAAAGACGGGTAACCTGGTCCGAACCCAAATTGCTGCGCTCGCCGTTGAAATCGCGATAGACGCGCAGGACCTGCTAACTCGTGCGTTCCTTCCTGGCACCAGCTATAATGACGTGTCCGATCCTAAGACGCGTGCTCGCCCGGAAGTCTGGATCGAAAGCTACCAGTTTCAGGCTTCCGCTGAACATATCCTCGCGAAAATCGAACCGACTACGACACGAATTCCATGCGTACCGGCGAAATAGGGGCGCTCTCGAGAGAATTGGCGTCGGTTGGATGAAACGCTTGCAGCAATTGTCATTTGAACTATCGCCAGCACCGACTAGCGACGAGCACAATTTGATTCGTTGTGGCACGATGACTCGATTGCGTCCGCGGCACTAATCGAAGGTCGCTGGGCAGATTTGCTCGGACAGGACGACTAGGGTGGAGGGCTTGCCGAGCTGGCGGCATATCAAGATTCCTTAACAAGCGGACGCGAGCCAACTAAGCTGTCGACTAATCGTTAGAAACGAAATAGGACCCCTGATGAGCCATCGCTTCAGTGATCGCACGGCATTTACGTCGTGAATCTCGCTGGCACGGTTGCGGACGAATCAAGCAGCGATATGAAGCGCACAAACTGCGGGCACGCCTGCTGCCAGCGTCAAGTTCCTTCCGCACGGGCCGGTACCGATTAGTCGAACCTGCTTGCCGCAGGTTTGTATTTGGATCATGCGGACATGAGGGCCGTTACCAGCCATCAACGAGGCGTGGCTCGAATGAAGTGGATCTTGACAATTCGCTCATGCGCGGGCGACTTGCGATGCAAAGCTACGCAGTTGTCGGACTGGAAACTAGAGATCATCGTTTCCGCGTCAGTCCACTGAAACGTGGTTGACTGCCCCCAGATTGTATGATGCCAATCACTATGTTAGTCTTGAACACGTTGAGTTGGGAAGTGACTGATTCGAGCCGGAGCACCGTCCATAGCGCAAGCCGGATCAGTCCGGTTAGGCGCCATGGACACTGCGCGCAGACCATCTGTCAGTGCTTCGCACTGCGTGGGATCTGACCGTGTTGTAGTGCTGCCGGCATCGATCGAGGAGCACCTGGGCCTCGTTTTCCGAGTAGAATCAACTCGCCGTTGACCGCTGCGTGGTCCCGAACCGAGAAAACGTTGAATGACTCGTTGTAGCAATCGTTCATCCCAGCGACTGCCCGGAAATCGTATGTAGAGCGTCTTCGCACCGACCCGCGCCAGCGACTCACGGATGGCCGTGGCAGTGAGCGGCGAGCGCCATTATCCGAACGGATGTTCTCCGGCGGGCCACGATCGACGAACAGCGCGGCAAGGCCGGTACAGCACGTCGTCGGATCGCAGCCTTCGTGCGACGTCGATTGCCAGGCACTCCCGAGCGTAATCGTCGATGATGGTTTGCATTCGGAATGCCCTGTTCCGACCGCAGTGTGCGAGCCTTGACGAAGCCATAGGCTGCAGACATGGCGCGGCCAGTTCGAGACGCAGACGGATGCAGGACCCATCGATGAGCCGTAGCTCGGCCCCTGCTTTGGTTGTTTAGCCGGCACCTTCAATCCCTCCTGGCGCCAGATGCGTTCGAATGGCTTGTCGTTCACGTACCTGCCGTCGCCGCGGTGCAGCGCCGATTTTGATCCGGCGATAGCCGGAGCGATTCTTCCGCGCTTTGCCTTCCAGCACAACGCGCCGCAGTCAACGCCGCCTCATCGTCAGCCTCGGGACGCCGAGAGCGGTGCGTCGAACGTTCTTGCCACAATGACCCGGCACACCCGACGCATCGGCCGATGGAAACGCCGTCGTTGGAGGATTGGCCGCACATTGCCCCGTCATCGTTCGGGGCTTCGAGTTTCCCTCAGCGGTTTCTTTGAGCCAATCAGCTTATCCAGCGTCAGATCAGCGACATTTCGTATCAGCCGCAGATTCTCCCGCTCGAGCTCACTTGAAGCGCCGTGGCTGTTCAATCTTTAGGCCGCCGTACTCCTGTGTGCCAACGGTAACCCGTCTGTTCCGAGACGACCCGAGGTCCTGGAAACCGCAGGTACCGTTTGGCCGTTTGACAGTCTAACCTCCACTTCCTGTAGCTTGCGTCGACAATGGCGCCGTTCCGACGGTATGTCGTTTAAGTGGCATCCTGACCTCCGTTCAAATAGTCCTGGCCTAACATTCCGCCTGGACCAAGTTTCTGGGGGTCAGGTGAATGGTCCCAGAAGCGCGATGACAATCAATTGGATCGTGGCATGCGCTCGTCGCCGATTTTGCACCGTAACTGTCAGACGTGCAGCTGCGTCTTGTCGCCGCGGTTTTTAAGTAGTGGGCGATGCGGCACGGCAAATTCCTTCTAATCTTTCATCGCAGAGCTCTCGGCACTCGATCATGGCCGATCCGGTGTCGTTGGACATGCGTGCAGCCTCTCTTGGTGTGATTTGGTCGCCATCGTGCCGCGCTATAGCGATCCGCCAGGTTTCGAGGGTCGAGTAGTGTGTCTACATCCGGGCATGACCGCTCGCCCAAGCGCGTGCCGAGGGTTGGCGGAACGATATGATGGACGCGAGCCGGAGGGCGGTTAGCCGGGCGCTGGCCTGGCGGCGACGTTGACGGTCATTTTCACGAAGTCGAGCACCCGCCTCGGGTTCCTGGCCAGTAACACGCATGGTCTCGGCGACGACGAGCCTTCGCCCCTTGATGACGCCGATGGCGAAGCGCCTGAGCCGTGACATGTTCTCGGTGCATCCGTGGCTCAATGAAACGGATGCGGCTGCGATCCTCGTCGAAGCTCGCGGTCGAGGATGTGCTGCGTCGCCTCGTTTGTCCAGTGGCGGCGATCTGAGCACGAACATCGCGTTCTGGTGATGTGGCCTTGAGGTGTCAGGCTGGTGACGCCGTAAGCGGTCTCGCAGCGGCGCTTGCCGGACTTGACCTCGACGGTTTCGCGGCGCACGGCGAAGACCTGTCCGACGCCGGGGAAGTCGAGATAGCCGTTGAGTTCGCCGGAGACCCAGATGGATCGCCGCTCGCGGCGGCCATGCTCGGGCTTTGGGCTCTCGTCTGCAAAGTCCGGCGCCCGCCCGGCGATGTCCTCGTCGAGCAGAAGCCGGATATCGCTCAGCAGGGTCGGCTGGTTGCCTTTGACGGTGAACAGGTAGTCCGCGCCGCGGTCGAGCAGATAGGAGGCCAGCGCGCGCTGAGTGAGCAGGGCATCGGCGGTGACGGTGCGGCCCGCGATGTCGGGCAGGGTATCGAGCAGGGGGATGGCGGTGCCGATCTCGTTGGTGCGTTTCTCGCCGTCGTAGGCGTCCGGCCTCATACCGACTTTTTTTGCCCCCACGGTGCCTTGGTGTCGTGGCCCACGATGCCGAGCACGTGAGCCTGGCATCCCTCGGCATCGATGGCGCCGCGCAGGGTCTTGCCGTCGATCGCCAGCGCGCTGTCGCCTGAGCCATGGGCCTCGTGCCACGACCGCAGGGCGGCGTCGAGCTGCGCCGGGTCGACGCGGATGAGCAGGCTGCGCATCGCCGACAGGCTGGGCGGGCGGTATTGGCCGTCGCGGCGGCGCACGCGGAAGCGCTGCAGCACCTTGGGGCTGAGATCGTCGACCCATTCGCTGATCGCCTTGTAGCCGCGCATGCCGCAGAGCGTCGCGGCGGTGGCCAAGGCCAGCACCGTGGGCAGTGCATGGCGCCGGCCCTGGCGGCGGCGGGGATCGTCGATGGGCTGGAAGAACGCGGGCAGGGATCGCATCCGTGCGGCGCTCAGCGTCATCTTGGGCACTCCATGTCGCAGGCGGGGGTCGAGATGGGCGGCCCGCAACCGGGCCCGCGCGCCCCGGCACAGGGGATGAAGGAACACAAGCTTCGGGTGCGCGTGCTCGCTGTAGCTGTGCCCGTCGCGGGCGAAGCCGCGGGTGCGTCCTACCTCGATCCAGTTGGCGGCGCGGTAGACGGTGCCCCGGAAGTACGCCGGGTCCACGAAGGTCTCCGCCAGAAGCAGGTCGTGGCCGAAGCGGGCCGGCCAGTCGTTCACCAGACGGCGCGCGCACAGCGAGAGCACCCGCGAGCCGAGGTTGCGCTCACCGCCGGGGAGGATCAGGAAGCGCGAGTTGTTGGTGACGAGGTGCAGACGGCCGAACTGGACGCCATAGTCCCAGCCGATCCAACGGTCGCGCGCCCCGCACTTCAGCGCCGGTGCCGAGAACACCGCCAACGCCAGCCAGCGCCCTCGATGGTGAGCGACATAGCGCACGATCTCGCCCATCCCCGGCACCGCGCCGAGATAGTGGTGCGCCTGCATCAAGTCGCGGAAGCGGGCCTCGTCCTCCACCGCCACGATGTCGACGGCCACCTCCGAAAGAACCACCACGGCTTCCTTGCCCCCACGGTTGCCTCATGGCACTCATATCAGGGCGTGGACAGAAAGTCCAGTATTGCCGTCAAATCCTTGTCAGGCGGGGCGAAAGCTCAAAGAACACATCCGCCCTGGGAGATGCGCTGGCGTGTCTTTCGTTTTTGCGCCATAACTCCTACAATCTCGACAAGTATTGAAAGTCATTGGACTGGAGAAGGGACATGCGAAATATCCTTTTCGTAATCTTCGTGCTTGCCATTGCAGGCGGCGCGGGCTGGGTTTTTCTGAAAAAAGACCAGACCGCCGACCAGGCGATGACAGGCGATAATGTTGAGACCGTGGGTGCTGGTGCTTTGGCAAGGGCGGTCGAGAAGAGCGACCGTCCGATGCTCGAATTTAATCATCTTCTGGTCACCGTGGCGGCCGCAAAACTGGGCGAGAAGTCCGGTGAGATTTACGGTCAATCAGGAAGCAATGTCGCCGGCACGTCACAGAACGAGGGGTTGGGATTCTCGCGGCAGATGCTTTTATTCTCGGTTGGGGTGGAGTTGAAGGACGACGAAACTTTGACGCGCGCAAACGGCGACAAAGACCGTCTGAAGGCGATGGTTAAGGAAGAGATCTCGAACTACTACGCGGAGAAGGCGCAAAAGGGCCTGACCAACAAGGGTATTGGCGTCAAAGAAGACAATGTAAATATTGCGGCCGCCATTAAGATGGTTACTGAAGGTGTCGTCGGCACGGGTAGCGTAGTGGATATCATCATCAATAATGCGATGGACCGCGAGTAGCTGTACTCAGACCCAGGTATCCGATTACGGCCCGAACGCGTGCTGCATTCGCCGCAATACATTGCCCCTTTTGCGTGCTTGCGGGCCCGCTAGGTTGTAGCTAGAGTGTCGCCAGATGGGCGCAGCCATCTGAACTTGTACCTGTTGCGGTACCCCTGCCCATCAATTAATTTGCCAGGTACAGACTAAAGCTTACAGGGAGTAGTGAAGTATGAAATATGGCTTACCAGTAGTTGGACTCGCCATTGGCGCTATGCTGTTGGCGACTCCTCAGGGTACTGCCAAGGCCGATGTCCAGCAGGACCTGGCTAAGGGCAGTATCATTGAAGGTATCAAACAAAGTGGTCGTTTCCGCGTTGGCGTAGGCTCCTTCCAGCCTTGGGTCATGCGTGGCAAGAATGGCGATATGATCGGCTTTGAGGTCGACGTCGCTACGAAGGTGGCCGAAGACATGGAGGCGAAGGCCGAGTTCTTCCCGACGGCATGGGATGGCATCATTCCAGCGCTACTCGCGAGAAAATTCGATGTGATCATCTCCGGTATGTCGATCACGCCGAAGCGTGCACTTCAGGTCAATTTCTCGATCCCATATGCCCATACGGGCTCGCAGCTTGTTTGCAACAAGAAGCTGGCCGCCGGCATGGTCAAGCCTGCAGACTTCAACAAGCCGCACATCAAAATCGGCGGGCGCCGTGGCGCATCCGGTTCGATCGTGCGTGAAACCTATTGGCCGAAGGCACAGCACGTTCTCTACGACGACAACGTGCACGCCTATCTCGACACAGTGAATGGCAACCTGCATTGTGCAGGCGCGGCCCCGCCAAAGGGTCAATTCGAGGTTCTCAAGAACCCCGAGATGCTGTTCCTGCCGTTTGAGAACCTGCTGGGCAAGACGGACGAAGCGTTTGTGATGCGCAAGGGCGACCCCGATGCGATCACGTATTTCAACGCCTGGATCCAGTACAACACGACGCAGGGCTTCATTCCGACGCGTTGGAAGTATTGGTTCACGACGTTTGATTGGCTCGATCAAGTCGAGACCAGCAAGTACCAGCTGAAGAAGTAACAGTTCGAAGTTCAGAAGTTGAGGACCGGCCGAGCAATCGGCCGGTCCTTTTCTTTTGTCAATGGATGGCGGGAATGCCGCCGTTTCGCGCCGTTCAATGAAGCACGTTAGTCAGCAGCGTCCAACAAGCCCTCGCGCTCCACAAATCCCTCGCGTCGACGAACGATTCCTTCCTTCAGGAACTTGCCTACCGAATCGTATCCGGCGCTGGGTTCCTTGCAGACCATATTCTCCGGCGGCGTTGGGTTTTTCACCTCTGGCCAGTGTCCTGGCTGCGGTAGCGAGCCCTCGGAAACGATCGACAACGGGTTCGCATCATCTTCGGCCGGCGTCTTGACCACTTCCGTGCATGGCCAGACGACCTCCAATTCGATACCGTTTGGATCGTCGAAGTAAAATGACCAGAGGATGCCGTGATCAAGAACGCCATTTACTTCGATTCCTGCTGCTTCAACCCTGTCCTTGACGGCAAACAACTCCTCCCGCGATCCGACGTTGAAGGATATGTGATCGAATCCGCCCTGGCGTTTGTTGGCCGGGCCCCCTTGAGCCTCGTCGTCGGCTGGCTTCATGTTGGGATATTCGAAGAACGCCATTTCGTTGTTTCCGGTCCTAAAAAAATAATGCCGGATACCAGGTTCGCCGTAGGCTTGCGTCAATTCCATGCCCAGTAGGTCGCGGTAAAATCGTATCGTCTTAACCATGTCGTCGGTCGCGAACACGACATGGTTGATTTCTTTCAAATGCATTGTCTGCCCTTTCCAGAGTGCATCGCCGAACAACAGGTCCGCACACCGCACCTCGATTCAACCAAGCTCTAATTCGTTCTCGTGCAACGGTACCGTATTTCGTCGAGGGACAGGAGTCGCAATCGGCAACTGACAAGGATCAAGGTATGAGTTCGCTTTTCGATACCGGTGGCGAGATCGATCCGGAAAACCAGGCTTATATTGTCTCGCATCCGAAAGCGGGGCGCACTTGGGTTAGAGTGATGCTGGGTCGCTACTTGTGCGAACGCTATGGATACGACGAGAAAGACATCTTAGGCATTCGCGCGCTGACGGTGTCGGCTGGACTCTTGCCGACCCAATTTACGCACGATCACTCCGCAATTGTCGACGAACTCGACTATCGCGAGCTCTCGGCGGACAAGTCCGGATTTCGCGAGAAACACGTCATCTTCCTGGTGCGCGGGCTGAAGGACATATTGGTCTCGTGTTTCTTTCAGGCGACGAAACGCGTCGGTCGTTTCCACGGAGATCTTCATGCATTCGTGCGCGATAAGCGATTTGGAGCGACAAAGGCGGCGACCTTTTTCGCTCACTGGTTTGAGGCACGCTCGATCCCGCAAACATTTCTGGCGATAAAGTATGAGGATCTGCATCACAATCCGCATTGGCAATTGCGGCGCGTGCTCGAGGTGATAGGTGTCGCCGACGCCGATCCGGATATGATCGATGTCGCAGTCCGCTACGCTGGTTTCGAAAATATGCAGGCGCTCGAGCGATCCGATTTTTTCGGCGCCGAAATCCTGCGCGCTGGCAGCAGCAAGGATAGGGAAAGCTACAAAGTGCGCCGCGGCCACATCGGCGGGCATACGGAGTATTTGGATAAGGACGACATCGCTTACGTCGACGAGATCATCAGTAAGTTCAGCTGCCCATACATATATTGATCTGCCGCGGCATGGCGGGCGTGCTCGCGGACGGCTGCCCAAGCTAACTCATTCTTTGGCGCTCTCATCATCGCGCGGCACGTGCTAGTCTAGAAATGCGAACCGCCGGTGATTTGGGAGATGGTCCATGCCCGGATGGTTGGGCCGACTGTTGTGTCTATTAGGCATCCATGACGATCGGGTGGTAGACGTCGTCATGGGATGGGGTCAGTCGGGCAACGTCGAAAAACGGCAGTGTCGAAGGTGCGGCGCGGTGTCGACGCGCGGACAATAATAACGGACGATGATTCGCCGATTTCTGATGAGATAAACATGGACGTCTTGCGGGCGGCGAACAGCGTTCCTTGGACGATCTAAGTTCCGTTTACGGCCGTCCAGAAATCTTTGTTGGTGTGCAGCTGCAGATAGATGTGACTTATCTCCAGGCAGCCGCGCATTGTACGGCGCCGGGAGTTGTCGACGTTGTTGCCGCATCGCTCGTATGTTGAGCGCACATCGGATACGGATGCTGGATCGAACTCTAAGACCGCATCGGTTGATGTGACTTGCTGCCAAATTATCTCGCGCAGTCTAGCTGTTACATCGTAACCCCTCAGCGTTGCATTGATGAGCATTGCGGTCAGCGCCGCAAGTTCGTACCGGGGTCCTTGGTCGTGGAAGCGGATCGCGACCTTTCTGTGCTGGGTTGTCGACAGCGACAGCTCATTTGGAACCTGCGGATAAAGGTCGCCCTTCTTGGGAACCGGAACCAGCGATGACAGCGCCGGAACGGATATCGCGACCGACTGTGGCGCGTATGACTTCAAGAGCGTTCGATCGACTGAAATATCCACACCAGTCGACGTGCGCGCGCTGAACTTGAGAAATTTGCGGCCGGGCAGATCAAACGTCTTGCCCAATTTATCGGTCACATGCAGAACGAGTTCCGTGTTTTCAGCCGGTCGATACGGGGTTTGAGGCTTCGGCTGCGTGCGCGCCATTTGTAGGCAGAAGCTCGTGAAGTAGCCGGAGCAATTGCGGCCGTCACAGGAAAGCGGGACCGGCTCGTTGGTCGCTATCAATCCAAGCGCCTGGGGAGCAGCCCGCGCTAGCGTCGTCCCAAAGAGGAACGCGGCCCCGATGAGCGCCGCATTGAGAGGGAATCCGAAAAAACGAACACACATGGCGTGACCTGTTGTCGCGGCCGCTCATAATACCGGTAGGCACTAAGCTAGTTCTAGATTCGCACTGAACGTTACATTGGTCAATCGCGACAACCCATCGATGTCGATAACAAACTGAGTTGACCGCTTTATGTACCATATGAATTGACCGCTTCTGTTGTGGTGGTTTGGCTCGGTCGCGTCGAAGCGGGTCACGCGGCCTGGAGCCTGTCGTCGTCGATGGTTTCGCCGTCGGCGCGGTAGCGCGCCAGACACCTGGGTCCGTGGAAGACGGCCAGGTGGCCGTCGGGATATTCGTGCACCCGGGACCTGCGCCTTGACGTAGTGGTGGCGGTGGCGATCGGCCGGGATCTGCAGCGTGCGGTTCTTGTAGCGCACGGTGTTGTCGCCCGCGACGACGCGGTCCTCCTGGGCGCAGAGGATGTCCTCGAGCGTGCCGGCAAAAGCCACGAAGGCCGAGCCGGTGTCCGCGGCCGGGCGGGCGAAGCGGGCGTTGTGCGCCGGCCAGAAGAGCTCCTCGATAAAGCGATTGGCCTCGGCCATGGTGGCGATCCCGGCGAGGCGCAGCTCCTGGGGCAGGCGCTTCTGCAAGGTCCCGAACATGCGCTCCGAGCGGCCCCGGGCCTGCGGCGAATAGGCCGCGATCAACTCGATGCCGAGCTGCGCCAAGGCCCGGCCGATCTGGGTCGGGTTGTCCTTGTCCACACCGCCGCCTGCCTCGGGCGTGTGCCAGTAGTGCGAGGCCCGATCGGCGTAGAGCGAGCAGAACAGCCCGTTTTCGGCGATCACCTCCCGAGCCCGCGGAACGTGCTCATCGTGCCCTCCTCGGCAACGAAGAAGCCCGAATAGACCTCCGATGTCGCATCGTCCATGGTCACGATCAGATCCCACCACTGGCCCGCAACCCACTCGTGGCTCGAGCCGTCCTGGTGCAGCATCATCCCTACCACCGGTCGGCGCGGCCGCTTCCGGCGGTGCGCCCCGCGCCTGGGCGCCGGCTTGATCTTGCCGTGCGCCTGCAAGCTCAGGCGAAGCCAGTTGTAGCTCAGCCCGAAGCCATGCTCGCAGACCAGCTTCTCGTGGAAGTGCTTGGCCGTGAAGTCCGGGTAGCGCGTCTCGAACAGCTCCAGCACCCGCATCACCTCGTCCACCGGCGCGCGGCGCGCCGAGACCCGCCCAAGGCGCCGGTCGTACAAACCCTCGGCACCCTCGGCCTCATAGCGCTCCCGCCAGCGCCGGAACGTCCGCTCCGACATGCCCAGGATCTCCGAGGCCTTGGCCTGGCTCAAATCACCCCGATAACAACGTCCGTAGACATCCTCGAACTTCATCAATCTCAGTCCCTGCAACTGCTCCGTCCGGCGCATCCGATTCCTCCAGATTTGGAGGAAATCTAAAACCGGACAGATCATCTGTTACATAGACCGGTCATATCGTGTGTTAGCGACATCGCGACAACCCATCGATTGCGGCGGCGAACGGGTTGGGCAGCTGTCCGCTGATGCTTTGTCTTATCCGAGAAATGGTCGTAGACTAGGCTAAGCGTCTACGATCCAACGCTGATTTGAGCGGAAGTCTCCAACGGCGCAGGGAGAGGGAGAAATGAGCGAAACACTAACCGATTCGTCGGTCGGCGTTTCCGCGCAGGCGGCCAAGCTCACTCAAGAAACGTTGGTGTGGGACAATCTGTTTCCGTGTTCTGACGGCACCCGCGAATTAAAACTCCAATTGCTCGATCGCGTGAAGAATTGCGGCTACGACTTCGTCACTTTCACGCTTGGCGAGGACTCGTCAGGCATTAAGGAAACGATCGCGAATATAGCGGCGGCGCGGGCACTCGTACTTTCAGAACCCGATAAGTTCGTACTCGTCAAATCGGCCGACGACGTCAGCGAGGCGAAGCGGGCGGACAAACTTGCCATCAGCTTCCATTTCCAGGGAACAGGGCCCGTCGAAAGCGATATCGGCATGATCGAGGTCTACTATTCGTTGGGCGTGCGGCAAATGCTGTTAGCGACCAACTTGAAGAACATGGTTGGCGATGGCTGCAAGGAGCGCACGGATTGCGGACTGAGCCGTTTCGGCGTGCTGGTGATAGAGGAAATGAACCGCGTCGGCATGCTTGTCGATGGCAGCCACACCGGAAATCGGACGACGTTGGAAGCCTGCGAGGTATCGAAGGATCCCTTCATCTTCAGCCATTCCAATCCGAAGGCGCTGTTCGACCACCCACGCAACATCACCGACGAACAGATTAAGGCCTCGGCAGCGACTGGCGGTATCATCGGCATCAACGGCGTCAGCGTGTTTCTCGGCAAGAACGACAGTTCGACGGCGACCATATTGCGCCATATCGACTACGTCGCGGCACTCGTCGGGGCTGAACACGTGGGGATAGCCACCGATCTGCCGGTCGATCCCGGAAATTCGTCGCCAACTCCGTGGAACCCGCCCCATCCAGGCGATGTGCCATGGTCCGACATAAACTACATTCAGCCCGAGCAACTTCCGGAACTGGCCGACGGTATGCTTCGAAGCGGCTACAAGGAGTCGCAAGTTCGGGGAATTCTGGGCGAGAATTGGTTTAAATTGGCGCGCCGCGTTTGGAAATAACTACGAACACATTGGCGCCTGCGTAGACCACTAATTCCGGTGCGGGAATGGGAGGAAAAAACGATGAGCGAAGTCATTGAAGACGTAAAGACCGAATGGGACATATCCGGCGAGGCAACAAAGCTGCACGAGGATTCCTTGGTGTGGGACAACACCTTTCCCTGGGGAGACGCCGGACGCCACGACCTCAAGATGCAGACGCTCCCTCGCATGGTTGCAAGCGGTTACAACGTCACGTCACTGACGATCGCCGGCGATCCGCACAACCTGGATGGGGCGATCCACAATATTGCGAAGAACCGCAATTTCTTTTTGGCGAGCCCCGATAAATACGTGCTGGTCGAAACAGCAGATGACGTTGTCCGAGCCAAGAAAGAGGGCAAGCTCGCGATCGTCTTCCACTTTCAGGGGACAAATCCCTGCGAAGGGAACCCCGACATGATCGAGCTGTACTACAAGCTCGGCATTCGGCACATGTTGCTTGTAACCAACATGAAGAATGTCATCGGCGACGGCTGCAAGGAACGCACGGATGGTGGACTGACACGGCTCGGTGTCACATTTATCGAGGAGATGAACCGCGTCGGCGTGATCTGTGACGGCAGCCATACTGGGCACCGCACCACCATGGACATGTTCGAAGCGACGAAGGTTCCTGCGGTGTTCAGCCATGCAAATCCGCGGTCGGTCTTTGATCACCCGCGCAACATCACCGATGACCAGATCAAGGCTTGCGCGAAAACGGGCGGCGTGATCGGAATCAACGGCGTCGGCGTCTTCCTCGGCAAGAACGACAGTTCGACCGAGACGTTCTTAAAGCATCTCGACTATGTGGCGGAGCTCGTCGGGCCGGAGCATGTCGGCCTAGCAACCGACAACATGTATGATCCCGCAAGCTCCTTGCCGACGACTCGCCACCCACCTCATCCGGGCGACGTGCCGTGGCCGGACATCAAATACGTTCAACCGGAGCAGTTTCCGGAAATCACGGACGGGTTGCTGAAACGCGGTTATTCGGAAGCGGATATTCGCGGAATACTGGGCGAAAACTGGCTGCGGGTTGCGCGCGCGGTCTGGAAATAGCGCAACAAGGCGCGCGTCGATTTCGCGAAGCTATCGCGCGGCGGCGTGCTGCGGTTGCTGGCATTGTGGCGAGGCCGCGTCCATGTCGAAAACCTCGCGTCGTGTTGGACTACAGCAGAAATGGGTTGTCGTCGATCTTATCGAACCAATCGGTACTCTCGAACCAATAGGCACGGCGTTTGCTGAGCCAACCGTCTTCCTTGCGTAGAAAAATCCAGTTGTTGAAGAGATTGAGGGCGTCGGGGTCGCCTTTTTCAAGCACGAACGCCGCGTGATAGGTCTTAAGATTTTGCAGCGCAGGCGGCTGATACAACATATCGGGGTGCCGCGCCGTGATAAAGCCGGGTTTCGGTTCGAGCGTCATGACCGCTTGGGATTTCCCGCTCAGCACCGCGCGGAAACCGTCCGCATCGTCGTCAAATCGATGGCATTGCGCCTGCGGAAAATGCTGTTTTCTGGTAACTACCCAGGTACCCCGCTCCTGACCGTGAGAGGATGATGTAGGTGGTCGGCGGGGCCGGGTTTCCGCCGCCGCGTCGTTGATCGTCTCTTGACTCCATAGAATCGGGCGTCTATGGGTTGCGCTCTCGTGTGACGGGAGCGGCGCGTGGGATATTTTGGGTCGAAGGCGACGAGCGGTCTGTGCCAGGCGCTGATTGCGCTGATGCCGCCGCACAGCGTTTACATCGAGAGCCACCTGGGGGGCGGTGCGCTGATGAAGCGCAAGCCAACGGGCGTGCGCTCGATCGGCATCGACCGCGATGCGCAGGCGCTCGAGGCCTTTGCCTGTGACTACCCGGTCGAGTTGGTGCATGGCTGTGCCCATGCCTTTTTGGCCTCGTTCCCGTTTCTGGGCCCGGAGCTGGTCTACAGCGATCCCCCCTATCTGCACGCGACCCGCCGTTCGGCACGGCGCTATCGCTTCGACTACGAGGAGGTCGACCATGTCGCGCTCCTGGACCTGCTCAAGGATCTGCCCTGCCAGGTGATGGTCTCGGGCCATCCCTCGGCGCTCTATGACGAGATGCTGGCGGGCTGGCGCAGTCTGGCGCTGCAGGTGACGACCCAGGCCCAGGTGCGGACCGAGGTCGTGTGGTTCAACTTCGCGCCCGACCGGGTGCATTGGGCGAGCTACGCAGGCCGGAACTTCACCGACCGCCAGCGCATCAAGCGTAAGGCGGCCAACTGGGGCCGGCGTTACAAGGCCTTGCCGGCGGGCGAACGCCTCGCGGTGCTGGCCGCCATGATGGCCGTCGATGCCGAGGACCCGTGACGCTGTCGCGCTGGCACGAGGACCTCGCCGCCCATGACGAGGCCTTCGCGTGCCTGCAAGATCTTCTTGACCCCTCATCCTTCGCAACAACAGTCGTCAAGGCCTTCCGGGATTGGGGCCAGGGGCTGTTGCGCCTGGCCACGGTGCTCGTCCGGGAGAATGCCGCGCTCGAGCGGGAGAACGTGACCCTGCGGGACCGCATCGCCGAGCTCGAGCGGAGCGCGGCGCTTGACAGCACCACCAGCAGCAAGCCGCCCGCCAGCAACGGCCTGGGCAAGAAGAGCGGAACCCAGAGGCGCACCCGAAGCCAGCGCGGCAAGTCCGGCAGGCCAAGCGGCGGCCAGCCGGGCCACAAGGGAACGACGCTGGCGCGGACCGAGAGCCCGGACCATGTTGTGGATCATGACCCCTCCGCCTGTTCGGGCTGCGGCGCACCGCTGTCGGACGCCGACCGTCACCGCGCGCCCGTCTGTCGACAGGTCTTCGATGTGCCCGAGCCACGCCCCCTGGAGGTCACCGAACACCGCGCCCATCGCTGCCTCTGCGGCGCCTGCGCCACCGTGACAGGAGCCGTCTTCCCGGACGGCGTGACCGCCCCGGTCCAGTACGGGCCACGCATCACCGCCTGGGTGAGCTACCTGCTGTACGCCCAGTTCGTTCCCGAGAAGCGCTTGGCCGAACTCATGAGCGACCTCTTCGCAGTGTCCATCTCCACAGCCACGATCACCGCCATGGGCCGGCGAACCGCCAGGCGCTTCGAGCCCTTCCTCGCCCATGTCGCAGACGTGATCCGCACAGCGGTCCCGGTCAAGCACCTCGACGAAACCGGCCTGCGGATCGCCGCC
Source organism: Alphaproteobacteria bacterium (assembly GCA_965217615.1). Classification (GTDB taxonomy): domain Bacteria; phylum Pseudomonadota; class Alphaproteobacteria; order UBA8366; family CAVOAK01; genus CAVOAK01. The sequence continues at coordinate 183,848 of CBDCIT010000018.1, forward strand.
CGTACCCGCTGGCTCCACGTGCTGTGCACCCCATTCCTGACCGTCCTGCGCATCGGCGCGGGACGCGGCGATGTCGAAAAGGACCTCGAAGGCATCCTCATCCATGACGATTACGCCGCCTACTTCACCCTCAAGGGCGTGCGCCACGGCGCCTGCAACGCCCATCACCTGCGCGAACTCCAGGCCCTGATCGACATCGAGAAGGAAGACTGGGCAAAGAGCATGCAGCGCCTCCTTGAGCGCGCGCACAGGGCTACCCGCTTCTCCCGTGAGAACGGCCGCGACGTGCCCGCCTCCCTGGTGGCCCGGATCTCGCGGGCCTGGGCCCGCATCCTCGACCACGCCATCGCCTTCCACGAGGCGCAGCCGCCGCTCCGGACCGGCAAGCGCGGACGAAAGAAACGCCGCATCGGTCATAACCTCGCGCTCCGCCTCCGCAAGCACAAGGAGGGATGCCTGCGATTCCTCACCGACCCGCGCACGCCGTTTACGAACAATGAGGCCGAACGTGACCTCCGAATGGCCAAGCTGCGCCAGAAGATCTCCGGTGGCTTCCGCTCCGAGAGGGGTGCCTACAACTTCGCCAGAATGCGTGCCGTCATCGCCACCGCCCGAAAGCAACGCTGGAACGTCCTCCAGACCCTGGTGCATCCCGATCCGATGCAACTAATCCCCAAACTGCGCCTCTGAGAACACCGGCACCGCTACCAGCCCGGACCGCCACGATCCCTCATGGCCTGCCCCCAATGTATGTGCCAATCGCTATGTTAGTCTTGGCACGGTGATTGGGAAGGGCTGATCCGGCTGGAGCCCATCCATAGCGCAAGCCGGATCAGTCCGGTTAGGCGCGATGGTCACTGGCGCCGGGGGTCTGTAGCCCAGCGCACTGTGTGGTCTGACCGTGTTGTAGTGCTGCCGCCATCGCTCGATCAGCACCTGGGCCTCCTTGAGCGAGTAGAAGATTTCGCCGTTGAGCAGCTCGTCCCGGAGCTTGCCGTTGAATGACTCGTTGTAGCCGTTCTCCCAGGGACTGCCCGGTTCGATGTAGAGCGTCTTCACACCGACCCGCGCCAGCCACTCACGGACGGCCGTGGCAGTGAACTCGGCACCATTATCCGAGCGGATGTGGTCCGGCGGGCCACGATCGACGAACAGCGCGGCAAGGCGATACAGCACGTCGTCGGATCGCAGCCGTCGTGCGACGTCGATTGCCAGGCACTCCCGAGTGTACTCGTCGATGATGGTCAGCATGCGGAATGCCCTGCCATCGTGTGTGCGAGCCATGACGAAGTCATAGGCCCAGACATGGTGCGGCCAGTTCGGACGCAGACGGATGCAGGACCCATCGTTGAGCCATAGCCGGCCCCTCTTTGGTTGTTTTGCAGGCACCTTCAGTCCCTCCCGTCGCCAGATGCGTTCGACCCGCTTGTGGTTCACGTACCAGCCCTCGCCGCGGAGCAGCGCCGTGATCCGGCGATAGCCGTAGCGACCGTACGCGCTGGCCAGCCGCACAATGGCCGCGGTCAACGCCGCCTCATCGTCAGCCTCGACACGCCGATAGCGTTGCGTCGAGCGTGGTTGCCCAATGACCCGGCACACCCGACGCTCGGGCAGGGCATGCCGCGTGGAGATGTGCTGAACATAGCCCCGGCGGCGCTCGGGGCTTAGAAGTTTCCCTCAGCGGCTTCCTTCAGAATCAGCTTATCCAGCGTCAGATCAGCGACAGCTCGTCTCAGCCGCAGATTCTCCCGCTCGAGCTCCTTGAAGCGCCGTGCCTGCTCGATCTTTAGGCCGCCGTACTCCTTGCGCCAACGGTAATACGTCTGTTCCGAAACACCCAAGGTCCTGCAAACCGCGGGCACCGTTTGGCCGCCCGACAGGCTAACCTCCGCCTCCCGTAGCTTACCGATAACCTGTTCCGCGGTATGTCGTTTACGTGGCATCCTGACTGGCCTGCCCCCAATGTATGTGCCAATCGCTATGTTAGTCTTGGCACGGTGATTGGGAAGGGCTGATCCGGCTGGAGCCCATCCATAGCGCAAGCCGGATCAGTCCGGTTAGGCGCGATGGTCACTGGCGCCGGGGGTCTGTAGCCCAGCGCACTGTGTGGTCTGACCGTGTTGTAGTGCTGCCGCCATCGCTCGATCAGCACCTGGGCCTCCTTGAGCGAGTAGAAGATTTCGCCGTTGAGCAGCTCGTCCCGGAGCTTGCCGTTGAATGACTCGTTGTAGCCGTTCTCCCAGGGACTGCCCGGTTCGATGTAGAGCGTCTTCACACCGACCCGCGCCAGCCACTCACGGACGACCGTGGCGGTAAACTCGGCACCATTATCCGAGCGGATGTGGTCCGGCGGGCCACGATCGACGAACAGCGCGGCAAGGCGATACAGCACGTCGTCGGATCGCAGCCGTCGTGCGACGTCGATTGCCAGGCACTCCCGAGTGTACTCGTCGATGATGGTCAGCATGCGGAATGCCCTGCCATCGTGTGTGCGAGCCATGACGAAGTCATAGGCCCAGACATGGTGCGGCCAGTTCGGACGCAGACGGATGCAGGACCCATCGTTGAGCCATAGCCGGCCCCTCTTTGGTTGTTTTGCAGGCACCTTCAGTCCTTCCCGTCGCCAGATGCGTTCGACCCGCTTGTGGTTCACGTACCAGCCCTCGCCGCGGAGCAGCGCCGTGATCCGGCGATAGCCGTAGCGACCGTACGCGCTGGCCAGCCGCACAATGGCCGCGGTCAACGCCGCCTCATCGTCAGCCTCGACACGCCGATAGCGTTGCGTCGAGCGTGGTTGCCCAATGACCCGACACACCCGACGCTCGGGCAGGGCATGCCGCGTGGAGATGTGCTGAACATAGCCCCGGCGGCGCTCGGGGCTTAGAAGTTTCCCTCAGCGGCTTCCTTCAGAATCAGCTTATCCAGCGTCAGATCAGCGGCAGCTCGTCTCAGCCGCAGATTCTCCCGCTCGAGCTCCTTGAAGCGCCGTGCCTGCTCGATCTTTAGGCCGCCGTACTCCTTGCGCCAACGGTAATACGTCTGTTCCGAAACACCCAAGGTCCTGCAAACCGCAGGCACCGTTTGGCCGCCCGACAGGCTAACCTCCGCCTCCCGTAGCTTACCGATAACCTGTTCCGCGGTATGTCGTTTACGTGGCATCCTGACCTCCGTTCAAACAGTCCTAGCCTAACATTCGGCCTGGACCAAGTTTTGGGGGTCAGGTCACGTCTCGGTCCCACATTTGATTATCTGGTTCGTATTGATTGGATATGTTACTAGCGACTGATCGTAGACGGCGGTTCAATCGACGAAGGCTCTTCGTTCGCATATAGATCGATGGCGATACCAACAAAAATTTTTCTGGCGGACCTTGCACACACGTATTCCGTGGACAACAAGTCTCTCCCGGTTCCCCTCAACATTGGTTATGTCAAAGCCTATGCCGAAGCGGCGCACGGCGACTCGGTCGATATCTCCTTGTTCAAGAATCCCGACCTGTTCCTTCGACGAGTCTACGAGGAAAGGCCGGAAATCATCGGATTCTCTAATTACGGCTGGAACGAGAACCTAAACATCGCAGTAGGCAGATATGCGCGCACAGTGTGTCCTGAAGCGCTAATCATCGCCGGCGGCCCCAATATAGATCCTGATCCAGATCAGCGGATGCAGATGTTACAGCGCCACAACTATGTTGATTTCGTGGTCGCCGATGGAGGGGAAGAGCCGTTTTCGGAGATGATCGAGTGGCGCCGGGAGGCAAACGGGAATCGCAGCCTGTTACCGCAAAACATCTTCTGGTGCGACGGTGACGAAATGCGCCACACCAGTGAACGGCCAATAAAGAAGGTGATCAACAACATTCAATCGCCATACTTGAGCGGGTTTTTAGACGAGTTTCTCGCGGCCGGTATGGTTCCAATGTTCGAGACCAATCGTGGGTGCCCGTTTAAATGTACTTTCTGTGCGTGGGGCTCGGCTTCGAAAGATTTAGTACGACGCCTCGATCTCGATACTGTGCTTGCTGAGATTGAATACGTTGGGTGTCGGTCACGAGCGAACAACTGGATCGTTTGTGACGCCAATTTCGGAATACTCAAGCGGGATATCGAGATTGCTCAAGCGATCCGCAGGGTTAAGGACAGGGTCGGCAATCCAGAAAGGTGCCACATCTGGCTTGCGAAGAATGTCACTGAACGTAACCTTAAAATCGGTGAAATTTTGGGTGATATGGCGGTTCCGGTAATGGCGGTCCAGAGCTTAAATCCAGAAGTCCTCTCGAACATCAAGCGGGATAACATCAAAACGGACACATATGTCGAATACCAAAGAAAGTTCCATGCCATCGGCAGTAAAACATACTCGGACGTGATCGTACCGTTGCCTGGAGAGACGTTAGCTAGTCATATCGAGGCCCTTCGGCAATTGTGCGACTACGGCGTCGACATCATTCAAAATCACAACATGCGTCTTCTCGCGGGTGCTGAAACGAATTCGCCCGAGACCCGTCAGACCTTTGGCTTTAAGACCCGCTACAGGCTAATTCACGGAGATGCTGGCGTTTATCGCTGTCCCGAGCAAACGACGATTCGAGCATTCGAGTTCGAAGAAAGCCTGCGCGAAACGACCACTTTGACAGAGTCCGAACTGTTTTTCCTTCGAAAGCTGCACTTCCTGATCGATTTCGCCTGGAATCTTGACGTATACAAACCATTGCTTCGCGTTGGCCATCTTTACGGTGTCAATCCGATCGATATATTGAGGCAGTTGCTCGAGGCCGCGGAGACGGCAACTTGCGGAAAAGACAAATCAGCGAAAAAGGTAGCTGCGTTCTTTGCGGAATTCGAAGAAAAATCACATGAAGAGTGGTTTGATACCCGCGAGGATATCGAGGCGTATTTCAGTATCGAGCAAAACTTCGAACGTCTGGTAGGTCAAGAATTTGAAAAACTCAATATTATGTTCAGCGTAATTCTGCTCAGAGACTTTAAGGCGGAATTCGACGCCATGATTCACGGGTTGATGCGGTCGCTTGGGTCCATCCCGGACGAAATTCTCGACCATGCAGCGGAATTAGCGTTCGCAACTTTTCCAGCGCTCGATGCCGACGCCAGCGAGCGTATCGTGACACTGCCGGATAACTTCATGGAGCTCAATTCCGAGACCGCAAATGCGTTCGTGCCTTCGGTCGACAAACGGACGCTGAGCCTGTTCGAAGGCGAACGACGTCTGCAGGTTCGGGAGACTCTCAAAAATCGGTCCGGCCAGACCTTATCGAAAGTTCTTAATACCCAGGGTGTCGTTTTGCGCGATCTGCGTCTAACATTTGAGGAAGATTTCGCTTTCGACAACCAGTTTCGGCGTGCCTAATAGATAGGGGGAGATAAGGAAAGTGTTCGGGAGAAATGTCTTAGATGCGCCTTGCAAAGCCAAACGCTGTGGCAGCCAACGGTATGCGGAATTAATAACCGTTCTGGCTCAGTAGCCGAGATCAGGCGACAAAGAAGTTAACGCGGCACACCGATCGCCGTCTTTCTCTCGTCCGCTGTGGCCAAGCTAACGAGCGTTGCTCTCCCTGGACTTGCATTGGCAGGTAATGGCCGGTACCGGTGATGAAACTGGTGGAACACCGTGGTAGGTTGCCGCCAGATGTCGTGGTCCGAGATCAAATTGGCATATGCAGCGTTACGCGACGCACGTGACGCAGCGATTGCTCTTGATAGCACTTGGTCGATGTTTGTTGACCTTGTTCAAGCGTCAGAGGTTGCCCCCCCCGTATCATCTCCGTCTGGTGCTTTCCACCGCCGCGCAAGTATGTGGAGTTCGCCCGCGAAAGGATTTCCGAATTGTCGATCATGGATGTGGCAGTGGCTTGCCGGTCCTTTACCTAATCGCTCTCGGGTATGAGGCAGCACGTGGTGTGAATATCACTCCGCATTGTCTTAAGTGGAACGAGGCGTTGAAAGTTCTCTTCAAGGATCAGAACGACCGTTTTTCGATGTACGACGGCACGCGTCTTTCGATGGCGGACGGTTCCGTGGATCTGATCTTCAGCCAGCAGGTCCTAGAGCACGTCCGCGACAATGTACTTGATGCGTTTTATAGTGAAGAAGGTCGAGTCATGAAGTCGGGCGCAATGGCGGTGCATCAAGTGCCGCATCTTTTAATGCCGTTTGAATCACATTCGAATACTTGGTTCGTGCACTGGTTGCCTCGACCCCTTCAAATGCCGATATACCGAGCGTTGAGGGTCCGTCTTCACAGTGTCGAAAACGATCTTTTTCTGCGATCACCCCAACTGCATATTGACGTTGACCCCAAAATCCGGACCAGGTGGTTCTTCACCTATGCGGCCTGAGCGATGGTCATATCCCTCCTGGCCTGTGCCGGCGTCCGGTAGCCGATGCTCGAGTGGCGCCGTCGTTGGTTATAGAAGATCTCGATGTACTCGAATAGCGCAGCCTTGGCCTCGCGCCGGGTAGAAAACCGGGTACGGTGCACGAGTTCGGTCTTGAGAGACCCAAAGAAGCTCTCCATAGGGGCGTTGTCGAGGCAATTCCCCTTGCGGCTCATGGAGGCCTTGATGCCATGGAGGCGGAGCAGCTTGCGGTAGTCACCGCAGGCATATTGCACACCGCGGTCGGAATGGTGGATCAGCCCCATGGGCAACCGGCGGCTGCGGATCGCCATCTTCAGCGCCTCCTCGCACAGGACGCTCTTCAGCCGCTCGGACATCGACCAGCCGACGATCTCCATCGTGGCCAGATCCTTGACGGCGGCGAGGTAGAGCCAGCCTTCGTCAGTTGGGATGTAGGAGATGTCAGCGAGCCAGACCGCATCGGGCGCAGCGGCTTCGAAGTTGCGGTCGAGCAGATTGGGCGCGATCGCATGGGAGTGGCGGCTGTCGGTGGTGATCGGCGCCCGCCGCCTGCCTCGCGGTGGACGAATGCCGTTCTCTCGCATGAGCTTGGCGACCGAGCGCTTCGAGATGCGTAAGCCGCGGGCCTTCAACTCGGCATGGATCCGAGGCGCGCCGTAGCACCTCTTGCTCTGCTCGAAGATCTCCCGGATCTCTGACCCGAGCCTGCCACGCCGGGCAGCGCGTTCAGCTCTCTTTGGGGCCGCACGCCGCCGGGCGTGGAACCAGCTGTGAGCAACCCCCAGGACCCGGCACATGAACCGGATGGCGTGCCCTGAAGCATGGGCGGCGATGAAAGCGTGCTTCGTCTTCATGTCTTCGCCGCCCATTGAGCGAAAAAAGCCGAGGCTTTGCGTAGAACCTCAACCTCCTCCGTCAGCCGCTTGTTATCCCGGCGAAGCTGCACCAGTTCAGCGGCCTCGGCTTTCTGCGCCGCGGTCGCCGCGGCCGAGCCCGCGGCCTCAAGCTCGAGCCGCCAAGTCTTCAACTGCGTTGGCGTGACGCCGAGCTCGGCAGCCACACTGCTATGCGTCGCACCCGGCTCCGACAGCCGGGCAACCGACTGTTCCTTGTATTCCGGCGAAAATCGCCGCCTCGTCTGCTTTGTCATCTCGTCCCTCCAGATCGGTATTCAATTTACCGCCTGGTCCGGGATCCGGGAGCAATGTCATATGCGCAAAGCGGAGGGTCATATCGGGCCGACTCAAATTTTAACCCGCCGACGATTGGAGTCGTTGCGGGACATCGATTATTACGACGGTCCCATGCGCCTACGCCGAGTGATAGCGCGGGTCGTGCATATTCCAGTTATTGGACGATTTTTTACGATCGTCCTTTCGAAGCTGATGATGTTAGAAACCGTTTCAGAAAAACTATAAGTCAGTAATGCGCGATCTTCGCAACAGAATGGCTTTCGTCGCAGACTCGGTTGAGAGATTTTACTGGCTGCAGCTTACTTGGCGCTGGTAACTGCACATTTACCGGGTAAGTTCGACTTCACGGTGCGAGTTCATGCTGTTCTGACGGTGATACTGGTTTGAGTGCCGGTATTCGTCACCGAAATTTATTTTCAACTGTTGAGCGTTTTTCTCGGCGCAAGAATCTGTAATAGCCGTATACGAAAATTGCAAAATGTTGACCTTTTCCGTTGCGACATTTCTCCTTCGGGATGATTTTGAGTTGGCGCTTGACGCCGGGAATAGTAAATTGTGTGAAGAGGGATGTAGCCGGTGCGTCAGCAGTTTTATCTATTGACAATAGCGAAGTCAAAAGCCTAGACATTCCGTCGTACTATGCTACGTGTGGTGAGCTTGTCACCCGCGGTGCGGTAGCATTTAGTAAATCAGATTCCAAAACATTGCGTTACACCCCTGCTGCTTGGCCGGTTCCCGCGTCTATGCCGTTAGGCTGTCGATGCCACAAGGTGTCAGCTTTGCCTTGCGCCGACGATAGGACGGCAGCCATGACGTTGACCCCAAAATCCGGACCAGGTGGTTCTTCACCTATGCGGCCTGAGCGATGGTCATATCCCTCCTGGCCTGTGCCGGCGTCCGGTAGCCGATGCTCGAGTGGCGCCGTCGTTGGTTATAGAAGATCTCGATGTACTCGAATAGCGCAGCCTTGGCCTCGCGCCGGGTAGAAAACCGGGTACGGTGCACGAGTTCGGTCTTGAGAGACCCAAAGAAGCTCTCCATAGGGGCGTTGTCGAGGCAATTCCCCTTGCGGCTCATGGAGGCCTTGATGCCATGGAGGCGGAGCAGCTTGCGGTAGTCACCGCAGGCATATTGCACACCGCGGTCGGAATGGTGGATCAGCCCCATGGGCAACCGGCGGCTGCGGATCGCCATCTTCAGCGCCTCCTCGCACAGGACGCTCTTCAGCCGCTCGGACATCGACCAGCCGACGATCTCCATCGTGGCCAGATCCTTGACGGCGGCGAGGTAGAGCCAGCCTTCGTCAGTTGGGATGTAGGAGATGTCAGCGAGCCAGACCGCATCGGGCGCAGCGGCTTCGAAGTTGCGGTCGAGCAGATTGGGCGCGATCGCATGGGAGTGGCGGCTGTCGGTGGTGATCGGCGCCCGCCGCCTGCCTCGCGGTGGACGAATGCCGTTCTCTCGCATGAGCTTGGCGACCGAGCGCTTCGAGATGCGTAAGCCGCGGGCCTTCAACTCGGCATGGATCCGAGGCGCGCCGTAGCACCTCTTGCTCTGCTCGAAGATCTCCCGGATCTCTGACCCGAGCCTGCCACGCCGGGCAGCGCGTTCAGCTCTCTTTGGGGCCGCACGCCGCCGGGCGTGGAACCAGCTGTGAGCAACCCCCAGGACCCGGCACATGAACCGGATGGCGTGCCCTGAAGCATGGGCGGCGATGAAAGCGTGCTTCGTCTTCATGTCTTCGCCGCCCATTGAGCGAAAAAAGCCGAGGCTTTGCGTAGAACCTCAACCTCCTCCGTCAGCCGCTTGTTATCCCGGCGAAGCTGCACCAGTTCAGCGGCCTCGGCTTTCTGCGCCGCGGTCGCCGCGGCCGAGCCCGCGGCCTCAAGCTCGAGCCGCCAAGTCTTCAACTGCGTTGGCGTGACGCCGAGCTCGGCAGCCACACTGCTATGCGTCGCACCCGGCTCCGACAGCCGGGCAACCGACTGTTCCTTGTATTCCGGCGAAAATCGCCGCCTCGTCTGCTTTGTCATCTCGTCCCTCCAGATCGGTATTCAATTTACCGCCTGGTCCGGGATCCGGGAGCAATGTCAGCCATGAACACTAGTCAAACTAATAGAACCGTGATGGCGAGAACACTGGTTGTGTCTCGAAAGTGGTGGAAATTGGTTTTGGCGCCTCTCCGAGCGGGCTGAGTTTTGCGGCGGTCAGGCCGCTCGGTCAAGGGTTTCGTCGGCGATTAGCTGATCGAGGGTTTCCCATCCATCGACTTTGCGCATCTGGATTTGGCCGGAAGCGAGGAGCGCCCAGAGGAGCATCGGCACTGTTTCGGGACACGGCAGCACGGTCTGTGTTTTGATCCGGCGCTTGAACTCCTCGTTGAGACGCTCAATGGCGTTGGTCGTTCGGGCTGATTTCCATTGGCTCTTGGACAGGCGCGTGAAGGTAAAGAGCTTGTCGCCCGCTTCTGCGAGGCTGTCCGCGACGGCCCTGCATTTCAGCCGCCACTTGCGGACAAACGCCTTGTGGCGGGTTTCCACCTCGGAGGCAGTGTCGGCATAGATCATATCGCGGTAATCTTCGCTCAGCTCGTCATGCATGTGTTTGGGAGCATGACCCAGAAGGTTGCGGTGCTTGTGCACGGTGCAGCGTTGAACGGGAAGGTCATCGCCCCAAAGCGCCGACAGAGCCGCCTCCAGTCCCGGCGCGCCATCGACGATGACAAACCCGGGCCGTTTCAGTCCACGCGCATCAAGGTCGTCGAGGAACTGGCGCCACGCCGCCTGGCTTTCTCCGCCCATATTCCCGATCGAAAGCAAGACCTTCTGGCCATCCCGGCGCACCCCTATAGCCGCGAGAACCGAGATGTTGGTGGCCTTGCGATCCAGTCGGGTCTTGATCACAGTGCCGTCAAGGATCAGCCGAACGATATCCTCATCCGCGAGGCCACGGCTGCACCAGGCGTCCCAATCGACCTTCACCTTGCGCCACGCCCGGCTCACAACGTCCTTGCTCACAGCACCCCGGAAGAGCCCGAACAGCGCGCGTTTCACCCGCCGCGTGTTGGTTCCGGACAGATACACCGAAGCGATCAGCGCCTCGGCCTTTCTGGTCAGCCGCTGGTAGCGCGGCAGCGCCCGCGAACGCCATTCCGACGCCCGACCGTCTTCCTCAACGATCCGTGCACGCGGCACGCTCACCCTCTCGGTCCCGAATGTCCCCGTCAGTTGCCGCTCCCGGTGCCCGTTCCGATACCCTTGCCGAAGCGCGTCCTCTCGACCGTATCGGCAGCGCCCGAGAAACTGCGCAAGTTCCTCCTCAAAAACGGCCTCGATCGTGGATCTGATGTTCTCCCGCAGCCGGTCCTCGAGCGGATCATAGCCGGCGTCATTGGCCAGTAGCGAAAGCGCGGAAGTCTCGGTAGTGTTCTTCATGGCGTGATCTCCTTGGCGGTGCTAGCCGCCGGTTGGGTGGTTGTCTTGTCACCCGGAGATTACGCCATCCTCAAATTTCCACCACTTTCGAGACACAGCCAGAACACTCGTCGAAAATAAGTCTGTCCTTGTTACTGGGGCTACCGGCACGGTCGGCGCCGCGCTGTCAAAGCGCTTACTCGAGTTTGGGGTCGACCGGCTGCGTGCCCTCGACAACGATGAGGCCAGTCTGTTTTTCTTTGAGCAACAACATGTCGACGGACCTGTCGAGTGTATTCTCGGCGACGTGCGCGACCGCGATGGCGTCGGGCAAGATTGCAAGGGCGTCGATATAGTCTTCCACGCTGCAGCGCTCAAACACGTGCCGTTGTGCGAGCGAAATCCACTTGAGGCGATAAAGACGAATATCCTTGGCGTGCAGAACATCGTTCAGGGAGCGACGCAGAACTCATGTGAGCGCGTCCTTTACATGTCAAGCGACAAAGCAGTGAATCCAACCAGCGTCATGGGCACATCCAAACTTATGGGCGAGCAATTGATTAGCGCCGCTAATCTCCAAAACCACGAGACAATCTGCGCCACGACGCGGTTTGGAAACGTGTTGGAATCAAGAGGGTCGGTTGTCCCGCTTTTCCGCAAGCAGATTAGCGGTGGAGGACCGGTGACTCTTACAGACGTATCCATGACGCGCTTTGTCATGACACAAGCGGAATCTGTGGATCTTGTCCTCAAGGCCGTGGCGCTGGCGCGTGGTGGCGAGACATTCATCACAAAGATGACTGTCATTCGGATTGAAGACCTTGCGCACGTTATGATAGAAGAACTGGCACCAAAATTTGGGTATGGTCCTCGAGAAATCGAAGTCCGATATATCGGCCTACGTTCCGGTGAAAAGATGTACGAAGAATTGATGAACAGCGAAGAAACGAGGCGAAGCTTTGAACTTGAGGATCTATATGCAGTCTTGCCAGCCTTTCGCGATCTCTATGACCGATTCGACTACAATTTCCCTGAAACTGTCTCAACAGAAGTTGAGCAGCCATATCAATCTCAAAGTGAGGCGGCAATCAGCCGAGAATCGCTGCGAACGTATTTGAGGGAGGCAGAAATTTTCTCGTTCGAGATCGCCTGATGAAGGTTCTCGTTCTCGGTGGCGACGGTTACTTGGGTTGGGCTACAGCAATGTACCTCTCAGCGCACGGCCACGAAGTGTTGGCCATCGACAATTATTTGCGACGTAACTTGTCTCGCTCTTTGGATCGCGAATCTTTGTTCGAAGTGCCGAACTTGCATCGACGATCCGACATCTGGAACTCCGTTTCGGGTCAAATGATACAAGTCGGAGTCGGTGATGTTGCCGATTACCAGTTTCTATCGCGCGTATTCGAGGAGTTTCAGCCTGGTGCCGTCATTCACTACGCCGAAATTCCTTCAGCTCCATATTCGATGATGGACCGCGATCAGGCCGCTCAAACACTGAACAACAATTTAACGACGACGCTGAACGTCGTCTTTGCAATACGCGACCTTTGCCCCTCGGCCATCTAGTTAAGCTTGGAACAATGGGTGAATATGGGACGCCTAATATCGATATCGAAGAAGGCTATTTGGAGGTCGAGCACGAAGGGCGGTCGGACCGCTTCTTATGCCCGAAGACGCCGAGCTCAATCTATCATCTCACTAAGGTGCAAGACAGCGATCTTTTATATTTTGCCTGCCGGACGTGGAATTTGGGAGTCACCGATTTGAATCAGGGGCCCGTCTACGGAGTGCAAACATCGGTAATGCAGGCGGATATAAGGTTGGCTCCACAATTTGCATACGACGACATTTTCGGAACCGTGTTAAATAGGTTCGTCGTCCAGGCTGTGGTTGGTTTTCCCATAACTGTCTATGGCGAAGGCGGGCAGACGCGCGGTTATCTCAACATCGCCGATACAATGCAATGCGTAGAATTAGCTTTGAATCGACGCGCGAGAGCGGCGAATTCCGCGTTCTAAATCAGTTCACCGAAACGTTCTCTGTGAATGATCTAGCCGAGAGGGTAATCGCTGCGGCGGTGGCATTGGGACTCGATGGCCAAATCGAACACATTCCCAATCCGCGACGTGAATCCGAAGATCATTACTACAACCCCAAAAACACTGGACTCATGGAGCTGGGGCTCGAACCTCACTATCTGACTGAGGACGTGCTCGTCGGAATGATCGAATTTGTGCGGCGTTACAGAAATCAAATTCGACGTGAGATAATTTCCCCGTGCGTTGTCTGGAAGGCGTAACCATTCTTGTCCGAATCAGCAACATTTGAAGACTGCAAACGGTGGCTTATTACAGGCGGCTGCGGTTTCATTGGTGGCATCTTGGTGCGCCGCCTCCTAAGCCAATTTCAACATGTGCGCGTCGTCGACGATCTCTCTGTGGGTTCGTTGGGCGCACTCGGCGATGTGGCCGCCATTCGGCAGGGTAACGCAGATTCATTCGGCGAAACTTGGAATGGTTTGCAGTTCATTCGGACCTCGGTACTTGATGCGACAGTGGCCACGGCGGCGGCTATTGGCGCGGATGTCATCGTCCACTTGGCGGCGAATACCGGTGTCGCGCCGTCGATCGAAGCGCCGCGCGAGGACTGCGAAATAAACGTCGTCGGCATGTTCAATTACCTCGAAGCTGCCCGCGAGAACCATGTGAAGCGCTTTGTTTTCGCGTCATCCGGCGCTCCGCTAGGAAACTGCGAGCCGCCGCTTACTGAAGAGCTGGCGCCGCTACCGATGTCGCCGTATGGCGCTAGCAAGCTCGCTGGCGAAGGTTACTGCAGCGCATATTTCCATAGCTTCGGCGTCGAGGCAGTATCGCTACGATTTAGTAACGTGTTTGGTCCTGGTTCGGCGCACAAGGAAAGCGTCATCGCAAAGTTCATTCGCGGCGCTTTGGCTGGCGAACCAATGGAAATATTCGGCGACGGCCAACAAACACGAGACTTTATCTATGTAGACGATGTTGTGGACGCAATAACGCTGGCGGCGACTCGGCAGGGAATCGGCGGTGAGACATTTCAGATAGCGACGGCACACGAGCGTACCGTCGGAGAGGTCGCCGAACTAATTGGCGATCTGATTAGAAACCACTGCGGAAAAACCGTTGAAATAAAGTATGCCCTTCCGCGAATCGGCGATGCGCAGCGCAATTATTCGGCCACCAGCAAGGCGCGCGACCGGCTTGGCTTCGTCGCCAATCAGGATATTCGAAGTGGACTTATCAACACATTGGAGTATTTGTTAGATCACTCGAATACTTAGTTTCGGCTAGGAACTGAAACGGATGCATAGTTATAAAGAAATCAATAGCATAACCCGCAAGCTTGATGTGTTCGTAGAATGGGTTCGTCGCGGATTCGACCTAGAATTTTTCTGGTATCGCTTCCGATGGAATTATGTGGCGCGGTTCGACAAGGTTCTCAAGTTTCCTCTCAACCTGGATATCGAGGTGACGGAGGCCTGCAATCTGGCATGCATCATGTGTGTGCATGGAACGACAGGCGTGCCGATTACGGGCCGAATCGACTTGAATTTCGCGAAAGGGATCATCGCACGGGCGGCCGAAGGCGGCACCAAATCCGTTAAGTTCAATTGGCGGGGCGAACCAGCGTTGCACACTGGATTGGAGGAACTTGTCGCCTACTCCAAGGAGAAGGGGATTCTGGAGGTCCAGATCAACACCAACGGCATCCCTTTTAATCCACGCCGAATCGAACGCATGATAGATGCCGGTCTGGACCGAATAATATTTTCTGTCGACGGCGCGTCTCAGGAGAGTTACGAAGCCATTCGCGTCGGTTCGGACTGGAAACGGCTGAACGAAAACATTCGCAAATTCCATGAAATTCGCAACTCGAAGGGCCGTGTCAAGCCGTTTATTCGCATACAAATGGTCCGCCAGGAACTCAACGCCGACGAGGTAGATCTCTTTTTTGAGCAGTGGAAGGAGATTGCTGACGATATCGCGGTCAAGGATGTGACCGATCGGGGTCAGGGCAATCAGCTCTTCGTTGGCGATCAGGTTGCGACCGGACGCCGTCGGTGCAACCAGCCTTGGCAGCGCATGATCGTCGCGCGGGACGGAAAGGTGTTCCCATGTTGCTCAGACTGGGACAGGACGTATGAAATTGGTGACGCGAATACTACATCCTTGAAGGAAATCTGGAATGGCGAGCGCATGGAGGCTTTGCGCGACGTCAACCGCGAAGGTCGACTTGATGCAGTGGATCCGTGTAGAAACTGCTTCGTCCTTTCTTCTTACGAGTGGCGAAAGATGAAGCCAGAGGAATATGCCAAACGGGACCGCATTGCAGATGCTTCCACCAAAAAGATTGGGCAAGTCGTGCGCGTGGATGACGAAGAACTGTCGCTCACCAAATCACCGGCGTCGAGTGGCCGCAAACAGGACGCTCCCGAGAGTTCAGATTTCACTGACATTGGGTCGATAACTGAACTTCCGTAAGCAGATTGTGTGACTTCGTGGTCGGAACCAGAAAGTTGATCCTGTTTCTGCTGTCGTCGAGGCTTATCGACTTCGACTCCTATTTGCCGGTGGCGATGGAGCTGAAGGCCCGCCGACCCGATTGGCAGTTTCGTTTTGTAACGTTCTCGCGCTCGAATGCCGCCGATATCGGGCGCAGCAAAGCACTCAAGGCCGGACTCGAAATATGCGGCAGTCTCGAGTGCCTAGATGCGTCTGGCCCAGGCGGCTGGCCGGCCAGACAGGCGCGGCGACTAAAAGGGGTCGTGATGGTGTGTGTTTGGTTGTTGCGCGCAACCGCCCCAATTCTGTTCTCGGGGCAGTCTTATGATCGTTTGCCCTACGCGCTTTGGTACCTCCTGTGTAAGGTCCGCAAGGGCCACGCCTACGTTTTGTTCAAGGGCCGCGCGACCGATGAAAATATCCATCTCCGAAGCGCACAAAGACTGACAAATCTGCCGCAGAAATTGGCCAAAACATCGTCCCGTCTATTCGGAGATTGGCTAGATGGTCTCGTTTATTACCACGATAAGCAAAAGAGTTACCTGTTTGGACTCGGTTTGGATGGTCGTGCCGATGAATTTGCTCAACTCAAGATCGGCTTGCCGACACTAACGGAAGGCTGGCGTGGACTCATTGCTGATCAGACAGTGAGGGAGCGTGCCAATTTGGTGGCGTGTGGGCATGATCTGAGCGATGGCGTGTTTGCAATATTCCCTGCAAAATCCGCCGCATCACAGAATCAAAGAATGTCGGAGTCGCCGAAACAGACGTTCAGGCAAATTCTCGAGGCCCTGCGAACCATCAGGCCAAATGCGTTGATCCTTGTCAGGCCTCATCCAATCGTTCGCGACGAAGCTTTCTTGGCCGAAACGCTTCGTGACCAAAACGATCCAAAAATTCTGATGACCGACATGCACCCCGAAGTCATGATCGGTCTAGCAGATCGAGTCTTGGTCAACGGCGCTACAAACATTCAAACGACGAGCCATACTGGAATTTTCATCGACTGCACTGACTATAACCAGGATCATTACGATGAAGTCGGCGAACAATCGCTTGTCGATGGTTACTGCACGATTTTCATCAGACCTACACGCGAGGATTTCACCAGTGCATTGGCTCAAGCTATATCCGATCCGAGGATTTTTGGCGATCCGGCAATCAGCCACAAACGACACGAACTTATGACGGAGAATCCACCGCGGATTGAGATACTTATCGATATGATCGAGGATCGCCGACAATTCGAATGCTTGCATCAGCATGTCGAGGCGGCGAAAGTGAAGTCGCGTCCGGCGACGGAACACGGCGAAGGGCAATAGCCTACTGATTGTGCTTAACATCGACGGAAGGTTTTACGATTACTCAAGCATACGAAAAGTCTGAGACGCAGTCCGCCACTGTCGCGGGTTACGTAAAGAACAAGCTGTCGGTTTGGCTTGCCGATTTGACCTATACGCAGCAAGCGGTGTCGGCGGACCTGATCCCTCAGGCAGTCGGAGGAATTGCGACTTACACTGAAAAATTGGTCGCGCTCGACGAACCGATTCGAGTTTTCAAATATCCAGAGAAACTCGCTCGTGCAATCAAAGAGAACGGCTGTCCGGATGTGATTGGTTTCAGTAACTACATTTGGAATTCGGATCTCGCGGCCACCTTTGCCAGGCGTATTAAGGAGCTTTCACCGCGTACGATCGTAGTATTTGGTGGGCCGAACTATCCGATACAGCCGGCGGTCCAGGAGGCCTTTCTTCGTGAACGTCCGTTTATCGATTTTTGCATCAACAAGGAAGGCGAACTGGCATTTGCAAATTTAGTTTCTTCGATCATAGAGACAGAGATGGATTTGGACCGGATCCATGGAACGTTGGCGTCAGTCCACTCTATCGGGTCTGACGGTAGGGCCCACCTGACAGCCGAGGTTGAGCGAATTCGCGACCTGTCAGAGACAGAGATACCGTCCCCATACACGACGGGGCGGATGGATGAGTTTTTCGACGGCAAGCTATTGCCGATTATCCAAACCAATCGTGGATGTCCTTTCAGCTGTACATTCTGTGTAGAGGGCGTCCGCTATTACAACAAGATCTACGTAAATTCACAGGCGAAGTTGTCGGACGAAATTCATCATATCGGGTAACTACCCAGGTCTGATTGGCCCGAGCGTTTGTATGTGAGGGATCGTGGCGGTCCGGGTTGGTAGCGGTGCCGGTGTTCTCAGAGGCGCAGTTGGGGGATTAGTTGCATCGGATCGGGATGCACCAGGGTCTGGAGGACGTTCCAGCGTTGCTTTCGGGCGGTGGCGATGACGGCACGCATTCTGGCGAAGTTGTAGGCACCCCTCTCGGAGCGGAAGCCACCGGAGATCTTCTGGCGCAGCTTGGCCATTCGGAGGTCACGTTCGGCCTCATTGTTCGTAAACGGCGTGCGCGGGTCGGTGAGGAATCGCAGGCATCCCTCCTTGTGCTTGCGGAGGCGGAGCGCGAGGTTATGACCGATGCGGCGTTTCTTTCGTCCGCGCTTGCCGGTCCGGAGCGGCGGCTGCGCCTCGTGGAAGGCGATGGCGTGGTCGAGGATGCGGGCCCAGGCCCGCGAGATCCGGGCCACCAGGGAGGCGGGCACGTCGCGGCCGTTCTCACGGGAGAAGCGGGTAGCCCTGTGCGCGCGCTCAAGGAGGCGCTGCATGCTCTTTGCCCAGTCTTCCTTCTCGATGTCGATCAGGGCCTGGAGTTCGCGCAGGTGATGGGCGTTGCAGGCGCCGTGGCGCACGCCCTTGAGGGTGAAGTAGGCGGCGTAATCGTCATGGATGAGGATGCCTTCGAGGTCCTTTTCGACATCGCCGCGTCCCGCGCCGATGCGCAGGACGGTCAGGAATGGGGTGCACAGCACGTGGAGCCAGCGGGTACGGGCGGCGATCCGCAGGCCGGTTTCGTCGAGGTGCTTGACCGGGACCGCTGTGCGGATCACGTCTGCGACATGGGCGAGGAAGGGCTCGAAGCGCCTGGCGGTTCGCCGGCCCATGGCGGTGATCGTGGCTGTGGAGATGGACACTGCGAAGAGGTCGCTCATGAGTTCGGCCAAGCGCTTCTCGGGAACGACCTGGGCGTACAGCAGGTAGCTCACCCAGGCGGTGATGCGTGGCCCGTACTGGACCGGGGCGGTCACGCCGTCCGGGAAGACGGCTCCTGTCACGGTGGCGCAGGCGCCGCAGAGGCAGCGATGGGCGCGGTGTTCGGTGACCTCCAGGGGGCGTGGCTCGGGCACATCGAAGACCTGTCGACAGACGGGCGCGCGGTGACGGTCGGCGTCCGACAGCGGTGCGCCGCAGCCCGAACAGGCGGAGGGGTCATGATCCACAACATGGTCCGGGCTCTCGGTCCGCGCCAGCGTCGTTCCCTTGTGGCCCGGCTGGCCGCCGCTTGGCCTGCCGGACTTGCCGCGCTGGCTTCGGGTGCGCCTCTGGGTTCCGCTCTTCTTGCCCAGGCCGTTGCTGGCGGGCGGCTTGCTGCTGGTGGTGCTGTCAAGCGCCGCGCTCCGCTCGAGCTCGGCGATGCGGTCCCGCAGGGTCACGTTCTCCCGCTCGAGCGCGGCATTCTCCCGGACGAGCACCGTGGCCAGGCGCAACAGCCCCTGGCCCCAATCCCGGAAGGCCTTGACGACTGTTGTTGCGAAGGATGAGGGGTCAAGAAGATCTTGCAGGCACGCGAAGGCCTCGTCATGGGCGGCGAGGTCCTCGTGCCAGCGCGACAGCGTCACGGGTCCTCGGCATCGACGGCCATCATGGCGGCCAGCACCGCGAGGCGTTCGCCCGCCGGCAAGGCCTTGTAACGCCGGCCCCAGTTGGCCGCCTTACGCTTGATGCGCTGGCGGTCGGTGAAGTTCCGGCCTGCGTAGCTCGCCCAATGCACCCGGTCGGGCGCGAAGTTGAACCACACGACCTCGGTCCGCACCTGGGCCTGGGTCGTCACCTGCAGCGCCAGACTGCGCCAGCCCGCCAGCATCTCGTCATAGAGCGCCGAGGGATGGCCCGAGACCATCACCTGGCAGGGCAGATCCTTGAGCAGGTCCAGGAGCGCGACATGGTCGACCTCCTCGTAGTCGAAGCGATAGCGCCGTGCCGAACGGCGGGTCGCGTGCAGATAGGGGGGATCGCTGTAGACCAGCTCCGGGCCCAGAAACGGGAACGAGGCCAAAAAGGCATGGGCACAGCCATGCACCAACTCGACCGGGTAGTCACAGGCAAAGGCCTCGAGCGCCTGCGCATCGCGGTCGATGCCGATCGAGCGCACGCCCGTTGGCTTGCGCTTCATCAGCGCACCGCCCCCCAGGTGGCTCTCGATGTAAACGCTGTGCGGCGGCATCAGCGCAATCAGCGCCTGGCACAGACCGCTCGTCGCCTTCGACCCAAAATATCCCACGCGCCGCTCCCGTCACACGAGAGCGCAACCCATAGACGCCCGATTCTATGGAGTCAAGAGACGATCAACGACGCGGCGGCGGAAACCCGGCCCCGCCGACCACCTACATCATCCTCTCACGGTCAGGAGCGGGGTACCTGGGTAGTTACCATATCGGCAGAAAAATGGAGGAGGTTCGTCATCTGGGCGGGCGTAACGACCTGTTCATCGCCGACTCCAATTTTGGAATGTACAAGGATGATATTGAAACCTGCAAAGTGATCGCGGAAACGCAGAAGAAGTATAGCTGGCCTGAATATATTAATGTCGCCACCGGCAAGAACCAAAAGGAGCGCGTTCTCGCTGCGACCAAATTAATCAACGGTGCCTTGCGTCTTTCAGGCTCTGTCCAAAGTCTCGATCCAGAGGTTCTGGAAAACATAAAGCGCGCTAACATCGGTGCCGACGGCCTTATGCAGCTCGCGTTGGAGGCGGCTGACATTGGCGCTAATTCGTACAGCGAGACCATTCTCTGCTTGCCCGG
This sequence comes from Alphaproteobacteria bacterium, assembly GCA_965217615.1. GTDB lineage: Bacteria > Pseudomonadota > Alphaproteobacteria > UBA8366 > CAVOAK01 > CAVOAK01. Next base: position 204,312 of record CBDCIT010000018.1, read on the forward strand.
CAACAGCAAGGAGAAGCATTACAAAACGCTGCGCCAGGTGATCGAAGCGTGTTTCAACATGGTTTCGACCTTCCAGCTTATGATGCTGCCTGGTACCGATATGAATACCGCGGAAACACGGGAGAAGTTCGGGATGGTTACCCGTTTTCGTGTATTTCCGAGATGTTATGGACACTACGATATTCATGGTGAGCGGGTCGTTTCGGCGGAGATAGAGGAAATCTGCGTCGCTCTCAATACACTATCCTTTGAGGATTATCTCGACTGCCGGAATATGCATTTGCTCATCGCGACATTCCACAATGACGGCGTTTTTGGGTCGCTTTTGAAATATCTGCGTACGAACGGGTACTCCGTCTTCCGTTGGCTGGAGATTATTCACGAAGCACAGTTTCCGCCTAGACTCAATCAATTGATCGAAGAATTCCTACAGGATACGCGCGATGAGCTGTGGAATACCCGTGATGAGCTTGAGACATTCATCCAGCAGCCGGGAACCATCGAAAGATATTTGGATGGCGAGTTGGGCAATAACCTCCTGTTTACCTACAAGACCCGAGCGCTCATCGGACATGTGAGCCAACTTGCCGAGGTGGCACGCACCGCCGCGCTGCAGGTCCTGGAGGAACGCGGAGATGCCGATCCCGAAGCGCCGACCTTCATCGACGATGCGATCGCCGTCGGCCAGCTTGAGTTACGATATTCAAGCGTACGATGGGGATTTAACGCCGGACCCAATTGGCGCTTACCGCCTTGCAAGGACTGTAGACTACGAATTCGTACAAACCGACGAACAGAACGATTTACTTGAGCGCTATCTCGACGTGTTCGGCGCCACAGATTTCGGTATCGGCCGGATGATGACCAAGATCTACGTCAAGCGGCTGCTTCGCGAACCACAACGTTGCGATGCGGCCTGACTGATCCGCGTTGCTAGTTTTGGAGTTGCCGATCTACGCTCTGGTCGACCATAAATAAGGCTTCCTTGCCCCAACTCACATACATTATCGCTGAGATCGCCTCGGCGCACGAAGGCGATCCTGAGCTTGCGCATCGCCTTCTCGCCGCCGCAGCGCAAACCGGTGCCGATGCGATTAAGTTCCAGATATTTTGCCGCGACGAGCTGATGTCGAAACGGCATCCGAAATTCGATTCGTTCGGCGAAATCGAAATCTCGCCGAGCTCTTGGGGAGAATTGCTATCGACTGCGGGCCGCATGGATGTGGATGTGGTTGCGGAGGTGTTCGATCCGCGAAGCCTAGATCTGGCAGTCTCGAGCGGTTGCGTCGATGGCTATAAGGTCCCGACATCCGATATTAGTAACCGGGAGTTCATGCAGTCAGCGTGTCGGACCGATAAGCGCCTCTACGTCGGCGTTGGCGGAGCTACCGAAGCCGAAATCGATGGTGCCGTCGAATGGTTGCGGACGGAGGCCGCCGATGTTGTGCTGATGCATGGGTTTCAAAGCTATCCGACGCGGCCCGAAGATACCAATCTAGCTCGCCTGCAAGCACTCGGAGTCCGGTATGGACTTCCGGTCGGATATGCCGACCATGTCGACGCCGAAGACAGCGAACTGTCCAATATCGTACCTTTGATGGCTGTCGGTGCTGGTGCGGTCGTCATCGAAAAACACATCACTGACGACCGGTCTCGCCAGGGACGAGACCACTTCTCCGCGCTGACTCCGGACGAATTCAGGTGTTTTGTGGCCGGCGTTCGGCGTATCGAATGCGTTATGGGCATCTCAGATCCAGAGCTGTCGCGGGCGGAGGTCAAATACCGAGAAGACATGAAGCGATATGCGGTCGCCGCGAGAAGTCTCGGCGAGGGCGCCACGCTGGAGGAGGAACTCGTCGCGTTCAAACGAATCGGTGCTGCCGGTATGACTCAGGCTGACATTGAGAATGTTGTTGGGCGACGCCTGAAAAGATCAAAATCTAAGGATGATCCGCTGTTGATTGGCGAATTTTCGAAATGAGCATTCCAGCAGATATTTTGACTCTCGTGGCGGTGCGGTTGAATTCCAAAAGGCTGCCGCGCAAGGCCCTGGCCGATCTTGCCGGCAAGCCGTTAATCCAGCGTCTGACCGAGAGAGTACTGCAGGCGCAACATCCCAAAGCCGTTTATTGGTGCACCTCCACCAACCCCGAGGATGATCCGCTCGAAGCGCTCGTGGAATCGTCGGATGCCTGGATCTACAGGGGCGACGAGCTCGACGTGATCTCGCGATTTATCGAGGTCGCTTGGTCCCGCAGCGCGGAGATCGTCGTTCGCGTGACCGGCGACAACCCGCTGACCGATCCATTGATGATCGACTATATGATCGAAGAACACCGGGAAAAAGGCGCCGATTACACATACTGTGACGCATTGCCGCGAGGAACTCGCTCCGAGATCGTCTCGGTCACCGCGTTGGAGCAATGCCACGCGCTGGCCGAAGATGCCAGCTCGAGCGAATACATGACCTTCATGTTGAGACGGCCCGACCATTTCGAAGTTCTCGAAGTTACACCTCCGCACTCGCAACTTAATCGTCCAGAACTTCGGCTCACCTGCGACGAGCCGGAAGACCTTGAGGTGCTTCAGCACCTCTATGACGCGTTCGACGGAGTGCCACCGCCGCTTCCTGAAGTCATCACTTGGTTGGACGCCAACGAAGATGTTACCGCGCTCAATTCCCACATCCGGCCAACCGGGATCGACAAAACTATCGATGTCCGTCTGAAGGGCGACTGACCCGCCTCAGTTTATTTGTCATGAGCAGGGAAAAGGTCAGCATAATCGTTACCGCGCACAACTATGGTAGATTCCTGCCGCAGGCGCTGAACAGTGCGCTTGCCCAGACCTACGACGACTTCGAAGTGGTCGTTGTCAACGACGGCAGCACCGATAACACCGAGGAGGTCCTCGACGATTATCGGGACGATCCCCGCGTCGTCACGCTTCAGCTCGCCGGAGTCGGCCTTGCCGCCGCAGCCAATCGGGGGGTCAAGGAATGCTCGGGCGCGTACATTGTCCGATTAGACGCCGACGACTGGTTCGATGAGAACCTGGTCACGGTCCTGACTGGCTATCTCGATCGCAGGCCCAACATTGGCATGGTCTTCTGCGACTACTATTTGGTGGACGCCAGCGGCGAAATTATCGGTAACCAGCGTCGGGCGAAGGTGAACGACGACATTGAGCTCCTCGACCGGCCGTGCCTTGCGGCAGGTGCCATGTATCGGCGTGAGTGTTTCGAGGCGATCCAAGGCTACGACGAGTCTTTGCGCCACCAGGAGGATTACGACCTCTGGATCAAATTCATCGACCAGTTTGAAGTTCACAACGTGTCGTTGCCGCTGATGTACTACCGTCAACATGACGATAGCATGTCGCGCAATTGGGACGCTCGCATGGCCGCGAGACGACAGGTTAAACACCGGTTCGTCATCAACCACAGGGCCGAATTGGCACGGCATATTGTAGCCGTTATCCCAGCTCGTGGCGACCGGATCAATGGCGAATCCCTGCCGCTTTTGAAGCTCGGAAACGAAACTTTGCTGGAACGCTGCATACGGGCGACCAAGGCCGCCGATGATATGGAAAAGGTGATCGTATCGACGGAGGATCCGGAGATCGCTGACCACGCTGTCGCCGCCGGCGCCGACGTTCCGTTCCTACGCAGTCAACATCTGTCGAGGCCGGAGGCCATGGTCGAAAATGTCGTGGCCGATCTATTAGAACGCATGGAACTGGATGGTGGCCGCGCCGATATCGCGGTCATCTGTCACCCACATTCGCCATTTATCAAGCCGGAGCACATCGCGGAAGCAATCGACACGCTCGTACTATACAAGACCGATTCCGTCCTGGCCGTTGTTGCGGACCTGTCCTATCACTGGATGATCGGCCGCCATGGGTTGACGCCGGTCGGCTACCGGGAGCGTGTGGTTCGCCAGGACAAGGACTTGATCTTCAAAGAAGCGGGTAGCGTATACGGCGTTGCCACGGCTCAGTTCCTGCGTTCTGGAAGTTTTTTCGGCGAGCGTGTTGGCCACATTGAGTTGTCGTCGCACGATGCTTTTCGGATTCGCACACCGTGGGACTACGAAGTCGCCCAGCAGCTCTTTGCAATGCCTGAGCACGGGGCGGATCGTAAGGATGTCCGATAGTGTCGAGTGAGACGACATCGGAGCCGGTTATCCAAGCAAGTGTGCTCGATTCCCCATTTGATGAGATGCTCGCGAACTACGAGCTCGCGATCAAGACATACGTCGCTGATCACAAGAGCCGTCACTAGGATGTGTTTCCCGGCGACTATGATCGTGTGATTCGCGATACGCAGGCTTGGCCTGAGTTCCGTCGGAACGGCATTTCTGACTATCTTGACACGACAGTTCATCAAACAGGATTACCGATTTCCCGGAGGATTGAAAAATCAAGTGAACTGGCCGCCCTCAGTAGGCGGTACCATAGTCTCGCTGCCATAACCGGCACTGATTTCATAAAGGACGTTGCTGAGGCGGAGATCGGGGAGCCGAGATATGCGGAAATTGACGGTGTTAAGCTCAAAGTTCCCGACCTTCGTCACATCTTCGATGCTTGGCGAATTCGATCGATCTGGCCTACATTGAAAGGGATCCCGGACCAGCCGCTGATCGTTGAAATCGGCGCAGGCTACGGCGGATTGGCGCTCAAGCTGAAGCGGCTGTTTCCGAACGCGAAGATTGCTCTATTCGATCTACCAGAAGTGAATGCGATCCAAGCCTACTACTTGCGAACAGCGATGCCCACAGCACAGCTGATGGGCACGAACGAGTTCGCGCAAGGGGATCCGATGGCGCTCCTCGCGTCGAAGTGGGACTTCCTCATTCTCCCTGGTTGGTATATCGCTGAGTTCCCGGAAAAGTCGGTGAACCTCTGCATAAATGCTCGTTCTTTGATGGAAATGCGACGTGATGTTGTTACGTACTATATCCGCGAACTCAAGCGTCTGATCCCCTCCGGCGGCGCGTTTTACTGTGTGAACCGATATATCAAATCTACCGTGGGCGAAGCTGTCCGTCTGAAGGATTACGCCTTCGACGATAACTGGAGCATGAGGATCAGCGAGCCTGCCTGGGACCAGCCCTGGATACACGAACTGCTCTTGGTGAGGCTGAAACACGCCAATGCCATCTCAATACGCGAACTCCTTTCAAACCTGCCACCCCATAGCTGGAAAGACGTATTCGCGCACCTCAGCATAGCCGCGAAGATGGTTGCCCACCTTTTGTGGGGGGCGAATCCAAATGTTAATCCAGGTTTGCGTGGTACAATCGTCAACGCCCGGAAGCGGACCGAGCGATCGCTGGTCCGAGCGATTCGTAAATTTCCCTTGCTGCATCGTTTCTTGAGACAACTGTGGGGGAGCCGTAACTGAGCATCAAGTCGCGGCATGGCACTTCGACTATGAACATTCTCACAGTTGTCCCCGCGCGTGCGGGATCGAAAGGTGTGCCCGGCAAGAACCTGCGCTTGCTTGCTGGTCGACCGCTTGTCACCCATGTGTTGCGGACGCTTCGCCAGAGTTCTATTCCGATGCGGACTATCGTGTCGTGCGATTCGGTGGCGCTTGCAGATGCAGCCCGTGGCGAGGGCGCAGACATCCCATTTCTTCGCCCCGCCGAACTGGCAACCGACGATGTTCCTATTCCTGCGGTCGTGCAGCATGCGATGCGCTACTGCGACGACGAGGGATGGCGAGCTGATATCGTGAGTTCCGTGCAACCGACCAGTCCGTTACTCACAGCAGCTTCATTAGATGCAGCGCTGGGTCGGATGATCGCGGATCGTTCGATCGATTCCGTTGTCTCCGTAACTCTTATTGTTAAATTCCACCCATTCCGCAGTTACCGGCTCGACAGCGACAGTGCTATCGCTCCGCTTACCGAATACACGACGGAACGGTACTTGCAAAAACAGGATCGCCCTCCAGCCTATGGAATGACAGGTGGATTCTTCGTTCGAAGACGAGAACTGCTCGAGCGATGGACTGGCGAAGGCTTTGCCCTTGGAGGCCGCTGCATCGGTCAGTCAGTCTCGGCGGTAGAAGCCACCGACATCGATAGCGAAGAAGATTTCTTGTTCGCCGAGACACTCATGCGACGGCGACGGCAAAAGGCCAGTATCGAATGTTGATTGGAAACTTGGATACGACTGAGACTGTCTACGTCGTCGCCGAAATTGGTGGCAACCACAACGGTGATCCCGAGACAGCTTACCGTTTGGTTGAGGCGGCTGCCGCCGCCGGCGCAAGCGCGGTAAAGTTTCAAACCTACAGGGCGGAAACCCTTGTCCACCCATCTGTGGAACCCGTGCCGATCGTAAAGAAATACTACGATACGCAGCTTGCTCGATTTAAGGATCTCGAACTCGATTGGGAGGTCTATGAACGAATATTCGAGCAGTGTATCGAGCTCGGGATCCACTTTCTGACAACGCCGTTCGACTTGACGATACTTGAGCGCATGACCCCGCATATGCCGGCGGTCAAGATCGCGAGCGGCGATCTCACCTATCATGATCTCATAAAGGCGGCCGTAGCCACCACCAAACCCGTATTGCTTTCAACTGGCATGGCAACCATCGAGGAGGTCCTGAAGGCGTCCAACCTAATTCCGCCGGCCCAGCGAGTGATCTTGCATTGTGCATCGATTTACCCGCTGCCTGACGAGAAAGCTAATTTGACGGCGATTCCGACCCTGATGAGTGCTCTGCCGGAGGCGGTTATCGGCTATTCCGATCACACGGTCGGATTGGAGGCCTGCATCGCGGCGGTCGCCCTTGGCGCGAGGACAATTGAAAAACATTTTACACTCGACACGAGCCAGACGCCGGGTGATCACGTGCTTTCGCTGGATCCGGACGGGATGCGGGATATGGTGCGTCAGATTAAAAGGGTGAACATGATGCTCGGCGACGGCATCAAACGTCCAGCTCCGGGGGAGGATCTCATGCTGAAACAGATGCGTCGCGGCATATATGCCGCACGCGATCTGAACAGAGACGTGGAACTCACCGAGATGGACCTGCTGGTTATCCGCCCGCAAACAGAACTCGAACCATACGAAATGAAAAATATTCTCGGGCGCCGTACCGCGAAGCCGATCGCAAAGTTGCAGCCGATTTCGGTTTCCGATTTAGACTAGGTTGTGAATGCTACTACATGTAAACACACCGATGAACAGGAGCGAGAAACATGAAAGTCGGTGACAACATCGAAGTCGGCAAAGGTAGCTGGATCTTTGACGGCGCTGTTGCGGATACCTTTATCGATCACGCAACCAAATCGATCCCCATGTTCCACGAGGGTCACGAGTTGATCTGCGAACTCAGCGACTATTTCGTGCAACCGCAAGGCTATTGCTATGAGATTGGCACATCGACCGCCCAGCTTCTGCGAAAGCTCGCAGAACACAACAAGCACAAACCCCACACCATGTGGGTCGGGCTCGACCGTGAGAAGCCGATGATCGAAAAGGCGCGCGAGCATTGTGCAGGCCTAGAAAATGTCGAACTCCACGCCGAAGATTTTCTGCTGCACGATATGCAAAAAGCAGATTTCGTTGCGTCCTACTACGTCATGCAATTTGTTCCGCCGCGATTGCGTCAGGGCGCCTTCGACAAGATTTACGATCGTCTTAACTGGGGCGGTGCGTTCGTACTGTTCGAAAAGGTTCGCGGCCCCGATGCACGCTTTCAGGATATCGCGAGCAACATCTACACCAATCTCAAGCGCGCGAACGGTCTAACGCCGGAAGAAATCCTTAACAAAATTGACAGCCTTAAGAGCGTGATGGAACCGTTCTCTACACAGGGCAACATCGATCTTATGAAACGGGCGGGCTTCACCGACATCATGAATGTCTTCAAATGGGTTTGCTTCGAGGGCTTCTTGGCAATCAAGTAACCTAAGCCGGCATCGTGTCCACCTCCGAATAGAAACCGAAAAAATGCGAGAACATCTCGATGCCATCGGCATGACCGCCGACTATCGCAAGGCCATGAAACCCTGTGAAGTCTGCGATGGCGAAACAATCAAACTGATACAGCGGCGAGGTCGCATCGCCGAAGCTGGCGTCTATGGAGATTTGCCGATCCATGCCTGTGATCGGTGCGGCTACGCAATGCAAAAACCACGCTATGAGGATCGCTTTTACCAGGACTATTACGAACGGCTGTACCGCGAAGTCGCGTTCGGGCAAGAGGCGCCGAACCAAGCCGATATCGACGAACAGGTGGTCCGCGCAAAAGGTGTTATGGAATACGTTCATAAGTTTGTCAGGCCGCCGGGCCGCATGCTCGATCACGGCTGTGCGGCGGGCGGCACCATGTTGCTGTTTCGGGATGCTGGATGGACGGTCTGGGGAGTCGACCCTCACCGACCGAGTGTCGAGACTGGTTGCAGATACCTCAACCTCGACATTCGGATTGGCGCTGGCGAGGATCTACCGTTTGACGACAACGGGTTCGAGCTGATCTTCAGCCTTGGATCAACTGAACACGCATATGACTTCGGCAAGATGATGGAGGAAGCGCGACGAGTTCTCGTCCCGGTGGCTGGTTTCTGATCCGATAGCGTTCGGACCGGCTATGGGGTTCTCCTCTGGAATACTACAACCACAATCACTATCGATTCTTCACGCCAGGGACCTGGGAGCTCGCACTGCGCCGTTACGGCTTCTCGGTGGTCGACTCAACTGATGTCGAATATGAGAAGAAACCGGGCGAGGTGTATATTTTGGGGAATTATATCCTTAACTACGCACTGGTCCAGGCACCCTGCCACAGCTAGCATAAGTGCCCCGCCCGCTGGCACGGGCGAGGCCAACCCACAAGAAGGAGAGTTCTCATGAGCAAGATTTTGACCTCGGAATAGTTCCCCCGCCCGAAACATACGATCAAGCTGTTGAGCTATGTGGGTACGTACGTGATCTGAAAGCGGCGGACGTGGTTCAGATCTAACAGACACAATGGGGCGACCAACTTTTGGTAGTTCTTGCGGGCGAATCTCAGACTCGTCCGTATTATGCGTTTGTGTCGGACCGGAACACCCTTCTCGACTTGGCACGCGACATTCTGTCTGCGCTTGATCCTGTGACGAATGAGCAGCTTCGCGAGGAGATTCGGAAGCTGTTGGAAGATCAGAATTAGTCATATTTCACCTCGCGTAGTTAAGTATATAAGTCCCATATTTTGGCGCGTAGCGATCTTGAACCGTCCCTGGAAGCTGTGATCGAAGCCGCGGCCGCAATACAGCACGACCCGGCGGGCGAAATCGTCAGCGAACTTGTGGCCTATCGCGTCGCATTCGCGGATCGTTGCCGATCATTTCTTGACTACTGCAAAAAAATGAACGGCGACGCCACTGAAATCGCGCGCGCCGCCCGGGCGGGTTAACTTGAGTATCGAATCTTCCTCGGTGATGACGATTGGGCGATCGAACGCGCGAGAACGGAAGCGACGCGCTACGTCGAAGAATTTGATAAGGGGCACGTCGTCTAGTCGACCCTGTGAGGTTCCCGGTGGGGACCAGTCAACAATGTGCGGTATTTTTACAGTCTATAATCCCGCCGGTGTCGATCCCGACAATCGGCGCTATCTCGTCGGTGTGCGTGCCTTGGCACACCGCGGGCCCGACGACGAGGGGACATTCCTCGACAGTAAGATATTTGTTGGGCACCGGCGTCTAAGCATCCTCGATTTGTCCTTGGCTGGGCACCAACCGATGCTTGGCGCCGACGGCCAGGTGGTACTCGCCTTCAACGGGCAAATTTATAATCACACCGAGCTACGCGCTGAGTTGGAAGCTGAGGGCTACCGCTTCCGATCGAATTGCGACACGGAAACTCTCCTCAACATGTATCTCGAGTATGGCCTCGGTGCATTCGAACGTATGCGTGGCATGTGGGCGGTTGCGATTTGGGATCGACGCGATGGCAGCCTGATCGCGAGCCGAGACCGCATGGGAATCAAACCACTCTAGGGCACCTCTAAGAATTCGCGATTTGACAGAGGATGATTGGTTAAACGGGCTGTGGCCGTCTGCGGCCATGCTGGCACCGGGATTTCCGGGAGTTTCCCGCGCTCCAATTGAGCTATTTCCGCTTCAAGACCGTGCCCAGGCGATCTCCTACTCAGAGTATTGTCACACCGCCGCGGCGAGGCGGTTCAGTTGGACCAGACGGCGCATGTTGTGGGCGAGGTTCTTCAGCCCTATCCGAGCCTTTGCCCGCGCCAGCCCGACACTACGCAGCAGCGTCCCGCCCATGTCGTTGCTCTGGGCCCCGAAAACATGCTCGACGCGGACCCGAACGGACGAACGGGTCTTGTTGCCTTGCTTCTCGCGCTCGCTCAGCGGCTTGTTGCGGCGGGCTTTGCGATGGATCCGGCTCCTCAACCCCTTCTTCTTCAGCGCCGCCTCGATCTCCGCCGAGCGATAAGCGCTGTCCGCCCATACGCCCAAGGCCGTGTTGTCCCCATCCAGGATATCGTCGAGAACCTTACTGTCGTGCGTCGCCGCGTCGCTCACCTGATAGCGCCGCACCAGCTTGTGCCGACGGTCCACGTTGACATGGTTCTTGTAGCCGTAATGGCTCCTGCCGTGCTTCTTGGTCCACCGCGCCTCGACATCCTTTTGGCGCCGCTTTGCCGGCTTATCCTGCCAGCATTCCGGCGTCTCGCCAGCCTTTATCCCCGCGTTCTCCTTGCGGCTGTTGCGCTGTTTGGGCACCGCCACGATCGAGGCGTCGATGATCTGGCCGCCCATCGCCAGATAGCCCTGATCCTTCAGGTGGCCATCGAACGTCTCGAATAAGGTCTCGATCACCCCAGCTTGCGTCAACTGTTCGCGGTACAGCCACACTGTCTTGGCATCGGGAACCCGGTCCTCCAGACCCAACCCCAAAAACCGCATGAACGACAGGCGATCCCGGATCTGATGCTCAACCTGATCGTCCGACAGATTGTAGAGTGCGCTCAGAATGATCGTCTTGAACATCACCACCGCGTCCCACGGCTTGCGTCCCGCCCGCGACTTGCGCGCCTTGTCCGAACGCCGACACACCGCATCCAAACACCCACGGAAGTCTTCCCACGGAACAACCTCGTCGATCTTCGCCAGAGGCTCGTTCTTGGCGTCCAGCCCGGTATACCGCTTCGAAAGATCAAAAAATCCTATCTGACCCATGAACACCCCTCCCGATGTCAACAAATCGTCAACCCGATTCTAAACCGACGGTGCGCGAAAATGGCATTTTTAGAGGTGCCCATAATTAACGATCTCCGCACAGAAGCGCTGGGCATGGCCCCGCGCTTTCCAGCCCAGTATGAAGCGCCGCATGTAAATGTTGCTGAGCAAGGGCGAGATTGGAGCCCCCTGCGGGGTCCCTTTGCGCTCCTTGCGCGCCCGGTTCGTGCGGCGTTTGCCGCCCTTTCCGTCGTCCTCTTCGACGGGCATTTCCAGCCACGCCTTGATGAGCCCTAACATCCGCCCGTCGCTGATGCGCCGGGCGAGGCTCTTCAGTATCTCGGCATGAGGGATTTCGCCGAAGTAGTTGGACAAATCGCAATCAACAACCTCGCTGTGCCCCGTGTGAATGAGGCGATCGGCGCGCTTTACTGCG
>CBDCIT010000019.1:0-6803 GCA_965217615.1 Alphaproteobacteria bacterium
GCGCGAGTATGAGAAGGCGACGGCCCTGTTTACGCCCGATGTCGACTGGGATGTGATGGGCCTAAAAGTAAACAGTCACGAGGACATGCTCGAAGCCCTTCAACAATCACTTGGCAACGACACGATAAGGCATATCCTGACCAACACGGTCGTTACCGTGATCGATGAAGATCATGCGACCGCGCGGTCCTATAACACGCTCTACTACACCGCCGGCGCGCGCATCGAGGATCAAGACGGGCCGCTGGAATTCGAGGGCCCACACCGCACCCATGACGGCTACGCCGAGTTGGTCCGCACCGACGACGGCTGGAAGATTTCCAAGCGGCGTACGCAGATGATTTTCCGGCGCAATCCCGACGAGCCGGTGACCCTGGAGACCTGGTCGAGGGCGACCGGCAAGGCTGACTGAGCGGCGGCCTACGCCGCCAAGTTCCGGCGGGGTATTTCAATGGATCGTGACCAGGAGCGGGCGATCGAGCAGGCCTGCGACGCCGTCATGTGCCGCTATCTGACCCACGTCGACCGGCGTGAGTTCGATCAGGCTGTGGCGCTTTTTGTACCCGACGTTGACTGGCAATCGCACGGCGTACGCCTGCGCGGGCGCGAGGAGTTGCTGGCGGCCGTCCACGCGTCGCTCGACAAAGGCGCGATCCGTCACGTGATGTCGAATGCGGTCGTGACGGTGGTCGATGAGGACCACGCCGTGCTGCGCGACTATCACACGCTCTACTACACCGACGCCGCCGAATTCGAGACCGCGCAAGGGCCGCTGCCGTTCGAGGGACCGCACCGGCTGACCGATAGCAAGGTCGAGCTGGTCCGCACGCGGGATGGCTGGCGCATCGCCCGCAACGACTCGCTGATCGTCTTCCGCCGCGACCCCGGCACGCCCGTGCCACTGGAGACCTGGGCAAGGCAGACAGGCAAAATGGCCTAGCGCGCATCGCCAGAAGCGCAGTGTCCCAAACGACGAGATTTCGCTTTCACACACGCCTTGGGAAGTAACTGCGGGAATAATTTGGCGCGTCATCCGTCTTTATCTATGTCACGGTAGGGACACGGGCCCTTCACGGTCAAACGGTCCGGCAAAGCCAGACCTCCTGTCCGCTTCCCTTCCCCGGGCACGCGTGGAAGCGACTCCCACATTCCAATCGCTTCCCGCCTTGGGCGGGTTAGGAAAAATTCCCCGATCCGCCCAATTTCGTCGGCGGTGCGGCTTCGGTCCGGCGCTTACGCAACAAGAACGCGAGCAGCTCCCGGTTTCGCGGCAAAAGTTCCCTTGACGGGTCATTGCTTTTTCCCACAAATGGCAGAAATGATATTGGTGCGAGTTGTGCCCGCGCGGGGGAAAGCTCCGGGCGGGCTTTTTCGTGGCCGGTCCTTGGCCTGGAAGACATCACATCGATCTATTAAGGGCATCTCTAAAAATGCCATTTTCGCGCACCGTCGGTTTAGAATCGGGTTGACGATTTGTTGACATCGGGAGGGGTGTTCATGGGTCAGATAGGATTTTTTGATCTTTCGAAGCGGTATACCGGGCTGGACGCCAAGAACGAGCCTCTGGCGAAGATCGACGAGGTTGTTCCGTGGGAAGACTTCCGTGGGTGTTTGGATGCGGTGTGTCGGCGTTCGGACAAGGCGCGCAAGTCGCGGGCGGGACGCAAGCCGTGGGACGCGGTGGTGATGTTCAAGACGATCATTCTGAGCGCACTCTACAATCTGTCGGACGATCAGGTTGAGCATCAGATCCGGGATCGCCTGTCGTTCATGCGGTTTTTGGGGTTGGGTCTGGAGGACCGGGTTCCCGATGCCAAGACAGTGTGGCTGTACCGCGAACAGTTGACGCAAGCTGGGGTGATCGAGACCTTATTCGAGACGTTCGATGGCCACCTGAAGGATCAGGGCTATCTGGCGATGGGCGGCCAGATCATCGACGCCTCGATCGTGGCGGTGCCCAAACAGCGCAACAGCCGCAAGGAGAACGCGGGGATAAAGGCTGGCGAGACGCCGGAATGCTGGCAGGATAAGCCGGCAAAGCGGCGCCAAAAGGATGTCGAGGCGCGGTGGACCAAGAAGCACGGCAGGAGCCATTACGGCTACAAGAACCATGTCAACGTGGACCGTCGGCACAAGCTGGTGCGGCGCTATCAGGTGAGCGACGCGGCGACGCACGACAGTAAGGTTCTCGACGATATCCTGGATGGGGACAACACGGCCTTGGGCGTATGGGCGGACAGCGCTTATCGCTCGGCGGAGATCGAGGCGGCGCTGAAGAAGAAGGGGTTGAGGAGCCGGATCCATCGCAAAGCCCGCCGCAACAAGCCGCTGAGCGAGCGCGAGAAGCAAGGCAACAAGACCCGTTCGTCCGTTCGGGTCCGCGTCGAGCATGTTTTCGGGGCCCAGAGCAACGACATGGGCGGGACGCTGCTGCGTAGTGTCGGGCTGGCGCGGGCAAAGGCTCGGATAGGGCTGAAGAACCTCGCCTACAACATGCGCCGTCTGGTCCAACTGAACCGCCTCGCCGCGGCGGTGTGACAATACTCTGAGTAGGAGATCGCCTGGGCACGGTCTTGAAGCGGAAATAGCTCAATTGGAGCGCGGGAAACTCCCGGAAATCCGGTGCCAGCATGGCCGCAGACGGCCACAGCCCGTTTAACCAATCATCCTCTGTCAAATCGCGAATTCTTAGAGGTGCCCTTAACTCAAACGCCGCCTCCGGGCGGCTTTTTCATGTGGAGACGAGTGACATGACCAGTTACCTGAACAGTGACAATGAACCTAAAGACCCTTTGGGTGATGTGAACGGCGCACTGCGGATACCTCAGCAGATGTTGCTGACCTATGACTACTTGAACCGCTATCTCAATCGGGAAATGGCGCGGATGCTGGAGGCGGAAGGCCGGGGGGCCGACGACCGTCTGGCCCATGTGGAGACGGGCGAGATGGTAGTGCCGCACAAACTGCTGACCCAAGATTCGTGGCTGCGCTCCTACCTGGTCGCGTGTTCGAGGACACGGGTCTCGACTGGCGTACGCATCTGGTGGGCGGCAACAACCGCATTAACCCGACGACCGGTCTCCCAGAGTTCGACCCTTTCGATACCCATGACGATTTTGGTAGCGGGTTCGGAGGCGGCTTCAATGCCGGAGAGGGGTACGACAACCCGAACACGGATATCGATTTCAATGAGGGTTATGACAATCCAAATACCGATATCGCCGGGTTTGGCGGGTATTCAGCAGGATCAACTAATGCCCAGAATGTGGGCGGCCAAAGCACGTTTCCTGGTGCGTCCGATCCTTTCAACGTCGATACGAGTACGCCCGCTCTAACGGGCGGTGTCAGCGCCGCCGCCTCGATAGGCGGTCAAAAGCAACAGCCTCGCAACTACCTAACACAGCTTAGAGATTTAGCATCGTCTGAGCCCCCGCGAAATGCCTTGATATCCAGTCTCTTGGGCCGTGGTTTCAACGCGGGCATAAGCAATGACAACCCGAACACGGATATCGACCTAGGAGAGGGCTACAGTAATCCCAATACGGACATCCAAGGTTTCGCGTCCTTCAGCCCAGTTTCCAGAGAAAGCAGCTTTGGCGTGAATACCGCCTGGAATCCTTTCGACTATCAAAATGCCGAATTGGATGAAGAAGCCCAGGAGTCGATGAGGCTCGCTAACCGTGTAAACGAGACTTTCTACGAAGTACCGCAATTGGCAGAACTCTACAACCGTCCGTTTCGTAGCGGAGTTACCCATGGAAAAGTACACCATGACTTCCTTGAACTCTTGGTCAGGACTCCAGGTATAGGGCGCCATTTTGATATTCGAAGATATGACATCGCCGACGAAGTGTTAGAAATGCGATAGGCGATTTTATAAGATACTGGAATGAACGAAGGCCACCGGAACGCTGAACTGCAGATTCGTTTGCGATGGAGAAAGAAACTAGATGCTAGTTTTTGTTAGCGTCAATCTAGTCTGTAGGTATGTGGTTGCTTGCGCGTGTTGTTCTTCGTGATGTAAGCCGATATGTGCACGTACACACAAGGTCGAAAGGACGAGTCATTTGCATCGGTTAGCGACGGTTGTGTCTCGAAAGTGGTGGAAATTGGTTTTGGCGCCTCTCCGAGCGGGCTGAGTTTTGCGGCGGTCAGACCGCGCGGTCAAGGGTTTCGTCGGCGTTAGCTGATCGAGGGTTTCCCATCCATCGACTTTGCGCATCTGGATTTGGCCGGAAGCGAGGAGCGCCCAGAGGAGCATCGGCACTGTTTCGGGACACGGCAGCACGGTCTGTGTTTTGATCCGGCGCTTGAACTCCTCGTTGAGACGCTCAATGGCGTTGGTCGTTCGGGCTGATTTCCATTGGCTCTTGGACAGGCGCGTGAAGGTAAAGAGCTTGTCGCCCGCTTCTGCGAGGCTGTCCGCGACGGCCCTGCATTTCAGCCGCCACTTGCGGACAAACGCCTTGCGGCGGGTTTCCACCTCGGAGGCAGTGTCGGCATAGATCATATCGCGGTAATCTTCGCTCAGCTCGTCATGCATGTGTTTGGGAGCATGACCCAGAAGGTTGCGGTGCTTGTGCACGGTGCAGCGTTGAACGGGAAGGTCATCGCCCCAAAGCGCCGACAGAGCCGCCTCCAGTCCCGGCGCGCCATCGACGATGACAAACCCGGGCCGTTTCAGTCCACGCGCATCAAGGTCGTCGAGGAACTGGCGCCACGCCGCCTGGCTTTCTCCGCCCATATTCCCGATCGAAAGCAAGACCTTCTGGCCATCCCGGCGCACCCCTATAGCCGCGAGAACCGAGATGTTGGTGGCCTTGCGATCCAGTCGGGTCTTGATCACAGTACCGTCAAGGATCAGCCGAACGATATCCTCATCCGCGAGGCCACGGCTGCACCAGGCGTCCCAATCGACCTTCACCTTGCGCCACGCCCGGCTCACAACGTCCTTGCTCACAGCACCCCGGAAGAGCCCGAACAGCGCGCGTTTCACCCGCCGCGTGTTGGTTCCGGACAGATACACCGAAGCGATCAGCGCCTCGGCCTTTCTGGTCAGCCGCTGGTAGCGCGGCAGCGCCCGCGAACGCCATTCCGACGCCCGACCGTCTTCCTCAACGATCCGTGCACGCGGCACGCTCACCCTCTCGGTCCCGAATGTCCCCGTCAGTTGCCGCTCCCGGTGCCCGTTCCGATACCCTTGCCGAAGCGCGTCCTCTCGACCGTATCGGCAGCGCCCGAGAAACTGCGCAAGTTCCTCCTCAAAAACGGCCTCGATCGTGGATCTGATGTTCTCCCGCAGCCGGTCCTCGAGCGGATCATAGCCGGCGTCATTGGCCAGTAGCGAAAGCGCGGAAGTCTCGGTAGTGTTCTTCATGGCGTGATCTCCTTGGCGGTGCTAGCCGCCGGTTGGGTGGTTGTCTTGTCACCCGGAGATTACGCTATCCTCAAATTTCCACCACTTTCGAGACACAGCCTCAGGTAGTGGGCGACCTTTCAGATATTACTGGTCTTCCCATAGTGACCGGCCGTTTTGCCGGCAATCTTCTCATTGCGATAACCAGTGAACCTAGCGACCAGCCGTTTTGCATTCTGTTGGAGCCATATGTACGAGATGATGCTTCCCTACTCACGTACACAATGGTTGCGTCACCTCTTCTTGACGGTGACCTCTTGCTGGAGTGCTTCTACGAGGATATCTCTCAGGCACTTGGTGTAGGTTCAGATCTGGCGTTGACCGAAGTGAGTATGTACCGTGACCAGGCAGAGAACGGCCAGTGGCCGCGACTGACCTGGCATGACGTGATCATTATGCGAACACTTTATGATCGGCGCATCTTGCCCGGCATGCACGAAGATCAGGCCATGCCAATCGTGCGGGAAATCATCGCCGAGCTCTTAGAGGAGTTGAACGCGATGGCCGTGTAGGGCGTGGAACCTGGTCGGAGGCCGTGTCCTGACAGCATTGAGACGTCGCTGTCTGGATTGCGGGAATTGTGCGACCGCTGCTGCCCCGCTTACACTCAGCCGAACCTGCAGGATGGGCAATTCGGGGCCGGCACTATGAAACGGAGACTTCGAATGCTTTTCGCGGCCGCGATGTTCGGCGCGGTGATCGGTCATGCGGTGCCTGGCATCGGCGCCTTCAACACGGGAAACGGCTATATGCTTTTGTCCGGCGCCGAGAAGGGCGGCTACGTTATCGGCCTCGCCGATGGTGTGGCCCGGGCAGCGGGGATTTCGCATGATCTAACGTGGCTCGCCGACTGTGTCGAGGGTTGGACAAACGTTCAAGTAGCCGAGGTGTTCGAGGAGTATCTGAGAGGCCACCCGGACGAGCGTCACAAAGGGTCGCCGACCATCTTCGAGCAGGCCATGCAGGGCGCCTTCACATAATCGGCGGTCTTTGATCACAACCCGAGAAGGTTGAGCGGGCGCGCTTGGCCATGAACATCGCCAAACTGACCGACGCCATCGGCGCCGAAATCACCGGCGTAGATCTGTCACAGCCCATCGACGAGCAAACGATTGCCCAAATCCGGGAGGCGTGGACGCAGCACGGGATCGTGCTGTTTCGCGGGCAGACCCTAACTCTTCCGCAGCAGATCGCCTTTACCAAGCGCTTTGGCGAGCTCTACGTCGACCTGTCCGCCGATTTCGTTCACTCCGACCACCGCGAGGTCTTCGTCCTCTCCAACATCAAGAAGAACGGCAAATTTATTGGTTTGCCGCCCGAACAGACCGGTGAAGCCTGGCACAGCGACCTGATCTA
Organism: Alphaproteobacteria bacterium; assembly: GCA_965217615.1. Lineage (GTDB taxonomy): Bacteria > Pseudomonadota > Alphaproteobacteria > UBA8366 > CAVOAK01 > CAVOAK01. The sequence continues at coordinate 6,773 of CBDCIT010000019.1, forward strand.
TCGCGAGATGCCGGCGGCCGGCGCTTTCTTC
>CBDCIT010000020.1:0-15780 GCA_965217615.1 Alphaproteobacteria bacterium
AGCAGGCATTCGACATCATCATGTCAGGGTGTGCCACACCTTCGCAGATCGGCGCTTTCCTGATGGCGCTACGGCTGCGCGGCGAAACCGTGGATGAAATCACCGGCGCCGCGCGTGCGATGCGGGCCAAGGCGACGGCGATAGAAGCGCCCGATGGCGCCATCGACGTCGTCGGCACAGGCGGCGACGCAATTGGCACCCACAACGTTTCGACCGCCGCCGCCCTGGTCGTCGCGGGATGCGGGATCCCTGTGGCGAAGCACGGCAATCGCGCATTTACGTCGAAATCGGGTGCGGCGGACGTACTCAGTGCGCTAGGCGTCGATATCAAGGCGGATTTCGAACGGGTACGGCAGGCGATCGTCGATGCCAATATCGGCTTTCTTATGGCACCTCGGCACCACGGGGCCATGCGCAACGTCGGACCGACAAGGGTCGAGATGGGCGTGCGCACAATCTTCAATATTCTCGGCCCACTTTCGAATCCCGCATTGGTGACGCGTCTCCTGGTTGGAACGTTCGATCGCAAATGGTTGGAACCGATGGCAGCGGTGCTTGGCAACCTCGGCACCGAGCGTGCTTGGGTCGTGCACGGCGCCGACGGAATGGACGAGTTGACAACGACAGGACCGAGCTATGTTGCGGCGCTCGAGGGCGGCCAAGTCAAGACGTTTGAGGTGACACCTGAGGATGCGGGCTTGAGCCGAGCGACACTGGATGAACTGAAAGGTGGCAGCGCGGAGGGAAACGCGGCTGCTATCCGAGCTATGCTGTCGGGCACGCCTGGTCCGCTGCGCGACATTGTGGTGCTGAACGCAGGGGCAGCGCTCGTTGTGGCCGGAAAGGTCGCTGATTTACGCGCCGGTGCAGCGGACGCCGCCGCTGCGATTGACGATGGCAATGCGAAGGCCGCGCTAGATAAGCTCATTTCCATTGCCGGCATCGCCGCATGAGCGACATTCTCGAACGAATCTGCGGCGACAAGCGTCGCCATGTTGCGGCATGCAAGGCCGCGTGCCCGCAGTCGGAAATCGAACTGTTGGCGTCGAACGCTCCAATACCGCGCGGATTCGCAACTGCTCTCGGTGCGGCCGTGACCGGTGGCAGCTACGGACTCATCGCGGAAATCAAGCGAAGTTCACCGAGCAAGGGCCTGATCCGTGAGGATTTTGATCCTGCCTCCCTCGCCCGTGCCTATCAGGCCGGTGGCGCTACTTGTTTGTCGGTACTGACCGACATTCCCTACTTTGAAGGCCGCGACGAGCATCTGACAGCGGCGCGCGCTGCAAATTCGCTACCCGTACTGCGCAAAGACTTTATGCTCGATCCTTATCAGGTGTACGAAGCACGGGCGATCGGCGCCGACTGCATTCTGTTGATCTTGGCCGCGCTCGACGATGCCGACGCCAACGAATTGGCAAAGCTTGCACTCGAGCTCCAGATGGACGTTCTCGTCGAGATCCACAGCGAGGCGGAACTTGAGCGCGGGCTTCGAACCGAGTCAAGGCTTATCGGCATCAACAACCGGAATCTCAAGACGCTCGAGGTCGACGTGGCAACGACAGAGCGTCTGGCGCCGCTGATCCCGGGCGATCGCGTCAAAATCAGCGAAAGCGGCCTTGCCACACCCGATGATCTGGCGCGAATGGCCGTGGCCGACGTGCATTGTTTTCTGATCGGCGAAGCCTTGATGCGCAATCAGGATGTGGAGGCTGCGACCCGCTCTCTCGTTGGCGTTCCGACGATAGCAACCGCCTGACAATAACATGGCAGACTTCAGCCATTTCGACGCGAACGGAAATGCGGCCATGGTCGATGTGTCCGGCAAAGCCGTGACGCAGCGTGTGGCGACGGCCAAAGGTAGCGTTCAGATGGCGGCCGAGACGCTGTGCATAATTCGCGATGGGACGTTGAAGAAGGGAGACGTGCTCGCTGTCGCGCGTTTGGCCGGCATCATGGGCGCGAAGCGCACCTCCGAACTTGTTCCGTTGTGTCATCCGTTGTCGCTGGACGTGGTTGAGGTCGCGTTCGACATCGATGACGAGGCGAGCACGGTTCATATCACAGCGACATGTAAAATCGACAGTCGAACGGGCGTTGAGATGGAAGCGCTGACTGCGGTCTCGATCGCTGCGCTGACGATCTACGACATGTGCAAGTCGGTGGATCGGAGCATGTGCATTTCCGAAATACGTCTGACGCATAAAAGTGGCGGAAAATCAGGAACTTACGAGGCGAATTGATGATCTCCGTCGAGCAAGCGATCGAGCGTATCGTAGCGGCATTTGAACCACTGGCGCCCGAACAGGTAAGCCTCGCGTCGGCGCATGGTCGCGTGCTCGCCGAGGATGCCGTCTCGCGCCGGACCCAGCCGCCGGTCGCGGTTTCGGCGATGGATGGATATGCCATCATCGCATCGGACGTTGCCGAAGTCCCGGTTACGCTCGAGGTGATCGGTTATGTGCCTGCCGGAGATGCCCACGAAGGAACACTGCAAACGGGCCAGGCCACCCGCATTTTCACCGGCGCGCCGGTTCCCGATGGCGCCGATGCAATCGTAATGCAGGAAATCACGGATGCGACCGATACCCAAGTCACAGTCAAGGAAAGCGTTGACGAAGGGCGATATATCCGGCCCGCAGGACTGGATTTTTGTACGGGCGACGTCGGGCTCCATGCGGGCCGCGTCCTGAGTGCCCGGGATATCGGATTTGCCGCAGCGATGAACCTTCCCTGGCTAATGGTGCGGCGGCGGCCGCGAATCGCCATTCTGGCGACCGGCAATGAGATCGTCATGCCAGGCGATGCGATCGGCGCCAACCAGATTGTGAGTTCGAACAGTCTTGCGCTCGCGGCCACCATTACGGCCTTGGGAGGCGAACCGCTGCAGCTCGGTATTGCACCGGACGATCGCGAGGCGCTCCGCAGCATGGTCGCCGGCGCCCAGGGCGCGGACCTTCTCGTCACAACCGGTGGCGTTTCGGTCGGCGAGCACGACCTTGTGCGCAGCGTCCTTGGTGAGGAGGGTCTCGAGCTTGATTTTTGGCAGATTGCCATGCGGCCGGGAAAACCGCTGATGTTCGGCAAAATTGGCGAGACTCCGGTCATCGGGCTGCCGGGCAACCCGGTTTCAACGCTTGTGTGCGCGATGATCTTTATCAAACCGGCGCTGCAAACTATGCTCGGGGCGGATGCGAGTCGCAGGACGACGGTGACGGCACGGCTCGGCCGCGCAGTGCGGGAAAACGATCATCGGCAGGATTACCTGCGTGCGCAGCTTTCCTACGACGACGACGGCGAGCCCGTGGCTACGCCCTTCCCGCAACAGGACAGCTCAATGATGGCACGGCTGGCCCAGGCGGACTGTCTGGTCGTGCGCCCGCCAGATGCGTCGGCGCTCGAGAAGGGCAAGAGCGTCGAAATCATACCGATCGAAGGCGGCCTGGTTCAAATTTGAAAAATTGACGTCGAAGTCACAGATTCTGTCTTGACCGTGAAATAGAACTAAACTAGAACATGTGTGATGTTTTTGTTTTGTTCTATATTTTGTGGATGCTTGTAATTTGAGGAACACGATAAGGGGTTGCTGCAGATGTTGACGAAGAAGCAGTACGAACTGTTGATGTATATCCATCAGTGCTTATCCGAAACGGGAGTATCGCCCTCCTTTGATGAAATGAAGGATGCGCTTGATTTGCGCTCGAAGTCGGGCATTCACCGGCTTATCACGGGCCTCGAAGAGCGGAAGTTCATCCGCCGCCTCCCCCATCGGGCGCGGGCGCTTGAAGTGCTCCGACTGCCGGACAACAGAACGGCCCAGCCGGCCAGTGAACGTACTGGCTTTGCGCCGACGGTCATCCGCAACGATTTCCCCCAACAGCGGGCAACGCAAGCGCCGGATGTGGCGAACGATGTCGTGGCGCTGCCGCTGTACGGCCGGATCGCCGCGGGCACACCGATCGAGGCGCTGCGCGACGATTCGAACGTTGTTGAAATTCCGGCGAGCCTGGTCGGCAGCGGCGAGCATTATGCGCTCGAAGTTGACGGTGATTCCATGGTCGACGCGGGCATTTATGACGGGGACACGGTTATCCTTGAGCGGTGTGACGAGGCCGATAGCGGCGCGATCGTCGTTGCCCTGATCGATGACTCGGAAGTCACGCTGAAGCGCCTGCGTCGCAAAGGCAATTCGATTGCCTTGGAACCGGCGAACGTGGCCTTCGAGACGCGCATCTTCGGACCCGACCGAGTCAAGGTCCAAGGCCGCTTGGTCAGTCTGCTGCGGCGTTACTAGCGGACGACCGGCGACTCGAGACGCGGGCCGGCGACCAGAGCCTAATTCCGCGTGTGCCGGCCACGGTCTCCACGCGTGGCGGTCCACGGGTCAGCCAAATCGCATGCGCACCCTCGCGCCAGAGATCGAAGCGGTCGATAATTGCATGAGCCGATGGGCATGCACGGCGCACCGGGACCGCGCTGACGATCACTGAAGCCACGTTGCAATCTTCGTGAAGCGCGCGTTCGTCGTGAACGAACGCAATGGTTTCTCCCTTCGTGGTCGAAGATGCAGCCGAGCTTATCGCAAATCATCTGCGATAAATAGTTTGGTTCCTTCCAAGGCCAGGTGTCCGCATTGTCGACCCCGTCGCGGCGCAACCAATTAGCGGCACTGAATCGCTCGCGGCGTTTGGTTGATAGACTGAGCGCGCCATCGGCTGTGCGAACGGCCATCAGTCGACCGGTGTCGGAGACGACAATATCGGGAGGAGATGTCAGCGGGATGGTCGCAACGCCAAGCGCGACAAGGGCAAGTCCCAGCCATCGCTGATTGCGTCGCCATAGGCAAAGCCACAAGCCACCGAAGGCGATGAGACAGAGCCCAAATACTGGCATCGCCGGTACTAGGCGTACGCTGCCTTCCCATGACGCCACTTCGGTGGCAACGCCAACAATCAGCTTTAGCAGCCCGTTGATTAAGTCGGCGCCGTCTGATTCTCTGGTTCCCTGATTTGCAGGGGGATTTGCCGATGGCGATGGGACGGCAGAAGGATGGTCAGGGGGACCTGATGGTGAGCTGGTCGGAGATGCCGCGCTCTCCGGGTCATGTGTTTTATGACCGCTTGCAGTCGGTGCTGATCGAGGGCGAGCGCATCGGCGTCGATGCCTCGACCATGGAGGCCAACGCGGCGCTGCGGAACATCGTGCGGCGCGCCAACGGCGAAGGCTACCGGGAGATGCTGGAGCGCCTGGCCCGGGAAAGCGGCGTCGAGACACCCACGGCCGAGGATCTGGCGCGTCTGGAGCGGAAGCGCAAGGGCAAGAAGCTTTCCAACACGGATTGGGTTTCGAAGAGCGACCCCGAGGCCAAGATCGCCAAGATGAAGGACGGCACGACGCATCTGGCCTACAAGCCCGAGCACGCGGTGGATCTGGACACCGGCGCGGTGGTGGCGGCCGAGCTGCACCCGGCCGATGAGGGCGACACCACGACGCTTTCCAAGACCCTGGCGAAGGCCGAGGCAAACCTCGGGGCGGTGGATGCGGCACCGACGGCGGAGGACCCGGCCGAATGCGTCGCCGACAAAGGTTATCACTCACGGGCGGTCTTGAGGGCTCTGGACGACAGTCCCTGGAAGACCCGGATCGCGGCGCCCAAGCAGACCGGCTTTTCGCGCTGGCACGGTGATGAGGCGGCGCGGCGCGCGGTCACCAACAACCGTGCGCGGCTCAAGTCCGGGGTCGCCCGCGAGGCCTTCAAGCTGCGCGCCGAGATCGTCGAGCGCTGCTTTGCCCACAACCTCGATCGTGGCGGCATGCGACGAACCTGGCTGCGCGGGCGAGAGAATGTGCACAAGCGATACCTGCTCCACGTCGCCGGCCACAATCTATCGTTACTGATGCGCCAGCTCATCGGCGCCGGCACCCCGCGGGAGGCCGTGGCGGGCGGATATGGCGGTATTTTCGTTCTGCTCACGCCCACCGGGGCCATGCTGGTGGCACGGGGGGGGGGGTCGCAAAGCGGCCAGTCGGCTTTCGCCGCCGCATTCTTCATCTGGGGGTGAGAGCCGGAAAAAGCCACTTAATCAACGGGCTGATAAGCGCTGTCCGCCCATACGCCCAAGGCCGTGTTGTCCCCATCCAGGATATCGTCGAGAACCTTACTGTCGTGCGTCGCCGCGTCGCTCACCTGATAGCGCCGCACCAGCTTGTGCCGACGGTCCACGTTGACATGGTTCTTGTAGCCGTAATGGCTCCTGCCGTGCTTCTTGGTCCACCGCGCCTCGACATCCTTTTGGCGCCGCTTTGCCGGCTTATCCTGCCAGCATTCCGGCGTCTCGCCAGCCTTTATCCCCGCGTTCTCCTTGCGGCTGTTGCGCTGTTTGGGCACCGCCACGATCGAGGCGTCGATGATCTGGCCGCCCATCGCCAGATAGCCCTGATCCTTCAGGTGGCCATCGAACGTCTCGAATAAGGTCTCGATCACCCCAGCTTGCGTCAACTGTTCGCGGTACAGCCACACTGTCTTGGCATCGGGAACCCGGTCCTCCAGACCCAACCCCAAAAACCGCATGAACGACAGACGATCCCGGATCTGATGCTCAACCTGATCGTCCGACAGATTGTAGAGTGCGCTCAGAATGATCGTCTTGAACATCACCACCGCGTCCCACGGCTTGCGTCCCGCCCGCGACTTGCGCGCCTTGTCCGAACGCCGACACACCGCATCCAAACACCCACGGAAGTCTTCCCACGGAACAACCTCGTCGATCTTCGCCAGAGGCTCGTTCTCGGCGTCCAGCCCGGTATACCGCTTCGAAAGATCAAAAAATCCTATCTGACCCATGAACACCCCTCCCGATGTCAACAAATCGTCAACCCGATTCTAAACCGACGGTGCGCGAAAATGGCATTTTTAGAGGTGCCCTCAAGACTGCGGCCCGCAACCATACCGCAGGAACGTCGCGTCAGGCTGGTACGGGCGTAAAGCCGAACTGGATCTCGCCGGCAACCTTCTCACGGCCGCCCCAAAGCTCGAGAAGGACATGCTGGTCGGCCTTCGCGCGGCGCGATCCACTTCGTCGGGGTCACAGATCGCATGCAGGGCGCGGCTGAGACGCTCAAGCGTAACGCCGCCCGCCAGATCCACTGTCTCGTCCGGATCGGCTGCAAGATCAAAGAGCTGCGGTGCCATGCCTACATAGTAAACAAGCTTCATGTCCTGCTCCCGCAGCATGAAGACGCCGGATGTGGTCCCGTCGGCATGGTATTCGGCAAATCCGGGACGCGCAGACTCCACACCGTTTATGGCTGGCCAAAGCGAAGTGCCGGGTAGGTCTTCGTCTTCAGGCATGAGCTTCGCTCCGACGCCCTCGACAACAGTCGGGAACATGTCGACATGCGAAACCGATTGCTCGACGGCGCGGCCGGCCGGTACGCCGGGACCGCACAGCATGAGCGGCACACCAACCGAACCTTCATACATACAGCATTTGCTGTAGATGCCGTGTGAGCCGTACATTTCGCCATGATCGCTGGTATAGAGGAACCGTGTACTCTCGCCGAGACCAAGCGCATCTGCGGCTTCGACGACCTGAGCGATCTGCTCTTCGGTATGGGTGATGAGCGCAAAATAAGCGGCTGCAACGCGCCGCACGACCTCTTCAGAAATGTCACCGATCTCGAATATCCGTCTGAGATAGGCCAGCGCCGGGTGCTCCGGCCGATCTTCAGGCGCGAACAATGGCCGCAAGGGCACATTCTCCGGCGGATAAAGACGGAGCAGCCGCTCCGGCACGGTAAAAGGCGCGTGTGGACTCGGATAGGAGACGACGAGCACCCAGGGTTTTCCAGAATTTTTGGCGTTCTTTTCGAGCCATTGGATGGCATGCGCGGTGACCCGGCGGTCGAAGTCTTGGTAGGGCGCCTCGCCGGCATGGCTCTTCGTCACGTGCTGGTCCCAGAATCCCTTGAACACGCGTTCGGCGCCTACTGAACGCAACGTCACCGCGATTGAGCCCCGACCCTCGAAGACATGCATCGGCATGATCTCCTCGCTGAAGCCGTTATCGTTTTCGGCGCTCCGGAAGTGGAGTTTGCCGATCGCGGACACCGTATGGCCCTGATCGCGAATGCGATGCATCCAGCTCGGGATGCGGCCGCCATAGGAAAGTGCATTGTCCCAGTAACGCGTCTGGTGCGGGTAGCGACCCGTTGCCAGCGCCGCGCGCGCCGGGCAACACAGGGGGGCCGCGCAGTAGGAATTGGCGAAGCGCACGCCGCCTTCCGCGATCCGGTCGAGCGCCGGCGTCCGAACTACGGGATGTCCGTAGCAGCCAAGCGCACCGCGGTTGTGGTTGTCACTCAGAAAGAAAATGAGATTGGCAGGTTCGACCTCGATCATTTGCGCCTCCTTGGCGGCAGGGCGCTAAACCACCGCGAATAAGATACCTAAGGCGCCAAGCCGTAACTGTTGCTACCGCTATTGCCTCTGAGGATACCGCATTCCACCAACATCCAAATCCCGCCGATGAGTGGAATTATGGTGATGAGTGACCAGAGCCCCGATTTGTCGCGATCATGCCACCGCTTAGCACTTATCGCGAACCAGGGCCAAATCATGACAACCCGGACGATAAGGGCAGGCAGCAAGGCCATCTCCGCAGTTTGAACGGCGAACCCAAAGATCGAAATAACCAAGTTGATAACGAAGAGCGCGAGCATACCAAGCCACCAGCTACGGTGCCCGATCCGCCCGTCAAATCCAAAAAAGTAATTCAATGTGTTCATTGTGGGCCCTCGGCCTCAAACTGTTCGGACAATATCACCCTGTTCAACTCACCGTTTACGGTATGCCGTCCCAGATATCTAGCGACAACGACGTACTCGAAATCGCACGCAAGCGCGCGCCGACATTTCACACCGCCTGCTGGTCCAGTCTTGTCCGCCGCATTTCCGGCCAGGCGATCATCGTGCCGATCATCGCTAGGATTCCAAGCGACGACAGGATGAGCACGCCTGTCACCGCGCCCAACTGATTAGCCAACACGCCGACAAACAGCATGCCGATTGGCGCGAAGCCGATGCACATGGACAAGACCCCCATTACGCGCGTCCGCATTTCCGGTGGAGAGCTCGAAATAATAAGGGCCGACTGCATGGCAGCAAATCCTGTAGCGCACCCGGTTCCTTGGACACAAGTTTGTCTCACGCGGCGGGCCTGATTGAGATCGCGGCGTGCCACGCCTGACGAGCTTGAGCGGGGCTCAGGTAGCCGTTCTTTTCGACGATCCACTGGGCATTGTAGAGTTCGACGAAGTCGCGGACGGCGTCCCGCAGCTCCGCGATGTTGCAGTAGATGCGACCATGGATGATCTGTTCCTTCAGCGTGCGATTGAACCGCTCGGCGACGCCGTTGGTCTGGGGCTCGGCGACGAAGGCGTAGGACGGCTGGATGCCCCAGAACTTGATCTGGTTGGTGAAGTGGTCCGACAGATACTGGGAGCCGTGATCCATCCGCAAGGCCAGCCCCCGAGCCGCGCCGGCCGCGGTCGAGCCATACAGCCCGGCAAGCCCCATGGAGATCGGCTGCAGGGCGGCGAAGCGGTCGCCGCGCTTGCAGACATGCCAGCCGACACACTCGGCGTTCCAATGCTCGACGGCGGTGAAGATCCAACCCCAGCCGTCGTCCACCGTGAACACCCGAACGCCATCGGTGCCCCACATGAGGTTCGGGGCATGAGTGATGATCTCACCGTCATGGGGATTGCCGCCACGGCGGCGGCAGCGATGGGGCGAGAGCAGATTGTTCTCGCGCATCAGGCGGAGCACCCGCTTGCGGGCAACCCGGATGTCGCGGACAGACCCGAAGCCGAGCCCAGACCTTGCGGTAGCCCTCGCCCTCCCAGGGCGATGCCTCCAGGTCGGCTTTGATCGCCACCAGCAGCGCCTGGTCCGAGATCGCGGGCTTCGGTCCCCGACGCTTTGCCGGCGGCTGCTCGGCGTGCTGGCCGGAGGTCATGGCGTAGAACGAGGAGCGGGCCATGCCCCAGGCGGCGCAGACCCGCCGCAGGCCGTAGGCCAGACCCGTGCCGGGAGAGGTGGCGGCACTCATCGCCGCGACCTCCGCCGCCCCAAAGGGCCGAAGGTCTCCGTCTTGGCCTCCAGCAGTTCCACCTGCATGGTCAACTCTCCGATCCGCTTCATGGCGCTATCCAGTTCCGCCTGCACCGGATCGCCCTTGCGTTGCTTGAGCGAGGCGTCGATCCCGCCGATCGCTTTCTCACGCCACTGCTCGAGCCGGAAGATCTCTACGCCCAACTGGCGCGACAGAAGTTGCACCGGCTCGTCACGCAAAAGCTGCAGAACGACCTCACGCTTGCGCGCCACTGTCCATCGCTGGCCAAGTCCCAGCGGGCCTGCCGGCAAAGCCTGGCCTGGGGAAAACGTGGACGAGCCAAGCTCGCCAGCATTTACCACAGGCCCATCAACAGCAACTTTCTTCTCAAAATTATCGGTCATGTTCCGGTCCTCCTTGGACACTTCGATTAAGCCAATTCTGTGTCCAAGGAAATCGGGTCCGACTCAATGGCAGCAAATCCGACAACGCCGAAGCCTGCAATCCAGAGCACCGGCAGCGACAGCGCGAAGTATGGCGAGAGGCCGAAAATGATGATGCAACACAGGTACAAGCCTGCACCGCCAACATACATCTGGCGGAAGCGCCGTGGGTGCGCGAAGAATGCGATCAGCAGGCAGCCCAGAAACGCGCCACAACCTTCTGCCGACATCAAAATGCCGGTCGGGAATGGCGAGAGCCCAAGTTCCTCCTTCGCGATAACGGGCACCATCGAGATAAAGGAGAAGCCGCAGAGGTTGAAGATTATGGTGACGGCGAGCGTTGCCACGATGACGCGGCTGCGACGCACGAAACGCAATCCGTCGACAATGGTACCGAGGACCAGCGTACGCTCGCGTGCGCCAACACGCCCATAGTCCACGAAGATGAGCAGAATTGCGGCGAGCGCAAACAGGGCTGCGCCAAGGGCGAGTGTCGCATATAGCCCTGTCAGCTCGAATACGAGCCCGCCGACGAACGGCCCTAGCATACGCGTGAAGCTATTGGTCGAGGCATCGAGCCCCATCGCCGGGCCAATGCGATCCATGCCGGCGATCTCGGCAATCATCGTCCGGCGAACCGAAAGTTCCAGAGCCCACAATACGCCCCCGAGAAATACGCCGATCCCGAGATGCCAGAGCTCAAGCTTCCCGACCCAAGCCAACCAAGCCAGGACGGCGTAAACAGCGGCGAGAAAACCGAGACTTGCAATCAGAAGTTTTCGCCGATCCATGGTCTCGGCGAGCGCGCCTGCGAGCACACCGAACAGAAACAACGGTACCATGCGCAGAACGAACATCAGCGCAACGAGAAAGGGCGATCCGGTGATAGCCAGCACGTAGACGCTGACCGCCAGCATATCGAGCCAGCGAACGGTTCCGGCCATCGCCCCCGCGAGCCAAACGTTTCGGAAGTCCCGCGACGAGAGCAGCGCCAGCGGTGCGGTGCGGCGTCCACTCGCCGAAGCGTCAGGCATCGGCACTTCCCCTCCCCCTCACACCTCGGAAACACAAACTCGTAACCCGATGACGCACCAAATGCGCGCGACACCGGCGGGACTAAGCAGGACAGTCGTTATAGCGGGACATCGCCATCCGATAAACGGAATTGCCGGTCTAGGTCTGCGCACGGATGTCGCCAAAGGCAGCGACGAACTTATAGGACAGCGGCGCCTATCATGATGTGGACCGTTCACGCGCGGTGTCCGTTTTCAGATGCGTAGCGAACATTCAATCACCGTGCACAGGACGGGGAAAACTCGAGGCCCGGACATGCCAAGAGCGCATGGATTAACATGTGCCACTACACTCGTCGGTGTGATAGTGCAGTTGGCGAGATTCTTATGATGGAATGGAACATATCGGAAGAGGCGGCGTCGCTGCACCGCGACGCGATCGTTTGGGATATGACCATTCCCTTGACCGGCAATAAAAGCCTGCCAATCCGCGAAGACATACTGCAGGCGATTGTCGACGGCGGCTACACTTATGTCTCGTTCTCGCTCGCCACCGACTGGCACAACCTCGACCAGGCGCTTCACGCGCTTAGTCGTAGGCGCGCTTACTTCCTGGCTGAGTCCGAGAAATACGTTGTCATTGATACGGTCGACGATGTGGCGCGAGCGAAGAAGGAAGGCAAGCTCGGCGTCAGCTTCAATTTCCAAGGCACCAACCCAATCGACGCCGACATCGAGATGGTCGAGACATACTATAAACTCGGTGTCCGCCACATGTTGATGGCCTACAACATAAAGAATATCGCCGGCGACGGCTGCATGGAGCGGACCGACGACGGCCTGAGCCGGTTCGGCGTCGCGGTGGTCGAGGAGATGAACCGCGTTGGTATGATCATCGACGCGGCCCATACCGGCTACCGCACGACGATGGACATGTTCGAAGTGTCCAAAGAACCGGTCATCCTTTTCGCACTCGAACCCAGCGGCGCTGTGGAACATCCCGCGAAGTATTAGGGACGACCAGATCAAGGCCTGCGCTACGTCGGGTAGTGTCATCGCACTAAGCGGCGTCGGCATCTTCCTCGGCGACAATGACGCCTCAACCGAGATGCTTCTCGATCATATCGACTATGTGGCAAAACTTGTCGGGCCCGAGCATACGGGGATCGGCACCGACTGGGTCCACCAAAAGGAACGCCGGGTAGACGTGCCGTCGGCCACACACCCCCTGCAGATCCACCAGGACGCCCACTTCAAGGCATCGGGCGGCAAGTCGCGCGCACCGAGCTGGGACAAGATCGACTATGTCGCACCGACTCAGCTACCGGAGCTAACCGACAACATGCTAAAGCGCGGCTACACTGAAAAGGAAATCCGCGGCGTGCTGGGCGAAAACATGATGGGCGTGGCGAAGCAGGTCTGGAAATAGAGTTGCAGCCGCCAATCAGAACGAGCGGCGAATACGGGCTGCCGCGTCGTGCAAGTCCACAACGAGCTCAACCTTTGTCGAGGGTATCATTGGAGTTGGGCGTGGCGCCGAATGTTGACAGCCGTCATTAGAGCAGGTGTAGGCTTGGTTTTCGCACCAAGTGAATCGGTCGGAAGACACGATCCCGTATCTCGCGCGGCGGTTGGTCGCACGGGAGTATCGCAAAGTCTGGATGTAAGGGCGTTCTGATGACGATCCATATTCGACCGCTTTGCAATGCGCTTGGCGCCGAAGTCATCGGTGTCGACATGTGCCAGCCCATTGACGGCGAAGCGTTCGCGGAGATCTATGCGGCCTGGCTCCAGCACAATATTCTACTGTTCCGCGGGCAGAAAATTGACATTCCGCAGCAGATTACGTTCGCCGCGCGATTCGGTGCGCTTGAACTTCCCGGAGCCGCGATCAACGTTCATCCCGAGTATCCTGAGATCCTAGTTTTCTCTAACGTCAAGGTCGACGGCAACAATCTGGGAAAATTGCCCGAGGAAGCTGGCGAGGGCTGGCACAGCGACCACTTTTCCCTCGCCAAACCATCAAAAGGATCGCTTTTCTATGCGAAGGAAGTGCCGCCGGAAGGGGGCGATACATTTTTCGCAAACCAAACGGCGGCTTATGAGGCACTGCCAGAGGCATGAAAAAGCGCGTGGACGGCCTGAACTGTACCTACAACCCATTTGAAAACTGGCATTATCTCTCACTGAACCTCCCGCATCAGCCGCCGGAAGTCAAAGATACGGTGCCGCCGGTCAGCCACCCGCTCATTCGCACCCACCCCGAGACGGGGCACAAGACGATTTTTGTTGGGATGCGCGGTATCAGCCCTGCCGATCATGTGGATAGTCTGTCAGACACCGAAAGCCAGGGGCTATTGGAAGAGTTGCGCGCCTTCGGTACCCAGCTGCAGTTCGTCTACCGCCATCACTGGCTGCCAGGCGACGCCATGCTTTGGGACAACCGTTGTACGATGCACCGCGCCAGCATCTTCGACGAGAAGCTGGGCCGGCGTCACTGCTACCGGGTCACTATCGCAGGCGACGTTCCGCGTTGACCCAACAACCGCGGTGGGTGTCGTTTCGCCCACCTGCGCATAAAGCCGAGTATCAGAACGCCAAGAATCGACATTGTTTGCATTGCGCTTAGACAGGACGTGGATGGCTCGGGGACATCGTGCGGTGCCCACAGAGTGACCGGCGCTGCCTACAGATTTTCATGGTTTGAAGGGGTTCGAGAGAATATCCGTTCAAGCCAACGTCTTGGTTGTCTGCTTTGGGTCATAAGCGGACTCTAGGGAAACGCGTGAAGAACGTCTGCTTGTAGCCAGGGCTGTGTCTCGAAAGTGGTGGAAATTTGAGGATGGCGTAATCTCCGGGTGACAAGACAACCACCCAACCGGCGGCTAGCACCGCCAAGGAGATCACGCCATGAAGAACACTACCGAGACTTCCGCGCTTTCGCTACTGGCCAATGACGCCGGCTATGATCCGCTCGAGGACCGGCTGCAGGAGAACATCAGATCCACGATCGAGGCCGTTTTTGAGGAGGAACTTGCGCAGTTTCTCGGGCGCTGCCGATACGGTCGAGAGGACGCGCTTCGGCAAGGGTATCGGAACGGGCACCGGGAGCGGCAACTGACGGGGACATTCGGGACCGAGAGGGTGAGCGTGCCGCGTGCACGGATCGTTGAGGAAGACGGTCGGGCGTCGGAATGGCGTTCGCGGGCGCTGCCGCGCTACCAGCGGCTGACCAGAAAGGCCGAGGCGCTGATCGCTTCGGTGTATCTGTCCGGAACCAACACGCGGCGGGTGAAACGCGCGCTGTTCGGGCTCTTCCGGGGTGCTGTGAGCAAGGACGTTGTGAGCCGGGCGTGGCGCAAGGTGAAGGTCGATTGGGACGCCTGGTGCAGCCGTGGCCTCGCGGATGAGGATATCGTTCGGCTGATCCTTGACGGTACTGTGATCAAGACCCGACTGGATCGCAAGGCCACCAACATCTCGGTTCTCGCGGCTATAGGGGTGCGCCGGGATGGCCAGAAGGTCTTGCTTTCGATCGGGAATATGGGCGGAGAAAGCCAGGCGGCGTGGCGCCAGTTCCTCGACGACCTTGATGCGCGTGGACTGAAACGGCCCGGGTTTGTCATCGTCGATGGCGCGCCGGGACTGGAGGCGGCTCTGTCGGCGCTTTGGGGCGATGACCTTCCCGTTCAACGCTGCACCGTGCACAAGCACCGCAACCTTCTGGGTCATGCTCCCAAACACATGCATGACGAGCTGAGCGAAGATTACCGCGATATGATCTATGCCGACACTGCCTCCGAGGTGGAAACCCGCCGCAAGGCGTTTGTCCGCAAGTGGCGGCTGAAATGCAGGGCCGTCGCGGACAGCCTCGCAGAAGCGGGCGACAAGCTCTTTACCTTCACGCGCCTGTCCAAGAGCCAATGGAAATCAGCCCGAACGACCAACGCCATTGAGCGTCTCAACGAGGAGTTCAAGCGCCGGATCAAAACACAGACCGTGCTGCCGTGTCCCGAAACAGTGCCGATGCTCCTCTGGGCGCTCCTCGCTTCCGGCCAAATCCAGATGCGCAAAGTCGATGGATGGGAAACCCTCGATCAGCTAATCGCCGACGAAACCCTTGACCGCGCGGCCTGACCGCCGCAAAACTCAGCCCGCTCGGAGAGGCGCCAAAACCAATTTCCACCACTTTCGAGACACAACCGTAGCC
>CBDCIT010000021.1:0-11381 GCA_965217615.1 Alphaproteobacteria bacterium
GGGATCTGTCTTTGTACAATGTCCCTGCCGTTGTCGCTAACCCTACTCTTTCCCTTTCACCCGGATAAAGCTCCGCCTGATCGTCAATAACAACCACCGATTGCAGGAAACGTCTCGCCGCATTCTCGCAGCGTTGCTGATAAGTGCAGACTGTATGAGCCACTACGTCCTCGCCATTTCTCTACGCACGGATAGTTTGCGTCTGCGTACTTATGACGTCTCAGACAAATCAGACGCTGGCAGTACGATTCTGAAGGTTGGATCATTATTCTTGCCCGGATTCTCAAGAATGATATCCGCTCCGTCCTTGGTTAATGTCTGCTTTGAAATATAGAGACCCATTCCTCTTCCCCCGTCCTTTTCCGTGTTTGCGAATCCGAATATCCAATCCTTAATTGCAATTGGTATTCCTGGCCCAGAATTTGCAACTGTAAAACCGTGATCGTCAGCATCCAGTAAGATTGATCGTTCGCCGCTCGATCTCGTGACGATCCAGTAAATGGCATTATCCACCAAATTAATAAATGTGGGATAATAGGTAGAGGGATAGGCCAAAATTCTCTTCTGATCAAACTGCGGCGTCGCAGACAACGTGATATTGTGGCGCAGTAGCCGGTCGGTAAACACGTGCTGTAGATAACGTCGAATTTCCTCTCCGATTATCGGTACTATGTTCCTCTGTAAGCGCCTGTTCAGTGGCGTGAACAAACCCAAATATCCGTCCAGGTGTTCAAAACTAGCTCGAATATCTGTGTAGATAATCGCCAACTCGCTGTCCATGGGCGCCCATTCTGCTAATCTCTGAATATTCTTACGTACCGAACGTATTGTAGTGCCGAACTCATGTTGAATAATACCAAGCGCAGTACCCACTTGCGCAAGTTCGGTGAAGAGTTCCAGTTGTTCTTTGGCGCCTACATATTCAGCTTCTAATGCCGTTTCCTCATCGGACAGCGAATCACCGGTTGTCAGTGATTCCGTCATCGCATGAAGATGGTTTATTACTGATTCCAGGCGGTCAAACTCCAATTCTGCCGTTGACAAGATTCGCAACTGACATTTCCGTTGGGCCTCCTTGATATCATCGTCCGTGTGCGTATCAAGATTAAGTGTTGGAAATGCGGCCACATTTTCCTGAATAGCTTTTCTTACGTCCGAGAGCCTCGTATAGGTGTCCCTCCGCACCACCTCTACGAGTTCTTTTGCTTCCCTCAGGGCAGTTGAGCCTGCAGATCGTGTCGTACGCAAAGTTCGGTCTTGCATGTCGCTTAGGGCTTTTTCGGCACGGCGCCGCCGATCAAGCGCTACAGCCTCCTTCTCCGCGATTTTTGTTATGGAGTCATCTACCCATTCTGTTAGTGGTTGAAAAAGCGTATCCTCCAGTTTTACTACCTCATCCTGATAGGAATACCAACTGGCTCTAACCTTTTTTGAGGGCGAAAATCCTCGAGCCTTGATCACTGAGTAACGATCGCGAAGCTGTCCAACTCGCCGGGCAGCGAATGATTCTAACGCGAGCAGCTCTTTTTGCGTTTCATCTCCATTTTTCAGAGACTCAATTGCATTTAACCTCTTGCTTAGCGCGTTCCTTAACTCTTGCACCATGCTCTCGGGCTCACCGGAATGCACATTCTCAAAGAACGTCTCCAGAAATTCTTGGAAGCGCGCTTTTCTAACGGCTACCCTTTTTTCTCGTCTTTGAAGAATGACCGCTTGGTGTTGTAAATCCTCTTTGATTCTGTTGAATTCGCCTGCGCGATCGGCATCCTTGCGAAAAAACGTCTTAGCTAACTGCATAAATAAATTCTCCATAATATGCCGAAGCTGCCTATAGGCGGCATTAGCTATGAAACCCTCACGGCCAGCCTTTTCTCGCAACTCGCTATTGAACTCAGAAGTAAGCTCGATTGCGCCAAAGATGCGCCGAAATGAAAAAAACCAATCTTGCGCGCTCTTTGTTCTGCGTCTCTCTATGTTAAGAAAATCGTAGTCGGAGTTTCCGTATGGAAGGATGCGTATGCCGTCACGATAGATGTATAATCCTCCAATCTTGTTGAGTTTAGCACTTGTGCGGGTAAACTCCTCGGGAGCCAAAAGAGAGTCACCTTTCAACCCTTGGACATAAACAAAACGAACACTGAAAGGTCCACAAAGCGTCTTTTTGCCATAGGCCTCAGGGAACTCAAACGTGAAGGAGTCTGGTTCAGTACCGTAAATGCTTAAGGTGCCCCGCGCCTCGCCGAATTCGTCTATAATGCCTTCAAAATGGTGGTCTGCACTTCTAAATTCTTCCGGGGTAAAAAACTCGTGTTTAGATATGAGGTCAATAGTGCGGCCATCTCTCTTGTGATCCCGAAATGCAGTTTCAATAACCGGAGTAGGATTGTCTGGCATCATAGTGTTGGAAAAACCAAGAAGCATTTTCTGTAACGCTCCGGCCACGTCGTCAAGACTGACTTCGTCTATGTCACTTTCTAGAATAGGGTCCGTAGGCATAACGTAAAAGTGCGTGCCGCGTCCGTCGCCCCGCAAAGAGAGTTTGGTCGAATCATTATCTATCAGATCTGGGTCAATTGAGAACGCTTCAAGTTCTTTGATAATCACAGCCGAGTCGGCGGTAGATATATTGCTTTCCAAGGATCGTACATTTTCAACTACTTGTTTCGTCAGCTTAGTTACAATACTGTGATTAGGTAGAGAGCCGCCGGGAAGCGTTTCAACCGGAATAACGATGCTATCTAAGTCGACACCCGGTATTTCAAATAACCCCCAATGAACGAAACTTACCACTAGGTCGTTAATGTTTGCATTTCGTTGGGCTCGAGTGAGAATCAAGACTTGTCGCCGGATAGTAGCGATAGCTAAGCGACCGATTCCTTTTTCACCCAAGATAACTCGACGGGGAGTGTTTGGGTCAAGATAAGTTGGCGCAAGTTGTCTATTGGCACCGACCTTACTTTCCGTACCTAGCGTCAACCAGCGGTCTTCAAATTCGGATCGAGTCATGCCATAGCCGTCATCTCTAAGGACAAATGTTCGGTCGGTACGGTAATAGTCAACTTCGACTCGTGTGGCATAGGCATCGTGAGCATTTTTGAATAATTCATGTATTGCTGTCGGTATACCTGCAATCTGCTGACGCCCAAGCATATCGACAGCTCGCGCACGCACACGAATTTTAGCCATTAATAACGTCCTCAAGTTTTGGCCATGTTGCATTCAACGAAGAATGCAATTGGCTTATCCCGTATGATGGAGCCGTTCCACTTGTAGAGTACATGGGTTCACTGGATGATGTTCGAGGCAATAGGGGGCTTAGAGCCAGACCGTGAAAAGCATGATGAGCCGTTTGCTTTCCTTGTTGAAGAGGGAGGGGCGATGTGTCCGTTGGACGGAACGGTAGCGCACGGCTTAGAAGGGTGTATTCCGTGGGTCCGATTTGCAGCGGCGCAAAATGCTTGAACGTCATAACAGGGGTTTCTCGCTCAAGGATGCGCCGCGCGTGACAGCCTGTCTTGCCGCTGCCCGCGCCCGCCAAGATGAGGAGCCTGCCGTCGTCGTGACCGATCGTCCAGCGTTGCATTGAGGTGGTGACGGCATCAACCACACTTGTTCAGCGTAGCGCGGAAGGAGGGCGTGAATGCGTGAACGAGCGCCGACGGAATCGCGTTGCCGATCTGCTCGGCGACGACATTGAATTTTCCCGCAAATCTGTACTCTCGGGGAAATGTCTGCAGCAGGGCCGCTTCTCGGGGCGTTATCGCGCGATCATCCTCGGGATGGGCGAACCGCCCGCGCGTCACGTCGGTGCAGCCGGTCGTCAGCGTAGGTGCAACGTCGTCCCATTTCATTCGCCCGTACACGTCCGGATGGCCGCTGTGGTTCCTGTGGCAATCTAGGATAAGATGATCCGGCAGGTCGGAACGGCTGCCGCCGTCTCTTGGAATCGCCTGTAGGCGCTCGACCGCAACGGCACGGTGCGAGCGAGCGGCATGAAGTGTATCGCTGGGATCGGCCTCTCCGGGCGCCAACGCGGAAAGACCGGAGATTGCGTCGCGAACCGTTCGTCGCGCGTGCGCGGGAGTGGTGGCCGGTGGGATCCGGGGTGCCTCCCGTCCCCTCGCGGCCGTAAGCACGCACCGTACGCGACGCTGTGGCACTCCGTAATCGGCGGCGTCGATGCACGCGGGTTTGCCGAAGACGTAATCGGCGCCGCAGATATCACGAAATTCCGTCAGAAGGTCGGAATTCGCGCTGGAGGCGAGGCCCGGTACGTTTTCGACGAAAACCACATTCGGTTTCATCACCGAGACGAACCGAGCTGATGAAATAAGGAGCCGGGTACGGAGGTCACCCTGCCTCTTGCGATTCTGGCTGCTGAAAGGCTGGCACGGCGCACAGATAACTATTAGGTCGAGAGGCGTGTCCATCAGGCAATCGCGCCGGACGGCATCCGGATCCAGTTCCCGGATATCCATTTCATAGATTCGAACACGGGGATGATTAAGCCTGTAGGTAGCGCAGGCCGCGGCATCGTTGTCGACCGCCGCTACGACCCGAAAATGCGCTTTCTTGAGGGCCGCCGTCGCCGAGCCCGATCCCGAAAATAGATCGACCGCGGTCGGCCACGTGCGTGGCGTGCGCCTCTGGGTGTATCTTTCTCGTTTCAATTCCTGCATGCTCCCGGCAAATCAATTTTGCGTATCAAGGCCGATCTCCTCAACCACCTTGGCGAGGCCGACATGCGTTTTCGTCCGACACTCCCAAACCACCGCGACCCTCCAACCGGTTTCCTCCAGCGCCGCGCGAGCTTCGCTATCACGTTGCCGATTCCGCGATATCTTTCCGGCCCAGAACTCGCGCCGGGTCTTCGGCAAGTTAGCCTTCGGACAATCGTCGTGTCCGTGCCAAAAACACCCGTGGACAAATATGCACATTCTATAGCGCGGCAGAACGATATCTGGCGTTCCCGGAAGGTCGCGCCTATGAAGCCGAAACCTGAATCCCGCGGAATGTAGCGCGCGCCGCAGCCTTATCTCGGGCGCCGTATTCTTGGTTCGAACACCGCGCATCAACGCCGATCTTTGGCCATTTGTCATAACGTCCGTCATCGTTCTTACTGCTGTCGCCTGCATCCGAGCGTCGGGACGGAAGCGGCGCAAGACGCCGCGCGGGACGATCGTCTAGAATGCATTATCAAGATGATCTCAAATACTCTTCAGGTCTTACCCTGAGTTCGCGGCGAACCAGATTCGATTTCGCCGTCGTCTGCAGCTATGGCCAGTATTGGGTGACCATCGATCAAGCTGGACTTCCCCCGGTTGTGTGGACGGTTATGGATTTGGGCGAGCGGGGGGTAGCTGGCTCCGTTCGTAGTTGACGGGTGATAGATATCCGATGGCGGAGTGGTGACGTCGGGGGTTGTACCAACCCTCGATGAACTCGAAGACGGCCATCCGGGCTTCGGCGTGAGACCGGAACCTCCGGCGATCAAGCAATTCGTATTGTCGTAGCAATCCCCGACCGATCCGGTGGAGGGGCGCACGCCGGCGCCCCGGCATCGCTTGCCGAAAGCGATCGATGTGTACTGCGATCCCTGGTCGATATGGTGGATCACGCCGTTGGGTCGCCGTTGCCAGAGCGCCATGTCGAGGGCATCGAGCACAAGCTGCGTGCGCACATGGTTGGCCATGGACCAGCCGACCACGCGGCGGCTGAAGGCATCAAGCACGACGGCGAGGAACAGGAATCCGACCCAGGTGGGGATGTAGGTGATGTCCGCAACCCAGAGCCGATCCGGTGTGTCGGCGGTGAAGGCGCGCTCGACCAGATCCGGTGCCGCTCGGGCGCGCGCATTCCGTATCGTCGTCCGCGTCCCCTTGCGTCGGCTGATGCCCCTCAAGCCTGCACGGCGCATCAATCTGGCAATCCGCTTGCGGCCCACAGCGTAGCCTTGAGCGACGAGCTCGGCATGAACGCGGGGTGCGCCGTAGGTCCCGCGAGAGACGCGGTGGATGTCACGGATGCGAGCGAGCATTGCTCCGTCGCTCTCGGCGCGGGCCGACGACGCCCGACCTTGCCACGCATAGTACCCGCTGGCGGAGACCCCCAGCAGCCGGCACATCGTGGCGACGGGATACATTGCCCGGTTGGCTCTCACGAACTCGACGACTCGGACGGGATCGAGCCGGTCTCCCGAGCGAACCAGGCCGCGGCTTTTGCCAGTATCTCGCTCTCCTGGCGCAGCCGACGGTTCTCACCCCTCAGCCGTCGCAGCTCCTCGCGCTCGGCACTGGTCAGGCCGTCATCTCCGCGACCGGCATCTCGATCGGCTTGGCCGACCCAGTTGCGGATCGGCTGAGCGGATGGCTCGAACTCCCGAGCCAGCTCCTCCGGCGAGCGGCCCGAGCGAACCAGCTCGACCATCTGCTCCCGGAAACCGGATGAATA
This sequence comes from Alphaproteobacteria bacterium, assembly GCA_965217615.1. Taxonomy (GTDB): domain Bacteria; phylum Pseudomonadota; class Alphaproteobacteria; order UBA8366; family CAVOAK01; genus CAVOAK01. Next base: position 6,451 of record CBDCIT010000021.1, read on the forward strand.
GGGTGGATGTGTCATCGGCATCATGGACGCCTTTCTTCCAACTGACCAAGTGTCCACGGAAACGGGGCAAGTCCAAGCGGCGGCGTACTGATTGATCTCGATCGCTTCGATTCCATCGCGGAATTTGTCTCACTCGATGAGCTTGCGCAAATGATTTCTGTCCTTCTGCACCCGCCAGCTCCGAGCTGCCGCAGCGGCATGCGAGAGGCACCTCTTGGCTCTGACCGTGCGGTGCCGGAACATGGCGAGGACGCTCTCGTGTCAACGGCGGCAGGATTATGTGCCGGGGCGGCGGCGCAAAAATGATGGAGTGGACGCCTCCTGCCAACGGCATCGCGATATGCCAAGGTCCCATCTTGCAACGCACGTCATCGAGCCTACCAACACGCTTCACCGAGCCGGTACTGTCATCACCTCAGTCACAGCACAACGGAACGGATACCACTGCGTGGTGCTTGCCGTGCGGCTTGGACGGGGGCGCTCTCCGCGGTGATGCCGCAATCATTGGACACCTGCGCGGTTTGATACGCGGTAGTTAGGATGAATCCGCTAGCGATATGCTTACGGGTGCTACGAAGACGCTGTCGCACCACGCTGCGTCGAGAGTGAGATGTTGTCGTTCTTACAGTAAGTTATGGAGTCGCATCAGGCTTGCCTGACTGGCTATGCCAAGCCTGAGGGAAATGAATAAGTTCGGCGCCGCCTACACGATCAGGCGGGGCCGCTTGACGAGGCCCGGTTCCTCGTCGCGGGGCATGACGAAGGCGTTGCCGCCGCGTGCGCTTACCGTGTTGCGGTAGGGCCTGAGCTCGAGACGGGCGATCTGGTTGCGGTGCACCTCGTCCGGCCCGTCGGCGAGGCGCAGCAGGCGGGCGTTGGCGTAGGCGTAGGCCAAGCCGTAGTCGGTGGTCACGCCGGCGCCGCCAAAAGCCTGGATCGCCCAGTCGATCACCTTGCAGGCCATGATGGGCGCGGCCACCTTGATCATGGCGATCTCCTTGCGCGCGGTCTTGTTGCCGACCGTGTCCATCATGTAGGCGGCCTTGAGCGTGAGCAGGCGGGCCTGCTCGATCATGATGCGGGCGTCGGCGATGCGCTCCTGCGTCACGGTCTGGTCCGCGACCGGCTTGCCGAAGGTGACGCGCGCCATGGTGCGCCGGCACATGCGCTCGAGCGCGCGTTCCGCCAAACCGATGAGCCGCATGCAGTGGTGGATGCGGCCCGGCCCGAGGCGCCCCTGCGCGATCTCGAAACCCCGGCCTTTGCCCAGCAGCATGTTCTCCGCCGGCACGCGCACGTCCTCGAACAGCACCTCGCCGTGGCCGTGCGGCGCATCGTCGAAGCCGAAGACCGGCAGCATGCGTTTCACCGTGACGCCGGGCCAGGGCAGCGGCACCAGGATCATCGACTGCTGCTTGTGGCGATCGGGGTTCTCCGGGTCGGTCTTGCCCATGACGATCAGAATGCGGCAGCGGGGGTCCAAAGCGCCCGAGGTCCACCACTTGCGGCCGTTGATGACGTAGTCCGCGCCGTCGCGTTCGATCCGGGTCTCGATGTTGGCGGCGTCGGAGGATGCGACCTCGACCTCGGTCATGGCGAAGGCGGAGCGGATCTCGCCGGCGAGGAGCGGCGTGAGCCATGCCGCGCGCTGCGCCTCGGTGCCGTAGCGGACCAGCACCTCCATGTTGCCGGTATCGGGCGCCGAGCAGTTGAAGACCTCGGGCGCGAAGTGGCAGCGCCCCATCTCCTCGCAGGCGGGCGCATAGTCGAGGTTGGAGAGCCCGGCGCCGTGGTCGCTCTCGGGCAGGAACAGGTTCCACAGCCCCTCGGCCCTGGCCTTCGCCTTCAGCTCTTCGAGCAGCGGGATCGGCTGCCAGCGGTCGCCGTCGTCCACCTGCGCGAACATCTCCTCTTCGTTGGGGTAGACGTGCGCTTCCATGAAGGCCGCGACCTGGTCGCGTACCTCTTTCGCCTCGTCGCCGATGTCGAAGTTCATGGGCCCTTCTTCCGAGAATGAGTCACCGTCGTGCGGCGCTAACCAAACACCGCGAGCCGCCGACGGCAAGGTGGCGATCGTGTCCCGTTCCGGAAGTTTGCACGCCGTTGCCTCGGCGCGTGTTCTCTTCGACCCGACTCCCTCACACCGTCATGCGCACCTGCGGTTCTAACATACTGACATAGCGTTGTTTTTTCCTCCTGAGTTGGTCGGAGGACACGGAATCGGTCCGTGTTTTCGCCCCGGCTGCAACAGGAAGCGCAGGAGGAAACTCTATGGCAACGTTTCGTTTCAACCAAGCCCAGGTCGATGCACTCAAGTCCCGCAAGTCCGCCTACGACGTTCGCGACCGAGACCTCAAGGGCTTCGGCGTGAGGGTCCTAACTGCGGTGGCCGCCATGTCCGTGTGCGCGGCCATGCCAAGGTCCATTGCCACCTGATGTTCGCCATCCTGGCGCTGACGGTCGACCAGTTGATGCGCCTTCTGACCTGAGCGCCGCAGTCGATCCCACCCCTGTCATGCCGCCACGCCTCCCTCGACGGAGGCGCAAAGAGCCACGCCCGCATCGCGACCGCGGGTCCGAAATGGGCCCGCAGCGGCATTGGTTCGTGGAAAATCGCCTCTCTGACGGCGGCCACGCGCTACGCTGCAACACCCGTTCGTCCGAATGTTCTAGTTATGTCCAAATTAGCAATGACCTCAGACCGCCAGCCCGAAACAATCAGCCCACGCACAGGAGTTTTGCAAGTAGCTCTTCAGTACCCGTATTATGAGGGCGAAATAGTGTGGTGCTAAATTCTTTGTTGAGAGGCGTTATTCAGGTTGCCGTATGGCGCGAATCGACGATGCTAAGTCCATGTTCGTCCGCGAGAAGACCGTCAACCGCTACACCTACCTCTATCTGGTCGAGAATGTCCGCGAGGACGGGCGCACAAAGCAGCGCATCATCCGCAATCTCGGACGCAAGGAAGCCGTTCTGGCCTCAGGCGCCCTGGACAGGCTGGTCGCCTCGATCGGTCGTTTCGCCGAGCGCTCCCTGGTTCTGCGCGCCATCAAGGAGGGCGGCACGCGCTTCGAGGTGCGCCGGATCGGCGCGCCTTTGCTGTTCGGACGGCTCTGGGAGGAGACCGGGTGCCGGGCGGTCCTGTCCCACCTTTTGGCCGGGCGCGGCTTCGGCTTTGATGTCGAGCGCGCGGTGTTCGTCGCAGTGCTGCACCGTCTCATGGTCTCGGGCTCGGACCGGTCCTGCGCACACTGGATGGCGGATTACGCCATCCCCGGCGCCGAGGGGCTGACGCTTCACCGCTTCTACCGGGCCATGGCCTGGTTGGGCGAGGAGATCGAGCCGGGCGATCTCGCGCCGCGCTGTGTCAAGGATCTGATCGAGGAGACGCTGTTCGAGCGCCGGCGCGACCTGTTCAGCGATCTCGGCGTGGTGTTCATGGACACGACCTCACTGAGCTTCGAGGGCGCCGGCGGCGAGACGCTCGGCGCCCACGGCTATTCGAAGGACCATCGGCCGGACCTGAAGCAGATGATCCTGGCCATCGTCATCGATGGCGAGGGCCGGCCGGTATGCTCGGAGATGCTGCCCGGCAACACGGCTGACACCACGGTGCTGCTGCCCATCGTGGATCGGCTGAAGGCGCGCTTCGAGATCGGCCGGGTGTGCGTGGTGGCGGACCGGGGCATGATCTCGGCGGCGACGATCGCGGCGTTGGAGGAGCGGGGTCTGGAATACATCCTCGGCGCCCGTGAGCGCGGCGACCGGCGCGTGCGCGCGATCGTGCTCGAGAACGAGAAGCCCTTCACACCGCTCTTGATCGAGCGCGCCCGCGGCGAGACCCAGCTCTTCGTCAAGGAGGTCACGGTGGGCGGTGCCCGCTATGTCGTCTGCCGCAACGAAGCGGAAGCCGAGAAGGACCGTGCCGACCGTCACGCCATCGTCGACGGGCTCGGGCGTCAGCTGAAGAAGGGCGACAAGGCGCTGATCGGCAATGCGGGCTACCGGCGCTACCTGCGCCGCCCGGGCCCCGGCGCCGCCTTCGAGATCGATCCCGGCAAGCTGGCCGAAGAGGCCCGATACGACGGCATCTTCGTGCTGCGAACCAACGCCCGCGTCACCCCGCTCAACGCCGTGTTGCGCTACCGCGACCTGCTCGCGGTCGAGACCCTGTTCCGGATCGCCAAGGCCATGGTCGCCAGCGGGATCGCGACCTGGCTGTCATGGAGCGAGGCGGAGGTCAGGATGCAACTGAGCGGGATGCCGCCATCGGCGGCGTCGATGTGCAGCTTGTAGCCGATCCAGGAGGTGGTGTGGCCCTTGGCGTTTCGCTTGGTGCCGACAGCGCAGGCCTTGGGCAGGTCATCGAGCATCTGCGGCAGCGTCATCTTGAGCTGGCGCTCCACGCGGCGCAGCTCCCTGGGCCGCTCCTCGCCCTTGCGCGGGCGGCCGCGCTTGCGCTTGGGCTTCTCCGCCCTGGGCTTGGGCGCCGGCCTCTCGCGCGCCTCGATCGCCGTCGCGTCGCGCGAGACATGCCCGACCAGGTGGTCTCCAAGGGTCTTCTCGATCAGCGCCTCGTGCAGGCGCGCAGGCAACGCGCTCGCCGAAAACTCCGCGAAGGCCCGTGAGAAGGTCGCCTCGCTCGGGATTTCCCCGGCATAGGTCCAACCGCACAGCCGGCGCAACGTCCTGTCGACCTGGAGGCGCTCGATCAGGGCGCGTGTCGTCGGAATGTCGAACACCGCCTTGGCGATGAAGGCGCGGGCGAGGGCCGCCCGGTCCTCGACCGGCCGACCGGGCAGGCTACGGAAATGGGGCAGGAAGCTCTCGACCCGCGCAAACTCCAGAACGGTGACGAAGCGCCGATACCTCCCGCCAAGCGGCCCGAGTTCCTCCTCCAGCCACGGGAAGAGATCGGCTTGAATGGAGTG
>CBDCIT010000022.1:0-15320 GCA_965217615.1 Alphaproteobacteria bacterium
AGGTTTGGGCACGGAGACCTGCAGCTTCGGTGGCGGCGGCGCGGTCCGTTTGGATGCAATGCTCCTTGGTACGGTTAGCTTCGAACGCGGTTGGGTCTTTGGCGGTGCCAAAAGCTGACCGGGCGCGCGGGCGGCGGTTCCTGGAGTCAAGCCCGTCGACCCCTTTCGTAGGAGGCCTGCAAGCGTGGGCGCTGGTCCGAATTTGTCGAGAACGGACAGGTCAACGATAACGCTCGGCCGTCCGACATATCGGCTGCTAATTGTAGATTGGGCATCGACTGCTCCGCCGTTCGAGACGAGCAACAGAAATCCGGCTCCTAGCACAATAAGTGCCCGCGCAGCGGCAACGGATGTCCCCTGCGTGTTTCGTCGACTTTTGGTCGTGGTCATTGGATTGAGCCCTGCCATCGGTCGTTTGGTGTCGCTCGGCGACAATCGGCGCTTCACGAAAATAACTTAGGCCACCGAACCGGACAACCGTTAGTGCGCGGCTTCATGCAGGTATCACGCATTGGCGTTAAGGGACTTAACCAACACTTCGTGCAGGTTGTCGTTGGCGACGACGATATCGGAGGCGTCAAACTCGTATGCCTGACCATTGCAACGGGATACCAGACCACCGGCTTCACGAACAAGAACTATACCAGCCGCCGTATCCCAAGGCTTTACGTTCTCGTCCCAGAATCCATCATAGCGGCCGGCGGCTACGTAGGCGAGATCAAGGGCAGCCGAACCCCATACTCGAATGTCTGCGACATGGTCCAACACACGCTGAAACCGTACTTGAAGCTCGGTTTCAGCTTTGTCGGTATGCTCGGGAATTCCGAGAGGAAGTCCCGTCGCTATCGCTGCGTCTTCGAGCTTTCTGCGCCCGGACACGCGCAGACGACGGTTGTTGAGATAGGCGCCCTGGCCACGTTCGGCCCAGAACATTTCGTCCTTTATCGGGTCGAAGACGACACCGCATATCGCCGTGCCGTCTCGTTCCAGGGCAATTGAAACTGCAAAATGGGGGAGGCCATGGAGAAAGTTGAACGTGCCGTCCAGCGGATCGACAATCCATCGGTTGCTGGTGTCTGTGCCGGAGATCGCGCCGGCTTCCTCCATTAGCAGTCCGTATGTGGGGCGTGCCTTCTGCAATTCACGGCGGACAATATGCTCGGCGTTGGTATCTGCGGTCGAGACATAGTCGCCCGGTCCTTTGCGGCTAACCTGAAGCTGTTCGACCTCGCCGAAGTCTCGAATCAGGGCGCGGCCAGCTTTGTTCGCGGCTCTAGCCATGACGTTGATAAGGGCGGAACGGACGGCCACGCGGTTTCCTCTCGCTGGTCAGGGCGCCTGCGCCATGCCTTGCAACAACTCGCGCTATCGGCAAATGCGGAGTGCAGTCTCAAGACTACGCGCAGCCTAGTCCTTTGCGCGCTCCACATAGGTATCGTCTGTCGTATTCACCACAACTCGAGTGCCGGACTCGATATAAGACGGAACCATGACCCGGACACCGTTTTCCAAGACGGCCGGTTTATAAGAGGATGATTGCGTCTGGCCTTTTACGACTGCGTCTGCCTCCGTAACGGAGAGTGTGGCTTTTTCGGGCAGCATTACGCCAATTGGCGTCCCCTCGTGGGATTCGACCGTGACGGTCATGCCATCTTGCAGATAGCGCGCCTGACCTTCGTCGATCAGATCGGCGCCCAAGGTGATCTGCTCGTAATTCTCTGTATCCATGAATGTGTGGGCGTCGTCGCTGCTGTAGAGAAATTGATACGGGGTCTCGTCGAGACGCGCACGTTCCACAGATTCCGATGCCCGGAACCGTTCGTTGAGTTTTGATCCGCTACGAATGTCCTTCAGTTCCACCTGCATGAAGGCGCCGCCCTTGCCCGGCTTCACGTGCTGAACTTTTACCGCCCGCCATAGACGGCCCTGATGCTCAATGGCCATTCCCGGCCTAATCGTGTTTCCGTCGATCTTCATTACATTCCCTCACGGCCCAAACCGCCTGTCGGCGTTTCGGGCGGCGCGGAAGCTAGCAGTACGACCCGGTTTAGACAACGTTGGTGATTGCCGCGTTGAACGCGCGCACCGCCTCAGCCGGTCCTTCTGGATGGGTCCAAACCGCGGATACCACGGCAATGAAATTCGCTCCCGCCTTGACGAGTGGACCGCAATTATGAGGCGTGATGCCACCGATTGCCACGCACGGAACCGTTGCGATCTCGCTCCACTGTTTAATCAGTTCCGGAGACGCATGATGGGTCGCTGCCTTGGTCGCGCTGGCGTGGAACGCACCGAATGCGACATAGTCGGCACCCTGCTCGCCTGCAAGCATGGCGAGATGGATGGAGTCGTGGCACGTGACGCCGACGATCGCGTCCTCGCCCACGATGCTGCGGGCTTCTCGATAAGTTTCATCCTCTTGTCCGATATGCACGCCGTCGCATCCGCATTCTGCCGCGAGGTCTGGCCGGTCGTTCAAAATAAAGGCAACGCCCCGACTTTGCGCGATGGGTCTTAGTATTGCGCTGGCTTCGCGAATTTCGTCGTTGCTCGCACCTTTGAGACGAAGTTGAACGCATGCCACTCCGCCGGCATCCAAGGCCTCGGTCAATTCGGGAGCGAACGCGCTTGGGATGAGTGAGGTAGGCGTAATTAGATAGAGTTTTGCGTCCATGGCACCGAGTTAGGGCTTTAGCCAGTCTCGACAGGCCACGGCCAACTCCGCACCTTCGTACTCTGCCGCGCCTAAATCGAGCGCACGTGGACGCCGGGTGATTACCGAGGCGCCCATTTGATGGGCAATGTCGACGATCTTGGCGTTGACCCTTCGCCCGCCGCTGAAACGAATCACCCGAACGCCCTCGCGCAAGGCGGCAAGCGCGTCACCGGCGGCGGCGGCGCAGTCGAGTATCGGTGTCATTTCGACGTCGGGAAATTGTGCTGCGGCCTCGTCGGCTAATGCGCGAAACCAGCCGGCGCCCGCGTATGCGGCCGCTCCCGGCGCACTCAGCAGTGTCACCGCAACGTTGAGCTCGCATGCGACCTTTTGCGCCGTACACGCGTGTTCGTATGAATGGACGGTTATCGCCTTGCCGCTCAGGGTTATTTGATCCTGCCCATGACCGCCGCAGTGTCGCTCATCCGGTTGGAGAAGCCCCACTCATTGTCATACCACGACAACACGCGCACGAATGTCCCGTCGATGACCTGAGTTTCATTAAGGTCGAAGATCGACGATGCCGGGTTGTGGTTGAAGTCGACTGAGACGAGTGGTTTGTCGTTGGTCGCGAGAATACCCTTTAGATCGCTGGCGGCTGCCTTAACGATCGTATCGTTTACTTCATCGACGCTGGTCTTCCGCTTGCTGGAAATTGCCAGGTCTATGAGGCTGACATTCGGTGTCGGCACGCGAATCGAGGTACCGTCGAGCTTGCCTTTTAGTTCCGGCAGCACCAGGCCGACCGCTCTCGCGGCGCCAGTCGACGTCGGAATCATGGAAACCGAGGCAGCGCGCGCGCGCGCGCGGTCACCGTGCAATGTGTCGACCGTCCGCTGGTCGCCTGTGAAGGAGTGAATCGTCGTCATGAATCCGTGCCTAATGCCGACGGTCCGGTTGAGCACATGGGCAACCGGGACCAGACAGTTCGTCGTGCACGACGCGTTCGATACGACCTTGTGACGTTTGCGAAGCTTCTTGTCGTTAACGCCATAAACGACGGTAAGGTCAGCGTCTGCGCAGGGTGCGGATACGAGAACTCGCTTGGCGCCAGCGGCCAAGTGGCCGGCCGCTTTATCCTTGTTTGTGAATAGACCTGTACACTCCATGACCAGGTCGATTCCTAGATCGTCCCACGGCAGGTCGGCTGGGTTGCGCTTGGCAAGAACACGAACCTTCTTGCCGTCGACGCGGATGCCGTCTTTCAGCGCGCGGACCCGGCCCGGGTAGGGACCGTGTACCGAATCATAGCTAAGCAGGTGCGAGTTGACGTCGGCCGAACCCAGGTCGTTGATCGCAACAAACTCGACATCCTTCCGCCGCCGCTCCATTGCCGCACGAAACACCAAGCGGCCAATCCGCCCGAAGCCGTTGATTGCAACTCGTACCGCCATGCGCAGTTACTCCTGTCTGCTCAAAGCCCACACTAATCAGCTATGCGCACCAAGTGTCGCTGCACCGTTGGCGGCAGCGCGCTCCAACAAGGCCGCCTGTGCATCCGGCATGTTTTCCGATATTCCACTCCAGGCCTTCAACGGGGCAGCTTGCAACGCCCGTCCATAAGAGAAACTTAATTTCCATGGTGCGTTGCCGGGCAGATTGTTCATCGCATAGAGATGTGCTGTCGCAAGTTCATCGGATTGCCCCCCCGACAAGAACACGATGCCCGGGACGGCTGCTGGAACTGTGCGCTTTAGGCATCCCACCGTCCGTTCAGCAACTTCCTCTATGCTGGCCTGGTTCGCGCATTCGCTTCCCGACAGGACCATGTTGGGTTTGAGAAGAGTACCTTCCAGCACGACTCCCTGGTTCGCCAGCACGGCATAAACGCTTCGCAGGACTCGTTCCGTTACCTCATCACAACGCTCTATTGTGTGGTTGCCGTCCATCAATACTTCCGGCTCGACGATGGGCACGAGATCCGCGTCTTGAGCCAGCGCCGCATATCGCGCCAGGGCATGTGCGTTTGCCTCGATGCCGGCGTCGCTCGGCGTCGTACGGCCAATATGATACGTCGCGCGCCATTTTGTGAACCGTGCACCAAGTTCACGGTATTCGCTACAGCGCTCGCGCAATCCGTCGAGCCCCTCGGTGACAGTTTCTCCGGGCCAGCCAGCCAGTTGCTTCGCCCCCGCGTCCACCTTTATGCCGGGGATAATGCCGTTGTCGGTGATAATTTTGACAAGCGGCGTCCCGTCCGCTGCATCCTGGCGCAGCGTTTCGTCAAACAGGATCACCCCGCTAATATGTTCGGATGCGCCTGGTGTCGTGAACAGCATGTGCCGGTAATCACGCCGATTGCTCTCAGTAGACTCAACGCTGATAGAATCAAATCGTCGCTTGATCGTTCCCGTGCTCTCGTCAGCAGCCAAGATTCCCTTACCGTCAACGACCAGTTGTTCCGCCGTCTCCTGCAGTGTCTGAACGTCCATCCTGCTGTCCTCAGATCAACTTGCGTGCTGCACTCGCTACCGATTTTGCCGTTATGCCAAATTCTTCATAAAGCGGGCCGGCTGGCGCGGAGGCGCCAAATGAGCTCATCCCGACAAAATCGCCGTTCTCACCGATATATCGGTCCCACCCCAGGCTGACCGCAGCTTCGACGGCTACGCGGGGAACGCCGGCGCCAAGTACGCTTTCGCGATACGCAGCCTCCTGGGCGTCGAACAGCTCCCAGCACGGCATCGAAACCACCGCCGCATGAATATCATCTTCCGCCAACAGATCGCGCGCATCCATGGCAATGCCGACCTCCGAGCCCGTCGCCAACAAGGTTACATGACGTGCCGCTGCCGCTTCGGCCAGAACATACCCGCCGCGTGCGCAGAGGTTGTCGTCTGTGTGCTCCGTGCGCAATGCGGGGACGCCCTGGCGCGTCAACGCGATCACCGAGGGCGAACTCTTCGTGGCGAGCGCCAGCGCCCAGCACTCCGCTGTCTCTACCGCGTCGGCCGGTCGAAATACCAAGAGGTTGGGGATGGCACGCAAGCTTGCGAGATGCTCGACCGGTTGGTGGGTTGGACCATCTTCGCCCAGGCCAATCGAGTCGTGGGTCATAACGTAGATTACGCGGTTTCCCGACAATGCGGACAGCCGCAGCGACGGACGGCAGTAATCGGTAAAGACGAGAAATGTGCCGCCATACGGGATGAAGCCGCCATGTTGCGCGATACCGTTCATCGCGGCCGCCATGCCGTGCTCGCGCACGCCGTAGTGGATGTAGTGGCCCGAGTAGTCGTCGCGGGTGATGACTCGCATGCCCTTGGCGAGCGTACTGTTGGAACCGGTCAAATCCGCCGAACCGCCAATCAGTTCCGGGATAGCGCCGACGATCGTTTCCAGCACCTTTTGCGAGGCCTGCCGCGTTGCGATCTTGGGTGGATCATCGACAATGGCGCGTTTGAGGTCGTTGAGCTTGTTTTGCCAGCCATCGGGCAGATCGCCGCGTACGGCACGCTCGAATTCTTTCCGTTTGGCAGCACCAAGATTAGCTGTTCGCTTCCGCCAGTTCGCGTGCTCAACAGCACCCAATGAACCCGCCTGCCGCCACTCCGCGAGGATCTCGCTGGGAATTGTGAACGGCTCGTGGTGCCAGCCTAGCTGATTTCGTGCGGCTGCGACTTCGTCGACGCCCAAAGCTGAGCCGTGGGTCGCCGCCGTTCCTTGTTTGGTGGGCGCGCCATATCCTATGATCGTCCGGCAAGCGATTAGCGATGGGCGATCCGATCTCTTCGCCGCCGCGATGGCGTCGGTGACCGCGTCCGCATCGTGCCCATCAACATTCAACGTGTTCCAACCGCTGGCGGCAAATCTCGCACGATGGTCGTCGCTCGTCGCGAGGTCGGTCGGTCCGTCTATTGATATTCCATTGTCATCGAACAGCACGATGAGCTTGTTCAGCCCAAGGTGGCCGGCAAGCGAAATCGCTTCGTGGCTAATGCCCTCCATGAGGCATCCATCACTTGCAATTACGTATGTGTAATGAGAAACGATTTCGTCGCCGTAATGCGCCGCGAGCATGCGTTCGGCCAATGCCATTCCGACGCCATTCGCAAGTCCCTGTCCCAGCGGGCCGGTCGTTGTTTCTATGCCGTTTGCGAGACCGTACTCGGGGTGGCCGGCGGTTCGGCTTCCCAACTGACGGAACATACTGATTTGCCGGATGTCGATGTCTTCGTAGCCGGTGAGATAGAGCAAGGCATAAAGCAGCATCGAGCCATGGCCGGCCGACAACACGAAACGGTCACGGTCTGGCCATGCTGGTGCGGACGGGTCGTATTTGAGATGTTCAGTGAACAGCACGGTTGCGACGTCTGCCATTCCCATGGGCATGCCCGGATGACCTGACTTAGCCTTTTCAACCGCATCCATTGCGAGCGCGCGCAAAGCATTTGCCATGTCGCGGCGGTTGATATCCGGCCTCGACTCAACCTCTGTCATGACGGGGTCCTGGTTCATCTCGGAGAGGACTTTTCCACCCTGTTAACGGGGCGGCAGATACGTCGCTCGCGCACCATGCCGCCCTCGCCGAGGTCCGTCAATGGTGTAGTTATTTCCGCTTGCGGCGAGTGGCAACGCGGTAGATTTTCTGCCGGTTGACGCTTGTACTGGACGCGCGTATTTTGCTTTTTGTCCCGTTATTTAGGCCACGTTGTTCTATTTCCGTCTCAGGTAGAAATTATGACCCGCCTTGACACCGCTCAACAGCGTCTCGATTCGGCAATCGCGCGAATTGAGGCCGCGCTGAGCCAACGGTCCGGTGCAACCGAAGATCAGGCAGGCGACACGCAACTTGCGGCGGCGCTGGATGCGGCGCTCCAGGACAATGCACGGCTGCGTGAAATTACAGGCACGGTTTCTTCTCGACTAGATTCGACGATCGCACGGCTTGAACACCTGTTGAAGGATTGACTGGCGATGGGTCAACTCTCCGTAACGATCAACGGTCGAGACTATTCAATTGCTTGCGACGATGGCCAAGAGGAGCATCTGACGCGACTATCCGACTATCTCAACAGCCGGATCAGTGAACTCGTCGCGGTCGTCGGGCAGGTTGGTGACACCCGCCTGCTCGTGATGCTTGGCTTGTTGATTGCCGATGAATTGTCGGACGCCTTTGCTGAACTCGCATCTGAACGTGGTGAAGATGGCGCTGGCGATTTGCCGGTCGATGGACATAAGCGGGAGAGTATGGAAGACGCCGCTGTCGCCATTGAAACGCTTGCCGAACGTATGGAGGCTATTGCCGGGCAGCTCGAAGGCACCTAGATTAGTAGCGGGCGGTCGCTGCGAGGTGCGTGCGGTCGCGATATCCCCGGGGCCAATAAAATCCTCTAGGGAGCTGTCCCTGCCGGGATCGTGGTTCCGGTATATGGCGCCCACCTACATACGTAGGCCTTGGAGGATATGGATTGACCCACGGCCGATGCGGGACCGCCCAACCCTTTCAGAAATGCGGAAATACGGTGCAGCGGCATCGGGCGGCACCAACTCGCCTGCGTCGAATTGGATCGAGTTCAACGTGACAGCATCGACGGCTTAGGAGCCTGCTTGATCTGCTGCCTTCCATTTCTCACTGGCAATATCGAGTCCCGAGGCAATCTGCTGCGCAAGTTCGTTATCTTCGCCGGTCACCTTGTGAGCAATTACCGCACGCATAGCTTCGATATGTGTACGCACGAGATCCATCGCCTTCTGATCCAACAGCTTCAAGTCCTCTGTGAAGCGGCACAAGGAATCGCAGATACGCGTCATCAATGGGTAATTGAAGCTCGTGCCTTGTCCGCGCATGTCATGCGAAATGCCGAAGATCTCAGTGAGTTGCTTGCTTCGATCTGCCGATTCTCCATCGCTTGTTGCAGCAGCGCAAATAGCTTTTCAATGTCCTGTATCGTCCATTCCGCGTACTTCGAACCGACTTCCTTGATTTCGTCGTCGGCATTCTTCAGCATCTCCATACTCGGTCCGCCGCCACCGGTCACTTTGGATCGGAGCAACTGAGGCGGTTCCATCATCAACGTTTCTTTAGGGCACCTCTAAGAATTCGCGATTTGACAGAGGATGATTGGTTAAACGGGCTGTGGCCGTCTGCGGCCATGCTGGCACCGGGATTTCCGGGAGTTTCCCGCGCTCCAATTGAGCTATTTCCGCTTCAAGACCGTGCCCAGGCGATCTCCTACTCAGAGTATTGTCACACCGCCGCGGCGAGGCGGTTCAGTTGGACCAGACGGCGCATGTTGTAGGCGAGGTTCTTCAGCCCTATCCGAGCCTTTGCCCGCGCCAGCCCGACACTACGCCGCAGCGTCCCGCCCATGTCGTTGCTCTGGGCCCCGAAAACATGCTCGACGCGGACCCGAACGGACGAACGGGTCTTGTTGCCTTGCTTCTCGCGCTCGCTCAGCGGCTTGTTGCGGCGGGCTTTGCGATGGATCCGGCTCCTCAACCCCTTCTTCTTCAGCGCCGCCTCGATCCCCGCCGAGCGATAAGCGCTGTCCGCCCATACGCCCAAGGCCGTGTTGTCCCCATCCAGGATATCGTCGAGAACCTTACTGTCGTGCGTCGCCGCGTCGCTCACCTGATAGCGCCGCACCAGCTTGTGCCGACGGTCCACGTTGACATGGTTCTTGTAGCCGTAATGGCTCCTGCCGTGCTTCTTGGTCCACCGCGCCTCGACATCCTTTTGGCGCCGCTTTGCCGGCTTATCCTGCCAGCATTCCGGCGTCTCGCCAGCCTTTATCCCCGCGTTCTCCTTGCGGCTGTTGCGCTGTTTGGGCACCGCCACGATCGAGGCGTCGATGATCTGGCCGCCCATCGCCAGATAGCCCTGATCCTTCAGGTGGCCATCGAACGTCTCGAATAAGGTCTCGATCTCCCCAGCTTGCGTCAACTGTTCGCGGTACAGCCACACTGTCTTGGCATCGGGAACCCGGTCCTCCAGACCCAACCCCAAAAACCGCATGAACGACAGGCGATCCCGGATCTGATGCTCAACCTGATCGTCCGACAGATTGTAGAGTGCGCTCAGAATGATCGTCTTGAACATCACCACCGCGTCCCACGGCTTGCGTCCCGCCCGCGACTTGCGCGCCTTGTCCGAACGCCGACACACCGCATCCAAACACTCACGGAAGTCTTCCCACGGAACAACCTCGTCGATCTTCGCCAGAGGCTCGTTCTTGGCGTCCAGCCCGGTATACCGCTTCGAAAGATCAAAAAATCCTATCTGACCCATGAACACCCCTCCCGATGTCAACAAATCGTCAACCCGATTCTAAACCGACGGTGCGCGAAAATGGCATTTTTAGAGGTGCCCTTTAGGCTTATCAGCCGCCATCTGCGGCCTCCTCGATCGTATCGGTTTGTTCAGGTTTAGTTTCCCCGTCGGAGGACGCTGCCTCCGACGACGGGGCGTCAGCGCCCGATGCGTCCTCATCGTTGCTTGCCGTATCAGCAAGACTTGCATAGGCCGTGTCGCCTTCGACGAGTCTGGGTTCGGTCGCGCGTCGATCCTCGCCCTGGATTTCAACCACGCGACGCCGTCGATCCGGTCCAAAATAGGTTTCCGCCCGCACGAACGGTCGTGGTCTATCGATGACCGCGGATATACGCGCATAAAGCGATTTAGGAGAGATCGGCTTGGCCATGAATTCATTTACGCCAGCATCCCGAGCGCGGAACACGCGCAATCGATCGGTGTAGCCGGTCAGCATGATGACCGGTAGAAACGGGTTTGGGCTGTCACTGTCCAAACGCAACTTCTCGGTAAATTCGATGCCGTTCAGCGGCTCCATCATCCAATCGACGACGGCAAGGTCCGCCTCGGCGCTTGACAAGGCCTCGTATGCCGTCTTGCCGTCGGCAAATGAGTGGATATTGCGGACGCCAAATGCCTTCAAGATTCCCCGGACCATCGCCATCATGTTCAAGTTATCGTCGGCGATGATGACCGTGAGTTGGGACAGATCGTAGGGCATTTCCCGCTCGCCCGCTGTTGACCGTTTCTAAACTCTTTCGGGGCAACTTTTGAATCTTCGGAACACGTGATCGTTCCGATCAACAAAAAGTCACTAAAGCGAAATTGCCCCTCAAACCAAGTTGTATGCGAATGCCAGTCAACTTTCAGCGGTCATTTCGCTACAACTTCTCGCACATTGATACATTGGCAGAATGCTTCGGACAAGCGGGCACGGCCGAAACTGTCGCTAACACACGATATGACCGGTCTATGTAACAGATGATCTGTCCGGTTTTAGATTTTCTCCAAATCTGGAGGAATCGGATGCGCCGGACGGAGCAGTTGCAGGGACTGAGATTGATGAAGTTCGAGGATGTCTACGGACGTTGTTATCGGGGTGATTTGAGCCAGGCCGAGGCCTCGGAGATCCTGGGCATGTCGGAGCGGACGTTCCGGCGCTGGCGGGAGCGCTATGAGGCCGAGGGTGCCGCGGGTTTGTACGACCGGCGCCTTGGGCGGGTCTCGGCGCGCCGCGCGCCGGTGGACGAGGTGATGCGGGTGCTGGAGCTGTTCGAGACGCGCTACCCGGACTTCACGGCCAAGCACTTCCACGAGAAGCTGGTCTGCGAGCATGGCTTCGGGCTGAGCTACAACTGGCTTCGCCTGAGCTTGCAGGCGCACGGCAAGATCAAGCCGGCGCCCAGGCGCGGAGCGCACCGCCGGAAGCGGCCGCGCCGACCGGTGGTAGGGATGATGCTGCACCAGGACGGCTCGAGCCACGAGTGGGTTGCGGGCCAGTGGTGGGATCTGATCGTGACCATGGACGATGCGACATCGGAGGTCTATTCGGGCTTCTTCGTTGCCGAGGAGGGCACGATGAGCACGTTCCGCGGGCTCGGGAGGTGATCGCCGAAAACGGGCTGTTCTGCTCGCTCTACGCCGATCGGGCCTCGCACTACTGGCACACGCCCGAGGCAGGCGGCGGTGTGGACAAGGACAACCCGACCCAGATCGGCCGGGCCTTGGCGCAGCTCGGCATCGAGTTGATCGCGGCCTATTCGCCGCAGGCCCGGGGCCGCTCGGAGCGCATGTTCGGGACCTTGCAGAAGCGCCTGCCCCAGGAGCTGCGCCTCGCCGGGATCGCCACCATGGCCGAGGCCAATCGCTTTCTCGAGGAGCTCTTCTGGCCGGCGCACAACGCCCGCTTCGCCCGCCCGGTCGCGGACACCGGCTCGGCCTTCGTGGCTTTTGCCGGCACGCTCGAGGACATCCTCTGCGCCCAGGAGGACCGCGTCGTCGCGGGTGACAACACCGTGCGCTACAAGAACCGCACGCTGCAGATCCCGGCCGATCGCCACCGCCACCACTACGTCAAGGCGCAGGTCCGGGTGCACGAATATCCCGACGGCCACCTGGCCGTCTTCCACGGACCCAGGTGTCTGGCGCGCTACCGCGCCGACGGCGAAACCATCGACGACGACAGGCTCCAGGCCGCGTGACCCGCTTCGACGCGACCGAGCCAAACCACCACAACAGAAGCGGTCAATTCATATGGTACATAAAGCGGTCAACTCAGTTTGTTATCGACAGCCGACAGCACCAATTACCGGCGTGTCGATTGGTCGCTACTCCGCCGCCTTGTCGGCTGTGGCGCGGGCTAGTGCCTGGTCTAAGTCGGCGATGATATCGTCGACCGTTTCCAGACCAATCGATAGGCGTATCACGTCGGGCCCCGCGCCGGCTGCGATCTGTTGTTCCTCGTCGAGCTGGCGGTGTGTGGTTGACGCCGGATGGATGATGAGCGAGCGGGCGTCGCCGATATTTGCAAGGTGGGAAAGCAACTCGACCCCCTCGACAACTTTAATCCCCGCCTCATAGCCGCCGGTAACACCAAACGTAAAAACGGCGCCGGCACCCTTTGGACAATATTTTTGTGCAAGCGCAAAGAACGGGTTGGAGGTGAGCCCGGCATAAAACACCCAGGCGACCGCCGGGTGTCCTTCCAGGAATTCGGCAACGGTCTGAGCGTTGGCGCAGTGGCGCTCCATGCGCAACGGCAACGTCTCTATGCCGTAGAGGGTCAGCCAGGCATTGAACGGCGACTGCGTCGCGCCGAGATCGCGCAGGCCAACGACGTGGCTGTGAATTGTGTAGGCGAGGTCTCCAAATGTCTCGGCGAACGTCAACCCGTGATATTCCGGCGCCGGCTTAGACAGGCTTGGAAACTTGTCGCTGGCGAGCCAGTCGAACCGTCCGGAATCGACAACGATACCTCCCATCGCCGTCCCGTTGCCCGTGAGGAACTTTGTCGTCGAATGGACGACGATGTCCGCACCATGCTCGATTGGCCGTGAGAGGTAGGGGGTCGCCATGGTGCTGTCGACGACAAGTGGCACGCCCGCGTCGTGCGCGACCGCGGCAATCGCCTCGATGTCGGTGATAACGCCGCCTGGATTGGCGAGATTCTCGACAAAGATGGCGCGCGTTCTTGGTGTCAGCGCCTTGCGGAAGTTGTCGGCGTCGGTGGCGTCGACGAACACCGCCTGCCAGCCGAACTTCTTGTAGCTATTGCCCATCTGGTTGAGCGAGCCGCCGTAGAGTTGACGGGCGGCGATGATCTCGTCGCCAGGCGACATCAAAGGAAAAAGGGCCAGGATCTGTGCCGCGTGGCCGGTTGAGGTCGCTGTCGCGCCGCGCCCGCCTTCAAGTGCGGCGACGCGCTCTTCGAGTACGGCAACCGTTGGATTGCCGAGCCGCGAATAAATGAACCCCGGCATCTGCAAATTGAACAGCGAGGCCGCGTGATCTACGTCGTCGAACACGTAGGATGACGTTTGGTAGATCGGCGTCGCGCGCGCTCCCGTAGCCGGGTCAGGCGCCGCGCCCGCGTGGATTGCCAAGGTCTCGAACCCTGGCTTATTCGCCGTCATTGCCTAGAGCCTCCTCCGCTTTGAAGAAATTTGGCCAGAATTGAACCCATGCCAGCTCAACTCGCCATTGAGGCGCGAATACTCGATTTTCGGGCAGCGGTTCATCACGACCTTGAGTCCAGCCGCCTCAGCCCGCTCCGCCGCTTCGTCGTCGCGAACGCCAATTTGCATCCAGACAACTTTGGCACCCATGGCGATGGCCTGGTCGGCGATCTCGCCGGCTTCGTGCGAGTGACGAAAGATATCCACCATATCGACCCGGTCGCCGATCGCGGCCAAGTCTTCGACGATGGGCTCGCCAAGGAGTGTTTCGCCAACCGCGCGGGGATTGATAGGGATGACACGAAATCCCTTACGCTGAAGATACTTCATCGCGAAATAGCTCGGCCGGTTCCAGTTGGTACTCGCGCCGACCATGGCAATCGTCTTCACGTCGTCGAGGATTTGCCGCAGATAGTCGTCGGAGTAGGCATCATGGGCCGATGCGGAATATGGCACAGCTCCGGCGGCGGCAATCGTCATTCGTGCCGCCACACAGGCTTGCGCTTCGTCAGGAAGGCATCGATTCCCTCGCGCGCGTCCAGAAAGGTCATGTTGCGCGCCATTTCTTTGGTCGCCAGCGCATAGGCGTCGTCGAGCGGCAGTTCAAGTTGCTGGTAGAATAACGCTTTGCCAGCCTTAATCGCCGGCGCCGATTTGCCGGCGATCGTTCGAGCCAAGTCTGCGGTCTCGGAGTCAAGCGAGTCCGGTGTCACAACCTTGTTGACGAGGCCGATTTCGGCCGCGCGCTCGGCGGAAACAAATTCACCCGTCGTTAGCATCTCGAAGGCGTGTTTTGCCGACACATTGCGCGATAAGGCGACCCCGGGCGTCATGCAGAAGAGCCCAGCGTTGATGCCCGAGGTTGCGAACTTGGCGTCGCTCGACGCGACCGCCAGATCGCAGCTTGCGACCAACTGGCAGCCGGCCGCCGTAGCGATGCCTTGCACACGGGCAATGATGGGCTGCGGTTGGCGCACGATCGCCGTCATCAGGCCCGCCGTTTCCTTGAATACGGCTTCGCAGTCTGCCGCGGTTCCTGATTTGCCGAATTCCGCTACTTCGGCCAGGTCGTGTCCGGCGGAAAATGCTTTTCCGGCTGCACCCAACACGATTACATGGACATTCGCGTCGTTCGCGGCCGCTCTGAGCGCAGATAGCAGCTCGTCGATGAGCGCGTCACTAAGTGCGTTGTATTTGGCCGGGCGATTGAGCGTCAGGGTACGCACGCTGTCTTCGTCGTGGCACAGGACGAGTTTCTCATTGTCTGCGACTTGGTCCATTGCTGCGGTTTCGTTCATCGTTCTGTGCGTCCTGGTTGTTCGTTCCGGTCCATCCGTTGCGGCCAGCTCCTAACTGTCATGTATGCCGCCGCCGACTGCAAGCCCCGGCTGTTTGATCTGTCGCTAACACACGATATGACCGGTCTATGTAACAGATGATCTGTCCGGTTTTAGATTTCCTCCAAATCTGGAGGAATCGGATGCGCCGGACGGAGCAGTTGCAGGGACTGAGATTGATGAAGTTCGAGGATGTCTACGGACGTTGTTATCGGGGTGATTTGAGCCAGGCCGAGGCCTCGAAGATCCTGGGCATGTCGGAGCGGACGTTCCGGCGCTGGCGGGAGCGCTATGAGGCCCGAGGGTGCCGAGGGTTTGTACGACCGGCGCCTTGGGCGGGT
>CBDCIT010000023.1:0-48401 GCA_965217615.1 Alphaproteobacteria bacterium
GTCGCTGGCCAAGATGGCACACCGAAACGGGCATGAACTGATCGTGCATGTGCCGATGGAGCCGGTGGATTTGGGATCGGACACAGGGCCGAATGCGCTCTTAACAACGCTTGAAGACAGTGAACTCATGCGGCGACTTGGATGGGCGCTCACACGGTTCGATGGATATGTCGGGATTAGCAACCATATGGGAAGTCGTTTTACCGCCTGGGAGCCGGGTATGCAGATGGTGTTGACGGAGATACATAAGCGGGGATTGCTCTATCTCGACTCCCGAACCACACCCCGACTCCACCTCCACACCCATACAGCCCGTTGATTAAGTGGCTTTTTCCGGCTCTCACTCCCAGATGAGGAATGCGGCGGCGAAAGCCGACTGGCCGCTTTGCGAACCCCCCCGTGCCACCAGCATGGCCCCGGTGGGCGTGAGCAGAACGAAAATACCGCCATATCCGCCCGCCACGGCCTCCCGCGGGGTGCCGGCGCCGATGAGCTGGCGCATCAGTAACGATAGATTGTGGCCGGCGACGTGGAGCAGGTATCGCTTGTGCACATTCTCTCGCCCGCGCAGCCAGGTTCGTCGCATGCCGCCACGATCGAAGTTGTGGGCAAAGCAGCGCTCGACGATCTCGGCGCGCAGCTTGAAGGCCTCGCGGGCGACCCCGGACTTGAGCCGCGCACGGTTGTTGGTGACCGCGCGCCGCGCCGCCTCATCACCGTGCCAGCGCGAAAAGCCGGTCTGCTTGGGCGCCGCGATCCGGGTCTTCCAGGGACTGTCGTCCAGAGCCCTCAAGACTGCCCGTGAGTGATAACCTTTGTCGGCGACGCATTCGGCCGGGTCCTCCGACGTCGGTGCCGCATCCACCGCCCCGAGGTTTGCCTCGGCCTTCGCCAGGGTCTTGGAAAGCGTCGTGGTGTCGCCCTCATCGGCCGGGTGCAGCTCGGCCGCCACCACCGCGCCGGTGTCCAGATCCACCGCGTGCTCGGGCTTGTAGGCCAGATGCGTCGTGCCGTCCTTCATCTTGGCGATCTTGGCCTCGGGGTCGCTCTTCGAAACCCAATCCGTGTTGGAAAGCTTCTTGCCCTTGCGCTTCCGCTCCAGACGCGCCAGGTCCTCGGCCGTGGGTGTCTCGACGCCGCTTTCCCGGGCCAGGCGCTCCAGCATCTCCCGGTAGCCTTCGCCGTTGGCGCGCCGCACGATGTTCCGCAGCGCCGCGTTGGCCTCCATGGTCGAGGCATCGACGCCGATGCGCTCGCCCTTGATCAGCCCCGCCTCGGCGATCAGCACCAGAACCCAGTCGAAGACCGCCGCGTGGACTTCATGGGGCAGGCGCGTGCGGCTTCGTGACAGCCAGGAATAGTCCGCGGTACCCGATCACGGCTCCCCAGTCGCAGGAACGCCCGCAGCGAAAGCGAGTCCGAGCAGCGCCACTCCAGACCGCGCTCGCTGTCGATGCCCTCGAAGTAGCCCACCAGGTGCATCCGGAAATAGCGCCCGGGCGGCACCGAGGGCGCGCCCATCCGGGCCGCGTAATAAGGCCGGCAGCTCGCCTCGGCAAAGGCGTCGAAGCCGCCCTCGATCAGCACCGACTGCAGGCGGTCATAAAACACATGACCCGGAGAGCGCGGCATCTCCGACCAGCTCACCATCAGATCCCCCTGACCAGCCTTCTGCCGTCCCATCGCCATCGGCAACCCCCCCCTGCAAATCAGGGAACCAGAGAATCAGACGGCGCCGACTTAATCAACGGGCTGCATAGCGCGCTCGCGCTCGGACTGCCTTACGCAGCGCGCGACGTCTTTCTTGACAACGACCCCACCCCGGAGGGCGTGCGCGGACAACTCGACGAATTGGAGCGAATTGCAAAGCGTCGTGGATATGCCATCGGGATCGGCCACCCACGTGATGCGACGATCGAGGTCTTAAGCGACTGGTTGCGGGAGGTCAGGGAACGCGGTTTCGTACTTGTCCCAATCAGCGCCATTGTGCGACGACAACTGGCAAAGACGTAGTCGATTGTCAGCTTTGATCCGATGCGTAGCGAACCGCTTCCTCTGCCGCGCGGACCAATGCGCGCGCCTTATTCTGACTTTCCTCGAATTCCAGTTGGGGGTCGCTATCCGCAACAATGCCGCCGCCCGCCTGCACGTGCATAGTGCCATCTTTTACAACTGCGGTCCGCAGCGCGATACACGTATCCATATCGCCGTTCGCCCCTAAATATCCGATACAGCCAGCATACACGCCACGCTTCTCCGTTTCCAGTTCGTCGATGATCTCCATGGCGCGAACCTTCGGCGCACCCGACACCGTGCCTGCTGGAAAGCCAGCGATCAACGCCGCCAACGCGTCATGTTGCAATGATATTTCGCCCTCAACATTGGAGACGATGTGCATGACGTGGGAGTAAAGCTCGACCTTCATCTTTTCCGTAACCTCGACGGTACCGACGTTTGCAACTCGGCCGACATCGTTGCGTCCGAGATCGAGCAACATTAGGTGTTCGGCTAGCTCCTTCGGATCGGACAACAAGTCCTCAGCCAACTTCCGATCTTCGGCCTCGTCCGCACCGCGCGGCCGCGTACCGGCGATCGGGCGCACAGTGACTTTGCCTTCGCGCAACCGGACCAGAATTTCAGGGCTCGACCCGACGATCGAGAATGCTCCAAAGTTGAGATAGACCAAGAACGGCGAGGGATTGAGGCGACGCAGCGCTCGATAAAGCGAAAACGGAGGAAGCCCGAACGGAACTTCAAAACGCTGGCTCAAGACCACCTGAAATATGTCACCGGCGAGGATGTATTCTTTGGCGCGCTCCACCATGGCGCAAAATGCCTCGCGAGACATGTTCGACACCGGAACCGGGGCTTCCTGTGGCGCCGTCGGCTCGTTGTCCCCATGCGCGACCGAGCGTGAAAAATCGGCCAGCACACTGGCCAGACGCTCGCATCCCGTGCGGTATGCCTTATCGGCGCTGATCTCATCTTGCGGCCGTACAGGCGTTACGATCGTAACGACATCTTCAATGCTGTCGAACACGGCAATGACCGTCGGTCGCAGAAACATGCCGTCCGGCACGTCAAGCACGTCGGGATTTTCGTCGGGAAGCCGTTCCATCAAACGGACGGTATCGTAACTCATGTAGCCGATGAGTCCCGCAGCCATCGGCGGGAGTTGTTGCGGCAACTCTATCGCCGACTCGGCATGCAGCGCTCGCAGTGACTCCAGCACCCCGTGCGCACAGGACTCGTATGCGTCCGGGCACTGAAGTGCCTGCCGATTGACTTCTGCGTTGCGTCCACGGCAGCGCCAGATGAGGTCCGGATTCATGCCGAGAAAGGAGTAGCGCCCGCGGATCTTGCCACCTTCCACAGATTCGAACAGAAAGCTATTAGATCGGCCATCCGCGATCTTGAGCATAGCCGAAACTGGTGTTTCCAAATCGGCAATCAGTGTCGTCCAGATGACCTGGGCCTTGCCCGCATCGTACCGGCTGGAAAAATCTTCAAATGCGGGGTTTGACTGCATGCGCTTTAGTAAAGCGCGTCTACGGCACGGTGATTTACGGTGACACCATATCGTTGCTGCAACTCGCTGCGCAGTTGCTCGAGCATATCTCCCGAGAACTCTGCGCGAAGCCTGATTGCAATCTCGTCCTGCGTCGACTGATCGGCTAGATCGGCCGCTTGGATCTCGGAGAGTTGAGCCACCATGGCGCCGCCGTCGACTTCGGTCATAACGACGCCGCCGAGCGTCGCCTCGAATAGGTCGCCGACAAGCGCGAGCGGAAGTATGCCACCGGCCCCATTGCCGTTGCGCGTAAAGGGATCGCTTGTAACCACCGTAAGCGCGCGCTCGACTGTTTCTTCAGCTAACGTCGCGCCGGCTATAAGTCGCTCTGTCATTTGGCGGGCCTGTTCGAGCGCTTTCTCCTGCGCTTTCTCCGCCTGCCACGCGCTTGCAACTCGATCGCGGACGGCCGCCAGGGGACGAAGAGAGGGAAGTTTTGTTGCATCCACGCGAATAATCAGATAACCGCCATCCTCGGTCTCCGTCAGCGTGCTTTCCTCACCTAACCCAACGTCGAATGCCAACTCGACAATGCGGGTGCCGCCAGGCAGTCCGTCAAACGTCACACCGTTGGCGTCATTGCCATCGCGATCGATATCGTCGATGCGCCCTAGGCGTAAGCCAAGACCGGCAGCCGCCTCCTCGAGCGTTGCCCCTCCACCCAGCGTGTCCTCGAACTGGTTGACCATCGCATACAGAGCATCGACTGCCGATTCTTCAGCAATCGTCTTTTTCAATTCGTCGCGAAGCTGCTCGAAAGCCGGCGTCGATTCCGGCTCTATCTTTGATACGTGAATGAGGTGCCAGCCAAACGCGCTTTCGACAGGCGCCGAGGTTGCCTCCTCGGCGAGGGCAAAAGCGGTATCGGCAAATTCCACTGGCAGATCGTTTTTCGCAACTGTGCCGAGCGATAGATCGCTGCCGCCGGCAAGTTCGGCCGCTACCGTCGCGAAGGCCTCGCCATCGCTGATGCGTGCCGACGCCGCCATCGCAGCGTCCTTGTCGTCCAGTGGCAGCTGCAGCACCGTGCGCCGTTCCGGCGTTGTCAGATCGATGACGCGAGACTCGTACTCGTCGCGCAGCTGTTGCTCTGACACGTTGATTTCGTCCACAAACTCTCCCGGCGACAAATGCACATAACTTACGACGCGCAGTTCCGGCGCCGTAAAACTCTCCACATTGGCCTTGTGGTAGGCGTCCAACTCGCCCCCGCTGGGCAGGTCAATGGTCGCTGGCGCACTCTTGATCGTCACCAGTCGCGCCACCCTTCGCTCACCGCGCCACCGGTTGAGGCGGTCGGCCAATATCGTCGGCGGTGGGATCCCGGGCACCAGGCTGTCAATCACCTGTTCGCGACGCTTCTCGCGTCTCAATTCCTCAACAAACGCACCCTCCGAGCGTCCATCGCGCAACAATGCATTGTGAAACCTCTCGCGATCGAATTGCCCAAATTCATCGCGATATGCCGGTTGCGAGCGGATATCTTCATTGAGTGCGCGATCGCTGACCCATACGCCCAGTTCGCCGGCATGCAAGTCGTAAAGGCGCTGTGCAATGAGCGTATCGAGCAGCCGCAAATGCAAACCTAGGCTCTGGGCCTGCTCGGCGTCGATGTTGAGTTGGCGCAACAAATTCAGTTGACGGCGGAAGCTGTTCGAGAATTCGACAGAGCTGATCTGGGAATCGCCGATCTCGGCAACTGCGTCAATACGCCCCCCGCCTCGGAAGACATCGCCGATTCCCCAGACGGCAAAGCTGGCGACGAGCGCGCCGAAGAAAATCTTTGCGGGTAGCGATCCCGCAGACTGTCGGAGTGCATGGAGCATTCTAGAGCTCGCAAAAGCCAAATATAGCGCGCGAAGCGCGGCATAATAAGGAGGCGCCAAGTAGGCCGCAACTGACAATACGGTGACGTCGGTGCCGGGCGGACGTTGATCGCAGGCCAGGCTATGGCACATCGTCGACTACGTGTAAGTTAGCGAACCAGCTTGCCGAGCCCAAGATACGGATGGAAGTTCCCGACGATGACTGCCCAGCGTACCCCACTGGTCGTCGGAAATTGGAAGATGAACAAGTCGAGCGGGGAGGGGCTCGACCTCACACAACAGATAGCCGCGGGCTCAAACGGACTAAGCGTTGCGTTGGCCATATGTCCGCCTGCCATTCTCCTGCAAGCGGCCTGTGACCGTCTTGCAACGACAACGATTGCGGTTGGCGCGCAAGATTGCCACAGCGAAGTAAGCGGGGCGCATACCGGCGATATCAGCGCGCCGATGATTGCCGACATCGGTTGCCGTTACGTGATCGTCGGTCATTCCGAGCGTCGAGCCGATCATGGCGAAGACGACGAAACGGTACGTGCAAAAGCGGCGGCGGCCCATTTGGCCGGGCTGACCGCCATCATATGTGTCGGTGAGTCGCAAGCCGAACGCGATCAAGGTCTAACGCTCGCGCGTATCAGCGCGCAGTTGGAATCTTCGGTGCCAAAATCGGCCGACGCCGCAAACACGGTTGTCGCCTACGAACCCATCTGGGCTATCGGCAGCGGCCTGACGCCGACGCCGGCAGACGTGCAAGACGTTCACGCGCACATTCGTGTCTATCTTGGCATGGTACTTGGTAGCGGGGTGGTCGAACAGATGCGGGTTCTCTACGGCGGCTCCGTCAAGCCCGAGAATGCGGGAGAACTACTGAGCCTAGCGGATGTCGATGGCGCACTTGTGGGCGGCGCAAGCCTCGATGCCGAGAGCTTTCTTGCGATCGCCAGGGCCGGAACCGACATCACGGCATGAGGATCTTGAGTTGGCGCGACCGGCCGCGGTCTTAAACACAGCTCGGGGTTATCGAATATGTCCGCATTGGAGTATTAGCGGACTCTAGAGAGACGCGCGAAGAACGTCCGCAAATAGCCGATAGCGGACACAAGCACCGGTATCGTCGCCGATGTTGTCAACGCAGGCCGCACGAACGGTGTAGCCGATGGAGGAATGGATATCTTAGCGCGTATATCGCCCGGATCGCCTCGGAAGGAACTCCAATCTTTCGGCGTCGGGGCTATTTCCACACCTGCTGTGCCAGCCTGAGCCAGTTTTCGCCGAGGATGCCTCGAACATCGACGTCGGGGTAGCCGCGCCCGATTAAGCCCTCGGTGATCTTAGGTAGTTGTTCCGGATCGGCAAAATTTGTGTCGCCCCAGTCCGCGCCCATATAGATCGCCAAGGCCATGGAATCGGAAACGTGGTCAAGTCCGATGCCGACATGTTGCGGACCGACCAATTCCGCCAAGTAGTCGATATGACGCAACATCGTCTCCGTGTCCGTGATGTTGTCGCCGAGAAACGTGCCGCAGCCGTTGAAGCCGATCACGCCGCCTGACTTGGCGCAGGCCTTTATCTGGTCGTCTCGGATATTGCGGGGCGTATCCCAAAGAGCGAGCGGGTTGGCGTGCGTGAATACCACCGGATCCGGAGAAACCTCGAATACGTCCATGGAGGTGCGGTATCCGGTATGACTTACGTCGACCATCATCCCGACGCGATTCATCTCCTCCACGAGCGCAACTCCGAACCGGCTCAGCCCGCCGTCGGTACGCTCGGAACATCCATCGCCGACTGCGCTCTTCTTGTTGTATGCCATCAGCATGTGGCGCACGCCGAGCTTGTAGTAAGTTTCGACCATATTAAGGTCGCTGCTAACCGGATTTGTCCCCTGGAAGTGGAAGCCTAGAGCCAGCTTTTTCTCTTGCTTCGCACGCCGGATGTCGTCGACCGTCTCGACTAGGACATACTTGTCAGCGTTGGCCAAAAAATAGGCGCGTTCCTTGGCGATGATGTGCATCGTGTCATTCAGGCCGTTGGAGTCGACAGCAAGCGTCAAGGAAACGAACGTATAGCCGCTGGCGGCCATTCTCCCAAGCGGCTCAACTTGTTGGTCTAGCGGCAGGTAGTTTAGCCATGGCATGGTCATGTCCAACACCAACGCTTCACTGTGCAGAGCTGCCGCCTTTTCCGATACGTTCCATTCAGTCATCTGATCCTCCCCAATCGCATCATAATACCGGCGACTGTAGCACCTTGTGAAAATTCGAGCATGTTCTCTACCGCATTCAGGCACCTCCACACGACAGAGCGCGCTAGCTTGGGGATGGCGTCAATCGAACGCGCAGGCAGTGGGCGGAGATGTTGCTGACCCACAACCGGCGCCACGATTTCGGCGCCGGTCGACGGGTGAGCGACGCCTTGTCGTCCGCTTTAGCGGCAAAATGCAGACGAGTAGCGTAAATATACTCGGATGTAATTCTTCAACATTGCTTAATGCGTGATAGGGTGTCGCTATAACCGTTTGTCCCGCAAAGACAGCGTTTGGGAGTAGATCGACGCAAATTTATCTGGAGATTTGATATGAGTGATCACTCGCCAGCTGCGATTCGAGAACGAGTTGCGATCAACCCCGTAAGCGGTGCACTTGGCGCTGAAATCAGCGGAGTGGATCTGTCACAGCCGTTGGACAACAAGACCTTCTCGGACATCTATCAGGCCTTCCTCGACCATCTTGTCATCTTCTTCCGCGACCAGGTTATTACGCAACAACAACAAATGGATTTCGCCCGGCGTTTCGGTAAGTTGCATATCCATCCGCTAACCGAGGGGATGAATGACCATCCAGAAGTGATCGAAATCGTCAAGGAGCGCGAGGAATTGCACAGTTGGGGCGGTGGTTGGCATATCGACCTCACCGCGCTCGAATGCCCGCCTTTGGGCTCGGTCATCTATGCGAAGGAAGTGCCGCCCTATTGCGGCGACACCTCCTGGTCAAACCTGTATCTGGCGTACGAGACCCTCTCTGACGGCATGAAACGCCTGATCGACGGGCTGGTCTGCGTGTACGCTGGCGGGGCCGACGGCTACAAGAACTACAGGGGCATGCAACATATCGACAGTCCGCCGATACGGGCTGAGCATCCGCTGGTGCGCACCCACCCTGTCACAGGGAAAAAGTCGTTGTTTTTAAGCCGCAAGCCAGTCAAACATTTCAAGGACATGACACCAGAAGAGAGTGCCCCACTGCTCGATTACCTTTGCCGGCACAAAGATAATCCGGACTTCGCCTGCCGGTTCCATTGGCGCAACAATTCGATTGCGATGTGGGACAACCGTTGCACGCAGCACAGTGTGGTGACGGACTATTTTTACGATCAACGCGGATTCGAACCGGTTTATCGGCGCATGCACCGAGTATCAATCGAGGGTGACCGGCCGGTATGAACGCGCGTTTACTCTTTCAGTCCGCTGGATTTATGCAGAAACCAGTCGATGATGAAGTTGACGCTGATCGTCAGAAGGGCGATTGCCGCCGCCGGTAGCAATGGCGTGAAATCGCCAAATGTGATGAGAATTGAGTTTTCTCGAACCATGCTGCCCCAGTCGGCGGTCGGCGGCTGAATGCCGAGCCCGAGGAAGCTGAGGCCGGCAATAAACAGAAATGTGAATTTGAAGCGAATGCCGAACTCGGCGACCAGCGGCGCCGTTACGTTCGGCAAAATCTCGCGCCGAATGAGCCGCCAAAGATTTTCGCCGCGCAGCTTAGCCACCTCGACGAACTCCATCACCTCGACGTTGGTCGCAACGGCGCGCGTCACACGGAACACGCGCGTTGCCTCAAACAGCGCAATTACGCTGACCAGCACCGGGATCGCCGTGCCGAGAAAGGAGAGAACGGGGAGGATGAAAATGAGCCCGGGGATGGCCATCAGAATATCATTGATGCGCGACAATATCTGATCGGTCCAGCCGCCCAGCATGGCCGCCAACATGCCCGTGACGCCACCCAGCAGGAAGCCCATCACCGTGGCTACGAGGGCGATGCCGATGGTATTGCGGGCGCCGTAGATCATCCGGCTCAGCATGTCACGACCAATATGATCGGTGCCAAGCAGGAAGGTGTTCCCCCACGCCTCGTAGTGGTCGCCGACGATCTCTGTCTCTCCGAACGGCGCAAGCAAAGGGGCAAACACCGAAACGAAAACGTAGGCCGATACCATCAAAAACCCGAACTGAGACGTTAGCGGGGCCTGGCGAAACGTCTTTAGCGTTTGCGTCATCACTCCGCCATTGCCTCGGGGCGCTACGTGGGCTTGCATCATGACGTCCTCATTGCCTCGGGTGGAGCACTAGTGGGTTGCTGACGATCGAGATAATGTCGGCCAGTAGATTCAAGAGAATGTAGGTCACGGCAAAGATCATCGCCGCACCCTGCACGACGGGAATATCCCGGGTGGTAACCGAATCGAGAAGGAGTTGCCCGAGTCCGGGATAGACGAACACAACCTCGGTAATGACGACGCCGACCACAAGATAGGCAAGGTTGATCACGACAACATTGGCGATCGGCGCTATGGCGTTGGGCAGCGCGTGCTTGACGATGATGCGGGACGGGCTGAGACCCTTGAGACGCGCCATTTCGATATAGGGGCTGGCCAGCAGGTTGATGATCGCCGCGCGCGTCATTCGCATGATGTGCGCCATGCCCCCCAGAGACAACGTTACGGCCGGCAACAGGGTGCGAAATGCACGCTCGCCGAGCGTCATTTCAGGATCGATGTCGGAGACACCCGGGAAAATGCCGGCGTTGATTGCCAGAAACAGGATCAGTATGTAGCCAATAAAGTAATCGGGAAGGGACACCCAAGTCAGGTTCACGACATTTAACGTACGGTCGAACGCTGAGTTGCGATAAAGCGCCGAAAGGACACCGAGGCTCAGGCCAATAGGCACACCAATCGACGCGGCCATCGCAGCCAGAAAGAACGAGTTGGAGACCCGCTCCGCGAGCAGCTCTGAAACCACAACGAAACTGTTCGCAAGCGAGTGTCCGAAATCGCCCCGCGCGACGTCGCCCAGCCAATTGATGTAGCGAAGGTGGAAGGGAAGATCGAGACCGATTTCCTTGCGAAATGCCGCCACCGATTCCGGCTCCGCATCCTGTCCGAGAAGAGTCTCCGCCAGGTCGCCGGGCAGCAATTCGACGCCCGAGGCGATAAAGAGCGTAACGACAAAGAGCGAAATCAACCCAAGCCCTAGTCGCTGAGCCACAAGAACCGCAATTCTATTCATATACCCTCTCGATCTGGCCGCCACCTCAAGGAAAAAGCGATCCACACGCGGCGGCCACCTTCCACCGAGGACCGAAACTGAGGCCGCAGTCCAACTGGGCCCTTAAAGTGAACACTCGCTGTTACCCTGCATCAAGGTTTCGACCCAAAGCAATTCCCATGACGTTGTTGGCTCCGAATTGTTTTGAGCCCTACGCGCGTCATTACGACATCTAATTCGTGACATGACTTCAGAGCTGGAATTCCTTTTGAACTCCGGCGCCGCTCTCGGTTGCCGGCAACGCCCGGCGTCACATCGTATGAGTGGAATCGCTAGCTTGCCAAATTTGCGGACAGCCGCGCCTCGCCCGCGCCCTCATGTTTGAGGACGCGGGCCTTAGTTGGGGTTGCTACGCGACACGGGTGCGACTTATGCGAACCACCAGCGCTCGACTAAATGGAAGCCGTCCATTTCCCAGTTGCCGGCAATTGGTCCGTGCCCCAATTTGTCTGAATACGCGTAGAGCTCGTCGGAGAATACTGGGATTACGGTCGCGCCTTCTTCGTGAATGATCTTCTGCAGCTCCCAGTACATTTCACGCGCCTTGTTGAAATCGAGCTCGCCCCGCGCCTCATCCAAAATCCTGTTGAATCTTGGATGATCCCAATGGGTCTCGTTCCGAGTCGACTTGATGCCGTATGCACGGGTCAAGATGTTGTCCGCAGTTGGCCCAGCGTTCCAGTAGGAAGAGGCCCACGGATGCTTCAACCAGACATTGGCCCAGTAACCGTCGTTGGGCACCTTGTTGACCGTGAGTTCGATGCCCGCCTTTTTAGCGTGCTCGCTGTAGAGTTGCGCGGCATCGATCGCGCCGGCCCAAAGGTTCTCTGAGGAGCTCAGTTTCACCTTCAGATTCTCCATCCCCGCCTTCTTCAGGTGGAACTTGGCCTTATCCGGATCGTAGACGCGTTGCGTCAAGTTCGGATTGTACATGGGATCCGCCCTGGCGATGGGATGGTCGTTGCCCAGCGAGCCGCCGCCATTCAGAACCTTCTTGACGATTTCCTCGCGGTCAACGGAAAATCTCAATGCCTTCCGCACGTCTTCGTTGTCGAAGGGCGCCACACGAGCGTCCATCGGCCAGGTGCGGTGGAGTTTCCCGGTTATCGCTTTGACCTTTATTCCCTTCGTGCGCTTGAGCAGCGGAAACGTCTTGGGACTGGGCCTGTTAATGACGTCGACCTCTCCCGTCACCAAGGCATTCTGGCGCGCAGCGACGTCCAACATGGGCGTGAGCCTGGCGGAATCGAACCAGCCGACGCTGTCCCGGAAATGGTTGGGATTGCGCTCCAACGTGATGCGCTGGCCTGGCTTGAACTCCTTCAGAATGTAGGAGCCTGTGCCATTGGCTAAATCGTACGGCTCCGTTGAACCATCGTTCTTGAACGCGTTTATTTCAAACAAGCCGCCGATGAACGGGAAGCTCGCATTCTTGCCATGCAACTGGAACACGACACGGTGCGTGCCGTCCTTGTTCAGATCCTTGATTGTCGCTGCGAATGCCCGCATCGCGGATTTCGAACCCTTGCGTCTGTGATAGTTGATCGTCTTGATAACATCATCCTGGTCGAGGATTTTGCCATCGTGGAAGGTGACGTCTTTCCGCAGATTGAAAATCCATGTATCCGCGCTATCGCCAGGCTCCCAGGATTCAGCCAACTCGGGCACGAGTTTCCCCGTATGATCCACTTCGCCCATGGTGTTTCGCATGGCCTGTAACGCCACATGCGTGATCCCACTGTTCTTCAAGTGTGGATCGAGATTGTCCGACGTATTTCCGTCCGCAGTGCCGACACGGAGATGACCGCCCCGCTTCGGTGTCGCGGCCTTGGCTTCGCCGGGCACAGTTCCGGCCGCTATCATGCTTGTCAGCACGGCCGTGCTCACGCCTAGAGCGGCCGCACGATCGATGAACTCACGACGTGAGACATCATTGCCGCCGGTCGGCGAATCAATCGACTCTGGTTTCTTGGAATCGGTGCTCATTTGCGTCTCTCCCACTGTGTGTTCACCCTCCGCGCGCGCGGTGTTTTGGGTGTAACGTTAACCACACGGTTCTGCACGCAGCGATCCTGTTGCGGGCAGTGCCAGTGAGGAGGCAATCCTCGGCAAATGACTTATGACAAGACCGGCTTCAAGGCTTCAATCAATCGATTGCTACGCCCTTGGAGTCGATGCCTCCCGCACCGAAGTCCACCGCTGCCAACTTTCGTCGCTGCTTTATCGCAGATGTTCTTATTGCTTTCATGAGTGTAGGTCCGATCCGGTACTCGCAACAACAACATTCTTGGAGCAACAAGTTGCCCGAACTCGCGTAGACGCTGGATTTTGCCAAATGCACGGTATCGTCTCCCAGACGAAATTTTGTATCGGTATTTTGTGCCTGTAGCGCACCCGGTTCCTTGGACACAAGTTTGTCTCACGCGGCGGGCCTGATTGAGATCGCGGCGTGCCACGCCTGACGAGCTTGAGCGGGGCTCAGGTAGCCGTTCTTTTCGACGATCCACTGGGCATTGTAGAGTTCGACGAAGTCGCGGACGGCGTCCCGCAGCTCCGCGATGTTGCAGTAGATGCGACCATGGATGATCTGTTCCTTCAGCGTGCGATTGAACCGCTCGGCGACGCCGTTGGTCTGGGGCTCGGCGACGAAGGCGTAGGACGGCTGGATGCCCCAGAACTTGATCTGGTTGGTGAAGTGGTCCGACAGATACTGGGAGCCGTGATCCATCCGCAAGGCCAGCCCCCGAGCCGCGCCGGCCGCGGTCGAGCCATACAGCCCGGCAAGCCCCATGGAGATCGGCTGCAGGGCGGCGAAGCGGTCGCCGCGCTTGCAGACATGCCAGCCGACACACTCGGCGTTCCAATGCTCGACGGCGGTGAAGATCCAGCCCCAGCCGTCGTCCACCGTGAACACCCGAACGCCATCGGTGCCCCACATGAGGTTCGGGGCATGAGTGATGATCTCACCGTCATGGGGATTGCCGCCACGGCGGCGGCAGCGATGGGGCGAGAGCAGATTGTTCTCGCGCATCAGGCGGAGCACCCGCTTGCGGGCAACCCGGATGTCGCGACAGACCCGAAGCCGAGCCCAGACCTTGCGGTAGCCCTCGCCCTCCCAGGGCGATGCCTCCAGGTCGGCTTTGATCGCCACCAGCAGCGCCTGGTCCGAGATCGCGGGCTTCGGTCCCCGACGCTTTGCCGGCGGCTGCTCGGCGTGCTGGCCGGAGGTCATGGCGTAGAACGAGGAGCGGGCCATGCCCCAGGCGGCGCAGACCCGCCGCAGGCCGTAGGCCAGACCCGTGCCGGGAGAGGTGGCGGCACTCATCGCCGCGACCTCCGCCGCCCCAAAGGGCCGAAGGTCTCCGTCTTGGCCTCCAGCAGTTCCACCTGCATGGTCAACTCTCCGATCCGCTTCATGGCGCTATCCAGTTCCGCCTGCACCGGATCGCCCTTGCGTTGCTTGAGCGAGGCGTCGATCCCGCCGATCGCTTTCTCACGCCACTGCTCGAGCCGGAAGATCTCTACGCCCAACTGGCGCGACAGAAGTTGCACCGGCTCGTCACGCAAAAGCTGCAGAACGACCTCACGCTTGCGCGCCACTGTCCATCGCTGGCCAAGTCCCAGCGGGCCTGCCGGCAAAGCCTGGCCTGGGGAAAACGTGGACGAGCCAAGCTCGCCAGCATTTACCACAGGCCCATCAACAGCAACTTTCTTCTCAAAATTATCGGTCATGTTCCGGTCCTCCTTGGACACTTCGATTAAGCCAATTCTGTGTCCAAGGAAATCGGGTCCGACTCACGGTATTTTGTGCCAATCATCGCGTTCAATTGTCCGCAATGGGTCATAAGTGGACATGAGACTTGTCTGTCAGATTCTTCTGCTTAGTTGAGGCTAGCGGGCGTTCAGGCAGACGTATGCTCTGCACTTGACAGGCCTGACAGGACCGGATGCTGCAAGATAGTATGGCCACCGCAGGATAGTTTGGTAACCGACTTCCGCAATTGCTTAGTTGCCAAAGGAAGCACTCCGATGAAAAGGAGCAAATTAAGGCCGATACCGGCCGGCCAATCCGTCTTATGAGGGGCTAGCCACCGCTGCGGGAAGGCATTAAGTATCAACAACTAGCCGCCCTGCGGGCACCCGTGCCCGGCCGCCGCAAGAGTGCGCCGATGATCACCATTATTCTTGTCATTCACGTGCTGCTCGCACTAACGCTGATTGTCGTGGTGCTACTGCAGCGTAGCGAGGGGGGCGCGCTCGGGATTGGCGGTAGCGGCGGCGGCGGCGGCGGCTTTGGTTTGATGAGCGCGCGCGGAACCGCAAACTTGCTGACCAGAGCAACGGCCGTGATTGCGGCCTGCTTCATAATGACGAGCCTGTTGCTTGCAATCCTAGCGGGGGGCGATCGCACACCGACCTCGATTCTCGATCAGCCTGCAGCCGAACAATCGCAACCGCAGCAACCAGCAGTGCCTTTGTCACAATGATGAAATGGTGGCGTCGGTGTCCGTACCGGCTTGGGATTGGCACCGCGATCCTTTATGGTGCTGCTTCATGACGCGGTTCATCTTTATCACTGGAGGTGTGGTTTCCTCTCTTGGCAAAGGAATCGCTTCAGCTTCCCTTGGCGCATTGCTGCAGGCACGGGGTTACAAGGTCAGGCTCCGCAAGCTCGACCCCTACCTCAACGTCGACCCAGGGACCATGAGCCCCTATCAGCATGGCGAGGTTTACGTAACCGACGACGGCGCCGAATCGGATCTCGATTTGGGTCATTACGAACGATTTACCGGCGTTGCCGCAAAACGCAGCGATAACGCGACGACCGGCAAAATCTACTCGGAAGTGATCGCCCGCGAACGTCGGGGCGACTATCTGGGTGCGACCGTGCAAGTAATCCCGCATGTCACCGATGCGATAAAGGATTTCATCCACGCCGATCTCAACGACGAAGATTTCGTCCTGTGCGAAATTGGCGGTACGGTCGGCGATATCGAAGGGCTTCCATTTCTCGAAGCCATTCGCCAAATCGGCAACGAGCTGGGACGCGAGAAGTCGCTCTTCGTTCACCTCACGCTGGTCCCCTACATCGAAAGCTCGCGCGAGCTAAAGACGAAGCCGACGCAGCATTCAGTCAAAGAGCTCCTAAACGTGGGAATCCAGCCGGATATTCTGCTGTGCCGCTGCGATCGCGAAATTTCAGCTGATGCGCGGCGTAAGATCGCCTTGTTTTGCAATGTTCGCGAAGAACGCGTGATCCCAGCGCTCGATGTCGACACGATTTACGATGTGCCGATCAGCTATCACGCACAAGGATTCGACACCCAGGTGGTGGCACATTTTGGATTGGAGCCGGGGCGCGAAGCCGAGGTCGACCTCAAGCGCTGGGACGATATCGTTCGCTCAATCCGCATGCCGGAAGGTCACGTTAATATTACTGTGGTCGGCAAATACACGACCTTACCGGACGCATACAAATCTCTTGGAGAAGCGCTCAGCCACGGCGGCGTCGCCAACAAGGTTCGCGTCAATCTGAACTGGCTGGAGTCGGAAATACTGGAACACGAAGACCCATCGCATGCCCTCGAAGGGTGCGATGGCATCCTCATTCCAGGCGGATTTGGCGAGCGTGGAGCGGAAGGCATGGTTTCAGCGGCGGGCTACGCCATGGAACGAAATGTCCCATTCTTCGGCATCTGCTTTGGCATGCAAATGGCCGTCATCGAAGCAAGTCGCCGACGCGCAGAAGTCGCCGATGCAAATTCATCTGAATTCGGACCGTGCGGCGATTCTGTCGTTGGCCTGTTGACCGAATGGACTCACGGATCAGCGGTTGAGCGCCGCAATGCCAATGGCGACCTTGGTGGCACGATGCGGCTTGGCAACTATCCCTGTGTTCTTACGCCAGGCAGTCGGATTGCCGAAATCTATGGCAATCGGTTGGAGATCAACGAACGCCATCGCCACCGCTATGAAGTCAACGTCAACTACCGAGAGCGCCTCGAAACCGCAGGCTTACGCTTCACTGGAATGTCGCCCGACGGACAGCTTCCCGAAATCGTCGAATTGGAGGATCATGCTTGGTTCGTCGGCGTGCAGTTCCATCCCGAGCTCAAATCAAAACCGTTCGATCCTCATCCGTTGTTCACGAGTTTTGTCAAGGCCGCGATCGATCAATCGCGCCTCGTCTGATGCGCAATTCATGACCAAATCAAAGCATGTTCAGGTCGGTGACATTACTTTCGGCAACGATTGTCCGCTGACGATCATCGCCGGTCCATGTGCGTTGGAAAGCCGCGACCATGCCTTGGAGATGAGCCAGGCTTTAAAAGAGCTTACCGACCGCCTGAAAATCGGATTCGTCTACAAGACGTCTTTCGACAAAGCGAACCGGACATCGATCGACGGTCCGCGGGGCGTCGGCATGACGCAAGCCTTGTCGATCTTCGCCGAAATTCGGGAAACGGTCGGCTGTCCCGTGTTGACCGATGTTCATGGGCCGGAGCAATGCGCGCCGGTCGCCGAGGTGGTCGACGTCCTGCAGATACCTGCGTATCTATGCCGCCAGACCGATCTGTTGTTAGCCGCCGGGGCAACCGGAAAGGCGGTTAACGTCAAAAAAGGACAGTTTCTCGCTCCATGGGACATGAAAAATGTCGTCAAAAAACTAGAATCTGCCGGCAATACCAGAATCATGGTCTGCGAGCGCGGGGCAAGTTTTGGATACAATACGCTGGTCTCCGACATGCGCTCACTGCCGATCCTGGCGGAAATTGGCTATCCTGTCGTGTTCGATGCTACCCATTCCGTTCAGCAGCCCGGTGGTGCCGGAACAAGCTCGGGTGGACAACGCGAGTTCGTGCCGGTGTTGGCACGCGCCGCCGTAGCAGCCGGCGTCGCTGCCGTCTTCATGGAAACACACCAGGATCCCGACAGCGCGCCAAGCGACGGGCTAAACATGCTTAATATCAAGGAGTTACCAAAGATACTGTCGACATTAATCGA
Organism: Alphaproteobacteria bacterium; assembly: GCA_965217615.1. GTDB lineage: Bacteria > Pseudomonadota > Alphaproteobacteria > UBA8366 > CAVOAK01 > CAVOAK01. The sequence continues at coordinate 17,728 of CBDCIT010000023.1, forward strand.
ATTTGACCAACTCTCCAAATCCCATCCTATTTCTCTCAACTGAGACGGCGCTAGGTAAAGTTAGATGACGGCAATCATCCGCGTCTTCGGGCGTGAAATTCTCGATAGCCGCGGCAATCCCACCGTCGAGGTCGATATTGAGTTGGAGTCGGGGGCCTTTGGACGCGCGGCCGTCCCCTCTGGCGCCTCGACGGGATCGCACGAGTCGGTCGAACTGCGCGACGGCGACGACAGATATCGCGGCAAAGGTGTTCGAACGGCGGTCGACAAGGTTAACGGCGAGATCTTCGATCTGATATCCGGCCTGGACGCGGAGGATCAGCGCGCCGTCGACCAAATGATGATTGATCTCGACGGTACGCCGAATAAGAGTCGATTAGGCGCCAACGCCATTCTCGGGGTCAGTTTGGCGGTCGCCAAGGCAGCTTCGGACGACGCCGGACTCCCATTGCACCTCTACCTTGGCGGTGCCAACGCGCATCTGCTGCCGACGCCGATGATCAATATCATCAATGGCGGCGCCCATGCGGACAACCCGATTGACTTCCAGGAGTTCATGATCATGCCAGTCGGGGCGGAGAGCATGACTGACGCGATCTGCATGGGAGCCGACGTATTTCATGCGCTTGGCAGCGCACTTTCCGAGGCCGGGCACAACACGAATGTTGGCGATGAAGGGGGTTTCGCGCCTAGTCTCGAGTCCGCCGCCGCGGCCTTGGATTTTGTCTTAAATTCGATCGAAACAGCAGGTTACAAGCCTGGCGAAGATATCGTTATCGCGCTCGATTGCGCCGCCAGCGAGTTTCATCAAGACGGCACTTATGAATTAGTCGGTGCGAACCAGAAGCTCGACGCCGCCGGCATGGTTGCTTGGCTGTCCGATCTTGTGGGCCGTTACCCAATCGTATCCATTGAGGACGGCATGGCCGAGGATGACAGGTTGGGTTGGCGGCATTTAACCGATGAACTGGGAAAATCGGTTCAGCTTGTCGGCGACGATCTATTTGTCACCAACGCCGATCGACTGCAGCTAGCTATCGAAGAGGGGATCGCCAATGCCATCCTCATTAAGGTCAACCAAGTGGGGACACTTAGCGAAACGCTGGATGCAGTTGATTTAGCAAAGCGTTCCGCATACGCCACTGTCATTTCGCACCGCTCCGGCGAGACTGAAGATGTCACGATCGCCGATCTTGCAGTTGCCACTGGGGCCGGGCAGATCAAGACCGGCTCGGTTTCACGATCCGAGCGCGTTGCCAAGTTCAACCAGCTCCTGCGCATCGAGGAAGCGCTCGGCGATACCGCACGGTTTGCCGGTCGCAGCGGGTTGAAGTCCTAGCTGCCACAACATACGCCTGACCCGTCGAATGGGCACCGCAACAGGTGGTGTGGTCGGCATAAATTGCCGAAGTAGATAGGCAAAAAATTCCACTACTATCAGAAATAATTAGTAACTACCCAGGTCTGATTGGCCCGAGCGTTTGTATGTGAGGGATCGTGGCGGTCCGGGCTGGTAGCGGTGCCGGTGTTCTCAGAGGCGCAGTTTGGGGATTAGTTGCATCGGATCGGGATGCACCAGGGTCTGGAGGACGTTCCAGCGTTGCTTTCGGGCGGTGGCGATGACGGCACGCATTCTGGCGAAGTTGTAGGCACCCCTCTCGGAGCGGAAGCCACCGGAGATCTTCTGGCGCAGCTTGGCCATTCGGAGGTCACGTTCGGCCTCATTGTTCGTAAACGGCGTGCGCGGGTCGGTGAGGAATCGCAGGCATCCCTCCTTGTGCTTGCGGAGGCGGAGCGCGAGGTTATGACCGATGCGGCGTTTCTTTCGTCCGCGCTTGCCGGTCCGGAGCGGCGGCTGCGCCTCGTGGAAGGCGATGGCGTGGTCGAGGATGCGGGCCCAGGCCCGCGAGATCCGGGCCACCAGGGAGGCGGGCACGTCGCGGCCGTTCTCACGGGAGAAGCGGGTAGCCCTGTGCGCGCGCTCAAGGAGGCGCTGCATGCTCTTTGCCCAGTCTTCCTTCTCGATGTCGATCAGGGCCTGGAGTTCGCGCAGGTGATGGGCGTTGCAGGCGCCGTGGCGCACGCCCTTGAGGGTGAAGTAGGCGGCGTAATCGTCATGGATGAGGATGCCTTCGAGGTCCTTTTCGACATCGCCGCGTCCCGCGCCGATGCGCAGGACGGTCAGGAATGGGGTGCACAGCACGTGGAGCCAGCGGGTACGGGCGGCGATCCGCAGGCCGGTTTCGTCGAGGTGCTTGACCGGGACCGCTGTGCGGATCACGTCTGCGACATGGGCGAGGAAGGGCTCGAAGCGCCTGGCGGTTCGCCGGCCCATGGCGGTGATCGTGGCTGTGGAGATGGACACTGCGAAGAGGTCGCTCATGAGTTCGGCCAAGCGCTTCTCGGGAACGACCTGGGCGTACAGCAGGTAGCTCACCCAGGCGGTGATGCGTGGCCCGTACTGGACCGGGGCGGTCACGCCGTCCGGGAAGACGGCTCCTGTCACGGTGGCGCAGGCGCCGCAGAGGCAGCGATGGGCGCGGTGTTCGGTGACCTCCAGGGGGCGTGGCTCGGGCACATCGAAGACCTGTCGACAGACGGGCGCGCGGTGACGGTCGGCGTCCGACAGCGGTGCGCCGCAGCCCGAACAGGCGGAGGGGTCATGATCCACAACATGGTCCGGGCTCTCGGTCCGCGCCAGCGTCGTTCCCTTGTGGCCCGGCTGGCCGCCGCTTGGCCTGCCGGACTTGCCGCGCTGGCTTCGGGTGCGCCTCTGGGTTCCGCTCTTCTTGCCCAGGCCGTTGCTGGCGGGCGGCTTGCTGCTGGTGGTGCTGTCAAGCGCCGCGCTCCGCTCGAGCTCGGCGATGCGGTCCCGCAGGGTCACGTTCTCCCGCTCGAGCGCGGCATTCTCCCGGACGAGCACCGTGGCCAGGCGCAACAGCCCCTGGCCCCAATCCCGGAAGGCCTTGACGACTGTTGTTGCGAAGGATGAGGGGTCAAGAAGATCTTGCAGGCACGCGAAGGCCTCGTCATGGGCGGCGAGGTCCTCGTGCCAGCGCGACAGCGTCACGGGTCCTCGGCATCGACGGCCATCATGGCGGCCAGCACCGCGAGGCGTTCGCCCGCCGGCAAGGCCTTGTAACGCCGGCCCCAGTTGGCCGCCTTACGCTTGATGCGCTGGCGGTCGGTGAAGTTCCGGCCTGCGTAGCTCGCCCAATGCACCCGGTCGGGCGCGAAGTTGAACCACACGACCTCGGTCCGCACCTGGGCCTGGGTCGTCACCTGCAGCGCCAGACTGCGCCAGCCCGCCAGCATCTCGTCGTAGAGCGCCGAGGGATGGCCCGAGACCATCACCTGGCAGGGCAGATCCTTGAGCAGGTCCAGGAGCGCGACATGGTCGACCTCCTCGTAGTCGAAGCGATAGCGCCGTGCCGAACGGCGGGTCGCGTGCAGATAGGGGGGATCGCTGTAGACCAGCTCCGGGCCCAGAAACGGGAACGAGGCCAAAAAGGCATGGGCACAGCCATGCACCAACTCGACCGGGTAGTCACAGGCAAAGGCCTCGAGCGCCTGCGCATCGCGGTCGATGCCGATCGAGCGCACGCCCGTTGGCTTGCGCTTCATCAGCGCACCGCCCCCCAGGTGGCTCTCGATGTAAACGCTGTGCGGCGGCATCAGCGCAATCAGCGCCTGGCACAGACCGCTCGTCGCCTTCGACCCAAAATATCCCACGCGCCGCTCCCGTCACACGAGAGCGCAACCCATAGACGCCCGATTCTATGGAGTCAAGAGACGATCAACGACGCGGCGGCGGAAACCCGGCCCCGCCGACCACCTACATCATCCTCTCACGGTCAGGAGCGGGGTACCTGGGTAGTTACAATAATTACCTATTGACGAGTTTCCAGTAGGTGTGATTCCATGCATAAATGGGCGTATTGCGCGAAATCAGACGACGTGCCCGACAAATTGTACTGCCGGTTCTCGGCACCTGCATCGTTGTTTACTTCGTCTACCACACGATTCAGGGAGATCGTGGGCTTCGCGCCTATGTAAATCTTAGTAGAGAGGTGGACGAGGCGGCTTCAACGCTGGCCGCACTGAACGCCGAACGCGATAATCTCGAACGGCGCGTCCGGCTGCTGCGACCTGACAGTCTCGATCGCGACCTGCTGGAAGAGCGCGCACGGGCGATGCTGAATGCCGTCCACACTGACGACGTCGTCATCCTGCTGCCGCCGCAAGCACCGCAGAAATAAGCTTCCTCCGCAAAACCTTAAGTGTCCGATACGCAAATGCGGCTGCGTAGGCCGAAAAATTATAAGCGCAATTATAAAATTTTGGCCCATTACGGGTTCCAGGCACACGGAACGCTGTCGATAACAAACTGAGTTGACCGCTTTATGTACCATATGAATTGACCGCTTCTGTTGTGGTGGTTTGGCTCGGTCGCGTCGAAGCGGGTCACGCGGCCTGGAGCCTGTCGTCGTCGATGGTTTCGCCGTCGGCGCGGTAGCGCGCCAGACACCTGGGTCCGTGGAAGACGGCCAGGTGGCCGTCGGGATATTCGTGCACCCGGGACCTGCGCCTTGACGTAGTGGTGGCGGTGGCGATCGGCCGGGATCTGCAGCGTGCGGTTCTTGTAGCGCACGGTGTTGTCGCCCGCGACGACGCGGTCCTCCTGGGCGCAGAGGATGTCCTCGAGCGTGCCGGCAAAAGCCACGAAGGCCGAGCCGGTGTCCGCGGCCGGGCGGGCGAAGCGGGCGTTGTGCGCCGGCCAGAAGAGCTCCTCGAGAAAGCGATTGGCCTCGGCCATGGTGGCGATCCCGGCGAGGCGCAGCTCCTGGGGCAGGCGCTTCTGCAAGGTCCCGAACATGCGCTCCGAGCGGCCCCGGGCCTGCGGCGAATAGGCCGCGATCAACTCGATGCCAAGCTGCGCCAAGGCCCGGCCGATCTGGGTCGGGTTGTCCTTGTCCACACCGCCGCCTGCCTCGGGCGTGTGCCAGTAGTGCGAGGCCCGATCGGCGTAGAGCGAGCAGAACAGCCCGTTTTCGGCGATCACCTCGCCGAGCCCGCGGAACGTGCTCATCGTGCCCTCCTCGGCAACGAAGAAGCCCGAATAGACCTCCGATGTCGCATCGTCCATGGTCACGATCAGATCCCACCACTGGCCCGCAACCCACTCGTGGCTCGAGCCGTCCTGGTGCAGCATCATCCCTACCACCGGTCGGCGCGGCCGCTTCCGGCGGTGCGCTCCGCGCCTGGGCGCCGGCTTGATCTTGCCGTGCGCCTGCAAGCTCAGGCGAAGCCAGTTGTAGCTCAGCCCGAAGCCATGCTCGCAGACCAGCTTCTCGTGGAAGTGCTTGGCCGTGAAGTCCGGGTAGCGCGTCTCGAACAGCTCCAGCACCCGCATCACCTCGTCCACCGGCGCGCGGCGCGCCGAGACCCGCCCAAGGCGCCGGTCGTACAAACCCGCGGCACCCTCGGCCTCATAGCGCTCCCGCCAGCGCCGGAACGTCCGCTCCGACATGCCCAGGATCTCCGAGGCCTCGGCCTGGCTCAAATCACCCCGATAACAACGTCCGTAGACATCCTCGAACTTCATCAATCTCAGTCCCTGCAACTGCTCCGTCCGGCGCATCCGATTCCTCCAGATTTGGAGGAAATCTAAAACCGGACAGATCATCTGTTACATAGACCGGTCATATCGTGTGTTAGCGACACCAGGCACACGGAACGCTTGCCAAATACCCGATCCCGTATACCCTAGGGTCCAACGATAAGTTCTGGCGGCGCGAATATCCGCCTTTCGGGGAGCTTGGATGGCAAAATCTCGCAGCAAGCGAAAGACCGGTGCGGCGAAGAAAACGGACGCTTCCGGCAAACAGTTGCTCGCCCATTACCGGGACATGCTTCTGATCCGTCGCTTTGAAGAGCGGGCCGGACAGATCTACGGCATGGGTCTGATCGGTGGTTTTTGCCATCTTTATATCGGTCAAGAAGCCGTCGTCGTTGGCATGCAAGCCGCCACAAATGACGACGATGCCGTCATTACCAGTTATCGCGACCACGGTCATATGCTGGCCTGTGGCATGGAGCCGCGCGGCGTCATGGCCGAGCTGATGGGCCGTGCGGGCGGCTATTCCAAGGGCAAGGGCGGCTCGATGCACATGTTTAGCAGCGAGAAGAACTTCTACGGCGGACATGGCATCGTCGGCGCGCAAGTCCCGATCGGGACGGGAATAGGCTTCGCACTCAAATACATGGAAACGGATCGCCTCTGCGTGACCTACTTGGGCGACGGCGCGGTCAATCAGGGGCAAGTCGCCGAGGCCTTCAACATGGCAGGCTTGTGGCGGCTCCCGGTCATCTATGTCATCGAGAACAACAGATACGGAATGGGCACCAGCATCGATCGCGCGTCAGCCATGACCGACCTTTCGCAAAGGGGCGTCGGTTTCGGTGTTCAGGGTGAGCAGGTCGACGGTATGGACGTGATCGCCGTGCGTGAGGCAGGTAGCAAGGCTGCCGCTTACTGCCGGGCCGGCAAAGGTCCCTACATTCTTGAGATGATGACCTATCGTTATCGCGGCCATTCGATGTCGGACCCCGCTGGATATCGAAGCCGCGAGGAGGTCAATCAGGTCCGCGAAGAGCAAGACCCGATCGATAACGCCCGTGACGCGATCATGAAAGCGAAACTCGCAAAAGAGAGTGATTTCAAGAAGATCGAAGCTGAAATTCGGTCGATCGTCGCCGATTCTGTGGAGTTTTCCCAGGCCAGCCCCGAACCGGACCCCGCCGAGCTGTGGACCGATGTGCTAGAGGATGCGTGATGGCAACTGAAGTCTTAATGCCGGCATTGTCGCCGACGATGACGGAAGGCAACCTGGCGCGATGGCTGAAGGCCGAAGGCGATACCATAAATCCGGGCGACGTCATTGCCGAAATCGAGACCGACAAGGCAACGATGGAAGTGGAATCGGTCGATCAGGGTGTTCTCGGACGCATTCTCGTGCCAGAGGGAAGCGAAGGGGTCGCGGTAAACACACCGATCGCGCTGATGCTTGCGGAAGGCGAGGATGCGTCGGCGCTCGAAGCCGCACCCGCAAACAAAGCCCCCGCGGCGCAAGCCCCCGAAGCCGTCGACCCTGGTCCGGTGGTCGAAACGAAGGACGCCGAGCGGATATCTCAACCGACGGCCGCTGCGGTAGCGCGTGAAGACGACTGGGCCGGCGAGACGATAAACCAGACCCTGCGCGAAGCGCTTCGTGACGCGATGGCGGAAGAGATGCGTCGTGAGGAACGCGTGTTTCTCATGGGCGAGGAGGTGGCTCAGTACCAAGGTGCCTATAAGGTGAGTCAGGGACTACTGCAGGAGTTTGGCGAGCGTCGTGTCATCGATACGCCGATAACTGAGCACGGGTTCGGCGGGCTCGGCGTCGGCGCCGCATTCATGGGACTTCGGCCGATCGTCGAGTTCATGACCTTCAACTTCGCCATGCAGGCGATCGACCAGATCATCAACTCCGCGTCAAAAACACGCTACATGTCGGGCGGCCAAATGGCCTCACCGATTGTCTTCCGGGGTCCGAACGGAGCCGCGTCCAGAGTTGGGGCGCAACATTCCCAATGTTATGCGAACTGGTATGCGAACTGCCCAGGGCTTCTTGTCGTTGCGCCCTGTTCCGGCGCCGATGCAAAAGGTCTTCTCAAGTCGGCCATTCGCGATCCCAATCCGGTGATCTTCCTTGAGAACGAACTTCTCTATGGTCAGAGTTTTGACGTGCCGGTCGGTGACGATGTCACCGTCCCAATCGGCAGCGCTAAGGTTGTTCGTGAGGGCGGCGACGTAACAATTACCGCCTTTTCGTTGATGGTCACGAAGGCGCTCGAAGCGGCGGATATATTGGCGGCTGACGGCATCGATGCGGAGATTGTCGATTTGCGGACGATCCGCCCGCTCGACACTGCGACACTCGTCGAATCGGCAAAGAAGACCAACCGCGTCGTCTCCTGCGAAGAAGGCTGGCCGTGTAGCGGCATCGGCTCGGAGATTTCCGCAATCATGATGGAACAGGCCTTCGATTGGCTCGATGCACCCGTCGCACGGGTTGCCGCGGCCGACGTACCGCTCCCCTACGCTGCCAACTTGGAACAGTTGGCGTTGCCGCAGGTAGAAGACATCGTCACGGCCGCAAAAGCCGTGTGCTACCGATCATGAGCCGGGAAATACGTTGATGACGATTGAAATCCTGATGCCCGCGCTCTCGCCGACCATGACCGAGGGGACGCTTGCCAAATGGCATAAGGGAGAGGGCGATGAGGTCGCACCCGGCGACGTTATTGCTGAGATCGAGACCGATAAGGCGACCATGGAAGTTGAGGCCGTTGACGGCGGACGCGTCGGCAAAATCCTCGTCGCCGAAGGAACGGACGCGGTCCAGGTCAACCAGATCCTGGCCGTGTTGCTCGAGGACGGCGAGGATGCAGCGGCGCTTGAGAAGGCCGTCGCCAGCGCGGCAACTGCCCCGGAGCCAGAGCTAGAAGCACCGTCGCCTGCCGAAGCCAAGGCGGCGGCGCCAGCCGAAGCTGCCAAACCAGCCGCGGCGCAAGAAACAAGCGGCGAAGCACGAATATTTGCCAGCCCACTGGCGCGCCGGCTGGCGGCAAAGGCGGGCCTGGATCTCAGTAGCCTGCGTGGCAGCGGACCGCGTGGACGTATCGTCAAAGCGGATGTTAAAGCTGCTGCGGCGCATCCGGCGGCAGCGCCGGCTGGGCAGCCCGCCGCGCCGGGGGAGACCGAATTCGAGCTCGTTCCGCATACGGCCATGCGCCGAGCCATCGCCAAGCGGTTAACGGAATCGAAGCAAACAATTCCGCATTTCTACCTCACAATTGATTGCCAGATCGATCGCCTCCTCGAAATCCGCCGGGAGCTCAACGGCCGCTCCGACGAATACAAGATTTCTGTCAACGACATGGTGATAAAGATGTGCGGTCAGGCGCTGGCGGAAGTACCGGCCGCCAACGCCGGATGGAGCGAAGAGGGCGCGCGCTACTACAAGACCGCCGATATCTCCGTCGCCGTCGCCATACCCGGTGGCCTCATCACGCCAATCATCCGCGGCGCCGAAAGCAAGGGATTACGCGCCATCTCAAACGAAATGAAGGAATTGGTGGGACGGGCCCGAGAGGGAAAATTGGCACCCGAAGAGTACCAGGGCGGCACCTTCAGCGTTTCGAACTTAGGCATGTACGGAATTCGCGAGTTCGCCGCGGTCATCAATCCGCCGCAAGCCTGCATACTTGCCGTCGGCGCTGGTGCCCAGCATCCCGTCGTTACCGACGGCGCCGTGGGCATCGCCACCGTCATGACCTGTACGCTGTCGGTCGATCACCGGGTGGTTGACGGTGCCGTCGGCGCGGAGTTCCTTGCCGCGCTCAAATCGCTTATCGAATCACCACTATCGTTGACGCTATGAGGCGGGCGCCAGATGGCTGAGATCAAATTTGATGTCGTCATCGTCGGCGGCGGCCCGGGCGGTTACGTCGCGGCCATCAGAGCGGCGCAACTCGGCCTTAAGGTTGCGGTTGTGGAAGCCAAACATCTCGGTGGCATCTGCCTCAATTGGGGATGCATTCCAACGAAAGCGCTATTGCGCTGCTCGGAAATCAACCATCTTCTTCACAACCTCGACATGTTCGGCTTCAGTGCTGAAAATATCTCATTTGACATCGCCAAGGTGGTGCAGCGGAGTAGGAGTGTTGCCGGCCAGCTTTCCGACGGTGTCGGGCATCTGCTCAAGAAGAACAAGGTCGACGTCTTCGACGGTTGGGGTCGGCTTGCGGGTGGTGCCGGCAAGGTCGCCGTCGAACGCGACGGCAAGCCGATTGCTGAACTCGAAGCGAAACACGTCATCCTCGCGACCGGCGCGCGGGCGCGAACGCTGCCGGGTCTTGAAGCTGACGGCAAGCGTATTTGGACGTATGTGGAAGCGATGATTCCCGAAACCCTGCCCGCGTCTTTGCTCGTCGTCGGCTCGGGCGCAATTGGCGTTGAGTTCGCCAGCTTCTATCGCAATCTCGGCAGCGAGGTGACGGTCGTTGAGGTCCTCGATCGGGTCCTGCCGGTTGAGGATGAGGAAATCTCGCAATTTGCTGCCAAAGCCTTCGAAAAACAGGGCATGAAGCTCATCACTTCAGCCCAGGTGAAGGCGCTGAAGAGCGGCAAAAAAGGGGTCACCGCTACAATCGAGGCGTCGGACAAGACGATCGAACTCACCGTCGAGCGCGTCATCATGGCTGTCGGGATCGTTGGCAATGTCGAGGACATTGGCCTTGACGGCACAAAGGTTAAGGTCGACCGCGGCCATATCGTCATAAACGAATGGTGCGAGACAGGAGAAGCTGGGGTCTACGCGATCGGCGACGTGGTGGGACCGCCTTGGCTCGCACACAAGGCCAGTCATGAAGGCGTCATTTGCATCGAAAAGATCGCCGGCATAAACGATGTCCACCCGCTCGATACATCAAACATTCCGGGTTGCACATATTGTCATCCTCAGGTTGCCAGCGTCGGATTGACTGAAAAGGCCGCCAAAGATGCCGGCCACAAGGTGAATGTTGGACGCTTTCCTTTTGTCGGCAACGGTAAGGCGGTCGCCATGGGTGACACGGAGGGGATGGTGAAGACGGTATTCGACGCCGATACGGGCGAACTTCTCGGGGCGCACATGATCGGCGCAGAAGTGACCGAGATGATACAGGGTTATGGCATTGCAAGAACGTTGGAGACGACAGAGAGCGAACTTCTGCACACGGTCTTCGCTCACCCGACGATCTCGGAAACCATGCATGAAGCCGTCCTTAACGCATACGGTCGCGCGATCCATTACTAGCGTCAAGAACGCCCGCAACAACAAATGCGAAATCACGTTCGATGAACACGGCCACAATCAGCAAGCTGCGCCATCCAGAGAAACGTAACCGGCCGGATAATCCGATCCAGCGCAAGCCGCCGTGGCTCAAGGTCCGGGCTCCGGTGTCGCCGGAATACAACGAGACGCGCCGGATCATCCGCGAAAACAACCTGCACACGGTCTGCGAGGAGGCTGCGTGCCCCAACATCGGCGAATGTTGGACCAAACGCCATGCGACGATGATGATCATGGGCGACGTTTGCACGCGGGCCTGCGCCTTTTGCAACGTCGCCACGGGCAAACCGCTGTCGCTGGATCCGTTGGAGCCCATGAATGTGGCGATTGCCGTCGCCAAGCTGCAACTAGACCACGTCGTCGTCACCTCCGTCGACCGTGACGATTTGGCGGACGGCGGCGCCAGCCATTTCGTCAAAGTCATTGAATGCCTGCGAGAAGCAGCGTCGGCGACGACGATTGAAATTCTCACGCCCGATTTCCTGCATAAGGAGGGGGCCGTCGATACCGTCGCCTCTGCGCGCCCCGACGTCTTCAACCACAATCTTGAAACCGTACCGCGGCTCTATCCGTCGATTAGGCCCGGTGCGCGATATTTTGCAAGCCTTCAGCTGCTCGATCGGGTCAAGGCCGTCGACCCGGGCACATTCACCAAATCGGGCATCATGCTGGGACTCGGTGAAACGCGCGAAGAAGTCGGGCAGGTGATGGACGATATGCGCACCGCCGACGTCGATTTCCTCACTGTTGGACAATATCTACAACCCACGCCAAAACACGCAAAGATTGAGCGCTTTGTAACTCCTGAGGAATTCGAGAGCTATGCCGCAGTGGCCCGTGGCAAGGGGTTCCTTATGGTATCGAGTTCGCCATTGACCCGCTCGTCCTACCATGCCGGCGAGGATTTTGCTCGGCTCAAGCTGGCGCGAGAGGCTCTACTTCACGCCGGCCGGATGGCCCCGCAAGACTAATCAGCCAAAAGCAGCGTGATGCCACGCCACAGCGAGCAGCGTGATCTGCCCTACCCGCCGTCGCTGCTGTTCGACGTTGTCGCCGACATCGAGAGCTATCCAAAGTTTCTGCCCTGGTGCCTGGCCGCGCGCATCCGCGAACGAGACGGCTCCAAGGTCGTCGCCGACATGGTGATCGGGTTTCGCGGCCTGCGAGAGCGCTTCACCAGCCGCGTCACCTTCGATCAGCCCGGTTTACTTATTGATGTAACATATGAAGATGGCCCGTTTAGATATTTGAATAACCGTTGGAAATTTTCAAGTATCCAAGGCGGCCACTGCCACGTCGACTTCTATGTGGATTTCGAATTTCGATCTCGAATCCTTTCCACACTCATGGATATGCTGTTCCACAAAGCAGTCCGGCGAATGGTCGCCGCATTCGAGGCCCGGGCGCGCGAAATCCACGCCATCGACGGGCCTGTGAGTTGAAAATCAGGTCGGGAATCGGCAACAGCGACTGAAAAAAAACTACATTCGTAGGCGAAACTCCCCGCAGTACTCGTGTCGGAGAGTTTGCAATCCAGCACTTGCTCATTTCTTTGTTTAGTCCACAACATCTTGTAGCGATGCGGGTGACAAGGTGACTGGCGCCTAGTATATTAGGTCTGAGCCCTAGTTTTTGGACTTTCTTGCATTGTCGGTTTTGACCTTTAGAGGCGAGTTTGCACTGTGATCACGCCCTCGCAGATACGTGCGGCGCGCGCGATGATTAATGTCAAGCAGCGCGAGTTGGCTAAGTCAGCCGGTATCTCGCTGGCAACCCTCAACAACATCGAACGCGGCGTCGGTGATCCGCGGACCAGCACCTTGGAAGCCATCGAGCGGGCGCTTACCGCAGCGGGCATCGGCTTTACCGACGATGATCGGTCAGAGGCCGTCGAGTTGACCAGGCTCGCTCGGCCGAGCGCATTCGACACCTATTTCGCAAGCCAGCGAGTGCTCGAACTTTTGCGTCGCGAGTCGCTAACCAAGATCGAGAAGGTACTATTCTTCGCGCGTTGGGGGCGCACTGTCGCTAGCGGCGAAGACCGCCACCGCATTTGTCTGTTGATCGAAGGCGAAAATCGCTCGGTCTTGTTCGACCAAGTCAACTTCAACGTGGGCAATGTGAGCCGTGCTGCGGAGGTTGCCGGTATCATGCTTGCCGCCTTCGCCCTGCATCGTTATCGGCTTTGCTTTCTCGACGAAGTCCTGGAAGACACCACCACGGCGGAACAAAGTGAAGCGTTCCAGCGACTACGTAACCTGCCATGGCATCCGCTTGATCACCCTAAGCAATTCTTCGAAGTGTTTGATAATTGGGATGACCGTCTTGTCGGCTTCGCCAATCGCAAGGGGCACCCGATGAGTGATCTCGTTGCGTTGTTCACGAAGACTGAAGACGCTGAAGCATGAGATCGAGTGCTTTTTCGATCGTCGCCTCACGCACCGTTCGACGGTCGCCCTCAAAAACGTGGCGAACGACCGACGACTTACCGGATTTCAGGGCCGTACCCAAGTAGACAAGTCCGACCGGTTTGTTCGGCGTGCCGCCTTCAGGGCCTGCAATTCCAGTGACCGAAACCGCAAGCGTTGCCAGTGATCGCTGAAGTGCGCCATTGGCCATAGCGTCCGCAACTTCGGCGCTGACGGCGCCATGTCTGTCGATCAGTTCCGCTTCAACACCGAGCTGTTGGGTCTTGGCGGCGTTGGAGTAGCAGACGTAGCCGCGCTCAACGACATCGGACGAGCCGGGAATCTCGGTTAGGCAGCCGGCGATTAGACCGCCGGTACAGGATTCGGCTGTGACAATCATCTGCCCGGCCGTGCGACACAAGTGAAGTAATTTCTGCGCCTTGCCAGTTAACTCATGAGAAAACATAGTTATTCCCGAGGAAATGTAGGCCAACCAGAAGCGTTCCCGAGGCATACACCGCGGCGATCATATCGTCCAACATTACGCCAAATCCGTTCTTCATCCTGCGGTCGACCATACTTGCCGGCCAAGGCTTAAGGATATCGGCAAGGCGAAATAGGACGAATCCGATGGCGTAGAGAAGAAGATCCGGCGGTACGACCGTTAGAGTTAACCATTGACCAGCAACCTCATCGACAACGATCTGCGGCGCATCTGCAACGCCCTTGGTCCGTCCGTAGGCCTGCGACGCCACTGTTCCTATGACGATCAAAACGGCGCTGGCGGCCAGCAACCAGAGTTGACCGGCGTAAGCGGCAATCAACCATGCGAACGGTAGAGCGGCGAGCGATCCCCAGGTCCCCGGCGCCTTTGGCAGGAGGCCGACTCCAAACCAGGTCGCAATTGCATTTGCCGGCCGCCAGATCGAATCTTCATGGGGCATGGGGGTATTCCGTTTGCACGGCGTGCGATAACACGATGCACGAACCTATGCCAACGATGGCGAAGCTGGTATAGCCTGGGCCGCTCGGTGTCGTGGACGCAAAGTCCTGCCGCGCCGCCTGTTGACAACCACGCGCGAAGACGATGGACGACTTAGTAGATACGCCGGTGGTCACTTGCGATGCGCCTGCAAAACTCAACTTGTACCTCCATGTCACCGGGCGACGCGACGATGGCTACCACCTCCTAGATACTCTTATCGCCTTCACCGAATTCGGGGACACTCTAAGTGTTCAACGATCCGAAACGCTGTCGCTTGAAATCAGCGGTCCGTTTGCCACAGCACTCTCCGGGCACACGGATGAGAACCTCATTTTACGCGCCGCTCGACTGCTTGCAGAAGCCGCGGGCGTACCCGCGGCGGCCAAGATATCGCTAATTAAGCGGATTCCGGTTGCAGCCGGGCTTGGCGGTGGATCGGCCGATGCGGCGGCGATCATGAATGCGCTGGTTCGCCTTTGGCAGGCCGACGCCGGGCGGATAGATCTCGCGGCGATTGCGATTGCGATTGGCGCCGATGTCCCAGTTTGCGTCGCAACGCGGCCCTCATTCGTGGGTGGGATTGGCGAACAGGTCGATCGTGGCCCGAGTTTGCCAACTGCGGGTGTCTTGCTGGTGAACCCGAACGAAGCCCTGTCGACCGCGGCCGCGTTCGCGGCATATTCCAAACCTTTTTCAGCTGCCGGACGTTTTGCGGCGGAACCGAGCAATGTGGCAGGTCTGGCAAGCCTTCTCGCCCAGCGACGAAACGACCTGACGGCTGCTGTACAGCGGCTATGCCCGGCGGCCGGCGACGTTCTTGATGCACTCAAGACAGTACCAGGTTGCCATCTCGCCCGCATGACGGGAAGTGGCGCTACATGCTTCGGCCTATTCGACGATCGCGCCGCTGCGGAATGCGCCGCCGAAATTTTGCGCCAACGCCAATGGTGGGTCATGCCGACTGCTCTCGCAGCCAATTGAAGCGTTTTTTCACAATTATTCGGAGGAAAGCGCTGAAATGTCGGCAAGAACCTGTTGACAGGCATGTCTTGCTCCGGCTTCAACTTCCAGGCTCGTTTTCCAACACCCGAGGAAGAGGATGACCGAAACGGTGGCGTTAGTTGTGGCTGCCGGCCGTGGTGAACGGCTGGGCAGAGACATTCCCAAGCAGTACCGACGACTTGCTGGTCAGCCAATGCTCTTCCGATCGCTGCAGGCCTTCGTTCGCCATCCGCGGATTACAGGTGTTCGAGCGATCATTCATCCAGATGACCTGGCGCTTTATAACGAAGCGACAGAAGGCCTTGAGCTTCTGCCGGTTGCCTTCGGCGGCGCCACGCGCCACGTATCATCACAAATGGGTCTTGAGAGTCTTGCAGCCAATCCACCAAACCGCGTCCTTATTCACGATGCCTCAAGGCCGTTGATCGACGCTGCAACGATCGATCGAGTCCTTGCAGCACTTGAACATTCAACCTCGGCAATTGCAGCGTTGCCGGTCCGCGATACGATCAAACGGGAAGACGGCGATACATCGGTAATCGAAACCATAGATCGTGCGGCGCTTTGGCGGGCGCAGACGCCGCAAGGGTTTGAATATACATCGATATTAGCTGCCCACCAGCGACCCTCCGAATGCTCCTATACCGACGATGCGGCGGTCGCCGAAGCCGCCGACATGACTGTGAAACTGGTTCTGGGCGACGAAGACAACTTCAAAATCACCACCGAGCGGGATTTCCGCCATGCCGAGCGGTTGCTCGCGGGAAGCGAAATGCGGGTCGGAAACGGGTTCGATGTGCACCGCTTTGGGCCGGGAGACCACATAACGTTGTGCGGCGTGATTATCCCGCATGATCGGGGTCTGGTTGGGCATTCCGACGCTGATGCCGGTCTGCACGCGCTAACCGACGCAATACTTGGAGCGCTTGGCGAAGGCGATATTGGGGAACACTTTCCACCCACCGACCCGCAGTGGATGGGTAAGGACTCGACAATTTTTCTGCAACATGCTGCAGCGCTGTTGAGCGAGCGCGGCGGCTCCGTTCGGCACCTCGACGTGACATTGATTTGCGAGCGCCCAAAGATCTCCCCACACCGACATGCAATGCAGCGCCGGGTCGCAGAGATCATCGGTATTGATTCGACACAAGTGAACGTCAAGGCGACGACAACTGAAGGATTAGGATTTGCAGGACGGAGTGAGGGGGTTGCGGCTCAAGCCGTAGCAACCATCGCACTCTAACGACCAACCTTCGATCATCGCTCTAACTGCAGCTAATTTGCGTTTCGGGATATGCAGGTGCGGTGTATTGTCGCTATGGGACGCCTTTCAGATACCATCGGGCGAACTTTAGGGGATTTTTTACCTGTCTCGTGACGGCACGGCTGTGAGACTCGAAAAACCAAACGGACGCGATGTGCGACTCTCTGGAATTGCCGATCGCGCGGCGCAACAGCGAACGCGCGTTGCTTGGTTGTACTATGTCGAGGGTCTGACCCAGGAACAGGTGGCGAAAAAACTCGAGCTCACCAGGCTCAAGGTGGTTCGTATACTTGCACAATGCCGCGAAGAAGGCATGGTGCAGATCCGCATAAACTCAAAACTCGCGGGATGTGTGGAACTCGAGCAAAAGCTCGAGCTTGCGTTTGATCTCGATCAGGCTGTTGTCGTACCGACGCCACAGGACGCGGACAACCTTGACGCGATTATCGGCAATGCCACTGGCGACTACCTTTCCGCGAACCTCAAGAACGGCATGACCGTTGGCGTCGGGTGGGGACGCACTTTGCAAAGCAGTCTACGTTCGATCGAGACGCGGCCGCTGAAGGATGTGACGGTCGTGTCACTGCTCGGTGGCCTGACGCACGCCACGGCCGTAAGCCCGTCGGAGTTTGCCTGGCGCTTTGCCGATCTGCTCGGCGCCGAATGCTACTATGTTGCTGCACCCGCCTTTACCAGCGACGAGGCGACGCGCGCCTCATTGCTTGAACAAAAAGGACTTCAAGAAGTTTTCGATCGTGCGAGCAAGCTCGACATGGCCGTTGTCAGCGTCGGTGATATGGCTGACACTGCAACGATCTTTGATTACGGACTTGTTGGCCGCAAGGATTTGATATCGTTGAGAAAAGCGGGTGCCGTCGGCGATGTGTTATGCCATTTTCTTATGCCCGACGGCTCCTTAGTCGATCACCCGTTGAACCGCAGGGTGATGGCCTGCGATCCTAGCGCGCTTCGGCATATCCCCAAGGTCGTTCTCGCGTCCGGCGGTGTCGAGAAGGTCCCCATAATGCTAGCGACGCTCGCATTGACAAAGGCAAAGGTCGTGATCACAGAGGAAGCGACTGCGGCAGCGCTACTCGTCACCGTTGGGAAAGGCGCTTAAAGCGATCAAGGCTCCAGTAAATACGGTTTTCTGGCACGCTCCCACCGGCAAATTCGAACCAGACATGCCATGGCCAATCCGCTTGTAGTCAACATTTCCGCGTTGCTGGCCCTGGTGCCGGCAACTCTCTATTCGTTCAGTGCCAAAGCGCGGCCCGAGGCGGTCTTTTGGGCAGTTGTCGCCGTTGCCGCGGCAGGATCGCTGACGGCGGTATGGCTACAGTTTGGCGGTGCTTGGCGGACGGGGTTCTCCCTGGCGCTATGGGTGACGGTCGCCCTCAGCGTCTGCCTATTCGCCGCACTCACCGCCTTGACAAAGAAAAGCTGGCGGCTAGCTCCGCTCCTGTTGCCCTATCTCTTCGGGTTAGGGGGCCTCGCGACAATGTGGAGCCAGGCTCCTGCGCGGCCAATGATCGCTGTAGCGCCCGCTGGTTGGATAGGATTGCATATCGCTGCGTCCATCGTCACCTACGCCATTTTGACGGTTGCCGCCGTCTCCGGACTTGCTGTGTTCTTGCAGGAGCGTTCATTGAAATCGAAACATTCGACGACTCTCAATCGAATGCTGCCTTCGGTCGCCGACGCGGAAACCCTGCAAGTTCGTTTGATGATCGCCGCCCAGGCGGTCCTCACTCTTGGACTGCTGAGCGGAATGGCGACGCAGTATTTCACGACCGGCGATCTCTTGGTGTTCGATCACAAAGTCCTGTTGACGCTTGCCGCATTCCTAACGATCGGTGGAATGTTGCTGGTGCACTTCCGAACCGGCTTGCGCGGCCGGAAGGCAGCACGCTTGGCGCTGGTCGCCTATTTGCTTGTGACCCTAGGGTATCCAGGTGTGAAATTCGTCACGGACGTACTGCTTGTTTAGAACCAACAGCCGCGCTAAGCCGCCTGTACCGCTTGGCGCAGGCAAGCCTATTGCAACGCCGCGCAGAGCAGTCGCATAGTGTCGCGACCACGCTGCCGGCTACAGCGCAGTCTCGATGCCGACGGATGGGATCGGCACGATTATGGCGCGAACTTCTGATAGGGATTTCCGGTATGGCTGACGGACATGCCGAAACGTATGGCCGCAGGGCCGAAGACCTAAAAATTCATAAGGACGACCGAGGTTTAAGCGCTGCGGTAAAGCACCATTTACAGATATATTTCAGCGCGCACGATGGCAGCTTGCCGGCAGAAGGGCTTTACGACCGCGTTCTCCGTGAAGTTGAAAGGCCCCTTATCGAGCTTTCGCTTGCGGCGACTCGCGGCAATCAGGTGCGGGCGGCACGCCTTTTGGGCGTCAATCGCAATACCTTGCGAAAGAAGATTCAAAAACTGCGGATACCGGTGAAACGGGGCATGAGATGACGGTTGAATCGTCCAACGGGACGATTTCTGGTGCGGCAACGGCGCAACAATCGGCTTGGCGTCGCCTGACCAGGAGCCTGACGAGCTGGGCACAGCGTGTGCGATTAGGGCGCATTTTGGCTGTGGCCTTGGCCGTTGCTGCGATCGCGGCCGGCATCGGCACCTACGCCGTGCTGACCGACATAACCACCCTGGGTTCAGATCCTGACACTGTTCTAGTTCTTCTAAATCTCGACCTTGCCCTGTTGTTATTGCTTGCAATTTTCATCGTCCGGCGGATCGTCAGCATATGGTCGGAACGAAGAAAGGGGTCGGCGGGTTCACGACTGCACGTGCGGCTCGTGGTGCTGTTTGGACTGGTTTCGGTAACGCCGGCGATCATCGTCGCCGTCTTTTCCGCTTTATTCTTCAATTTTGGCATAGAATCCTGGTTCAGCGAACGCGTGCGCACGGCACTAAACGAATCTCTTGCGGTAGCTGATGCCTATCTCCAGGAGCACAAACAAAACATTCGGGCCGATGTTTTGCGGATGGCGCGAGACCTCGGCCGCGAGGCACCGACACTTGGCAACAGTCCGGCGCGATTTAATCAGCTCGTCAACCTACAGTCACAGCTCAGAGGGTTAACAGAAGCCATTGTTTTTACACGCAGTGGCCAGATTCTAGCACGCTCCGGACTGACGTTCGTCTTGGAATTTGAGCCGGTTCCCGAATCTGCCCTGGCGACCGCCCGCGCCGGTGAAGTAGCTCTCCTCACCAGCGAAAACGAAGACAGGGTAAGAGCGCTCGTCAGACTCGACAACTTCATAGACGCCTACCTGTTCGTTGGGCGTTTTGTGGACCCCAAGGTGCTTGGTCACATGGAGCGCACGCAGGGTGCAGTTACGCAATTCGAGCGCCTCGAGATCGAACGGGCAGACTTGCAGGTGTCGTTCGCGTTGATCTTCTTGCTCGTCGCACTTCTGTTGTTGCTTGCCGCAGCATGGACTGGCCTGAATTTCGCGACTCAGCTCTCGCGTCCTATCAGTGTGCTGATCGGCGCCACTGAGAAGGTGCGGACCGGCGATTTATCCGCCCGCGTGCCGGAACAAGACGCGTCAGACGAACTCGGCATGTTAATGCGCGCGTTCAATCGTATGACGAGCCAATTGTCATCGCAGCGCCACGAACTCGTCAACGCCAACGAGCAACTAGAAGAACGCCGCCGATTTACCGAAACAGTGCTCGCGGGCGTCTCCGCAGGCGTGATCGGCCTCGATGAGCGCGGACGTATCCACCTATCGAACCGTTCGGCTTCGGAACTCCTGGGCATTGAACTCGACGAGTTTGCCGGCCAACCACTGGCAGATATCGTTCCGGAAATAGTGGGCTTGGTTGAAGAAGCCCGGTCACGGCGCTCGCATCGAGCCGTGGAGGGCCAAATCAGCGTCGCGCGCAACAATGAAAATAGGACGCTCCTGGTTCGCGTCGGCGTAGAGCAAGATGGCGCCCGCATCGACGGATTTGTCATCACCTTCGACGATATATCGGAACTCCTGTCTGCTCAGCGCAAGGCGACGTGGGCTGACGTCGCCCGCCGTATCGCCCATGAGATCAAGAATCCGCTCACACCCATCCAACTTTCCGCCGAGCGGCTCAAGCGAAAATATCTCGACGAGATAACCAGTGACCCGGAGACCTTCATCACGTGTACCGATACCATTGTCCGCCAAGTCGGCGATATCGGCCGCATGGTCGACGAATTTTCGCATTTCGCGCGGATGCCTGCGCCCGTTATTCGTGAGGAAAACTTGACTGACTTGTGCCGACAAGCGGTGTTCCTGCAGCGCAATACGCACCGCCACATCGCCTATGAACTGGAAGTGCCGGAACAGCCACTGCAAGTGCAGTGCGACGCTCAGATGTTGAGCCAGGCATTGACAAACCTATTGCAGAACGCCGTTGATGCGATCGACGGTCGCGAGGGAGAGGCGCCGCCGGGCCAGATTACACTTCGGCTCTATCAGAGGCCGGCGGAAAACAGAACGATGGTCGAAGTCGAGGATAATGGCAAAGGGCTACCCGCCGAAGATCGAGAACAGTTGACGGAACCTTATGTGACCATGCGTCACAAAGGTACCGGGCTCGGACTGGCGATCGTACGGAAGATTATGGAGGATCACCACGGTCTGCTGACATTGCGGGACGCTCCGGAAGGCGGCGCGCTGATGCGCCTTGAACTGCCGAACGATCTCATTCCCAGCAAAACGGATGCGCTATCGACCGCATAATCGGAGTGAACGGAATCCTTTAGCCATGGCACATGACATTCTCATCATCGACGACGAGGACGACATTCGCACGCAGATTGCGGGAATTCTCGCCGATGAGGGATTTCAAACGCGTGAGGCATCAAATAGTAGCGATGGCTTCAACGAAATCACTGCCCGGCAACCCAGCTTGCTCATCCTTGA
Source organism: Alphaproteobacteria bacterium (assembly GCA_965217615.1). Lineage (GTDB taxonomy): Bacteria > Pseudomonadota > Alphaproteobacteria > UBA8366 > CAVOAK01 > CAVOAK01. The sequence goes on from CBDCIT010000023.1 coordinate 39,252, forward strand.
CGTCTGGCTGAACAATAGTGAGCTCGACGGCCTGCAAATGCTCGAGGTGATCCGACGCGACCACACCAACTTGCAAGTCGTCGTCATTAGCGGCCACGCAACATTCGATATGGCTGTCAGCGCTACCAAGATGGGCGCCTATGACTTCATCTCCAAGCCATTCAAGAGTGACGTGCTGATACTCACGGTTGAGCGCGCCATCGAAGACGCGAGATTACGTAGAGAAAACAGAGACTTACAACAACAGGTGGGGGGTACTGTCAGCGAATTAGTCGGCGAATCGAGTGTGCTGACGCAGGTGCGCCAGTCCATTGATCGGGTTGCAACGACCGACAGTCGTGTTTTGGTAACCGGACCGCCCGGTGCCGGGAAAAGCGTCGTTGCAAGGCTTTTACACGACCGCTCCGCGCGTCGCGACGGGCCGTTCGTCGTGTTGAACTGCGCGAGCCTTCAGGCCGACACCCTCGAGACGGCCCTATTCGGCAGCGAAAAGAGTGACGATACGCCATACGTTGTTGGCCTCCTCGAACAAGCACACGGTGGGATCTTGTTGCTCGACGAGGTCGCCGATATGTCGCTAGAAACGCAGGGCAAGATCGTCCGCATGCTCCACAGCCAGCGATTTCAGCGGGTTGGGGGCAACCAGTGGATAGAGGTTGATGTTCGCGTAGTCGCCGCGACCCATCGCGATTTGCAAGCACTGATGGCCGAGGAAAAGTTTCGCGAGGATTTGTACTACCGGTTAAACGTCGTTCCGATCGAGGTCCCACCGCTGAGTGCGCGCCGCGAAGACATACCGCTGCTCACGCGATACTTCATGTCCCGCTCGGCCGCCGCGAAAGGGCGCGCACCGCGCATCATAGACGACGATGCCATTGCGTCCCTTCAAGCCTACGACTGGCCTGGGAATGTCTGGGAGCTTGTCAATGTCGTGGAACGGCTCCTCCTTTTGGCTCCCGGCGGTCTAGACACGCCAATTTCAGCCGACGTCATCTTACAGGCCACCGGCCAAGACGGCTCTGAAGTTATGCGCTGGGACCGTGCGCCCGTGATCATGAATAGACCCTTGCGCGAAGCACGTGAGGCCTTCGAAACTGAATACCTGCTGTTTCACGTAACGCGATTTGGCGGCAATATCAGCCGAACCGCCGAGTTCGTCGGCATGGATCGGGCGGCGTTACATCGAAAGCTCAAAATGTTGGGCGTGCACAACGCCGTAAGACCGCAGAAGATAAGCGCTTAAAGCTAAATTCCGTATCCGCACCAATCATCCAAGAGACGCGGTTTAGTCTGGGGCCCATCCGAGAGCATTCGCCATGAAAGTCATCATTTGCGGCGCCGGCCAGGTTGGCACAAGTATCGCGCGCTACCTCGCCAGTGAACATAACGATGTGACTGTTCTAGATCAGTCGCCGGAAATGATCAGTCGGCTCAACGAATCGCTTGATGTGCAGGCCATCGTCGGCCATGCCTCGCATCCCGAAGTCCTGGAGCAAGTAGGCGTCGCCGATGCCGACATGTTGATTGCCGTCACCTTCGCGGATGAGGTGAACATGGTGGCCTGTCAGATCGCCCACTCACTGTTCAATGTACCCACCAAAATTGCGCGAATTCGGCACCAAAGCTACCTTAGCCCGTTGTGGGCCGACTTGTTCAGCCGCGACCACATGCCGATCGACGTTATCATCTCGCCCGAGATCGAGGTCGCCAAAGCAATTAGCAGACGGCTTACGGTACCGGGTGCCTTCGACATGATTCCGCTCGCCGACGACAAGGTGCGCCTGATTGGCGTCAGATGTACCGATCGTTGCCCTGTCGTGCACACACCTTTGCGGCAGCTCACGTCCCTGTTTCCCGACCTAAACATCATTGTCGTTGGCATTGTCCGCGATGACGGCGCCAGCGTGCCGACCCCACAGGACCAGATGCTGCCGGGCGATTCCGTCTACTTTGTCGCCGACACCGAGCATGTGCCAAGGGCGATGGCCGCTTTCGGGCACGAGGAGCAGGAGGCGCGGCGTATCATCATCATGGGTGGCGGCAACATCGGCCTCAGTCTTGCTCGCCTCATCGAGGAGAGTAAACACGATGTAACCGCAAAGATCATCGAGCTTGACCGGGAACGGGCGCGCACCGCCGCCGAAACGCTACCAGGTGTGGCGGTCATTCTGGGCGACGGCCTCGATCCCGAAATTCTTGCGGAAGCGAACGTTTCGATGACTGAAACCGTCGTTGCCGTCACCGACGACGACGAAACCAACATTCTCAGTTCGTTGCTGGCCAAAAGATATGGCGCGGAGCGGGCTGTGACGTTGATCAACAAAACCACCTATTCACCGCTTATTACGACGCTCGGCATCGACGTTGTCGTAAGCCCGCGCGCGATTACGGTCTCGACCATTCTCCAACATGTACGGCGCGGACGAATCCGAGCGGTGCATTCGTTGGGCGACGGTTTTGCCGAAGTTATCGAAGCTGACGCCTTGGAAACCTCACCGCTCGTCGGCAAACCGCTCAAGGAGGCCAAGTTGCCACGTGGCGTCATTGTTGGGGTTGTGGTTCACGACGACAAAGTCATCATCCCAAGTGGCGACACAATCATTTATCCCGACGATCGGATCATCATTCTGGCGGCCGCGGATGTGGTCAAGAAAGTGGAAAAACTATTTTCTGTTCGGCTAGAGTTCTTTTAGAAAAATCAATGTGTTCTCTGTATACATACGAAATAAGAAGAGGTGCCAATGGCGCGTGACGCCTATGTAAACGGCCGCTATGTTCCGCACAACGAGGCGGCCGTCCATATTGAAGATCGTGGATATCAGTTCGCCGATGGCGTGTATGAAGTCGTCACAGTCGTTGCCGGACGGCTGGTCGATGAAGAGCCGCATCTTGATAGGCTCGACCGATCGCTGGGCGAGATCGAGATCGATTGGCCAGTGTCACGGCAGGTCCTGCGGTTGATTATGCGCGAACTCATCCGCCGCAATCGGCTTAGGAGCGGCGTGCTGTATATGCAGATTACCCGTGGTGTGGCGCCGCGTGACCACCGATTTCCGGCCAACGTACGGCCGTCACTGGTGCTGACGACGAAGGGAATCGATTTTTCGGCCGAACGAAAATTCTCGGACGGCGTCGGCGTGATTTCAATTCCAGACCAACGTTGGTCCCGATGCGACGTTAAGACTGTGTCCCTGCTGCCAAATTGTCTTGGCAAGCAAAAGGCCGCTGTGGCTGGCGCTTACGAGGCATGGCAGGTCGATGAGGACGGATACGTGACCGAAGGCACCTCCAGCAATGCCTGGATCGTCAACGCTGACGGCTATTTGCTGACGCGACCCCCAACCAACGCCATACTCAACGGCGTAACCCGACTTTCGCTCTTGATGATTGCCGAGGAGGAGGGGCTGGTTTTCGAGGAGCGTTCCTTCACCCTTGAAGAGGCCTACCTGGCACGCGAGGCATTCGCAAGCAGCGCAACGTCATTCGTCACACCAGTTATCATGCTCGACGGCGAGCCAATCGGGGACGGCGCGCCGGGCGCGCTGACACTTCGCCTAGTCGCTTGGTACGCGGACTATATGGCTGGGCTCAGGGCGATGGCATGACGCCACCGGCGAGGCTGCCCGCTGCAGTGTTGTTGGATTGGGACAATACACTCGTTGACAGCTGGCCGGTGATCCATGAGGCGTTGTGCGAGACCTTCCTTGCATTGGAACGGCAACCGTGGACGCTGGAAGAGACAAAGCAGCGGGTCCATCACTCGCTGCGCGATTCGTTTCCGGATCTGTTCGGGGACGATTGGCAGCGCGCAATGCAGATTTACTTTGACGCGTTCGAACGGCAACATTTGCGCCGCCTGACGCCGTTGCCCGGTGCAGAACAACTGCTGAAGGAGCTCCATGCCAAAGGCATTTACCTAGGTCTCGTTTCCAACAAGACGGGCCGGTATCTGCGGATCGAGGTAGATCATTTGGGTTGGCTTCAATATTTCAGCCGCACTGTGGGCGCCGGTGATGCCGCGCGCGACAAGCCGGCGGAGGACGCTGTCCTCATGGCGCTTAACGGCAGCAATATTTCACCCGGGATTGCTGTTTGGTTTGTCGGAGATTCCACCGCCGACATGGAAATCGCACATAACGCCGGTTGTTTACCCGTTCTGATGCGTGAAAATCCTCCTGAGTCCGGCGAATTTTCTCGGTATCCACCGGCTTGGCACACCCCTAGTTGTTGCGAGCTTGCGGCCTATATCGTTAGGTTGTGATTGCGCGAAGGACAAAAGTGTGCGGATATTGTCTGCGAGGTAGCTCCTCGACAGAAACCGTCGAACAAAACGGGTTCGTAGCTGCGGACCCCAACAAGCTAAAAACGGGGCAGAACCATGTCTTCGGAGAAAACACAAAACGTTCAGGACGTATTTCTCAACCACGTCCGCAAGAACAAGCTGCCAGTCACGATATTTCTTGTCAACGGCGTGAAATTACAGGGAATAATCACTTGGTTCGACAACTTTTGTGTGCTGCTACGCCGCGACGCCCATTCGCAGTTGGTCTACAAGCACGCAATTTCCACAGTGATGCCGGCCCAGCCAATTCAACTGTTCGAACCCACTCCTGCGGAAAGTGAAGAGGCTTAACCGCAACCACGATCCACGGAATTGCGGAACGCCGCCTATCGGGCGCGCCGCCGTCATTCTCCCGGTCGTATCCAAGGGCAAAGATGGCTTGCGCGGGCCTGCCACACGGCTGGAGGAAGCAGTCGGCCTAACGTGCGCAATTGGCCTCGACATCGAGACGGCCGAATTCGTCCACTTGCAGCGAATTCGTCCGGCGACCTATCTGGCAAAGGGGACACTCGAGCGGCTTGCCGCGCTGGCGGCGGAAGCTCGTCTTGATGTGGTTATCGTCGATACCTCGCTCACACCGGTGCAGCAACGCAACCTTGAGCGCGCGCTGAATGCGAAGGTGATCGACCGAACCGGCCTGATCTTCGAGATATTCGGTGCCCGAGCGCGGACGTACGAAGGGCGGCTGCAGGTCGAACTTGCAGCGCTTAGCTATCAGCGTTCTAGGCTCGTGCGCAGTTGGACCCATTTGGAACGGCAACGCGGCGGTCACGGATTTCTTGGCGGTCCGGGCGAAAGCCAGATCGAAATGGACCGGCGAATCATCGGCGATCGGATTACAAAGCTTGAGCGAGATCTAGCAGGGATCCGACGGACCCGAGCGCTACATCGCCAGGCGCGGCAACGCGTGCCGTTTCCGGTTATCGCGCTCGTTGGCTACACCAACGCCGGGAAATCGTCGCTTTTCAACCGCTTGACCCAAGCCGGCGTGACAGTCAAGGACATGCTATTTGCAACACTCGATCCGACGTTGCGAGTAATCGAACTGCCGAGCGGCCGCAAAGCAATTTTAGGCGATACGGTGGGTTTCGTGTCGGATTTGCCAACCCAACTCGTCGCCGCGTTCCGGGCCACACTCGAGGATGTCGAACAAGCGGATGTGATTGTTCACGTGCGCGATATTTCCCATCCGGACAGCGAAGCGCAAAAGGAAGACGTCCTGCGCATTCTCGCTGAGCTTGGTGTCGACGACAGAGTCCCCATGATCGACGCCTTGAACAAGATCGATCTTCTGGACGAAGAATTTCAGGAGGTCCACAGGCAGCGCTGCGCGCGCGCGCATGACCGCATTCCAATTTCGGCAACAAGCGGTGCCGGCTGCGATGCGCTGCTTCGAATATTGGATCGCAAGCTCTCAGAGCATGAGCAGACGTTCGACATGGTGCTCAACACCGCTGACGGTGCCGCAGTAGCCTGGCTTTACGCTCACGGCCATGTTCTCGAACGAACCGACGAGGGGTGTCAAAGCCATATTCTCGTCGCCCTCGACCCGGCCGACAAAGAACGATTCGAACATCGCTTCAGCTCCAGCTACGTTTAGCCTGCTGGCGCGGACCGCCCTCGAAGACTGGCGTATGTTTGCACAGGTTGATACGTGATGCTGCCTGACCCCGATCGCATAACGGAAATCATCACCGAAACGGCTGCACAAGATATATTGCCGCGTTTCCAAGCTCTTGCGAGTCATGAGGTCATGGAGAAGAGACCCGGCGATTTGGTAACGGTCGCCGATCTCGACGCGGAAAAGCAACTCGAACGGCGCCTCACAGAATTGGTATCAGGCTCGGTTGTCGTCGGCGAAGAGGCAGTGCATGGCGACACCACAATTCTCGACAGGCTCGAAAGCAAATCGCCGATGTGGATCATCGATCCCGTCGACGGCACGGCCAATTTCGCCGCCGGAAACCCTATTTTCGGAACTGTCGTTGCATATTTGGAGGCCGGCGACGTTCGCGCCGGCTGGATCCACATGCCGGTTGAGGGAACTACCGCAGTGGCAGTGAAAGGCGAGGGGGCTTGGCGCGATGGAACAATGCTCAGCGCGGTTCCAAGCGTGCCGTTGGAGGAGATGACCGGCCTCTTGAATTTTGGCTATTTCGATCCTCTGCAACGTGAACAGATTCGGGAGCGGAGCGGTCGTTTTGCAAGTATCGAAACACAACGATGCGCTGCGCATGACTACCTGTGCCTGGCAATCGGAACGCGGCACTTTTCGCTTTACCGCCGGCTTTGGCCCTGGGACCACGCGGCCGGCGTCCTGATTCACCAGGAAGCCGGTGGATACAGCGCGCTTCTCGATGGATCGCCTTACCGACCGACTGAACGCAGCCACGGACTTCTGTCGGCGCGAAGCAAGCGTTCCTGGTACGAAATACACGACCATCTGTTGGCCGATTGAGGCCGTCCTGCGACACCGCTAGGATGCGGCCAGCAGCCGGCCAGCAGCGAACACGTGCGCTAAATCATCTATTCGCAGAGGATGGTGAAAACATGAGCAAGATTGCCTTCATCGGTCTCGGCGTCATGGGCTATCCCATGGCCGGACACCTGCACCGCGGCGGGCACGACGTTACAGTCTACAACCGGACCGCGGCCAAGGCCGAGAAATGGGCTGAAGAGCATGCTGGAGCAGTTGCTACAAGCCCCGCAAGTGCCGCTGACGGCGCGGAGTTCGTGTTTAGCTGCGTTGGCAACGACGACGATGTTCGCAGCGTCATATTGGGTGAGGGCGGCGCGTTCGCCGGCATGCAGCGCGACAGCATCCTGATCGACAACACGACGGTGTCGGCCGTGCTGGCGCGTGAGCTCGCGGAAACCGGCCTGGAGCGCGGCATACACGTCATCGATGCCCCTGTGTCGGGCGGTCAGGTTGGCGCGGAAAACGGTGCCCTGACGGTCATGTGTGGCGGTGAAGAAGCGCCGTTTCAGCGCGTCCAGCCAGTCATGCTGTGCTACGCACGAGCGGTTACGCTGATGGGGCCCCCAGGGAGCGGACAGCTGACCAAGATGGTCAATCAACTCTGCATTGCGGGCGTGTTACAGGGGCTATCGGAGGGCATGAACTTCGCTGTCAGAGCCGGTCTCGACATCAAACGCGTGATCGACGTCATCTCCAAGGGCGCCGCGCAATCCTGGCAGATGGAAAACCGTGCACTAACCATGAGCCGAGGCGAATTCGAGTTTGGATTTGCCGTTGATTGGATGCGCAAGGATTTGGCGATCTGCCTGGAAGAAGCCGAACTCAATGGCGCGCGTCTGCCGGTCGCCGCGTTGATCGACCAGCTCTACGCTCAGGTTCAAGCCCAGGGCGGCGGCCGCTGGGATACCTCAAGCCTCATGCACTTGCTGGCAAACGACTAATCTTTGAACCGTAGTTCATAAAGGCAGCACAACGGCTTATCTCGGTTCGCTCAGTCTGCCGCTTCACTGCCCTTCGATGCCTGCCAGCGTGCTTGCATGTCGTCGAGCGAGGCCTCGCTGATGTCCCGGCCGTCCCGGGCAAAACTCTCTTCCACCTCGCGAAAACGGCGCTCGAACTTTGCGATGGTGCCGCGCAGCGAGGTCTCCGGATCGGCCCCTAACAGCCCGTTGATTAAGTCGGCGCCGTCTGATTCTCTGGTTCCCTGATTTGCAAGGGGGGTTTGCCGATGGCGATGGGACGGCAGAAGGATGGTCAGGGGGACCTGATGGTGAGCTGGTCGGAGATACCGCGCTCTCCGGGTCATGTGTTTTATGACCGCTTGCAGTCGGTGCTGATCGAGGGCGGCTTTGACGCCTTTGCCGAGGCGAGCTGCCGGCCTTATTACGCGGCCCGGATGGGCGCGCCCTCGGTGCCGCCCGGGCGCTATTTCCGGATGCACCTGGTGGGCTACTTCGAGGGCATCGACAGCGAGCGCGGTCTGGAGTGGCGCTGCTCGGACTCGCTTTCGCTGCGGGCGTTCCTGCGACTGGGGAGCCGTGATCGGGTACCGGACCATTCCTGGCTGTCACGGAGCCGCACGCGCCTGCCCCATGAAGTCCACGCGGCGGTCTTCGACTGGGTTCTGGTGCTGATCGCCGAGGCGGGGCTGATCAAGGGCGAGCGCATCGGCGTCGATGCCTCGACCATGGAGGCCAACGCGGCGCTGCGGAACATCGTGCGGCGCGCCAACGGCGAAGGCTACCGGGAGATGCTGGAGCGCCTGGCCCGGGAAAGCGGCGTCGAGACACCCACGGCCGAGGATCTGGCGCGTCTGGAGCGGAAGCGCAAGGGCAAGAAGCTTTCCAACACGGATTGGGTTTCGAAGAGCGACCCCGAGGCCAAGATCGCCAAGATGAAGGACGGCACGACGCATCTGGCCTACAAGCCCGAGCACGCGGTGGATCTGGACACTGGCGCGGTGGTGGCGGCCGAGCTGCACCCGGCCGATGAGGGCGACACCACGACGCTTTCCAAGACCCTGGCGAAGGCCGAGGCAAACCTCGGGGCGGTGGATGCGGCACCGACGGCGGAGGAGCCGGCCGAATGCGTCGCCGACAAAGGTTATCACTCACGGGCGGTCTTGAGGGCTCTGGACACGACAGTCCCTGGAAGACCCGGATCGCGGCGCCCAAGCAGACCGGCTTTTCGCGCTGGCACGGTGATGAGGCGGCGCGGCGCGCGGTCACCAACAACCGTGCGCGGCTCAAGTCCGGGGTCGCCCGCGAGGCCTTCAAGCTGTCAATCGGCGTCCAAAATTGACCCCCTATCGGCGTGCAATATTGACCCC
>CBDCIT010000024.1:0-20569 GCA_965217615.1 Alphaproteobacteria bacterium
GGGAGTAGTGCAAGTCGGGAGTGGTTGCGGCAATGCGTGGTCAAAGCTGCGCGACGCCGTTAGGCGTTGCTGCTGAACGCCGCCCAAAGAAGTGCGGCAAGGACGCCCGACAATGGCGGCAGTATCGCGGACGATGCAAAGCGGACGAACCAGAACCTTGCCCCCATGAGCGGTATTTCCCAAGCGATCACCCGATGGATAGCGATGACCGACCATGCAGCGATAAAGGCGACCATTTGCGGTTCACCGGCGCCATAGTTCATGAGGGCTATCACAAATGGAAAGGTGACAAATGGCCCGCCAGGCAAGAACGAACCCAAGACTGATGACGTGGCGATGCCCAGGAAACCCGACGCGCCGCCGATCAGGCCGCCGATTACATCTTGGGGAATAAGTACGGCGACGAAACCGGCCGCCAGCAATGCAAGCGGCATACGTACGACTACGCGGCGCCCCTGGGTCACGAAGGTTTGAAGCGCGCGTCGATGGTCGGCACCGGGTTTTCGCAGCACGACGATCCACAAAACGACGACAACCGACCAAAGAAAGATTCCGGAGATAAGCATACGGTCAGCTCTTAGCCAGTTCTGAACGCGCCCACATCGCCGCAAAGAAGTGGCGTGCAATCAGCCCGGCGATAAACGGTAGCGGTATCGATGCCACGTAGCGGATGATCAGGAAATCCGGCTCGAAAAACGGGATCTCCCACACCAGCAAGCGATTGATGCCGATCACCGACCAAGCGGTAATGAATGTCACCATCGTCCCGATATCGGCGCCGGCACGCTGCAATGCGAGAACCATGGGAAATGAGGAAAATGGACCCCCAGGCGTCATCGCGCCGGCGACCGTCGCCAATAGCAATCCCCTGAGGCCGGAGCTCTTCCCGAGCCAACGGGCAACAAGCTCTTTCGGCACCAGGATTTCCACAAGTCCCGCCAGCATCAGGCCTGCCACAATCATCGGCACAATTTGAACAATGAGTCGCAGGTCGGCACGTATCGCCTGCTCCACGGCGCTGCGTCCGAGTAGGTGCCAGCATGCGATGCCCGCGCTAAGCGCGATCGCCGCTAGAACGAGCGTGTCGGTCGCGATGAAACGTTTACGCGCGGGCGCTACCACTGTGCCGACACCCGAATCTTGTGTGGCCCCACTATTCGCGTCATCGGGGGACGGGGAGATTTTCCGATCGTCGTTCATTTGACCTCGCTTCGCACTCGATTAGAAAATCTCTTCCAATCGCCGCGCCGACTATACGCGATCGGAGCCCTCGAATTCGGAAAATAGGCCAACCTGAAACCGTGGCGATTTCACAAGGCCCCAATCAAGCCAGCCCGATGAATCCCAGCCTTGTCCGACGTTGATGTAGCCGATGAAATTCTGCTGTATCATGCGGGCATCGGCGATTGATGCAGGATTTCGGTGGGTTGAGCTATGCCTGACGGGCGCGAACTGATCACAATCAAGGTTATCAAGTCGATCGACCAGGTGGATCCAATCGAATGGAACGCCTGCGCCGGATCGGAAAACCCGTTCGTATCTCATTCGTTCCGGAATGCGCTTGAAAAGAGTGGTGCCGTCGATGTGGAATCGGGCTGGGCACCACATCACCTTGCCATGGTCGACCAGACCGATCGTCTTTACGGCGCAGCACCGATGTATCTGAAAAGTCACTCCCATGGGGAGTATGTATTTGATCACGGTTGGGCGGACGCCTACGAGCGCGCGGGTGGCCGCTACTACCCCAAGCTGATCGCCGCAGTTCCGTTCACGCCCGTGACTGGCCCTAGGCTGCTGGCGCGATCCGATACGACGACCAATGAAGTCGAGGCGGCGCTCTGCGCCGGGATGATCGAGATTGCAGATCGCTACAAGCTCTCCTCCGTGCATGTCACGTTTCCAGAACATGCGCACGCAAAATGCTTGGAACAGGCGGGCTTCATAATCCGCCACAACCATCAATACCATTGGATGAATCGTGGCTACGACAGCTTCGACGATTTCCTGGGAAATCTCACTAGCCGAAAACGCAAGACGATCCGCAAGGAACGGCAACGCATTGCTGATGCGGGCTTTACGTTCGAGGCACTGACAGGACCGGCGCTCACGACCGGACATTGGGACACATTCTACGAGTTCTATGCCGACACATATGATCGCAAGTGGGGATTCCCTTACCTAAATCGCGAATTCTTCGAATATGTGAACGAGACGATGGCCGAACGAGTTGTGCTTATCATGGCCTACAAAGAGCAACATCCGATCGCCGGCGCCTTTAATTTGCTCGGGAGCGACGCAATCTACGGACGCAATTGGGGTTGCCGCCAGCGCTACAAGTTCCTGCATTTTGAAACCTGCTATTATCAGGCAATTGACTTCGCGATTGCTCACGGACTTGCCCGGGTTGAGGCGGGGACGCAGGGACCTCACAAAATTCACCGCGGCTATGAACCAGTGCAGACCTTTAGTGCACATTGGATAAGGGACTCCGGCTTTCGCGATGCCGTTCGAAAACTTCCTTCGGCGCGAGCGAGCGATGGAGTCTGAAGAGTTGAAATATCTCACGGACCACACGCCGTTTCGCAACGAGGATGGACAATAAGCGATGACTAATCGCGAGCTGGTTCTGGTTGAAGAAAATGCCGAAGAAGCGGCCCGTCTCACATCACAACTCGGCCAGTTCGGCTACTCGGTGCGTCGATTCGATCGGGCAGGAACTCTAGGGCCGGACACTGCTGAGACTGCCGCACTCCTCGTCGCTATCAAGTCCGACAAGGATGGACGGCGAAGTATCAAAACGCTAGGAAAACTAAGGAAGGAAGGCTCTGCGCTTCCTCCACTTATTTTTATCGCCCGGGATTTGGAACTGACAACACGCATCGAAGCTGCGCGCGCCGGGGCGGCGGCTTTCCTTAGCCGCCCGGTCAATATACTCGAGTTGATAGACGCCATAGACGGGCTGCAAGAACAGAACGAAGAAGAACCGTTCCGCGTTTTGGTCGTCGACGACGATCCAGGTCTATCAAGTTACTACAAGTCCGTACTTGAAGAAGCCGGGGTCGAGGTCGAGGTTGTCCACGATCCACTTGCCGTGCTGTCGCCGCTCGGTGATTTTCGGCCCGAGTTGATTGTCATGGATCTCTATATGCCGAATTGTCACGGCAAGGAGCTGGCTGCAGCAATTCGCCAAGAACACGCCTATCTACCGATTCCGATCGTCTTCCTATCCGCTGAAGACGACACGTCGAAACAGCTCGACGTGATGACGATTGGTGGAGATGATTTCTTGGTAAAGCCCATTTTCCCCGAGCATTTGGTTGCAGCAGTGGTCACGCGCGCACGGCGCTTCAGAGCGCTCCGAGCGCTCATGGTTCGTGACAGTTTGACAGGCTTGCTAAACCATACGACGACAAACGAGCAGACGAAGATCGAGTTGGCGCGGGCGCGACGCATCAAGCAGTCGCTCTCATTCGCGCTCCTTGATATCGATCACTTCAAATTGGTCAACGACCAGTACGGCCATCCCGCCGGCGATCGGGTTATCAAGAGTCTATCGAACCTCCTCAAACAACGGCTGCGCGCAACGGATGTGATCGGCCGTTATGGCGGTGAAGAGTTTGCAGTGGTTCTGCCCGATGCGGACGCAGATACAGCAGCAAGAATTCTGGATAAAGTACGTCAGTCGTTCGCGGATATTCGCCATCAGCATGACGACGGCGACTTTGTGGTGACGCTTAGCGGCGGGATCGCAACATATCCGCAATATTCGGAAGTCCCGCACCTTATTGACGCGGCCGACAAGGCACTTTACGAGGCCAAAAGCAGCGGCCGCAACCAAGTGTTTCGCGCTGCCGGCGTGGAGCAGGCCGTGTAAGTCTTTATCTCAATGAAAATCTGCCGCCAATACCCAGTCCGGCGGCGTAACTTCGGCCGGCTCCCATAGTCCACCGAGGTCGCGTGGAGTCTCCTAGTACCGCCGAATTGGCGGGGGGTCCGAACGGTAGCTAGTTCTCGACGAGCGCCGGTACCTTTGGCTTTCCAATCAACGGTTTTGGATAGGTAAACGTAAACTTGTTGCTCTTGACATCAACCCGCACGACCCCGCCCTTCGCAAGCTTACCAAACAGCAGTTCCTCGGCGAGTGGCTTCTTAACGTGTTCTTGAATAATCCGCGCCAACGGCCGCGCACCAAAATTACGGTCGTAGCCCTTCTCCGCGAGCGATTTTCGCGCAGCCGCGGAAAGCTCGATGGTGACGTTGCGATCGGCGAGCTGGGCTTCAAGCTGCATGATAAACTTGTCGACGACCTGGCCCACGACTTCTGGTGTCAACGCCTCGAACCCGATCACCGCATCCAGACGATTACGGAACTCAGGCGAGAACATCCGATTGATCGCCTCCTCGTCCTCGCCGTCCCTTTCCTCCCGGCCGAAGCCGATCGCCTGTTTTGCCAACTCGGCCGCACCGGCGTTGGTGGTCATGATCAGCGCCACGTTGCGGAAGTCCACGGCCTTGCCGTTGTGATCGGTGAGTTTGCCGTGATCCATGATCTGCAACAGAATGCTGAACAGGTCAGGATGTGCCTTCTCGATTTCGTCTAGCAGCAACACGGCGTGCGGGTGCTGATCGATAGCGTCGGTGAGCAGCCCACCTTGGTCAAAACCCACATATCCTGGCGGAGCGCCAAGCAGGCGGCTCACGCTATGGCGCTCCATATACTCCGACATATCGAAACGAATCAGCTCGATAGACATGACATGTGCCAGTTGACGCGCCACCTCCGTCTTGCCGACGCCGGTGGGGCCGGAGAACAGGTAACTGCCAATCGGTTTCTCAGGCTCCCGCAGCCCCGCCCGGGATAACTTGATAGCAGTCGCAAGCTCGCCGATAGCACGATCCTGGCCGAACACGACGGTTTTTAGGTCACGCTCTAGACTGAGCAATGCAGATTTGTCGTCCTTGGAGACATGCTTCGGCGGAATCCGAGCAATTTTCGCCACAATCGTCTCGATATCCTTCACGCCGATAATTTTCTTGCGCCGCGACTCTGGCACCAGCATTTGTGCTGCGCCGACTTCGTCGATTATGTCGATCGCCTTGTCCGGGAGTTTTCGATCGTGGATATAGCGCTCCGCCATCTCCACAGCAGTACGAATCGCCTCGGCGGTATAGCGAACCTTATGGTGTTCTTCGTAGTACGGCTTCAGGCCCCTGAGAATCTTCACCGAGTCCTCGAGCGAAGGTTCCACGACGTCGATTTTCTGGAATCGCCTGACAAGCGCCCGATCCTTTTCGAAGTAATTTCGGAACTCCTTGTACGTCGTTGAGCCGATACAACGCAGAGTCCCGCTCGCCAGGGCGGGTTTCAGGAGGTTTGAGGCATCCATCGCCCCACCGCTCGTCGCACCGGCACCAATCACTGTATGAATCTCGTCGATAAAAAGAATTGCACCCTCGGTATTGTCGAGTTCGCGCAACACCGCTTTCAAACGTTCCTCGAAATCACCACGATAACGTGTCCCAGCGAGAAGGGAGCCCATGTCGAGCGCAAAGATCGTCGAGTCCTTGAGCACATCAGGTACTTCCGAAAGTGTTATCCGCCGGGCGAGACCCTCGCATATTGCTGTTTTCCCAACGCCCGAATCGCCCACGTAAAGCGGATTGTTTTTCGTTCGCCGGCACAGGATCTGAATCGTGCGCTCGATCTCGAGCTCGCGACCAATCAGTGGGTCGATGCGCCCCTCTTCGGCTTTCTTGTTGAGATTGACGCAATAAGCGTCGAGCGCTTCGCTGCCGCGCTTATCCGTCTTTTCGACCGTCGAGTCATCGTCAACACCGCTCGTCGCGTCGCCCTCAGAGTCGGTCGAGACCTTTGCGATACCATGGCTGATGTAGTTAACGGCGTCGAAGCGAGTCATATCCTGTTCATGGAGGAAGTACACCGCATGGCTCTCACGCTCTGAGAAGATTGCCACCAGGACATTCGCGCCCGTCACTTCCTCGCGACCTGAGGACTGCACGTGAATCGCCGCGCGCTGCAGCACCCGTTGAAATCCAGCTGTAGGCTTCGGATCCTCGGGCAGGCTAGCGACAAGCCCAGCGAGCTCGTTGTCGAGATAGCCAGACAGTTCGCCCCGCAATTTGTCGAGGTCGACGCCACAGGCGCGTAGAACCGTTACGGCGTCTTGATCCTCCACCAACGCCAGTAACAAGTGTTCCAGCGTCGCGTATTCATGGCGGCGGTCGCCCGCATATGCGAGCGCGCGGTGAAGTGTTTCCTCTAAATTACGTGACAACACCGTCTGTCATTCCTTCTCTAACGTGCACTGCAGCGGATGCTGGTTCTTACGCGCCGCATCCATGACCTGATTAACCTTCGTCTCCGCAACTTCGTACGTAAAAACGCCGCAAATTCCGATTCCGCGACGGTGAACGTGGAGCATAATTCGCATTGCTTCTTCCCTGCGTTTAGCGAAAACCCGTTCAAGAACCTGTACGACAAACTCCATCGGAGTGTAATCGTCGTTTAGCATTAGCACCTTGTACATCGACGGTTTCTTGGTTTTCGGCTTGGCCTTAGTTACCACGCCGGTTTTCAGATCACCATCACCGTCGTTGCGCGAATCACGCATTCCATCACCGACTGGTTTCCACGCAACTAAGTCATAATATTGGATTTGCTAGCGAATGGAAAAGGCCCTTAAGCTGCCAAATCAAGAATCTCTGTGCGCAACATGTCGAAATAACCCATATGTTGGGGCTGGATTGGGATTTAGCGAACTGGTGATTGTCGACGATTTGATCGTTGTCGCGGCGTATTGGGTGTCCAGAACGTGCTAAACCACTTGCATCGCCAGTTGCTCCGGATTAACCGTGAAGAAACGCCGGCAGCGAGCATCTACGGCGCCGGCGCGTATGGCGACAATAGGGTTCGAAAAGCGGTCGCCAGCGCCCGTTTTCATTGTCCCATATGCAACAGCTGGTACCACGGTTTTCTGCCATTCGGCCTCAACCAACGCCGCCATGCGCGATGTCCTGGATGCGGATCCCTCGAACGGCACCGATTCCTTTGGCTGCACTTAAAAAACCAGCTGCGTCTAACACAACGCCGTTCCAAAATCCTCCATGTCGCGCCCGAACCTCCAATTCGCGAAATACTGGCGCGGCTGCCCAACCTTAGCTACGCGACAATCGACCTTTACGATCCTGGAGCAGCGCGCCAAATGGACCTCACAAATCTCACATTCGATTCGCGCATGTTCGACCTAATCATCTGCAGCCACGTGCTGGAACATATCGAGGATGACGGAAGCGCGATGCGAGAAATGGCACGCGTTCTTCGTCCAAACGGTCGTGCAATCGTCTTGGTGCCTGTCGATATGGGGAGAGACACCACTTATGAGGACGCCTCAATCACGGCGCCGAGCGAGAGGCTCGCGGCGTTCGGACACCCTAAGAGCCGATCCAGGAAGTTGTTGAATCGGATGAGTCGTTTGTGATTCATTGTCGGGCACCCGAAACATTCTGGAGGGGTGCGCGATGTGGACGCCTGAACACCGGCAAGCCGCCGCACGGCGCGGCTTGCGTTACCCGAGCGATCTGACGGATGCGGAGTGGGCGCTGATCGAGCCAATGATCCCGCCGGCGCGGCGGTCGGCCGCGCGACGTGAACGTCCGCGAGGTGCTCAACGGGATCTTCTATGTTCTTTGGACGGGCTGCCAGTGGTCGGCGCTGCCCAAGGACCTGCCGCCGAAGTCGACGGCACATCACTACTTCATGCTGTGGGACTGGGACGGCACGCTCGAGCGCATCCGCCACGCGCTCTATGTGGCGGTACGCGACCGGGAAGGGCGCGAGGCGAGCCCATCGGCGGCGGTGATCGACAGCCAGAGCGCCAAGGGAGCGCAAAAAGGGGGGCTTCGCTCGACCCGCAGGGCTTCGATGCGGGCAAGAAGGTCACGGGGCGCAAGCGCCACATCCTCGTCGATACACTCGGCCTGTTGTTGAGCGTCATCGTCCATCCCGCCGACGTGCAGGATCGCGACGGCGCCCGCGAGCTGCTTCGAACCGCGCGCCGTTCGTTCCCCTTCATCGAGACCATCTTCGCCGACGGCGGCTACCAGGGGCCGAGGATGGCGGCGACCGTCGCCACGACCGGCTGCTGGAAGCTGGAAATCGTTAAGCGCACCGACGCGCACCGCTTCGTGGCCCTGCCGAAACGCTGGATCGTGGAGCGAACGTTCGCCTGGATCAGCCGCAACCGGCGCCTCGCCCGCGACTTCGAGCGATATGCCAGAACCGTTGTCGCCTTCGTCCGTCTCGCCATGATCCGCATCATGCTCAGGCGTTTGACACCGCCAACCCCTTGTCGATGAATCGCAAGTTCTTGGATCGGCTCTTATCACGTCCGCATCTGCGGCAATGACTATGCGAACAGAATTAGCAACGCCGGATTTCGGGTGACGGAAGTGCTCAGCACATCGCTCATGCCGCATCGCCGACGGTTGCAGCGAATCAATAAAACCATCCTCTATGACTGTTGCCGGACCGCATGATCATTTCGACCGGCAGCAACTGCTCTTCAAAATTGCCCGAAAAGTCCAGAAATGTTGCTGTTCCTCCACCCTCGAAGCAATAAAACCTACATTTTGTGAGTATTTGATAGACAAATTGTCCAATTTTCATTACATTTTTTCCAGAAGTCCTGCCGTGAAGAGACCAATACAAGAGAAGAGTCCCGGCCATGACAGGAATAAACAGGGTTCCTGGAAAAACTTTCAGCTACCTCCGAGGCGGTATTCTCGTTGCAGTTCTTGCTGCGGCCACCGGCGTCGGAACGCCAGCCGCGGCGCGTTACGCCACTGTTGTCGTTAACGCAGATACCGGGCAAATCCTCCACTCCCGTAACGCCGATACGCGAAACTACCCGGCGTCGCTGACCAAGATCATGACCCTTTATATGGTCTTTGAAGGTCTCAAGCAGGACAAGCTTGCGATGACTCAAGGCCTGCCGGTTTCGCGTCGTGCGGCAGGCATGGCCCCATCCAAATTGGGGCTCAAGGCGGGCGATAGGATCGCGACACGGGAAGCGATCCTCGCCCTAATCACCAAATCGGCAAATGACGCGGCGGTTGTCATTGCTGAGGCGTTAGGTGGTACGGAAGCTAAATTTGCGCGCAAAATGACGAAACGTGCGCGGGAACTTGGAATGACGCGGACAACGTTCAGAAACGCATCGGGACTACCCAACCGTGGCCAACTATCTACGGCACGCGATATGGCGATCCTAGCGCTGAGGCTAGTTCGCGATTTCCCGGAAGAATATCGTTATTTCGCAACCAAGCGGTTTGAGTTCCGTGGGCGCACATACAGCGACCACAACGGCTTACTCGACCGATACGAGGGCGCGGACGGCATTAAGACGGGCTACATCCGCGCCTCCGGATTCAACCTTGTGGCCTCGGCGGAACGTGATGGTACGCGCGTTATCGGCGTCATGTTTGGCGGGCGCTCGGCAAATTCCCGCGACGCACAAAAGGTGAAACTCCTTGATCGGGATTCTCCAAAGCGGTCCGTGATTTGAAAAAACTCAAACCGGTTGCGCCAAGTTCGGCGAAGCGGAGGCCGCGTCCTAAGGAACGTCCAACTGCAGTTAAAGAGCCGGCGGCAAGCGACCGCTGGGGCATACAAGTTGGCGCATTCCGCAGTGCAGGGGCCGCTAAGACCATGGCGCGCGCCGCCGCAACCCGCCGCCGCATCATTGTTCCAGAAGCAATCACGCCGATGCGCAGTCACGGTGTCGACCTTTATCGCGCCCGCGTCATGGGCATGACCGAGACCAACGCCAGAGAATCTTGCCAAAGGTTGAAACAAATGAAGTTTCCGTGCGTTCCGGTATCGCCGATTACCGGAGCCGTCCTAGCATTCAATCGCTGAATACGCCGAGGTCGAAGCCGGGTTGTTGTTCGACTTGCCGCCATGCGAGCGGCAGGCCCCCGATTTCGGGTGAATTGCCGACACGCCAGTGCGCCATCCATGCGTCGGTCCGCAACAAAGCTGCCCTCTTGTAGCAGCGTTGCCACTCCTCCAGTCGCCATGGCCGCTTGCTCAATGGGACGTCCCGACGAGCGAGAAAAATCAATGCATCGACAGGACCACGTCCGTCGACGAGGGGTTGGCGGCGAGACACGCGATACTCATCGCTTTCGTAGTGCGCGACCCGTTCGAGGGTGGGCAAATCGATGGCGGTGAGTATGAAGCCTCGGGCGCAACCAACAGCCCTTGGGCGCAGCGCTGGATAGCTTGCTCCTTTGACCTGCACCGCATCACAGCCACGCAGTAAAGCCGGTGCCGCAAGCCCCCTCCAGCCACCGAGAACTATGGAGCGTATGTCCGGGTCGCGTAGCGTTCCGTACACAAACAATCGCATAGCTGCGTATTAGTAACCGGCAACGATCCATGCACAAGTGCATGCGCGCGAATTCACGGCTGTCAGCAACACCCGGGCCTAGAACGGCGCTGTGTCGATACCGCTCAACCGAAGTTGTTCGCTCACCGTTTCCTTCAGATGCGTGAGATCACTTTCACTTGAAGCTTCGCATCGACATACAAGCGCGTTTTGTGTGTTTGACGCACGCAAGAGCCACCAGCCGCCGTTCTGCGACACGCGAACGCCGTCGACGGCGATCACCGAAGCACCCGACGCCGCAAGTCGCTCCCTGACCTCGGAGATGACGGCAAATTTGCGCTCCTCCAGAACCTCGAGGCGCACCTCCGGCGTGTTGCACATGACCGGCAACTCATCCAGCAAGCTTGCGGCCGACCGACCTGAAGTTGCTATGAGATCCAAAAATCTGACGGCTGCATAGAGGGCATCGTCATAGCCGTAATATCGGTCTTTAAAGAAGATATGGCCGCTCATTTCACCGGCCAACGGTGCATTGATCTCCATCATCTTGGAACGAATGATCGAATGACCCGAGGCGCCCATTACCGGGCGACCGCCGAGCCGACTGACTTCGTCGAACAACACTTGGCTCGCCTTGACGTCGGCCAGGATTGGCGCGCCGGGATGACGCCGCAAGACATCAGCCGCGAGCAACGCCAACAGCTGATCCCCCCAGAGGATGCGGCCCGAGGCATCGACCACGCCGATCCGGTCGCCGTCCCCATCAAAGGCGATGCCAAGATCACACTTCTGCGACGCGACCGCCTCGCGTAGCTGATCGAGATTCTCGGGTATTGTCGGGTCTGGGTGATGTTGTGGAAATGTGCCGTCAATCGTCTCGTTGAGCAGCACATGTTTTCCGGGAAGCCGCGACGTCAGTTGCGTAAGCGCGGCACCGGCGGAACCGTTTCCGGCGTCCCAGGCAACGCTAGGGCCATGGTCGCTCCGGTAATCAGCAGCAATCCGGGCGACATACCAGTCAAGTATGTCGATGGTTGAGCGCCGGCCGTTCGCCGAAATCCATCGCCCGCGGGCCGAGTCGTGACCAAGTTGTTGGATCTCCTGCCCCCAAAAAGGTGCGTTGCCGACGACAGCCTTGAATCCATTGTAGGCGGGCGGATTATGTGAACCTGTTACCATCACGGCGGCATCCGCGTTCAACAAGCGCGAAGCAAAATAAAGCATGGGTGTCGGGCCAACGCCTATGCGCACAACATGCAGTCCCGTGCTTTCAAATCCCTCGACAAGCGCGAGCTCAAGTGTCGGCGAACTCAGTCGACCATCATAGCCAACGCAGACCGTCGCGCCGCCTAACCGCGCAACATGGCTGCCGAGTGTCTTGCCAAGAGCTGACGCGTCCGCCTTGCTGAGGGTCGAACCGACAGTGCCGCGAACATCGTATTCCCTAAGTATCGACGGATCGAAACGATGTCCGTCACTCATTCCGCGGCATTCCCTTCGACGCGCGCGGCGCCGGCTATTGTCCTTGGCCGGCCGATACAGTTATACTCGAACCCGGCCGCAGCCATCGTGGCGGGGTCATAAATATTGCGCAGGTCAATCATGAGTGGGCGCGCAAGCAGCGCCTTACTTCGTTCGAGGTCCAGCAAACGGAACTCATTCCATTCCGTCAGGATGACAAGCGCTTCAGCGTCTTCCATTGCATCGTAGGCCGACTCACACCAGATCACGCCGTCCACCAGCTTCTTGGCCTCCTGCATACTCTCGGGATCGTAGACCCGCAATGTCGCGCCGGCATCACGTAGCGCCGGCAAGATATCGAGGCTGGCACTTTCGCGCATGTCGTCGGTGTTAGGCTTAAACGCCAGTCCGAGGACACCAAGTGTTTTCCCGTGTACTGACCCCCCGCACAGCTGCACAATTCGGCCGGCCATTGCCTTCTTACGCTTTGTGTTGACCTCAATCACTGTCTCAATGATGTGCAGCGGCGACCCTGCCGCCTCCGCGGTACGGACGAGCGCCAGGGTATCCTTGGGAAAGCACGATCCGCCGTATCCAGGCCCCGGATGAAGAAATTTTCGACCAATTCGACCATCAAGGCCCAAGGCCCTCGCAACGTCGTATACATCGGCGTCCAGTTGCTCACACAAGTCCGCTATTTCGTTGATGAAGGTTACTTTCGCCGCAAGAAAGGCGTTGGTCGCATACTTAATGAGTTCTGCTGTTTCCAGCCCAGTGAACAAGACGGGCGTCTCAATCAGGTACAATGGCCGATAGAGTGACTGCATGAGCTCTTTGGCTCGATCGATATCTGTGCCGATGATGATGCGGTCCGGCCGCATGAAATCGTCGATCGCCGAGCCTTCGCGCAAGAACTCGGGATTGGAAACGATGTCGAAGTCCGCATCCGGCCGCGTTTTGCGAATGATTCGTGCCACCTCGCGCCCAGTACCCACAGGCACAGTCGACTTTGTAATGACAACTGTATAGCGGTCGATCGCCCGGGCGATTTCTTCTGCTGCGCTGAAAACAAAGGAAAGATCCGCGTGGCCGTCGCCGCGCCGGCTTGGCGTGCCGACAGCAATCAATACCGCGTCTGCCTGTTGAACCGCCGCCGCGAGATCGGTGGAAAAATGCAGTCTGCCTGCCTTGACATTAGCGGCCACCATGTCTTCAAGGCCGGGCTCGAAAATCGAAATTTCACCGCGCTGCAGGGATTTAATCTTGTCGCCGTCCTGGTCGACGCAAGTCACGTCAATCCCAAATTCAGAAAAGCAAGCACTCGACACGAGCCCAACATAACCGGCGCCGACCATCGCAATTCGCATAAGATTTCCCTTCCGGCGCTACGCGGATGTGGTTCGGCTATGCCTTGGCATAAGTATTTATGATTTGCCTGGCTGCCGGACCCAGGTCTTCCCGTGAGAGCGCAAATGCGACATTTGCCTCAAAGAACCCGATCTTGTCGCCGCAGTCGAAGGTACGTCCATCAACACGAAGCCCGCAAAACGGCACCTTCCCAAGCATCTGCGCCATGGCATCGGTAATCTGAATTTCGTCGCCCGCTCCCACCTGCTGTTTCGACAAGTGCTCGAATATCAGTGGAAACAAAATGTAACGACCGACAATCCGCAATACGGATGGGGCCTCTTCTGGCGATGGCTTTTCGACCAGGCCACGTATTGTGGCGATCCGGCCGTCGTCATTCTCAACATCGAGAATTCCGTACCGGTTCGTCTGGCTTCGCGCTATCTCCTCGACCGCAACCACGCATCCACCGGTATCATCGTGGGCCTCGACGAGCTGCTGCAGGCATGGGCGATCAGCCATGATCAAATCGTCAGCGAGAACGACGGCGAACGGCTCATCGCCGATGAGATGGCGGACGCACCAGACCGCATGTCCTAACCCCAAGGGCTGAGCCTGACGCAAGTATGCGATCTGGCCGGGTTCCGGAATCCAACTTCGCGTCAGGTCTAAAAGTTCGGACTTACCGCGCTCGGCCAACACCTTGTCGAGTTCATAGGAAACGTCGAAATGGTCCTCGATCGCATGCTTGCCGCGTCCCGTCACGAAGATGAACTGCTCAATGCCAGCCGCGCTTGCTTCCTCAACCGCATACTGAATCAGCGGCTTGTCGATGACCGGCAGCATCTCCTTCGGCATGGCTTTGGTCGCTGGCAGAAACCGTGTGCCAAGACCTCCAATCGGAAATATGGCCTTGCGGACAGGCTTGGACATGAGCGTTGCGGCGGCTCCTGGAATCGAAGAAGAGAAACTGGGTCTGAGCTTATGTGCCATAGCGCGGCGCAGGCGCGCAACATGTGTCCTCGGTAATCCTGTTCATACGAGTTTTCGCTCAGCCGGTCCCGTCGAGCAAGATATCCTTGGCTTCGTTGATTCGCGCCGCAAGATAGTCCGAGCCACCCTTGTCTGGATGATATTGCTGCATCAGGTGGCGATGCGCCTTCTTTATCTCTTTAGCGTCTGCATCCGCTTTGACGCCCAGTATGTCCTGTGCCTCAGCGATGGTCATATGACCATCCCCCGACTTCGGTTCGCTGGCAAACGCTTCGGCCGTCTCGCGCCACTCCTCGCCATGCATACGGTCGAGATAGGCCTCGAGGACACTGGCGGATTGCTGGTCGTCCTGTACCGCGGCGCGGTGGAGATCGATGATTTCGGCCAAGGTCATCAAGGAAAGCCGGCGACCGGCATTCGGCCCTTGCTGAACCCTGCCATCCATCTCGCCGGTGTCGTGCGACAATGTCATATGAACGAAACGTGTGCGAACCTCCGAGGTCTGGCCGGGGCTGCGACCACGCATCGCCTTTGCTAAATTTCTGAGCAAGCGCATGCGGGCGATCCATGGCAACAGCGCCATCAGCGCAATCCACGCCCAGGCCAGCCGGCCGGTGAACAGCATGAAGACACCGAAAAGCACGGCAAGCACGGCGACGACCCAGCGCGCCATGCGAATGACCGCCTTGGGGTCCGCAGTGACGAGCCAGCGCGCCATCAAAAGTGCGCCAACAACAACGCTCACGCCGACGATAAACCACGTCATGGTATGGTTAGGTGTTCTCGCTGAGCTGGTGTGTCAAGCGAAGAACGGCACCGCCTTGCTTCTGCCCATGCTCCAGGAGTGCCCTGCGGCCGCCGGCAGCGAATATGGCCACGGCCGCCAACAGTTCGCGCAGTTGTTCTGCGCTGTTGACGTCGAAGGGGCAGTAGGCGCCGCCCGAAAGCTCAGCCATCTGCTCAAACGCACGGCGCGCAATCGTGTCACCGCCTTCGTGGAATATGAACACCGGCACGCCGAGCAGTTTCAGCTCACCGGCTTTGTGACAGAGGCCATCGATGTCTTCTTCCATCGCATCCCCCACAAAGACGACCGCGTTGATCTTGCGCTGTTTGGTCTGCTTGAGTGCGTGGTTGAAAACCTTTTCGATTTGCGTCGCGCCACCACGGCACATGACGCCCGTCATCATTTTCAAGAGTTCGCCCGCGTTCGTCACCCACTTACTTGCCCGGCATTCGCGGAACCCGCGATAATAGACCAGTTGTATGTCAATGCCGCCCAAGGCAGCGGTCGACTTAAACATATCCCCCTGGATCATGCAGGCACTGTCCCAAGTCGGCTCACGGCTAGCCGTGGCGTCCATTGCAAACATAAGCCGTCCGCGGTCCGACTGCGGACTCGTTGCGGAAGCAACCTTCTTCAGGAACTCGTTTACGTCCTGATCGCTGGTCTTGGTCGGCAACTTCGACAATAGATCACCCGTTGCTCAGGTACATTTATGCGGTATCTCGCCTGATGTCCCCCGCTACGTCAACCGGTTGTAGCGGCGGGGGAAAGCGCAACGCCTCAATTAGTCCGCGCACCTCTTGTGTCGATAACAAACTAAGTTGACCGCTTTATGTACCATATGAATTGACCGCTTCTGTTGTGGTGGTTTGGCTCGGTCGCGTCGAAGCGGGTCACGCGGCCTGGAGCCTGTCGTCGTCGATGGTTTCGCCGTCGGCGCGGTAGCGCGCCAGACACCTGGGTCCGTGGAAGACGGCCAGGTGGCCGTCGGGATATTCGTGCACCCGGACCTGCGCCTTGACGTAGTGGTGGCGGTGGCGGTCGGCCGGGATCTGCAGCGTGCGGTTCTTGTAGCGCACGGTGTTGTCGCCCGCGACGACGCGGTCCTCCTGGGCGCAGAGGATGTCCTCGAGCGTGCCGGCAAAAGCCACGAAGGCCGAGCCGGTGTCCGCGGCCGGGCGGGCGAAGCGGGCGTTGTGCGCCGGCCAGAAGAGCTCCTCGAGAAAGCGATTGGCCTCGGCCATGGTGGCGATCCCGGCGAGGCGCAGCTCCTGGGGCAGGCGCTTCTGCAAGGTCCCGAACATGCGCTCCGAGCGGCCCCGGGCCTGCGGCGAATAGGCCGCGATCAACTCGATGCCGAGCTGCGCCAAGGCCCGGCCGATCTGGGTCGGGTTGTCCTTGTCCACACCGCCGCCTGCCTCGGGCGTGTGCCAGTAGTGCGAGGCCCGATCGGCGTAGAGCGAGCAGAACAGCCCGTTTTCGGCGATCACCTCGCCGAGCCCGCGGAACGTGCTCATCGTGCCCTCCTCGGCAACGAAGAAGCCCGAATAGACCTCCGATGTCACATCGTCCATGGTCACGATCAGATCCCACCACTGGCCCGCAACCCACTCGTGGCTCGAGCCGTCCTGGTGCAGCATCATCCCCACCACCGGTCGGCGCGGCCGCTTCCGGCGGTGCGCCCCGCGCCTGGGCGCCGGCTTGATCTTGCCGTGCGCCTGCAAGCTCAGGCGAAGCCAGTTGTAGCTCAGCCCGAAGCCATGCTCGCAGACCAGCTTCTCGTGGAAGTGCTTGGCCGTGAAGTCCGGGTAGCGCGTCTCGAACAGCTCCAGCACCCGCATCACCTCGTCCACCGGCGCGCGGCGCGCCGAGACCCGCCCAAGGCGCCGGTCGTACAAACCCTCGGCACCCTCGGCCTCATAGCGCTCCCGCCAGCGCCGGAACGTCCGCTCCGACATGCCCAGGATCTCCGAGGCCTCGGCCTGGCTCAAATCACCCCGATAACAACGTCCGTAGACATCCTCGAACTTCATCAATCTCAGTCCCTGCAACTGCTCCGTCCGGCGCATCCGATTCCTCCAGATTTGGAGGAAATCTAAAACCGGACAGATCATCTGTTACATAGACCGGTCATATCGTGTGTTAGCGACAGTCCGCGCACCTCTTGGCGTCCAGCCACATGGGATATGTTAAGCTTGACGTCGCTGCCAGGCTCTCGGAGATCAAGCAGCGTCAGACCCTTAAGAAACAGTTCTCGAAAGATAACCCGCTCCGTGAACCCCGGCGCGAGACGAAAGCCAATCCGTTTCGCAAGCAGCGCAACCGCCTGCGCCATTGCTTGTTTGTTATGAGAGTCCAAACTACTCAGGCGGTTGCGCATTATTACCCAATCAATCGATCTGCCGTCGCGTCTCGCCCGTTCCTTCTTCTGCTCCCACACCATTTCGGCGTATTGGCTAGGATGGAGAATTCTCAATGTTTCCGCTTCGATCGTCGCCAACATGTCGAGGTCGACGAAACTGTCGTTGAGCGGCGTAATCAGCGTGTCCGCATGGCTATGCGCATATCGCGATAATGCACTGTCGCTTCCCGGCGTATCAACAACGACGAAATCAAACGCCACGACAAATTTCCCCAGGCAATCCCGAAACCGTTCTATCGCCTCATCAGTGGTCAGCGCCTTGCCGCGGGCGTCGGCGCCGATGGTGCTGTGTTCAGACAACGGAAGCTTTAGGTCTTGCTTTCGGGCATGGGCGCGACGGTTGGCGAAGAAGCGTGTAAGTGAGGCTTGTCGTGAATCTACATCGATACTCGCGACACGAAGATCGGCATGGAGTAGGGCTACGATCAGATGCATCGCGGTGGTCGTCTTACCGGATCCACCCTTTTCGTTGCCGACGACAATAATATGGGCCTGGTGATCTTTGTCGCGTTGCACTGGCCGCTTCGCCAGCAAAGCTAACGGCGTGGCGCCCTCTTGCGCAGGTTTGGCTCTATCCGATGCGTCCTGAATTATCGCCATTTCGCTCAGCACCACCACAGCATATCATAGGCAATCCCGTATCACGCCGTCGCGGCAAACACGTCATTTGTGCATTTAGGCGGCGCTAATTTGGATGAAAACTCGTCCAGTCCTCCTCGGTCAAGTCATCGCCGATCGCGCTGAACTGGCCTGCGCCCTTGAGCCAACGGCCGCCATCGATGGTCACGATTTCACCATTCAGATATGCCGCATGGTCCGACATCAGATAACTCGCAAGATTTGCTAATTCGAGATGCTTGCCCGGACGGCCTAACGGTCCAGACGTTTCAAAGCGCCGTGCCATTTCAGGACGGGGCAAGAGGCGCGACCACGCGTCTTCGGTAGGAAATGCACTTGGCGCAATGGCGTTAAAGCGTATTCCCCGACCGCCCCATTCGACGGCAAGGCTGCGGGTCATCGCCAATACGCCCGCCTTTGCCATCGCGGAGGGGACGACATAAGGCGAACCGGTCCATGCATAGGTGGCCAGAATGGACAAAACGACAGCCGGTCGAACTTCGGTCAGCCAGCGCCGACCACAGTCGAGCGTCACATTCGCACTGCCGTGTAGGACGATGTTCAAAATGGCATCGACAGCCCGATGGCTCAGCGACTCGGTCCGCGCGATAAAGTTACCGGCGGCGTTATTGACGAGGCCGTCGAGTGGTCTCTCGCGCCAAATCTCGTCAAGCATCGCAGCGATTGCTTCGGGCTGTCGGATGTCGCATGAGAACCAAGCGGTTGGGCGACCGGAAACAGCGCGAAATTCCGCCGCTGTTTCCTTCAGTACGCCTTCGCGCCGGCCGCAGATGACCAGGTCCGCGCCAAGCTCGAGGAAGCGCAGGCCCATCGACTTGCCAAGGCCGCCGCCGCCGCCGGTAATGAGAATCCGTTTGCCTGCCAGTGTATCGGGTAGTAGCACGCGTCCACTCCGCTCGATCCATAGTGCACACGTGGTTTAGCGTGAAGCGGCAGCCCAAGGCTACAGAGCCGATCGGCCAACACACCGCTAGCCGCCCGCTTTACCGTCATCGCTACGCCGGCGTTACGTCGGCAACAGCTGGTGTTTCATCAGTTTATGTCGGAATTGGTGATAGGCGAGTCCCAGATGGCGTGCCGCTGCACGTTGATTGTGTCGGTTTTGCAAAAGCGCGCGTTCCAGCAAATCCCGTTCGAAAGTGGCTACCGATTCCTCAAAATCGAAGCGACGAGTGAGCACCGGCACGGCCTCAGTTGGGTCTAGACTTGGAACCGAGTCGGCGGGGCGCGAACCCTCCGCAACGTCGCCGGCGGCCGGACGGTAAGGGGATGCAAACGGATCGAAGCTAACCGAATCGATCCGTCCATCTGCCGGACTTCGATATACCGAGCGCTCGACCACATTCTTGAGCTCGCGCACATTGCCGGGCCAATCGTATTCCTCAAGTGAAGTTCGTGCGCCCTTAGTGAATCCGGCGAATTGCTTCCAGCCCAACTCCAATGCCATCGCCCGCCCGAAGTGGTCGGTCAGGGGGATGATGTCGTCCGGGCGCTCGCGCAACGGCGGCACGGTGATAACGTCGAACGCCAGTCGGTCGAGCAGATCATATCGGAATGCGCCCGAATGAGCCGCGCTTGGAAGATCGATATTCGTGGCACCGATCACCCGAACATCGACATGAAGTTCCGCCGATGATCCGACCCGCTCGAAGGTGCCGTACTCGATGACACCCAGGATTTTCTCTTGCGCAGCCAATGAGGCATTCGCAATCTCATCGAGGAATAGCGTTCCACCGTCCGCCAGCTCAAGGCGACCTTCGCGACGCCGCACTGCGCCCGTAAAAGCGCCGGCCTCGTGACCGAACAGTTCGGTCTCGAGAAGGCTTTCAGGAAGTGCCGCACAGTTCAGCTTGACCAACGGTCGCTCCCATCGTTGCGACAAGAAATGTAGACGAGCCGCTATCAACTCCTTGCCCGTACCACGCTCACCGATCACTAAAACCGGCCGATTCAGAACCGCCGCACGCGACGCCTGCTCCAGCATTTCGATGAATGCAGGGGATTGACCGACGACCGATGGGAGTTGGCTAGGAGCAAGCATTTGCGTAGTGATAATTTATCACATTACTTACGATAAATTAACAGTATTTAATGATTAACGTCAATATCGACAATTGTATTTTTCGACGGAAAACCAAAGTAATTCTTATAATTCAATGTGTTATGGGAAATTTTTGATTGGCATACGTCATGCAGTTGTGAAGGGTAGAAACCTGATCCTGGGTCGCATTTGCAAGCGATGGGAGCACGACAATGATGACGAGAAACGCAACGTCCACTGAACGCGGCATCAAACAAGACCTAGGGCGGCAATCGGATCGGATGCTCCGATACCTGCGGTCGCTGACCACCGAACAGTGGCTCTTGTTCGCTGCCGGAATGATCATCGGACTATTTCTTGGCTAAGCGGCGAGGAATCAACGCGCTGCCCAAGTAGCAGACAAACTCACACCGGCCAGAAGAGATGGATCGCAGCAATGAACGGGAGTTCAGATATCCGAAACGAAGCGA
>CBDCIT010000025.1:0-15595 GCA_965217615.1 Alphaproteobacteria bacterium
GCACGAACAACGGCGGTGTGACGCGGCCATCGACGAGCGGCAATCCGGCGGTCAGAGCGTCCGCGGACACCGGACGGTCAAGCAGCTTGCAAAGTATCGTCAGACAACCAAGAAGCGGGTCGTCAGCGGTTCGCGCCGTGGACCGGATGAGCCAAGTCGACGAGCGTGCCGAGTCAGCTTTGCCCTCGAGGTCCGACACGAAGTCCGCTTGGGCATGTTCTTCGCCCGCATCACCGGGCGTATCACCTTCGCCTTCCGCAGATGGTACAGAACCCGGAGCGTCGCTGTCGGCTTCCGCCGATGGCGCAGATGCCAGAGTTTCACCTTCTGCCTCTGGAGATGGCGACGGCGGAATCTCGCCCTGTTCCGCCTGCGATTCTACTTCCGCCTCGTCCGGCGCGGGCTGGGATTGTGGGCGCAACAAGTCGCGCGTGCCGACACCCGCGGTCGGATCATCGGCCGGCATCCGCCGCGAGAGCAGACCGAGGCCATCCGGCGTGGAGCTGCCAGCGTCTTCGCCGTCTTCTTCTTCGTTCTCGTCTATCGACATGGCCAAACCCATGTGACACGAGCGACCACACCATGCCGCCTGCCAACGACCGAATTGTCGCAATGGGCACGCGCAAATACATCTCGGATGCCGAAGTCAGACAACGTCAACGACATGCGATTCTCGTTTTTGCCACTTAACATGGTCGCCAAACTCATTATCGTTGTCGCAAACTCGCTACGCGAGCATTTTCACCTCTAGTGACAGCCTCAGTTCCTTCCGGCGCTCGGCAGGTTCAAAACCATGTGATCCCTGCCCTCGACTTCAAAGCATTAGGTGGCGCGATTTCTCGCAGTCTCAAGTTACGCTTCCATTGCGCTCGCGTAGTATGCAAGAATCGTGACATATTATGGAGATATAACTGATTTCTCACGTTCGACGGCAACGACGACCTCGAACATATTGGTGCTGACGCATCTGTCAGGCTGTTTGCCTGCAAACAACGAGAGTCAACTGCCCAGTCCGTGCTGGGTCGGCAGCGACTTATTTTTTGTGAGGGGGCCTGATTGGGCGCTAACTAACTACGCCTATTCAAACGACCAGAATGGATAGCGGGGCGTTGTGCTTTTCGGATCGACCTGACCGCTTGGAATGAGCGCTGCCACAGCGCTCGCCTTTATTGGTTCCTTGAAAAACGGAGCCACGCGCTGCCTGCCAAACCGGTGTTGTGATGTATATGAAGCATCGGTGGCGCGCGGCAGCCGCGCTGGGAGCAAGATATGTGTTTGGCTGCTTGCCAACCGTCGATCGAGATCGACGAAGCCGTATGGCATGATTGTCGGCAACCCTTTTGAACTTGCCGCCGCCGAACCGTAACGGTCCGGCATTAACTCCTCCGGACTTGCGGCTGTCACCAATCGTTCAATGCGAGCTGCCGCCTTGGCAGGCGGTCCAGCCGCGCCATCTTTGTCGCCAACTGGCGCCTTCACTGGCTTGAATGGCGCACGAGCAATCGTCGCGGGAATCTCAGTCTCTACAGGCGTATCGGGGTCAGAAGACACGCGCGGCGGATCATCGGCAAACCACCTATCGCCCGCGCGTCCCGTTTCGGAAGGCTGTGGTGGAGACAGCACGGCAACTCGCGCCGATAGTTTGTCACTGGTGTGCGGGTCTGGCTTTTCGCCAGCAACGCCATCAGGAGGGCGCCGAGCAACGTTCAACAACGTGGGAACGTCAATTGGTTCAGCGTCAACAATGGCACGCTCAGTCGCCGGATCGGGCTCGCTTGCACCCATGCCAAATGCGGCGCTGGCAGGGATCTTTGCAAGGTCGCTAGGTGGCGCAATTGGGGGGGGGGTCGGTGCTCGGACGTCGGTCGCCAACGGATCCGGACTTCGCCGATGTCTCGCCTGCGTGTTTGGCTCCTCCAGGCGCGCAATCTGCCGAACGAAGTTTCCCGCCTCCACGGAGGTTTGCACCGACCCGCCACAGGGAAAGAGCCATGCGCCTGCTCGGGCGATACGATGTCGCCCCGCGCTTTCGATGTAGCGAGCGCAACCGACGGCGAGTCCGGAGGCAGCACTGGCACCGTGGGCTCCGCTGTGGCGATTGCATCAGATGCCGCCATTGCATCAATCATCCGGCGATTGCCACGCGCGGGAGTCGTCAGCGCAACTTCAGGCATGTCAGGTGCGAACAACCCGTCCGGCTGTTCTGAGCCAGTGCTTGACGCCATACCTGGCTCTGGCGTGCTTAGGCTGACTGCACCCGTCGCTGGACTCTGTCCTGAGTTGAGGTTGCTGGACTTTGAGGGATGAGCCACGGCGGGCGCAGCCGGTTCGCTAAATTCAAACTCCAATAGGTCGCTTGGCAACTTGTGCACGACGAGGCCGGAAGGCGGCGATGTTTCACTCGCACGCTGTTGGTTACCTTCAAAGCCCGTGAAGTCTACGAAATTCGCAGGCGATCGCACGGCCAGTTGCGCCGCGGCTGAGGACTCCCTCCGGCCCTTTGGCCCAAGTTCGCCGGCGACCTGAGACTTGGCGCTGCCCGTTGGCGTCGTCTGCTTAACCCAAAGCACGGGATCCTCAACAGTCTTTTGGACAGGAGTCTCAGTGGATGTCTTCGGTAGTTCGGTCAGCGGGCCTTCCGATAGCGGCGGCGGTTGGCCAGTCGGAACTGCCGCAATTCCACCGTCCGCCGGATTCGGGACAGTTCTGCCAGATTCCGGTTCCGCTTCGGGGTCCAGGATTGGTGCTTCTGGATCGAGAATGGGAGCATTGGGATCCAGCACTGGTGCCGTCGGATCCAGAATTGGGGCGTTTGGATCCAGCACTGGCGCCGTCGGATCTAGAAGCGGCGCTTCGCCGTCCTCCTCTTCCGTCTCGCCGAATTTAGTCATGGTCCGCAGCGTTTCTTCAAGCTCCAGCAAACGCCGTTCTTCCAATTCGGGCAGCGATTCACTAGGCGGCGAGAGATCAAGCGTCGCCAACCACACACCGGCAGTCGCCAAGACGCGATAAACGCCGAAAAGTTCAACAAATTCTGCCGTCAGCAGATTACTTTGCGAGCGGTACAGATCGTTTGCCGCGTCCAGCAGATCCAATAAGTCTCGGCGGCCGATGTCGAACTGCAGTTCGTAGGCGCCGAGTACCGTTTCGTTTGCCTGAACTTGACGACGAAGCGCCCGCAGCCACTCGCGCGCCGTGACAAGAGCATTCCATGCGAGCCGCATTTCGCGTTCGGTTGCGCGCCGCACTTGGAGCATGCGCTGCCGCGCCTCGGCGATCCGCGTGATGAATTCTAGGCGTCGGGCAGTATCCACCGCCGTTAAACAGGTTGTAGCGCATCACCACCAATGCCGTAACATCGCTGGTCTGACCACGCGTACCTTCAAGATTGCGGTTGGAATTGGCACCGACTTCAAGATCAACACGCGGCCAAAATCCCGCCCGTGTCGACTGATAATCGGCCTTGGCGGTTTCGAGGTCGGCGCGTGTAACCGCGATTGTCGGGTTTAGTTTCAGCGCCAATGCGACTGCGGCGGCCTCGTTTTCCGGCAAGGCTTGGAAGGGCACGATTGGACGAACCAGATCGACCGGCGGCTCACCGATGGTGTTGATGTGACGTTGACCCCAAAATCCGGACCAGGTGGTTCTTCACCTATGCGGCCTGAGCGATGGTCATATCCCTCCTGGCCTGTGCCGGCGTCCGGTAGCCGATGCTCGAGTGGCGCCGTCGTTGGTTATAGAAGATCTCGATGTACTCGAATAGCGCAGCCTTGGCCTCGCGCCGGGTAGAAAACCGGGTACGGTGCACGAGTTCGGTCTTGAGAGACCCAAAGAAGCTCTCCATAGGGGCGTTGTCGAGGCAATTCCCCTTGCGGCTCATGGAGGCCTTGATGCCATGGAGGCGGAGCAGCTTGCGGTAGTCACCGCAGGCATATTGCACACCGCGGTCGGAATGGTGGATCAGCCCCATGGGCAACCGGCGGCTGCGGATCGCCATCTTCAGCGCCTCCTCGCACAGAACGCTCTTCAGCCGCTCGGACATCGACCAGCCGACGATCTCCATCGTGGCCAGATCCTTGACGGCGGCGAGGTAGAGCCAGCCTTCGTCAGTTGGGATGTAGGAGATGTCAGCGAGCCAGACCGCATCGGGCGCAGCGGCTTCGAAGTTGCGGTCGAGCAGATTGGGCGCGATCGCATGGGAGTGGCGGCTGTCGGTGGTGATCGGCGCCCGCCGCCTGCCTCGCGGTGGACGAATGCCGTTCTCTCGCATGAGCTTGGCGACCGAGCGCTTCGAGATGCGTAAGCCGCGGGCCTTCAACTCGGCATGGATCCGAGGCGCGCCGTAGCACCTCTTGCTCTGCTCGAAGATCTCCCGGATCTCTGACCCGAGCCTGCCACGCCGGGCAGCGCGTTCAGCTCTCTTTGGGGCCGCACGCCGCCGGGCGTGGAACCAGCTGTGAGCAACCCCCAGGACCCGGCACATGAACCGGATGGCGTGC
Source organism: Alphaproteobacteria bacterium (assembly GCA_965217615.1). GTDB lineage: Bacteria > Pseudomonadota > Alphaproteobacteria > UBA8366 > CAVOAK01 > CAVOAK01. Next base: position 4,500 of record CBDCIT010000025.1, read on the forward strand.
CCTGAAGCATGGGCGGCGATGAAAGCGTGCTTCGTCTTCATGTCTTCGCCGCCCATTGAGCGAAAAAAGCCGAGGCTTTGCGTAGAACCTCAACCTCCTCCGTCAGCCGCTTGTTATCCCGGCGAAGCTGCACCAGTTCAGCGGCCTCGGCTTTCTGCGCCGCGGTCGCCGCGGCCGAGCCCGCGGCCTCAAGCTCGAGCCGCCAAGTCTTCAACTGCGTTGGCGTGACGCCGAGCTCGGCAGCCACACTGCTATGCGTCGCACCCGGCTCCGACAGCCGGGCAACCGACTGTTCCTTGTATTCCGGCGAAAATCGCCGCCTCGTCTGCTTTGTCATCTCGTCCCTCCAGATCGGTATTCAATTTACCGCCTGGTCCGGGATCCGGGAGCAATGTCAAAGTAGTTTGCGTCTGCATCTCGAACTCGCGAACGGTTCTCGACCAGTGCATCCTCGGCGGTCGACACACGGGACTGGGTCTGTTCAACATCGGTTAGGCTCGCGGCGCCACCCTCGGCCTTGATGGTCACGAGCTCCAGCGTATTCAGGTGGGCAGCTATATTGCCCTCCGCCAGACCCACTAGCTCGCGTTGGCGAAATGACTCCAAATAGGCCTCCGCTGCATCGAGCGCCGTGAACTCGGAGGTATCGCGCACGCGCCTAGCGGCAGCGCCAACTCGAGCTTCTTGGCGCGTTACTTCGGATACTGCGGCAAGGCTGTCGAACAGCATTTGCCGGATGGTCAGGCCGGTTTCATAGCGCAGCTGGCGCACCGTTCCTTTATCGTCGAAGTCTTTAAGCCGCGCCCGGGTTCCCGGGCTATTTGTTATCTGTCCGCCAGTCGCCGTCCGCAGATCGACCTGCGGCCGAAACAAACTCCATGCCTGCTCAAGCTCATAATCGATAGCATGGCGATTTTCGGCAACGATTCCGATATCAGGGCTCGTCAATAGCGCGGCCTGAACCGCTTCCTGCAGGCGGACTGCGATGCGACCTGTTGCTAAACCCGACAATCAGGCTTAGCACGATTACGATCAGCGCAAGAACTCGCCCGCGGAATTCGCTGCCGAAATCAGGCAACAAGTGCCTCTGCGCGCCCAACCGACTCGGGTGCGTGCTCGATTTCGGGCCCGGCATTGTCAAATTCTGAATACTTGCTGGCCGACCAGTTTTCACAAATGCACCGCGGCTGGCGGCGCTCAGAACAAAGAGAATTGTAGCATAACCTGTGGTCGGTTCAAAATAATAGACTATATATTGTGGTTTCCCCGGGAATTAATGTGTTTAATTTTACACAGCCGGTGGATAACAATTATGGGCTCAAGTAATTAAACAAAAATCTGGCGTGGAATTCTGTGGAAAACTAGGTAAGAACTACGTGGACAAAGCGATTACAAACGCGCTGTGCCACGAGCGACGGGAATAGTGCAAACGAAGGCCACATGCGTTGCTCGACAACGAGTTTGCCAAGGTCCGAACGAGGCAGCGCGCAACTTGCGGCAATATCTTTCTGTGATCGTTGCGTTTGGCTCAGGTGGAGGGAATAGTTGTCAACTCGAAGCGACATGAAATTGGAGATTGTCGCAGCGAATAGGCGCGATTGCCGATGACGACGTTCGAGACCCTATACACGGCCGCACTTCAGCGCATCGGGGGTGAACGGCAGCTCAAAGCACGCCTTCCGGTTGCTACAAAAGCCGCTGAACTGGCCGCTCTGCCGGATGCATTCTATTTGTCACTGATGTCTCGCCGCATATTTCGAGCCGGCCTCAGACACAGCATGGTCGACGAGCGATGGCCTGCATTTGAAGAGGTCTTTATGGAATTCCAGCCGCGGCGTGTACGAGGCATGAATGACGAAATGCTCGAAGCCCTGATGGGAGACAAGCGACTGATCCGTCATTGGGGAAAGATAAAGAGCGTGCGAGCCAACGCCTCGGCTATGTGTAATGTCTCCGAGCAGAACGCTAGCTTCGGCGCCTGGCTTGCAGATTGGCACGGCGAACGCATCGTCGAGCTCTGGGCGGAACTCGCGAAGGGTTTTTCTCAGCTCGGTGGCAAGTCGGCCCCCTTCTTTTTACGCATGGCCGGAAAGGATACGTTTCTCATCATGGGCGATGGCGTGAGGGCGCTTAATCACTGGGAGATATTCGACGGCGCGCCGAAAGTGAAACGGGACCTCGAAAAAGTCCAGACCGCTTACAACAAGTGGGCTGCAGAATCTGGGCGTCCGCTGTGTGAAATCAGCATGATCTTGGCGCTTTCCGTCGGTTAATCCATGGCGGCGAGATCGGAACTCGACAGGACCAAATAGAATGCAGACGATTTCCTTGCCGCGAACGCAACCAACAACAAATGCGGTGTACCCTACGTTTCCCATCCTGTTCTCGTCGACGATGGTGCGCGCGCTGATCAACGGACGGAAGACTGAAACGCGTCGTCCCGTGTCCTCGCCGCTCGCAAGAGCAATGCCCGGCGACCGGCTTTGGGTGCGTGAGACATGGCATGTGAGTTTTCGTGACGATACCGATGTCGACCGGCCACCACGTACCTACCACGATACGCCGAAGGATCAACGTGTGGTGCAACTTGCGCACGAAGTTCATTATTTCGAAGAAGAAATGCGTAAAGCACCTGCCCACCGTTTTATGCCTGCGCGTTGGATTCCCTCGATTCATATGAACCGCTGGGCGTCGAGGCTTACCCTTATTGTCAAAGAAGTAAGATTTTGTCGGCTTCAGGATATAACGGATGCGGAGGCCATTGCCGGCGGAGTGGGTGAGAAGGAAGTCATCGGTCCGCGGGCGCGGCGCCACCCAGCATCGGGCAACCGTACAGGAGCGCAATCTGGCCAATTCGGGTGGCACTGGGACAGCCTCTATCGAAAACCGGGCAGTCGCCTCGCGGACAATCCCGAGGTCGTCTCCCTCGCTTTCTCGGTTCATCGCTGCACTGTCGAGCGTCTGTTCTCAAACGCCGTCGACGGTGGCTAAGGCGTCTTAAGCTTGGGCAATACGCCGCCGGTCAGCAAGATTGCGCATGTACGATGTGTGAAATTCTCTTAGACGCCATTCGCCAGCTCGACCAGTACGTCCGCGATGACTTGGGCGCCGGCCGCGAGATCGCTTGGTGAGGCGTTCTCCGCTTCGTTGTGGCTGATGCCCTTCTCGCATGGAACAAATACCATGCCGCTGGGGCAAAGCCCTGCCAGATGTCGAGCATCATGGCCGGCACCTGAGTAAATATGACGGCAAGGATAGCCACGGAGTTTGGTGACCCGCTCGATCGTTTCCGGCACGACACCTGTGAAACGAAGCGGCCTCGCGCGCGACGGCTCCTCAACCGTGACGGTGCAACGCTCAACGACCTTCTGACATAGTGGCCCAACCTGGTCGCCAAGCCGCTCAAGCGTCTCCTGCTCGGGATGACGGAAATCGATACTGAAGCTGACGCGACCGGGCACAACGGCGAGCGCGCCCGGATAAACCTCAAACTGGCCGATCGTAAAGCGCACCGTGTCCTCCGCGTCATGGAACACATCATGAAGCGCATTGACGATGGCAATCGCGTCGACAAAAGCATCGCTTCGATGTCGGCGCGGCGTTGTTCCTGCGTGCGCCTCCTCGCCCGACACTTCGATAGAGAACTTCCGTGTTCCCTGCATACCGGTGACAATGCCGATGGTATCGCCAGCCGCCTCGAGCTCAGGACCCTGCTCGATATGCGCTTCAACAAAAGCTGCAATTGGGTCCCCAAGGGCGCGATGGCCGGCGCTTGGCAATGCCGCCTTTAGAGCTTGCACAGCACTAGCCATGGTGACGCCATCGCTATCCGTCGCCGCTAGCATGGTCTCCAACGGGACCCCGCCTGCATAAATTGATGACCCCATGAAACTCGGGGTAAATCGCACACCCTCCTCGTTGTTCCAAACGGCAGCTTCCACAGGCCGCCGCGTGACCAGACCCGCATCATCGATCGCTTCCAGCGCCTCGAAGGCCGCGAGTACGCCGAAAATGCCATCGAAGCGTCCGCCTGTTGGCTGTGTATCGCAGTGGGAGCCACTGGTCACTGGAGCCTCCTCCGGCTCAGCGCCTGGGCGCCTTATGAACATGTTGCCGGTATCGTCGACAAACACCGTGAAACCGCGGTCAGCTGCCCATTCCGCAAGCAGGACGTGTGCGTCAATGTCTTCCTGCGTCAACGCAAGCCGGTTGACGCCACCGCGGGCGGTTGCGCCGAATCGAGCCATCTCGACATGGCGCCGCCACAGCCGATCAGCATCGATTGTTGCGTATTTGCCCTCACCAAGCGCACCGCCGCTGGCCGCCATCACGACATCCTTAATTAACCGCACCAAATGACCTAGTCTTGTCACAAGATGGACGTGTCGGTCGCCTGTCAAGTCTACAGATTGCGCACCCTACGACCGCCAATCCGATCGCACGACTTCGCCTCATACTAATTGGCGGATCTAAGGTTCTTCGTCTTCGACGGTGTGGGACCTAACCGCACTCTGCGGGGCGGACGAACGGCGTCGATTGCCGCAAATAACGTCTTCTATTTGTCGTCGCCGATCTGACGTCTAAGACTTTCGTCAATCAGTCGCGTGACCTCGTCCACATTGTCGGGGCCCATGGAATCTTGCCAGGACTTTAGAACGCGCCTTGCCCGCTCGCGCTTGAGGTTATCGAAATAGGCGATCGCCTTCTTGTATTCCGGAGTGGTGCGAAAGAGGGCGTTGGATCGGCCGCCGTGCATATGAAAAAACGTCTCGCTAAAGACGCTGCGGTCGACGCCGGCGCCTTTGCAGAGGATTGCGACGCCGGCATAGCCGGTATTGTGCAGTGCCAGCGCGACCACACCCGCGGACAATCCAGTCATCTGCACAAAATCCAGTTCGAAGCGATCGAGCTTGTCATCGCGCAAGAAATCCATCAGTAAGTCGGCTACTCTCTGAACGCGCGAATGGCTCATGAAGCGTATGCCTTCTGTACTGTCGTCGCCCTTCTTCTCGTCCTCTTCCATGGCGGCCGCCAGCGACCGGGCAATATGGTTTTCTAACTCAACCGGATCGAACGTGTAGCGCTCGTTGATAAAGTCCCGCAAGGCATCGCCCACCCACACATAAACCTGCCCAGCGAGCTCAGGCGTGAGATCCTCGCGCCGAACGATCGGCGCGCGATATTCATCAACCCACATACAATCGCTGATCAGCCTCTTGAAGGTTTCAGGCGTGAATGCCGCACCCTCGTTATGCAGCAGCGAAGCAACAACCTCCTTGTCCTCGGTCGCGACCAACGCATCGCTCACAACCGCGCTGACCGAACTACGCTCTGTGATGGCCATTTGATGTTGTTGTGCGTGTTTGGCAATAATTTCGAGGAGATCCTTATCGCTGAGCAGCTTGCTCCAGACGATAATCGGATAGGCCACTTCTATCTGGTCGTCGGAAAGCGTCGCGATAAGGTCGTGCGGCACATCGTCGCGGACGGAAAGATGTTCAGCAAGCTTACGCCGAACGTGCATCTCCGTATCGCGGAGAAGTGCGCGAACAATGCCAAATACATGCTGAAGTTCGCGTTCGCTCAGTCCTGCATCGGAACTGAAGCAAAGATCGCCCAGGCGCTCGGCGAGTGAATCCCGGTCCTTACCGCTTTGCCGCTCCGAAAACCCAGAAAGCAGGTCGTTCAGCTGTTGCTGAATCATGATCGCGAGACGCCATCACCAAACGCGCGAGGTCTCACTGTGTCTGGTACGGTAAGTGTTCGTTCAGGCCGTGGAATGGGTGTCGTCAGGCGCATCTCCCGCGTTGAGGCGAAGCCCCACAAGGGGCTGTCTTTCTGCTGGTAACGCAATTTGCCATGCGTTATCGTCGTGCGCATGGCGGTTCTGGACGAGGATTTTGGCACCGACCTGACGCTGGCCGAGGGTAATGGCGGGGTCCGGTCGTCCCCCGTGTCGGTGCCGGAGCGCGCGCCGCGCGACTGGCGGTCACAGTGTGAGCGGGAACGGGCGCGGGCAGACGCGGCCGAAGCGCACGCGGAAGAGCTACGCTGGGCGGAAGTGGCCTCGCGTACCGATGCCGGTGCGTGGAAGTCGCGGTTCAAGGCTTTGGTGCATGGAGCCGCGATGGTGTGATCGCCCATTCCCCGGTTGGTTAGCGGATCCTGATTGTGTTTGGTTTCGCCGCACGGATAGAGCGATTGAGTACGTCGATCTGCATGGCGATTTCGGTTTGTTGGGATTGGAATGTGCGAGCGGTGAGCTTGCCGCCGTTGAGCCTCTTGACGCGAGCCATGGCTGTTTCGCCAAGCGCTCTCAATCCGTAGCCCTGTCGTTTCTGCCAGTTCATCCTTCCCTTCGACGCGATCTCCGCCGCATGGTGCTCCCGTTCCGATCCGCCATGAGGGGTGTCCGGGGGAGGAATGGATGTGGCGCGTGGCGGGATGATGATTTCAGGTGGTGAATTCGGTGGCCGAGCTTCTCGGATCGCTTTTGTCACGGGCTCCCCGTCATAGGCGCCGTCGGCAAACACGCGCCGGATCATCCCACCGGAACCGGCGACCAGCGGTCCCGCCATCGTCGCATCGGCCGTGTCGTCACCGGTCAGTTCATGCGTCCGGATCTCGCTGCTGGCCGGGTCAACCGAGATATGCAGTTTGCACCACGAGCGCCGCGTTTCACCGTGCTTGGCGCGAGCCCACTCGCCAGCGCCAAAGAATTTCAGGCCCGTGGAATCCAGCACGATATCCGTAGGCCATTTGTTCGTGCTAGTTTCCACAACGACATCCACCGTTCGCCGCCGCCGCGACAGCGTGGTGTGATCCAGCACCGGCAGATCGCACCCCATAAAGTCCACGAGGGAACGCACAAAGCCTTCCGTCTGGCGCAGCGGCAGTCTGAAGACCATCCCCAGCATCAGTGTCGTGGAAATCGCCAACTCTGAAAACCGCCGCGGGCCACCAGGAGTTCGCCGTTTGGCTGCGTCCCATTGCTCCAGGGCGCGCTCATCAATCCAGAAACGAATGTCGCCGCGCCGAACCAAACCACGGTCATAATCCGGCCAGTTCATGACCCGGTACTTGGCTCTGGGGATATGGTGGCGACGCGATGCGTGGAACTTGAAAGGCATGACAAACTCTCAAAGACGGAAGCGGAGCCAGATATACTAATCCTCAGGTCCATGCACCAAAGCCGAATCGCGGTCCTCGTGGACAAGAAGGTCCGCGTCGCAACCCTGGAGGAGCATTTGAACGATCCGCATCCCTGGATCCAATCCTATTTTCGTGGACCGCGCGCGCGCGCCGCCTTTGGCGCCGGTGCCGAAACGGCGCCTGCATAGATCATGGAAACTCGCGCGAGTTATTTGGTCGTTGGCGGCTTCGTTCTCGTCTCGCTTGTAGCCCTCGTCGTCATGGTTGTTTGGCTGGCGGGCGTGCAACTCGATGAGGAGTTTGCCTACTACGACATACTGTTTGAGGGTTCGGTCACTGGGCTGACATCGGGCAACCCCGTGCGCTATCAAGGCATCCCGGTTGGCGTCGTATCGGACATGCAAATCGATCCGGAGAATGTGGAGCGCATCCGTGTCACGATCGAGGTTCCAACCGACACGCCGATTAAGGAGGATGCAGTCGCATCGCTGGAATTCCAGGGTATCACCGGCGTCGCCTACGTGTTGATTGGAGGTGGCACGCAGGACGCACCATTGCTTCGACCGCGCCTCGGCCGATCGGGACCGGTAATCAAGTCCAAACCCTCACAGTTGCAGGAAGTCTTCGACGCCGCTCCCGAAGTGCTCAACCGCTTCATCGCTTTGCTTGAACAGGCGAGTGTGTTGCTTGGCAAGGGAAACCAATCGAACGTGGCGGACACACTCGGCCACATCTCGACATTCACCGGAACGCTGGCGGAGAACTCCGGCGACATTGCTCAGATGGGCTGTGTCTCGAAAGTGGTGGAAATTTGAGGATGGCGTAATCTCCGGGTGACAAGACAACCACCCAACCGGCGGCTAGCACCGCCAAGGAGATCACGCCATGAAGAACACTACCGAGACTTCCGCGCTTTCGCTACTGGCCAATGACACCGGCTATGATCCGCTCGAGGACCGGCTGCGGGAGAACATCAGATCCACGATCGAGGCCGTTTTTGAGGAGGAACTTGCGCAGTTTCTCGGGCGCTGCCGATACGGTCGAGAGGACGCGCTTCGGCAAGGGTATCGGAACGGGCACCGGGAGCGGCAACTGACGGGGACATTCGGGACCGAGAGGGTGAGCGTGCCGCGTGCACGGATCGTTGAGGAAGACGGTCGGGCGTCGGAATGGCGTTCGCGGGCGCTGCCGCGCTACCAGCGGCTGACCAGAAAGGCCGAGGCGCTGATCGCTTCGGTGTATCTGTCCGGAACCAACACGCGGCGGGTGAAACGCGCGCTGTTCGGGCTCTTCCGGGGTGCTGTGAGCAAGGACGTTGTGAGCCGGGCGTGGCGCAAGGTGAAGGTCGATTGGGACGCCTGGTGCAGCCGTGTCCTCGCGGATGAGGATATCGTTCGGCTGATCCTTGACGGCACTGTGATCAAGACCCGACTGGATCGCAAGGCCACCAACATCTCGGTTCTCGCGGCTATAGGGGTGCGCCGGGATGGCCAGAAGGTCTTGCTTTCGATCGGGAATATGGGCGGAGAAAGCCAGGCGGCGTGGCGCCAGTTCCTCGACGACCTTGATGCGCGTGGACTGAAACGGCCCGGGTTTGTCATCGTCGATGGCGCGCCGGGACTGGAGGCGGCTCTGTCGGCGCTTTGGGGCGATGACCTTCCCGTTCAACGCTGCACCGTGCACAAGCACCGCAACCTTCTGGGTCATGCTCCCAAACACATGCATGACGAGCTGAGCGAAGATTACCGCGATATGATCTATGCCGACACTGCCTCCGAGGTGGAAACCCGCCGCAAGGCGTTTGTCCGCAAGTGGCGGCTGAAATGCAGGGCCGTCGCGGACAGCCTCGCAGAAGCGGGCGACAAGCTCTTTACCTTCACGCGCCTGTCCAAGAGCCAATGGAAATCAGCCCGAACGACCAACGCCATTGAGCGTCTCAACGAGGAGTTCAAGCGCCGGATCAAAACACAGACCGTGCTGCCGTGTCCCGAAACAGTGCCGATGCTCCTCTGGGCGCTCCTCGCTTCCGGCCAAATCCAGATGCGCAAAGTCGATGGATGGGAAACCCTCGATCAGCTAATCGCCGACGAAACCCTTGACCGAGCGGCCTGACCGCCGCAAAACTCAGCCCGCTCGGAGAGGCGCCAAAACCAATTTCCACCACTTTCGAGACACAACCGGCCCATGAAGCCCAGCGACTGGCTGGCCATCAGTTTCTTTTTCGCAGTTCTCCTTGGCTGGATATTCCAGTCCGGCGAATTCGGTATGGGGACCATTGCCGTCGCCGGCGCTTGCCTGTTCCTAATTGCTGGACTTGTTCGTTGGGAAGACATCAATTCCGGCGTCAACTGGGGAGTCGTGCTGCTCTATGCGGCGGCGATCTCATTGGGCGTGCAGATGAAGGAGACGGGTGCTGCCCAATGGCTGGCCGAGCATTTCCTGTCGCTGATGATACCGATTGGCGCCGATCATGGCGTCGGCCTGTGGGCGGCTATATCGGTCCTAACCACTTCGGTCACCAATACCATGTCAAATGGTGCCGCCGTCGCAGTGCTCGGACCGATCGTCCTTAACGTTGCCAGTGTGGCCGGCGAAAACCCGATCGTGCTTGGCTTTATTACCGCGATATCGTCGGCCTTCGCTTATTTGACCGTGGTCGGCACGCCAGCCTGCACCATCGTCTACGCGTCGGGCTATCTGAAGGCCTCGGATTTCTTCAAGGTTGGATAGCGGATGGTCGTGCTTTCGACGACATTGATGCTCGTCGTCGCAGTCCTCTATTGGCCTCTTCTCGGAGCATAGAACAGCGATGGCCTGGTGGAACCGCAAGCAAACTCCGCTCCCCCCGGTCGATGTCGATGCCGACCGCGACTTAGGCTTCATCAGCCATATGTTCATTGAACACTGTGATCTCGGCGTCGGCGCCGATTGACGCCCAATCGGCGAGACCCAACGCCACATTTTGATAGTCGTCGAGGATGGCAATGCGCATGCTGGCGATTCCGTGGACAGACAGCTACGAGTGTGTCGAGGCTACCCTGACATGCCTGCTTCGCCAAAGTATTTGGATCAAGCGACTTGGGATCCGTCCGCGCCACACCGAACGTAGCCCGGTTTACCGATACTCCGACCTGGAAAGCGACTTGCTTGAAGGAGTCCTAGGAGGTGACTGCGGGACAGACCGCTGCACCTAGAATCGGGCCTAGGCTCTCACTTTGCACGATGACCGCACAACCGTGGTTGTCGTCAAGCTCTACGTCTGACAGTTCGAGCGTGGTCATCTGGCCTTTCCAGTCGCCCAATCGACGCAGTTCTGTGACGATATTGTGGCTGGTAAGCGTCTTGCCCTTGTTTTCACCGGCAAGCACTTCTGTCGTTTTCGCCTTGATGAAACGCACGTACCAGACAGCGCTCGGTTCGGACGTTGCCCCGTCGAGCGAAACAGTAAAGCCGCCCGCACTCCTGTGCTCGATCAAGATGTTAATTCTAGGACGCTTGCTTACGCTCGCCTTCCTGATCGAGGAGAGGACTTCGCGACGGTGCGTCCCGATCATCTCGGACTGGCCGTCGACGACCATCTGCGGTGTATAGACCCGCGCCGACCCACGTATGCTCAAATTGTAGTGTCGTTGGCGTTGCGTTGACGCCGGGCTTGAGAACACATCCTTCCACTTGCCGGCTGCGCCGTAGACCAATTTATCCCAGTAGTCGACGTGGAACTCGAGCGGCAAGACACCGTCCTTCGCTACAAGTTCGCCAAGGAAGGCCTCAGCCGGCGGGCAGGAATAGCAGCCCTGTGAGGTGAATAGTTCGACCACGGTCGTTTTGGTCGAACCGGCGTGCAGTTGGCTGCTCAATGTCGCTGTCACAACTGCAGTCCCGAAGAGAATCGCGAGTTTCTTCATAATTTCAAGATATAGTTGCTTTCAGCCAATCGTCCAAAT
>CBDCIT010000026.1:0-114193 GCA_965217615.1 Alphaproteobacteria bacterium
GTAGCGCGGTTGGCCGACAATGTCACGACCGCCGAGCCATCAACACTTCGGAAGCCCGGTACGGTTATGCTGTTGCCGTCCGTCGACAAGCTGGGCGACATGTTCGCCAGCGTCGGCTACACCCTTGATGATGTGCGAAGCGGCACCACCACGGTGCCGCGACTGACGCTTGCGGCACTGCCGCAGGACATGGCTGAAATTGCCCTCCCTGATAAGCGAAAGGCAATTTTCCTCCGCTACATGCTGCCGTTAGTCCTTGAAGCAAATCAAAGGGTCCGTGAGCAGCGGAATCGCCTGTTGGTGCTCAAGCATGAGCTCGAAAGCGGCGCCAGCGTTTCTCTCGATTCGTGGCAGTGGTTCTTGAATCTGGCGGACGAGTATCAAGTGCGCGCTGACCAACTTACGGAGTTGGTGCGGCGGGTCGACACGATGCCGCCTTCGCTAGCTCTCGCCCAGGCTGCAATTGAGAGTGGTTGGGGCACCTCGCGCTTCGCACTGGAAGGAAATTCCGCGTTTGGACAGTGGACGACAGACGAATTCGAAGGGCTCGTGCCGCATAAACGTCCGGAGGGAAAGACATATAAGATCAGATCGTTCGAACGTCCGATCGACGCGGTACACTCCTACTTGCGTAACCTCAACACACATCGCGCCTATCGTGCATTCCGATTTAAACGCGCCGCGTTGCGCACGCTGAAGGGGCCGTCGGACGCACTAAAACTGATTGATACGCTCGAACGCTACGCGGAAGAAGGTAAGACTTACTTGCAGCTGCTTCGCCGCGTTATTCTCGTTAACAACCTGCTGACATTGGATAAAGCTCAACTTGGCGAGAATGTGCTGAACTTCGGCCCAGACGCCTGAACTGGGTCTATTCGTCCTCTACGTAGAATTGCCTACCGAACCAGCGCCATCGTCCATCGCTATCTGGCATTGTACAATTGATTCGCGACCTGCCTTGGGGCAGGGCCTCCGCAAATCGCAGTTCGATGCGCCGCTCGCCAAGGCGCTCGACGCGCAACTTTCCCTGTTGCGAGTTGTAGCATGTCAGCTGATCCAAGTTGTCGATTGCAGGGTCAACCGAAAATCCGAAGGCGGGTGGGTTGTGGACGATCAGCGGGTCTGACGGCGTTATATCGTGGACCGGAAGCGGCAAGGCGTTGGCGGCGGTGCGTAGCCGCTCAAGACCACCGTACGTCTCGTTGAGCGCGAACCGTGGAAGAAAGAAACGATCCGCCGCGGCATGAGTGACCCCGGAATGCTGGCCAAACGCCGCCGCAAATCCGGCGTCAACGATCACGGCGCGAACGTCGAGACTCATTTCGCCGTAAGGATAGGCAAACAACGTTGGCGCGCTGCCCAACTCCTCCTCAAATCGGCGGTTTGAGAGGGCTAGGTCCGCCTCGTTTCGCAAACGCGGGCTCGCCGCCATGTGCAGGTGCGAGTGCGTTTGGCTGCCGATAACAACGCCGCTATTCCGTAGTTTACGGATTTGCTCCCACGACATGTAGCTCTGACCACGCCGGTCGACGGCTTCGGTGGCGACGAACAATGTGAACGGCAATCCGGCCGCCTTGAGGCGCGGCCAGGCGTTATCCAGAACAGAGCGGTAGGCGTCGTCGATACTGATCCCGATCGCCCGATCGGGTAGTGCGCGCCCTTCGCGAAGCGCGGCGACGATGTCAGGCAACGGTAGTACAGTGTAAGGGCCGGACTTAAGCTCCTCGATATGGGATTCGAACTGTTCGATGGATACGTTGGTTGAGGGATAATCGGCTTCGCCAAATCGGTGATACATGAGGATGACCGCCGAATCGGCGGCAATCGCCGGCGTCACTGGTACGACGAACAGACATAAACATGCGGCAACCGCCAGGCGACGCATAAACCGGCAGGAAATAGCGAAACGGCGATCTTCTCCGACCATAACTCCACAGGTTAACGTTAGGGCGCGATAGCCGACAAGTCGTTTGCGGCTGGCTTATATTGCGCGACCGAAGCAGGGCGTGCGTCATCTGTAGAAATAGCCGATGTTCGTGGCCATGTTTGGAAAAAGGCATAATGGAATGACCGTCGACAATTGAAAATCCTGGCACTCGACTCGGCCACGTCGTCTTGCTCCGTCGCTTTGTGGTCGGACGGGACAGTGCTCGCCGAATGCTTTGTTATTATGGAGCGTGGGCAGTCAGAAGCATTGATGCCCATGGTCCGTGCTGTTCTCGCCAAAGGCGATCTGCGTTTCGATGATTTGGACCTGCTCGCGACGACGGTCGGCCCAGGCGCCTTTACAGGTCTGCGTATCTGCCTGTCGGCGGCGCGCGCGCTGGCGCTCGCCGCGCGCCTCCCGGTGATCGGAGTAACGACGCTTGAAGCAGTCGCGGTTGCTCAGGACGCAATCGACACACCAATATTGGTGGCAATCGATTCGAAACGAACCGACTGCTATGTACAATTGTTTGATGAAGACCGGATTGCATTGAGTAATCCGAGCGCCGTCTTGCCTACCGCCGTTGCGGCGATGCTGCCGTCTGGACCGGTTGCGCTCGCTGGAACCGCAGCCGACGATGTAGCGGCGGCTCTAGATGCGTCAGGCCTAGATATTAACCGCCTGCGCGGGCATGATTTTCCTCATGCTGTGCAGGTGGCCGGGCTCGCAGCTAAGCGCGCGGACCGCAATATGCCGCGCTACGGCGAGCCACCGCCGGAACCGCTTTATCTGAGATCTCCGGACGTAACGTTGGTCAAGCGGAAGGCTTGAGCGGCAAAATGATGCCGCCAGGTTCGATCACAATCCAACCGATCCGCAAGAACAATGTTGAACTTGTCGCCGAAATTTATGGCGCGTGTTTCGACGAACCTTGGCCGCGCCCCGCGGTTGAGGATTTGCTATCTACCCCTGGGGCGTGGGGATTACTTGCTCGAATGGCCGATGCAAATGGTGAAATGGCGGTCGGTTTTATCCTTGCGCGGATTGTCATCGGTGAGACCGACATACTGAGCGTCGGCGTTCATCCGCAACGCCAGCGCAGGGGTATCGGCCGCATACTCGTTGAGGCAGTCATTCGCGCAGCGGAATCCGCTGGCGGCGAGGCGGTGACACTGGAAGTGGCGGAGGACAATTTGAGCGCCCAAGCGCTGTATGCCAGCGTCGGCTTCGACGTCGTGGGTCGGCGTCCCGGATTTTATCAACGGATCGGCGACGTCAAAGTGGCTGCGCAGTTGATTCGGTATTCCATCGGCTGATAGGCCTCGGTGAGGCGAATAATCGCGCGCATCATTGCGGAACAATTTCAGTATCTCGGCAATATCTGATCCTAATGGTCAAAAAAGACGGACTCGGTGAGTTAAGCAACTTAAGCACTCGGGATTCCGCCCTTTTAAGCAAGCGAAGTAATCGCGATGCGTGATTCTTCGCATAGAATCCTTGATTATCTATTCTCGATGGTGTTACTTGATTTTTAGTGCAAGAAATACAATTTTATCTAATTAGACGATCTTGCAACGCTGACGTCACTGTGATTTGTTGAATATTAGTTTGATTGGGAAGGTATTTTGATCATGTCCGAGCGAACCGGACCTGAGAGCGGGTCCAATGAGCTGCTGACGATCACGTCGGAAATCGTTTCCGCACACGTTTCGAACAATACGGTGTCGGTGTCCGATCTGCCCGGGCTGATCGAACAGGTATACCGAACGCTCGTTACGGTTGGGCCGAGTCTAGACGGGATGCAGGAGCGTCCCACACCTGCGGTAGTGATCCGTAAGTCCATCACTCCGGATTTCATCATCTGCCTCGAAGATGGCAAGAAACTGAAGATGTTGAAGCGACACCTCAAGACCGCATACAACATGACGCCTGATGAATATCGGGGACGCTGGGGACTACCTTCCGACTACCCAATGGTTGCGCCTAACTACGCGAAGCAGCGCAGCAAACTTGCCAAAGCAATTGGACTTGGTAAGCGGCCTCGGCGAGGCCGCCGGGGATAGACTGCGCGGCGGCACACACCGATGATTTGGTCTGGCCTCTCTGGCGGCGCGGACTGGCGATCTGGTGGCTGGCCTGACCGCGCGGCATCAAGGACAGTGGGAGGACGATGTGCCAGGCCGTATTGAACGGCTCTGCAAACAACTTGGCCTCAAGATGACTGAGCAACGCCGTGTGATCGCACAGGTGTTGTCTGAGTCCGAGGACCATCCTGATGTCGAGGCCGTCCACCATCGGGCGGCAAAGATTGATCCGCGTATCAGCATCGCCACGGTCTATCGCACGGTGCGGCTTTTTGAGGCTGCTAACATCCTCGAACGTCATGATTTCGGCGATGGTCGAGGGCGGTACGAGGAAGTTCCGGAAAAACACCACGATCATCTCATCGATTTGGAAAGCGGTTTGGTCATTGAGTTTGAGAATGAGGAGATAGAATCACTGCAGCGAGAGGTGGCCAAGCGGCTGGGCTATGAGTTGGTTAGCCATCGTCTCGAGCTCTATTGCAGGCTGGCCAAGCCGCGGCGCGGGGCGCGGGGTGATAGATAAAGCTTTACCTCGACCTGATTGGAATTACCATTCGATTGGCAAGTTCAACTGCTCCGAGGAAGAAAGCGTCACGATGTACTGTGCCGTAGCGCCGAGCGGGCCGCCTTGCGACACCGAATGCGGTGATGGTACGAATATGAAATGGATTTTGTGCTATGACGGCTGATTGGACGCACAGTCCGTCTCTTGCGACGACCAATGATCCTGCCGCTCCCTGGTCGGTAGGACGGTGCACTTGGCTAAGACACTTTTCATAAAGACTTACGGTTGCCAGATGAATGCGTACGACTCCGTGCGCATGGCGGATGTCGTGGCTCCACTCGGATATCAGTCGGTAGCGCACCCTGATGGGGCGGATCTCGTCATTCTCAACACCTGCCATATACGCGAGAAAGCCGCGGAGAAGGTTTACTCTGAACTCGGGCGGCTTAAGGCGCTCAAATCGAAGAAGGAAAGATCGGGCGGCCGCATGGTGATCGCGGTCGCGGGCTGCGTCGCTCAGGCGGAGGGCGAAGAGATCTTGGCTCGCGCACCATTTGTCGACATTGCATTCGGTCCGCAGACCTACCACCGCCTGCCAGAGATGGTGGCTATGGCCAACCGCACGGCTGGCGTATCTATGCTCGAAACCGAATTTCCGGTGGAAGCCAAGTTTGACTTCCTTCCGCCGGTATCGGCACGCCAAGGGTTTTCCGCATTTCTTTCCGTACAGGAAGGCTGCGACAAGTTTTGCACCTTCTGCGTCGTGCCTTACACGCGCGGGGCCGAGTATTCACGCACGGTTGTGGAGATCGATGCCGAAGCCCGTCGGATCGTCGATGGCGGCAGCCGCGAGATTACACTACTCGGCCAAAATGTTAATGCATATCATGGGCTTGGACCCGATGGTACGACGTGGGGACTGGGACGGCTGATCGAGTATCTTTCAGACATCGAAGGCCTCAAACGTCTGCGCTATACAACAAGCCATCCACGAGACATGGATGCAGAGTTGATTTCCGCACATCGTCGTGTCGACAAGCTAATGCCCTACCTGCATCTGCCCGTGCAATCAGGATCTGACCGCATTCTTGCTGCCATGAATCGCCGCCACGACGCCGACGCCTATCGCCGAATCATTGATCGCCTGCGCGCCAGCCGCCCGGATATCGCCTTGTCTTCGGATTTTATTGTCGGCTATCCGGGCGAGAGTGATCGTGATTTTGCCGAGACTTTGAAATTGGTCAACGAGGTTGGATATTCGCAGGCCTACTCCTTTAAATACAGCGCACGACCGGGAACGCCCGCCGCGGCGTTGGCAAACCAAGTGTCCGAGGAAATCAAGCAGGAGCGGCTTGTTGCCCTACAGCAGTTGCTGCGCGCGCAACAGACCGCATTCAATCATGCCATGGTTGGTGACGAGTTGCAGGTCCTATTCGAGCAAAAGGGCCGGAAGGCGGGGCAGCTCGCTGGCCGCTCACAGTTTCTTCAAGCCGTTCATGTCCAGGCCACCGAGGACCTGATCGGGACAGTCGTCGCCTGCCGAATCGTCGCCACTGGCGCCAATAGCCTCGCGGGAACGCTCTTGACAGCGCAAAGCCTGTCCTCGCCGCATACCGGATGTATATCCGAACAGGCATCTGCATGAGCTCCATCTCAGACAGTATAGACGCAGCCGCGATACACGTCCAGTTCGACGACAATCGCCTATTGCCACTGTTGTTCGGTGAACATGACAAACATCTTGTTCAGATCGAACAGCGGCTAGGCGTATCGTTGATCAGTCGGGGAAACCATGTCGCAATTTCGGGACCGGATGATGCGCCCGATGTGGCCCGAATGACGCTTAGCCGGCTTTATGAGCGTGTAAAGTCGGGTCAGACTGTTGGATTGGCCGATGTCGATGCGGCCATACGCATGACACTTGGTGCGCCGTCTTCAACGGCGGACGGCGAACCGATCATCAACGTGCGGCGCAAGCAAATCATGGCGCGTACGCCCGCGCAGGCTCGTTATATGCGGGCGATCGCCCGGAATGATATGGTTTTTGGCCTAGGGCCGGCCGGAACAGGCAAGACTTACCTCGCCGTGTGTGCGGCCGTTGAAATGATGCTGGGCGGAAAAGTCGATCATATCATCCTCTCTCGACCTGCAGTCGAGGCTGGTGAGCGGCTGGGTTTTCTGCCTGGAGATATGCGCGAGAAGGTCGATCCCTATCTGCGACCGCTTTACGACGCGTTGCATGACGCGCTGTCGGCGGAGCAGGTGAGCAGACGTCTCGGGTCCGGCGAGATCGAGGTAGCGCCGCTGGCGTTTATGCGTGGCCGAACGCTTGCCAACGCGTTCATTATTCTCGACGAAGCCCAGAATGCGACACCGATGCAAATGAAGATGTTTCTTACGCGATTGGGCGAAAACAGTCGAATGGTCGTCACCGGTGATCCGAGCCAGACCGATTTACCAAGAGGCGAGAAATCCGGTCTTTTCGACGCCATCGAGACCGTGCGAAATGTAGAGGGCGTTTGTTTCATTACGTTCAGCGATGCCGATGTCGTGCGTAATCCTTTGGTTACCAGGATTGTCCGTGCCTACGATGCGCGCGGCGTGACGCCGGCTTCTACCCCGGAGTAATGCCGGTGAACAAACCCAGCGATTCCAACACGTCGGATGTATCGGTCGAACTACGCACAGAAGGGTCGGCAACCTGGGCAGACGATATCCCCGGGGCACAATCCGTTGTTCGAAGAGCTGCCGAGGCGTCATGGCTGGCTGCCGGTCTTAAGGGCGCTGTGGAGTTGAGCGTTGTGCTTGGCGACGATCCGCTCTTATGTCGTCTAAACCGCGAATTTCGGGGTTGCGATAGTCCAACCAACGTTCTTGCATTCGCCATGGGCGACGAATTCAATGCGGACGTTCCCCGCCTCGCCGGCGACGTTGTAATCGCGCTTGAGACATTGCTTCGTGAGGCCGACGCTCAAGGGAAGACACCCAAAGAGCATCTCGGCCATCTGGTCGTTCACGGCGTGCTCCACCTTGCAGGCTACGATCACAACGAGTCGGCGGCCGCAAACGAAATGGAACGTATCGAGACCGGCGTGCTCGAATCGCTTGGCATCAAAGATCCATATGTCGACCGAAGGGACGTGGCCGGATAATGCAAAAGAGTGGCGGGTCCTCATCAAACGAACCTCCGAGTAGCGGCGGCGGGCCGATTGTCGAGCCACGAAGAACTGGCGGACTGTTCGGTTGGCTGAAGGGCATTCGCGGGCTTCGCAATGGCGAATCCGCGCTTCGTGACACATTTGAAAAGCTGATCGAAGAACACGAAACCCGAGAGCAACCCATCGATCCCGATGAGCGCATGCTGCTCGCCAACATATTGAAATTTGGTGGGCTAACCGCCACCGACGTGATGATTCCCCGCGCGGACATTGTCGCGGTGGAGAAAGAAAGCTCACTACAGGACGTCATTACATTGATGACGACGGAAGCGCACTCACGTGTCCCTGTCTATCGCGATACGCTCGATGACGTGGTCGGTATGGTTCACATGAAGGACGTGCTGGGCGCTTCTACGGGGAAAGCAGCGTTTTCCCTGCACAAGATGGTGCGCAAAGTGCTCTTCGTTGCGCCAAGCATGCACGTGCTCGACCTCTTGCTGCAAATGCGCGAGACGCGAATTCACATGGCATTCGTCGTCGACGAATACGGAGGCATCGACGGCCTCGTTACGATCGAGGATCTGGTGGAGGAGATCGTCGGCGAGATCGAAGATGAGCATGATGTAGACCCTCGTCCGCATCTCGAGGTGAACTTGGACGGCAGCATCGTTGCCGATGCGCGCGTGCCGGTTAACGAGTTCGAAAACCAAGTCGGCGCGGTTTTGACAGACGAGGAACGGGGGGAAAACATTGATACCTTGGGCGGTTTGGTTGTGCACCTGACGGGCCGCGTACCAACGCGAGGCGAGCTGGTGGTCCATAAGCCGTCGGGAGTTGAGTTCGAGGTGCTTGACGCCGATCCGCGTCGGGTCAAGCGCTTGCGCGTGCGCCTGGAGCCGAGCCCGTCGTCCGCGAATGACTGAGGTAGCGGACGACACCGCAAACCCACGCTCAACCGTTGTTCGATATGCGGCCCAGCTCGCGCGCTTGAGCGGCTGGCAGGGCAACCTTGCCGCCGCCGCCATGGGCGTTGTGGCGACCTTGTCTTTGCCTCCGGCACATGTTTGGCCGGTGTTGTATGTCGTGTTCCCCTCTTTTTTGTGGTTGTTGGCCGGAGCAGGGCAAGGTCGGGCTGCGTTCGCACGTGGCTGGTGGTTTGGATTAGGACTGTTCGGCGCCAGCCTTTATTGGATCGGCAATGCCCTCTTGGTATCCTCGGGCGGATACGGTTTGTTGCTCCCGCTGGCCATACTCGGGTTGCCGGCCATACTCGCGATTTATTCGGGACTTGCTGCACTAGCCGCATGGTATGGTCAAAACCATCTACAGCGCGGTCTGCTGTTCGCTGTCACCTGGGTGCTTGCCGAGTGGTTGCGCGGACACCTATTTACGGGATTTCCATGGAATCTCATCGGTTATGGCTGGGCTAAGCCAGATGAATTGATTCAGGTTGCGGCGGCGGTCGGAGTCTATGGTGTGAGCCTGCTCGTCGTTCTATCGACTGTGCTGCCTGTGGCGCTCGTCGATCGCTCGTCGCGTCGTGCGCTCGCTGCTTTGGTTGTAGGATTTGCGCTGCCGGCAGCAGTTTGGACTGGCGGCGCTATCCGGCTGCAGATGGCGCCTGAGCTGGGCCAAGCGGAGGTCGAGGGTGTCGGCCTGCGCATCGTGCAACCGAGCATTCCCCAGCGCGAGAAATGGTTGTCAAATCTACGCCAGCGAAACATGACGCGCTTTCTCGAAATGAGCCGGAAAGACCGCCCTCCATGGATTACGCACATTATTTGGCCTGAAACCGCTGCCACTCTATTTATCGAGGAGGACGCCTCGATGCGGCACGCGATGGCCGCGGTAATTCCCGTTGGTGGCATGCTACTAACAGGCGCGCCAAGGCGGCAAACCGCGCCGCCAAAATTGTGGAATTCATTGCTTGTCGTCGACAAGTCGGGCGCGGTAACGGAGTCTTATGACAAGGCCCATCTTGTGCCGTTCGGCGAGTATGTCCCGCTCCGCAAAATTCTGCCGCTCGATAAAATCGTACAGGGTCAGCTCGACTATTCGCCGGGCGAGGGCGCTCGGACTCTACGTATTCCAGGGCTGCCACCTGTTTCCGCGCTGATTTGTTATGAAGTGATATTTCCCGGCCGCGTCATTGATCGTGCGGATCCGCCAGCATGGTTGCTCAACATAACCAACGATGCCTGGTATGGCGAGACGGTCGGACCACACCAACATCTCGCAATTGCTCGAGTTCGCGCGGTCGAGGAGGGTCGTCCCTTGGTGCGCGCCACCAACACAGGCGTTTCGGCAGTGATCGACGCGTACGGCCGGACCATCCACAGCTTGGGCTTGAGCGCCAATGGGGTAATCGACAGCCGGCTTCCTGCAGCGACAACGAGTGCGACTGTGTTCACCCGTACTCGCGATCTAGGCGTCGTTGTTATGCTTGCCGGTGTGTTGTTCTCGGTCTTTTTCGTCAGGGGTACATAGCTGTTTCACATTGCCGCAATCGATTGATATGATAGTGATGGTATGTAAAAATTTGTAACATTCGCCTAGCGGCGTATGAAAAGAGTCGGATTTGATATGGTAAAGTCGCCGAAGCAGCGTCTCTCAGCAGGCCGCACGGGGAAACCAAACGCAATCGATGTTCACGTCGGCGGCCGTATGCGTCTGCGCCGCACCTTGCTTGGCCTATCCCAAGAGAAACTAGGCGAGGCGATCGGCCTTACGTTTCAACAGGTTCAGAAGTATGAGCGTGGGACCAATCGCGTTGGCGCCAGCCGCTTGTTTGACCTTTCGCGTGTTCTGGACGTGCCGGTATCCTATTTCTTCGATGATATGTCCTCCAAGGTAGCGAAACAGTCTCCGCGGCTGGCGATTGGCTTGGCGGAAACACCGGTACAGGCCTATCAGCCCGATCCGATGGCCAAGCGCGAGACGTTGGAACTCGTGCGCTCCTATTACAAGATAGGAAGTCCGAACGTTCGGAAACGGGTGTTTGAGCTCACGAAGGCCCTGGCCAAAGCAAGTAATCCCGAATAGTTGTCGCCGAGCGTTGTCACGACTGCATGGCCAGTGACCGGTGAGCGTGATCAGGTGATTTATGGCCGTCGCCGCGGGCGTCGGCTTCGGCTTGGCCATGAAAGGCTGCTCCGCGACCTCTTGCCAGAGATCGTAATCGTTCCGCCGGAAATCCCCTCGATCCCCGAACACTGGTTCGACGAATCGATTAGAGACCTGTGGCTGGAAGTTGGCTTTGGCGCTGGCGAGCACTTGGCAGCGCAGGCCGCCGCCTATCCCGACATCGGATTCATCGGCTGTGAACCGTTTCGCAACGGTGTCGCCCGGCTGCTGGCCCGCATTGAACGCGAACGGCTACGCAATATCAGGATCTATCCCGATGACGCCCGCATTCTGATCAAGGCACTTCCCGCGCATTCGATCGGCCGCGCCTTTGCCATGTTTCCGGATCCCTGGCCTAAATCGCGCCATCATCGCCGCCGTATTATCGCCGCTGAAACACTTCGTGGGCTTTCCCGGATCCTGAAACAGGATGCTGAGCTGCGATTGGCCAGTGATGATTTGCAATACGTGCGCTGGATGCTGTCACATACGTTGGAACATGGTGGATTTGAGTGGCTTGCGCGAAGACCAGACGACTGGCGTCGGCGGCCGCCGGATTGGCCCCCGACGCGCTACGAAGCGAAGGCGCTGGAACGTGGTGTCGACTGCGTATATTTGCGCTTTAGGTGCCGCGGTTCCGCGCGACATCACCCTTGATAGCAACGGCCAAAAGGCCTACATAATAGTCATACGAATAACCCATACGACCGTCGTCAGACGGTCGAGCGAATCGGGTGGGCCGCGGCCCACCTTTTTTATTACCTGAACAGCGAGGAAGTACGGCCGGGACCGCGCGTTGAAAGATCATACAAATCGCATCGAAGAGCTCGTCACGCCCATCCTTGAGGGGATGGGAATGGCGCTGGTCCGGGTGCGAATCTCGGGTGCCCGCAGTCCGACGCTGCAGATCATGATCGAGCGAGAAGATGACAGGTCGGTCTCCGTCGAAGATTGCGCGAACGCGAGCCGGTCAATCTCTGCGTTATTGGACGCCAATGATCCTCTCAACGGGTCCTATACGCTCGAAGTAAGTTCGCCCGGAGTCGACCGCCCACTTGTTCGTCCGCGTGATTTTGAGCGCTTTGCCGGGTTTGAGGCGAAGGTCGAGTTACGGGCTCCGCTATCCGGGCGCAAACGGTTCCGCGGTCGCTTGTTGGGTATTGTCGACGATGTTGTGCGCCTGTCCACGGACGCGGGCGAGGCAGAGTTGCCAATTGAAGAGATTGAAAAGGCAAAGTTGATCATGACGGACGATCTGTTAGCGGCAACCGAAACCGCAACGATCGAACATGAAGGATAGGCGAGAAACGATGGAAACCGTTATTCAGTCGCGACCAGAAATGCTGCAGGTGGCAGACACGGTCGCACGGGAAAAGGGAATCGAGCGAGACCAGGTTCTCGAGGCGATGGAGCAGGCCATCCAAAAAGCGGGCCGCTCCAAATACGGCCATGAGCACGACATCCGCGCCGAGATAGATCGTACGACAGGGGAAATTCAACTGGCGCGTTACCTTGAGGTCGTCGAAGAGGTTGAGAACGATGCGACACAATTCACATTGGACGACGCGCAGCGCATGAAGGCGGATGCGAAGGTCGGCGAGTTTATTGTCGATCCGCTCCCGCCGATCGACTTCGGCCGCATCGCTGCCCAGACGGCCAAGCAAGTGATTGTCCAGCGGGTTCGCGAGGCCGAGCGTGAACGGCAGTACGAGGAATACAAAGACCGGGTTGCCGAGATCGTCAACGGGATCGTCAAGCGTGTCGAATTTGGCAATGTCACTGTCGACCTTGGCCGCGCCGAGGCGATTTTGCGGCGCGATGAGTTGCTGCCGCGCGAGAGTTTTCGGCGCGGTGAGCGTTGTCGAGCCTACATTTACGACGTTCGTGAGGAGCCTCGGGGTCCGCAGATTTTTCTCTCGCGAACCCATCCCCGATATCTTGCGAAGCTTTTCGCACAGGAAGTGCCGGAGATTTACGACGGTATAATCGAGATCAAGGCGGTGGCGCGCGATCCCGGAAGCCGTGCCAAGATCGGCGTTGTTTCGAACGATTCCAGTATCGATCCGGTGGGTGCATGCGTCGGCATGCGGGGCAGCCGCGTCCAGGCGGTTGTCGCCGAACTGCAAGGTGAGAAGATCGATATCATTCCCTGGTCGCCCGATACCGCAACATTTGTCGTGAACGCTTTGGCTCCCGCGGAAGTCACGAAGGTCGTGCTCGATGAAGATGCGGGCAAGATCGAGGTGGTCGTTCCCGACGAGCAGCTATCCCTAGCGATCGGTCGGCGTGGACAGAATGTGAGGCTCGCTTCCATGCTCAGCGGCTGGGATATCGACATCATGACCGAAGAGCAGGAATCCGAGCGCCGGCAGGCGGAATTCAGGTCACGTAGTCAGATGTTCGTCGAGACGCTCGACGTCGACGACGTGATCGCACATTTGTTGGTGACGGAAGGATTTACCAGCGTTGAGGAAGTTGCCTACGTGCCCGAGGAAGACCTGCTGGCGATCGAAGGTTTCGATGAGGGACTAGCGCAGGAATTGAGAGCGCGGGCCAGTACATATCTGGAAGCGGAGAACGAACGCTTGAGCAAGCAGCGCCGAGATTTGGGTGTAGAGGATTCGCTTGCGGAACTGCCTGGCCTTTCACCTGTCATGCTGGTGACGCTGGGCGAAGGTGGCATCAAGACGCTCGGCGATTTTGCTGATTTTGCTTCCGACGAGCTGGTCGATTTGGAGGAAGGCTACCTTCGCGAGTACGGCTTGACGGGCGAGGATGCAAATGAACTCATCATGAATGCACGCGTTGCCGCCGGCTGGTTTACGGCCGAGGAGCTTGCGGGCGCGCGCGAGGCCGAGGAGGAGGCCGCTCGTTTGGCCGAAGAAGAGTCGGCGGAAGATTCGCCTGGCGCAGAGGACCTGTAGCGTCGGGGACCGGCCATGCTGTTACACGAAAGCCATGCCCCTCCAGTTGAAGGTGATGCGCCTGACGATCTTCTCGGCTGCAATCCGAGATGTGGCCCAGTACGGCGCTGCATTGCAACGGGAGTGACAATGCCGGTTGGCGATCTCGTGCGCTTTGTTGTTGGCCCAGAAGATCGAATTGTGCCTGATATTTGCGCAGTGCTTCCAGGGCGTGGAATGTGGTTGAGCGCCGACCGGAATAGCTTTAAGACCGCACAAGCCCGACAGCTTTTCAGCCGGGCAGCGCGCCACGCGGTACGCGTCGAGAACGACCTGGTCGATCAGGTCGAAACACTGCTGGCAAGACATTGCATTGAGCTGGTTGGCTTAGCGCGTCGGGGTGGCCAGGCGATAAGCGGCTTTGAAAAAGTGCGGCACTGGCTTCAAGACGGTCGCATCGGTGGGTTGGTGATTGCTGCGGATTCTGCGGCGGGTGGGCGTAAAAAGCTTGCATCTATGCAAACGGATGCGCCTGTGATTAGAACGCTGATGGCCGACGAAATCGGCCAAGCATTTGGCCGAGAACACGCTGTGTTTGCAGCCCTTAGTGTGGGCGGTCTTGCCTGCAAATTTGTCGCTGAAGCGATGCGATTGGATGGCTTTCGTGGGTCTGTGGACCCTGGGCGAGAGTCGCGCAGGGTCCAAAACGAGGTGGACGATGAGTGAAACTGGCGAAGACGACGGCAAACTGACCCTGCGAAAGCCTGGCCGACTGGAGCTTAAGAAGACCGTTGAGACCGGGCAGGTCCGACAGAGTTTTAGCCACGGCCGATCGAAGGCGGTGACTGTCGAAGTTAAGAAAAAACGGACGTTTGAACGCGGGGAAAGTGGGAAAATGCGGGCTGTGCCAGAGCACGGTGCGCAGGCATTTCCTGGCGCGTCAACCAGTGAAGGTTCGGCAACCGCTGAAGGCCACAGCTTGACGGAGGAAGAGCGCGCAGCGCGCTTCCGCGCGCTCACGGGTGCGGCGCACGCTGAGGAGCGACGCCAGCTTGCTGAGGTCGAAGCAAATCGTCGCGCCGAAGAAGAGGCACGCCGGAAAGCCGAGGAAGATGCGCGCCAGAAGGTCGAGGAGGACGCCCGAAAAATTGAGGCCGAAGCCCGTCGCCGGGCCGAAGAAGAAGCGCAACGCGCGGCCGTTTCTGCACCGATGCCTTCGAAAGCTCGGCCGACGCGCGATGCTGTCGATGATTCTGAGGGCGCGCCGACGTCTCGTAGGCCAGGTGGAGCCGAACAGAAGCGCCCGGGAGCGCCGCGTGGCCGCCAGGAACTGCGTCGTCGCGCCGGCAAACTGACAATCGCACAAGCGTTGGATGAAGACGCCGGCGAGCGCGGCCGCAGCTTGGCGGCAATCAGACGCGCTAGGGAGCGGGAAAAGAAACGTGCCGCAGAATCGCAAGGCGAACCGACGAAGGTTGTGCGGGACGTGATTGTGCCTGAGAGCATTACCGTCGGTGATCTTGCCAACCGCATGGCCGTGCGCGGTGCGGAGGTCGTGAAGACGTTGATGAAACTCGACGTAATGGCGACGATCAACGAAGTGCTAGACGGGGATACGGCGGAGCTCGTCGTCGCCGAATTTGGCCACCGCGTGAGGCGTGTCTCGGAAGCCGACGTTGAAATTGGCATTGGCGGGGAGCCCGATGATGCGGGGTCGCTCGTCGCCCGTGCGCCGGTCGTTACCGTTATGGGCCATGTCGACCACGGTAAGACCTCCCTCCTTGACGCGATGCGTGAAACCGATGTTGCGGGAGGCGAGGCCGGCGGTATCACCCAGCATATCGGCGCTCACCAGATTGAGCTTTCCGACGGCCATCATATTACGTTCCTCGATACGCCGGGCCACGAGGCGTTTACCGCGATGCGCGCGCGCGGTGCACATGTCACTGATATCGTTGTGCTTGTGGTAGCTGCCGACGACGGTGTGCAACCGCAAACGGTCGAGGCCATTCACCATGCGAAAGCGGCCGGTGCGCCGATTATCGTTGCAATTAACAAGATGGACAAAGCCGACGCCAATCCTGACCGCGTTAGAAACGAGCTATTGCTGCACGAGGTCGTCGTCGAAAAAATGAGCGGTGAGATTCTTGACGTCGAGGTGTCGGCGACCGAGAAAACTAATTTGGACAAGCTGGAAGAAGCGATCCTGCTGCAATCGGAGGTGCTTGAATTGCAAGCGAATCCCGATCGCGCGGCTCAAGGGACAATCATCGAGGCGAAACTAGAGCGTGGCCGAGGATCGGTGGCAACGGTTCTCGTACAGCGTGGGACGCTTAATGTCGGCGACGTTTTCATCGCCGGCTCCGAGTGGGGCCGGGTGCGCGCGCTCATCGACGAGCGGGGACGCAACATAGAACATGCTGGACCTTCGACGCCGACCGAGGTGTTGGGACTGCAGGAAACGCCGTCAGCCGGTGATGATTTTGCCGTTGTTGGTGACGAGGCACAAGCTCGTGAAATCGCCGAGTATCGCCAACGCAAGGGTCGTGACAGCCGTGCCGCGCAGACTGCGCGCGGGTCGTTGGAACAAATGTTCAACCAGATCGAGGCCGGTGAAGCGACCGCGCTGCCAATTCTGGTCAAAGCCGATGTGCAGGGATCCGTTGAAGCGATCGTCGGTGCGCTCGAAAGCCTCTCGACCGACGAAGTCAAAGTTCAGGTTCTACACGCGGCTGTGGGAGGCATTACGGAATCGGACGTTACTTTGGCGCGGGCGTCGGGCGGACTGGTTATCGGGTTCAATGTCCGCGCAAATCCGCAAGCCCGAGAAATGGCAAAACGCGACGATGTGGATATTCGCTATTATTCGATCATTTATGACGTGATCGACCAAATCAAGGGCCTGCTGGGTGGTCTTCTGTCGCCCGAACGTCGGGAAACCACACTCGGACACGCCGAAATCCGAGAAGTGTTTTCTGTCAGTCGCGCTGGCAAGGTAGCGGGCTGCATGGTCACGGATGGAATGGTTCGGCGTGGCGCCAGAATTCGCTTGCTCCGCGATGACGTCGTCATTTACGACGGTGGCCTGAAGACGTTAAAGCGATTCAAGGATGAAGTGCGGGAAGTACAGCACGGATACGAATGCGGCATGGCCTTGGAAAACTATGACGACATCAAGGCGGGCGACGGCGTCGAGTGTTACGATATCGAAGAGGTGGCGCGCACGCTCTGACGTCCGTCGCGCTAATTGGGTGCCGCCGGAAAAGATATGCGAACGAACTTCGGTGCGCGGCCGAATCGGACAAAATCGACGTTATGAAGAAAAACAGGCAACCTACCCAGCGCCAGCTTCGGGTCAGCGAAGAGTTACGCCATGCATTGGTGGCTGTTCTCGAACGCAATGAGCTGCGCGATCCGATACTGCATGATCGTGCGATCACTGTATCGGAGGTTCGAATGGGGCGTGATCTTCGCAGCGCCATCGTATTCATTGCGCCGTTGGGCGGCGGCGATGCGGCCGATATTGTTGCAGCACTGGTGCGCGCCTCAAGCTTCTTGCGGAGCGCCGTGGCCAAGAGTATTCGTCTGCGCTACATGCCGTCGCTCAGGTTTGAATACGATCATTCGTTCGATCAGGCCGATCGAATTGACTCGTTGCTAAGGCGGCCGGCGATCGCCCGCGATTTGGTCTCAGAGGGAGACGAAGGTGGGGCGTAGGCGCAAGGGTAAGCCGATCCATCGCTGGGTTATCATCGATAAACCTTCGGGAATGACTTCGACCGCGGTGGTCAACGCCGTCAAGCGTATCACTGGCGCGGCGAAGGCAGGCCATGCAGGAACGCTGGATCCCTTAGCGACTGGTGTCTTGCCCATTGCTTTGGGTGAAGCGACAAAGACCGTATCCCATGTCGTAAATGGAACCAAACGCTATCGCTTCACGCTGTGCTGGGGCACTTCGACGGAGACGGATGACGCCGATGGATCGGCTATCGACACGAGCAGCGCGCGTCCCGACAGGGCAGCTATCGAAGCTGTGCTTCCACGGTTCACAGGCGAAATCGAGCAGGTTCCGCCGAAATACTCTGCGGTAAAGGTGGAGGGTCGGCGAGCCTATGCTCTCGCACGTGCGGATAAGGAAGTAACTCTGGCGCCACGCACCGTGGAAATCCACCAAATTCGGCTGACCGATACTCCCGACGTCGATCACGCGGAATTTGAGGTGGAGTGCGGAAAAGGTGCCTATATGCGTTCGCTTGCGCGAGACATTGCCATAGCGTTAGGGACGGTCGGCCACCTATCCAAACTAAGGCGCACCGCTGTCGGTTCGTTCTCCGAGGAAGATGTAATATCGCTGGACGAATTATCGGCAATCCGGCAGAGTGCCGGTGATTCGCAGCATTTGCTACCGGTTGAGACCGCGCTGGACGACATCCCGGCGTTGGCCTTTACCGAGAGTGAGGCAAGCCGCCTGCGTAATGGCCAAGCGGTTTCTCTTCTGCGCAAGGTCGATCTGGAACGTATCGCCGGCCTTAGGGATGGCGAAACAGTGT
The DNA here is from genome assembly GCA_965217615.1 of Alphaproteobacteria bacterium. Classification (GTDB taxonomy): domain Bacteria; phylum Pseudomonadota; class Alphaproteobacteria; order UBA8366; family CAVOAK01; genus CAVOAK01. The sequence goes on from CBDCIT010000026.1 coordinate 18,251, forward strand.
TGGCTATGACAGATGAGCGACCGGTTGCGTTGACGCGTTATCACGCAGGCGAGATTCGCCCGATTCGAGTTCTGAATATTTGATGTCGAGAGATGAAAAATGTCTATTACTGCTGAACGAAAACAAGAAGTCATAAGCGAGAACGCAACTAAGGATGGCGACACAGGTTCGCCCGAAGTGCAAGTCGCGATATTGACTGAGCGTATCCTAAATCTCACCGAGCATATGCAGTCCCACAAAAAGGACTTTCATTCACGACGGGGTCTTCTGGTTATGGTAGGTCAGCGGCGCAGGCTGTTGGATTATCTCAAGCGTAAGGCGCCGGAGCGCTACGAATCGCTTATCAAGAAATTGGGATTGCGGCGCTAGTGCGGACGACACGTTCGGTGAAGATACGGCTGGATCCTCTATGCCCGGCAACGGGATTTGGAACCTTATTCAGAATGCTGAAGTTTTGAACGGTGGTCGCAGTGCGGCCGCATGGATCTATGCCATGCCCGCGGACGCAATCCGGCGTCGGCGACACGCAGGATTATGAAGGAAGATCGTATGTTTGATGTAACAAAGAAGGAAATTGTCTGGGGTGGTCGCACGTTGACGCTTGAGACCGGCCGCATCGCGCGTCAGGCCGATGGCGCGGTGCTGGTCAGCTATGGTGGAACGCAGGTTTTATGCACCGCGGTTGCACAAAGAAAGCCAAGGGAAGGCATCGATTTTTTTCCGCTGACCGTCAACTATCAGGAAAAGACCTTTGCTGCCGGCAAGATTCCAGGCGGTTTTTTCAAACGTGAAGGCCGACCGACGGAAAAGGAAACGCTCGTATCGCGACTGATCGATCGGCCAATTCGGCCATTGTTTCCCACGGGCTTCAGAAACGAGACGCAGGTTATCTGCACTGTGCTTGCGCACGACCTTGAGAACGATCCGGACATCGTTGCCTTGATCGGGACGTCGGCGGCGTTGACGATATCCGGAATTCCGTTCTTAGGCCCCATTGGTGCCGCGCGCGTTGGCTTTATCGACGGCGAGTATGTCCTATGCCCGCAGCTTGACGATTTGAGCTCATCCAGCCTTGATCTTGTGGTCGCGGGGACCGCCGACGGTGTGTTGATGGTCGAGTCCGAGGCTAAGGAGCTCGACGAGGCGGTAATGCTTGGCGCCGTCACGTTTGGACACAACGCCTGCCGGCAGCTCATCGACGCGATTATCGAATTTGCTGAAGCTTGCGCCAAGGAACCATGGGAGCTTCCGCAGCCGCCGGAGGCCTATGAGCCGACCAAGGCGCGCGTTGTGGAGTTGGCCGAGGAACCACTTCGAAAAGCCTACCGAGAGACCGTCAAACAGACACGTGTCGAGGCGATCGCTGCGATTAAGGCGGACACGCTGGAAAAAATGGCGGAAGAAGAGCTCGACTTGGGATTGGGTTCGGCCATGATTAAGGAATTGGAAAAATCCCTTGTCCGCGGCAATGTATTGGCAACTGGGCAGCGCATCGATGGACGCGATACGAAGACCGTGCGGCCGATCAATTGTGAAGTAGGAATGTTGCCACGCGCACACGGGACTGCGCTGTTTACGCGCGGTGAAACCCAGGCGCTCGTGGTCACGACGCTCGGTACCGGCCAAGATGAGCAGATCATGGATGCACTCGATGGCGAGTATCGCGAAAGCTTCATGTTGCACTACAACTTCCCGCCATATTCGGTCGGTGAAGCGTCATTCTTGCGGGGTCCGGGACGCCGGGAAATAGGACACGGCAAGTTGGCTTGGCGCGCGATACATCCGCTCCTACCCGGCAAGGAAGACTTTCCCTATACAATCCGGGTGGTCTCCGAGATTACGGAGTCCAATGGCTCGTCATCGATGGCAACGGTGTGCGGTGCATCATTGGCCATGATGGACGGTGGCGTGCCCCTACCACGTCCCGTTGCAGGTATAGCTATGGGGCTCATAAAAGAGGACGACGGCTTTGCGGTCCTGTCGGACATTCTCGGCGACGAAGACCATCTCGGCGATATGGACTTTAAGGTCGCCGGCACCCGGAACGGCATTACCGCGCTGCAGATGGACATCAAGATCACGTCCATTACCGAGGAAATCATGCATACCGCGCTCGCCCAAGCGAAGGATGGGCGCCTGCACATTCTCGATCAGATGGATCAAGCGATATCTGGTGCACGCGAACAAGTATCTGAAAATGCGCCACGAATCACGACCATCAAGGTGCCCCGTGACAAGATCCGTGAAGTCATCGGGGCTGGTGGCAAGGTAATCCGCGAGATCTGCGAGGTGACCGGTGCCAAGATCGACATCGACGACGATGGCACCGTGCAGGTCGCAGCGGTCGACCAAGAGGCGGGCGACCGTGCGGTCGAATGGATTCGCTCGATCGTGGCCGAGCCAGAGGTCGGGACGATATACACAGGAAAGGTCGTCAAAGTTGTCGATTTTGGCGCATTCGTAAACTTCCTCGGCAGCCGGGATGGTCTCGTCCACATATCGGAATTGGCTCCCGAACGCGTGCGAACCGTGGCCGATGTCGTCAAGCTTGGCGACGAGGTCAAAGTCAAGGTTCTCGACTTTGACGACCGCGGCAAAGTACGGCTTTCGATGCGTTTGGTGAATCAGGAGACGGGCGAGGATCTCGGTGATGCGCCTCGGGATGGCGGCGGTCGAGGTGGTGGCCGGCGCGGCGGCTCCGACCAAAGCCGTCGGCGAACGGGCAACGCCGCCGACTGATCGCGTTGCCAGCCTCGGTGTTGAGCGGGCGTTTGCCCGTCAATCCAGGCTGAGTCCGTAACAGTGATCAAGGGGCGTTATTTGCCGGAGGGCTCTGGCGTCGAGCCCTCGGCAGCCATGCCAATAATGTTGTAGCCGCCGTCGACGAAGAGAATCTCGCCAGTGACTCCTTGCGAGAGGTCGCTCAGAAGATAAAGCGCGGCGCCACCTATGTCTTCCAGCGTTGTGCTTCGTTGCAAAGGGGCGTTGGCACGGTGCAATTTGTGAACAAAACGGGCGCTGCCGACGGCGGAGCCTGCAAGTGTGCGCATTGGTCCAGCGGAAATTGCATTGACGCGAATTTCACGCGGGCCCAGGTCGACCGCAAGGTAGCGCACACTTGCCTCCAACGCGGCCTTAGCGACACCCATGACATTGTAGTTTGGCATCACTCGTTCGGAACCGGCATAGGTTAGCGTCAATAAGGACCCGCCAGCGTCGGGCATCAGGGGGGCAACACGCTGCGCCAGGGCTGTGAACGAGAAACATGAAACATCCAGGGTATTTGCGAAATTTCCCCGCGAGGTATCGAGATAGCGGCCCTTCAATTCGTCACGATCGGAGTAGGCGATGGCATGGAGGGCAAAATCGACGCTCCCCCAAGCCTCGCCAAGCGTACTTATGACGGCGTCTAGTTCGGCTGGTTGTTCCACATTGCAAGGCAGAACCAATTCTGCACCAATCGATTCTGCGAGTGGTTCCAGACGTTTACGGAGCGCATCGCCCTGATAGGTAAAAGCCAGTTCCGAACCGTTTTCTGCCAGCGTGCGGGCAATCCCCCAGGCGATCGAGTGATCGTTAGCGACCCCCATAATAAGGCCACGTTTTCCCGCCATGAGTGCGCTGGGCTGCCTCATGGGTGCTTGTTGGGGGCTATCCATACCCTGCTCTCCGGGACTCGCTGGCGCGTCTGCGTCGGCCTACGAACTTACGTCGGGTTTAACCCTCATAACGCCTAAAAACCAATGTTGCGTTTGTACCGCCGAATCCGAAACTGTTTGAAATTAGGCAGTCGAACACGACGTCGTCTTGCCGCTCACGCACGATGGGCATGTCCTCGGCTTCCGGGTCGAGTTCGTCGATATGAGCGGATGCGGCGATGAAATTGTGCTCCATCATCAACAGTGAATAGACCGACTCATGAACGCCGGTCGCGCCCAGCGAATGGCCGGTCAGCGATTTAGTAGAATTCATTGGCGGGACTGAACTACCGAAGACCTCGCGTATGGCCTCCAATTCTTTGACGTCGCCAATTGGCGTGCTGGTGCCGTGCGTGTTGATGTAGCCGACCGGTGAGTTGAGGCCGGATAGAGCCTGGCGCATGCATCGCACCGCGCCTTCGCCGGAAGGCTGGACCATGTCGTGTCCGTCCGAGGTCGCGCCGTAGCCCGCAAATTCGCCATAGATCTTCGCGCCACGTGCCTTGGCGTGCTCCAGTTCCTCCATCACAAGGACGCCGCCGCCGCCTGAAATTACGAAGCCGTCGCGGTCCTTGTCGAAGGCGCGGCTTGCGACCTCCGGTGTCGCATTGAATTTGGATGAAAGCGCCGGCATGGCGTCGAAAAGGAGTGTCATCGTCCAATGCAGCTCTTCACCGCCGCCGGCAAAGACAATGTCCTGCTTCTCCCACTGTATGAGTTCGGCGGCATTGCCAATGCAATGCGCGCTGGTCGAGCAGGCAGAGCTGATTGAATAGTTGACGCCTTTGATCTTGAATGGTGTCGCCAGCGTAGCGGAGTTGGTGCTCGACATTGTTCGCGGCACCATGAATGGGCCAACGCGTTTGGCACCCTTCTCGCGCAGTGTGTCGGTCGCCAGAAGGAGATTCCGCGTCGAGGGTCCGCCGGACCCCATAATGATGCCGGTTCGCTCGTTCGAAATGTCCTCGGCAGCCAGTCCGGCGTCGTCGATGGCCTCTTCCATGGCGATATAGTTGTAGGCCGCACCATCGCCCATGAAACGGAGCTGCTTGCGGTCGAGTGCGTCGCTTAAGTCGAGATTGATCGCGCCATGCACATGGCTGCGCAATCCGAGTTCACAATATTCTTCGCAGAATTCGATGCCCGACTTTCCCTCCCTCAGGGAGGTTAAGACTTCTTCCTTATTGTTTCCAATGCTGGAAACAATGCCCATGCCGGTCACCACGACGCGTCGCATCGGGCGCTCCGTCAGGTGCTTTCAGGCTGGGTGAATAGCCCGACCCGAATGTCCTTGGCCTCGAAAGCCGGCGTGCCGTCGACATTCAGGATGCCGTCGGCGATGCCCAACACCATCTTGCGCATGATGACGCGCTTTATCGTGATGTAGTAGGTCAGTTTCTTCGCGGATTCGAGCACTTGTTCGTTGAACTTGACCTCTCCGACGCTGAGCGCTCGGCCGTTACCCAGGCCGCCCAGCCAACCCAGGAAAAAGCCAACGAGCTGCCACATTGCATCGAGTCCGAGACAACCTGGCATGACCGGGTCGTTTTCGAAATGGCATTTAAAGAACCAGAGGTCGGGCTTGATATCGAACTCCGCTTCTATCTCACCTTTACCGTGTTCGCCGCCGTCTTCATTTATCTTAGTGATACGGTCAAACATCAGCAGCGGCGGCAACGGAAGTTGCGCGTTACCCCGTCCGAACAGCAGGCCGTGCGCGCAGTCCAGCAGGTCCTGATAGCAATAGTCACTCTTCCGAATAGGCGCGTACGTGTCCCTAATTACCGATCTCCCTTCGCGTGCATTTGCTACCATTATCGCACCAAGTCAAAGAACACAATGCAATCGGCCGAAGAGCAAATTCGGCTGCGAGATCGTGTTATCGTTGGCGACGTCTTTTGGCGGCGCTAAACGTCTAGGTTTGCGACCTTGAGCGCATTCGATTGAATGAAGTCGCGACGCGGATCAACGACATCGCCCATTAACGTTGAAAACAGCTTGCCCGCTTCATCGGCATGGCTGACTCGAACCTGCAGCAGGCTGCGCGCATCCAGATCGAGTGTGGTTTCCCACAGCTGCTCTGGATTCATTTCTCCTAAACCTTTGTAACGTTGGACAGATACACCCTTGCGACCTTGTTCCATGACTTGATCCACTAGGGCCACGGGTCCAGTGATTCGGTGCTGTCGGTCCTTGATAATGAGCGTCGACGGCTTTTCGTAGGTTGCCTGCAGTTCGCTTGTCATGACGTCGAGACGACGGGCTTCGGCGCTACGGATCAGATCTCCGTCGATATCAAATCGCTGCGGGACACCGCGCAGCTGCCGGGTAAAGGTCAATCCGCCATTTTCGCTGGCACTCCCTTGCCAGCCCCGCTCGGTGTCCGGCGCCAGCGAATCCAGCCGCAAAGCGATATATTCGGTTGCGTGCTGGGCCTGTTCGCGGTTGGTCAGCACGGCCGGATTGAGTGCGCCGGCGACCGCGGCCTGCTCGACCACATCGCAGCTGCCAACCTTGAGTGTAAGAGGCTCAAGCATCTTCTTCACGGTGCGTGCCGTGTCGGAGATCTTCAAGAGATCTTCGCCGCCTATTTGTGTGCCATCGGCAAGTTGCAAGACAAGATCGCCAAGGCCTTCGCGCATAAGAAAATCTTCGAGCATCCGATCGTCCTTTAAATAGACTTCTGTACTGCCCTTCTTGGCTCGATAGAGAGGTGGCTGCGCGATGTACAGATAGCCGCGCTCAATCAGTTCCGGCATTTGGCGGTAAAAGAACGTGAGAAGAAGTGTCCGGATGTGGCTGCCATCCACATCCGCATCCGTCATGATGATTATGCGGTGATAGCGCGCCTTGTCTGCATCGAAATCCTCATGACCGATCCCGGTTCCAAGGGCGGCAATCAGCGTGCCGATCTCTGCGGATGCCAGCATTTTGTCGAAGCGCGCGCGCTCGACATTGAGGATTTTGCCGCGCAATGGGAGAATCGCCTGATTTCTGCGGTCGCGTCCCTGTTTGGCAGATCCGCCCGCGGAATCGCCCTCAACGATAAAGAGTTCGGATTTCTCAGGGTTGCGCTCCTGACAATCCGCCAGCTTGCCTGGAAGATTTGCGATATCCAGCGCACCTTTGCGCCGGGTGAGTTCGCGGGCCTTGCGCGCTGCTTCGCGAGCGGCAGCCGCTTCAAACACTTTTTGCGCCACTTTTTTCGCTTCGGCCGGATGTTCCTCGAACCATTGACCGAGTCGATCGTTAATAACAGATTCGACAGCCGGCCGAACCTCAGACGAAACCAACTTGTCCTTGGTCTGACTCGAAAACTTTGGATCCGGAACCTTGATGGACAAGACGCAGGTAAGGCCCTCGCGAGCGTCATCGCCGGTGATCGCAATCTTCTCCTTGCGGGCAATGCCGGTGTTTGCCGCATACGTGTTGACTTGGCGCGTGAGCGCGCCGCGAAAGCCGGCGAGATGCGTTCCGCCATCACGCTGCGAAATGTTGTTTGTGAAGCACAGCATGGTCTCGTGATAGCTGTCGTTCCACTCCATCGCAACTTCGACGACAAGGCCTTCGCGCTCGGTCTTTATGAGGATCGGAGGTTCGTGAAGCACCGACTTGGCGCGGTCGAGATAGCCAACGAAGGCTTCTAATCCCCCATCATATTTGAACTCCACGTGCCTGGGTTCCGGGAGCCGTGCATCGGTGAGAAGGATGCGGAGTCCAGAGTTGAGAAAGGCCAGCTCTCGGAGCCGGTGTTCCAGCGTATCGAAGTCGAACTCCAACATCGTAAATGTCTTGGGTGACGGAAGGAATGTGATCTCTGTGCCAGTTTCCTCTCCACACTCGCCGCTCGCCTTGAGCGGTGCGGTCGCCACACCGTCCTCAAAGCGCATCTGATACAGGGTTCCGTCACGCTTGATGCTTAGTTCAAGCCAGGTGGAGAGTGCGTTGACAACCGATACGCCGACGCCATGCAGGCCGCCGGAGACCTTGTAGGAATTCTGGTCGAACTTTCCGCCGGAATGTAGTTGGGTCATGATGACCTCGGCGGCGGAAATCCCCTCCTCGGCATGGATATCCACCGGGATACCGCGGCCGTTGTCGATCACCGTGACGGAACCGTCGCCATTTAGGGTGACACTTGTTTCGTCGCAATGGCCCGCAAGCGCTTCGTCAATTGCATTGTCCACCACCTCAAATACAAGGTGATGCAAGCCGGAGCCATCATCCGTGTCGCCGATATACATGCCAGGCCGCTTGCGGACAGCCTCGAGCCCGCGCAAAACCTTGATCGACTCAGCGCTGTAGGCGTCGTCTATTTCCGGGGCCGTATAGGTCATCGCTTCATCCTGTCAGCCCCATTTCGTGGCGGCGAGGCAGCTCGTGCTGCTGTGCCGTGCCATCGGCGATACTCACAAATTGCGCAGACGCACCAAATTCGGCGAACAACCCCTCCTCCGTTCCGGAAAACCATGCCTGCGCGCCAAGTTCCAGGATCTCGCTCAACAAGACACTGCGCCGATCGGCGTCCAGATGGGCCACGGCCTCGTCAAGCAACAGCAGCGGCGTAACACCGCGCTCGGAAGCCTGTAGGCGTGCATTAGCCAGCAATACCGCAATCAGCAACGCCTTTTGCTCGCCGGTAGAGCATTGGGACGCCGGCAGACCCCTCGTGCGGTGTTTCACAATCAAGTCGCTCTTGTGCGGCCCGACTGCGGTGCCACCGGTCTCGGTATCCGCCGCGCGGTGACTTGCAAGCGCCTCTTTGAACCGGTCTTCAGCAGCTAGGGCCGGGCCTTCCGCAAGCCATTCCTCAATCGCGCCCTCGACGTGGATGTCGGCACCGGAAAACGGTCCGGAGGCCTTCTTGCAGGCGTGGCCAAGGCGCTCTGCTACTTCGACGCGCGCTGCGGCGATTGCAACTCCATGCTCGGCCATTTCGCCTTCAATTGCAGCCAGCCAACTTCTATCTCCACGGCTATCGCGCAGCAGGCGGATGCGCTCGCGTGTCGCTTGCTCGTAAGCGGCGACGCGAGACGCGTGCGCGGCGTGGAAGCCGTAAATCAACCGATCGAGAAATCGTCGTCTTGGCGAGGCACCTTCGCGAAATAGCCGGTCCATCTGCGGCGTTAGCCAAATGGCGCTGATGTACTCCGCCAACGCAGCTGGGCCGCGAACTGGGGCTCCATTTATCTGGACGCTGCGCCGCTCACTTTCCCTGTCATGGCTCGTACCAACGTCAACCGGGCCAAACGCTGTGGAAACGGTCGCTGCGACCACCCAGGGTCTGGTTGCGCCGCGACGACCGGCCTCGGCCAGTCGAGCGCCGCGAAGCCCTCTGCCTGGCGCAAGATAGGATACGGCTTCGAGCAGGTTCGTCTTGCCGGCGCCATTCGGCCCTGTCAGCACGACCGGTCGCGTGTCTAACTCAAGCTGCATGACGTCATAGCTTCGAAATGCCGTCAATTTGAGACGCGTCACAGCAAGGCAGGACGGAGCGTCGACTGGTAGCGGTTCAGCGATCGCCAGCATAACTCCTAAACACGCATGGGCATCAATACGTAGAGCGCGTCGCTGTCATCCAAGTTCCGAACGATAGTCGGCGACGCCGCATCGGCAAGAGCAAACTGTGCTTTCGCTCCATCGATCTGCTGCATGATGTCGAGAAGATAGCGAGAGTTAAAACCGATCTCGATCGGCTCCTCATTGTAGCTAACCTCGAATTCTTCCGTCGCGGTGCCGTTATCCGGGCTGCTAGCCGAGAGCGTAAGATTCCCTTTGTCGAGATTGAGTTTTATGGCGCGAGATTTCTCCGTTGAGATTGTCGAGACACGGTCGACTGCTTCGGCGAAGGGCTTGCAGTCCACCTCCATCAGTTTGTTATTGTCGGCCGGAATGACACGGTCGTACTCGGGGAATGTGCCGTCGATCAGTTTTGAAGTGAGAACGGCAGCGTCAAACGCAAACCGGATTTTGGTGTCCGATAGCTCGACCGAAATATCCTCGTCCGTCTCATCAATGAGCCGTCGCAACTCGCCGACGGTCTTGCGAGGCACGATCACGTCAGGCATTCCCAGCGCGCCCTCCGGCATCGGCATTTCGACGCGCGCCAACCTGTGGCCGTCGGTCGCGACGGCGCGCATGACGTCCCGGGAGTCAGACTTGGTGCCGTGTAGAAATATTCCGTTCAAGTAGTATCGCGTTTCTTCCATCGAAATGGCGAAACGCGTGCGGTCAATAATGCTGCGTAGGGCACTGCCGGCAAGGCTGAAACGATGCGCCATGTCGCCGTCGGTCATCACCGGGAACTCAGCGGTCGGTAACGTCGATAGGGTGAACCGAGATCGCCCTGATTTCAGGCTGAGCTGTGCGTTCTCGCTGTTGGTTTCAAGCTCGACCTGAGCGCCTTCCGGCAACTTGCGAACGATGTCGTAAAGCACATGAGCCGACGCCGTCGTCGAGCCGTCGGTCTGCACGTCCGCAGCGACCTTTTCGACGATTTCAATATCCATATCCGTCGCCATCAAACTCAACAAGCCGTCCATGGCGTCGATGTGAACATTCGAGAGAATTGGAATTGTGTTGCGTCGTTCGACCACGCTTTGCACGTGGTTTAACGACCGGAGCAGGGCTGCCCGTTCAATAGTCAGTTTCATGGGTATCGTCGCGTAAAATTCGGTTTGCAATCAGGGCTAAAAAGCACCGGAATACCGGTCCGCTCGACAATTCCCAGCGCCTTGAGAATCAAGGCGCCCGAACGGACGTGAAATATAACATAACTGGTTTGATTCCGCACCTTTTATCCCGGATTTTCGGCGCCAAATCAGTGTTGGTCTGCGGCCAAGATGAGGGCCTCGAATGCGGGCCACGCGATCTTTGGATAAAACCTGTGACCGCCATCGGCTGCGAGCGCCAGGAGGCGATCCTCGGCGTCCAGGGCCGCATATACTTCGCGGGCCTGGGCGGTTACCGGTTCGACCTCGCGAAACGGGAAAATATGGTCTGACAACCCAGACACGGTTACGAACGGACGGGGCGCCGACAGGGCAATTACGTCCGCGCATTCAAGCCATTTGAGAATACCGGGAATGGCGTAATCGGGACCCGGAGGTCTGCCGGCCACCATGTCCGCAAAGCTTGAAATGCAACTCGCGGCGATAACGCCGGAAATTCGGTCGTCGAGCGCAGCGGCGAACATCGCTGTGGCGCCGCCTAGAGAATTTCCCATTATGTGGATGCGCGCAGGGTCGATCGCTCCTGGCAACACGTCATCGTCCAAGTTGGGTGTAAGCAGCCAGTCGACGACCTGAACAACATCGGTGACGCGTTCGCCGAGCAGCGTGCGGCCCAACTGCAGCACGCGGATGGCCGCTGCAAAGGTTGGATCACTGGGATTCGGCGGATCTTCTCGTTCCCAACGCTCGCCGTAACAGGATTGTTCAACGCATACCGCAAGATAGCCGCGTTCTGCAGCCTGCAGGGCGTAGTCGGCGCCTCCCTCGATCTTTATTGGGTCGGCCGGCATCAACGCTTCGCCCCAGGACCGGTTTGCGCCTGCCAGCGTACCCTGCAAGCATATCATGATCGGATAGCTGGCAGCACCTGGCTGCCAAACTAGATTTACCGGGAGATCCTTTTTCAGTGCGGTCTGCAGGTAGATGCGTCGGCGCAATGCACCTTTGGGGAGCGAGAAATCCGCACGATGGCTCATCAGTGAGGCTTGCCGGTCGCGGCGAAAGCCTAGAAGCCCCGCAAGCTTCGTTCGTGCGGCGTGCTGCCAGTCCAGCGGATCGGCGATTTCTGCGTTATGCCAGGCGAGGGCTGGTTGAACGTCCTCTATCTCTGCCAGGTGGGCGCGGCTTGGACTGAGGTTCAGGTCATCGAATGGTACAGCGTAGGGGTCTTCATAACGGCCGATCGCCCTGGAGTATCGGCGCTGAAGCGCCATTCGGTAGGCCGTGCACCATGCTATGGCGAGTTTTAGAGTCGGCGCCGGCATTGTGGCGGGCCCCTTCTCTGCAATTGGCGCTCGCTATCCCTCGAGCATACGCCGGAGCAGCTCGACGTCCTCGGCGAATTCGTTGTCGGCAGCCCGGAGTTCGTCGATCTTGCGCACGGCGTGCATAACGGTAGTGTGGTCACGGCCGCCAAATTTCCGGCCGATTTCCGGTAAAGACCTCGAAGTCAGCTGTTTGGCCAGATACATGGCCACTTGCCGTGGCCGCGCGACGGCTCGGGCGCGCCGTGCGGAATGCATTTCGGCAAGACGCACGTTGTAGTGTTCTGCGACTCGCTTCTGTATTTCCTCGATTGTGACGCGTCGGTCGTTTGCGCGTAACAGGTCTTGCAAGACCTCTTGCGTGCTCTCGAGCGTGACGGCGCGGCCGACGAGGTTCGCATAAGCGACAATGCGGTTAAGCGCTCCTTCGAGGTTCGCGCACGTTGGATGTGATCTTATGCGCGAGATACTCCATGACCTTTGGCGGTATCTCAGCGGATTGCTGTTCTGCCTTGGACTGCAGAATGCCAAGGCGCAACTCGTAGGTGGTCGGATGAATGTCGGCAACCAAAACCCCAGCCAAGCCTCGACTTCATTCGCTCCTCGATGCCCTCCAGATCCGTCGGAGACTTGTCCGCTGAAATAACAACCTGACGGTTTTGATCCACGAGCGCGTTGAATGTGTGGAAGAATTCCTCCTGCGTATTATCCTTCCCGCTGATGAATTGAACGTCGTCGATCATCAGGATATCGACCGAGCGAAACTGCTCCTTGAAGGCCATCGTGTCCTTGTATCGGAGCGCCCGAATGAACTGATACATGAACTTCTCGGCCGACATATAGATGATGCTGCGCTCAGGTGACTTTGAACGAATGTGCCAGGCAATAGCGTGCATCAGATGGGTCTTGCCTAGGCCGACGCCTCCGTAGAGGAACAGCGGATTGGACGGCGCGCTCACAGAATCGGCCACTCGACGGGCGGCAGCAAATGCCAGCTCGTTCGGCTTGCCGACGATGAAGTTGCGGAATGTGAAGCGCAGGTCCAGGGGTGCGCTGATTCCGTCGCCGCTGCCGTTTCGTCCCACTTCTAGTCCAGTGTGCGGGGTGCGCTCGCCGGCGCGTCCCGCTGTCGCGGCAACTGCCTTTGATTCAGATGGGCCGGCGATCGCAATGTCTACGCCCGTTACGTTCGGATTCTCCTTCGACCACAACGCGAGCAAACGCGCACCAAATTGGTCTTCGACCCAATCGCGCATGAACTTTGTTGGTGCAGAAAGGAAAATGTCGCCATGCTTCATGTCTTCAAGCGTTAAGGGCTTAAGCAAACTCCGAAAGGTCGCCTCGCCAATTTCGGCGCGCAATCTTGCGCGGACCCGCGCCCATTGTGCTGTCAGCCTATCGCTCATCGCTCACCGAGAATTGAACTCGAGCGCCGGCCCGTAGAAGTACGCCGGACCGGATTTGCGTCGTTGCTGAGTTCAGTGCGGTCGGCGGAATGAGTGGGGTGCATGTCGGAGACTTCCCGAATGCCATCGCGACCTGATTTGTCTCTCGGCGAAGCCTATACATGGATAGAGTTCGCCTGCAATTCGTTGAGAATCTTGGGTTTGGAGATCAAAAAACGAAACCTTCCCCGTTCACGGACAAGTGTTTACTTGCCGGCGCTCAACCAATTCTTTAAAATGGCAAATGTTAAGACAGGAACGTAACTTTTTGTATTTACCCCCGCTTTGAACTCCTGCCAAAAATTTGTACGAATTACTTTAATGAGTCTGTGCCGCGGATTTGCCTCACGCCTCCCAGACGACCGCATGGTCCATACTGTAACGACGCGCACGAGCTCATGCAACGAGACTGAAAAGGGAACATCAAAAAAGTTTGGGTGAATGTCCGAACGGCGGGTTCAAAACAAAACTCGTCTGCCAATTTGCCGGAGAAATCCGTCGTTTGCGGTGCGGCGTCCGCCCCGCGTCGACGACCGAACGGGTCGAGGAGCTACAGCGCTTTTATGCGCGCCGCGAGTTGGGAGAGCTTGCGATCCGCGTTGTTGCGATAGAGCACACCCTTGCTCACGCCGCGGTGCAATTCCGGCATCGCTTCACGGAAAGCGGCTTCCGCAGCAGATTTATCCCCGCCGGCAATGGCCGTCTCCACCTTCTTCACATATGTGCGAATCCGGTTCACGCGAGTTCGATTTACCACAGCGCGGCGGCTGTTGGTGCGAATTCGCTTTTTGGCCGATTTGTGGTTTGCCATCAACTGGGTACTCTATTATGCGATTCGGAATTTGGCAGCGGCGGGTTATATCGACGCTGGCGTGCACAGTCAAGTCTGGCCCCTGCGTTCCGCACAGATTACCTGGGTAGTTCCTGCCAAATCGGCGTTTGTCCCGACCGGCGACAGCCGGAACCGAACCGTGAGTTCGCCATCCGCGTTCTCGAATCCTAGTTGCAAGGTTTCGCCCTCTCGTTCGAACGTTGCGTCGGCGACCTCTTGCCATCCGAGCTGCTGCAAGGTTGCTCGATAAAATTCGAGAACCGCCTTCGGCGTAAGATTTCCGGTCGCGTAAGCTTCGGCAATTCGACCGGACGGCGAGTCGAATACTATTCCGGCGCCGTCGACGACACTCAGGCCCTGCATCACTGGTACATCCTCGATACCGGCGAGGAATGACTGTGCTTGCAGACGATGCACGTGTCCGTCAGCTGATAACAGAAACGGCAGGAGCGCTAGCGTGGCGGCCCAGATGGAAGCCTGTCGAATGATCCATTTGCGCTGCATCATCGTTGATGCTTCGGACAATAAAAGGTGGAGCGGCCACCTTGTGAGATGCGCCGTATTGATCCGTCACAGCCGGGTTTCACGCAGAGTTTGCCCTCCTGGCCGTAGGCGCTGAACTCATGCTGAAAGTATCCTAACTCCCCCGAAGCCTGTACGTAGTCCCGCAGACTTGAACCGCCGGCTGCGATCGCTTCGCTAAGAACTGCGCGAATCGCATCGACAAGTCGTTCCGCGCGTTTCCCCGGTACCGTCTTGGCGTTGCGTTTGGGCGAGATATTGGCCCGAAATAAGGCCTCGCAGGCATAAATGTTTCCTAGCCCGGCGACAACATGTTGGTCCAGAAGTGCCGATTTGATCGGCGTGCGGCGTCCTGCAAGCGAGGCGCCGAGTATTTCAGCGCTAAAGTCGCAACTCAACGGTTCAGGTCCCAGTTTGGCAAACATCGGATGCCGGGAAAGATCATCGTCTTTGATCAAATCCATGAACCCGAACCGTCGCACATCGTTGAAGCGCACCGTCGCTCCTGCATCGGTCGCGAAGTCAACATGGTCGTGCGGACCCGCAGGCGGCGGCGCGGTATTATGAACGACCAGCCGCCCGGACATCCCGAGGTGAATAACGAGTGACGACGCATCATCAAGGCGGACGAGGATGAACTTGGCCCGTCGCTGTATGCCAATTACACTGCGTCCGACGAGTCGATCCGCGAAGTCTGCCGGCAGCGGGAAACGAAGATCTAGGCGGCGTGGAGTTACACTCGTCAGCACGCGGCCTTCCAGATCCGGCTTTAACCCGCGGCAGACCGTTTCGACTTCCGGCAGCTCTGGCATCACTTGACTTTCTAGCAAACGTACGCGGCGTAGGCTATCGTCCCCGCCGTGCAGCGACCAGACGACATGATCGACAACCCCTCTAGTCAATTCGGCTTTCGCAGTGTTGCGGCGGCGGACAAGGCGGCGATGGTGCAACGCGTGTTTGCCTCTGTCTCGACGCGCTACGACCTTATGAACGACCTGATGTCGCTCGGCGTTCATCGGATCTGGAAACGCGCACTCGTGGATGAACTTGCGCCGCACGGCGACATGCGTCTGCTCGATGTCGCGAGCGGTACGGGCGATATCGCGTCGCGATTTCTTGCCCGCGGCGGCGGCCATGTCATAGCTTGCGATCAAAACTGGCAGATGGTCGAGGCTGGACGAGACCGGGCCATCGACAAGGGCATACTCTCCGGCATTCGATGGGTTGTGGCCGATGCAGAGGCGCTGCCGTTCGCCGACGCGTCGGTCGACGCATATGCCATTGCCTTCGGCCTTCGCAACGTCACCAGGATCGACCGCGCACTCGCCGAGGCGGTGCGTGTCCTCGAACCTGGCGGGCGCTTCTTGTGCCTCGAATTTGCACCGGCAGCGGCGCCGTGGCTCGAGCCTTTGTATGAACGCTATTCCTTTGCCGTCCTGCCGGCGCTAGGTGCCGTGGTTACCGGTGACGGCGATGCCTATCGATACCTGGTTGAAAGTATTCGCCGATTTCCCGATCAGGCGTCCCTGTCGGAGCGCATGAGCGCAGCCGGGTTCGACATTGTCAAACACAGGAGCTTGACCGGCGGCATCGTGGCCATCCACTCGGCCTGGCGGGTGTGAGTGGCAGGAGGGAGTATGTTCCAGTCGTGCCCCTCTTATTCTGCCTGGGATTACAAATTTTCTCCGGCGCGGCGTTGCCGGTAGGCCGATGCTCGCCACCTTCGTCAACTTAGCACGGCTGGTACGAATCGGTCGTACGCTTGCGCGACATGATGCGCTGGCGCCGATCTTGTCACTTTCTGCACGCGACAACACTCGTTTGGGTCTGATCCACAGCGTCTCGCGCACGAATGTCGGTGTCCGGCCGGGCGAGCGACTGGCGGCGGCATTCCAAGAACTCGGGCCAACGTTCATAAAACTGGGACAAGCCATGTCGGTGCGCGCCGATCTGGTCGGCGATGAAATGGCCGAGGACTTAAGCGCGTTACAGGATCGATTGCCGCCATTTCCTGGCGTGGAAGCCAGAGCCATCGTCGAGGAGGAGTTTGGCACGCCGGTCGAGGATCTGTTCCAACAGTTCGACGAGCAGCCGGTCGCCGCCGCGTCGATCGCGCAAGTGCATTTTGCAGTGACGACCGAGGGACAGAAAGTCGCTGTCAAGATACTGCGGCCGGGGATCGAGGAGCGGTTTCAACGCGAGATAGATTTGCTTTATTGGCTTGCGCGAATCGCCGAGCGCTTGCGTCCAAGCCTTAGGCGACTAAAGCCGGTGGAAGTAGTCCAGATGTTCGAGCATACGGTATCGCTAGAAATGGACTTGAGCTTTGAAGGCGCCGCAGCCTCCGAGCTCCGCGAGAACTTCCTGGAGGATACGGAGTTTCGTGTGCCGCAGGTCGACTGGCTGCGAACCGCGCGCCGTGTCCTTACGACGGATCGTGTCGATGGTCTTTCAATCGACGAGGTCGAGGCGTTGAAAGCGGCGGGGCACGATCTAGAGAGTATCCTTGCCCGGTCTGCGCGGGTTTTCTTCAATCAAGTGTTTCGTGATGGTTTTTTCCATGCGGACATGCATCCCGGCAACATGTTCATAGCACCCGACGGGGCGCTGGTTCCGGTGGACTTTGGAATCATGGGCCGTCTCGACAGACGCACGCGGCACTACCTCGCTGACATGCTGTTGGGGTTTCTCGAACGTGATTACCGCCGTGTTGCGGAGGTGCATTTTGCGGCCGGCTATGTGCCCCCCAGCAAGTCTCTGGACGCCTTCATGCTGGCGTGCCGCTCGATTGGCGAACCCATCTTCGGCAAGGATATGCACGAAATCTCGGTCGCCAGATTATTGGGCCAGCTATTTCGCGTTACCGAAACATTCGAGATGCAAACGCAACCACAGCTGCTCTTGCTTCAGAAAACCATGCTGGTCGCGGAAGGCGTTGGCCGCAGGTTCGATCCTTCATCGAATATGTGGGTTCTGGCGCAGCCGATGATCGAGTCGTGGATGCTCGATGCTCGAGGACCTGAGGCCCGGGTTCGTGAAGTCGTTGATGAAACGGTGTCCGGTATCGAGCGGTTGCCGTCGGTCATGGGCAAGACCGAAGCGGTTATCGACATGCTGAGCGACGGTGGTCTGCGGCTTCACCCAGAGTCGCTCCGGGCCTTGAGAGATAAAGGCGCCCGACGGGGTCCTGGCTGGATGTTTTTTCTGGCACTGATGATGTTTCTCGTCGGTATTATTGTCGTCTTCGCGGGCCAATAGTTCGGCCAGTGCAATGGCGTAGAAGCGTTGCAGCCTGACGATCGTCGGTAGACCTGCAAGAAAGCGAATATGCTTGCCGCTTGCCGCTAGGTTGGCGTCAGCGTACTTTATATGCAGTTGCAGGGCTGTGAATTACACCGTGGTCTGAGGGGTTTCAGCGTGACCGGGGACAAACGCATTCTGCTGATCATCTCTGGAGGCATCGCAGCGTACAAGTGCCTCGATCTGATACGCCGCTTGGGCGAGCGCGGCGTGCGCGTCCGCTGTGTGCTCACAGCCGGCGGCGCTCAGTTTGTGACACCGTTGTCGTTGGCAGCGCTTAGCGAGGACACGGTTTATCGAGATCTCTTTTCGCTCACAGAAGAGTCACAAATGGGTCATATCCAGCTTTCGCGCGACGCCGATCTATTGGTCGTGGCGCCGGCGAGCGCCGACATACTCGCTCGCATGGCCGCTGGCATAGCCGATGATTTGGCCGCGACCGTACTGCTCGCGACCGACAAGCCCGTGCTCGTGGCGCCTGCAATGAATGTTCGGATGTGGGAGCACCCAGCGACGCAGGCCAACATGACGACGCTTGAAGCGCGAGGCGTCCAGCGCATTGGTCCGGAGATCGGCGATATGGCGTGTGGTGAACACGGGCCCGGCCGCATGGCGGAGGTGCCGGAGATCATCGCGGCGATCGAACGCCATTTCGATGGAGAGGGTGGCATTGCACGCGGTCCCTTGGCCGGCCGAAGCGCACTGGTCACCAGCGGGCCAACGCGGGAGCCAATCGATCCCGTTCGATTCATCGCCAATCGATCGTCGGGCAAACAAGGTCATGCGATCGCCGTTGCGCTATCCCGCCTCGGCGCGCAGACAACGCTGGTGAGTGGCCCGACCACGTTGGTAGATCCGGCCGCCGTGAATGTGATCCATGTGGAAACCGCAGGAGAAATGCTGGAGGCTTGCAAAGGTTCGCTGCCGGTCGACGTTGCGGTTTGCGCCGCGGCAGTTGCAGACTGGCGCGTCGCAGATTTGGCAGCCGACAAGCTCAAAAAGAACGGTTCCTCGGCAACACTCGCTCTGACGGAAAATCCGGACATACTGCAAACGCTGGCGCAGGCTGGCAACATGAAGCCCGAACTCCTCATTGGCTTCGCTGCCGAGACCGAAGATCTGGTTGCGCGGGCAAGAGAAAAACGTTCGAAGAAGGGCTGTGACTGGATCATTGCAAACGATGTATCGGCTGAAGCGGGCACGTTTGACGGCGATTACAATATGGTCCACTGGATCGATGGGGAGCGCGTAGAGGACTGGCCGAGAATGACCAAAGATGATGTAGCGATGCGACTTGCAACACGGGTCGCGGAGCATTTTTCAAGCGCGTCATGAGCGCTGTAGAGGTAGCGGTAATACGGTTGGACAACGGCGCCGATCTGCCTCTCCCGGCTTACGCAACGGCGGACAGTGCCGGCATTGATTTAGTCGCGGCCGTCGCTAAAGATATCTCGATTGAACCCGGAGACCGCGCTTTGGTGCCAACCGGCCTTGCGATCGCGCTTCCGGTCGGCTACGAGGCCCAGATCAGACCGCGGTCCGGTTTAGCGCTCAATGACGGGGTCACGGTTCTCAACAGTCCGGGGACGATCGATGCGGACTATCGTCAAGAGGTCGGTGTGATTCTCGTAAATTTCGGAGACCGGCCGTTCGTGGTGCGCCGAGGCGCGCGCGTTGCTCAACTTGTCATCGCGCCGGTCGCTCGATTGACATGGTCTGAAGTCGCCGAGCTGCCGGCAAGCGAACGGAGGGGCGGGTTCGGGTCGACCGGGCAAGACGCAGGGTGAGGCAACTGTGCTGCGCCTGACAAAACGGCTGATGTTGGCGATCGAAGCGGTGGTTGATATCGCCTACAATGCATCCGATCTACCTGTGCAAAGCCGTGATATTGCGCAGCGTCAGGACATATCCAAGCGCTATCTCGAACCCGTTCTCCAGCAGCTCGTTCATGCAGACATTTTGACCGGGATAAGAGGCCCTCACGGCGGCTACCGCTTGTCGCGGTCGCGTCGCCGCATCTCGCTCGGCGAAATCACCCGTGTGGTCGCAACGATGGAAGGCACGACCGACCCGCTTGATGAAGCCGCGCGCTCGGATCTTGGTCAGGCGGTACTCCGTCCCCTGTGGCAGGAACTCAACGATACCGCAATCCGGAGGCTTGAGAGTATCAGCATCGATGAGATTTGCCGCCGTGCGCGCTCTGCCAATGTTGAGCCGCCTGAGGCTCCACAGTTCGAATTCATGCGCTGAGCTGGGCGGGACATGTGCCGTCGCGGCGCGCGGCTATCGACGGCGCCAAGTGTGGACTGAATGCGGAACATGGACATCACCGACGAACAACTCGCGCGTTATGCGCGTCACATCATTCTTGACGAGGTGGGCGAAGAGGGCCAGCTCCGGTTGCTGCAGTCGAAGGTTCTGGTCGTAGGCGCAGGCGGCCTGGGATCGCCCCTGCTTATGTATCTAGCGGCCGCCGGCGTCGGCACGCTTGGGATTGTCGATCACGATGTCGTCGACATCACCAATCTGCAGCGCCAAGTTGTGCATAAGACAGACGACGTTGGTCAATCCAAAGTCGCGAGTGCCGCCGACGCGGTGTTTGACATCAACCCGGAAGTCAACGTCATCACGCATCGCACGCGGCTTACCCCGGACAATATTGCGGATATCGTTTGCGACTACGATCTTGTTGCCGATGGTAGCGACAACTTTCCGACCCGCTATTTGGTGAATGACGCCTGCTACTTTGCCGGTCGCCCGCTCGTATCTGCAGCGGTGCTGCGGTTCGAGGGCCAGGTGTCCACATTTTTTGCCTATAAGGGTGGGGCCAATCCCTGTTATCGCTGCTTGTTTCCCATGCCGCCGCCGCCAGATTTGGTGCCACGCTGCGAGCAAGTCGGTATTCTTGGCTCGCTCGCGGGCGTGATGGGGTCAATTCAATCGACGGAGGCGCTCAAGCATTTGTTGGGGCTGGGGGACAGCCTGTCCGGCAAGCTTCTGATCTATGATGCGCTTAACACTACTTTCCGCAAAGTATCGGTAAAACCCGACGCAAATTGCGCACTCTGCGGTGAGAAGCCGACGATAACTGCAGAGACGATGGCGCTGGCAGTTTGACCGAAGCATGGGTAGCCGACTAAGTATCATCTCCATCACATGAGCCTACTGGCGATAATCCGTCCATGATCACAAGGTCCCGTCCCATATCATTGATATTTGTACTGTTTGTTGCGGCGGTCCAGTTAGGACCGTTCGGCCGGACTTCCGCCGCGCAGGATGTGGGCGAGGTACCCCGCTATGTGTCGCTGCGAGCCGATGAGGTCAATGTGCGCACAGGACCCGGTGTCCGCTATCCGGTCAAATGGGTTTTCGTGCGCAAGTTCATGCCAGTCGAGGTGATCGCTGACTATGACACTTGGCGCAAAATCCGCGACTGGGAGGGTGCGGAAGGCTGGGTACACCGCGCCATGCTTTCGGGAATACGGCACGTGATCACAGTTGGCGAGTTGAGCACACTGCGCCAAAGCCCGACCGCAGAGTCGCGTGCTGTCGTCAAACTAGAAGATGGCGTCGTTGCCGAGATCAATGAGTGCAACACCGCCTGGTGCAGTTTGTCGGTCGGCGGATACGACGGCTGGTTGAAGCGAGAAACACTGTGGGGATTGAAGCGCGGTGAGATCGTTCGATAGAGGTGAGAAGTAGCCGTAAACTCGACTCAATCGAACGGCATAACCCGCTGAATTACAACTGTTTCTCCAGACATATGTTGACGTGATCTGAGAATTTTTGGCGTCCATCCCAGCCTCGATCGTAATACCTGCCGGTAACACTCTCTTATCGCTTTCACATCTGATTTTTCCACAGGGCCGCTTCCAACGAGCATGAATATCAGTGCAGCCGATAAGATCTGCCTATATGTCCAGGACTAAGTAAAATCCGCCGCAAGCGCATTACGCATTCATCCGGGCGTGATGGCCATTTGCGTGTGGATTGGTTGACCGAACTCCTCGACGACGGCATCCCAGGGCAGGCAAATCCCGGCGATCTGCCGACCAGCGTAACCACAAATTATAGTGAGTTAGAAACGGATACCGCTATATTTAGGTATGGTGCGTCGCGCGTTACTAAAACGCAGGAGTTCACCGCGCCGCCGCCGACGGGCCCAATCTCCGCGCCGGCAGCCGGTGATCACAAGGATAATATACCGCACACTTGTCGCTGCCGTGTGGGCCGGCGTTGCAATGCTACTTGCTGTTGGATGGTTCGCCTACGACCTGCCCGACCTCGAGCGCCTACATGCGGCCGCCATGCGCAGGCCGACAATCACGGTTCTTGCCGCCGATGGCAGCGAAATTGGGCGCCGTGGCGACTTCTATGGCGCTGTCCTCGGCCTGGACGAGGTACCGCCGACGTTGCTCTGGGCCGTATTGGCGACCGAGGACAGGCGGTTTTACGACCATCGCGGGATTGACCCCAGAGGGCTCGCGCGTGCCGCCTTCGTCAACCTGCGTGCCGGAGCAATCCGCCAGGGCGGAAGTACTATTACGCAGCAACTGGCCAAAAACCTCTTTCTCACGCACGACCGCACGGTTCGGCGCAAAGTTCAAGAAGTGCTCCTCGCCCTATGGCTCGAACGGCGTTTCTCCAAGGATCAGATCCTGGCGATCTATCTCAATCGAGTTTATCTCGGTGCCGGCAGCTATGGCGTGGACGCGGCGGCGGTTCGCTATTTTGGCAAGTCTGCTCGCGACCTTTCGCTTTATGAGTCAGCGCTCATCGCCGGATTGCTGAAGGCGCCATCGCGCGACAACCCGTTGGCGAATCCAATGCGCGCGAATCGCCAAGCGCGCCGGGTCTTGACGGCGATGGTTGGTGCAGGATGGTTGGCAAAGGACGAAGCGTCCGAGGCATCGCAGGTGGGCAAGGCGAAGCTGGTGGGGACGACGCGAGCCGCCGGTCATGTCGCCCGGCATTCGGCCAAACTAGGCTCTGGTTATTTCACGGATTGGGTGATCGAGCAGGTGCAGAGTTTCGTTGGTGCGCCCGATCGTGATCTCGTGGTGCTGACGACGCTTCATCCTCGCCTGCAAGTGATCGCCAGGGATGCCATCGGTCAGGCACTGCGAGATGCCAGCGCCAAGCATGTCGAGCAAGGGGCACTTGTCGCGCTTGCCCCAAACGGCGCGGTCGCCGCCATGGTTGGGGGGAGTGACTACCGTATCAGTCAGTTTAATCGAGCTGGCCAGGCCGAACGGCAACCCGGCTCTGCGTTCAAGTTGTTCGTGTATCTGGCTGCACTCGAGGCTGGATTTCAGCCGGATTCGAAGATTTCAGACGAGCCGGTCACCGTTGAAGGTTGGACGCCGCGCAATGCCGGAAACGAATTTCGGGGCGCAGTATCGCTACGTGAAGGGGTGGCAAGGTCAATCAATGCGGTGGCCGTCGCGCTGAGCGAACGCGTCGGCCGCAATAATGTCGTGGGTGCGGCGAGACGTCTTGGCATCACATCCGAACTTACGCCCGAACCATCGCTTGCACTAGGCGTGCATGAGGTGAGTCTGCTCGAGCTCACCGGCGCATATGCGATCGTCGCTAACGGCGGCTACCGGGTCTGGCCTCACGGCATCAACGAAATACGCGATCGTGATGGAGCGCTGCTCTACAAACGTCGCAGTGATGGTGCCGGCCGTGTCATTGCCGCCGGACATGTCGAGGCCCTGAACGATATGCTTGCGGCGGTGGTGTCTTGGGGGACCGGTAGAGCAGCCCGGTTAGACAGGATCGCAGCGGGAAAGACCGGCACGAGCCAGGGGTACCGAGATGCATGGTTCGTTGGTTACACTCCCGACCTGATAGCGGGCGTGTGGTTTGGCAACGATGATGCCCGGTCCATGGACGGTATGACTGGGGGCTCACTGGCCGCACCCGCCTGGCGCCGCTTTATGCGGGACGCACTTACAAATGTACCGCCTTCCGGTTTGCCTGGCGTTCGCTCGTTCACCAAGGCGGCCCGTTAATGCCCGTCTTGTATCTCGGATGTCGCCGTTCCTTCGACCGTCAGGCGCTGCATTGCTGGCCGAACGAGCAACGAATAGGCGGTGAAAGCGGCGACGCCGGACAGGAAGATTGCGAGGATCATCGGCGTCGCCTTATCGCCCAGGGTATGTCCGACGGCGACCCCAACGAACGCGGCCAACCCTAGCTGGACAAACCCCAGCAGCGCCGATGCTGCACCGGCCCGCGAGGCATGTGGGCCGATGGCGCCAGCCATGGCATTGGTGGATGCAACAGGCCGAACCCGAACATATAGATGATCATGGGAACGAGAATGCTTGGAACGGAGAAATATCCGGCAAACGACGGCCCTGCATTTCAGCCGCCACTTGCGGACAAACGTCTTGCGGCGGGTTTCCACCTCGGAGGCAGTGTCGGCATAGATCATATCGCGGTAATCTTCGCTCAGCTCGTCATGCATGTGTTTGGGAGCATGACCCAGAAGGTTGCGGTGCTTGTGCACGGTGCAGCGTTGAACGGGAAGGTCATCGCCCCAAAGCGCCGACAGAGCCGCCTCCAGTCCCGGCGCGCCATCGACGATGACAAACCCGGGCCGTTTCAGTCCACGCGCATCAAGGTCGTCGAGGAACTGGCGCCACGCCGCCTGGCTTTCTCCGCCCATATTCCCGATCGAAAGCAAGACCTTCTGGCCATCCCGGCCACCCCTATAGCCGCGAGAACCGAGATGTTGGTGGCCTTGCGATCCAGTCGGGTCTTGATCACAGTGCCGTCAAGGATCAGCCGAACGATATCCTCATCCGCGAGGCCACGGCTGCACCAGGCGTCCCAATCGACCTTCACCTTGCGCCACGCCCGGCTCACAACGTCCTTGCTCACAGCACCCCGGAAGAGCCCGAACAGCGCGCGTTTCACCCGCCACGTGTTGGTTCCGGACAGATACACCGAAGCGATCAGCGCCTCGGCCTTTCTGGTCAGCCGCTGGTAGCGCGGCAGCGCCCGCGAACGCCATTCCGACGCCCGACCGTCTTCCTCAACGATCCGTGCACGCGGCACGCTCACCCTCTCGGTCCCGAATGTCCCCGTCAGTTGCCGCTCCCGGTGCCCGTTCCGATACCCTTGCCGAAGCGCGTCCTCTCGACCGTATCGGCAGCGCCCGAGAAACTGCGCAAGTTCCTCCTCAAAAACGGCCTCGATCGTGGATCTGATGTTCTCCCGCAGCCGGTCCTCGAGCGGATCATAGCCGGCGTCATTGGCCAGTAGCGAAAGCGCGGAAGTCTCGGTAGTGTTCTTCATGGCGTGATCTCCTTGGCGGTGCTAGCCGCCGGTTGGGTGGTTGTCTTGTCACCCGGAGATTACGCCATCCTCAAATTTCCACCACTTTCGAGACAGAGCCAACACGAGCGCGATCATCAATGTGCCGGCCGCTATGATGACTGCCGTTCCAATACGCACGAGCGGATCGATTCCCAGGCGTGTGGTCAGGCGGCCCGCGAGAAACGTGCCTGCCATGTAGCCACAGGCAACCGCGGCAAAACAAAGACCATAAATATTCGGGGCCAACCCGATCAGCCCAATGAACACGAATGACGAGGCGGATATGAAGGAAAAGAGCCCGCAGAACGCGAATGCAGAGCATAGGACGTAGCCGAGATAGCTGCGATCACGTGCGAGTCCACCGTAGTTTCGCAGAACACGCGATGGTTTGGCCGCACCGTCGACCCTATTGACGTTGGTCTCGCGAAGGAGGAACAGGACGCCCGCCACCGAGAGTCCGCCAAGCGCCGCCATGACCACGAAACTTGCCTGCCAGCCGAACCATACTTGCAGAAATCCACCGGCAATCGGTCCCAACACGGGCGCCAACGCCATTGCTGTTCCCACGTAGGCCAGGACCTTGGCGGACCGGTCGCGCCCGAAGACGTCACGCACGATTGCACGGGCGACGACCGGACCGGAACAGGCGCCCAAAGCCTGCAGGAAGCGCGCGACAATCAGCGTTTCGATCGAAGTGGCCAACACGCAGCCAATACACGCGAAGAAATACAACGTCATTCCGCCAAGCAATGCCGGCCGCCGGCCGAACTGGTCGGAGATCGGCCCATAAACGAGCTGGCTCACCGCGAATGCGATCAGGAAGATACTGAGCGTCAACTGCACTGACGCCGTATCGGTTGAAAACTCGGCTGCGATCGAGGGCAGCGAGGGCAGGTAAATATCGGTAGAAATTGCGCCCATGCCCACGAGAATTGTGAGCAAAATAATGACGATCAACGCGGTCGGTTGCGGCAAGG
The DNA here is from genome assembly GCA_965217615.1 of Alphaproteobacteria bacterium. Classification (GTDB taxonomy): domain Bacteria; phylum Pseudomonadota; class Alphaproteobacteria; order UBA8366; family CAVOAK01; genus CAVOAK01. The sequence continues at coordinate 44,350 of CBDCIT010000026.1, forward strand.
GACCGTTCAGTTGATCAAAGGCGACGGCTGGCGCCGTTGGAGGGAAACAATGAGCCTTCGTACGATCCAGGGGTCGAGCCGTGTCATGGTTGGGCCTTTGGTTTTCAGGAAGGCGTACGCTGGGTCTGCAGCGTCGCCACGTGTATCTCATGCGAGGTGCGGGCGGTAAAGCGTACTGGCAAGTTGTTCATTGGGCGCCTATCCATACCGGTGAAGGCTCGCGCCATGGCATTTCAGCCAATCCCGCGCTTGCCCTGCGTCATCCGTTAGTCGGGCGACGATTGCCCAGAAACTGGACGAGTGATTCATCTGGGCCAGGTGCGCCGCTTCGTGAGCCACGACATAGTCAAGGATGTGGTGCGGCGCCATGATCAGCCGCCAGCTAAACGAAAGCCGCCCGGAAGACGAACAGCTTCCCCAGCGGCTTTTCTGGTCTCGAATGCTGACTGCGTTGGGTATGCGGTCGATGGCAGTGGCTTTTTCCGTTGCCAGCGGCAAGATCGTCGTCCGGGCCTCGGCGCGGAACCATGCGCCGAGGCGCTTTGCCAGGGTATCTGGACGACCGCCAGCTTCGATGCTGCCGTCTGCAAGCTGCACGCGCTGCGGACCGGCCGGCAGGTGGCAGATCCTGTGAGGCTGGCCGCGAAACGGGATAGTCGCGTGGTCGGCAAACGGAATGCGCGGCGGCAGTTCCGACAGGCGTCGCCGCAGCCATTCCGCATGCTTGTGAAGAAACTCATGCCCCTGAGCCTCGGATGCGCCGGGTGGCAGGACGAGGACAACGCTCCCGGACCTCGTATCGATGCGTGTGAGAATGCGACGCGCTTGGCGGTTGCGCCGTACGATAAGCGGTACCGACATGCCGTCGAGCTGCACCTTGCGGGGGCTCGTCATAAAGCGGTGATAACTGTTGCTCTGTGCGAGCGCAAGCGAACGTAAAGGCTGCTTGGCGTTGACCAAAGCACGTTTCCCATATGCGCTGTGTAGGCTATCAATGGCCGATGACTGAGAAACGCACGCCGCTACATGTGCAAGCCGCCGATCGGCGTGTGTCGATGTTGTTACCGCTCTCGCTGATTTGTGTGTTGGGAACACTTTGGGGCGCGTCCGCATCGCTCGCCAAACTCGCGGTACTCGACGGTATTCAGCCGCTCGGATTCACACTTTGGAACTCACTGGGAGCCGGTGCAATCATGCTGGCGATCTGCGCCTGGCGTGGAATACTGCCGCGGCTAAGCGTTGAACATGTTCGCTATTATACGATCTGCGGCGTGCTAGGCGTCGCCCTCCCCAACCTCAATATCGTCGTCGTTGTCGGCCACATTCCTGCTGGCGTCGTGGCTGTGGCGCTTTCGACGACGCCAATCATGACATACGCCATCGCATTGCTTTGGCGGCTCGAACGGTTCGATCGGATTCGTGCCTTGGGCCTCTTCTTGGCACTGGTCGGAACTTTGTTCATCGTGCTGCCGCAAGCCAGTCTGCCCAAGCCCGGTGCGGCCCCATGGTTCGCCATGGCACTACTGACGCCGGCGCTCTATGCAGTTACCAACGTTCTAGCCGATCGGATGCGGCCGGCCGGCAGCTCCTCGATTATGCTAGCGGCGGGAATGCTCGTTGTTAGCACGGCCGCGTTGGCGCCGTTTGCCTTTGCGTTCGACCAAATGCATCCCTTGGGTCTGCCGTTCACGGCAGGCGACTATGCGATTTTGGCGCAGATCGGCGCGTCGGTCCTCGCGTATATTTTGTTCTTCGAGATCCTGCGGATGGTCGGCGCGGTCCAGTTTTCGATCACGTCCTACGTCATTGCGCTAACCGGCATCGGATGGGGCATAATGTTCTTCGCCGAAGCGCACAGCTTCTGGATCTGGGCGTCGGTCGCATTCATTTTTGCCGGGCTGGCGCTCGTCACGCTGAAGCAGGGAGCGGTAACCGTCCGGCAAGCGTAGAAGTCCGTGACGCAGCGGCTAGCTCTCGTCCCAAGATGCATGGCGGACGCTGCCGCGTATTTCATTGAGTCGCTCGATCGTCCGTCGCTCAATATCCGTCACGTCATTTTCCGATACCGCCGAACCGCGTACCGAGATTCCCGCTCTGTGCACGCTTTCAGCGTCGTTCGATATCAGCGGATGCCACCAGAATAGATCGCGCCCCTCTGCGACGAGACGGTAACCACAAGTCGCTGGAAGCCACCTCAGTTGCGGCACCAGTTCGGGTGTTAGTCGCACACAGTCTGGGACGTTGGACTGGCGGTTTTCATAGTCGGTGCAGCGGCAGGATCCAAGATCGAGATATCGGCATGCGACATCGGTGGGTGTAATTTCGCCGCTGCCTTCGTCTTCCAGTTTGTGCAGACAACATTGGCCGCAACCGTCGCACAGCGAGTCCCATTCCGCGTCCGTCATCTGCGCTAAGGTCTTGCGCCGCCAAAACGGTCGATCAGTCATGACTCACGGTCTATCAGATGAATAAAGGAGCCGGCAATACGGCCATTCATCAGACCAACCGTTTCCCGATCCTCGCCTCGCGCATTGGCGACCTCGAGAAGATTGTCGCCGGCCCCCTCGGATGTGATGCCGGTATAGTGAAATTCGTGCCCGCGATACATCGCACCTCGGTCACCCAGCGGAGAGCGGGCAAGTGTTGTTACACGGCGGTAGCCGAGATGCAGGCGTCGCTCGGCAAACGAAGACGTAAGCGGCAATAGCCCCGCCATCTCATGTGCGTGCGCATCACCGTCTACGAGGGCCTCACCCAAGACCATATATCCGCCGCATTCGCCATAGATTGTCGCGCCACGCGTGGCGGCCGCACGCAGCTGCCCTAAGAACCGCTGGTTTGCCGCAAGCTGAGCGGCGTGCAGTTCAGGATAGCCGCCCGGCAGATACACCGCATCGGCACCTTCGTCAGGTGCCTCGTCGGCCAACGGCGAGAAAAAAGTGAGTTCAGCACCAGCCCTCTTCCAACCATGGAGGACCGTGGCATAGCAAAATGCGAACGCGTCATCCTTGGCGATCGCAATCCGCTGGCCTAGCGGCGGAAGCGATTGTTGCGATCCGGTGTTTGCCGCGAACTGTGAAGCGCGGGCGATCGCCCGAAATGTGTCGAGATCAACCTGCTCGCAAACCGCGTCTGCCGCGTCTTCAATGAACCTATCGAGATCAACCTGCTCGCCCGCCTGCACGAGCCCCAGGTGGCGCTCGGGGAGCACGAGGCGTGGATCGTGTTTCAGCATGCCAAGAATGGCAAGGTCGGGTAATGCGGCTTTCGTTGCCTCTTTCAGCGCCTGAACGTGTCCAGCGCCACCCACCTGATTAAAGACTACGCCGGGGATAGTTATGTCGTCTCGATGGAGGCGGAAACCACTTAGCAGTGCCGCGGCGCTCGCCGCCTGGCCACGGACGTCGGCAATGAGGACAATGGGCCATCCAGTAAGGGCGGCGAGATCTGCTGTTGACCCTGTCCCGTCGCTGGCACCGTCGAACAGACCCATCACCCCCTCGCAGAGAATTAGGTCCGCTTCAAGCTCAAGTTCATCTATCAGGGAGCCTGTCGTTTCGGTCCGCATCGCCCAGCAATCGATGTTGACGCACTGCGCGCCGCTTGCCACGGTATGAAACGCGGGATCAATATAGTCCGGTCCCGCCTTCGCGGAGACAACCGTAAGCCCGCTGCGGTTGAACGCGCGCAAGAGCGCCAACGTGATAACCGTTTTGCCGCTTCCACTCTTAGGTGCGGCAATGATGAGTCCGGGCGCTGGCATTTGGCGAAGATACAACGTTATCTGAGCATCTCCACGATAATCGCGTATGCTGTGTTGGATTGCGGTGACGGGTTAGCCAAGATAAACAGTGGGTATGAGCAACTTGGGTCATGGATCAGGTGCAGACCGCGCGATATCGGGAAAACTGACGCCGGACAGCGTAATCGCGGTGCTCAAGCGCCGCGATGTCATTGTTGGAGTTGTACTCGTCGCGATCGTTGCGTTTTTCGGCCGTCAGCTATGGCCCTACTATGAGCCTGTCGATGCGACCGCTGCGTTGCGTTTTTTCGAAGCAGTCGCTCTGCAGTCCGATGACCTCTATCCGGGCGACGATACGCCAGGTCTGCGTCGCTGGCCGATCCACGAAGGAAAGCGCGAATACGCGGTCCGCGTATCCACAATTGGCCTTAAAGATCGCACGGAACTCGTGATGGACCATCTTTCGGTGGTGGAATCGTGGATCGGCATGCGCTTCCGTCTGGTCGGTGATGGTGATCGAGCGGACATCATGTTTCGCTATGTGGGACTGGAGGATTTGCAGAGCCCGACCTCGCCTCAGGGGCTGCTATGTCTCACATCTGCCCGGCGGCGCGCGGGCCATCTTCAACAGGGTCTTGCGATCACAATCAGCCGAGAGAATGAATTCTGCCTCGACCACGAGATTCTGCATGCTCTCGGTTTGCCAGGCCACTGGAAGGGTAAGTATGCGCGCTCTGCGTTGGGCACGCGTTGGCCCAATCGGTCGACCAACTTCACCAAATGGGACGAAATCGCACTCCGTACGCTCTACGACCCTCGCCTTGCGCCAGGGGTGCATGGCAAGGAAGCCCTGGACCTTGCGAGCGAGATAATCGGAGAACTCGTTTCGCGCTGACTTAGTCGCGTAGCGCCGCCCGAACAAGTAAACTCGGGAATCATGACCCGAAAGCCAAAAGGACCGTTGCGAAAAGGGTGGACGACCGGCGCTTGTGCGGCAGGCGCTGCTCGCGCCGCCTTCGAGGGGCTGGAAACAGGTACATTTCCCGATCCCGTCGCCGTGCGTCTGCCGAAGGGTGAGCGGCCCTTGTTTCCGCTTGCGCAAAAGAAACTCGCAGATGGCATGGCCACAGCAGGCATCGTGAAAGACGCTGGCGACGATCCCGATGTCACGCATGGGGTCACTGTGCTTGCTAGTGTTCGACGGGGTGATGAGGGCGGCGGGGTATCGTTTCACGCGGGCGACGGCGTGGGCGTTATAACAAAGCCTGGTTTGCCATTGTCCGTCGGCGAGCCCGCGATAAACCCGGGTCCGCGCCAGATGATCGCCGACGCGATTGCGGACGCGGCGGAGGCGCTCGACGTATCGGCCGATCTAGAGGTCACAATTGCGATCCCAGGCGGTGCAGAAATCGCCATGCAAACTTGGAATCCTCGTCTTGGTATTGCTGGAGGCTTGTCGATCCTCGGCACGACCGGCATCGTCCATCCCTACTCCTGCAGTGCGTGGATTCATTCGATCCGCCAAGGAATCGACGTTGCTCGGGCGATGGGTATCAACCATGTCGCCGGCGCTACCGGAAAGACCTCAGAGTCGGCAATTGGCGAGCTATACGGGCTCGACGAGGGGTCACTTATCGATATGGGAGACTTCGTCGGCGGTATGTTGAAGCATCTGCGCCGCTACCCCGTAGAGCGCCTGACCATCGGCGGCGGATTTGCCAAAATGGTCAAACTTGCACAGGGCAATCTGGACCTTCATTCGGCACGCAGCCAAGTCGACTTTGCAGAGCTTGCCAAATGGGTTTCCGAGCTCGGCGCAGCGTCCGATACCTCAATTGCTGCTGCGAAAGCTAATACGGCGGCGCAAGTTCTGACTTTGGCAAAAGATCTTGGCATTGCCGACCTAGTGGCGCGGCGCGCGCGTGAAGTTGCCTTGGCGACACTCTCCGGTCAGACGTCCATCGAGGTTTTGATCGTCGATCGTACTGGCGATGTGGTGGGTCGTGCCGACTCCTAGTCAGGACCCTCATTCATCCGAAGTTGGCGACCGTCGCCGGCTCCTTGTCCTCGGCGGGACCGGCGAAGCAGCGCAATTGGTCGGTATGGCGGTGGATCGGTTCGGCGGTCGCCTGGAAATCACCACCTCGCTTGCTGGCCGGACCCGTAGCCCGGCATCGCTTCCGTGTGCCGTCAGGATCGGTGGATTTGGTGGTGTGTCCGGTCTTTCCCGGTGGATTTCCGAAAATCAGATCGACTTTGTCATCGACGCAACACACCCGTTCTCCGCGGTCATGTCCGAAAACGTGCGTTTGGCGTGCGAGACGGCTGGAACAATGCGGTTGGTTCTCGGCCGAGCGCAGTGGACGCCTCGCAACGGCGATCGTTGGCATCCAGTGTCCGACGCAGATGCGGCAGCACGACTCATTCCGAAGTTGGGACAGCGGCCTTTTCTCACGGTGGGCGAGCGTGAGATATCAAGCTTCGCCGGTTTGGGCTCCATGCGTGTATTGGTGCGGCTGATTGATGTACCGGCCAACCCACTACCGTTGCAAAACTGTAAAATTATCCGCGGTCGCGGTCCGTTTACACTCGAAGCCGAGCGGCGCCTTCTTGCACAGCATGAGATCGACGTAATTGTCGCCAAAAACAGTGGCGGCTCGGCGACCTATGCCAAAATTGCCGCCGCGCGTGGCGCGCAAATTCCGGTTATAATGGTCGAGCGTCCGCCGCCGATTGCGGGCGCACGGGTTGAAAACCCCGAGCATGCCGTGTCATGGATCGAAGAGCGTCTGAGATAACGGCCGTCATTTCGCCTAGGGCATCGTGTCTTTTGGCGGTTCTTGGGCTGGCCATCACTGTCTTCATACCGTTCGCCGCGGTATCGCAAACCACGCTTAATGCCGGTGATCCTGTCACGAACGCCGTTCGTGATGGTGACGTCCAGGCCGTCAGGAATTTGGTGGTCCGCAACGCAAAGTTAAATGTCGCGGACGTTGACGGTCGTACACCACTTGTCAATCGGCGTGCAATAGGCGGGTTCAACCGGTCGTCGCAACCCGTTCAGTTTGACTGGCCTGCAAGCACTGGTCCAGAGCTTCGGCAGGAGTTCTCCATCCGAGGGTCTTGCGGGGCCGTGTATTGAGCGCGTCAGCAACAACTGCGAGTACGTCCGGACTGTGTGCGCTCAGATCGGTTCCTTTCGGGAAGTACTGTCGAAGCAGTCCATTGGTGTTCTCGTTCGTTCCGCGTTGCCAAGGGCTGTGCGGTTCGCAGAAGTAGACGGGAAGGCCGGTTGCGATCCGCAGATCCGCATGCCTGGCCATCTCTGCTCCCTGGTCCCAGGTCAGCGAGCGGCGAAGCTGCGCTGGCAATGTCGTGATCGTCCGGGCGATGGCATCGCGAACCGCTTCAGCCCCATGACCGGCAAGCGCAGGCCCCGTTCTTCACGCGCGGGACGGTGCCGTGGCCTTCCATTCGGGGAAGATGCAGCAGCATTGTGAACCGCGTGGTGCGTTCCACCAGAGTGCCGATCGCCGATCTGCCCAAGCCGATGATCAGGTCACCTTCCCAGTGTCCGGGTACGGCCCGATCAGCTGCTTCCGCCGATCGTTCACTGATCATGATCTCAGGCGTGACGAAGGATTTTCCCCGCCGGCGGCTACGTGCCCGAGGTACGCGCAGTGCCCTTCCCGTGCGAAGGCAGGCGGTCAGCTCACGACGGAGTGCGCCGCGGCCCTGTACGTAGAGCGCCTGATAGATCGCCTCATGACTGATCCGCATCGCTTGATCCTCGGGCCCGTCCCCAGGATAGTCGATCCGAAGACGGTGCGCGATCTGCTCAGGACTCCAGGCCCTGGCCCATCGCCTGTGCTGCCGCGGCCCATGCCGACGACCGTTCCAGACGACGCGTGGCCCCTCGATCACCGTTCCATCCGGTGCCGAGATCCGACCCGCAAGCCGATCCTGCACATAGCGCCGCAGCGCCTCATTCGTTGCCAGCTTGGCTGGCTTCGGCCTTTTGGCGGACCGATCAGTATGCCACTGCGCCGTCGTTGCTCGGTAGTCCAGGCCACCGCTTCGGGTCGCCGCGTTGCGCCGCACCTCGCGGGAGATCGTCGACGGTGCTCGCTCCAGCCGGCAAGCAATATGACGTATGCCTCTTCCCTGGGCGCGCAGAAGAGCAATCTCCTCACGTTCCTCGAAAGACAGGTAACGTCCTGACAGCGGCTTGGCCGGTTGCGATAAATGTGATGGTGGCATGCCGCCCGACCTCCGGAACCACCTCGAGCCTACCGGAGGGGATACACCGGCATCTCGGGCCGCGTCCTCGCTCGAACGCCCCGTCGCAATCGCTGCCCAGAACCGAACAAGCTCCTCACGCCGTGCCGAGTCCGGTCGACCTGGCGAATGCAACTTGCTCCGTCCAGACCGATCCGACCGCCGTCTGCGTACCGTCATAGCAACCTCCTATGCCAGAGTGTTGCGACGACCGATTGAACTCGCCATATTGACCCCCTATCGGCGTGCAATATTGATGGAGTGGACGCCTCCTCCCGACGGCATCGCAATGTGCCAAGGTGGTGGTGTGACTAACCCCCGGAGGAGGAGGCGTCCATGGAACAGGTTAATATCATCGGGATCGATCTGGCGAAGCGCAGTTTTCAGCTTCACGGTGCTCGGGCGGACGGTTCGGTCGCGTTCCGCAGGAAGGTTAGTCGGGAGAAGTTTCTGCACTTTCTCGCCGCACTACCGCGCTGCGTTGTGGCGATGGAGGCCTGTGCGAGTGCTCACCATTGGGGCCGAGAGATTATGCAGCTCGGCCACGATGTGAGGCTGGTCCCGCCGATCTACGTGAAGCCTTTCGTGAAGTGGCAGAAGAACGACGCGGCGGACGCGGAGGCGATCTGCGAGGCGGCGCAGCGCCCGACCATGCGCTTTGTGGCGGTGAAGGGGGAAGAGCAACAGGCAAGGGCGATGCTGTTCCACGCGCGCGATCTTCTGGTGCGCCAGCGCACGCAGACGATCAACGCGCTACGTGGCCACCTGGCAGAGTTCGGCGTCGTTGCCCCGCAGGGTGTGGCTCATGTCGGTCGGCTGGCATTGGCGCTTGAGGATCCGGGTTCGGGACTACCAGAGCCGGTCCGTGAGCTGGGCGGCGTTCTGCTTGGTCAGATCGCCCACCTCGACGCGAAGATCGGCGGACTGGAGAAGGAGCTCCGCGCTTGTGCGCGTCAGGACGAGCAGGCGGCACGGCTCATGACGATCCCGGGGATCGGGCCGATTGGCGCGATGGCGCTCCAGGCCTTCGCGCCGCCGATGGAGAGTTTTCAGCGCGGCCGCGACTTCTCTGCCTGGCTGGGCCTCGCGCCGCGACAGCACACGACCGGCGGCAAGCCAAGGCTGGGCAGGATATCGAAGATGGGCCAACGCGATCTGAGGCGCCTCTTGATCATCGGCGCCATGGCTGTCGTCAGCTCGGCGGTTCGTCGCGGCGAAACGAACGGCCCCTGGCTGGCCAGGATGCTGGCGCGCAAGCCGCGAATGCTTGTCGCGGTGGCGCTGGCCAACAAGATGGCGCGCATCGTCTGGGCGCTCATGACATACAAGGAGACCTACCGAGGTTTCGCGCCGGCTGCTGCCTGACACGGCGGCAACCTCGCGGAATGACGTCGGGGGTGTGAGCAGGTCGGAGGACGGGTAAGGGCAAACGGTCAATCGAGACGGGATCGGGAAAACCAGCGGTGGGTCAAGGGGGCTTTCAAGCCCGCAATATTGATCTTGGGCCCGGTCTGCACATCTCCATACCGGCCTGCGGCGTCAAACCAGCCGCATCATGAGGCCGGACAGATGACCGCACCTGACCACATGCCCCGAGACGTTCAAAGAAATGCTTGCATCAACGGAGGCGTCCACAGATGACCCCCTGAGTGGCACGGCGGAGGTTGTCCCGGTAGTCAATAGGGGGGACCCGAGCGGCTTCGTGTAGCGCCTTGCGGTGCGCGGAGCGAAGCCGCGTGGGCTTGACGTATACGTCAAGCCTGTTGACCCACCGGGGCAAGCGGGCCGCAGGCACGGCCGGCGTCCGGTCAGGAGCGGTTCTTGAAGCGCCAGCTCTCGTTTCGATGATCTCGCAATGGTGGGTCAGGCGGTCGAGCAGCGCGGTGGTCATCTTGGGGTCGCCGAAGACGGAGGGCCATTCGCCGAAAGCGAGGTTGGTGGTGACGATGATCGAGGTGCGCTCGTAGAGCCGGCTCATCAGGTGGAACAGCAGCTGGCCGCCGGCCTGGGCGAAGGGCAGGTAGCCGAGTTCGTCGAGGATGACGAAGTCGCGTCGGACGAGTTGGTCCGCGGTACGGCCTTGGCGTCCGGAGCGGAGTTCGGCCTCGAGGTGGTTGACCAGGTCGACGACGTTGTAGCAGCGGCCACGGGCGCCCTTTCTGATACAGGCGCGGGCGATGGCGACGGCGAGATGGGTCTTGCCGGTGCCGGTGCCGACCAGCACGATGTTGCGCTTGCTCTCCAGGAAGTCGCCGCCGGCGAGTTCCTGGATCAGGGGCTCATTGCCCGGGGAAGCGGCGAAGTCGAAGTCGGCCAGCTCCTTGGCCGTCGGCAGCTTGGCGGACGTCATCTGGTACTTGATGGAGCGCGCCTGCTTGTCGGCGACCTCGGTCTGCAGCAGCGTACCGATGATCTGCTGCACCGGATGACGGCGCTTGAGCCCGTCGGCGAGGATGTCGTCGTAGGCGGCGCGCATGCCTGCAAGCTTCAGCGCCGTCATCATCGCCAGCACATCATGACGCTCCATGACCGGCCTCCCTCAGGCGGTCGTAGCGGCGGCAGTCGGCCACCGGCTGGTGGCGAAGCTGCAGGCCCTCGGGCGTTGGGATGGCCGGCGGCGGCTGCTGCTGGCACTGCCGGGCGAGGATGTTGAGCACAACATCAGCGCTGCAGGCGCCGCAGGCGAGCGCTTCGGCGCAGGCCGCCTCGACCGCCTCCAGCCCGTCCTCCAGCACCGCCGCGAGGATCCTCACGAACTGCCTGTCACCGTCGTTGCAACCCGTCAGCCGCGCCCGTATGCGGCCCAGCGCGCCGGGCAGTTGCCAACCCTTGAAAGGCGCGCCATTCCTCAGCGCACCGGGCTTCCGTGTCAGGATCGGCACGTAGTGCCATGGATTGCAGGCGATCTCACCGCGTCCAAAGCTCCGGGGGTGTTCGGCAACAGTCTCGCCATCCTGGCGGATGACAATACGATCGGCATAGGCCCGCACGTCGACCGTCCGCCCGACGGCGCGGGCCGCCACGCTGTAGTGGTTGTTGTCGAAGCGCACCAGACAGGTCTTGGAGACCGATACCTCGGTGGCGTGGAAGCCGTCGAAGGGGCCGCGATAGGCCATCAGGAAGGGCCGCTCCTCCTCGAACACCTGCCACACCGTCTTGCCCTCGATCGTCGGATGCGGCCGCTTCTTGGCGTCCTCGATACACCGATCCATCAGCCACGCGTTGATCTCGGCGTAGGAGCCGCCCCGCGGGATGGGCACGAACAGGCGGCCGCGGACGTCACCCACCTGCCTCTCGACCTGGCCCTTCTCCCAGCCCGCACCCGGAGTGCACGCCACCGGCTCCACCAGATGGTGGGAGCACAGCTCCAGAAAGCGCCGGTTGTAGGCGCGCTCCTTGCCCACGAAGACCATGCTCACCGCCGTCTTCATGTTGTCGTAGATGCCCCGCCGGCAGACCCCGCCGAAGAAGTGGAAGGCCCGATCATGCGCCTCGAACACCATCTCCTGGCTCTCGCGCGGGAAGATCTGAACCAGCTGCATACGGCTGTAGCAGAGCCGCATGTGCGCCGCCTTCACCTTGGTCGTCACACCCGACAGGCGCGCGTATTCGTGGCTCCAGTCGAACTGGTAGGCCTCGCCGGGATCGAAGCTCAGCGGCACAAAACCCTGCGACGGCGACAACAGCCGCCACCGCCGACGCCAGATCCTGGCGTAGCGGCGCACCGCGTCGTAGCCGCCGCCATAGCCCAGAGCCGCAAGGTCTTCATGAATCCGCAGCAGAGAAAAGCGGTCCCGGCGCGGCTTCTTCTCGTTGGCCTCAAGCCGGCGCTCCAACTCCTCCACCCACGGCCCAAGCTTCGGCAGCGGCTGGATCTTGCGCGCGTAGCTGTAGGAGGTCTCATCGCCCCGTACCACCTTGCGCACCGTGTTCTTCGAAACCCTCAAATCCCGGGCGATCTTCTTGATCGGAACGCCCTTCACCAGATGATCCCGACGGATCCGCGCAATCGTCTCCACAACCAGCATCTCCCCCACCTCGTCTGTCCAAACAACAAGGTGTGTTCAAGAGCACAAAACCAGGGGGGTCAATTTTGGACGCCGATTACCCCACCAAGGGGGTCAATATTCCACGCCGATCAACACACCACTGATGCTGGCAACAATTTCTGGCCATCTGGGCATCGTCGAAGTACTGCTCGAGGCCGGGGCGCGAAGCGAACTTAGGGACAATCTCGGAAACACCGGATTGCATTGAGCCGCGGTAGACGGAGACTTGGAGATTGCGAGCTTGTTCGTCGCAGCTGCCGAACCGGTCAACGGACAGAACAAGCAGGGATTGACGGCGATGATGTTGGCGGCGAAAGGAGGGCACGTCGGAGTCGTCGAACTTTTGCTGGAACATGGCGGCGATGCCCGCCTGACGGACTATACGGGCCGAGATGCGATTGGCTGGGCGCGGGACGCCCGGCGGCCCACGCTAATCAAACTCCTGGAGCAAGCATTGGGCGGCTAAGGGAGCGGCGCATCTTTGCGCGGCCGTAACACGTGGTGGTGATCGGCTGCATAGAGACGGCTGTCTCTAAAGTTGCTTGCATCCAGTGCCTGACCCACGAGAATAAGCGCGGTGCGGGTGATTCCACGCTGCTTCACCTTATCTCGGATATCGCGCAACTTACCCCAAATCAGCTGCTCGTCCGGCCAGCTAACACGATAAGCGACAACCACGGGGCACTCTGGGCCGTAATGCGACTCCAGTTCACGCACGACCCTTGCCAGATTGTTGACTGAGAGATGGATCGCCAGAGTGGCACCGGTGCTGCCAAATGCCTTCAATGTTTCGCCATCGGGCATCGCGGTCGCGCGCACTGAGGTGCGTGTCAGGATGATCGTCTGGCTTATTTCGGGAACCGTCAGTTCGCGCTTTAGAGCCGCCGCTGCCGCTGCGAATGCGGGTACGCCGGGTGTTACATCGTAGGGAATTTCCAGATCGTCGAGTTGCCTCATCTGTTCGGCGATCGCGCCATAGAGCGAGGGATCGCCCGAATGCACACGTGCGATGTCCTGGTTCTGCGCATGCGCTTTGGCGATCTCGTCGATGATTTCTCCGAGTGTCATTGGTGCCGTATCGAGCACGAACGCATCGGCAGGCGCTTGGTCAATGACCGCCCGCGGTACCAGCGATCCGGCATAGAGTACGACCGGCGCGCAGCGAATAAACTCAAGACCGCGGACAGTGATCAAATCCGGCGCACCGGGTCCCGCACCGATAAAATGGACCGTCAATGGGTCGCTCCTTCACCGCGCGCTTGCTGGGCATCCGCTTGAGATGAGGTCTTTGCCTCGGAATATCCGCGCGGTGTGTAGGTCCACACTCTTCCGCCCTGCCGGATCGTTTTGGTGCGGCTGGAGCCAATCAGCACCAATGTTGTCATGTCGACCGCCTCGGTGTCGAACTCCTGAAGCGTCGTCACAATGACCTTCTCCTCTTCACGCCCAATATTCCTGGCGATCACAACCGGCGTGTCGGCTGGCCGGGCTGCCGCCAATAGGTCGCGTGCCGCGCCAAGGAGCCGACGTCTCCGCACGCTCTGCGGATTATAGAGTGCGACGACAAAGTCGCCCCGCGCCGCAGCGTCGATCCGCTTCTGAATAGTCGCTTTTGGCGTCAAAAGATCGGAGAGTGAGATGGCGCAGAAATCATGGCCAAGCGGTGCACCGACCCGTGCTGCCACTGCCTGCAGCGCAGAGATGCCCGGAACGACAGTGATGGCGATCCGGTTCCAGCTTTCGTCGCGCGCCTGATCGATGAGCTCGAAAACCAGCGACGCCAGGGCGTAGATTCCGGCGTCACCGGAGGAGATTAGCGCAACCCGCTTGCCTGCGGCGGCAAACTCTATCGCGAGTCTAGTCCGTTTAGCCTCTTCGCCCAACTTGCCTTCATGTTGTTCTTTGTCCGATATCTGATCGGCGACCTGATCAAGATAGAGTTGGTAGCCAACGACAACGTCGGCGGTGCGAAGTTCCTGCGACGCCTCTGGTGACCGCCAAGCTTCGGCCCCTGGTCCGATGCCGATAACCGCAAGATGGCCGCTCCGAGATTCCGCAAACCTGGCTGGATTGATTGGCGATGTTGCACGTGCAATCGAACAGGTGGCCCGCTTTGAGCGGACCTTTGGCACAATGAGTTCGCTGTCCAATCCAGCTGCCGCCAGAGCCGCACCCTCGGCAACGCCGTGGCAACCCACTTCGCGGAAGACAACTTCCGATGGCGTTTTAAGGCGCGGTGCCTCTGCCTCGAGTTCCGCCGCAGAAAAAAACCGTATCGGCACACCGAGCCGAACCGCGAGGTCTTGTACCGCCGGCTCGTCGGCCTTGAGGTCTATCGACGAAATGCCGCTGAGTGCCTCAGAGGCGAGACCAGCGTCGGCCAGAGCCGATGTCACTAGGATTGCCAATTCTTCCGGTTCGACGTCTCGCTCGCAGCCAACGCCAATGGACAGCACAGGGGGGTGCAGCACAAGCGTATGCGCGTCCGATGAGAGGTTGCGATCGGTAACAAGGACACGCCAATTTCCTTCGGCGCTGAAGGGCATGTCGCGTAGCCAGGGGGCGTCGCAGACCTCGCAATCGAGGACGACACTTTCACCCGCAAGCATTGACGCAGTCAGCGGCTTTACGAGCTCGGGGTTAGCGATCCGCCAACCGTCCGGGATGTCGTCGAACGCGACGCCGACGCGGACATCGCTGGCAGTAGTTATCGCCGCCGTACCACCCGTGGCGGCGGCTATTTTACGTGCGAGCGCGTTGGCGCCGTGATGCCCTCCAATTAACGGTACTGCGACGCTTCCATCTTCCGCGACCGCGACAACTGGCGGCTCGCGCCGCTTGTCGTTCAGGAGTGGCGCGAGCGCGCGCACCAGAATTCCGGACGCACAAATGCCAACGATCGTTGTGTTTTCTTGGAACAAGGTCCGAAGATGACCTGCCGCGTCGGTAAACGTCTCATCGGCATCTGAGACCCGTTTGGCTAGTCCGTGGATGCGTCCGCCGCTGAGCGCTGCTTGGAGTGTCCTTGCAAGCGGCAACCCCTCTTGGGTGAGCAAAACGATGGCGATGGTCATTGCCATGCCGCGCCGCGTTTGTGGACCAGGACGATGGAGAAGTAGGGCGCGCGTTCCGAGCGGATTTCTGCAAGCGGCATCGTGAGTTGCCGATCCATAGTTGCATATTCGACATAGTGGGCGTCGTTCATCAGACCAAGACGGTCGAGCACGCGGCAAAGTTTTGCAAAATGTCGCCCGATCTTTATCACCGCCGCCGCGTCGCATTCGGCGATGCGGCGCTCGAGTTCATCCTCATCGAGCGGCGCTGGCACAACGGTCAGCGTGTCGTTTTTGGCGGCCAAGGGTTTACGCAGAACCGAGGCGGCTGCGGTCAATGACGTAACGCCGGGGACCACTTCCACAGGCACGATATCCGCCATACGGCCGAACAAATACATGAACGATCCGTAAAAGAACGGATCGCCCTCGCAGATCACGGCAACGTCGCGCCCCTCCTCCAAGTGACTGGTAATCTGCCGGACCGCTTCATCATAAACGGTATCTAGCGGGAAGCGCCCCTGCTCGATCGGCATGCGAATAGGGATTTCGATCTGCCCATCCTTCATGTGCGCCGCCGCGATAGTGCGGGCCAGGCTGTCGCCTTCCAGCGGTGCAGGCCAGGCTACGACCGGCGCGGATTTGAGGATTCGCAGCGCCTTGAGCGTAATCAGCTCAGGGTCGCCAGGCCCAACACCAACGCCATACAAAGTGCCGATGTTTTCGTTCACGGCTTGACGGCGCTCCACTGGGTGACCGGCGCCCGCGCCCGCCACGCGTTGAATCGGCCTTGTGGCTCAAGATGACTTATCGCGTGCCGCGTCAGAGTGCCGCCAAGCGCGCTCTGCTGGCGGAAGAGTTCGGCCTCACCCTCGACCGTCACCGCGTTGGCAACGATCTGTCCGCCTGCTTCCAGCGCTTCCCAACAAGCGTCCGCTAGACCCGCGTTGGAGAGGCCGCCGCCAATGAAGATGGCGTTGGGCCGATCGATTCCGACAAACGCCGCGGGGGCCTCGCCCGGCACGATGGTGAGCATAGGGACGCCGAGCCGCTCTGCGTTTCGGGCCATGGCGGCGGTGCGATCTAGGTTGCGCTCGAAGGCCGTTGCTTGACCACCAGCGCGCATCCACTCGATCGCGACGGAGCCGGCGCCAGCACCCACGTCCCACAAATGTTGTCGGGGTTGCGACGACAGGGCCGCCAGGGTCGACGCCCTGACCTCGCGTTTCGTCAATTGGCCGTCATGTTCATAAGCGTCGTCCGGTAGGCCTGCCAAGCGCGAATGCACAACCGCGTTGGCAGTAGGCAGGCACTCAATGGCGATTGTGTTGAGATCGGCGCAGCGAGCGTCGCCCCAACTCTCAGCTGTCGCTTCACGTACGGCCTCGCCCGATCCACCCATATGCTCGAAGACTGTAAGCTGGCTCGGGCCATATCCGCGCTCGACCATGGCTGCAGCAATTGCGGACGGCGTACTGCCATTTTCACTCAAGACGAGTAGCCGCGCGGCTGGAGACATATGCAGGTTGATGAGCGAGAGCGGACGACCATGCACACTTAGGCAATTCACATCGGTCAACGGCCAACCCATACGCGCCGCGGCAAGCGAAAAGGCGCCCGGCGACGGAATAACAGTCAGGGCCTCAGGTCCGAAGGTTTGCGCCAAGGTGACGCCGACGCCGAACCACATCGGATCGCCGGTGGCAAGCACGGTAACTCGCCGGCCGGCATACGTGCCTATCTCGGCAAGAGTCTTGCTTATTGGGCAACCCCACGCCAGTCGTTCTCCCGCGTGGCATTGCGGCACCATCTCCAAATGACGGCGGCCGCCGACAATGACCTCTGCCGTTTCGACCAGGGTTCGGGCAACCGGTGAGAGTGTGGCGAACCCGTCGTCGCCGATGCCGACGACGGTCAGCCATTTGGCAGCGCTCATGATTATCGGTCCGAGCCCGGCGGGGGACCGCAGAGCGCGTTTACCGCCGCCGCCGCCATTGCGCTACCGCCGAGCCTTCCTTGTAGTGTGATGAACGGGACGCCATGATCGCCCTCGGCGAGCGCCTGTTTGGCTTCGGCGGCGCCAACAAACCCCACCGGAAACCCCAAGATCAGCGCCGGCCGAGGCCATCCTGCGGTGAGCCCATCGAGAAGTTGGAATAGTGCCGTCGGCGCGTTGCCAATTGCCACGACGGCGCCTTTAAGCCACGGTTGCCAGAGCGTTACGGCTGCTGCTGCCCTGGTCGTATGGAGGCGGCGGGCGATGCCGGCGACGCTCCCGAGGCCCAATGTACACATGACCTGCGCCCCGGCCGGCAGACGCGCAACCGTAACTCCGGCAACCACCATCTGTCCGTCGGCTAGGATCAATCCACCTTGCGTCAAGGCCGTACGTCCTATTGCAGCGGCGCCTGGCGTCCACTCAAGGTTGTCGATCAGCGCCGGCATAGCAGTCGCGTGCACAAGACGCTCGGCGACACCGATGATGTCGTCGTCGAGACGCTCGCGGTCGATGGTGTCGCGAACGATGGCGAACGAATGACGATAGATTTCGTCTGGATCCGCGAGATAGCTACTCTGTTGTTTGTCCATCGCTTTTATCTCTAAGTGACGCCGAGAATCCACGCTTCTTCTTGCTCGACGATGGTCCGGTCCGCTGCCGATAGACCATTTCCGCCGCTAAACAATGCACCGAGTCGGCCGTCGTCGTCGAGATTTGCAAAGTAACGCGCGGTGGCAACAACTTGGCCGGCGTCCTTGGGTTTATCAACAATCACCATAGGTTCGATAAACGATGGGTAGACCTCTGCGAAAATTACCTGTGGCCGGGCGTCATAGACGAGGCCGGTCTCGAAGGGCCAAATTTGGGTTAGCATCGCCAAACGGGGGTCACATCGCAGTTGCCAGACCCTCGGAATTCCGGTGAGAACCTGACTACCCACCGATCCGGCCCCCGCTAATTGCCAAACGGAACTGGTCGTGCGGCCTTGAGTGTCACAGAGCCGCCATTCAGCAAGGTCCTTCGAACCGTGGGGCCGGCGGCCGCGCCGCCGCAAATATCGTCGCTCCTCCTCGCGAACATTGCCCCAAAACGGGAACGCTTCATTGCTAAGCCGCCTATTAAGGTCTTCCGCGACATCGAATCGATTGTTGTGATTGTCAGGATCATCGACGATCCAGTCAGAGAGCGACTGCCACATGTGGCGCCACGGCAAGCCCGGAAAACCGACGCGCCGGGCAGTTCCCTCAGGATATCCAAATGGGAAGTCGAAACCGACGAGAACGCGCTGCCCCCCTTCCGCAAGGCGGGCAAGAATGAATCCCAGCGCTTCAATCGCTGCTGCGCGGGTCGGCGGGTTCTTAAGCGCGCGGCGTCTGAGGCGGCGACCCTCGCGCCGGTAAACGGTATACCAAATGCTGTCGCGGCCGGTGGTGCGTGTGCTCGCCGCACTCCAGTCAACGACAATGTAGGCGTCGAATAGCGGCATCGCCGCTCGGCCTCAACCATCAGGTTGGGCGCTGACCTTCATGCTGTTCGGGCCGAGTGGATGATCGGTGTGTGGATGCGGCTGGTGGTGGCTGTGTCCATGTTCATGACCGGCGCCATGATCATGACGGTGCGGGTCCCCGGTGCCTATTCCCTCGACATGGTGGTGGTGACTCTGCTGCGCCATCCCGACCTCATCTTCAAAGCCGAGAATCTGCTCACGGTATTTGCAGAGCTTACAATTCATCAGGTTCTCGCTCTTGAAAACCTCGCTGAAACGGTCGGCAAACACGTCAATGAGAAGTGGGTGATCGTTGAAATAGGACGCCTTCAAAAACTCAATCTCCGGATGTCGGCGGGCGACTAAATCAGTGTAGTGGTAGATGCGTTTCACGAGGACTCCGGTGAAGAGAAAATACGGAAAGACGACGATTCGCCGATAGCCGAGTTTCGCCGCATGCTCCAACCCCGGCTCGACAAGCGGGAAAGTCACGCCGGAATACGCTGTCTCGGCCCAGCCGAGCCCCAGTCCTTCCCATAGCATGCGGGTAATTTTGGCTACGTTCGAATTGGCGTCGGCGTCCGACGCACCACGCCCGACGACGACCAGCATTGTTTCTTCCATTGGCACGGATGTATCGGCAGCTGACAGCGCATCGCGAATGCGTTCGCCAGCTGCTCGAATGAGCTTGGCGTCCAGGCCCAGTTCGCGGGCGTAGTCGATGTGAACATCATCATGCTCCGCTTGATATCTGTTTAACACCGAGGGGATGTCATTTTTGGCATGGCCGGCGGCAAACAGCATACCGGGAAGCGCGACGATGTGCCGCGTGCCACGTTCGCGCAAGGCGTCGAGGCCTGTGCGTATCACCGGCGTCGCGAATTCAAGAAATCCATAGTCGACATCGTGATGCGCCAGTCGTTCACGGAGTCCATCCGCAAGCGATTTGAATTCGACAATGGCCTCTGGGTCCCGGCTGCCGTGGCCACAGACCATAATCGCGATCTCATCCGACATTTTGCTGCTTTCTCCTGAGTTACCCAACGGTTGATTTAGCTGTTCGGAGAGGCGTTGTAGCAAGTGCGGGCGGACGGGTCAGTTCTTTTTTCTCCGCTAGTGTTTGCAACTTCATAACGGGCGACGATTGACGGCGGGTTGCCGTGCCGGTCATGTTCGCGATCATGTTCGCTCCGATCGCCAACAGCGGATTTGCCGTCGACGCGACTGTCGTCGCAGTTATCGCTCTGCTGGTCGATGTCATCGTCGGAGATATGAACTGGCTGTTCGCGCGAATTGCCCATCCGGTCGCGTTACTCGGGGGAATGGTCGGCTTTCTCGACCGTAGGCTCAATCGCGAAGACCGCAGCGAGATCACACGACTCATTCGCGGTCTGATCGTGACACTTTTTGTTGTCGCCCTTGCCGCAGTCGTCGGCTGGCTGTTGTCCTGGCTGGCTAGGGCGGGACAGTTTGCCTACGTGCTCGAAGTCGCAGTAGTGGTTCTCCTGCTGGCGCAACGTAGCCTTTACGACTACGTGCTGGCGGTCGCTCGTGCGCTTGGTAAGGGCGGGTTAGCGCAGGGGCGTGACGCGGTTCGCCACATCGTCGGCCGAGATCCGGCGACGCTCGACCGCCACGGCGTCGCGCGCGCGACAATAGAGTCGCTGGCCGAGAATTTTGCCGATGGCGTCGTGGCGCCAATCTTCTGGTATTTGGTTTTGGGTCTCCCCGGTATGCTGGCTTACAAGGCGGTCAACACGCTCGACAGCATGATTGGCTATCGGTCGCCAAAATACGCGAGTTTCGGCCTCGTCGCGGCACGGCTTGATGATGCCGTAAATTGGATTCCAGCGCGCATTGCTGCGTCGTTTATCGCTTTGGCCGCGCTGTTCGCGCCTACCGCAAACCCCGCGCGGGCCACGCGGGTCATGTGGCGGGACTCAAAACGCCATCCCTCGATCAATGCCGGCTGGCCGGAAGGGGCGATGGCAGGGGCACTAAATCTCTCGCTCGGCGGACCTCGGGAGTATGCCGGCGGCGTTCGCGAGACCGTATGGATTGGTGCCGGCAATCCACGTGTTGGCGTCGAGGATATTCGCCGGGCGCTCCTTCTTTTTGGAATCGCCTGCCTGCTCAATGGACTCGTCGTCGTCTGTCTAGCGGTGTTGCGCCTAGTCTAGGGTCAAATTGTGGTCAACAGCGCGTCAAGATCCATGTGCGTTTCGATGTGTCGTGCCAGAGAATCCAGCGCCGCGTCCACGCGCGCTTCATAGGCGTCGCCGGGCCGCCGCCCGCGACGCAGACGTTCGAGGAATTCGTGGCGGAAGTCGTCGCTGGCGAAGAGGCCGTGGACGTAGCACCCCATGGTTAAACCGTCATGCGAGACGGCGCCGTCCGGTCGATCGCCGTCCAGGTGCAGCAGGGGACGGGTCAGGCCGTCGCCAGATGTAACTCCCATATGCATTTCATAGCCGCGTACTTGGACGCCGCTCGCTACATGCGTTCCCTCGACTTGACCCAGCGTCTTGTTTTCGGAGATTTCCGTATTGATCTCAAGCAGTCCGAGGCCGGGCAAGGGTCCTGACGCGGAACCTTCCCTGCCGCCACGGTCGGCAATGGACCGGCCCAACATCTGGAACCCGGCGCACAGGCCAACGACCAACCCGCCGCGCCGCGAATGCGCGAGAATGTCGATGTCCCAGCCTTGAGCACGTACGGCCTGCAGATCGTCGAGCGTCGATTTGGATCCCGGTAGAATCACCAGATCGGCGTCTGCTGGCAGCGGTTCGCCTGGTTGGATGAAGCGGACGTCGACATCTCGCTCAGCGCTAAGTGGGTCGAGATCGTCGAAGTTGGCGATACGGGGAAGGCGCGGAACGATGATACGAATGGCGCCGTCCGTCGCAGGCTCGGCAAGCGGCCGCTCTAACGCGACGGCATCTTCTGAGGGCAGGACCCGTGCTTCTTCGAGCCAAGGAATGACCCCCATACATGGAAATCCGGTCCGCGCCTCAATCTCCACCAACGCCGGTTGAAGTAGCGATTCGTCGCCACGAAACTTATTAATCAGGAAGCCGATTACCAGCGCACGCTCGTCTTCGTCCAACAACTCATATGTGCCAACGAGGCTCGCGATTGCCCCGCCGCGGTCAATATCCGCAACAAGCAGAACGGGCACCTTGGCGGCGAGTGCGAATCCCATATTGGCAATATCGCCCGCCCGAAGGTTGATCTCGGCCGGGCTGCCGGCCCCTTCTGCGAGAACAAGGTCGCCCTCGACCTTCATTCGCTTGAAGCTCGCCAGCACGGTCTTCAAGAGTTCCGGTTTCAGGTCGTGATAACCGCGCGCATCGGCATTGCCGCAGATCTGGCCCTGAACGATGACCTGCGCCCCTTTGTCCGACTGTGGCTTCAGCAGGATAGGGTTCATGTGAATGGAGGCTGGAACACCGCAGGCCCGCGCTTGGAGCGCTTGCGCCCGGCCGATCTCGCCGCCATCCGCCGTCACGGCCGCGTTGTTTGACATGTTCTGCGGTTTGAAGGGCCGCACTGCAATGCCCCGTGACGTGTACGCGCGGGACAGTCCGGCGACCAAGAGCGACTTGCCAACATCAGATCCAGTGCCTTGCAGCATCAGGGTCCTTGCCGGCCCGCTCATGACGCTAAATTCGCCACGTCCTCAAGCGTCGATGGCGGAAATACCGCGCATCGAGCGTCCGCTAGTTTGCCTACTTGCCGACAGCGGCAAGCGACGCGCGAAGAGCATCGGCCTGAGGATTTCCATAGCGGCCTTCTAGTACGATACCGCGTGGTGTTGCGGCACTATCCTTATAATAACCCTGGTTCCAATCGTCGCGCTTCGCGAAGACGGCGCCTTCGATGCTGCCGCCGACGAACGCGCCCTTCGCAATCGAATAGGAAATGATGTCGGTTCCGAGGCTGCCGGCGGTCGCCGCCTCCAGGCCGACACCGATGGGACCGACCGCGGCATTGACCTCACCGCCGACTTTTACCCGTCGGTCAAGGATCGAGGTCAGCCCCTTGTCGGTGAGGACGATGAGAAGAAGTTCGGACGATTGGGCGCCGAATTGAAAGCCGATGCTGCCGGCGCCCATCGTGAAGAATGCGGGGTAACTCCACTCGCCCGAGGCCGAGCGGGCCAGCAGGACACCGCTTCCGCCTTCACCGCCGATAAAAAACCCACCCTTGAGGAGCGATGGAACGACGAGAACCGCCTTGGCCTCGCCCAAATAGCTCTGAACTTTGGCTCCGAACTCGGCATGGGCAGCGAGTTTTTCGATCGTGAAGCGCGCTTTTTCAACCAACTCCTCTTGCTCGGTTGCTGCCATCGCGGGCGCCGTCGTGGCGATCGTTGCGATAACCCAAAAAATACCGATTCTCTTCATGATCAGTGCGCTCCTTCTCCGGAAAAATCTTGCACAGCCGAGCGGGCGAAAATCGTCAAAACTCAATGCCAACCTGCGCCTTAACACCGCTGCGGAATGGATGCTTTACCTGTTCCATTTCGGTGACCAGGTCTGCAATCTCCAAAAGTGGCTCCTTTGCATTGCGTCCGGTGACCACGACGTGCAAATCCTTCCGCTTCCTGTTCAACACGTCCACCACATCATCTAGTGGTAAATACTCGTAGCGTAACACTATATTTAGTTCATCGAGGATTACCATCTTGTAGGACAAGTCATCCATCATGGCCATCGCCAAGTCCCAGGCCGCGTGCGCCGCGTCGATGTCGCGTTGACGGTCCTGCGTATCCCAAGTGAATCCTTCGCCCATCGCCTTGATGGTGCACAAGTCGGGGAACTGCTCCAACACGTCCCGCTCGCCGGTTTTCCAGACGCCTTTAACAAACTGGACGATACCGACCCGCATGCCATTGCCGATCGCCCGGACGGCAAGCCCCATCGCGGCTGTGGATTTCCCCTTCCCCTTACCGGTATGGACGATGATCAAACCCTTCTCCACGGTCTTGGTGGCGAGGATCTTTTCCCGAGCCGCCTTCTTATTTGCCATCTTCTCGGCGTGGCGTTGGTTGATTTCTTCTTGGGTCATGCCGGCGGTTTTCACGGGACGGTCTCCCTTTCATTTGGTGACGGCGACGCCTCGTTGGCTAGCGTTTCGAGCATACGGTAGCTCAAGTTTGAGCGCGGACGCCACAACTCCCGATCTTGTGCTTCCTTGAGCCGCGAAGCCATTTCGGCGAGCGCGGCGGGATTATGGCGCTCGAGGAACTGTCGTACCTCGTCGTCCTTGAGATAGGCGTCGAAAACCGCATCGAAATGATGATCGGCCACGCAGCGGGCGGTGGCGGCGAACGCGAATAGATAGTCCACCGTCGCCGCCATCTCGAACGCGCCCTTGTAGCCATGTCGCATCACGCCGCTGATCCACTTTGGATTGACGACTCGGGCACGCACGACTCGGGCGACTTCGTCCTGGAGCGAACGGATTTTGGGGCGGAACGGCATCGAATGGTCGTTGTGATAGACACTCGGTTGCTCGCCGGAGAGCACGCGAACCGCTGCCGTCATTCCGCCTTCGAATTGGTAGTAGTCGTCAGAATCGAGCAGATCGTGTTCGCGATTGTCTTGGTTCTGGATCACGGCGTCGATGCTGCGCAGGCGCGTCTCAAAGTGGCTGTGTGCCGGCTCGCCTTCCTGTCCAGCGCCATATGTGTAGCCGCCCCACGCAACATAGGCGCGGGCCAAGTCGGCATCGCTTTCCCAACCGCGTTCGTCGATCAGGGCTTGCAGACCAGCGCCATAAGCGCCCGGTTGCGAGCCAAACACCCGCGAGGCAGCCTTCAGGCGCGCCGCGTCGCGATCCGCGCCGTTCTCGACCAGCCGCTCGACCTCCTCAGCAACTTGGTGCGCGAGCGGGTTATCGCGCGGCGCTTCATCGAGCGCGGCGATGTCGCGCACCGCGGAATCAAACAAGTCGATCAGGTTGGCGAATGCGTCGCGAAAGAAGCCGGAAATGCGGAGCGTAACGTCCACTCTCGGCCGGTCAAGGATGTCCGGCGGTAGTATTTCAAACCCGGTCACCCGTCGCGAGGCGGCGTCCCAGGTTGGTCTTGCGCCGATCAGCGCCAGCGCCTGCGCGATGTCGTCGCCGCCGGTCCGCATGTTGGAGGTGCCCCAGGCACTTACTGCCAGGCTCTTGGGCCAGTGGCCGTTGTCCTGCGCATAGCGTTCCACCAACAATTGTGCGGACTTCCAACCAAGCTGCCAGGCGGTAGGTGTGGGCAGGACGCGCGTGTCGACCGAATAGAAGTTTCGTCCCGTCGGCAAAACGTCAGGCCGGCCGCGCGTCGGTGCGCCAGATGGGCCCGGCGTCACGAAATGGCCGTCGAGCCCAGCTAGAAGTCCCTCGAGTTCTCCCGCCGCGCACGCCGTGATCGACGGCCGCAAGTGCTGATCCACGGTCTTCATTACCGACAGAGCCCGCGTGGCGTCTTTCGGCAATGATGCTTCGCCGAGGACGGCGCTGCGGGCAAGCCCCTCGAGGCGCTCGACCGTATCGCCAGCCGTGCGCCAAACTTCGTCAGCGAGGGCTTCAACGTTACGAAGGCAATCCGGGCGCGGCCCGGTCCAAGGCTCGCCCATGACGCAATCGAGCGGATCGAAGTCAAGCTGCAGATCATCGGCCAGCGCTCGAATCACCGACGCCTCGCCATCACCGTCACCGCGTGGCGCCCGCGCCAGCGCGACCACAAGGTCGCCAAGTTGCTCGCCTTGCGGCGACTGACAAAAAATGTGCAGCCCGTCTTTGATTTGCATTTCCTTGAGCTCGCACAAGAAATTGTCGATTGCCGTCAGCGTTTCTGCCTCGCCGGCGTCGCTGGCGACGCCGCAGTCCTTATCGAGCCCGATCGACTGTGCGAGTTCCATGATCTGGCGGCCAAGCAGTTTGAGACGTCGCGGATCTACACCTGCGGCCTCGTAATATTCGTCGACCAGTTGCTCCAGATCCTTAAGCGGTCCATAACTTTCCGCCCGTGTCATCGGGGGGGTCAAGTGGTCGATGATAACGGCCTGGGAGCGCCGCTTGGCCTGGGTTCCCTCACCGGGGTCGTTGACGATGAACGGATAGAGATGCGGGGTTGGTCCAAAGACGGCTTCGGGAAAACAGCTGTCCGATAGGGCGACCGCTTTGCCGGGCAGCCACTCGAGATTTCCGTGCTTGCCCATATGGACGATCGCATCGGCGCTGAAAATGCGGCGCACCCATGCATAAAATGCAAAGTAGCTGTGCGGCGGAACAAGTGCCGAATCATGGTAGCTCGACTGCGGATCGATATGATAGCCTCGTGCGGGCTGCAGCCCGACAGTGACATTTCCGAACCGAAGGGCAGAAATTGCAAATGCCCCGCAATCGGTCCGGCCAAGAAGGAAAAACGGGTCGGATTCGGGGCTTCCCCAACGTACTGAGACCTGGTCCTGGACGGTCTTTGGCAGTGCGGCAAAATGCGCCTCGTAGTCCGCGAGCGAAAGCGTCTCTCTGATAACACGCCCATTCACCGCCGCGTTGGTCGGCCCATCTGTAATCTGCCGAATCAACGCGTCGCCATCGTCGGGGATGCCGTCTACCTGGTAGCCGGCGTCTTTGAGTACGCGAAGTGTGGACACGACACTGGCGGGTGTGTCGAGGCCGACGCCGTTGCCGATACGCCCGTCACGGTTAGGGTAGTTGGCCATGATGAGGGCGATTTGGCGTTCTGCGCGAGGCTTTCGCCGCAGGCGGCTCCATGCCGCAGCCAAGGCAGCCACGAAGTTGCATCGGTCGTCGACCGGCGCATACTCCACAATATCGCTCTGCGTCAGCTTATCGCGCTCCCGCCGTCCCTTGAACGATACAGCACGCGCAAGGATGCGCCCGTCGACCTCGGGCAATGCCACATTCATTGCAATGTCGCGGGCGCCGAGTCCGCGGGTTCCGGATCGCCAGATCTCTTCGTTTCCGCCGGAGAAGACGAGCTGCAGAATTGGGCAGTCGGCGGCGCCAAACGGCGAGTCGGCGGGCCCCGCCCCTGGTGTGGCAAGCGAGAATCCGGTTGCGTTGAGGACGACATCCGGCGCTGCCGTTGCTACCAATTCGCGGACCAGTGCGTCGCCGAAGGGATCCTTGAGGCTGGCAACGTAAAGCGGAGCGACGTTCAACTCGCAGTTTCGCAGGCTTTCGATCAGCGCATCGATGACGCCCGTGTTCCCTGCCTGGACGAGCGCGCGGTAGAAGGTAAGCAGGATCGAAGGCCAATCGGCTCGCCATGGCAGGTCCTGTAATCCGGGTTGCGTTAAACCAGGCCAATACAGCCCGGCACGCAGAAGCTCGACAGGTTCTCTCCACCGCGCGTTGTCGTCAGAATTGCTGGCGTCGGCGTGGTCGATCAGCGTTGCGGCATAGCGCAGAAGGTTGACCGCGTTCTCCGGCCCGCCGTGGATGCAGTATTGCCAGATGCGATGGGCCGGCTGTTGCGGCAGAGTCGAAAGATCTCGAAGCTCGGCGTCGGGCTGGTCGTCGCCGGGAAGGAGGGCAAGAGCGATTCCGCCTTTGCGGCAGACCGCGGTCAGACGCTCGACGCCATAGGGCCAATAACCACGGCCTCCGAGCAACCGAACAACGACGAGTTTGGCCTGGCTCACCACGCTCTCGACATATAGGTCGACCGAAAGGTTATGGCCGAGCTGCATCAAGTTGGCCAACCGCAGACTTGGCGCTGACGGATCTTCAGCTCGCCGCCGGTGCTGCGCCGCTGAGAGACTAGCGATCTCGCTGTCGGCGGCCGTTAGAAACACGACCTCGCCAGGCGTCTGGTCGAGGTCAACGGCTTCCGAGCCATCGTCCACGGTGCCGGGCTGTGCGGCGAGCAGATGCATGTGGTGGCAGTTCCCTGTGCGGCGTCAGCGATGAGCTTCTATTGGCGACTTTACATGTAGAGGCCGGCCAGTGTGTAGAGGTCACCGCCCATGCCCAGTTTGAAACGGGCGACGCCAGGTGCATCACGGCTGTTGACGCCGCCGAGATCGAGCCAAGCGACGCCACGCCGCTGCAATTCGGCAATACCGCGCCATAGAAGCAGATTATGCGCACGGCGTCGCCGACCGACATCGCTTGTCCAACCCGCCACATATGTGGCTGCCGCGCCGTGACGTATCAGCAGGATTCCGGCGACCGGGTCGTCTGCGTCCAAGGCGCGCAGCACGACCCTGTTCTCAGTACCGACACTATCCACGAGCGCACCCAGCAGTTTGGCATTCGGTGCGGTAAAGCGCCGTTGGCGCCGCAATGAGTAGTAGTTGCCGATGAGCCAGGACACATGTTGCGTCTTCTCGGTCGTCTGGACCGTCAGCCCGTCCGCTTCGGCGGCGCTGAGGGCGTTACGCCATTTGCCGTGAAGCCGGGCGCGAAGCGTAGCGGCCGACTGGGATAAATCGATCCAGACCGAGCTGTATCCGGTAAGCATGCGCCGTAGTCCAGCTGCCCGCAACAAGGCTTGATTTTCCGGCTCGTCGACCGCTTCGGGCATCCAAACGACGATATCGCGACGCCGCCGACGTAGCCGCTCCACGATCAGCTCTATAACCCGCAGTTTGTCCGCGCTTGTCAGCTGCCGCGTCAACCAAAGGGGGCCTCGCGTCACCTGTGACAACATCAGAACGCCAGCTAGCTTCTTGCGGACCACTTGGACGATCGAAATCGGCCGCCCGTCCTTTCGAGCGACACCGTGCAGGATGCGGTAGCCCTTGAGCGCATGTACGGTCTCGCCGAAACCCCAGGATTGCTGTAACGACGATTTTCCGACCGCCGAAACCATCGTCCCCCATGTGTCGCGGGATACGCTATCCCAGTCGAAGCCGATTCCGCCCTGCGGCGCACTTTGAGCGTAGGATTCTGTCGCGCTCACCGCTGTGATACGGCGTAAATGTGGGCTATCCTCGCAGGATGCGAGGCAGATGGAGAAAACGCTGGCATATCCACGGTCTGGACGTCCCCGGTCCGCGCATCACACGAACTGGGGTCCTGTATTTTCTGCTGTTAGTGTGTTTGCCAATCCTCGGACTGGGCGTCGCACTCGATACCATCTTCTTTCTGATTTTCAAGTTTGGGTTCGGCGCATGCTATGGCGTGCTCTGTCTCCTATAGCTGTGGAGCATTCTACGCGGATGGCCGAGCATTGATGGCGGCCGCGATGGACTTGAGGTCGAGCCCAGTTTCGCCAATGACGACGATCCGCGTTCTCCGGTCCTCTCCCGGACGCCAATCGCGGTCGAAATAGCGCTCGATACGCGGGCCGACGCCTTGGATGACTTCGCGCCGATCGTGTCCTGGTCGATCGATGAAACCTTTAATTCGCAGGATGCCGTGCGCCCGCACGATTGCGGTGAGCTGGGACTGAAATGCATCCGCGTCCTCGATCGGACCGAGATCCAATGTAAAACTTTCAAAATCATCGTGATCGTGCTCGCCGTCGATCCCGTCGTGATGCGATGGACGCGACTTCAAGTCGGACTCGGCTTCCGCACCCAGGCCCAACAAAAGCTCCGGCGCGATCTGAGCATGCGCCGTCGAGACGACGGAAACACCGCTGCGAGTTTGGTTGGTGATTGTGTCGGACACTTGGCGGAGCGCCGATTCCTCCAATAAATCGGCCTTGTTGAGGATCACCATGTCGGCGCACGCCAATTGATCCTCGTACACTTCCTCCAACGGGGACTCATGGTCGAGCATTGAATCAGCGCTGCGTTGGGCCTCCACTGCTTCCGGATCATCGGCAAAGCGCCCCTCGTCGACGGCGGCGGCATCGATTACCGCAATGACGCCGTCAACGGTGACGTTCGCTCTAATCTCCGGCCAATTGAACGCCTGCACGAGCGGTTTGGGTAAGGCGAGACCGGACGTTTCGATGATGATGTGATCGGGCAACTCATCACGCGCGAGTAACTTTTCCATCGCCGGCACAAAGTCGTCTGCAACTGTGCAGCAGATGCATCCGTTTGCAAGCTCAACCACGTCATCCTCGTCGCAGCCCTCGATGCCACATCCCAGGAGGAGTTCGCGATCGACACCCAAGTCGCCAAACTCGTTGATTAGAAACGCAAGCCGTCGCCCGCCGCTGTTTTCGACGATGTGGCGAATTAAGCTGGTCTTGCCGGCGCCTAGAAATCCGGTGACGACCGTGGTGGGTATTCGGTGGGCCATTGTTGCTCCCTGGAATCTAAGGCGATTTTAGCGTGATCGGTAGGCCGGCCGCGATAAAGACAACGTAGTCGGCACTGACGGCAAGCTGTTGATTGAGACGACCGGCATGGTCGCGAAACGTCCGCGCCAGCGCATTGTCCGGCACGATGGAGAGACCAACCTCGTTAGACACCAATACCACCGGCCCGGCAAGGTCATGGAGACTTTCCGCAAGTGCAAGGGTTTCGAGTTCAACGTCGCGCTCGCTTTGCATGAGATTATTGAGCCAAAGGGTCAGACAGTCGACGAGGACTGGCCGGGCGGGATCGGTAAATTCTCGAAGTGTTTCGGCAAGCAGCAGGGGTTCTTCCACCGTACGCCATCGCTCGCCGCGGAGCTCACGGTGGTCGCGAATGCGTTCGGCCATTTCCGCGTCGCCGGCGGTCGCCGTGGCGAGATAGGTCGCGCCGGCCGATGTCTCGTCCATATGCCGCTCGATAAGCGATTCGGCCCAGACGCTCTTGCCTGAGCGCGCGCCGCCGAGAACAAGCGTTACAGCCGGCAGATTGGTAACTTCTTGTGGCATTTGGCGATTGAAGTATGGGAAGAGACGACGCGAAGCTAGCAGACCGGTGTGAACAATACAGCCGTCTTCGCGCCTGCCGACCTTGCCTAGTTTAGGCGCCGCATAGACCCAAAACCGGCAATTGAACCCGTCACGCTCTGCGGAGTTCCATCGCGCGCGACGATGTTGAAGATCACGGTGCCGCCGCCAGCAATGTTGAACGGTGCGATGCAAACTCTGTGTTCCTCCAGTGTCACGGAGCCCGAATCGATCGCAGCCGTGCGATGTGTCTCGCCAACACTCGCCGCCAGCAGAGTCACCGCAGGTCCGAATGCGACTGCTATCGGTGAATCAAACTCCGCCGGCTCGATCGGCTCGGTTCCGAGATTGAAGATACCCAACCGGATGAGTTGAACCTTCTCTATCTCCGGCAAATCGTCGAGACCAGAAAACTTGCCGCGCAAATCAGCCGAGGCTTTGGGCAACGGTTCGGCCAGCCACTCGTAGGCGACGTCACGAGGCGGTCGTTCCAGTAGCGTCGGCCGCCGGCGGCGTCTACGAAGCATGATTGCAAAGAGGCAGACAATCGTTAGCAGAATGACAAACGTCGTGATGTCGAGAGCGGGATTTTGAAACTGCATGGGGCGACGCTTCGTGACTCTTCCGCCGCTCTTAATGGGACGGTCTATTCACGGTCACGACCCGCCAGGCGACACCCTCGCCATCGTCGTCGATGTGATCGAGTCGAGTCATCGATAGAGTGTCGATGCTGAGCGCAAGGACCGCTTCGGGGTCGAGACCAAGCGCCAGCGCGACGGCGGCGCGGACGGTTCCGCCGTGGCCGATGGCGACAATGTCGCGTCCGGCATGCGCCGCGGTCATGCGGATCACCGCCGGTACGACGCGGGCTATTACATCAGCGAAACTTTCTCCATCCGGTGGTCTCTCGAATGCTGGTGAATGCCAGTGCCGATGGCTTAGTTTGTCGCGCAGGGTGTCGAATTCGTCGTAGCGCATTCCCTGCCAAGCGCCGAAGCACTGCTCGCGAAATGCCGGTTCGACGATCGCTTCAGGTAGCTTAAGGCCCGCATCGACGATGGCAGCCGCTGTTTGCTGGGTGCGTTGCAAATCGCTGGTCGCCAATACAGCGTCTTTTGGCAGGCTCTGCGCGAGCGCCACGAAAGCGGACTCGTCGCTGCAATCCGCTGCCACGTCCTGTTGTCCGTATATACGGCCTTTGTTTGTCGTAACGGGAGCATGCCGCACCCACCACCAGCGGGTTACGTTATTCGGCATCGCAGGGACTCCTCTAAAGTACGGCGACCACATACAACATTACGAAGAGCTCGGCAGTCTGTTGGACTGCCCCCAACAAGTCGCCGTTATAGCCACCGAGGTACCGCCGCGCTAGATGACCGCCGACCCAGGCTGCGAGTGCCGCCAACGCTGATGCCAGAAGTCCCATCGTTGGCCCTAGACAGACGATCGCTAAAACACCGCCGGCAATCGCCGCGACGGCAGCGGATTTTCGTGACGGTGTACCCGACGCAGCAGCACGGCCCGTCTCGCTCGCCAGCGGCAATTGCATCATAAGCCACGGCAAGACTCCCCGAGATAGGCTAGCGGCAGCGACAAACGCCAACGCTACAGACAACCAATCTGCGAGAGCGGCGAGCGCACCCGCTTTCACCAGAATGCTGAATATAAGCGCGAGCGTGCCAAAGGCGCCGATGCGACTGTCGCGCATAATTTTCAACCGCGCGTCGGGCGTTGAACCACCTCCCAGTCCGTCGGCGGTGTCAGCGAGTCCGTCTTCGTGGAGCGCACCAGTGGCCAGTACGACAGCGGCGAGCGCGATCAACGCGGCCAAGAATGTCGGCAAGCCGATCGCGATAGCGGCAGCAAATGCTGCGCCTCCGATTACGCCGAGAAGTGCGCCTACGAATGGGAAGGCCCAGGCAGCGGCTGCAAGTTCGGTACGCAGTTCGCTTTCTCGTCCGATCGGGATGCGCGTAAGAAATCGAATCGCCGTGACGATGTCACGGTGCCAGTTCGACAGCGTGGCGCCGCCGCGGGACTCATCGAACCTGTCAGACATTTCATTGACGGATTGCGTGGAGGGTTGCACTTCAATATTAAAGCAGTCCGGCGGTGCGGCCAATGCGCGCCCGCATTTGCAGATGACGGGGAGGCATTGTGGCAGCTTCGCAAGCAACCACTTCTTTTGACGAGATCCGAACGATTGTCGCCGATCTTCCAGGGGTCGATCAATCCTCGGCCGATCTTGCGCGCGACCGTGAAGGCCAACTAACCAAGCCGCCGGGCGCCCTCGGACGGCTCGAATCATTGGCCGAGTGGCTGGCCGCTTGGCAAGGCCGCCATCCCGCACGGATTGAGCGGGCCCGTGTCGCAGTTTTTGCCGGAAACCACGGCGTGGCTGCGCGCGGCGTCTCCGCCTTTCCGTCGACTGTAACTGCCCAGATGGTAGCGAACTTTCAGGCTGGCGGGGCGGCGGTGAACCAGCTCTGCGCGCTGATGGATGCAGAGCTCAAAGTCTACGAGATGTCGCTCGACCAACCGACCTGCGACTTTACATCCGAGCCGGCAATGAGCGAGGCGGAATGCGCACGCTCGATTGCCTACGGCATGACGGCTGTCGAGGATGGGATCGATGTAATTTGTCTCGGTGAAATGGGTATCGCCAATACGACCAGCGCGGCCGCTCTATGCCTTGCCCTGTTCGGAGGCACCGCGAAGGACTGGACTGGACCCGGAACAGGTGTCGCCGGACCTCAGCTCGATTTAAAGACGCGCGTCGTCGCAGAGGCAGTGGAGCTGCATGCGTCGGCGCTGGAAGATCCGTTCGAAATACTTCGTCATCTCGGGGGTCATGAACTCTCCGCTATTGTCGGCGCGGTAATTGCCGCGCGCGTGGCGCGCGTTCCTGTCATTCTCGATGGGTACGCCACGACGGCCGCCGCGGCTATTGTCCATAAACTCGGGGATGGCATGCTCGATCACGTCGTTGTCGGCCATTTGTCGGCCGAACCGGCACACGTGCGCCTGCTTGATCAGATAGATAAACCACCGCTGCTCAATCTTGATATGCGGTTGGGCGAGGCGTCGGGTGCTGTGCTTGCGCTTGCATTGCTGCGTGCCGCAGCAGCCTGCCATGCGGGCATGGCGACATTCGCGGAAGCCGGCGTCAGCGATAAGTCTTAACGCAGGTTCACTCGCCGATTTGCAGTAATAGTCCGCGACTTCGCGCTACGCGGAAGGAATAGAGAAACGCGATCAGGCCCAGTGCCAAATAGAACGCGTTCAATGCCATCGATTGCATGAGCAATTCACCGCGGAACGACGTTTCGAAAAGCACCGTGCGCATGCCCTCGAATACGTAGGCGGGCGGCATCGCCCAGGCGACGGCCTGAAGCCAGTCGGGAAGCACGGACACTGGATAATAGATTGCGCTAATCGGCGCGATCGCGAACACAGCGAGCCAGGCAAAACTCTCGGCGCCAAGCCCGGCCCGCAGAATAAGCGCGGTAATCATCATGCCGAGCGCCCAGCCGAAGACCAATAAGTTGACGAAGAATGCGATCAGCGGAAGGCCGATTTCGTAAATCGAATAATGATAGAGCGGGATCGCAACAAATGTCGCCGGTAGCACGCCAAGCAGTGTCCGCAGGAAGCTGATGCAGGTCAGCCCCGCAATCATTTCATACGGTCGAAGAGGGCTGACGAAAAGGTGGCCCAGGTTGCGAGACCACATCTCTTCAAGGAACGAAATCGAATACCCCATTTGGCTCCGGAACAGAATGTCCCAAAGCAGGACCGCGGCAATCAGCACGCCGCTGGCCTCGGCCACCCAAGATGAATTTGTCAGAAGATGCTTGGTTATGAAGCCCCAGAGTACGAGCTGGAACATTGGCCAGTAGATGAGCTCCAGCATACGGGGCCATGAGCCGATAAGAAGATACAAATAGCGCAGGACAAGGGCAGAAATGCGCCGCGCTGAGACCGGTCCATCGCGGCCGCGTGCGGCGCCTGCCATAGACTCAGGAGTGTCCGCGGACATCGGGTCAGGCCGCAGCTTCTCGGTTCCGGGCTATGTCGAGGAATACCTCTTCGAGTGTCTGTCTGCCGTAGCGCTTGATCAGATCCGCTGGCGGGCCCTCGTCTTCCAGTCGGCCACGTCGGAGCATCAAGACATGGCTGCACATCGTTCGACCTCGGCCATATTGTGGCTGGCCAACAGAATCGCAGCGTTGGTTCGCTTCTGGTACGCCTCCAAATAGCCGCGTATCCAGTCCGCAGTTTCAGGGTCAAGGCTGGCGGTCGGCTCGTCCAGTAGCAGTAGCTCGGGCTCGTTCAGGAGGGACTTGGCAAGCATGACCCTTGTCCTCTGGCCGGCGGGCCCCATCAACTCAACCAGATCCAAGTCGGCGGCAAGTACCGCAAGCCGATCGCGGATCCGGTCGAGGCCATAGAGCATGGCATAGACGGTAAGGTTTTGACGGACGGTAAGACGCTGCGGCAGATCGATATACGGCGACGAGAAACTCATGCGTGCCAATGCGCGATAGCGGTTCCGGAGCATATCTTCGCCAAAGACTCGGATCCTTCCCGACGTCGGTAAGAGGAGTCCGAGAATCATCGTAATCGTGGACGTCTTTCCCGCGCCGTTTCCACCCAGCAACGCGGTGGTCGACTTTGCGGAGACCGAGAAGCTCACGTTATCGACCGCCACAATATCGCCGAAGCGTTTGCTAAGGTTTTCGACCTGAATCACGGGGGTTTCGTTCGTCACGGGCATCCTTATGAGGCAGCCGACGTTCAATTACTAGCGCGGATTCGCGCGCTCGGGCCGGTAACGCGCAAGACTTGAACCTGCAATGGACCGGCGGGACTTCGACGTGATTAGCACGGGCGGCGGGGCGGAGTGGAATGTCGATAACAAACTGAGTTGACCGCTTTATGCACCATATGAATTGACCGCTTCTGTTGTGGTGGTTTGGCTCGGTCGCGTCGAAGCGGGTCACGCGGCCTGGAGCCTGTCGTCGTCGATGGTTTCGCCGTCGGCGCGGTAGCGCGCCAGACACCTGGGTCCGTGGAAGACGGCCAGGTGGCCGTCGGGATATTCGTGCACCCGGACCTGCGCCTTGACGTAGTGGTGGCGGTGGCGATCGGCCGGGATCTGCAGCGTGCGGTTCTTGTAGCGCACGGTGTTGTCGCCCGCGACGACGCGGTCCTCCTGGGCGCAGAGGATGTCCTCGAGCGTGCCGGCAAAAGCCACGAAGGCCGAGCCGGTGTCCGCGGCCGGGCGGGCGAAGCGGGCGTTGTGCGCCGGCCAGAAGAGCTCCTCGAGAAAGCGATTGGCCTCGGCCATGGTGGCGATCCCGGCGAGGCGCAGCTCCTGGGGCAGGCGCTTCTGCAAGGTCCCGAACATGCGCTCCGAGCGGCCCCGGGCCTGCGGCGAATAGGCCGCGATCAACTCGATGCCGAGCTGCGCCAAGGCCCGGCCGATCTGGGTCGGGTTGTCCTTGTCCACACCGCCGCCTGCCTCGGGCGTGTGCCAGTAGTGCGAGGCCCGATCGGCGTAGAGCGAGCAGAACAGCCCGTTTTCGGCGATCACCTCGCCGAGCCCGCGGAACGTGCTCATCGTGCCCTCCTCGGCAACGAAGAAGCCCGAATAGACCTCCGATGTCGCATCGTCCATGGTCACGATCAGATCCCACCACTGGCCCGCAACCCACTCGTGGCTCGAGCCGTCCTGGTGCAGCATCATCCCCACCACCGGTCGGCGCGGCCGCTTCCGGCGGTGCGCCCCGCGCCTGGGCGCCGGCTTGATCTTGCCGTGCGCCTGCAAGCTCAGGCGAAGCCAGTTGTAGCTCAGCCCGAAGCCATGCTCGCAGACCAGCTTCTCGTGGAAGTGCTTGGCCGTGAAGTCCGGGTAGCGCGTCTCGAACAGCTCCAGCACCCGCATCACCTCGTCCACCGGCGCGCGGCGCGCCGAGACCCGCCCAAGGCGCCGGTCGTACAAACCCGCGGCACCCTCGGCCTCATAGCGCTCCCGCCAGCGCCGGAACGTCCGCTCCGACATGCCCAGGATCTCC
This sequence comes from Alphaproteobacteria bacterium, assembly GCA_965217615.1. Lineage (GTDB taxonomy): Bacteria > Pseudomonadota > Alphaproteobacteria > UBA8366 > CAVOAK01 > CAVOAK01. Next base: position 80,834 of record CBDCIT010000026.1, read on the forward strand.
GAGGCCTCGGCCTGGCTCAAATCACCCCGATAACAACGTCCGTAGACATCCTCGAACTTCATCAATCTCAGTCCCTGCAACTGCTCCGTCCGGCGCATCCGATTCCTCCAGATTTGGAGGAAATCTAAAACCGGACAGATCATCTGTTACATAGACCGGTCATATCGTGTGTTAGCGACAAAGAATTGCACGGGTGTCGCCCAGTAGTCCTTCTTTCGGTAAACTCTCGGGTCCACCTTGTAGAGCCATTTATTGACGTAAGTGTTGACCCTTTCGAGTTGCTGGCTCGGCTGTTCCTTGGCGATTTGTTTGAGAAACATGCGCCAGCGCGCGATGTGGCATTTTTCAACAGCGGTCGGGCGGCATTTCTTGAGTTCCGACGGCTCTTCCTTAAGGTAGCGGTCGAGCGTCGCGCCCCATTTGGTAAACTTTTCGAGTTTCGTCGATGACTTCTCGGACGTGCCGAACAGTTTGATTTTCGTAGAGGTAGCAGCTTGTACCGGCGAGATTGTCATCGCGACGATCAGGGCTGCAAGCAGAGTTGGCGCCTTCCAAGCGATAGTCTTCGGCAACGTTTGGCCAGCTATTCCGCTCGTCATCGGAGTTATCACCGCTCGTTGGTCGGCACGCAGCCTTGTTTCAACTGACGCAACAAGCAGAATATAATGAAGCCTCTTAGATAATTCACTGCCGATTGCCGCTATTTCTCTGCTGTTCACGGGCATTTGAGCCGGAGGGAATTTTTTAGCGATGTGTTTGGGGGACATTGCGTGACCGAATCGACAGAGTCTCGTGGCTTTTCGCTCTTTGGCGTCTCGTTGAAAATGATGCTGACTGGCGCGGCGCTTGTGATTGCCGCCGTCGTCGGAACCTTCCTGGTACTACAGTTCGCGGTCTCGGAACGGGAACGTGAACTCAAACAGTGGCAGGTGAGGCTAGGCATCGTTGCCGACAGTCGGCTCGCGGATGTCGAAGGTTGGCTTGGCGAGCAGTTGGACGAACTTACCGCTCTTGCCGAAACGCCTCGCTGCAGCTCTACATGACGATCCTCGACGAGGACGATGACAGCTCCGGTGACGAGGCGGAGGCTTCCTTCCTCGGAAATTTGCTGACGGCGGTCTCCGAGCGGGCGGGGTTTGCTCCACGGTTCGAACAAGCTGAGGTTTCCGCCAATGTTGCGCAAATTGGGGTTGCCGGTATTGCTCTGGTCGACCGCGACGGCGAGGTTGTAGTCGCGAGTCCGGAGATGCCGCCGGTCGCTGGTATCCTAAGCTCGTTTATCGAGAATACGCCGAAGGGCGAACGGGCCATATCCGATATCTATTTGGGATCGGGCGGCAAACCGACGATGTCGTTCGCTGTGCCGGTCTTTGCGGTCCAGGGCGATGAAAGCGCCGCGTCGCAAATCGGTGTCGTCGTCGGCGTTAAGGAAATCGCCGCCGAGCTCTACCCGCTTCTCAAGCAGCCTGGCAACACGGATGCAACATCGGAAGCCTTGCTGGTTCGGAGGTCCGGGGCGACCATTGAGTACCTCTCGCCGCTTTCGGATGGCACGGGAGCGCTTAAGCGCAAGCTTTCCGTGGATACCCCCGAATTGGCGGCGATGTTTGCGATCGGCACACCTAGCGGTTTCGGCACATTTCGCGATTATCGCGATCAGGACGTGCTCGTTACCTCGCGTGCTATCGCCGCTGTCCCGTGGTCCCTGCTTTACAAAATCGATACGTCCGAGGCTCTGGCCGAGTCGGAGCGGCGGCTCACACAGATGATGGTGGCTTTCTTTTTGATCATGGGGCTTGTGTTGGCAGGCATGCTCGCGCTTTGGTTTTTTGGGACCTCGACCCGCGCCAAAGAGGCGGCGGATAAATTCGAGCAGCTTGCCAACAGGTTTCAGGGTCAGCGCAATTTCATGCATCTCGTTACCGACAGCCAACCTAACGCAATCATCATTCTCGACGATCACGCGCGCTACCGATGGTTCAACCAGGTGGCGCTGGATATGAGTGGCCTCGAACGAGCTGATCTCTTCAACAAGACCGTTACCGCCGTGCTTGGTCCGGTGGAAGGCAAGAGAGTGGATGGATGGGTCAAGGAGTGCCTTGAAAATTCCGAGCCTATGAGTGTCACCCACGAGATGGAAGTGCCCGAAAAGGGCAGCGTTATCCACCGCTCTGATCTCATTCCGCTCGAGGCCCGCGAGGAGATGCCGCCGGGTGTATTGATGGTGAGCCAAGATATTTCCGAAACGATAAAGGAGCGCCAGCAACATGAACGAATCATGCGGCAACTTGTAAGCACACTTGTCAGCGTGGTTGATAGGCGGGATCCCTATTCGGCCAACCACTCGATCCATGTGGGTCAAGTCGCACATGCCGTCGCGGAAGAGATGGGGCTCGAAGACTCCCTGGTGGAAGCAGTGGAGATCGCAGGAAATCTCATGAATCTAGGCAAAATTTCGGTGCCCGAAGAGGTTCTCACGAAAACGGAGCGCTTGACCGAAGAGGAGGTCGCTTTGATTCGCGATAGTGTTCTGACGAGCGCCGACTGGTTGTGTCTCGAAAGTGGTGGAAATTGGTTTTGGCGCCTCTCCGAGCGGGCTGAGTTTTGCGGCGGTCAGGCCGCGCGGTCAAGGGTTTCGTCGGCGATTAGCTGATCGAGGGTTTCCCATCCATCGACTTTGCGCATCTGGATTTGGCCGGAAGCGAGGAGCGCCCAGAGGAGCATCGGCACTGTTTCGGGACACGGCAGCACGGTCTGTGTTTTGATCCGGCGCTTGAACTCCTCGTTGAGACGCTCAATGGCGTTGGTCGTTCGGGCTGATTTCCATTGGCTCTTGGACAGGCGCGTGAAGGTAAAGAGCTTGTCGCCCGCTTCTGTGAGGCTGTCCGCGACGGCCCTGCATTTCAGCCGCCACTTGCGGACAAACGTCTTGCGGCGGGTTTCCACCTCGGAGGCAGTGTCGGCATAGATCATATCGCGGTAATCTTCGCTCAGCTCGTCATGCATGTGTTTGGGAGCATGACCCAGAAGGTTGCGGTGCTTGTGCACGGTGCAGCGTTGAACGGGAAGGTCATCGCCCCAAAGCGCCGACAGAGCCGCCTCCAGTCCCGGCGCGCCATCGACGATGACAAACCTGGGCCGTTTCAGTCCACGCGCATCAAGGTCGTCGAGGAACTGGCGCCACGCCGCCTGGCTTTCTCCGCCCATATTCCCGATCGAAAGCAAGACCTTCTGGCCATCCCGGCGCACCCCTATAGCCGCGAGAACCGAGATGTTGGTGGCCTTGCGATCCAGTCGGGTCTTGATCACAGTGCCGTCAAGGATCAGCCGAACGATATCCTCATCCGCGAGGCCACGGCTGCACCAGGCGTCCCAATCGACCTTCACCTTGCGCCACGCCCGGCTCACAACGTCCTTGCTCACAGCACCCCGGAAGAGCCCGAACAGCGCGCGTTTCACCCGCCGCGTGTTGGTTCCGGACAGATACACCGAAGCGATCAGCGCCTCGGCCTTTCTGGTCAGCCGCTGGTAGCGCGGCAGCGCCCGCGAACGCCATTCCGACGCCCGACCGTCTTCCTCAACGATCCGTGCACGCGGCACGCTCACCCTCTCGGTCCCGAATGTCCCCGTCAGTTGCCGCTCCCGGTGCCCGTTCCGATACCCTTGCCGAAGCGCGTCCTCTCGACCGTATCGGCAGCGCCCGAGAAACTGCGCAAGTTCCTCCTCAAAAACGGCCTCGATCGTGGATCTGATGTTCTCCCGCAGCCGGTCCTCGAGCGGATCATAGCCGGCGTCATTGGCCAGTAGCGAAAGCGCGGAAGTCTCGGTAGTGTTCTTCATGGCGTGATCTCCTTGGCGGTGCTAGCCGCCGGTTGGGTGGTTGTCTTGTCACCCGGAGATTACGCCATCCTCAAATTTCCACCACTTTCGAGACACAGCCCGCCGACTTGATCAAGAGCATTGAATTTGACGGGCCGGTCGAGGAAACATTTCGGCAGTTGTTGAAGAATTATGATGGTAGCGGCGTGCCCAATGGGCTCGAAGGTGATGACATCAGTATTACTGCGCGGGTTGTCGCCGCCGCTAACGCGTTCGTTGGCATGGTTAGCGCGCGTTCGTGGCGGCCCGGCATGAACATTGACGACGCGGTCAATACGTTGATGCAGGAAACAGGTAAGAAGTTTGATCGGCGCGCCATTTCGGCGCTCGCAAATTATATCGAAAACCGAGCTGGTCGCGAGGAATGGCGGTCGTTCGGAGAAGCGCCGACAGAGTAATGTCTGGGGAAAGCCAATGGGTGATGCTGCGCATACCATAGGGGAACCGCGTGCGGCGCCGTCGGCGCCGCCGGAAACGCGAATCTACGCGATTGGCGACATTCATGGTCACTTGTCGCTGCTGGAGCAAATCCACGAGTTGATCCTTGAGGACGCAGCGCGCATGCCGAAATCGCGAAACGTCGTTGTCTATCTGGGAGACTATATCGATCGTGGGCCCGATTCGGCTGGTGTCATCGATCGGCTCCTTGCGGAACCGTTGGGCAACTTCGAATGCATCCATCTAAAGGGCAACCACGAGGACATGCTTCTTCGATTTCTCACCGACACTTCGGTTGCGCCGGTTTGGTTTCCCAACGGCGGAACAGATACTCTCGAAAGCTATGGGGTCGCAGCGCGCAGCTTTGTACATGAGCCGTCTGAACTCGCGGCGATGCAGGAAGCCTTCCAACAGAAGTTACCATCGCCGCACCTCGCCTTCTTTGAAGGCCTGTCACTATCGCACGTCGAGGGGGACTATGCGTTTGTCCATGCTGGCGTATTGCCGGGAGTGCCGCTAACGCAGCAGCAACCGGAGGACATGATGTGGATCAGGGACGAGTTCCTCTACAGTGATGAAGACCATGGCTATGTTGTCGTCCACGGCCGCACGCCCTCGGAATACCCCGAATTTCAGCGCAACCGCATCAACATAGATACCGGCGCCTTCTATACGGGACGACTCACTACGTTGGTGCTTCACGGTGAAAAGGTGGCGTTCTTGAATACATAACCCACCGCTGCATGAATATTTGCGGCCGCCTCCGGGCGCCGGCAGATTGCGTTCGAATTGATGAACAGGCGATACAGGCTAAGACGCTATGAGCGACGCCAGGGAACTCTCCACGCTGATTGAACAGCTCGTCAACGGCCGGGTGTTGTGCGTCGGTGATTTGATCTTGGATCGCTACGTCGAAGGAAATGTCGATCGGATTTCGCCGGAAGGGCCGATTCCGGTGTTGGCGGTGGAGCGCGAGACGGCAATGCCAGGGGGCGCAGGCAATGTCGTGCGCAATCTCTGCTCGCTTGGCGCATCGGTCGAGCTGGTGGCCGCCGTTGGCGATGATTTGGTCGGCGATGAGATTGCAGCGATGCTTAAGAACGAAGCGCTCGCGCAGGCACGCCTAATTCACATCGCCGGACGAAAGACATCCGTGAAGACCCGTTATCTGGCGGGAAGTCAGCAGTTGTTGCGAGCGGATCACGAAAGTAGCGATCCCCTGAGTGTTGACGATTGCGAGGCCGTAGTTGCCGCGGCCAAATCGGCGATCGGTGCATGCAATACGATGATACTCTCCGACTACGGCAAGGGAGTGTTGACCGATGATGTGCTCGGCCGTCTCATTGCACTCGGCCAAGAAGCCGGCATAGCGATAATTGTCGACCCGAAAGGCGGCGATTACGGCCGTTATCGCGGCGCCAGTATACTTACACCAAACCGTTACGAACTCGCCGCGGCCACCGGGCAACCCACCGATGGTGACGAGGCGGTCGTTTCCGCGTGTGAGACGTTAATTTCGCGTTGTGGCGTTGACGGAATACTGGCGACGCGCGGCGAAGATGGCGCGTCGCTCGTGCATGATGGCACGATTGTCCACCTGTTAGCGCAGCGGCCGCGCGAAGTATTCGACGTATCCGGTGCTGGCGATACTGTCGTTGCAGCCCTCGCCGCTGGTCTTTCTGCGGGCGCATCGATTGCAGTTGCAGCTGAGTTGGCCACCACGGCTGCAAGCATCGTCGTCGGCAAGGTCGGTACTGCTGTCGCATGGCCCCCGGAGCTGCACGCGGCTCTCCACGAGAAAGAATTCATGAGCGGCGAAGCGAAGATCGCGACGTTGAGGCTCGCGTCAGATCGTGTCGCTGCATGGCGCCGGCAGGGACTCAGGGTCGGTTTTACGAACGGGTGTTTCGATTTGTTGCATCCAGGACATATTTCTCTCTTCAAGCAGGCGCGCGCCGCCTGCGACCGCCTCGTCGTTGCGCTCAATAACGACGACTCAGTAACACGACTAAAGGGCACGGACCGCCCGATACAAACTGAAACGAGTCGAGCGGCAGTCCTTGCCTCACTCGCCGCCGTCGATCTCGTGATTGTCTTTGCTGAGGATACGCCGATCGCCTTGATTGAATACCTGCAGCCCGACGTTTTGATCAAGGGCGCGGATTATACAATCGACGACGTGGTTGGTGCGCCGGAAGTGCAATCTTGGGGTGGCACGGTATTGCTGGCGGAACTCGCCGAGGGCTACAGCACGTCCAATGTCATCAGCAAGCTCGCGACGTAGATCTGACAGGACTTCCCGCGTTTGCTCGGCGGCGGCAGCGCCCCGTTGACTTAGCGGCTCGAGAGGGCCGGATCCGTAAGCTGCGTGAGCCTCGATCCCGCCTTGCGCGCAAATCTTAAGGTCAGGGCCTTGCGGCGTGTGGCATTCATCGTACCCGGCGTCGCTTCCCGCACGATTGCTGCGTTGTAAGCGTCGGCAACTATCAGGCCATGATCCGGTGGCAGTATGTCGACTGGAAAATCCTCCGGAACGGCGAAATAATAGTGATCGCAAAATGGCAAATACTCCCGCCATTTCCGGTCCGAGCGGAAATCTGCGACCGATGTTTTAATTTCGACGATCGTAAAGAGTCCCTTGCGGTCTAGCGCGATGACATCGACTCTCCGCGCGCTCTTGAGTGTGAACTCCGACAGGCATGCGCACCCCAACTGCGTCATCGCCCGGGTAACACCGCGGGCGAGCTGGATACTCAAGCGGCTCTCCAACTCATCGTCGGCTGCCATCGCCGGCCCAGATTTCGTTTCGGCTGCCATCTCCACACTCTAGCACGAACAAAACGAGCACAAAAGTTCAGGGGTGATGTCGTCGGCATAGTGCGGACTGCCGAGATAGGAAGGCGTGACTAAGCGAACCAGAGCCCTCCAGTGCAGCAAGCTGGCTGTTGGCGCCCTGCCAACAAACAATTGCAGTACACGCATTTGGGCCTTTTAATCGCGTCCGAAGCCGACGTGTGGTCCCGAAACAAATGAAAAAGATTGTCGACTGGCGTGAGTTGAAAATATTGGTGCTCGATGTCGATGTGGCACGGGCGCGCGATACACGTGAGATACTCCGCGACTACGGCGTTCGCGCTGTCTATCGGGCAGATGGTGCTGAGGACGCCTTGGGGACGCTAAGAGCTTCAGATATTAGCGCTGTCGTCCTCGATATACTGCTTGACGATGAAGAGGCAATTGCATTCATGAAAGGTCTTCGCGACCCGCTACGAAGCCCGAGCGTTGGATTGCCTGTTGTGCTTATCACATCGTCGCCGACCGCTGAGGACCTGCAGCAGGCGGTCCGGATGGGCATCGACCATTTTGTTGGCCGGCCATATCCCGCGAAGCGCTTGATGGATACAGTCGAATCGGTTGTGGGCCAGCTCGTAACGCAAAATCGCACGCAGGACTATGCCGGTCCGGATCGTCGGCGCTTGCCCAACCGCGAATACGCGGGTCCGGAGCGCCGCAGCTAGGCCCTGTCAAAGCCATTCGTTTTTTGCTGAAGCCGCTGCACTGGGCGTACTTCGGCGACAATGCCGGTTGAAGAGAATGCGGAATACCTTATTCTCCGTTCGCTGCGCGCTGGTATATTTTTAGGTAATTCAAACACGCAGATCAGGAGTAAGGTAATCCATGAGTTACACGCTTGACGACCTCTGTGCCGATACGCGCCAAAGCCTGAAGTTGAAACCAGGTCGCGAGGGCCGCGAGGAAGTACGGCAACATCTGGAAAAACTCCTTAGCGACAAAGATTTTTTGGCCGAACATTGTGGACCCGACGCGAAGGTCGGGAAGTTCCGCCTCTATTCAGACCCCGAGCTCGGATTCACGATAATCTCCTTCCTTAGTACAACAGGGCGCGTCGAATCTCCGCCGCATGATCATGGAGATTCCTGGGCGATTTATGGACAGGCGACGCTACAAACTAGGATGCGGGACTGGGAGCTTGGCAATACGAATTCCGACGATGCTCCAGCAGAGCTGCGAGCGAGCAAGGAGTATTTTCTCCAACCGGGTCAGGCTCACCTTTATGATATTGGTGACGTTCATTCGATCCATCCGGCCGATAACTGTCACTATGTCCGCATCGCAGGGTCGCCGGAAGATGCATTTAATCCACTCGGACCGGCACCTGACTGACCACCGGCGAACAAGTACAAATGACAGTTGCGGCTTCTATGTCAGCCGATCACATAAGCTCATAACAATGTCTGAACGTCGGAGGAAGACGCGATACGTAGGGAGAGCATGGCCTATTCACTTGAGGAATTTAGCGCCGATACGCGCCGGAGCCTAACGTCCAATCCCGAACGTGAGGGACGCGAGGAGGTCCGCCTTCATCTCGAGAGACTTCTCTCCGATGATGAGTTTGTCACTGGTGTACCGGCCCCGAGGCGAAACCAGAAAAGGAGGTCATTTATTCGGATCCCGAACTCGGGTTCACCATTCTGGTCTATAACAGCCGCGCTGGTCGCGCAGAGTCGGCTCCCCACGATCACGCAGAGTCTTGGGCGATTTACGGCCAGGCGAAGTTTTATTCGGACATGCGCGACTTTGAAAAGCTCGATCCATCACTGGACGGATTGAAGGCTGACGTTCCCGCGACCAGAGAGTATCGTCTCCAACCGGGCCAGGCGAAACTTTGCAATCCCGGCGAGATCCACTCGGTCCACCCCTCCGACCATTGCTGCTATGTTCGAGTTGCCGGCACGCCGGCGGACTCCTATCGCCCAATTGGGCGCAAGAAGGAGTTGCTTTGGACGCCAGCGGAGCTATCCGAACGGCTTTTGGACACCGACTTGCGCATCATTGATTGCCGTCCGGGCGAACGCTACGCGATGGGCCATATTCCCGAAGCCCGCCACTTCGACATCTACGCGATCAATTGTGATGACACCGATGAGGCGCCGCTCAATTCGTTCGTGCGCATGTGGGCGTTCCTCTTGGGAAACCGGGGTGTCAGTTTCGATAGCACGGTCCTGTTCTACGATGACATTACGGGGAGCACCGCGGCCCGCGGCTTCTGGTTTCTCGAGTATCTCGGTCATCCCGACGTGCATGTCATAGATGGCGGGTTTTCGGCCTGGGCGAGGGACGATTTCCCGATCACGCGCGACGCCGAACCTAGCACGGCGGTTCCATTCGAGTACGCGGCTGAGCGTGAGCGTTTGGCGACCTATCATGACGTTCTCGAGGCGATCGACAGGTCGGATGCGGTCATCCTCGATACGCGAGGCGACGGCGAACGGCTTGGCAAGGAGCAGCGCGCTGCGCGCCTTGGCGCTATTCCAAGCGCGGTGCATCTGGATTGGCGCCATCATCTGACCGAGGACGGTGCAATGAGGCCGGAGGCCGAACTGCGCGCGCAGTTCGAAGCTATTGGAATAACGCCCGAGAAGGAGATCATCCCCTATTGCCAAACCGGCTACCGGTCTGCGCACGCCTATATGGCGCTTCGCCTTCTCGGCTATCCGCGTGTCCGAAATTATCTCGGCTCGTGGAAGGAATGGGGCAATCGGGAGTCGTTGCCAATCGTCGTGCCCGAGCGCTAAGCGGGGCCACAGGCGGCATAAAGAACCAGTTATCGAGAATGATCTCTGCCGCTCATGGCGGCGAGCCGTTGCTATATGCCGTCGCCCTGGGCGCGGTCCCGGTATAGGGTCCAGCGACACCAACCTGAGACGGATCATCCCGTTGTCGCAGCAATCTCCGGACATGGCGCCCGTTCTCGACCGCAACTTTCGCGGCATGGCGTTTTCACTCGCCTCGACCGTTGGGTTTTCTATCGCCCATGGTCTAGTACGGCCAATCTCGGCCGACATCCATGCCTTCGAGATTGTCTTCTTCCGCTCGGTCTTCGGTTTCTTGACCGTGGCACCCTGGTTTCTGCGCCATGGCTTCGCTCCACTCAAGACGCAACGCCTTGGTTTGCATGTCTTGCGGGTCGCCATCGGCGTCACCTCCTCGCTGTTGTTCTACTGGGCGTTGGCGACGGCACCGCTTGCCAAGGTTACCGCGCTTAGTTTTCTCGGATCCATATTCGGCGTTCTGTACGCCGGCCTGTTTCTGGGCGAGGTTGTGTCCATGAAGCGTTGGGTAGCGATTTTCGCCGGATTTGCGGGCACGTTGGTCATTCTTCGGCCCGGCGTCGCCGAGATTGAGTTCGGCTCGATACTCGCTCTTGTGGCCGCCGCCATTTGGGCGCTGGCGATGGCGTTGGTGAAAGTTCTGAGCCGCACGGAAACGAGCGTCACAATCACCAGCTATACAGTGCTGATGTTTGCTCCCGTTGCGCTCGTGGCCTCGCTATTCGTCTGGCAGTGGCCGAGCTGGTCGCTCCTCGGCTGGCTGGCGTTGATGGGAATCGCCGCCACCAGCAGCCACCTTCTTTTCACACAAGCGCTTAGGGAGGCAGACGTAAACGTCGTCCTGCCCTTTGACTTCTTGCGGCTCATCTGGATCGCCCTGATCGGCTTTTTCTTTTTCGCCGAGGTGCCCTCGCTGTTCACCTGGATAGGCGGCGCGGTGATCCTGCTTAGCGTCATGCAGATCGCTTACGATGAACGCAAATCCCGCCAACATGTCTGATCACACCAACCGCTCCGAGAGATACCGATCGGAGGTAACGCTTGGCGTTTGGCTGGTCGTGGCATCGGCCGTCTGTTTCTCCATGGCGCCGATCGGGGCGAAGCTTGCCTATGCCGGGGGCAGTGAGCCGGTGACCCTGATCGGCCTCCGCTTTAGCCTTAACGTTGCGGCCGTGCTGGCGTTGGTCGTGCTGGGGCGGCACTCGTTCGCCCTGCCCGCACGGGCGCTAGGCATCTCGTTGTTGCTCGGCGTGCTGCTGGCCGCGGAAGGCGTCTCCTATCTCGCCGCAGTCCAGTTCATCCCGGTAAGTCTCGCGGTCGTAATCGTCTTCACGTTTCCCCTGCAAGTCGGTCTGATATCGGCGCTGATTGGCCATGAGCGCCTCAATCTGGCACGGGGAGGGGCGTTGGTGACCGCCTTCCTGGGCGTCGTCCTCGCTGTCGGCGTTGTAGTCGACTCGGTGGATTGGCGCGGCGTTCTGCTGGCCGCCGCCACTGGCACCGGCATCGCCGTCACAGCGGTCGCCACGAGCCGTCTGATGCGCGATCACGATGCGGTCACGCTCACCTTCTACATGATAATGGGCGCGGCCGTCAGCTCGATGCTGGCGGTCCTCCTGTGGCGCGGTTTCGTGTGGCCCGTAACCACAACCGGCTGGATTGGGGGCGCCCTCACGGTCGTCACCTTTGCCGCGGCCATAACGCTTTATTTCTTGGGTCTCGCCCGGATCGGCGCGGTGCGCGCCTCGATTCTCGGCAATCTGGAACCGGTCGTCACGATCTTTGCGGCGGTCGTTATCCTCGCCGAGCGCCCGACCCTCGTTCAACTCCTGGGCACGGCGATGATCCTCGGCGCGATCTTATTCCTCCACTTCCACGAGGCGCGCGCGCGGATCGAGGTCCCGGTCGCACCAGGCCGTTAGCGAAAATGGGATCGGAGGGTACCGGCGAAACCTGTCGCGCCATGACGCCGGAGGTCGTCACTTGCGATAGCGCTCTGGCGGCTGTGGGTTGTTTGCGGGATTAGTATCGTGTTTGGACAATCGGGCGACCAACTTGCTGGCGACCAGGTCTTGCAGCTCGGCCTCGAGCGCGTCCGCCTTCTCTTTGGCATAGACCTCATCGCCGTCGACGTAGATCGTGAATGACTTGATGTATTTTGCCTTCTTGACGGGATCTTCGATCGTCGCTTTGGTCCATTCATAAAGCGGATATTTTTCCGTGCCATTCGCCAATGCTTCGGCGACATAATCGCCGAAGGCGTCATACTGGCACTTCAGTTTCGCGTTGTGTTTGCCCAGGACGTCGGCTAGCGGCTTGATCTCTGGATTGCCGGGATCGCCCCGCGCCACTTCCGCAATCTCATCATCCAGGTAAATTCGAACCTGGAACTCCCATCCATCGCTCATGGTTCGCCACCCGGATCTGTTATATCGCTTCCGTTCGGCCGCCCTGCGAAAGCCAAATGGGAGAGGTGACCAACAAGGGCCACCAGCGGTCGAACCGGCCGCCAATTCACGGCCCCTCATATACAGAAGCGGAAGTTTCATTCGGCCAATTTTGACAGCTAAAAACTGCGGAAAATGCCTTGGCAAATGATCATGATGACCAACGCAACGATCCAAAAACCGGCTTCCACGTTTCGAGCGTAATTAGACTTTTTACTAAACATCCCGCCTGAATATGCGAGTGCGGTAAATGCCAGAGTGCCAAGGATCACCGTAAGCAGTACATTTGAAACGGCTGTTACGCCAACAAACCAGAAGCAAGCCAATGACCTGAAAGACCATGGCGCCGACGGGCATCTCACTGGCTGCACCCAATTCCACGCCGACGCCTTCAGCCCACTTCACGCCAAACAATTTTGGTGAAAACCAAAGCCAACCAACCAAAAATGAGACAACAGCGCCAACGACGACACCAAGCCAGCTAACACCTGTAGTCAATTCGCCCATTACTCTATCTCCCAGACGATCAGTTTGCGCTTCTTGCGCTACATTTCCATATCCATGACTTCCGCGACCTCGATAGTGCCGTGATCAAGATGCGGACAACCTTTCGCCATTTCACAGGCGGCATCCATGCTGTCTGCCTGAACGATTGAGTACCCCGACAAGGGATTTGCGCCACCATTATCGGCGACGCCAGATGAGCTGACAGTGTTGGATTTGCCGACGGGGTTACCTCGATTAATGTACGCTGACGCAATGCCCGCTGACCAAGCGCGCCACCTTTCCATAAACTTGGCGCCCTCTTCGGGACTTTCCGGCATTTTCCCACCATGATAGGCAAAGATGTACTCGGGCATGATCTTTCCTCCAGGTTATTGGTTTCTGTCTACGAGCCTGTTTGGATTTCCGCCTTAGCAGCCCATTGATTAAGTGGCTTTTTCCGGCTCTCACCCCCAGATGAAGAATGCGGCGGCGAAAGCCGACTGGCCGCTTTGCGAAACCCCCCGTGCCACCAGCATGGCCCCGGTGGGCGTGAGCAGAACGAAAATACCGCCATATCCGCCCGCCACGGCCTCCCGCGGGGTGCCGGCGCCGATGAGCTGGCGCATCAGTAACGATAGATTGTGGCCGGCGACGTGGAGCAGGTATCGCTTGTGCACATTCTCTCGCCCGCGCAGCCAGGTTCGTCGCATGCCGCCACGATCGAGGTTGTGGGCAAAGCAGCGCTCGACGATCTCGGCGCGCAGCTTGAAGGCCTCGCGGGCGACCCCGGACTTGAGCCGCGCACGGTTGTTGGTGACCGCGCGCCGCGCCGCCTCATCACCGTGCCAGCGCGAAAAGCCGGTCTGCTTGGGCGCCGCGATCCGGGTCTTCCAGGGACTGTCGTCCAGAGCCCTCAAGACCGCCCGTGAGTGATAACCTTTGTCGGCGACGCATTCGGCCGGGTCCTCCGACGTCGGTGCCGCATCCACCGCCCCGAGGTTTGCCTCGGCCTTCGCCAGGGTCTTGGAAAGCGTCGTGGTGTCGCCCTCATCGGCCGGGTGCAGCTCGGCCGCCACCACCGCGCCGGTGTCCAGATCCACCGCGTGCTCGGGCTTGTAGGCCAGATGCGTCGTGCCGTCCTTCATCTTGGCGATCTTGGCCTCGGGGTCGCTCTTCGAAACCCAATCCGTGTTGGAAAGCTTCTTGCCCTTGCGCTTCCGCTCCAGACGCGCCAGGTCCTCGGCCGTGGGTGTCTCGACGCCACTTTCCCGGGCCAGGCGCTCCAGCATCTCCCGGTAGCCTTCGCCGTTGGCGCGCCGCACGATGTTCCGCAGCGCCGCGTTGGCCTCCATGGTCGAGGCATCGACGCCGATGCGCTCGCCCTTGCTCAGCCCCGCCTCGGCGATCAGCACCAGAACCCAGTCGAAGACCGCCGCGTGGACTTCATGGGGCAGGCGCGTGCGGCTTCGTGACAGCCAGGAATGGTCCGGTACCCGATCACGGCTCCCCAGTCGCAGGAACGCCCGCAGCGAAAGCGAGTCCGAGCAGCGCCACTCCAGACCGCGCTCGCTGTCGATGCCCTCGAAGTAGCCCACCAGGTGCATCCGGAAATAGCGCCCGGGCGGCACCGAGGGCGCCCCCATCCGGGCCGCGTAATAAGGCCGGCAGCTCGCCTCGGCAAAGGCGTCAAAGCCGCCCTCGATCAGCACCGACTGCAAGCGGTCATAAAACACATGACCCGGAGAGCGCGGCATCTCCGACCAGCTCACCATCAGATCCCCCTGACCAGCCTTCTGCCGTCCCATCGCCATCGGCAAACCCCCCTGCAAATCAGGGAACCAGAGAATCAGACGGCGCCGACTTAATCAACGGGCTGTTAGGTCAAGGTTGGAAGTTCTAGCGTGCCCGGCAGGATGAAATACAGAACTTGTGGGTGATTGCAGATTCGCTGCTCGTTTTCCACTCCAAGGTCCGCGTATGGCCACAAGTGGACCATCGGATCCGTTCAAGGCCGACGACTTATGAGTGTGAAGATGCCAATGCGAACGGCTGCGTGAGTTCAATTACATTGCCAAAAGGGTCTTCACAGATAATCTGCTTGCCTCCTACTCCGTCCAGAATCTCGTTTCTGAATTTTACACCATCGGCCTTGAGCTTTGAGACGACAGATTCCAAATCGTCGAAATCCAAAAGGATTCTGTTCCAGCCTCCTCCTGGACTGGGGGTCGTGCCATCCAACATTGGTAAGGACGCGGACGCCGTTGGTCCTGAAACCAATAATGTCAGGTCGCCAAGAGCTAAGATTGCAATCGCCGGAGCGAAGTTACTTTGGATCTTAAATCCCAAATTTGAGACATAGAATGCGACCGCCTCTTCAACGTCATCTACGATATATCTTACTCTTGCCATCGCACTAACCCTCAGTGATCGAATAGTTTTCGCCTTTCAGCCCGCGGCTGACATGCCATCACTCTCGGCAATGAAAGCTAACGCGCAAATTGCGCGTGTGTACGTGGTTCTCATCATTTTCAGATTGCGGCCGACAAAAATGCTTCGAGAAAGATTTCAAATGCTCGCTATGGGTCGTGCGCGGACACCGTGGCGCGCCCGGCAGGATTCGAACCTGCGACCTTCGGCTCCGGAGGCCGACGCTCTATCCACTGAGCTACGGGCGCTTATCGGCTGTTCAGCACAATCTACGGCATGGCAGCGGCCAATGCCAATTGCGCGTCGCCGGCACAGTTTCAGCGGCGTGATCCCAATCTAGCGTTGAACCAGATCTGCGCCGGAGGGCAGAGGCGCGTCGGGCGAGCTGATCCAGGCGGCCACGTCGCGGAGGACCTCGTTTGCGCCGAGATCGCGCAACAGCATGTGATAGCCCTTTTTGTAGTTTGCAATCCGGCGCTCGCGGTTCTCGGGGAGGCGGCGCACCAAACTGTTTGTCGAGCGTCCGGGGATTAACTCCTCGTTGGCGCCGAAGAGGATCAGCATGCGCCCTTCCAGCCGCGGCGCGGCTACCAACGCCGCGTCCATCAAGTTGACCAGTCCAAATAGTGAATCGATGCGGGTTTCCTTTATCACCAGCGGGTCACGCGCCAGCGCCCTCAGCATTTTCACATTGTCGGATGGGCGAATCTCGAGGCCGCGACCCGAAAGCCGGAGCCAAGGCACAGTGTGCGCGCCGATCCACAGGGCTGCACGCATCACCGGGTTCATGGTCTGGCGGCCCCACACCGCCGGTGCGGCAAGAATGATGCCGTCGAACGTCGGGCGGTCATTGCCTGCAAAACCCGCCATGATGACCGCGGCGCCCATACTTTCACCGAGCAAGTAGAGCGGCAGCTGCGGATGGCGATTGCGGAGAAGACGGCTGGCGGTTGCCAGATCCGCGACCAGGGTATCGGTGGTGGCGAACCGGCCGGGATGTGGTGCCGCGCCGAATCCCCGCTGATCGTACGCATATGTGATGATTCTTCGATCTGCCCAGAATTTGGCTGGTTCCTGGAAGCTTTTTGAGTAGTCGTTGAAGCCGTGCAGCGCCAGCACCACTGCGTTCTGCTCGCCCACAGCCCGCCATACGCGGAGCGGCAGACGCATGCCGTCGCCCGTAACAATATGCTGTGCGCCCAGCACGGGGGACGCCGTGCGCGGGCCGGACCGCTCAAGATGTGGCGCACAAGCGGTGACGAGCAGGCAGACCAACCAGGTGGCTGCGCTGCGTCTTTTCGCCGGTGCACGTGTCCGCTCACACATCGTTCTAGGTCTCGAGCAGTTAAACCCGCCTGTTGATTGGCGGAAGACTTGCGGTATCATCCGTCGGCCCGTCTGGGCGATCAAGGGATCCGTCAGGCGTATGCCGCAACCGGCATCGCGCGGTTAGCCATAGGGTATTGGGGAAGATCGACAATGGATCCGGTTGAGATTGTTGAGGTGGAGACGACAAATGTGAGCTGCGATGGCGACAGTGCACTTGGCCATCCACGCATTTTTCTCAATCTGGGCGACGACGGTGAGATCGACTGCCCCTATTGCGGCCGCCGTTTCGTGCTTAAGGACGGCGCGGAGCCGCAGTCGCACGGACACGGCTAGGCGGGCTAGGGTACATAGGTAAGATCGGGTAGCGGTTGCCGCTGTCGATAACAAACTGAGTTGACCGCTTTATGTACCATATGAATTGACCGCTTCTGTTGTGGTGGTTTGGCTCGGTCGCGTCGAAGCGGGTCACGCGGCCTGGAGCCTGTCGTCGTCGATGGTTTCGCCGTCGGCGCGGTAGCGCGCCAGACACCTGGGTCCGTGGAAGACGGCCAGGTGGCCGTCGGGATATTCGTGCACCCGGACCTGCGCCTTGACGTAGTGGTGGCGGTGGCGATCGGCCGGGATCTGCAGCGTGCGGTTCTTGTAGCGCACGGTGTTGTCGCCCGCGACGACGCGGTCCTCCTGGGCGCAGAGGATGTCCTCGAGCGTGCCGGCAAAAGCCACGAAGGCCGAGCCGGTGTCCGCGGCCGGGCGGGCGAAGCGGGCGTTGTGCGCCGGCCAGAAGAGCTCCTCGAGAAAGCGATTGGCCTCGGCCATGGTGGCGATCCCGGCGAGGCGCAGCTCCTGGGGCAGGCGCTTCTGCAAGGTCCCGAACATGCGCTCCGAGCGGCCCCGGGCCTGCGGCGAATAGGCCGCGATCAACTCGATGCCGAGCTGCGCCAAGGCCCGGCCGATCTGGGTCGGGTTGTCCTTGTCCACACCGCCGCCTGCCTCGGGCGTGTGCCAGTAGTGCGAGGCCCGATCGGCGTAGAGCGAGCAGAACAGCCCGTTTTCGGCGATCACCTCGCCGAGCCCGCGGAACGTGCTCATCGTGCCCTCCTCGGCAACGAAGAAGCCCGAATAGACCTCCGATGTCGCATCGTCCATGGTCACGATCAGATCCCACCACTGGCCCGCAACCCACTCGTGGCTCGAGCCGTCCTGGTGCAGCATCATCCCCACCACCGGTCGGCGCGGCCGCTTCCGGCGGTGCGCCCCGCGCCTGGGCGCCGGCTTGATCTTGCCGTGCGCCTGCAAGCTCAGGCGAAGCCAGTTGTAGCTCAGCCCGAAGCCATGCTCGCAGACCAGCTTCTCGTGGAAGTGCTTGGCCGTGAAGTCCGGGTAGCGCGTCTCGAACAGCTCCAGCACCCGCATCACCTCGTCCGCCGGCGCGCGGCGCGCCGAGACCCGCCCAAGGCGCCGGTCGTACAAACCCTCGGCACCCTCGGCCTCATAGCGCTCCCGCCAGCGCCGGAACGTCCGCTCCGACATGCCCAGGATCTCCGAGGCCTCGGCCTGGCTCAAATCACCCCGATAACAACGTCCGTAGACATCCTCGAACTTCATCAATCTCAGTCCCTGCAACTGCTCCGTCCGGCGCATCCGATTCCTCCAGATTTGGAGGAAATCTAAAACCGGACAGATCATCTGTTACATAGACCGGTCATATCGTGTGTTAGCGACAGGGTAGCGGTTGCCGCTTGTCGCCTACCGACTCATCGGTCATGCTGACGCCTTATCTCGCGAAGCAAGCACTGCTTGGACCCATATGAGTAAGACCTCCAGCAAACCGCGCCATGTCTTTCTCGTCGATGGCTCCGGCTTCATCTTCCGCGCTTTCCACGCATTGCCGCCGATGACTCGGCCGGACGGGACGCCGGTCAATGCGGTCTACGGATTTTGCAACATGCTGATGAAGCTGTTGCGAGACACCGATGCCGACCATATCGCCGTCATCTTCGACTCGGCGCGCAAGACCTTCCGCAACGAAATCTATCCAGAATACAAGGCGCAACGGCCACCGCCGCCGGAAGAGCTCATTCCACAGTTTCAGCTCTGTCGCGATGCAGTTGAGGCGTTCAACGTTCCGGCGGTGGATTTGCCCGGATATGAAGCCGACGACCTGATCGCGACATATACGCGGCAGGCGCGCGCAATTGATGCCGAGGTGACCGTCGTTTCGTCAGACAAAGACTTGATGCAGCTGGTCGAGGACAAGGTCGTTCTCTTTGACGCCATGCGCAACCGCGAGCTCGGCCTCGATGCGGTCCAGGAGAAGTTCGGCGTCGGTCCCGACAAGGTTGTTGAAGTTCAGGCGCTGGCCGGCGACTCGGTGGACAACGTGCCTGGCGTGCCGGGGATCGGTGTTAAGACAGCTGCCTTGCTCATCTCGGAATATGGCGACCTTGAAGGCCTGCTTGCGCATGCGGAGGAAATAAAGCAACCCAAGCGCCGTGAGGCGCTGATTACGAACGCCGAGTTGGCGCGGGTCAGCCGGCAGCTGGTGTTGCTCAAGGACGATGTGCCGGTTGAACGTGACCTCGACAGCTTCAATGTGCGCGAGCCAAACGTGGACGTGCTGAGCAAATTTCTGAGGGATCAGGGTTTCAAGTCGATCGTCGCGAGGGTCGAGAGCCAACTCGGAGGCTCAGGCGAGGTTTCCAGTACTAAGAGCGAGCCGGAGGCGGCAGATGGCGAGCCGTCCTACGAGCTCGTGAAGGACGAAGGAACGCTCGAAAACTGGGTCGCGGCCGCTACCAGGGCGGGTCTTGTTGCGTTCGATACCGAGACCACATCGCTCGACGCAATGCGTGCCGAATTGGTCGGTTTCTCGTTAAGTGTAGTGTCAGGCAGCGCATGCTACGTCCCGGTTGGGCATAAACCGCCCAAGACGCAGGCCTCGCTGGACTTCGGCGACAGCGGCGAGACCGCTGAGGCTGGCGAAGCTAATGGCGGTCCGCGGCAGATCGAATTGAAAAAAGCCGTCAAACTGCTGAAACCGATGCTCCAGGATCCAAGCGTTCTTAAGGTCGGGCATAACATCAAGTACGATGCGATGGTGCTGGCGCGCTACGGCGTTGAGATCGCCCCGGTCGACGATACGCTGGTTTTATCGCACGTTCTGGATGCCGGGCTTCACGGCCACGGCATGGACGAGCTCGCCACCCTTCATCTTAGCCACACCAATATCAAATTCTCCGAAGTCGCCGGCAGCGGGCGCAAACAGGTGACGTTTGACTTTGTGCCGCTTGAGGCCGCGCGCGACTACGCCGCCGAGGATGCAAGTGTCACGCTGCGTCTCCATGAGCTGCTGAAACCACGGCTATTGGCCGAGCATATGGTATCGGTTTACGAGACCGTAGAGCGTCCATTGATTCCGGTGCTGTTGGCGATGGAGCGTGCAGGAGTGCTTGTCGATCCGAAGTTCCTGCGCGAGCTCAGCGCTGACTTTGCCAAGCGCCTAGCGGAGCTTGAAGTTGCAATTCACAAACTTGCGGGCGAGGAGTTCAATATCGCCTCGCCCAAACAGCTGGGCGAGATCCTGTTCGACAAAATGGGGATCTCTGGCGGCAAGAAAGGCAAGACGGGCGCCTATGGCACGGGTGCCGATGTTATGGAGGGGTTGGCCGCCGAAGGCCATGATCTGCCGGCCCGCGTGCTTGACTGGCGCCAGCTGGCAAAACTCAAGAGTACTTACACCGATACGCTAACTGAGCAGATCAATCCCGACACAGGGCGGGTTCACACCTCCTATGCGATGGCTGGCGCCTCGACCGGCCGGCTCGCCTCGACCGATCCCAACCTGCAAAACATTCCGATCCGAACCGAGGAGGGCCGCAAGATTCGCGAAGCATTCGTCGCCAAGAGGGGCGCCCGTCTGGTGTCGCTCGACTACAGCCAAATCGAGCTACGCGTACTGGCCCACATGGCGGGGATCGAAGCGCTGGTCGAAGCCTTCCGGAACGGCGTGGACATTCACGCACTGACGGCCAGCCAAGTGTTCGAACTGCCAATCGAAGGCATGGACCCGATGACGCGGCGCCGGGCCAAGGCCATCAATTTCGGCATCATCTACGGCATCAGCCCATTTGGTCTGGCGCGCCAACTCGCCATCCCGCAGGGCGAAGCCAAGGCATATATCGAAGCCTACTTCGAGCGTTATCCGGGGATCCGAGACTATATGGAAGACGTTCGCTCTAGCGCACGCAAAACGGGGTATGTGACGACCTTGTTCGGCCGCCACGTCCATGTCGCCGGTATCAACGAGCGCAATCCAACCCACCGCGGATTTGCCGAGCGGCAGGCGATCAACGCGCCAATCCAAGGCAGTGCTGCTGACATCATCAAGCGCGCTATGATCCGCGTCCCGGACGCGCTGATGAAGGCAAAGCTCAAGGCCACAATGCTGCTGCAAGTCCATGACGAACTGTTGTTCGAGGTTCCCTCCGCGGAAGTCGACGACACCATTTCGATTGTCGGCAAGACTATGGAAGGTGCGGCGGGCCCAACCATCGAGCTCGCCGTACCGCTGGTCGTCGATGCTGGTGTCGGTAAGAACTGGGCCGAAGCGCATTAGCTCGCAACGGTGTAGCCCGGCACTAAGACACGATTAACTCGCACTTCTGTTGCCGCAATGCTTATCGATCATAAGAAACTCCAGAAAATTGTGCGCATCATCGTCGCCAAGGCCGGCAGCGATCCTGATGAAGCGCGTGCCGTCGCCGACGGATTGGTCGGCGCCAACCTTGCCGGCCATGACAGCCACGGCGTCGTGCTGCTGCAGAGCTACATGGAGTCGGTTGGAGAAACGGGTCTGCATCCGAACCAACATGCAAAGATTGTCGTCGATAACGGGTCGAGCATCGTTGTCGACGGCCAGCGCGGCTATGGTCAGGTTATCGCCTGTGAGACCATGAAATTTGGCATCGAGCGTGCGCAAGAATACGGGGTCGCGCTGGTTGCCCTTCGCAATTCTCACCATATCGGGCGCGTCGGACAGTGGGCTGAACAGGCTTCGGCGGCCGGCATG
Organism: Alphaproteobacteria bacterium; assembly: GCA_965217615.1. Lineage (GTDB taxonomy): Bacteria > Pseudomonadota > Alphaproteobacteria > UBA8366 > CAVOAK01 > CAVOAK01. The sequence continues at coordinate 102,541 of CBDCIT010000026.1, forward strand.
ATTTCCATTCACTTCGTCAATGGGATCGAGCGACCATCGATCGTTGCACCGTTTCGCGGCTCCGAGCCCCGGTTCTCAACCAACCCGTTTGTCTGCGCTCTCCCGGCCACAAACGGCGAACCGGTCATCCTCGACATGGCGACTTCGGGCGTGGCGCATGGCAAGATTCGGGTTGCCCGGAACAAAGGGGAAGAGGTTGCGCCGGGACTGTTGATAGACGCTCAGGGGCGGCCGACGACCGACCCAAACGTCTTGTTTGACGAAGCGGCACGCGGCTCCCTACTGCCCATGGGCCTCCACAAGGGCTACGGTCTCGCCGTGATCTGCGAGCTTATGGCGGGTGCGTTGACCGGCGGCGGTGTCCACCATGACGGCATGAGCATCACCAGCACCATTATCAACAACATGCTGGCGATCATCATCGATCCGGCACAGGTGGCCGATGTCGCCGCGTTCAGGAGTCATGTCGACGCGTTTGTTCAGTGGGCCAAGAGTTCGCCGGCAGCGGACCCGGATGCGCCTGTGCTGGTGCCGGGCGATCCCGAACGGTTGATGCGGGCGGAACGGCGCGCGGCCGGGATTCCGCTCGATACCAACACTTGGCAGCAGATCCTCGCTGCCGCCGAGCATGTGGGGCTGGAGCGCGATTTTGTGGCTGCGATGGCGGACTAACACGCAGCGGCCGTACGATATTCATCCGGAAGGGCGAACTTATGCTGAAGATATGGGGACGGGCGAATTCGATTAACGTCCAAAATGTGCTCTGGTGTGCGACAGAGCTTGGCCTCGAGTTTGAGCGCACCGACGTCGGCGGACCGTTTGGCGGCACCGATACGCCAGAATATCTGACGATGAACCCGATGGGTTTGATCCCGACGATCGACGATGAAGGATTTATCCTTTGGGAATCGCACAGCTGTGTGCGTTATCTCGCGGCAAAGCACGACGCTGGCGGCTTATGGCCAACCGACGTGGCCGTTCGCGCAGAAGCCGAGAAATGGATGGATTGGATCCTCGCCGCCGCCAACTACCCCATGCGAACAGTCTTCTGGGGCCTAGTGCGAACACCGGAAGCTGAACGCGACATGGCAGCGATCGAGATGGCCAAGGAGGAAATGCGAGGACTTTGGAAGATGGTCGACCAACGCCTCGTGGGACGGGACTATCTGGCGTCAGACCGGCTTATGATCGGGGATATTGCACTGGGACCGTATGCCTATCGTTGGTTTGGGTTGACCGGCGACGAGCCGGGTCTGCCCAATGTGAAGGCTTGGTATGAACGTCTTGGCAGTCGAGACAGCTTCAAACAGCACATCATGCAGCCAATGAGCTGACGTCCCGATCGCCCGCAGCAATAGCGGTCAGAGATGGCCCTGGTACGGCTTTGGTGCATGGACCTGAGGATTAGTATATCTGGCTCCGCTTCCGTCTTTGAGAGTTTGTCATGCCTTTCAAGTTCCACGCATCGCGTCGCCACCATATCCCCAGAGCCAAGTACCGGGTCATGAACTGGCCGGATTATGACCGTGGTTTGGTTCGGCGCGGCGACATTCGTTTCTGGATTGATGAGCGCGCCCTGGAGCAATGGGACGCAGCCAAACGGCGAACTCCTGGTGGCCAGCGGCGGTTTTCAGAGTTGGCGATTTCCACGACACTGATGCTGGGGATGGTCTTCAGACTGCCGCTGCGCCAGACGGAAGGCTTTGTGCGTTCCCTCGTGGACTTTATGGGGTGCGATCTGCCGGTGCCGGATCACACCACGCTGTCGCGGTGGCGGCGAACGGTGGATGTCGTTGTGGAAACTAGCACGAACAAATGGCCTACGGATATCGTGCTGGATTCCACGGGCCTGAAATTCTTTGGCGCTGGCGAGTGGGCTCGCGCCAAGCACGGTGAAACGCGGCGCTCGTGGCGCAAACTGCATATCTCGGTTGACCCGGCCAGCAGCGAGATCCGGACGCATGAACTGACCGGTGACGACACGGCCGATGCGACGATGGCGGGACCGTTGGTCGCCGGTTCCGGTGGGATGATCCGGCGCGTGTTTGCCGACGGCGCCTATGACGGGGAGCCCGTGACAAAAGCGATCCGAGAAGCTCGGCCACCGAATTCACCACCTGAAATCATCATCCCGCCACGCGCCACATCCATTCCTCCCCCGGACACCCCTCATGGCGGATCGGAACGGGAGCACCATGCGGCGGAGATCGCGTCGAAGGGAAGGATGAACTGGCAGAAACGACAGGGCTACGGATTGAGAGCGCTTGGCGAAACAGCCATGGCTCGCGTCAAGAGGCTCAACGGCGGCAAGCTCACCGCTCGCACATTCCAATCCCAACAAACCGAAATCGCCATGCAGATCGACGCACTCAATCGCTCTATCCGTGCGGCGAAACCAAACACAATCAGGATCCGCTAACCAACCGGGGAATGGGCGATCACACCATCGCGGCTCCATGCACCAAAGCCCCAGCTACGGGCTTCGACGGTCCGTAACCAAGTGTCGCCCGCTTCCGTGGCAAGACGCCAAATACCGTCAGGCGCACCGTTCGTGTCTAGCTTGCCGTGTTGGACGCGGAAGTGCCGACCATCGTCGATTTCAATGACGCCTTCATCGTTAAGGGCGGTAATCGGGTCAGTGGCCGACACGGCTGCGGGTTCGGAGGTTTGGTAGATAGATGTAAACGACGGCGTTTTCAATTTGTGACCGTTCTTACCCTTAACGAGCAAAACAGCAGGTAGAACGGCAGCCTCGAAGAGCTTGGTATCTCCCAAGTCCCAAGCATGGTGGATATTGAACCGGTCAAAGAGAGCCTGCCGAACGGACGCGCCAGACTTGGTTGACATGAACCGGTTAGAAACGATGATCCCGGCGATGCCCTGTGGCTTGAGCACTTGGGAGATGCCGAGAACGAAAGCGTAATAGAGGTCGATGCGGCCGGAGAGGCCAAACTGTTCTGAGAGTAGCTGCGCCTGCTTCGCGCCCATGATCTGCGTACGAACATAAGGGGGATTCGCGATAACGAAGTCATAAGCTTCGGGAATGGCAGAGCGGAAAAGATTGCCATGTCCGTCGGCTCCGAAGTGTTCGAGAACAAAGTCGAGAAAGTTGTCCAGCTCAAATTGGACGGAGACGCCGGGAAATTGTTGTTCAAGCCGCTCCCTGGCAGTGTCGAGAGCCTCGGGGTCGGTTTCGAAACCATAGACTTCGAACTTGGTATTCTTCTGGCAAGACAGGCGTTCCAGAAGGCTGACAAGAAGTTCACCATGGCCAATGGCAGGATCGAGGATACGAAGCGGTTGTTCGATGGTTTGTTCCTCAACAGCTTCCGCAATCTGCTGTGACACAAAGTCGGCCAGCGCTTTGGGCGTATAAACTGCTCCACCGGACTTTTCTTCGGTCACGATGTCGTAGCGTTTTGTGAAGCGCGGTTCGCGGAGGGCTTCCATGTGGGCGTTCGGCCTCCATGATTTGAGCAGTGGGCTCCGGTACGCTACTTATGGTCATCGCACTCGGTTGGGATGTCAATAGGGTCGTGGCCGGGGAAAGCGAGCGAGATGAGGAGTCTCACCAAGGGTGTAAGCGAGCACGACCGCGGCCGAATCCGTGCGGATTCGGCCGGGAGGTACTCGTTGAATTTCGATGCAACCCGTGCGGCAGACCGCCTCAGCGGAGGTTTCTGTGTCAACGCTGGGGTCGGGGCGGTCGTCTTCCTACTTCCGGCCATCGCGTCGTGGACGATGCCGGAAAGCGCAGGTGATACCGTGCCGGCTGCGCAGCATGGGCGATAGCTCAGTGCGTGGTGGGGTCGCCGGGTTCCGGGACCTCGGCGCGCATGGACCTCGCGGCAAGCGCCGTCCAGCCGTCGCGCGAGAGCCCGAGCTTCGCGTTCAGGCGGTCGCACAGCCTCTCCGCATCGGTGACCGTCAAGGCAACAAGCGCGGTAGGGATGTAGCCGGTCATGCCGTCAACGACGATGCGGATCTGCTGCACCTCGTCCTCGATGTCGTAGGCGGGCACGAAGCAGTAGCTGGGGTCGTCCGGCAGGGTCTGGGCGGTCATGGCGGGGGACTCCTTCGGGTGATGGCGGCACCGCGGGCGGCGGGCCGGCGGCACGTGCCCCCGGCACGGCGGCGCTGGGGGCGGTGGTGGACGGGCCGGCGATACGTATCGCGCGGGTGGGGTCAGGCGGCGAGCGGCCAGCGTTCGAGCACGCGGTCGAGCACCTGGGCTGCGGGCGCGAAGGCGCGGGCGCGGTACGAGACGATCGCCACCGTGCAGCCGATACGCCGCAGCACGCCGACGTCGGTGTCGGCCGGCCCCTCGATCTCGACCCGGTCGGCGCCCATGATGCGCCGCCGCGCGAGCCGCCATCCATTGGCGAGCGGCAGCGCGGTGCCGCGTCCCATGACGGCCTCGAAGGCTTCCTCCCCGGTCATGGCGGGGCCGCCGTCGAGGCCGAAGCTCGCGCGCGCGGCGCGGACCTGCTCGGCGTCGAGCACGCGCCCGATGAGCGCCTCGCCATCGTCGGTGGCGAGCCGGCGCACCCGCATGTTCTCGAAGGGCAGCCGGTCCCAGATGGGCAGCAGCAGGCCGGCGGCGAGCCAGAAGCGCGACTCGCGGTGCGCGGGGAGCTCGGCGATCTCGTGCTCCCAGAGCACGCGCCACTGCGCCTCGTCGGCCCGGCGCCAGTTGGAGGCGTCGAGCTCGGGCCGGGCCATCGTCTCGCGGGTCGCTGGGCGGACCAGGCGCACGCGCTCCTGCACTCCGCCATCGTCGAACATGCGCGACGGCGCCGGCAGCAGCACGGCGGCGCGCTTGGAGCGGGCGTTGACGGCGAGCCTCGGCCTGCCGTCGGCGCCGGGCTCGCGGCCGCCGATGTCGAGCGCGGCCTCGGCGGTCAGCGGCACCAGCCGGTCGCGGCGGCGGATCTCGACGAGATCGGTGGCGGCCCCGGTGCCGGGATGCTCATAGAGCGTCTCCCGGCCGGCGACGGAGAGCGAATCCGCGCGCACGGTCTCGACGCCCACCTCGAAGCTGCCGGCCTCGACGGCCTGCTCGATGTTTTCGGCGATGCGGGCCTCCAGCTCGGCGAAGAGCTGGTTCTGCTCGGCGATGGGGAGCGCGAGCAGCCGGTTGAGGAAGCGCGGCATCGGCGGCAGCTCCTCCTTGAGGCTGCCCTCGTGGACGAGCTTCAATCCGGTGGCGTCCTCGAAGCGCTCCAGCGACCACCCCTCGATATGGCCGCGCCAGAGCGCGATGTAGAAGCGCCGCAGCGCCGCCTTGGCGTAGACGCTCTCGAGGTTGTCGCTCTCGCGGAAGAGCGCCTGGTCGCCGCTTCCCATGGCGGTCTGCGAATCGCGCTGGCCCCGGGTGATGGCGCCGAGCGAGTCGAGCCTGCGCGCGATGGTGGCGATGAACCGCCGCTCGCCCTTCACGTCCGTGGCGACCGGGCGGAACAGCGGCGCGGATGCCTGGTGCGTGCGGTGGGTGCGTCCGAGCCCCTGGATGGCCTGGTCGGCGCGCCAACCCGGCTCCAGCAGGTAGTGGATGCGCCGCTCGGTGTTGCCGCACGACAGATCGGCGTGATAGCTCCGCCCGGTGCCGCCGGCCATCGAGAACACCAGGATGCGCTTCGTCCCGTCCATGAACGCGGCGGTCTCGGCGAGGTTGGCCGACGCCGGCCGGGTGCGGAGCGCGAGGCGCTCGCCCCTGGCATCCGCGATCTTCAGCACCCGGCGCGAGCGGCCGGTGACCTCGGCGACGGCCTCGTGCCCGAAACGGTGCACGAGCTGGTCGAGGGCCGACTGCACCGGCGGCAGTGCGGCAAGCTTCTCGATGAGGGCGTCGCGCCGGGCGGCTGCCTCCTGGCAGATGACGGGGTTGCCGTCGTCGTCGAACACGGGCCGGGAGAAGACGTTGCCCTCGTCGTCGGTGAAGGGCTCCTGGAGTTGTACCGGAAAGGCGTGGGCCAGGAACTCGATGACGGTCTCGCGCGGCGTGAGGTCGACGGAGAGGTCGTCCCATTCCGAGGCTGGGATCTCGGCGATGCGCCGCTCCATCAGCGCCTCGCCTGTGGACACCAACTGGACGACGGAGGACCGGCCGGATGCGAGATCGGCCTCGATCGCGCGGATCAGGCTCGGGCACTTCATGGCGGTCAACAGGTGGCCGAAGAAGCGCTGCTTCGCGCCCTCGAAGGCGCTCAATGCGGCGGACTTCGCGTTCTTGTTCAGCGTCGACTCGCCGTCGACGATGCCGGTGGCCTTGAGGGCCTCGTTGATGTTGTGGTGGATGACCTTGAACGCGCCGGCGTAGGCGTCGTAGATACGCCGCTGCTCGGGCGTGAGCGGGTGCTCCAGGATCTCGACCTCGACCCCGTCATAGGAGAGCGCGCGGGCCTGGTTGTTGTTCGGCGTGGAATATTGACCCCCTATTGGGGGTTATCGGCGTCCAAAATTGACCCCCCTGGGTTTGTGATTTTTAACACACCTTGTTGTTTGGACAGACGAGGTGGGGGAGATGCTGGTTGTGGAGACGATTGCGCGGATCCGTCGGGATCATCTGGTGAGGGGTGTTCCGATCAAGAAGATCGCCCGGGATTTGAGGGTTTCGAAGAACACGGTGCGCAAGGTGGTTCGGGGTGATGAGACCTCGTTCAGCTACGAGCGCAAGATCCAGCCGATGCCGAAGCTTGGGCCGTGGGTGGAGGAGCTGGAGCGCCGGCTTGAGGCCAACGAGAAGAAGCCGCGCCGGGACCGCTTTTCTCTGCTGCGGATTCATGAAGACCTTGCGGCTCTGGGCTATGGCGGCGGCTACGACGCGGTGCGCCGCTACGCCAGGATCTGGCGTCGGCGGCTGTTGTCGCCGTCGCAGGGTTTTGTGCCGCTGAGCTTCGATCCCGGCGAGGCCTACCAGTTCGACTGGAGCCACGAATACGCGCGCCTGTCGGGTGTGACGACCAAGGTGAAGGCGGCGCACATGCGGCTCTGCTACAGCCGTATGCAGCTGGTTCAGATCTTCCCGCGCGAGAGCCAGGAGATGGTGTTCGAGGCGCATGATCGGGCCTTCCACTTCTTCGGCGGGGTCTGCCGGCGGGGCATCTACGACAACATGAAGACGGCGGTGAGCATGGTCTTCGTGGGCAAGGAGCGCGCCTACAACCGGCGCTTTCTGGAGCTGTGCTCCCACCATCTGGTGGAGCCGGTGGCGTGCACTCCGGGTGCGGGCTGGGAGAAGGGCCAGGTCGAGAGGCAGGTGGGTGACGTCCGCGGCCGCCTGTTCGTGCCCATCCCGCGGGGCGGCTCCTACGCCGAGATCAACGCGTGGCTGATGGATCGGTGTATCGAGGACGCCAAGAAGCGGCCGCATCCGACGATCGAGGGCAAGACGGTGTGGCAGGTGTTCGAGGAGGAGCGGCCCTTCCTGATGGCCTATCGCGGCCCCTTCGACGGCTTCCACGCCACCGAGGTATCGGTCTCCAAGACCTGTCTGGTGCGCTTCGACAACAACCACTACAGCGTGGCGGCCCGCGCCGTCGGGCAGACGGTCGACGTGCGGGCCTATGCCGATCGTATTGTCATCCGCCAGGATGGCGAGACTGTTGCCGAACACCCCCGGAGCTTTGGACGCGGTGAGATCGCCTGCAATCCATGGCACTACGTGCCGATCCTGACACGGAAGCCCGGTGCGCTGAGGAATGGCGCGCCTTTCAAGGGTTGGCAACTGCCCGGCGCGCTGGGCCGCATACGGGCTCGGCTGACGGGTTGCAACGACGGTGACAGGCAGTTCGTGAGGATCCTCGCGGCGGTGCTGGAGGACGGGCTGGAGGCGGTCGAGGCGGCCTGCGCCGAAGCGCTCGCCTGCGGCGCCTGCAGCGCTGATGTTGTGCTCAACATCCTCGCCCGGCAGTGCCAGCAGCAGCCGCCGCCGGCCATCCCAACGCCCGAGGGCCTGCAGCTTCGCCACCGGCCGGTGGCCGACTGCCGCCGCTACGACCGCCTGAGGGAGGCCGGTCATGGAGCGTCATGATGTGCTGGCGATGATGACGGCACTGAAGCTTGCAGGCATGCGCGCCGCCTACGACGACATCCTCGCCGACGGGCTCAAGCGCCGTCATCCGGTGCAACAGATCATCGGTACGCTGCTGCAGACCGAGGTCGCCGACAAGCAGGCGCGCTCCATCAAGTACCAGATGACGTCCGCCAAGCTGCCGACGGCCAAGGAGCTGGCCGACTTCGACTTCGCCGCTTCCCCGGGCAATGAGCCCCTGATCCAGGAACTCGCCGGCGGCGACTTCCTGGAGAGCAAGCGCAACATCGTGCTGGTCGGCGGCACCGGCACCGGCAAGACCCATCTCGCCGTCGCCATCGCCCGCGCCTGTATCAGAAAGGGCGCCCGTGGCCGCTGCTACAACGTCGTCGACCTGGTCAACCACCTCGAGGCCGAACTCCGCTCCGGACGCCAAGGCCGTACCGCGGACCAACTCGTCCGACGCGACTTCGTCATCCTCGACGAACTCGGCTACCTGCCCTTCGCCCAGGCCGGCGGCCAGCTGCTGTTCCACCTGATGAGCCGGCTCTACGAGCGCACCTCGATCATCGTCACCACCAACCTCGCTTTCGGCGAATGGCCCTCCGTCTTCGGCGACCCCAAGATGACCACCGCGCTGCTCGACCGCCTGACCCACCATTGCGAGATCATCGAAACGAGAGCTGGCGCTTCAAGAACCGCTCCTGACCGGACGCCGGCCGTGCCTGCGGCCCGCTTGCCCCGGTGGGTCAACAGGCTTGACGTATACGTCAAGCCCACGCGGCTTCGCTCCGCGCACCGCAAGGCGCTACACGAAGCCGCTCGGGTCCCCCTATTGACTACCGGGACAACCTCCGCCGTGCCATTAAGGGGGGTCAATATTGCACGCCGATAGGGGGTCAATTTTGGACGCCGATTGACAGGTAAGCTACGGGAGGCGGAGGTTAGCCTGTCGGGCGGCCAAACGGTACCTGCGGTTTGCAGGACCTTGGGTGTTTCGGAACAGACGTATTACCGTTGGCGCAAGGAGTACGGCGGCCTAAAGATTGAGCAGGCACGGCGCTTCAAGGAGCTCGAGCGGGAGAATCTGCGGCTGAGACGAGCTGTCGCTGATCTGACGCTGGATAAGCTGATTCTGAAGGAAGCCGCTGAGGGAAACTTCTAAGCCCCGAGCGCCGCCGGGGCTATGTTCAGCACATCTCCACGCGGCATGCCCTGCCCGAGCGTCGGGTGTGCCGGGTCATTGGGCAACCACGCTCGACGCAACGCTATCGGCGTGTCGAGGCTGACGATGAGGCGGCGTTGACCGCGGCCATTGTGCGGCTGGCCAGCGCGTACGGTCGCTACGGCTATCGCCGGATCACGGCGCTGCTCCGCGGCGAGGGCTGGTACGTGAACCACAAGCGGGTCGAACGCATCTGGCGACGGGAGGGACTGAAGGTGCCTGCAAAACAACCAAAGAGGGGCCGGCTATGGCTCAACGATGGGTCCTGCATCCGTCTGCGTCCGAACTGGCCGCACCATGTCTGGGCCTATGACTTCGTCATGGCTCGCACACACGATGGCAGGGCATTCCGCATGCTGACCATCATCGACGAGTACACTCGGGAGTGCCTGGCAATCGACGTCGCACGACGGCTGCGATCCGACGACGTGCTGTATCGCCTTGCCGCGCTGTTCGTCGATCGTGGCCCGCCGGACCACATCCGCTCGGATAATGGTGCCGAGTTCACTGCCACGGCCGTCCGTGAGTGGCTGGCGCGGGTCGGTGTGAAGACGCTCTACATCGAACCGGGCAGTCCCTGGGAGAACGGCTACAACGAGTCATTCAACGGCAAGCTCCGGGACGAGCTGCTCAACGGCGAAATCTTCTACTCGCTCAAGGAGGCCCAGGTGCTGATCGAGCGATGGCGGCAGCACTACAACACGGTCAGACCACACAGTGCGCTGGGCTACAGACCCCCGGCGCCAGTGACCATCGCGCCTAACCGGACTGATCCGGCTTGCGCTATGGATGGGCTCCAGCCGGATCAGCCCTTCCCAATCACCGTGCCAAGACTAACATAGCGATTGGCACATACATTGGGGGCAGGCCAGTGGATCTGATGTTCTCCCGCAGCCGGTCCTCGAGCGGATCATAGCCGGCGTCATTGGCCAGTAGCGAAAGCGCGGAAGTCTCGGTAGTGTTCTTCATGGCGTGATCTCCTTGGCGGTGCTAGCCGCCGGTTGGGTGGTTGTCTTGTCACCCGGAGATTACGCCATCCTCAAATTTCCACCACTTTCGAGACACAGCCCCCGGTGACGCGACGCAATACTCCGCCCCACCGCCAAAAACACTATCCCCAATTGCCGCGAGCTCTAGGCATCGGTTCGCAAAGATCGAAGTGTTCGATTGCGTACGACGGTCTGCGTGAGTAGGGGAGTATCTTTGTGGAACTCTAGAGCAGCGCCCGCACTCGTTGTTCGATTTCTCTCCTACGTTCGCTGTGCGACAAAAGCAACGTATCGGCGATGATCGCGCCAATCTTTCGGCCAAGCCGTTGCTGCAATTTTCGGTCGTCGGCGTTCGAGGTCGTGACCTTTACGATCACGTCGCCGGACATGGTCGGAATCAGGCCATCGGCGTTCTTCGTAGGCCGGGCCGGATCCTCTCCTTTGGCGACGCTGCGGATAGCCCGTTTCAGCATGTTGCGTAGCTTGGCGACGCCAGTATCGGTCTTGCCCAAGTGCTCAAGCTTGTGGACGGTGATCTCGCCCTGGCCGATCTGCGCCTCATAGTCGCTCGGCACCCGCTGCCCTTCCTCGGCGCTGCGCTCGATCCCGGTCTGGCCGATCGCGTCTATCCGGTTGTAGCCGACCCGCGACCGGTCGCCTTTGCCACCCAGGTCGAGTTCGTCGCTGAAGTGGCGCCAGCCGAGCAGGATGCAGGAGCGATCGTCGGTCGGCACCACCCATTTGGTCGAGCCGACGCGCGGGAAGAACTTCTCGCGGTCCGCGTCCTGGTAGATGTCGGGCGGCTGGGCAAAGCTCGGCAACATCGTCTCGGCCGTGCGCACCCAAAGATACTCGTTCCAGCGTCGCGTGTTGGTCAAATAGATGCCGGTCTTCTCAGGGAAGCGGTGCCACTCGACCACCGGCAACGCGCCCCAGGCCGGGTTGAAGTGGGCGCGGGTTATCCGCGTGTGCAGGAAGACGCTGTGGAACGGATCCATCGGGTTCTCGGTCACCTGCAGCCAATTGCATGGCATCGGAATGAGATAGGGGACCAGCTCCTCGCCGGTGATCTCCATCGTATCGTAGAGCGGGAATTCGGGCATGAGTTCGGGCGGTCCCATGTAGGCGAAGATCAGTCCCTTGTATTCGTGCACCGGGTAGGCGCCGTGTGCCAGAGTCCGCCGGATCGGGCTGTCCTCGGGCTCGCCGGGTGTTTCCATGATGCGGCTATCGACATCGAACAGCCAACCGTGATAGCAGCAGCGGATGCCATGCTCGGCGATCACGCCATATTCGAGCGATGTGCGGCGGTGGCTGCACTGCCGGTGTAGTAGTCCAACGTCGCCCGACAGGTCGCGGAAGACGACCAGATCCTCGCCCATGATGCGAAGTGCCAGCGGCAGGTCG
>CBDCIT010000027.1:0-40646 GCA_965217615.1 Alphaproteobacteria bacterium
GAGATTGGTTCGTTGTGATCGTCGCCTTCTACCAGCACCGTAAATAGGCCGGTGATACTGCCACGCCCGACGCCAGGTCCCGCACGCTCAAGGAGTCGGGGAAGTTCCACAAATACGGTCGGCGTATAGCCCTTACTTGCCGGGGGCTCGCCAACGGAGAGCCCGATCTCTCGCTGCGCCATGGCAAACCGCGTGATGCTGTCCATCAAACACAGGACGTCCTTCCCTTGATCGCGAAAATACTCCGCAACGGACATTGTCAGGTAAGCCGACTGCCGCCGCAGCAACGCGGATTCGTCGGACGTCGCTACAACGAGCACGCTGCGCTTAAGGCCTTCTTCGCCAAGATCCTCGGCGATGAATTCCTTCAACTCGCGGCCGCGTTCGCCGATCAAGCCGATGACGATGACTTCTGCCTTGGTGAATCGCGCCAGCATCGAGAGAAGAATCGATTTGCCGATACCGGACCCCGAGAAGATGCCCATGCGCTGGCCGCGGCAACAGGTGAGGAAGGTATTCACAGCGCGGATGCCCAGATCGATCTTACCCTCGACGCGATTCCGCGCATGTGCTGATGGCGGCGGGTTGCGGACCGCATATCCCTTCTCGCCCTGAAGCAATACGCCTTTACTGTCTACGGGTTCCACAAACGCGTTGATTACCCGCCCAAGCCAGCTCTCGTCCGGGTAAATCATCGGGTCGGAGTCAACGAGCTCTACTTCACATCCCAGCCCGACTCCCTCGAGTGACGCAAAGGGCGTCGCTAGTGCTCGATCATCTCGAAAGCCGATGACTTCACACATAATCTTTCGTCCACCGCGGCCGGCAATGCTGCAACGGTCGCCGATCGATAGATATCCTTGAATGCCGTTGATCTCGACCAGAATTCCCTGAACTGCCGCAACGCGGCCACTGAACACCGTTTCACGGATATGCGACAATTCCGACAGCAGATGCTCGTAGCTGGTCGACAAGTGGGGATTCCGTCCGCCGGTTGGATAACCTCCCAATATGTCCATCATATTTTACCCTCCAACGCGATTTTCGCGTGCTTGCGTCAGGGTTCGATGGGCCCGTGGAAATGGGATGTGACGCGGGTTGTCAACGCGCTGCGCGTTGGGCTATATCCTCTCGTGGTCGAAACTGACCAAATCGGCAGCAAAAGTGCACATACGGCGACCCTGAACACCGTCCAAATGTCAAAAGACCTCGCTCCCGGTGATTTCGTCCGGCATCCAACTGAAGTGCGCTGGGGCCTCGGACAAGTTCAGTCCGTGGTTGGTGACCGCGTAACAGTTAGTTTTGAGAATAGTGGCAAGGTGCTGATCAACTCTGCCATCGTTTCCTTGATTCTTACGGCGGATGGAGCGACGGCGAGCACGTATAAAGACTAAGACCAGGGTAGGACCAAGTTACATCGGCAGCAGCAGCCGATTGCGGCGGACCCGGCACTTAACGGTGGACTCATGGCGCAGCGTGGACAAAGAGATGGGAAGTACAAGCACCCGGGCAAGGGCCGTAAGCGCGGCATGTCGCAGCGTAAAGGGCGGCAAGTCGACGCGCAGGCGCTAAGCGAAGTCCGCGCCCTCTTAGGCGACAGGAACAAGCAGCCCGATCAGTTGATCGAGCATTTGCACCTGATTCAGGACGAGTACAATCAGTTGTCGGCAGTGCATCTTGGCGCGCTCGCGCACGAAATGGGTCTGGCACTCGCTGAGGTCTACGAAGTTGCCTCCTTCTATGCGCATTTCGACATAGCAAAGGAGGGGGAAGCGCCACCCAAACTAACAATCCGGGTCTGCGATAGCCTCACCTGCGAGCTAATGGGCGCGCAGGCGCTTATCACCCAGTTGAAAAGCGCGGCAGCCGACGGTGTTCGTGTTGTAAGCGCACCGTGCATGGGGCGTTGCGAGCAGGCGCCTGTTGCCGAAGTGGGGCACAACCATATCATTCTCGCAACTGCCGACGCCGTGAACGAGGCGGTAAAAGCTGGGCGCACGCACCCGGAAATCCCGTCCTATGTCGACTTCGATACCTACGAGAACGACGGCGGCTACATCTTACTGCGCGCCTGTCTTGGCGGCGTACGTTCGGTCGACGATGTTATCTCCACAATGGAAGACTCCTCACTGCGCGGTTTCGGCGGCGCAGGTTTCCCCACCGGTAGAAAATGGCGGATTGTCCGCGCGGAACCCGGACCGCGACTTATGGCCGTCAATGCCGATGAAGGCGAGCCGGGAACGTTCAAGGACCGCTTTTATATGGAAACTGACCCGCATCGGTTTCTCGAAGGCACGTTGATCGCCGCCTGGGTCGTCGAAGCGAAGGCCGTCTATATTTATCTGCGTGACGAATATCCGCACATCCGGGAAATCCTCCTTAAGGAAATTGCCGCCTTGGAAAGCGCTGGGTTGGCGGCGCACACGAAGATCCATCTTCGCCGCGGTGCAGGCGCCTACATTTGCGGCGAGGAGTCCGCGATGCTTGAGAGCATTGAGGGCAAGCGTGGCATGCCACGCCACCGACCGCCGTTTGTCGCGCAAGTCGGCCTATGGAATCGACCGACGCTCGTCAACAACGTCGAAACGCTGTTCTGGGTCCGTGACATCGTCGAGAGAGGCCCAGTTTGGTTCGCCGGTCAGGGCCGCAATGGCGGCGTGGGTATGCGCAGCTTTTCAGTTTCCGGCCGCGTTAAGGAACCCGGTGTCAAACTTGCGGCGGCGGGTATCACGGTCAACGAACTCATTCAGGAATATTGTGGCGGCATGGCCGAAGGTCATGAGTTTAAGGGCTATTTGCCTGGCGGTGCATCTGGCGGCTTTCTCCCCTCGACGATGGGCGACCTGCCATTGGAGTTTGGCCAGCTTGAAAAGCATGGCAGTTTCGTTGGCTCGCACGCCGTCGTAATCCTGTCCAGCGCTGATAGTATGTGTGACGTCGCGCTGAACCTTATGCGGTTTTTCGAGGATGAAAGCTGTGGCCAATGCACGCCGTGCCGCGTCGGCACGGAGAAGGCCGTAAAGTTGATGGAACGCGACGAGTGGAACCCGGCGCTCCTGGAAGAACTTTCGCAGGCTATGACCGACGCGTCGATATGTGGCCTCGGCCAGGCCGCGGCAAACCCGTTGAGATCATTGATGAAGTACTTCCCGGAAGACATGCCGTGATAAACCGCAGGCGGCTTGACCATGGCTGGATGCCCTGCATTCCGGACTGTGCTATCTCTTCGGACGTTGGCCACAGTTGAGGCAATATTCTGATCGCGCCGTGCGGTGCGATCAGCCAAGAAGGCAAAGTGGGAATTGAATCATGTCTGAGACAATCCGTTTCACGCTAGACGGCAGCGAAGTCGAGGCGGCGCCGGACGAGACCATATGGCAGGTCGCAAATCGCCTCGGCGTCGAGATTCCCCATCTGTGCTATTCGCCCGAGCCCGGCTATCGGCCCGACGGCAATTGCCGAGCCTGCATGGTGGAGATAGAGGGAGAACGCGTTCTCGCCGCATCCTGCATCCGCAATCCGACGCCCGACATGATTGTGGGTACCGCCTCGGAGCGGGCAAAGCATGCGCACCGGACGATTATGGAGCTCCTGATCGCCGACCAGCCAGCGCGCCAAACAAGCCACGATCCAGACTCCAAACTGTGGCAATGGGCCGACCGGATCGACATTGCATCAAGCCGCTTTCCTGAACACGACACAGTCAAGGCGGATTCGAGCCACCCGGCGATGCGTGTCAACCTGGACGCCTGCATTCACTGCAATCTTTGCGTCCGTGCCTGCCGCGAAGTTCAGGTCAACGATGTCATCGGCATGTCGGGCCGCGGCATGGAGTCCAAGATCGTCTTCGATTTCGACGATCCCATGGGCAACTCCACGTGCGTTGCTTGCGGCGAGTGCGTCCAGGCCTGCCCGACTGGCGCACTGATGGAGGCATCGCTGCTCGACGAGCGGGGTACCCGCGTTCATTACGCCGACGAACAGGTGGACAGCGTCTGTCCCTACTGTGGCGTCGGTTGCCAGATCACCTACAAGAAGAAAGAGGGAAAGCTTCTGTATGTGGATGGGCGTGAAGGTCCGGCCAACAGGAACCGGCTATGCGTCAAGGGCCGGTTCGGCTTCGACTATGTCACACATCCGCACCGTCTGACCAAGCCGCTGATCCGTCGTGACGACGTGGCGAAGGACGCCGACGATTTTGTCGATCCGGCTGATCCCTTTGCGCATTTCCGCGAAGCGAGCTGGGACGAGGCGCTTGAATGTGCTGCTGCGGGTCTTCGCCGTATCCGCGATGAGCACGGCGGCGGCGCTCTGGCCGGATTTGGTTCCGCCAAGGGCTCCAACGAAGAGGCTTATCTGTTCCAGAAGCTGGTACGGACCGGATTTGGCACCAACAATGTCGACCATTGCACGCGTTTGTGCCATGCGTCTTCCATTGCAGCACTGATGGAGTGCGTCGGTTCGGCTGCGGTCACCGCGCCCTTTACCGCATGCGAAGACGCCGACGTTGTTATCGTCATCGGTGCCAACCCGACGAACAATCATCCGGTCGCCGCGACATTCTTCAAACAGGCGGCAAAACGCGGCGCCACGCTCATCGTCGCCGACCCGCGCGGTCAGGCCTTGAAGCAATACGCAACGCATATGCTTCAGTTCAAGCCGAGCACGGATGTCGCATTACTGAATGCTCTGATCCACACGATCATTCGCGAGGAACTCTACGACCGTCAGTATGTCGAGGCACATACGGAAGGTTTCGAGCAGCTCAAAGAAGGCATTAAGCCGTTTACGCCGGAGGCGATGGCTGAGGTCTGCGGTATCGATGCGGAAACGCTAAAGACTGTCGCCCGCACGTATGCTCGCGCTGAGGCGGCGATCATCTTCTGGGGCATGGGCATTTCGCAAAGCGTCCATGGCACGGACAACGCCCGCTGCCTAATCGACTTGGCACTGATTACCGGTCAAGTTGGCCGACCGGGAACAGGACTGCATCCGCTGCGTGGCCAAAACAACGTGCAAGGAGCGTCCGATGCCGGCCTCATACCGATGGTCTATCCCGACTATCAGCCGGTAGATACTGCCAACAATCGCAGCAAATTCGAAGATTTCTGGGGCACCGAGCTTGATCCTGCGAAGGGTCTGACGGTGGTCGAGATCGTCAACGCCATCCATGCGGGCAAGATCCACGGCATGTACATCATGGGCGAAAACCCCGCGATGTCGGACCCCGACGCGCACCATGCGCGCGGCGGCCTCGCCAAGCTGGAACACCTTGTCGTACAGGACATCTTCCTCACCGAGACCGCGTTTCACGCCGACGTCATTTTGCCTGCCTCGGCCTGGCCCGAGAAAGACGGCACCGTCACCAACACCAACCGCCAGGTCCAGATGGGACGCAGGGCGCTCGAATTGCCGGGCGATGCGCGCCAGGATTGGTGGATAATCCAGGAGATCGCCCGCGGAATCGGACTCGACTGGACCTACAGTCATCCGCGCGAGGCCTATACCGAGATGGCGCAAATCATGCCGTCACTCGCCAACATCGCCTGGGAGCGTATCGATCGAGAAGACTCGGTTACCTACCCCTCGTCCGCGCCTGACGAACCAGGACAGGACATCGTCTTCAGTGATGGATTCCCAACGGCAACAGGCCGCGCCAAACTAATATCCACTACGGTCATTCCGCCTGATGAACTGCCCGACGACGAATACCCAATGATCCTGACGACGGGCCGGCAACTCGAACATTGGCATACGGGAGCCATCACACGGCGGGCCACAATCCTGGACGATCTGGAGCCGGAAGCGGTCGCCAGCCTAAGCCCGGGAGATATTGCCGGGTTGGGCATAGCGCCGGGCGACGTGGTCCGCATCGCGACGAGGCGTGGCACCGTCGAGCTCAAGGCGCGAGTCGACAGCGCGTTGCCCGACGGCGTTGTCTTTATTCCGTTCTGCTTTGCCGAGGCGCCGGCCAATTTGTTGACAAATCCGCAATTGGATCCGATTGGTAAGATCCCGGAGTTCAAGTTCTGTGCGGCACGGATCGAACCCGGCGAGCAAACGGCAGCAGCGGAGTAGCCAATATTACGGACGCGTGCGGCGCGCGAACGCCTCATCCCGTAATTAACCGCTCGGCCTCTGCCAGATCTTCTGGCCTGTTCGTATTGAAGAATGGATCCACTGGATCTACATCGAATGCGACTTCTGCGAGCCGATAGCGCGCGGTAAATACATCGATTTTGCGAATACCATCGGCCACCAGTGCCTGCCGCAGCTCAGCGCGCATGGCGACCGGCCAAAGCGCGATCACCGGATGCGTGCGACCGGCCGAGGCCGCGCAGGCCAATTCGGCATTTTTCGCAGCAAGTTGCTCACGCAACCGGGCAATAAGATCCAGCGGCAGGAATGGCGCATCGGTGGGAATGCTCGCCATCCAACAACAATCAGATGCATGCTCCGCAACCCACTCCATGCCGCTCAAAACGCCGGCAAGTGGCCCAGCAAATCCCGGGACGACATCGGGAACAACCGGTAGGCCGAATTCTGAGAACCGCAGTGGGTCGCCATTGGCGTTAAGTATTAGGTGACCAACTTGGTCCCGTACGCGCTCGATGACGCGAGCAAGGATAGATATTCCACCGATAGCCCGCAGACACTTGTCGCCGCCGCCCATACGGCGCGATTGCCCGCCGGCGAGCAGCACGCCTGCGACGCTATTTGGCATATCAATCTGTGAGTTCGGGCGACCACATAATGCAGCGGTTGCGCCCTGCACGCTTGGCCGCGATGACGGCGTCGTCTACACGCTCAATGCTCTCATGAATTGGAACATCCGTGTCCAGCATGCTGACCCCGAACGATGATGTCACGGGGATCGATGTACCGTTCGCCAACACGAACGGCTGTTTGAGAAACGCCACGTGCAAGCGCTCCGCCGCAACCATCGCAGCCGATTCCTTTGTCGAGCGAAGGCAAACCAGAAACTCGTCGCCACCATAGCGATACACCCGGTCGTATGGACGCAACTTGGTCAGCAGCCGGCTCGCCGCTGCAAAAAGCACTTGGTCACCCGACTCCGCGCCGTGTTCCTCGAGCAAGTCCCTGAACTTGTCGATATCCACCAAGATCAGACAAACATCGGTCTTGGTCCGCTCCGCATGCAGCCGCTCAATCTCGAGTTCGTTCAGCATAGCCTCGCGGTTGCTGAGTCCGGTGACGGGATCGGATTCCATAGCTGCCTGTCGAAGTCCCTGCCGTACGCGACGGATAGTCTGGTTGAAGCTAGTCACCAGGGCGATAAACTCGTCGTACTCCTTCGGCTTAATGGACTGCCCATCTGTTAGTTGCAGCGCTAAATCGCGCGCCATTCGGTGCATCCTTTCATGAACTTTGCCGAGTTCGCCGAACGCGGCACGATCAAGAAAACCCTTGTCGATATTGGCCCGAAACCATCGGCCGAAACGCGATTCCAAATGCGGTTCATCGCCGAGCAACTTCTTGTCTAACGACGTCTGACAAATTATCGATCGATGCCATTTCTCGAGCCAGTCCGCGTGCTCGTCGATCGTGCCTTCGATCATGTCAAAGACGTCGCCGGACGACTTTACTAGCTCAGCTTTCTTGCTCTTAGATCTAGGCATTCTCGGCGAATCTCAAGCAGCGTCTTCTGCAACGCTTGCCTTGTGACGAATGGACTTTGACTCTTTCAGCGCGGTCGCCGGATCGGCATCGTAGACAATTCGATCTTGTCCGGCCAGCGCAACGAAGCGTTTGCCCTTAGCGCGGCCGACGAGCGTGAGTCCAGCCTCGCGCGCAAGTTCCACGCCCCAAGCTGTGAAGCCCGAACGCGATACAAGAATGGGAATGCGCATCTGTACGCACTTAATCACCATTTCCGACGTCAGACGTCCGGTGGTGTAAAAGATCTTGTCTTCCGGTGTCACTGCATTGAGCGACATGTAACCGGCAATCTTGTCAATCGCGTTGTGGCGTCCGACATCTTCCATATAGACGAGCGGCCGGTCGGCCTCGCACAAGACGCAGCCGTGGATCGCCCCGGCCGTGAGATAAAGTGACGGAGAGGTGTTGATCTTCTTTGTCAGCTGGTAAAGCCATGACGTCTTCAAAACCGTATCAGGGGACAGTTTAACGTCCTCGAATTTCTCCATCAGATCGCCAAACACGGTCCCCTGTGCGCATCCAGAGGTCAAAGTCTTCTTCTTGAGTTTCTCTTCAAAGTCGGTTTTGCGCTCCGTGCGGACAACCACTGTATCCAGCTCGTCATCCACATCGATTGCAGTGATGACGTCATCGGCGAGCAACATGTTCTGGTTGATAAGGTAGCCAACGGCCAAATAGTCCGGATAGTCACCGATCGTCATAACCGTGACAATTTCCTGGCCGTTGAGGAACAGTGTCAAAGGCCGTTCAACGACAACCGACGTCTCTATTTCACGGCCCTCATGATCCGTCCCGTGCACACGTTGAGTGAGCCGTTCGTCGTCCGGGTCAGGTTTGATAAGAAACTCCTGCATTTTATCAATATGTAGTAAGGGGACGGGGCGGGCAAGCACCCCGCAAAGTCGTCCAACTTCAAAGCCCGCAGCAGTTGTGACACGAGGTGGTTCATGACATAACGGGCCGCGCCGCATGCGAGCACACTGGCCGATGCTGCGTTCAGCGTGCATCGTTGTTGAACGCCCGACCAATGGACAACCTATCTCAAGCTTTCAACGCCGCCGCCAGGCTAATCGTCACTTTCGATAGCGACCTGGCGGAGATCGTCTTGCTGTCACTCCGGATCAGTTTGACAGCGGTCGGTTTCGCCGCGTTGATCGGGTTACCAGTTGGCGCCGCGGTCGTCGTTTTGCGATTCCCTGGCCGGCGAACGCTGGTTGTCATCCTGAACGCGTTGATGGGGCTGCCACCGGTTGTTGTTGGTCTCGTTGTATTCCTGGTGCTTTCGCGGGCTGGCCCTCTTGGCGTACTCGGGCTGCTTTTTACGCCGACTGCGATGATCATTGCCCAAACCCTTCTCACGATGCCCATCGTTGCAGCGTTGACTCGGCAAATCGTCGAAGACCTTTGGGGCGAATACGAAGAGCAGTTGCGATCGCTCGGCGCCACGCCAAGCCGCTTGATCGCCACATTGCTTTG
Source organism: Alphaproteobacteria bacterium (assembly GCA_965217615.1). Taxonomy (GTDB): domain Bacteria; phylum Pseudomonadota; class Alphaproteobacteria; order UBA8366; family CAVOAK01; genus CAVOAK01. Next base: position 9,157 of record CBDCIT010000027.1, read on the forward strand.
GGACGGCAGGTTCAGCCTCGTTACAGCGGTACTTGCGGGCTTTGGGCGAGCCTCAGCCGAAGTCGGCGCCGTTATGCTCGTCGGTGGAAACATCGACCATGTGACACGTGTCATGACAACCGCCATCGCGCTCGAAACAAGCAAAGGCAATCTCGCGCTCGCGTTGGGACTCGGCATCATATTGTTGTCGTTATCGCTGATCGTGAACGGCGCGGTATATCTGGCCGGCGACGCGGCAAAGAGGGCTCAAGGATAATGCGGCCGATCCTTCCATTGAGCGTCGAAGGTCTAACCTATCAAGCGGGTGGTTCGGTCCTTGTCGAGGGCCTCGACTTCACATTGGACACAGGCCCGCTGACGATCTTCCTCGGTCCCAACGGCGCCGGCAAAAGTCTGACACTGCGCATGTGCCATGGCTTGCTGCAACCGACCGCCGGACGCGTGCTGTGGCGCGGACGAAATGCTTCGAATGGCGTTCTCCGCGATCAAGCGATGGTGTTCCAGCGTCCCGTGCTCCTGCGGCGTTCCGTGATCGGCAACGTCGCCTACGCACTCGCATTGCGGGGCATTAACCGCACGCAGCGCACTGCGCGCGCCGCCGAGGCGCTTGAGAGAACCGGACTTTCAGCTTTGTCGCTGAGGGCAGCCCGCCGACTGTCCGCCGGTGAGCAGCAACGGCTGACTCTGGCGCGCGCATGGGCATTGACGCCGCAAATCCTGTTTCTCGACGAGCCAACCGCCAACCTCGATCCCGCGGCCACACGCCAGGTCGAAGATATTATCCGAGCCATGCACCAGGCCGGGACCAAGATCGTTATGACGACCCACGATATCGCGCAGGCGCGCCGGCTTGGCGACGAGGTCTTGTTTCTACATCACGGACGATTGCTTGAACGATCCGTTGCCGATGATTTTTTCAAGGAACCTGGATCAAAAGAAGCCCGTGCCTTCCTCGCCGGTGAGCTGTTATGGTGATCCGAATTGCCGTCGCAATTCTCGCCGCGACACTGCTTGCGCTGCCGCTCGCTGCGGGCGAGCGTTATCTTACGCTTGCATCAACCACCTCCACCGATAACTCCGGACTCTTCGCGCACCTTCTGCCAATCTTTAGCGCCAACACCGGCATTGAAATACGAGTCGTCGCGCGCGGCACGGGCCAGGCGATACGCTTGGCCCGAAACGGCGATGCGGACGTCCTGCTGGTGCACCATCGGGCAAGCGAAGAGCAGTTCGTTGCCGGCGGATTTGGGCTTGAGCGCCGTGATGTCATGTACAACGACTTTGTCATCCTCGGCCCGTTGGACGATCCAGCCGGAATCCGTGCAATGCACAACGCGACCAGCGCGCTCTCTGCGATCGCACGTGTAAAGGCGTTGTTCATCTCGCGTGGCGACGACAGTGGCACCCACAAAGCGGAACGTCGACTCTGGTCAACTGCAGGTGTCGACCTCCAGGAGGCGACCGGATCTTGGTATCGTGAGGTTGGGTCGGGAATGGGGGCGACGCTCAATATAGCGACGGCAAGCCGCGCCTACACGCTCAGCGACCGGGCGACCTGGATCGCCTTCCGGAACAAAGGAAAGCTCGTGGTCTTATTCGAGGGTGACGCGCGGCTGTTCAATCAATATGGCGTGATCGTCGTAAACCCTGGGCGCCATCCGCACGTCAAATCGGCTGATGCGGTACGTTTCGTCGATTGGCTGACGTCGACTGCCGGTCAAGCTGCTGTGAACGGTTTCTCGATCGACGGTCGACAACTTTTCTTTGCGAATTATTCCAACGGAGGTTGACGGCTCGCGGTATCGAACGCCGCACCTCTCCAACTGTCGATAACAAACTGAGTTGACCGCTTTATGTACCATATGAATTGACCGCTTCTGTTGTGGTGGTTTGGCTCGGTCCGTCGAAGCGGGTCACGCGGCCTGGAGCCTGTCGTCGTCGATGGTTTCGCCGTCGGCGCGGTAGCGCGCCAGACACCTGGGTCCGTGGAAGACGGCCAGGTGGCCGTCGGGATATTCGTGCACCCGGACCTGCGCCTTGACGTAGTGGTGGCGGTGGCGATCGGCCGGGATCTGCAGCGTGCGGTTCTTGTAGCGCACGGTGTTGTCGCCCGCGACGACGCGGTCCTCCTGGGCGCAGAGGATGTCCTCGAGCGTGCCGGCAAAAGCCACGAAGGCCGAGCCGGTGTCCGCGGCCGGGCGGGCGAAGCGGGCGTTGTGCGCCGGCCAGAAGAGCTCCTCGAGAAAGCGATTGGCCTCGGCCATGGTGGCGATCCCGGCGAGGCGCAGCTCCTGGGGCAGGCGCTTCTGCAAGGTCCCGAACATGCGCTCCGAGCGGCCCCGGGCCTGCGGCGAATAGGCCGCGATCAACTCGATGCCGAGCTGCGCCAAGGCCCGGCCGATCTGGGTCGGGTTGTCCTTGTCCACACCGCCGCCTGCCTCGGGCGTGTGCCAGTAGTGCGAGGCCCGATCGGCGTAGAGCGAGCAGAACAGCCCGTTTTCGGCGATCACCTCCCGAGCCCGCGGAACGTGCTCATCGTGCCCTCCTCGGCAACGAAGAAGCCCGAATAGACCTCCGATGTCGCATCGTCCATGGTCACGATCAGATCCCACCACTGGCCCGCAACCCACTCGTGGCTCGAGCCGTCCTGGTGCAGCAGCATCCCCACCACCGGTCGGCGCGGCCGCTTCCGGCGGTGCGCCCCGCGCCTGGGCGCCGGCTTGATCTTGCCGTGCGCCTGCAAGCTCAGGCGAAGCCAGTTGTAGCTCAGCCCGAAGCCATGCTCGCAGACCAGCTTCTCGTGGAAGTGCTTGGCCGTGAAGTCCGGGTAGCGCGTCTCGAACAGCTCCAGCACCCGCATCACCTCGTCCACCGGCGCGCGGCGCGCCGAGACCCGCCCAAGGCGCCGGTCGTACAAACCCGCGGCACCCTCGGCCTCATAGCGCTCCCGCCAGCGCCGGAACGTCCGCTCCGACATGCCCAGGATCTCCGAGGCCTCGGCCTGGCTCAAATCACCCCGATAACAACGTCCGTAGACATCCTCGAACTTCATCAATCTCAGTCCCTGCAACTGCTCCGTCCGGCGCATCCGATTCCTCCAGATTTGGAGGAAATCTAAAACCGGACAGATCATCTGTTACATAGACCGGTCATATCGTGTGTTAGCGACACGCCGCACCTCTCCAACTTGAAATCCCTTCGTTCTGCGCCATATAATAGTATAAGCTTGCGCCCGAACTTGGCGCGAACCATGACTTAAACTTGCCGGGAGATCCTCGCCCGATGATCGATCCGTTCGGCCGCGAGATCTCATATCTACGTGTTTCGGTCACCGACCGATGCGACTTTCGCTGTGTTTATTGCATGTCGGAAGACATGACCTTTCTGCCGAAATCGGAAATTCTCACGCTAGAGGAACTCGACCGCGTGTGTAGCGCGTTCATAGGCTTAGGTGTGCGGAAGTTGCGGCTCACTGGTGGGGAGCCGCTAGTTCGACGCAATGTCATGAGCCTGGTACGTGGCTTATCGCGGCATCTTGAGCGTGGCGACCTCGAAGAATTGACGCTCACGACGAATGGCAGTCTTCTCGACAAATTCGCGGGCGAGTTAGCAGACTGCGGCGTCCGGCGTCTCAACGTTTCGCTGGACACATTGGATCCAGCCAAATTTCAAGCAATTACCCGTTGGGGCAAGTTTGACCGCGTCATGGCCGGAATTGATGCCGCTGAAAAGGCCGGCCTCCGCATTAAGATTAATTGCGTGGCGCTCAAGGGTGTCAACGATGACGAAATCCATTCGCTCGTACGTTGGGCAGGCCAACGCGGGTTCGATCTGACCTTCATTGAAGTCATGCCGATGGGCGATATCGGCGGCGAAATGCGGCTTGAACAGTATTGGCCGTTGTCGCTTGTGCGGTCCGAATTACAGACGCAATGGACGCTCAGCGATATCGATCTCAATACGGGCGGTCCCGCGCGCTACGTGACGTGTGCCGAGACAGGCGGTCGGATCGGCTTCATCACGCCGCTCACGCATAATTTTTGCGAGTCCTGCAATCGCGTGCGGCTGACCTGCACGGGAACCCTGTTTATGTGTCTTGGACAAGAGGATGCCGCGGATCTTCGCACTCCTCTGCGAACCTCCTCCAGCGACGATACGTTGATCGACTCCATGCACGAGGCGATAGGCCGCAAACCAAAGGGTCATGATTTCGTCATTGACCGCCGACAGCAGGCGCCGGCAGTCGCGCGCCACATGAGCGTTACCGGCGGCTAAGCTCCAACGTGCCGGCGCACCAGCAGCGCAGATTGGCACAAGGGCACGCGCGGTCCATCAATTCATCGGGTCAGTGGAAATCTCATCGTCAGATGGCACGGCACTAGTTGGCCCGGCCTGGTGGTGCACGATGCGCCAGTGCCCATCTTCATGAATGTAAATGTTGGTTGCCATAAGATAGCTCTCGCCGATCTGCTCAAAACAGACGACGGCCGCGACCTCGCTCCACATTATGACGTCTGCCGCACGACAACGGATATCGGGCGACCCGGGATTACTGAGGATCGAGCGCCAGCTCTCCAAATTTCCTTTGCGCTCCTGGATTGCATCCCAACCTGGATGAATACAACAAACCGACGCGTTCGACGCCCAGACCCCGTCCATCGCCTCCATATCACGGTCGGCGAAAGCCCGGTAGAAGGCCTCGTTTGCAAACAATGTGACGTCACGTTCGCTCATAGGGACCTCCAAGTATCGTAGGGGCGCCCGGGTGCGTTGCACACAACACCAACGTTTCACCCACCGACGAAACTCGCATCGCTGCCGTCACAATGCACATTGCGCGAGCAGACCGCACGACTTGTAGCGCTTCCATTGCCGTATCACGACCACTGGAACCCGTTGGCGACACCGCTATACTGAGCGCTGAAGCACGAATAGAAAATTCTACGGGATAGCAATGGTAAAAACCAAGAAGATCGCGTTCACGGCTTCCGACGCTCTCGAAGCGCAGGAGGCTGAGCGACTACTCCGTGAGTCGGTCGCCCATGTCGATGCGGAAGACGCCGACGTGATCGTCGCGCTGGGAGGCGACGGATTCTTGCTACAGACGCTGCACGAACATTTAGATGACGGCATTCCAATCTACGGTATGAACCGCGGTTCGGTCGGATTTCTCATGAACGAGTATGGTGCGGCGGGTTTGATCGAACGGGTTAGCAATGCCCAGCCGGTAAGCCTGCACCCCTTGCGGATGATCGCCGAATGTATTGGCGAGTCGACCCAAGAAGCGTTGGCAATCAACGAAGTCTCGCTCCTCCGCGAAACGCGACTGGCCGGAAAGATCCGGATTTTCGTCGACGGTATCGTTAGGCTGCAAGAGCTGATTTGCGACGGCGTCATGGTTGCGACGCCGGCTGGCAGTACTGCCTACAATTATTCGGCACACGGGCCGATCGTACCGGTCGACGCCAATGTCCTATGCCTCACCCCGATCAGCGCGTTCCGGCCGCGACGCTGGCGCGGAGCGCTCGTTCCACGTACGGCGACAGTCCTCTTCGAGGTTCTAGAAGCGGAGAAGCGCCCCATGAGTGCAGTTGCGGACGCGACTGAGGTTCGTGACGTTTGCAAAGTGACGATCCGCGAAGACCGCGCCATCACGCTGACGATGCTGTTCGATCCCGAACATAACTTCGAGGAACGAATTCTCAATGAGCAGTTCGCAAACTAGGCGGACTGCCCGCATCAAGCCGCGCTGCCGTTCGCTGTTTTTTCGCGTGCGTAGGCGCAGACAACGGCCGCCAATTTTGAAAGGTTGGATTTGAGCCCTTCGAATCCACGTGTCTGCTCGAACGTTGTCTCGTCCATATAGAGCGCGCGGCTAATTTCGACCTGAATGCTGTGGCGACCCACATCGGGATTGGAATAGGCCTTAACCAACTCAACACCCTTGTAGGGACTGTTAATCCTGACCGAGTAACCGAAATTTTCAAGCGTCTCGCGAATAAGGGCCGTGAAGTCTGGCTCGCACGTTGTCCCGTCACGATCGCCTAACACAAACTCGGCGCGCCGGAGGCGACGGCCATTAGGCGACATCGTCACACCGAAAGTCGGCATCGAATGGCAATTGATGTGCCAAACATGGCCGAAGCGCCGGTGGAGGCGTTTGAGGGAAGCATCGAGGGTACTGTGATACGCGAGATAGTAATCGTCGATGCGCTTGCGAACTTCCTCGCCGGTCAATTTGCGTTTGTACATCCGTAGATCGGGTGGGCAGGTATGCCAGATGAGACCATGTCCCTGTCGCGTTTTCTCACCAGGCTCCAAGGGTTCCGGCCATGGCGAGTCGAGCAGTTCAGCGTCGAGATCGCATAGCGACCGGTTGGGGTCGATGTAACTTCGCGGAAACAAGGCCGCCAGCAAGACTGCGCCGTGGCACGGTGCGCCGCCGAACAGCTCGTCCACGAACATGTCCTCGGCGCAACGGATTACGTCCCTTGGCACGACGTAGTCGAAGTCGTCGGGATAGGTTTGCCCGCTGTGTGGCGAATCGAACACAACCGGCGCCGCTGGACGCCGCGCTTGCTCCACATAAAGGACGCCAGGATTGGTTCTCCGCAACAGATCCCCCAAGAAAACAGCAGGCTCTTGCACGGCTCTACTGTCGCAAAACGCGCTGGATAATACATGAGCCCCGTCGAGGTTGTAGGCCCAACTTTAGAATCGTCACGCAATGTGATGGTACTCGCGCACAACCATGGCGCAGGTTATGGTGTCGCGCCACCGCGAATCGCCATGTTCCTCCTAGCCCCGCCTCCGTCTGTTGAACCGTATGCCCGTGCCCCAACGCCAATATCGCATCGAAATCGATCCACCCGATATCTCGCCCTATCAAGCAGGCAATACTGGCATCGAGTATGTAACCACTTTTGATAGCGGCCGCCCAGGACCACATGTGATGGTCAATGCGGTAACGCACGGCAATGAGTTGTGTGGCGCCGCTGCCCTTGAGTTCCTGTTCCGAAACGAAGTACGGCCGCAAGAAGGCAAACTCACGCTCACCTTCGCCAATTACGAAGCCTATTTACGGTTCGATGTTCTACACCCAACCAACTCCCGTTTCGTCGACGAGGACTTCAATCGGCTGTGGTCTGCCGAGGTACTCAACGGTCCGCGGGATAGCGTGGAACTACGACGTGCAAGGATCCTTCGACCGCTCATCGACGAAGTTGATTTTCTCCTCGACCTCCACTCCATGCAGCAGCGATGCGAACCGATGACCATGGCAGGTCCGCTTCCGAAGGGCCGAGACCTGGCAAAGGCGGTCGGATTTCCTGAACTTGTCGTCATCGATTCCGGTCATGCGGCAGGCGCACGCCTGCGCGACTATGAACACTTTGTGGACCCCGCGGATCCACGAAATGCGCTGCTCGTGGAGTGCGGCCAGCATTGGGAGCAATCCAGCGTTGCTGTGGCCATCGAAGTGGCACTGAGATTTCTTGATCATCTCGGCATCGTCGATCCGAAATTTCTCGCACGCCATATCGCAGAGGACACACCGCCGACGCCGCGGGTGATCGAAGTAACTGAGGCTGTGACCATCAGGAGCGATCAGTTTGCGTTCACCGATGCATTCGCCGGATTGGAGATCATCGAAACACCAGGAACGGTCCTGGCCCATGACGGCGAGGAACAGATCGTCACTCCCTACGGCGACTGCATTTTGATCATGCCCTCACAACGGTTATTCCAGGGTCAAACCGCGGTCCGGCTCGGCCGCTACGTAGAATAGCTGGCAGTGACGAGCGCTTCGCGAAGCTTGCGGCAACGGTTGCTCCGGATGTCGTTCGCGCTCGCAGTTGGGCTTGTTGGCGCGAGTCTGTTCGTCCATTGGCGCCTACCCCTGCCATGGTTGCTGGGTCCCATGAGCGCGTGCACGATTCTCGCGCTCCTTCGAGCTCCCCTGCTGCCGCCGCTGCGCGCCCGGCCCATCATGATTGCTGTGCTAGCGGTTATGCTCGGCAGCCGGTTCGCGCCGGACTTCGTCGACCGAGCCGGCGAATGGCTCCTCAGCCTATCGCTGCTCACCGTCTACGTGGCAATCGTCGCTGCGGTGAGCGTGCCCTATTTGCAGCGAGTCGCCGGCTACGACAGGGTGACCGCTTATTTCGCGGCGATGCCGGGCGGCCTTAATGAAATGGTTATCGTCGGCGGCGCCATGGGGGGCGACGAGCGAAAGATTTCGCTCGTGCACGCGACCCGCATCCTCCTCGTTGTCTTTGCGGTGCCGTTCTGGTTCCAACTGATGAATGACATCCAGATCGGCGATCGCTCATCCTTTGGCGTCTCAGCACTCGAGATTCCGGCATTCGACTACCTGCTGTTGGGTCTCTGCATTTTGTTCGGCTGGCCAATTGCACGCGCGCTGCGCCTTCCCGCCCCACAGTTTTTTGGACCGCTCATTCTAAGCGCCGCATTGCATTTTTTGGGATTCACAGAGTCCGAGCCACCTCGCGAACTCGTCAATCTTGCACAGCTTGTGATCGGGACAACGATCGGCGCCCGCTTCGTCGGCACCGCGACCCGCGAGGTCCTACAAACGATCGGATTCGGCATCGGCAACACGGCGATGATCCTCGGTATCTGTGGGTTGTTCGCTTACGGCTTGCACCAAGTGACCGGGATCAACGTGCCGGCCATGGTTCTCGCATATGCGCCAGGTGGAATGCCGGAGATGAGCCTGATAGCACTGGCCCTTGGCCTGGACGTCGCGTTTGTCGTAACCCATCATGCGATGCGGGCTGCAATAATTTTCATCGGAACGCCGATGGTATTTCGACTGCTAGAGCGCCGGAGGCGGCGGTTATCGGACACCAGATAGTCTGTGCGCCACGAAGAGGCCACTGCGCTCGCAATACTCGCTTATCTTGCACGAGCATTACCTTAGCCTATCTATAGTTTAGATGAATATTGCAACATTAGTTGATCGGGGGAGGGGATAATGGAATTTGCAATCGACGGATTTGCGACATTTGTAATTCTGTTTGTGATCGTCTCTGTGCTGCTGATTTTTATGGGCGTCAAAACCGTGCCGCAGGGTGCGGAGTATACCGTGGAGCGCTTTGGCCGCTATATGCGGACGCTGACGCCGGGCCTGCACTTCATCATGCCCTTCGTCGAGCGCGTGGGGGCCAGGGTAAATGTTCGCGAGACCGTGCTCGACGTGCACAGCCAAGAGGTCATCACAAAAGACAACGCCATGGTCACCGCGGACGGTGTCGTGTTCTACCAAGTCCTCGACGCAGCTCAGTCGGCGTACGAAGTCAACGATCTGGAACGCGCCATCCTCAATCTGACGATGACCAATATACGTACCGTGATGGGCTCCATGGACCTCGATCAACTGTTATCGCAGCGCGATGAAATCAATCATCGGCTACTGAGCGTCGTCGACGCGGCGACGAACCCATGGGGCGTCAAGGTGACTCGCATTGAAATCAAAGACATCTCGCCGCCGCGCGATCTGGTCGACGCTATGGCCCGGCAGATGAAGGCCGAACGCGAAAAGCGAGCGACTATCCTTGAGGCCGAGGGTAAGAGGCAGTCAGAAATACTTCATGCCGAAGGCGAGAAACAGGGAGCGATACTCGAGGCCGAAGGTCGAAAGGAAGCAGCTTTCCGCGATGCCGAAGCGCGCGAGCGCCAGGCCAAAGCGGAGGCCCAAGCAACAAGCATGGTTTCGGATGCCATTGCCAAGGGTGACGTGCAGGCGATAAACTATTTCGTGGCGCAACGTTATGTGGATGCGCTCGCGCAGTTTGCGGCCTCCCCCAATCAGAAGGTAATGTTTCTTCCCATGGAGACGGCAGGTGTCATCGGGGCAATCGGCGGCATCGCAGAGATTGCGAAACAAGCGTTTGGGAAAGAGTCTGAATGATCGGCTTTCCAGAAGCTCTGGAATTCTGGCACTGGTGGATCGCGGGGGTACTTCTACTTGGTCTGGAGTTGCTCGTTTCGGGCACGTTCTTCCTCTGGATGGGGGCGGCCGCCGGGATTGTCGGCGCCGTACTTCTGTTCTTGCCCAATCTTGCCTGGCAGGTCCAACTCCTGACATTTGCCGTTTTATCCGTCTGCACCATTTTCGGTTGGCGCAAATGGCAGAAAGAGCATCCGACAGCAACTGACCATCCGCTCCTCAACCGCCGCGCCGAGCAAAATGTCGGCCGCGTCATTACGCTTGATCAGGCACTCGTAAATGGCCGCGGAAGGATGATGATCGACGGTACATTGTGGGAAGTTGTAGCCGAATCCGGGTTCGAGTATCCGGTCGGTACACGTATGCGGGTCATCGGATCCGCAGGAGGCGCCCTCACAATCGGACCTGTGTAAAGCACGGCGTCGCGAGCAAGTCCGTGCGGATCGACTTAGAGATTTCGGGTGCGTAATCCCAATCCCCCAATTCTTAACGCACCCCGAATCGTCAGCTTGCTCCTCGGCGCAAATCTGGTCGTGTTCGTGATCAGATCGTTTGCACCGCTCGATTTTGAGTACTGGCTCCTACAACAGTTCGCCTTCGTTGTGGCCCCCTATACGGCGCCGGGCACTGGGTCGTCCGAACTGATTTATCTTGTTCTCACACCATTTACGTACATGTTCCTGCACGTAGATTTCATTCACTTTGCGATCAATATGGCGATGTTTCTGGCATTTGGAACTGTGATCGCCCGGCGCATGGGGAGTTGGCCCTATCTCTCGTTCTATCTGATTTGCGGCGTTGCAAGCGCAGCAACATGGTTTCTCTTTCATCCCGGATCGGCGTCACCGCTGATCGGCGCGTCCGGCGCGATCTCCGGCATGTTTGGGGCAGTCGGGCGTCTTAGCCTGCGCGCACCAAAGCCTGGTGCCCTACCGTTTCGCTATTTCAATCGGCGGACCGCACTTGCCTTCGTACTCGTGTGGATCATCATAAACTTTGTGTTCGGTGTCTTGGGCGGCGCGGTATTTGGCATGGATGCCCAGATCGCGTGGGAAGGCCATCTTGGCGGCTTTGTCACCGGCTACTTCTTGATCGGACTGTTCGACGGGAAAGGCCGGCACTCGCTCACGACCCAAGTTTAACCAAGACGCCCTCCTCACCGGGTCGCCGGTTGCTGCTGAGTGATGCAATGAATGCCGCCACCACCGACAACGATCGGGTCGGCGGGCACCTGAATTATCGCGCGATCTGGGAACAGGTCGGCGGCGACCCTGACGGCGTCGGAATCTTCGCGACAGCCAAATGCAGGCATAACGACGCCACCGTTGGCAACGTAGAAGTTGATATAGGACCGCGGCAAACGAGCACCGTGCAGAACCTGCGGTTCGGGCTGCTCGATCGTGACAACCTGCAACAGTCTGCCCGCCGAGTCACGCGAGGAATCCAGCACCTGTAGATTTGCCGTGAGGATGTCATAGTCAGCGTCGGACGGATCGCTGCAGCATTGCGCCAACACCACGCCCGGGGCGGCGAAGCAAGCAACGTTGTCCACATGGCCATCGGTCTCATCATCGGCCAGTCCGCCGGGTAGCCAGATCACTTGCCGCGCGCCGATCCATTCGCGGAGAAGCGCTTCCATTTCCGCACGATCGATCCGCGGATTACGATTCTGGTTCAGCAGAACGGACTCTGTCGTCAGGACTGTCCCCTCGCCATCGCTGTGAATTGCGCCGCCCTCAAGAATGAAGGCCGCATCGAACCGGCGAAGTTTCAAGCGCTCAAGAAGGCGCTGCGCCAAGGTCGCGTCATTTGCGTAGCTACGGTATTTCCCACCCCAGGCATTGAACCGCCACGTGCAACCGGCAATTGCTCCATCGGCCCGCCGTAAGAATGTCGGACCAAAATCGCGCGTCCATGAATCGTCGATCGCCATTTGCACAATCTCGATTCGGTCGCCGCATAGCTGCGCAGCCGTCGCCGCGTCTTCTGCACGAGCGATCATCGAGACCGGCTCAAACGCAGCAATCGCTTGGGCAACCTCGGCATAGGCGGTTTGCGCCCCGCTTAGCCGTTCTTTCCAGAGCTCTGCTCGGCACGGCCAGGCCATCCAACAACGATCGTGGCGCTCCCACTCGGCCGGCATATAGAAGCCGTCCGCAGCAGGCGTCGTCATGGCCCTGATCTCTTACAGCCCAAGCGCCATTTCCGCCGCGACGTGTTCGAGGCCAAGGTCGCGGCCTACCGCCTCGTAGGTCACCTGGCCCCCGTGAATGTTAAGACCGCGCAACAGGTGGGGGTCATCCGCCATCGCCTGCTTATAGCCCTTGTTTGCAATCGCAAGCGCGAACGGCAGCGTCGCATTGTTGAGCGCGAAGGTCGAAGTCCGGGCGACGGTGGCCTGCCCCCAATGTATGTGCCAATCGCTATGTTAGTCCTGGCACGGTGATTGGGAAGGGCTGATCCGGCTGGAGCCCATCCATAGCGCAAGCCGGATCAGTCCGGTTAGGCGCGATGGTCACTGGCGCCGGGGGTCTGTAGCCCAGCGCACTGTGTGGTCTGACCGTGTTGTAGTGCTGCCGCCATCGCTCGATCAGCACCTGGGCCTCCTTGAGCGAGTAGAAGATTTCGCCGTTGAGCAGCTCGTCCCGGAGCTTGCCGTTGAATGACTCGTTGTAGCCGTTCTCCCAGGGACTGCCCGGTTCGATGTAGAGCGTCTTCACACCGACCCGCGCCAGCCACTCACGGACGGCCGTGGCAGTGAACTCGGCACCATTATCCGAGCGGATGTGGTCCGGCGGGCCACGATCGACGAACAGCGCGGCAAGGCGATACAGCACGTCGTCGGATCGCAGCCGTCGTGCGACGTCGATTGCCAGGCACTCCCGAGTGTACTCGTCGATGATGGTCAGCATGCGGAATGCCCTGCCATCGTGTGTGCGAGCCATGACGAAGTCATAGGCCCAGACATGGTGCGGCCAGTTCGGACGCAGACGGATGCAGGACCCATCGTTGAGCCATAGCCGGCCCCTCTTTGGTTGTTTTGCAGGCACCTTCAGTCCCTCCCGTCGCCAGATGCGTTCGACCCGCTTGTGGTTCACGTACCAGCCCTCGCCGCGGAGCAGCGCCGTGATCCGGCGATAGCCGTAGCGACCGTACGCGCTGGCCAGCCGCACAATGGCCGCGGTCAACGCCGCCTCATCGTCAGCCTCGACACGCCGATAGCGTTGCGTCGAGCGTGGTTGCCCAATGACCCGGCACACCCGACGCTCGGGCAGGGCATGCCGCGTGGAGATGTGCTGAACATAGCCCCGGCGGCGCTCGGGGCTTAGAGTTTCCCTCAGCGGCTTCCTTCAGAATCAGCTTATCCAGCGTCAGATCAGCGACAGCTCGTCTCAGCCGCAGATTCTCCCGCTCGAGCTCCTTGAAGCGCCGTGCCTGCTCAATCTTCAGGCCGCCGTACTCCTTGCGCCAACGGTAATACGTCTGTTCCGAAACACCCAAGGTCCTGCAAACCGCAGGCACCGTTTGGCCGCCCGACAGGCTAACCTCCGCCTCCCGTAGCTTACCGATAACCTGTTCCGCGGTATGTCGTTTACGTGGCATCCTGACCTCCGTTCAAACAGTCCTAGCCTAACATTCGGCCTGGACCAGGTGTTGGGGGTCAGGTCAACGGCGCCTGGCATGTTGGTAACGCAATAGTGGATGACATCATGTTTGACGAAAGTAGGCTCGTGATGCGTCGTCGGTCGGGAGGTCTCGAAGCACCCGCCTTGATCAATCGAGATGTCGACCAGTACCGAGCCGCGCCGCATGGCCTTAACCATTGCCTCAGTAACGAGCCGCGGCGCTGCGGCACCGGGGACGAGCACGGCGCCGATGACAACGTCCGAGTTGGCGACGTGGGACTCGACGGCATCAACCGTAGAATAGATCGTGTTCAATGCCGGTCCGAACTGAAGATCGAGTGCGTAGAGGCGATCGAGCGATTTGTCGATTACGGTTACACGCCCTTCCATCCCCATCGCCATGCGCGCAGCGTTGGTTCCAGCGACACCGCCGCCGATGATCAGAACATCCGCGGCAGGAACGCCTGGAACGCCACCCAATAAGACCCCCGAGCCGCCTTGGTGCTTCTCCAAATGATGGGCGCCGATCTGAATGCTCATCCGGCCGGCGACCTCGCTCATCGGGGCCAGAAGAGGTAAGCCGCCGCGATCGTCCGTAACTGTCTCATAGGCAATCGCCACGCACCCGGACTCCATCACACCCTGGGTTAGCTTCGGGTCAGCAGCAAGATGCAGATATGTGAAGAGGATCTGATTCTCTCGCAGCATTGCAAATTCAGCGTGCTGCGGCTCTTTAACTTTGACGATCATGTCGGCCTTCGCAAAGACCTCGCTGGGCTCGTCGGCAATCATCGCGCCTACACGACTGTAGGCATCGGCCGCGAATCCGATACCAGCGCCTGCATCGGCCTCGACGATAACTTCGTGGCCATGATGGACCAGTTCGCGAACGCTCGCTGGCACAAGGCCGACACGGTGCTCGTTGGCTTTGATTTCTCTGGGAACGCCAATCAGCATGACAATACCTCTTTAGCGAGCTTCATATGGGTCTCGTAGCTCCGTATCACTAGACGCCCTCAGCCGCACATACCGTGGCCATCCTAGCTACCCTGACCGGCCAGTTTCGCCAATTCACCTGCTACGGCCTGGAAGACCGCCTGCCACGCGCCGTGTCGATAACAAACTGAGTTGACCGCTTTATGTACCATATGAATTGACCGCTTCTGTTGTGGTGGTTTGGCTCGGTCGCGTCGAAGCGGGTCACGCGGCCTTGGAGCCTGTCGTCGTCGATGGTTTCGCCGTCGGCGCGGTAGCGCGCCAGACACCTGGGTTCGTGGAAGACGGCCAGGTGGCCGTCGGGATATTCGTGCACCCGGACCTGCGCCTTGACGTAGTGGTGGCGGTGGCGATCGGCCGGGATCTGCAGCGTGCGGTTCTTGTAGCGCACGGTGTTGTCGCCCGCGACGACGCGGTCCTCCTGGGCGCAGAGGATGTCCTCGAGCGTGCCGGCAAAAGCCACGAAGGCCGAGCCGGTGTCCGCGGCCGGGCGGGCGAAGCGGGCGTTGTGCGCCGGCCAGAAGAGCTCCTCGAGAAAGCGATTGGCCTCGGCCATGGTGGCGATCCCGGCGAGGCGCAGCTCCTGGGGCAGGCGCTTCTGCAAGGTCCCGAACATGCGCTCCGAGCGGCCCCGGGCCTGCGGCGAATAGGCCGCGATCAACTCGATGCCGAGCTGCGCCAAGGCCCGGCCGATCTGGGTCGGGTTGTCCTTGTCCACACCGCCGCCTGCCTCGGGCGTGTGCCAGTAGTGCGAGGCCCGATCGGCGTAGAGCGAGCAGAACAGCCCGTTTTCGGCGATCACCTCCCGAGCCCGCGGAACGTGCTCATCGTGCCCTCCTCGGCAACGAAGAAGCCCGAATAGACCTCCGATGTCGCATCGTCCATGGTCACGATCAGATCCCACCACTGGCCCGCAACCCACTCGTGGCTCGAGCCGTCCTGGTGCAGCATCATCCCCACCACCGGTCGGCGCGGCCGCTTCCGGCGGTGCGCTCCGCGCCTGGGCGCCGGCTTGATCTTGCCGTGCGCCTGCAAGCTCAGGCGAAGCCAGTTGTAGCTCAGCCCGAAGCCATGCTTGCAGACCAGCTTCTCGTGGAAGTGCTTGGCCGTGAAGTCCGGGTAGCGCGTCTCGAACAGCTCCAGCACCCGCATCACCTCGTCCACCGGCGCGCGGCGCGCCGAGACCCGCCCAAGGCGCCGATCGTACAAACCCTCGGCACCCTCGGCCTCATAGCGCTCCCGCCAGCGCCGGAACGTCCGCTCCGACATGCCCAGGATCTCCGAGGCCTCGGCCTGGCTTAAATCACCCCGATAACAACGTCCGTAGACATCCTCGAACTTCATCAATCTCAGTCCCTGCAACTGCTCCGTCCGGCGCATCCGATTCCTCCAGATTTGGAGGAAATCTAAAACCGGACAGATCATCTGTTACATAGACCGGTCATATCGTGTGTTAGCGACAATCAGCAGGTCGAGGGTCGCCAACGCTGCCGCAGTATCGTAAAATCTTCGAGTTGCGGCCCGAGGTTCGTCAGCGCCATGCCGTCTGGCGCCTGTTGTTCGCCCGCCGCCCCCTTTGCAGCGCGAAGAACGAGACGTTGTCGGCGGTGGTCAGTGGCGCAAACTCCTTCAGCGGCCGGCTGCGGTTGCGGTCGTTCGCATGGTTCGGGTTTCCGGCCCGTACCAATCCCACCTTCGTATTCCCATCCGCTTCAAGCTCCAAGGGATGTGGCAATGGCAGATAGGGCACGTGCGTCGGAATCGTCGCGAGCTCCGTCT
Organism: Alphaproteobacteria bacterium; assembly: GCA_965217615.1. Classification (GTDB taxonomy): domain Bacteria; phylum Pseudomonadota; class Alphaproteobacteria; order UBA8366; family CAVOAK01; genus CAVOAK01. The sequence goes on from CBDCIT010000027.1 coordinate 25,528, forward strand.
CGAAAATCCCAGGCAGGCTCAAGAGTGGTACATGCAGGTCGAAGTCGCGTGCAGTGTCGCGATCTACCACTTCGACGACGCCATCGACGCCGGCCGCTAGTCGTTGCAGCAACGAATGGCACTCGATGATCACGCGTGCGCCACGCGCGGCGACCAGCGGTGCATAGCGTAAGAATTGCAGCGTATCTCCCAACCCTTGCTCAGCCCACAGCAGTATCGTTTTGCCATCGATGTCGTCCCCCTCCCACAGCGATTGCTCAAACTCGCGCACCATGTCGGTCCGTCGGAGCCGCCACTCGTGTTCCGCCCAACCGGCGGCAAGGTTGCCATCCGTCAACAGCGAGTGTGCTTTGTTGACATGCGCGTCCATATGTTCGGGCTCGAGCTTCAGAGCTTGTTCGAACGAGGTCTCGGCCTCGTCAAATCGGCCGAGAAGTCGCAGGGCGACCCCAAGATTATTGCAGGCATCTCGATCGCTATTGTCTCGTTCGATGGAGGCCTTAAACGCCTCAACTGCGGCCTCGATATTGCCGAGACGCAGCAAGGCGCGGCCGAGATTGTTGTGCGCCTGCGCGAAGTCGGGATCGTAGATGAGTGCTTTTTTGAATGTGAAGCTGGCGTCTTCGTAGCGACGCATTTCGAGCTGGGTCAGTCCCAGGTTGTTGTAGGCCTGCGGATAGCCGAGCCGTAGCGCAAGCGCCTTCTCGAATTCCTCGTCGGCTGGTTCGAACAGCTTCAGTCCAAAGAGAACCTGACCCAGGTGGTTGTGATAGTGCGGCACATCCGGCTGGACCTTGGTCGCCTGCTCGATGAGCGGCCGTGCTTCGTCGTTTCGGCCCATTTGATGCAGGGCCACACCAAGAAGATGCATGGTGTCCGCGTGGTCCGGCTCGGTTGCGAGAATTTACCGATATATGGCGGTGGCCTCGTCAAGCCGGCCGTCTTTGTGAGCCTCGAGTGCGCCTGCCAACACCTCCTCAGCCACTTTTGGCGTCACCATTAATTCCGTTTCGGCGGTGCAAATCCGGTGAGCAAGCGAAACGTCAAGTCGGGGAGTTCGCCTTGTGGCGGCTGGCGCCCTCCGACTTCGATTTCCTCAATCGGTCGCTTGCGGACGACAATTTCGATGCCACTTTCACCGATCGGCGTCAGGGTTTGGTCGAAACGCGGCAGACTGAACCGGTAGGTCGCGTTCAGGACTTCAATTTTCTGAATGTCAGCGGCATCGCCCAGCGCCATCAGCAGATCGAAAATGTTGCGCGAACGCTCGTTCCACGACCGCGTCTTGAAGACGCTGAACGTCCATTTATGGTCGCTGTTGTAGGTGCTCGGGAATACCCCTTGCTCGTAGAGATCTTCGTCAGGAACCGTGACGACTAGGTGACCCCCGCGCCGCAGAATCCTGAACCAATTCGCCAATCCCTCTTGCGGCTCCACGAGATGCTCCAAGCAATGGCTGGAATGAACGAAATCGAAGCTCTTGTCCTCAACACCAGCCATGAATTCCGCGTCACCGCTATCGAGGTCCCAGACGCGAACGCTCGCGACTCTTGGCAATAATTCCTGATACACGGCCAGAGGATCGGGACCACCGCCGATATCAATGCCATCGCCGACGAAGTATCTATTGACAAAGTTTGGCTGCGACAGCCGCCGCATAATTGATTTGCTGCACTCTTTCATGAAACCGATCCGACCTACCATGCGCCGCCCACTGGATGGACGAGCGCGACCATACCATATTTATCTTTCCGCCTCCGGGCGATGCTTAGCAGCCCGTTGATTAAGTCGGCGCCGTCTGATTCTCTGGTTCCCTGATTTGCAGGGGGGTTTGCCGATGGCGATGGGACGGCAGAAGGCTGGTCAGGGGGATCTGATGGTGAGCTGGTCGGAGATGCCGCGCTCTCCGGGTCATGTGTTTTATGACCGCCTGCAGTCGGTGCTGATCGAGGGCGGCTTCGACGCCTTTGCCGAGGCGAGCTGCCGGCCTTATTACGCGGCCCGGATGGGCGCGCCCTCGGTGCCGCCCGGGCGCTATTTCCGGATGCACCTGGTGGGCTACTTCGAGGGCATCGACAGCGAGCGCGGTCTGGAGTGGCGCTGCTCGGACTCGCTTTCGCTGCGGGCGTTCCTGCGACTGGGGAGCCGTGATCGGGTACCGGACCATTCCTGGCTGTCACGAAGCCGCACGCGCCTGCCCCATGAAGTCCACGCGGCGGTCTTCGACTGGGTTCTGGTGCTGATCGCCGAGGCGGGGCTGATCAAGGGCGAGCGCATCGGCGTCGATGCCTCGACCATGGAGGCCAACGCGGCGCTGCGGAACATCGTGCGGCGCGCCAACGGCGAAGGCTACCGGGAGATGCTGGAGCGCCTGGCCCGGGAAAGCGGCGTCGAGACACCCACGGCCGAGGATCTGGCGCGTCTGGAGCGGAAGCGCAAGAAGCTTTCCAACACGGATTGGGTTTCGAAGAGCGACCCCGAGGCCAAGATCGCCAAGATGAAGGACGGCACGACGCATCTGGCCTACAAGCCCGAGCACGCGGTGGATCTGGACACCGGCGCGGTGGTGGCGGCCGAGCTGCACCCGGCCGATGAGGGCGACACCACGACGCTTTCCAAGACCCTGGCGAAGGCCGAGGCAAACCTCGGGGCGGTGGATGCGGCACCGACGGCGGAGGACCCGGCCGAATGCGTCGCCGACAAAGGTTATCACTCACGGGCGGTCTTGAGGGCTCTGGACGACAGTCCCTGGAAGACCCGGATCGCGGCGCCCAAGCAGACCGGCTTTTCGCGCTGGCACGGTGATGAGGCGGCGCGGCGCGCGGTCACCAACAACCGTGCGCGGCTCAAGTCCGGGGTCGCCCGCGAGGCCTTCAAGCTGCGCGCCGAGATCGTCGAGCACTGCTTTGCCCACAACCTCGGATCGTGGCGGCATGCGACGAACCTGGCTGCGCGGGCGAGAGAATGTGCACAAGCGATACCTGCTCCACGTCGGTTGTGTCTCGAAAGTGGTGGAAATTGGTTTTGGCGCCTCTCCGAGCGGGCTGAGTTTTGCGGCGGTCAGACCGCTCGGTCAAGGGTTTCGTCGGCGATTAGCTGATCGAGGGTTTCCCATCCATCGACTTTGCGCATCTGGATTTGGCCGGAAGCGAGGAGCGCCCAGAGGAGCATCGGCACTGTTTCGGGACACGGCAGCACGGTCTGTGTTTTGATCCGGCGCTTGAACTCCTCGTTGAGACGCTCAATGGCGTTGGTCGTTCGGGCTGATTTCCATTGGCTCTTGGACAGGCGCGTGAAGGTAAAGAGCTTGTCGCCCGCTTCTGCGAGGCTGTCCGCGACGGCCCTGCATTTCAGCCGCCACTTGCGGACAAACGCCTTGCGGCGGGTTTCCACCTCGGAGGCAGTGTCGGCATAGATCATATCGCGGTAATCTTCGCTCAGCTCGTCATGCATGTGTTTGGGAGCATGACCCAGAAGGTTGCGGTGCTTGTGCACGGTGCAGCGTTGAACGGGAAGGTCATCGCCCCAAAGCGCCGACAGAGCCGCCTCCAGTCCCGGCGCGCCATCGACGATGACAAACCCGGGCCGTTTCAGTCCACGCGCATCAAGGTCGTCGAGGAACTGGCGCCACGCCGCCTGGCTTTCTCCGCCCATATTCCCGATCGAAAGCAAGACCTTCTGGCCATCCCGGCGCACCCCTATAGCCGCGAGAACCGAGATGTTGGTGGCCTTGCGATCCAGTCGGGTCTTGATCACAGTACCGTCAAGGATCAGCCGAACGATATCCTCATCCGCGAGGCCACGGCTGCACCAGGCGTCCCAATCGACCTTCACCTTGCGCCACGCCCGGCTCACAACGTCCTTGCTCACAGCACCCCGGAAGAGCCCGAACAGCGCGCGTTTCACCCGCCGCGTGTTGGTTCCGGACAGATACACCGAAGCGATCAGCGCCTCGGCCTTTCTGGTCAGCCGCTGGTAGCGCGGCAGCGCCCGCGAACGCCATTCCGACGCCCGACCGTCTTCCTCAACGATCCGTGCACGCGGCACGCTCACCCTCTCGGTCCCGAATGCCCCCGTCAGTTGCCGCTCCCGGTGCCCGTTCCGATACCCTTGCCGAAGCGCGTCCTCTCGACCGTATCGGCAGCGCCCGAGAAACTGCGCAAGTTCCTCCTCAAAAACGGCCTCGATCGTGGATCTGATGTTCTCCCGCAGCCGGTCCTCGAGCGGATCATAGCCGGCGTCATTGGCCAGTAGCGAAAGCGCGGAAGTCTCGGTAGTGTTCTTCATGGCGTGATCTCCTTGGCGGTGCTAGCCGCCGGTTGGGTGGTTGTCTTGTCACCCGGAGATTACGCCATCCTCAAATTTCCACCACTTTCGAGACACAGCCTCCACGTTCGCCGACCACAATCTATCGTTACTGATGCGCCAGCTCATCGGCGCCGGCACCCCGCGGGAGGCCGTGGCGGGCGGATATGGCGGTATTTTCGTTCTGCTCACGCCCACCGGGGCCATGCGCTGGTGGCACGGGGGGTTTCGCAAAGCGGCCAGTCGGCTTTCGCCGCCGCATTCTTCATCTGGGGGTGAGAGCCGGAAAAAGCCACTTAATCAACGGGCTGCTAGAGTTCGAATTGCTCCGGTTCCAGTGCGAGTGCTTTGCACAGATCATGAACACGAGCGCGTTCCTGCGGGCTAAATTCACCGTCGGCGAAGCTCATCGCGAGCGCAATCCGCACTAACGATTCGGCCTCAGGCGCACCGGCAAAGCGCGCAACGATCTCACGTATCTGCCGCCAGCCCATTTCGCTGTCTTTCTCCAGGGCCTCTACGTGGTCGTTGAACAGATCGACGGCAACATGCGGATCGAAGAAGCTCAACTCGTCCAATCGCTTGAGGATGGCGTCAACGCGATGACGCTCGGAGAAACTCACCTCTCCGTCGGCGATAGCGATAGACGCACTTGCGGCCATCGCTGCCTCCAAGAACGGTCGGTTGCGGTGTTTTGCGATCTCTGCGCGCAGACTTTCCGTAATCTGGCGGAACAGCGCTGCCATGTCCGGTACTCCGTCTCCCGCCGGCATTCTCGATCTGCCGATGCCAATGGTCAATAACCAAGGTTGATGGCCACGAATTGACTAGCCGCCAATCACCGCCTCGACCACCCAAATGATAATACGGATCACAGCATAGGCCGTACCACCAAACAGCGCTGCTATGAGGAAGACCGCCAGATGGCGCATTAGGCGACTGGGCTTCGCTTGTTCAGGCGTGTCGCTCAACCGACGTTTCCCGCGCCGACAGATCGAAGAACTCCGTCGCCGGCCCTTCCGGTTCGAAGCCACGGACCAAAAGCTTGCTTTGCGCCGCATTCATGGCTGCCGCCAAGCGCGTGTCGGCGTTCGCGATGGGGTCGATCAGCCAATCGAAGCCATCTTCCGCCACGCGGCACAGGCCGTTAATCAAGCGATGGCGCCGGCGACTGTCGTTGCCGCGAGCTCGGCCACGCAGGAATTTGCTCAACCAATGATTTGCGATTGCGTTTGGCGCCTCATGGATATACGCCCGCCGCTCGAGTCGCTCGATCACACATCCTTCCATTGCATTCATGCCGCTTAGGGCGAACAGCGCTGGCAGGGCGACCGTTGTTTCGCGTAGGGCGTCCCTCGCCTCTTCGTAGCTTCGGCAGGTCTCGCAGACTTGGCGTAATAGATGCGCCGGCGGGAGCGCCCGGCTTCGCAAGAGCTTGATGCGATTGATCGCCCAATCAACCGAATACCCCATCATGCCATGCCGAACCAGCGGGGCTTGATTGATCGCCGCCGCAAAACGACCGGGCGCCATAACGGTCAATGCACCGACAAATCCGGGCCAGGTCACGCAGTAGTAGATGCCCGCACTGCCTTCCATCCGCGCTACGACGACCTCACGACCGAGCCCGCGGACCGGCCAGTCGAGCGTGCGCAAAATTCGACTTCCTGAGCTACCCGGATCGGCGGCCACCCCCGTCGAACAACCCCATTCAAAGGACAAGTTTAGGAACCAGACGCCAGGGGGCTGGGTTCTAGCGATCGCGTCGATTTCCTCCACGTAAGGCGATTGGGAACGACGAAACCATCGTTGCGACAGCGAGTCGAGCGGACCCAACGCCAGTGACGGAACCATATTGCTACCGCTCGCGAGAAGCGCCTCGGCAGCGGGCCTACGCTCCTCGAACAGCGCAACGGGTCCGCCGTCGATCAAGTCCATCAGAGGAATCGTGCTCAAATTGTCCGCCATGGCGAAGCACCGGTCGAATCCCGTGGTTGCGCGGCTGTAGTCAGGTTTCGCGAGGGAGTTGACCCCACGCGCCGCCGAGCCGCAACTCTAGCCCCGCGAGATGTCCGCGTCATGTATCCTCTATCGGGCTTCAAGCAGACCTCATCTTCTGCCGGTTGCCGCACTTCGATACGTTGCGTAAGCTCAGGCAGTCGCATCAGCGGAAGACGAAATCATGCCAATCAAATTTATCGATCACGTCAATATTCGCTGCGAGAATCTTGACGCGTCTCGTCGGTTCTATGTGGACGTGCTTGGGTTACGCGATGGCGAACGTCCGCCATTGGCATCCTCTGGTGCCTGGCTCTACGGCGGCGACCATGCCCTCGTCCACCTGGTCGATCGTAAGGCGGAAGGCAGCAAAGGCCCACCGCGCCGGCGATTGCCTGAGGGCGACGTTGATCTCCGCGTGACCGGCTCATTTGACCATGTCGCGCTCAATGCGTCCGGTCTGGCGGCAATGCGGCAGCGTTTGGACGCACTCGACATTCCATTCAAGGAAGCCGTTGTGCCGAGAAGCGGGGCCCACCAGCTGTTTTTGCGAGACCCCGACGGGGTTAAGATCGAACTCAACTATCCCGCCTCGGAATAGGTTCGGCCAAAGATCTCAGGCGTCACGGCGCTAAGTCGTCGTGAAGTTGCTATCATAGAGGCGTTCGAGTTTGGCCAGCGCCTCGGCTGGCAGCAGACCCAAGGTTGTTGCCTGAACGGCCTCCTCGACATGCGCAATTTCACTTGGGCCGATGTCGATGCACGCGATGTCCGGGTTGGACAGCACGAAACGCATGGCAGTCTGCGCGCGCGTGCCGAAGGCGTCGCCGAGCAGGTCGAACACCGCATGCGCCTTGCGCGTCTCTTCATCGGCTTCAGTATTTCGCGTGAGGATCCACGGATTGTCCAACCGCTCGTCGGTGGCAATGATGCCGGCGGCAAGTGAGCGGATGACGATAATCCCGACACCTTTGGCGCGACAGCTTTCAATCAGGCCAGAAAACTCCTGGCCCGTCGTGATACCCAGATGGGAATGAGCGGCGGTCGGGTTAATGACGTTGTAGTAGACCTGCGCCGTATCGAACCGCCCGCTCTCGACCACTTGGCGGCAGCCTTCCGTCTCGCCGAGCGCGGTGAAGCCGATGAACCGGGTCAGACCCTTCTCACGCATCGCATCGAGGGCATCAGCGACGCCGCCCGGTCCGAGAACACGTTCGACTAAAACCGCACGTTCGTCGCCCATCTGCGCGACGTGGTTATGAAATTGCAGGAGATCGACAGTCTCCCGTTGCAGTCGGACCAGGCATTGGCGCGTATTTCGCTCGATGGCGGCAGGAATATCGGTCAAATCTTCTGGCACAAGGCGCACCTTGGTCGATACGTGCGGCGAGCCGCCCACCCCTTTGAGCAGCCTGCCTAAGTTCTGCTCGGACTGGCCGTCGCCATATAACGCGGCCGTATCGAACCAGTTGATACCGAGATCAAGCGCCCGGCGCACGGCCTCGCGCATGGTATCCGCGTCAGCGCGGATCAACAGGCCGCCAACGTTGCCGCAACCGAAAATAATCTCAGAGACTTCGAGCCCTGTACGCCCAAGCGGCCTGGTCTTCATTGTGCCGATCCCCAGCACCGAGCGATTTAGGTCTGCGTGGCCTCAGTTCCACAATTGCTGCGCCAATCGCAGCCAGTTTTCACCAAGGATGCCGCGGATGTCGGTCTCGGCATACCCAGCCTCCATCATATCTTGTGTGAGTAGCGGTAGATCCTCCGGCTCGATCTGCTCGATTGGGCGCTGGTGGTACTCGGGGTTGTAGGGCCCTGGATTGTTGTATTCGTTGTCGTAGACATAATCGAGGGCGAGCCCGACATGCTGTGGGCCGACGAGTTCCGCCATGTGGTCGATGTGACGGAACAGCGCCTTGGTCGACAACTCGCCCTTGTCGCAGACCACGGGCCCGAAGCCGACGACGCCGATGACGCCACCCGAGGCCGCGCAGGCTTTAATCTGTTCGTCGGGCACATTGCGGCTGTGATCCTTAACCGCCCGGGCGTTGGCATGGCTGATGATAACAGGTCCTTCCGCAGCCTCGAATACGTCCATCGCGGTGCGGTGCCCCGTATGGGCAACATCTACGAACATACCGGCTCGACGCATTTCGACGATCAGGCTGCGGCCATATCGGCTCAATCCGCCGTCGGTAACTTCTTGGCAGCCGTCGCCTACGGCATTCTTGAGGTTGTAACACATCAGCATGTGACGAATGCCGAGCTTGTAGTACGTCTCGACCATATTGAGGTCTTGGGCCACGGGGTTTGTCCCCTGAAAGTGAAAGCCGACTGCAAGCATTTTCTCCTGCTTCGCGCGCAGAATGTCGTCTGCAGACTCAACAACAACATATTTATCCGCATGTTCTCGGAACCATGCACGCTCCCGAGCGATCGTCTGGACGGCATTCGTCAGGGGGGTGTAGTCGACCCCCAAGGTCAGCGAGACCATGTTGAAACCGTTCGCCAACATGCGCTCCAGCGCCGACCATTTGAGCGCCGTGTTCCCGTGATCCCGGTAGGGAAACGTCATGTCCCAAACTAGTGCGTCTGCATGCAACGCCGCCGCTTCCTCTGATACGTTCCAATCGCCCATCGTCCTCGCCCCTTTGCGTAATACGCGGTTTACGTCTCGTTATACGCCGCCAATTGCCCTTCGCATTAACCACCAAACACCCAACAACGACCATCCATACGTCATCATGCCGGCAATCCCAAACTTTGCAAGCGGTTGTAAGTCTACGTGACGTGTAGCGCCTGGCTCGGCTCGATGCCTGTCGCAGGTGCGATCTTCGAACATTCGCCTATATTATCGTGCGCTCCAGCGCTAAACATCGACTCAAATGGAAATGCACGGTTCTAAAAAAGTCATCTATGCAGCGCTCGTCGGAAACTCGCTTATCGCGGTGACGAAATTCGGCGCCGCCTTCGTCACAGGCAGTTCCGCAATGCTTAGCGAAGCCGTCCACTCGATGGTCGATACGGGAAATCAGGGACTTCTTTTGTACGGGCTCCGCCGTGCGCAGCGACCAACGGACGAAGCGCATCCCTACGGATACGGCACGGAGCTCTACTTTTGGACCTTTGTCGTCGCGATCCTCATCTTCGGTCTCGGCGCGGGTGTTTCTGTATACGAGGGTGTCCAGAAAGTGCTGCACCCGCATCCGGTAACCAACCCGGCTGTGAGTTACATCGTGCTTGCCGTCGCCATGGTCTTCGAAGCGGTTGCCTGGACCATCGCCTTTCGCGAGTTCCGAAAGCACAAAGGCGACGGCAGTTACTTCGACGCTGTTCGCCGAAGCAAGGACCCGACTGTCTTCACCGTATTGTTTGAAGATAGTGCGGCCATGGCGGGCCTCGTTTTCGCGTTTGCTGGCATCCTTGCGGGTCAATTGCTCGACATGCCTGCTCTAGACGGAATCGCTGCAATCTGCATCGGGGCGATCCTCACCATTGTCGCCGCGCTGCTCGCCTATCAGCCCGTTGATTAAGTCGGCGCCGTCTGATTCTCTGGTTCCCTGATTTGCAGGGGGATTCGCCGATGGCGATGGGACGGCAGAAGGCTGGTCAGGGGGATCTGATGGTGAGCTGGTCGGAGATGCCGCGCTCTCCGGGTCATGTGTTTTATGACCGCCTGCAGTCGGTGCTGATCGAGGGCGGCTTTGACGCCTTTGCCGAGGCGAGCTGCCGGCCTTATTACGCGGCCCGGATGGGCGCGCCCTCGGTGCCGCCCGGGCGCTATTTCCGGATGCACCTGGTGGGCTACTTCGAGGGCATCGACAGCGAGCGCGGTCTGGAGTGGCGCTGCTCGGACTCGCTTTCGCTGCGGGCGTTCCTGCGACTGGGGAGCCGTGATCGGGTACCGGACCATTCCTGGCTGTCACGGAGCCGCACGCGCCTGCCCCATGAAGTCCACGCGGCGGTCTTCGACTGGGTTCTGGTGCTGATCGCCGAGGCGGGGCTGATCAAGGGCGAGCGCATCGGCGTCGATGCCTCGACCATGGAGGCCAACGCGGCGCTGCGGAACATCGTGCGGCGCGCCAACGGCGAAGGCTACCGGGAGATGCTGGAGCGCCTGGCCCGGGAAAGCGGCGTCGAGACACCCACGGCCGAGGATCTGGCGCGTCTGGAGCGGAAGCGCAAGGGCAAGAAGCTTTCCAACACGGATTGGATTTCGAAGAGCGACCCCGAGGCCAAGATCGCCAAGATGAAGGACGGCACGACGCATCTGGCCTACAAGCCCGAGCACGCGGTGGATCTGGACACCGGCGCGGTGGTGGCGGCCGAGCTGCACCCGGCCGATGAGGGCGACACCACGACGCTTTCCAAGACCCTGGCGAAGGCCGAGGCAAACCTCGGGGCGGTGGATGCGGCGCCGACGGCGGAGGACCCGGCCGAATGCGTCGCCGACAAAGGTTATCACTCACGGGCGGTCTTGAGGGCTCTGAACGACAGTCCCTGGAAGACCCGGATCGCGGCGCCCAAGCAGACCGGCTTTTCGCGCTGGCACAGTGATGAGGCGGCGCGGCGCGCGGTCACCAACAACCGTGCGCGGCTCAAGTCCGGGGTCGCCCGCGAGGCCTTCAAGCTGCGCGCCGAGATCGTCGAGCGCTGCTTTGCCCACAACTTCGATCGTGGCGGCATGCGACGAACCTGGCTGCGCGGGCGAGAGAATGTGCACAAGCGATACCTGCTCCACGTCGCCGGCCACAATCTATCGTTACTGATGCGCCAGCTCATCGGCGCCGGCACCCCGCGGGAGGCCGTGGCGGGCGGATATGGCGGTATTTTCGTTCTGCTCACGCCCACCGGGGCCATGCTGGTGGCACGGGGGGTTTCGCAAAGCGGCCAGTCGGCTTTCGCCGCCGCATTCCTCATCTGGGGGTGAGAGCCGGAAAAAGCCACTTAATCAACAGGCTGCTAAGCCTGCAATCCGAGATTAGGATCGATCCGCGCAGCCGGCTGCCCCGCCCTACGCGCGCGCCAACTCTGAGGATCAACTGCGATGAAAGCCGATGAATTGAAGGCGCTGCAGGCGCCCCACAAAACCCGCTACCAAGAGTCGCCAGCGAACGCCATGATCACGCTGAAGGCAGAAGGAGTTCTTGGCGAAGATGTCACATGCTCGGTCGAGACCGCAAAAGCGCAAGTTCGCGCAGGTCTGCACCCGGCGACCGGCGGGGACGGACTGGCTGCGTGTTCCGGCGATATGTTGCTGCAGGCGCTGGTGGCCTGCGCAGGAGTGACGCTACAAGCTGTATCAACCGCGCTTGAAATTCCGATCGCCGGCGGCGCGGTCAGCGCCGAAGGCGATCTCGACTTTCGCGGCACGCTCGCGGTCGATAGGCAAGCGCCGGTCGGATTTGCCAACATTCGCCTGCGGTTCGACCTCGATTCCGATGCTTCTGAAGAACAGCTTGCGACGCTCGTCAAGCTCACGGAACGCTACTGCGTCGTCTATCAGACGCTGCGTTCAGCACCACCGGTCGACATCGCCATCACAAATTCATAGCATCAGTACTTTCTTGCCCGAGGCAGTGCTTGACTACGGCGAGTGGAGTGCGTATCCCTCGCGAACTCGTCGACGACGCCCGTCGGAGCACAGCATTCTGCAAGTAATTTGGTCATGGTTCGCGTCGCGTTCATTACGCCACTAACAGTCCAATTAGCACCAGGAAGAGAAATATGGCCGACACAGATGCAACCGCCGAATGGCATCGCGTTGCCAGCGTTGGGGAGGTCGAAGAAGACGAACCGAAGCCGGTCCGCATCGGCGAAACGCTGATCGCGCTCTATAATGTCAAAGGTGAATTCTACGCAACGGCGGACGTGTGCCCACACGAGTTCGCATTGCTGTCAGACGGCTATGTCGAGGATGACGTGGTTGAGTGCCCATTGCATCAGGCCCGATTCCATATTCCGACAGGTAAAGTTCTGGACCCACCGGCCGAGGACGATGTCCCCATTTTCCCAGTGAAGGTCGAAGGCGACGACATTCTCGTCGGCATTCCAAAGGGCTAGCGACGCGCGGAGGCGAGCGCTGACTCGGCTCGGAGCCAATGACATGTCATGGCGACCGACAATAAATTTGTCATAATTGGCGCAGGTCAGGCCGCAGGACGGGCGGCCGAAGCCATGCGCGCGGCGGGATTCGAAGGCGATGTAGTCATCATCGGCGACGAGGCCTACCCTCCTTACGAGCGCCCACCGCTATCGAAGCAAGTGTTGATTGGCGAGGACGAGCCGCCCTCGACCTATGTCCACGACCCCGTCTACTACGACGAGAATGGCATTGAATTACGGCTCGGCCTTCGCGCGGAGTCGATCGACCGAAGCGACAAGACCATCTCTTTGAATGACGGAGAAACGATTCCGTATACAAAATTGCTGCTGGCGACCGGCTCCCAACTGCGACGGCTTTCGCTCCCCGGATCGGACCTGGCGGCAATTCACTATTTGCGTGGCATCGACGATTCACTGGCGATTCGTGAACGATTGACCTCGGGCGCCAAAGTTGCGGTGGTTGGCGGCGGTTACATCGGGCTCGAAGTCGCTGCCGCGGCACGCAAACGCGACTGCCAGGTAGCCATTATCGAAATGCTGGACCAGGTGATGAGCCGTGCAGTTGCGCCCGAAGTTGGCGCCATCTTCGAGGCCATGCATCGCGACCACGGCGTCGATATTCGCACCAGCACACGGGTCACCGGATTCGAGGGCGACGACCAGGTTCGGCGCATCCTCTGCGGGGATAGTGAATCCGTTGATGCCGACGTCGTCATCGTCGGTATTGGCATCCTGCCCAACGATCAGCTCGCGAGCGCAGCAGGGCTTGAAACTGAGAACGGCATCATTGTCGATGAGCATGGCCGGACTGAAGACGCGGATGTCTACGCCGCCGGCGACGTCACCAACCATCCAAACGCCATAATCGGCCGGCGCGTGCGCCTCGAATCCTGGCAGCATGCGCAGAACCAGGCCATCACGGCGGCAAAGGCGATGTGCGGCATAGAGGAGCCCTACACGCAGGTCCCGTGGTTTTGGTCGGATCAGTATGACGTCAACCTGCAGATGGTCGGCTTGCCGGAGCGATGGAGCGAGCTCGTGGTTCGGGGCGACACTGGCGCGCTGGCGTTCACGGCATTCTATATGAACGACGGCTATGTCGTCGGTGCCAACTCGGTCAACAGCGCCCGTGACATCCCGATTGCGCGGCAGATGATCCAACGCAAGGCCAAGGTCGACCCGGCGACGCTTGCCGATCCTGAGGTTTCACTTCGCAAACTTCTCAAGTCGCTCGACGGATAAGCGCGTCTGCAATCGACTGCCACTGCGAATTCATTATCATGATCGTCATCGTTAGCGGGCCGATCAACGCCGGCAAGAGCAGCGTCGCGCGCCGGCTGGCCCGGCTCGTGCCGGCTAGTCTCTTTGTCGACGGCGACGATCTGGCGCCCTCCGACCTTCCGCTTGAGGCAAAGGCTCCGCTGGTCATCGATCAGTTAATAGCGATCGCGCTGAGCGTGGCCGAGGCGGGGCTGCACCTGTTTGCGGCCTATCCGGTGGATCCAGCCGATTGGAGGAAAATCGAACACTCGCTCCGCACCGCCGGATACGCTGTTACGTGCGTGACTTTGGCTCCGCCGATCGACGTTGCCCTCTCCGAACGCGGCGGACGACAGCTTAGCCAATAGGGACGGGCGCGGATTCCTGTGATGTATGACGAAGGATTCCACAACCCGACCTTCGCCAGCCTCATCATCGACAACAGCAGCGAAAGCGTCGACGAGACGGCACAACGCATTCACGATCATCTTGGATTGGACTAGGACAGGGGCTCACATATCGGCGCGACCCGGTCGTGAATAGGAGGACGACATGCCGAGAAACCTGGAGCGCATTGGCCACTGCGCGCTGCGGGTGCGCGACGTGGAGCGCGCCATGCGATTCTATATCGACGTGCTGGGGTTCCAGCTCGTGGAACAGGATCCCGATCACGGCGGCGTCTTTTTGAGCCTGCCAGGCGATGCCCACACGATCGACCTAGACGCGGTGGACGAGTTGGCAGCGACCGCAGCGCCCCCGGCGAGCGCAAACAATGTCGGCCTGGTACATATAGCCTTCAAAGTCGCTAGCCACACCGACTTGAAGGAGGCCTACGACACGTTGCTGGCCAACGGCGTCGAGGAGATGCAGCTGTTCGATCATGTGAGCCAGCGTAGCATCTACTTCGACGACCCCGACGGCAACGGCCTGGAGATCTACTGCGAATCGCGCGACGCGCGCGAACTGTTTCGAAAAGGTCGAAGTGACCAGGACCAACCGTTCACGTTCGACGACCCGCCGCCAGCATGGGCAAGGTCGACGAGCTAGTGCCATTCGATTTAGTCTGAGGCGAGGACCAACCAGGGAGACATCTCATGGACCGCCAACAGGAACGCTTGATCGAGTGGGCCTGCCAGAAACTGATACGCCGCTACTACTATCACGTGGACCGCTACGAATACGAAGAGGCGGCAGCGCTCTACACCGACGATGCGCGCTGGGAGGTAACGGGTGTCGACCTCGAAGGGCGCGAACAAATTCTTGAAGGTCTGTATGCGGGCTTGCAGGACGTACGATACGCCATGTGCTGACAAACACCGTGGTCAATGTCGCCGACGAGGATAACGCGGAGGCGTGGTCACACCTCAACGTCAATTTCTCACCGCGTGCGAGGTTCGATAAATTGGATGGCGCCCTGCCGTTCGACGGGCCGAACCGGATCTCCGATC
>CBDCIT010000028.1:0-37231 GCA_965217615.1 Alphaproteobacteria bacterium
CATACGTGCGCATTTCCAGTTTCAACCGCGAGACGGAGAAGCGTCTGAAACAAGCCCTAAACCAGGCCCAACGTGAGATCGGCGGGAACATCAAGGGCATCATACTTGATGTGCGCAGCAATCCAGGTGGACTACTCGATCAGGCGGTTGACGTGGCCGATCTGTTTCTGACGAACGGTCGCATCATCAGCACGCGGGGACGGCATCCGAAAAGCCAGCAGAGATTTGACGCCAAAACCGATGAGATCGGCGACGGACTACCCGTCGCGATCCTGGTGAACGGTACGTCGGCATCGGCGGCCGAAATTCTCGCCATGGCGCTCCAGGATCATGGCCGTGCGGTGGTCGTCGGCACCACAAGTTTCGGAAAAGGGACCGTCCAAACGGTTCGGCAGTTGCCGAACGATGGAGAGTTGATACTGACCTGGGCGCGGATTTATGCCCCATCTGGATACGCGCTGCATCGCCTGGGTGTCCTACCGACGGTATGCACGAGCAATGTTGAGAACGCTGATAGTGCACTGGAGAGATCTCTAAAATCCGGGGCGCATTTCACGCAGCGAGATCACGCGTCGCGGCGCGCTGCGGATATAACGGACGAGAATAATGCCAAGATTATTCTCTCCCTGTGCCCCTGGCGCGCCCGCAAGGGAAAAGACGTGGATCTGGAGGTCGCCGAACGCCTGCTCGCACAGCCCTCTCTCTATCGGCGCGCGCTCGAGCTCGCGCGCCCGGCTGAGGGATCGTGACGCGCAGGCGCAGAGCGGTCGCAGGGCAAAACAGCCACCAGCCGGTCCGCGCACGTGATGCGGCAACCTTGATATTGTTGCGTGGTGATAAGTCATCGCCGCACGTCCTGCTTGGACGACGGCCGGTGAAGAGCCGGTTCATGCCAGGATTTTTGGTATTTCCTGGAGGCGCGTTCGATCCCGGCGATGGTCTTATCGCGGCGGGCCATCAGCTCGATGACGAGACGATGGCCCTGCTTTCGGTGCATTGTTCGCACCGACGTTCGAAGGCGTTGGCATGGACAGCAATTCGGGAAACATGGGAGGAGACGGGACTCTTGATTGGCCGGCCGGCGGAGGACGGCAAAGATGCGGTCCCGCAGGCCTCGGACGCCGTAACGCAGGCTTTCGTCGACGCCGGCCTTACGCCTGATCTACGCGGTCTCACCTACGTTGCCCGCGCGATCACACCGACATTTAGTCCAATCCGTTTCGACACACGCTTCTTCGCGGCCAGCGGCGACACCGCTTTCGGCGCAGCGCGCGACTCAAGCGAGTTGTCCGATATCAAATGGTGGTCGACCGGGGAGGTGTTCCGCGAAGCGGCGATCGCTATGGTGACGAAGTTCGCGCTTAACCAAGCCGTCAGGCATTGGTCGAGCCCGCGACATGTGCAAACGCACGCGGTTCCGACGATGCTTCACCGTCGTCGGCGGATTATCCTGCGTGACGTCGACGCTTGACTTGGTGCAGGCGCGCGGTATTTTGCCTGCCAATCTGATGATTTCATAACCTGGTGGAAGGTCCTACCCATGGCGAAACCGAGTTCGATTGTTGTCAAGCTCGTCAGTTCAGCTGACACCGGGTACTACTACGTAACGAAGAAGAATCCGCGCACCCAAACCGAAAAGCTGGAGATGCGGAAGTATGACCCAGTCGTGCGCAAGCATGTCGCCTTCAAGGAAGGCAAGATCAAATAACGACATGTGCACCGTCGGATCCTATGCAAGCCGCCCCGCCTGGGCGGCTTGTTTCGTTGCGGATCGCCGATGAAAGCGAGCGGCGGGTCATATAGGCTGGGGATCGACCTCGGAGGCACAAAAATAGAGGCGGCGGCTCTTTCACCCGGCGGCTGTGTCGCGATCCGGCGACGCGAGGTGACGCCGAAAGGAGATTACGACGCAACGCTAGCGCTGGTGATAAAACTGGTGCACGAACTGGAGCTTGAAATTGGGCACCGCTGCAGTGTTGGCGTGGCTATACCTGGCACGATCTCCGCAGCGACTGGACGAGTAAAAAACGCAAACTCCACATGGCTTATCGATAAGCCGCTCGACCGCGACCTCGCGCGTTGCTTAGAGCGTCAGGTTCGTATCGCCAACGACGCCAACTGCTTTACTCTGTCGGAAGCGACAGACGGCGCTGCGGCCGGCGCAGAGATAGTGTTTGGCGTGATCCTCGGCACTGGCGTCGGCGGCGGAATTGCGGTGCACGGTCAACTCCTTCACGGGCTCAACGCCGTGGCCGGTGAATGGGGACACAACCCCCTCCCCTGGCCGCGCGACGACGAGCGCCCGGGTGATCGATGCTATTGTGGCCAGAGTGGGTGCATCGAAACCTTTTTATCGGGCAGCGGATTTGCCCGCCGCCACTTCGCGCGAACAGGCGAGAAGCTTGACGCTGCATCGATCGTCGCACGCGCTGCCGTTGGGGATAGCCTCGCCGTGGCGAGTTTGGAGCTTTATGAGGACCAGCTTGCGCGCGCACTGGCGACACTGATCAACACCATCGACCCCAATGTGATCGTCCTGGGTGGCGGTATGTCCAACGTCGAGCGACTCTACGACAATGTCCCCGGACTTTGGCGACAATGGGTGTTCTCGGATCGTGTGGACACGCGGCTGGAGCCGCCATCGCATGGGGACTCAAGCGGCGTCCGCGGTGCAGCCTGGCTGTGGCCGGAGCAACCATCATGAAGACCGCCGCGATGCCTGCGCTTTGTCGAGATTGCCATGCGGAATGGCCGGAAGGGACACCCGGCGAACGGTGCCTTGAATGCGGATCGCCACGTCTCTTACGCCACCCTGAGCTGGATCGATTGGCGCTTGCCCATATCGACTGCGATGCGTTCTACGCGACGATAGAAAAGCGCGACGACCCGGATCTTGCCGAACGGCCCGTATTGGTCGGAGGCCAGAAGCGCGGTGTCGTTATGGCTGCCTGCTACGTGGCGCGCCTCTACGGTTGCCATTCCGCCATGCCGATGTTTCAAGCACTCAAGGCTTGTCCCGACGCCGTGGTCATCAAGCCAAATATGGCCAAGTATTCGGCGGTAGGAAAAGAAGTGCGCGCACTCATGCGTGAGACGACACCGCTCGTCGAACCGCTCTCGATCGACGAGGCGTTTCTCGATCTATCGGGAACTGATAAACTGCATCATGGCAGTCCGGCCCGCACGCTTGCGCGCCTCGTCAACCGTATCAAGCGTGAAATCGGCGTCACGGCGAGTATCGGGCTGAGCTACAACAAGTTTCTCGCCAAAGTCGCATCGGACTTGGACAAACCCCTTGGCTTTGCCGTGATCGGCCGCAAGGAGGCGGTGGGATTCCTGGCAAAGCGTTCTGTATCCACTATCTGGGGCGTCGGAAAGGCGCTGAAGGAGAAACTAAGGTCCGACGGCATTACGACGATCGGGCAACTGCAGGCGAGCGATGAAGAAAAGCTTGTTGCCCGTTACGGCGTCATCGGCAGGCGGCTCCACGGATTTTCCCGCGGCCAAGACGATCGCACGGTATCGCCGCACTCGCGTGCGAAAAGCGTTTCCGCAGAATCAACCTTCAACGAGGACCTGCGTGATTCCCGTGCCCTGGCAAAGCGATTGTGGCCGCTTTGTGAAAAAGTGGCAAAGCGATTGAAGGCCGACGAGCTCGCAGGAGGCCGCATCACGCTCAAGCTCAAGACCCGGGATTTCAGGATCCTCACACGTAGCCGGACGCTTGCGGCACCCACTCAACTCGCGGAGACACTGTATCGTACGGCCCAGCCGCTGCTTGAGAAGGAGGCCAACGGAACGCGCTTTCGGCTGATCGGAATTGGCGCCGGCGAGCTGACGGACGCCGACGAAGCGGATCCCGCAGACTTACTGGATCCCAAAGCAGGCCAGCGGGCGGCGGTGGAGCACGCAATCGATGCCGTACGCGAGAAGTTAGGCAACAAAGCAATCCTGAAGGGCCGCAGTCTCTAACGGAGCCAATCCCGCATCCTCGTCACAGCGCTTCAGCAACCGGGGTCGGCTAGAGCCTCCAACCGAGCCAGAACGCCGTCAACTTGGAATTCGCCATAGTCGAGAACGACCGACGTCGCCACACCGTTCGCCTGTATTTCCATCTGTAACTCAAAATGCGCTGGCGCATCGCTTTCTTCAGCATCAAAGAATGCGATGGTCATCGGCCACATCGATTCGAGCAGCAGCGGCGACCGGGCGGCCTCCTTTGAGAGATCTGGCGACAGTTCGGCGGAGCGCGGGTCCAGCAAAACCGAAGAGACGGGAACTGCCCCTTCGAATTCGCTGCCGTCGAAGAGCATCCGCTGGTCGAACCGCTCTACTCGCCGTGCTGTATCTAAAAGCAAGAGTGTATGCTGCGTCGGAAAGACCGTACCTGGAGGCAACACGAACGTATCGCGCTCAGGTTCCTTGAACTCCGCAATGCCAGCGCCGCCAATTCCAGTCAGCCATGCCGAACCACGGATCACTTTGCTCTCGCCAAACTCCCGGCGCTTTATCTCGAACTTGTAGCGGAGCCCGTCCTTCGATTCCCATCCCACATAATCGGCCGCAAACTTAACCTCACGGGACCTATTATTGAGCACCCGCATGAGATAGCTCTCCCTCACTTCCCAGGCGTCGCATTTATCCGCCCATTCAAAGGTCATTCCGCCGCTTACCGAAACAATGTCACTGTCGCCCGATGCCGTCTTGAGCGACAGGTCATAGGCGGCGCGATGGGGCGCGACGCTCGCAGCAGCCGCTGATTTGACCGCAAGCAAACTTGCCAACATGACAACGAGGAGGACCGACCCAATTGAGCTAAGTGTCGTCGGTTTCCAAAAGTTCGACTTGCCGGGCATAGGATCGATCCTTGAGACGCACGGGTTATGCGGCTTTGCAGCCAAATCCGCCCGTTGCCGCCTGGGCAGGATGTGCAGGGCACTCGGAAAATCCTGCCTAGCAGGCCCCGCTCGGATAGCACCGTACTCTAGTTAATTTCACGGGATTTCCTATTGCTAAACGCTGGCATAGGGATTGCGGCTTACACAATTTCTGCCGCTGGGCAGTGAAATTAACCGGGAATTACAAGCGCGATGAACCTGCCGCAAAGAGCCAACGAGTTTACGCGACCCGCCACGGCTACATCGGAGCAGCTCAAAGCCGTTATCGCTAGGCTACTGCCAACCGCATCAGAACGACCGACTGGCCGGAAGGATGACACGTTATTCGATCCCATACTCGCCCGTGCACTCGGTGCGGAGCAGCGCGCGGAGGACTTGCAGTCTCAGGTCGATCGTCTGCGCGAGATGTCGACTGCCGACGAGGTGACGGGCCTCCTCAACATCCGCGGATTTTGCGATGCATTGGATCGAGAACTAGATCGTGCAAAACGCAACGGCGGGACGGGCGTAGTGTTACTTATTGGCATAGATTGCCTAAGGGCCACGATCGAACACCAAGATCAGGCGGCAAGCGAGCAAATACTAAATTCAGTTGCCGAACTTCTGCAGGGTTTCCTGCGAATGAGCGACTATATCGCACGCATTGGCGATGGCGAGTTTGCCGTGCTTCTCACACATACCAGTTGGCCGCGCGGCGAACGTCGTGCCAAATCGCTCGAGCGACGACTGCTTGATGAGAATATTTCAAATTGCGGTAGAACGATCACGATCGGCGCCCATGTCGGCGTCGAATTCTACCGATCGGGCGACGAGGCCGACGCGCTCCTGCAGCGTGTGGAGATGAGATTGCAGTTGCATAGAGACGGTGAATCGGACCTAGCTATACGCACCGTTTGACAGTCTGCCGGCCCTTGCATCGCCGGCAACCTCTCCCAACCTCACGTCAGCGCTGAAGCGCCTAACTTTCTGAGATGCCGACTGTCCTGAGTCGTTCCTGAGCACCGACCAGCTCGTGTCGTGCAAATGGGGCCCGGCTGCCACGCGATACCACGTCTCGCCATCGCGTTGCGTGCGTAGAACTGCTGCCCCCAAGCTCGCGTGCCGCAAGCTCAATCGCTCCGCATTCCCCGAACTGAGGAAGCTGCCGATGACCAAATAGTGGGCGAGTTCAATCGGTCGTCGCAACACTCTGGCATAGGAGGTTGCTATGACGGTACGCAGACGGCGGTCGGATCGGTCTGGATGGAGCAAGTTGCATTCGCCAGGTCGACCGGACTCGGCACGGCGTGAGGAGCTTGTTCGGTTCTGGGCAGCGATTGCGACGGGGCGTTCGAGCGAGGACGCGGCCCGAGATGCCGGTGTATCCCCTCCGGTAGGCTCGAGGTGGTTCCGGAGGTCGGGCGGCATGCCACCATCACATTTATCGCAACCGGCCAAGCCGCTGTCAGGACGTTACCTGTCTTTCGAGGAACGTGAGGAGATTGCTCTTCTGCACGCCCAGGGAAGAGGCATACGTCATATTGCTTGCCGGCTGGAGCGAGCACCGTCGACGATCTCCCGCGAGGTGCGGCGCAACGCGGCGACCCGAAGCGGTGGCCTGGACTACCGAGCAACGACGGCGCAGTGGCATACTGATCGGTCCGCCAAAAGGCCGAAGCCAGCCAAGCTGGCAACGAATGAGGCGCTGCGGCGCTATGTGCAGGATCGGCTTGCGGGTCGGATCTCGGCACCGGATGGAACGGTGATCGAGGGGCCACGCGTCGTCTGGAACGGTCGTCGGCATGGGCCGCGGCAGCACAGGCGATGGGCCAGGGCCTGGAGTCCTGAGCAGATCGCGCACCGTCTTCGGATCGACTATCCTGGGGGGACGGGCCCGAGGATCAAGCGATGCGGATCAGTCATGAGGCGATCTATCAGGCGCTCTACGTACAGGGCCGCGGCGCACTCCGTCGTGAGCTGACCGCCTGCCTTCGCACGGGAAGGGCACTGCGCGTACCTCGGGCACGTAGCCGCCGGCGGGGAAAATCCTTCGTCACGCCTGAGATCATGATCAGTGAACGATCGGCGGAAGCAGCTGATCGGGCCGTACCCGGACACTGGGAAGGTGACCTGATCATCGGCTTGGGCAGATCGGCGATCGGCACTCTGGTGGAACGCACCACGCGGTTCACAATGCTGCTGCATCTTCCCCGAATGGAAGGCCACGGCACCGTCCCGCGCGTGAAGAACGGGCCTGCGCTTGCCGGTCATGGGGCTGAAGCGGTTCGCGATGCCATCGCCCGGACGATCACGACATTGCCAGCGCAGCTTCGCCGCTCGCTGACCTGGGACCAGGGAGCAGAGATGGCCAGGCATGCGGATCTGCGGATCGCAACCGGCCTTCCCGTCTACTTCTGCGAACCGCACAACCCTTGGCAACGCGGAACGAACGAGAACACCAATGGACTGCTTCGACAGTACTTCCCGAAAGGAACCGATCTGAGCGCACACAGTCCGGACGTACTCGCAGTTGTTGCTGACGCGCTCAATACACGGCCCCGCAAGACCCTCGGATGGAGAACTCCTGCCGAAGCTCTGGACCAGTGCTTGCAGGCCAGTCAAACTGAACGTGTTGCGACGACCGGTTGAACCCGCCGTGGTTGCCGCCGCCAAGCGACAGCGCTTCACGTGATTTGGCCCAATTCGCCGCCCGTAAGCGTTCCGGCGGAACGACGCCCGAAGTAAATGCGTTGCGCCAAATCGCATCGTGGCTTGTTGTGCCTGCCGCCGGCTCAATGTCGTTCAACGCCTGCGACAGAGGCACCGTACTTAGCAACGGCAGCACCGCCAGCGCATCAGCCTGTGTCGTCGGCTTCACCGCGCCACCCAATACACCAACCAAGTCGCCCATCTGAGCCGGCAGGGTTACCGGATCCAGTGCAACGGGATATCCGGCGGTTCCCTCAAGCTCGTCGCCGAGGAGAGCAACAGCCGTCAAATCGTCGACCGGCTCGCCATCGTGCAACAAGCAGACGCGCCTGCCGGCGACGACCCTGTGGATGGCGCAATCCTGCTTCAGCGTGACAGACAGCGCGTGATCGGCCATGCTCTTGCCGGTGAACAGATAGATGATCCCGGTCACTGTCCATGAAGCAATTTGATAGGCAGGCGGAAGTAGGCAACCACTAAGAGCCGATCCAAGAACTTGCGATTCATCGACAAGGGGTTGGCGGTGTCAAACGCCTGAGCATGATGCGGATCATGGCGAGACGGACGAAGGCGACAACGGTTCTGGCATATCGCTCGAAGTCGCGGGCGAGGCGCCGGTTGCGGCTGATCCAGGCGAACGTTCGCTCCACGATCCAGCGTTTCGGCAGGGCCACGAAGCGGTGCGCGTCGGTGCCGCTTAACGATTTCCAGCTTCCAGCAGCCGGTCGTGGCGACGGTCGCCGCCATCCTCGGCCCCTGGTAGCCGCCGTCGGCGAAGATGGTCTCGATGAAGGGGAACGAACGGCGCGCGGTTCGAAGCAGCTCGCGGGCGCCGTCGCGATCCTGCACGTCGGCGGGATGGACGATGACGCTCAACAACAGGCCGAGTGTATCGACGAGGATGTGGCGCTTGCGCCCCGTGACCTTCTTGCCCGCATCGAAGCCCTGCGGGTCGAGCGAAGCCCCCCTTTTTGCGCTCCCTTGGCGCTCTGGCTGTCGATCACCGCCGCCGATGGGCTCGCCTCGCGCCCTTCCCGGTCGCGTACCGCCACATAGAGCGCGTGGTGGATGCGCTCGAGCGTGCCGTCCCAGTCCCACAGCATGAAGTAGTGATGTGCCGTCGACTTCGGCGGCAGGTCCTTGGGCAGCGCCGACCACTGGCAGCCCGTCCAAAGAACATAGAAGATCCC
Organism: Alphaproteobacteria bacterium; assembly: GCA_965217615.1. Taxonomy (GTDB): domain Bacteria; phylum Pseudomonadota; class Alphaproteobacteria; order UBA8366; family CAVOAK01; genus CAVOAK01. The sequence continues at coordinate 8,777 of CBDCIT010000028.1, forward strand.
GTTGAGCACCTCGCGGACGTTCACGTCGCGCGGCCGACCGCCGCGCCGGCGGGATCATTGGCTCGATCAGCGCCCACTCCGCATCCGTCAGATCGCTCGGGTAACGCAAGCCGCGCCGTGCGGCGGCTTGCCGGTGTTCAGGCGTCCACATCGCGCACCCCTCTAGAATGTTTCGGGTGCCCGACAATGAATCACAAACGACTCATCCGATTCAACAACTTCCTGGATCGGCTCTTAGCAGCAGCGACAGGACGGCGAGAACCGCATACCTCATCTTCGCACCCAACCCCTGTGACTATTGATCCGCCAAATCGGCGTTATTTTTTTAGAAGATACCAATAACATCGACTTGGCAAGACGAAGTTTGCTTCCTTGTCGATTGGCCAAAGTATTGTGGCAGCAAGATCACACTTTGCGACTACTTGGGCGGCGGCGGCTGCACCACGCGGATATGCAGGTCGCCTAGATGCTTGTCATCGGCCAGGGCCGGGGCACCCATCATCAAATCCTGTGCCTGCTGGTTCATCGGAAAAGCGACGATCTCGCGGAGATTCGCCTCATCGGCAAGAAGCATGACGATGCGATCGAGCCCCGGCGCCGCTCCGCCGTGCGGCGGCGCACCGTACTTCAGGGCATTCAACATGCCGCCAAATCGCGACTCGACGTCCTCCCTGCCGTAGCCGGCGATTTCAAATGCCCGGTACATGATTTCCGGCAGATGGTTGCGAATCGCACCCGAGGAAAGCTCAACGCCGTTACATACGATATCGTACTGAAATGCCTTGATCGTCAGCGGGTCCTCGTTCGTCAGTGCCTCCAGACCGCCTTGGGGCATCGAGAACGGGTTGTGGCTAAACTCGATCTGGCCTGTTTCCTCGTCCAGCTCATAGAGCGGGTAGTCGACAATCCAACAAAAGCGGAACGCATCCTGTTCGATGAGTTCGAGCTCTTCGCCAAGTCGCGTCCGCACAGCAGCCGAGAACCGGGCCGCCACGGGCGGCGTATCGCAGACGAAAAACACCGCATCGCCGTCGCCAAGTCCTGTCGCCTCAGCTATTGCCTGAACGCGCTCAGCTTCCAGATTGTTGGCGATTGGTCCTTTGCCGATGCCATCCTCGAAGACGATATAGCCAAGCCCTTTTGCACCTTCTTCACGAGCCCAGTCGTTGAGCTTGTCAAAGAAACTGCGAGGCTGGGCAGCAGCGCCAGGTGCGGGAATCGCACGTACCACGCCGCCGTCGTCTACCGTGCGCACGAAGATCTTGAACCCCGATCCGCGGAAAATTTCGGTCACGTCGGCGATGATCAACGGGTTGCGAAGATCAGGCTTGTCGTTCCCATACTTCAACACGGCCTCGTCGAACGGGATGCGCGGAAACGGCAGTGGCGTTACATGCCACCCATTCCCGAACTCCTCAAAGAGGCCCGAGAAGACAGGTTCAATCGCTGCGAAGACATCGTCTTGCGTGACAAACGACATCTCAAAATCAAGTTGATAGAACTCGCCGGGGGAGCGATCGGCGCGCGCATCCTCGTCCCTAAAACATGGGGCTATTTGGAAGTATCGGTCGAAGCCCGCCACCATCAGCAGTTGTTTGAACTGTTGCGGGGCCTGCGGTAGCGCATAAAAGTGCCCTGGATAGTGCCGGCTGGGGACCAAATAGTCGCGGGCACCCTCCGGCGAGCTCGCCGTGAGAATCGGCGTCTGAAACTCGGTGAAATTAGCGTCAATCATCCGCCGGCGAATCGACTGGACGACTTGGGAGCGCAGCATAATGTTGCGGTGCATCTCCTCGCGGCGCAGATCGAGAAACCGATATCGCAGACGAATGTCTTCTGGATAGCCAGCATCCAAGTTAACCGGCATGGGCAGGGGTTCGGCCGGTCCAAGTATATCCATGGCCTCGATCCCAAGTTCTACTTCTCCCGTCGGCAAATCTGGATTTACGGTGTCGTCGCTGCGCACCACCACACTGCCGGTCACCGACACAACGCTTTCGAGAGGAAGGGCCTCAACGGCGGGGAACACGGCACTGGACGCATCAACGACGCATTGCGTGATGCCATAGTGGTCGCGCAGGTCTACGAACAGCAGGTTTCCATGGTCACGCATGCGATGCACCCAACCGGATAGCCGGGCGGAACTTCCGGCGTCGGCGCGTCGTAGTGCGCCGCATGTATGAGTACGGTAGGGATGCATCGAGGGAATCTTTCCTGTGACCGGCGTTCAGCGCAAGAGCATGGAAAAGACTTCATTGTCAAGACGCCCAATCCGCGGTTCTTTCTTGAACGCTCCAATGCGTGTATTCCTCCCATTCATGGCATTTACACCGATTACCAAGAATGCCGACCTCGCCAAGTACTGTGAGCGGCAGCGCAGCGCCGAGTACATCACAGTCGATACCGAGTTCATACGCGACCACACGTATTGGCCAAAACTATGCCTCCTTCAAATTGCCGGTCCGGATGACGCACAGGTCATCGATCCCCTAGCTTCGGCGCTCGACATGACGCCCTTGTTCGACCTTCTGGATGACCCGGACGTGCTAAAGGTCTTTCATGCCGGCCGGCAGGACCTGGAGATATTCTTCCACCTTACCGGACGAGTCCCAACGCCCATATTCGACACCCAGATCGCGGCAATGGTCTGTGGATTCGGCGATCAGGCAAGCTATGAGAAGCTCGCGGCGCAGCTCGCTGGCGCACGGATCGACAAGGCCTCGCGGTACACCGATTGGTCGCGGCGCCCACTGACCGAGAAACAGCTCACCTACGCACTTGCAGACGTTACCCACTTGCGCCGCATCCATGTCCGATTAATGCAGCAATTGAAAAGGACGGGACGGGCGCATTGGCTGGAAGAAGAAATGGCGGTTTTGACCGACCCCGGAATTTATCGCGCAGATCCAGAGGACGCATGGCAGCGTGTCAAGAAGCGAAACGGTAATGCCCGGTTTTTGGCGGTACTCAAAGAACTCGCGGCTTGGCGCGAACGCGAAGCGCAAGCCCGCGATATCCCGCGCGGACGGATTCTACGTGATGAGGTATTGGTCAGCATTGCCAGTCACGAACCGGTATCGGCGTCCGACTTGGAACACATGCGCGGGATGCCGAAACGGTTCGCTGCGGACGACAGGGGTACTGAAATCCTGGCCGCCGTATCGAGGGCGCTGGCTATACCCAAGCGCAATCTACCCAAGGTTCCGGAACGCAGGTCTCTACCACCTGGAATCGGACCGCTGACCGATCTGCTCAAAGTACTTCTCAAACGTGCCTGCGAAGACCACGACGTCGCCCCTAAGCTCGTGGCGAGTGTTGACGATTTAGAACGTATTGCCGCATCCGACGACGCGGACGTCCGGGCGCTACATGGCTGGCGACGGGAGATCTTCGGCGAACAGGCACTAGCTTTCAAGCAAGGCCATCTTGCGATAACAGTGAATGGCAAACGCATCGAACTGACCGCAACGGGCGGCGCGACAGCCAAATCAAATTGATGCTCCGCGTCGCCGCAGCTCTTGCCATTCTCATTGGCGCGCTACCAACCAGCGCGGCGGACGCTATTCGCCTCGGACTGCCGGTCGAATGCAATATGGGAACGGTCTGTTTCATCCAACAATATGTCGATCAGGATCCGAGCTCGGGTAAGACTGATTACCGATGCAAGTCGTTGAGCTATGACGGCCATAAGGGCACCGATTTTCGGGTCCGTGACTACGTGGACATGCGGCGCGGCGTTGCCGTCGTCGCCGCCTCAGATGGGATCGTCCGTGCGACGCGCGATGGCATGCCGGATGTGAGCGTGCGCGAAGTAGGCGTATCGGCGCTGCTTGGAAACGACGCTGGCAATGGGGTCCTGATCGACCATGAAGGCGGCTGGTTGACGCAATACAGTCATCTGCGGAGAGGCAGTATCGCGGTCAAACAAGGCGAACAGGTCAAGCGGGGCCAGCGCTTGGGGCTGATCGGCCTATCGGGCAAGACCGAGTTTCCCCACCTTGATCTCGCGGTGCGGTTCAATGGAAAAGTGATCGATCCTTTCACCGGCCTCGCAGCGCCCGGCGGCTGCGAATCCAAAGCGACGCCACTATGGCGGGAGGACATCTTGGCAATGGTGCGCTATATGCCAAGCGCCGTGCTGGCCGCCGGATTTGCCGATCACCAACTCCCGCGGGCAGCGGCCCAACACGGACTATATCCGCGCAAAACTATCGCAAAGAAGGCAGCAGCATTGGTGTTTTGGGTTGAGGTCATGGGCACGCAGAAGGGCGACGAGGAGGAGCTCCGCCTTCTCGGACCGGACGGCGCAATCCTATTTGAGAAGATGGAAACGCTCGAAAGGGCGCAGGCGGTTCGCCTCGGCAAAGGCGTCGAAGCCGCCCTCGATCAGCACCGACTGCAGGCGGTCATAATACACATGACCCGGAGAGCGCGGCATCTCCGACCAGCTCACCATAACAGCCCGTTGATTAAGTGGCTTTTTCCGGCTCTCACCCCCAGATGAGGAATGCGGCGGCGAAAGCCGACTTGCCGCTTTGCGAACCCCCCCGTGCCACCAGCATGGCCCCGGTGGGCGTGAGCAGAACGAAAATACCGCCATATCCGCCCGCCACGGCCTCCCGCGGGGTGCCGGCGCCGATGAGCTGGCGCATCAGTAACGATAGATTGTGGCCGGCGACGTGGAGCAGGTATCGCTTGTGCACATTCTCTCGCCCGCGCAGCCAGGTTCGTCGCATGCCGCCACGATCGAGGTTGTGGGCAAAGCAGCGCTCGACGATCTCGGCGCGCAGCTTGAAGGCCTCGCGGGCGACCCCGGACTTGAGCCGCGCACGGTTGTTGGTGACCGCGCGCCGCGCCGCCTCATCACCGTGCCAGCGCGAAAAGCCGGTCTGCTTGGGCGCCGCGATCCGGGTCTTCCAGGGACTGTCGTGTCCAGAGCCCTCAAGACCGCCCGTGAGTGATAACCTTTGTCGGCGACGCATTCGGCCGGGTCCTCCGCCGTCGGTGCCGCATCCACCGCCCCGAGGTTTGCCTCGGCCTTCGCCAGGGTCTTGGAAAGCGTCGTGGTGTCGCCCTCATCGGCCGGGTGCAGCTCGGCCGCCACCACCGCGCCGGTGTCCAGATCCACCGCGTGCTCGGGCTTGTAGGCCAGATGCGTCGTGCCGTCCTTCATCTTGGCGATCTTGGCCTCGGGGTCGCTCTTCGAAACCCAATCCGTGTTGGAAAGCTTCTTGCCCTTGCGCTTCCGCTCCAGACGCGCCAGATCCTCGGCCGTGGGTGTCTCGACGCCGCTTTCCCGGGCCAGGCGCTCCAGCATCTCCCGGTAGCCTTCGCCGTTGGCGCGCCGCACGATGTTCCGCAGCGCCGCGTTGGCCTCCATGGTCGAGGCATCGACGCCGATGCGCTCGCCCTTGATCAGCCCCGCCTCGGCGATCAGCACCAGAACCCAGTCGAAGACCGCCGCGTGGACTTCATGGGGCAGGCGCGTGCGGCTCCGTGACAGCCAGGAATGGTCCGGTACCCGATCACGGCTCCCCAGTCGCAGGAACGCCCGCAGCGAAAGCGAGTCCGAGCAGCGCCACTCCAGACCGCGCTCGCTGTCGATGCCCTCGAAGTAGCCCACCAGGTGCATCCGGAAATAGCGCCCGGGCGGCACCGAGGGCGCGCCCATCCGGGCCGCGTAATAAGGCCGGCAGCTCGCCTCGGCAAAGGCGTCGAAGCCGCCCTCGATCAGCACCGACTGCAGGCGGTCATAAAACACATGACCCGGAGAGCGCGGCATCTCCGACCAGCTCACCATCAGATCCCCCTGACCAGCCTTCTGCCGTCCCATCGCCATCGGCAACCCCCCTGCAAATCAGGGAACCAGAGAATCAGACGGCGCCGACTTAATCAACGGGCTGTTAGGCGTCGCCACGACGGTCAATTGGCGCCCGCGGCCGAAGTCACGCGCATGATTCAGGTGCAATAAATCCGATCAGTCGCCGCCAGCGCGTGCACGACGCAAGCGCCGTCTGGCCACCTCGGTTCCTCGCTCGACGACCGCCTTGCGGCCCATGAGTTTCGCAAGCGATTCAAGACGCCGTGTGACAACATCTCCTGCGAGCTTCGCGTGTATCGCCGGAAGCACCAACGTCAATGTATTGGCCTCGCACCGCAAGCGCGCTTCCTCGAGAACAGCAGTGACACCCCCGCAAAGCGTATAGGCCAACCGCAAGGCGAGGCCGATCGTCCGCGCGCGCTCGATCGCCGCAGCATCAATCAGCCCGTGAATGTGTCGTTCGACGAGCTGGTCATCGACGGCGGCATGTCGGGCGGCGACTGCCAAGGCGATCGCTGCCCGTCCGGAGTGGTCGACACCGACGATTGGTAGGCGCAAGACCCTCAGAAAGGCGTGCTCGACGCGATAAACCGGGTGCTCCGACCAAGCAATGTCGGCCAACAGGTTGGCCGCTTCGCGCAACCGCATCGCTTCAGCCGTTTCGTCGGCGAAGAGGGGCGACATCCAACGAAACACTGCGTCACCATCAGTAGCCGCGCGTCCGTCACGCAGGGCAATGCCTCGACAGGCCGAGATTAGTGGGTCTCTTCCCCTCGCGTCGGCATCAAGCTGCTCGTAGAGACAGCCTTCCCGCACGCCAAACGCGGAGAAAACGATTTCTTCCGCCTGTACCGCCGTGAGCAATTGCGTCAACAGCGTCGCCGCGTAAGGCATCACCTCGATGCGCCGACGGTCAACTCCTGGAATTCGTCGCAAAGTGCGGCGTCCCAAGCCTGCAATCATTGTCATGAACTCGCGCGCTTCACGAGCCGGAATTGCATAGGCGTGAACGACGCGCAGCGGATAGTTCCGACGAGTCATATGGATCTGGGCTAGAGCACGCCACGCGCCGCCAACGGCATAGAATCGCTTGCCGCGGGTCTGCGCAATCCAACCGCTGCGCGTGATATCGTCAACAACGGCGGCGTCGTCACCGAGCCCGGTCAATTGTCCATTCCGAGAACGAAGCGGTCCGAGGGGAAACGTTTCGTGAGCCCTAATCTGACCCGCATCGAGTTCGGCCAATTCGACGCTGGCCCCGCCCAGGTCGGCCATGATGCCGTCCGCTGCCGGAAAGGCCGACAGGACACCTAGCGCCGATATTCGCGCTTCCTCCTCGCCACTCAAAACCTGAATTCTTAGACCACACCGCTGCTCGGCTTCACGAACGAAGGCCGTGCCGTTTTTGGCTTCCCGGACGGCCGCGGTCGCTATTGCGTGAACGCGCGTCACACCCATGGCTTGGCACAACGCCGCAAATCTCTCAAGCGTTGCATGTGCATAGTCAACCGCGGCATCCGGCAGCTCGCCGTTCTGAGCGAGTCCACGACCAAGCCCGCAAAGCGCCCGTTCGTTGAACACCGGTATGGGCGCACGGCCCGCAGTTTCGTAAACAACAAGCCGAACCGAATTCGATCCGATATCGACAACCGCCACGGGCGCCTCGCGCCGTGCCTCGGAAGTGTGACTTCCGGAAGATCGATTTGCAGTCATCTATGCTGCCGGGAGGCTGAAGTCAGGACGTTTTGGCCGCCAGCGCCGGCGGCTGAGATTGCTGGAGTGAGCTACCCCGTCCTGAGAGACTGGGGTTGGTCATAAAGAACCCGTGTGCCGAGAATGGTTCGCCGTCGCCTTTAATACGCCGGAAGGTGCCATCGGGTACCATGGACCAACTCTGCGCCGTATCATTCAACGTCGCGACCATGATCTGTTCGACAACTTGCTTCTTTACGGTCTTGTTCTCGATAGGAATGAGGGCTTCAACGCGTCCGTTCAAATTTCGCGGCATCCAGTCGGCGGACGAAACGAAGACTTTCGCTTCATCAGAGGGCAATCCATGACCGGCGCCAAAACAGACAATCCGACCATGCTCGAGAAATCGGCCAATCAGGCATTTCACTCGAATGTTTTCTGAGAGGTCAGGTATTCCGGCACGGAGGCAACATATTCCGCGGATGATAAGATCAATTTCGACGCCGGCTTGGCTCGCCGCATAGAGCGCCTCGACAACTTCCGGGTCGACCACTGCGTTTAGCTTGGCCCAGATCTGTGCCGGCCGGCCGGCGCGCGCATGTTCAACTTCCTCCGCAATCAGTTCCAGGAGGGTTTCACGCAAGTTGGATGGTGCGAACACGAGCTTCTCCATCTTCTCCGGCGATGTGTTGCCCGTCATGTAGTTGAACAGCCGCGCCGCGTCTCGCCCGAGCGCTGCGTCGCACGTGAAATAGCTGAGATCGGTATATGTTTGTGCGGTAATTGGGTGATAGTTGCCGGTGCCGAAATGAACATAGGTATTCAAACGATTGCCTTCGCGGCGGGCGATTAGCGAGACCTTTGCGTGAATCTTGAGGTCGACGAAGCTGTACACAACGTGCGCACCAGCGCGCTCAAGGTCACGCGCCCACCGGATGTTCGCTTCCTCGTCGAACCGGGCCTTGAGTTCGACCAAGGCTGCGACCGACTTGCCCGCTTCGGCCGCTTCGATCAGGGCTTCGACGATGGGTGAATCGTCAGACGTGCGGTAGAGCGTCTGCTTAATGGCCACGACAGATGGGTCGTGCGCGGCCTGACGCAGGAACTGCACCACGACATCGAAGCTCTCGTAAGGATGATGGACGAGAATGTCTTTTGCCCGGATCGCGGCAAAGCAATCGCCGTCAAACTCTCGAATGCGTTCGGGAAAACGGGCAATAAACGGCTTGAACTCTAGCTCTGAACTCTCGCCATTGATGAGCTGCCCGGCGTCGGCCAGGCCAGGCATGCCTTCCAATGGAAATACGTCCACCGGCTCGACGCGAAGCTCCTTTGCAACATAGTCCAGCAGGTCGTCCGGCATGCCAACTTCTACCTCGAGCCGAATCACATGACCTCGACGTCGGCGTTGCAGCGCAGACTCGAAAGTCTGCACCAAGTCTTCCGCTTCCTCGTCGATATGCATTTCGCTGTCGCGCACAACGCGGAACAGGCCCTTACCTAAAACCTCCAACCCTGGAAACAGCATTTCGGCGTAAATACTGACCAGCCGGTCGAGCGAGATAAAGCGGACAATCCGGCCCGGCAGTCGAACGAAGCGGCCAAGTTGCTGAGGCATATGTACGAGCGCGTTCATCTGCGTACGGTCTGAACTGCGCAGCAGTCGCAAAGCCATGACAAGGCCAGCATTGGGAATGAAGGGAAATGGATGAGCAGGGTCAATTGCCAGCGGTGTCAGCACCGGCAGGACATGCTCGCTAAACCAGTCGTCGAGCCAACGCCGATCGTCAGCGGTCAATTGCTCTGCTTCGACGACCGAAAGACCATCGCGCTCCAGCTCTTCGCGCAATCTCGTCCAGCAACGCTGCTGGTCCCGCATGATCTCGCCAGCCGCCCGGTTGATGACAACCAATTGCTGCGCCGGTGTCAGCCCGTCCTGGCTTGCCTTTTTCACACCCGCGCCGACCTGACCCTTTAGTCCGGCAACGCGAACCATGTAAAATTCGTCGAGATTGCTCGCCGAGATGGAGAGGAATCGCAACCGCTCCAACAGCGGGTGAGTGCGGTTGTCGGCTTCCTCCATTACGCGTGCGTTGAAGGCGAGCCAGGAGAGTTCCCGGTTGATGTACCGGTTGCTCGCATCGGCAGCGATGATGTCGTCAGCAGTCTTTCTGACAGTCGCCAACTTATTCCTCCGCTCGAATCGGAGATTTATTTCCGCGTGTCAGGTCATAAACCGGCACGATTTATCGCGATAGGATGTAGCATGACGTCAACTACAATGCCATCGGGCAGCGGGCCGCTGCCGCCGGCACGTGCCGGATCCGGCCAGAAAATTATGTGAGTTTATGCCGTTGCGCGACAGCGGAATTGAACACAGAGCCGACGAAATCAATACCGAGATATTTGTATGCTGAGCCTCTATATCGTACGCCACGCGAAGGCACACCAAAACCAACCTGGCGTCGAAGACGTCGATCGGCCACTTGAGCCGCTCGGCCGCGCCGAAGCAAGCGAAATTGGCGAGTATATGCGCCGGATCGGACTGGCACCGCAGGCAATCCTTGGCTCGAGTGCCCGCCGCGCACGCGAGACACTCGGCCTATTGCTCCCTCACCTCGACGGCGACGTCGCAATTCATGTGGATTCGGCCCTCTACCTCGCCAGCGCCGAACAACTTACAGCTCGGTTGAACCGCCTCGACGTTCCGGCGCTCCGGGTAATGCTAATCGGTCACAGTCCTGGCGTTGCAAGGCTTGCTGCGACACTGGCAGGTGACGGCGATCCGGACGAACTTGAGCGCCTGAATGGCAGCTTTCCGACGGCCGCTCTAGCGGAGATCAGCTTCGAGCAGGAAAAATGGGCCGACGTGAAGAAAGGTACCGGCCACCTGGTACGCCTTATTGTCCCGGTTGGTGACGGGATCGCCAATTAACTGCCCTAATCAGCCCGTTGATTAAGTCGGCGCCGTCTGATTCTCTGGTTCCCTGATTTGCAGGGGGGTTTGCCGATGGCGATGGGACGGCAGAAGGCTGGTCAGGGGGATCTGATGGTGAGCTGGTCGGAGATGCCGCGCTCTCCGGGTCATGTGTTTTATGACCGCCTGCAGTCGGTGCTGATCGAGGGCGGCTTTGACGCCTTTGCCGAGGCGAGCTGCCGGCCTTATTACGCGGCCCGGATGGGCGCGCCCTCGGTGCCGCCCGGGCGCTATTTCCGGATGCACCTGGTGGGCTACTTCGAGGGCATCGACAGCGAGCGCGGTCTGGAGTGGCGCTGCTCGGACTCGCTTTCGCTGCGGGCGTTCCTGCGACTGGGGAGCCGTGATCGGGTACCGGACCATTCCTGGCTGTCACGGAGCCGCACGCGCTGCCCCATGAAGTCCACGCGGCGGTCTTCGACTGGGTTCTGGTGCTGATCGCCGAGGCGGGGCTGATCAAGGGCGAGCGCATCGGCGTCGATGCCTCGACCATGGAGGCCAACGCGGCGCTGCGGAACATCGTGCGGCGCGCCAACGGCGAAGGCTACCGGGAGATGCTGGAGCGCCTGGCCCGGGAAAGCGGCGTCGAGACACCCACGGCCGAGGATCTGGCGCGTCTGGAGCGGAAGCGCAAGGGCAAGAAGCTTTCCAACACGGATTGGGTTTCGAAGAGCGACCCCGAGGCCAAGATCGCCAAGATGAAGGACGGCACGACGCATCTGGCCTACAAGCCCGAGCACGCGGTGGATCTGGACACCGGCGCGGTGGTGGCGGCCGAGCTGCACCCGGCCGATGAGGGCGACACCACGACGCTTTCCAAGACCCTGGCGAAGGCCGAGGCAAACCTCGGGGCGGTGGATGCGGCACCGGCGGCGGAGGACCCGGCCGAATGCGTCGCCGACAAAGGTTATCACTCACGGGCGGTCTTGAGGGCTCTGGACACGACAGTCCCTGGAAGACCCGGATCGCGGCGCCCAAGCAGACCGGCTTTTCGCGCTGGCACGGTGATGAGGCGGCGCGGCGCGCGGTCACCAACAACCGTGCGCGGCTCAAGTCCGGGGTCGCCCGCGAGGCCTTCAAGCTGCGCGCCGAGATCGTCGAGCGCTGCTTTGCCCACAACCTCGATCGTGGCGGCATGCGACGAACCTGGCTGCGCGGGCGAGAGAATGTGCACAAGCGATACCTGCTCCACGTCGCCGGCCACAATCTATCGTTACTGATGCGCCAGCTCATCGGCGCCGGCACCCCGCGGGAGGCCGTGGCGGGCGGATATGGCGGTATTTTCGTTCTGCTCACGCCCACCGGGGCCATGCTGGTGGCACGGGGGGTTTCGCAAAGCGGCCAGTCGGCTTTCGCCGCCGCATTCCTCATCTGGGGGTGAGAGCCGGAAAAAGCCACTTAATCAACGGGCTGTAATACCACCACCACTCCTGCCAAGGCGCATGAGCGCAGTCCGAGGCCACTGCGCTCCTCGCCGCCGCACGGCTCGAAAATATCAATTCCATGACTACTCCTCTCCTTCTTCCAGACGAGCGACCACCTCGCGCGCAAGCGGCACCGTTATTCGTCGATGGCCGGCAAGTGCGGTCTCGTCCAACAAGGCAACAGCCCGGTGTGCAGCCGCAAACGATCGTTCGATTCGAGCGAGGAGAAAGCCTATCACTTCGCTTCCCACATGCAGCTGCCGGTCCGTGAAGAGCTTGATCAGAACTGCCCCAATCAATGCGTCGTCCGGCCGTCCAACACTCACTGCGGGAGCGGCGTTCATACGCGAACGCAAGTCCGCGATCGCCAACGGCCATCTCGCCGGAGGCTCGCGGGAGGTCAGCAGCAGATGGCCACCGCGCTCACTAAGTAGGTTGTGAAGGTGAAGCAGTGCCCGCTCGTCAATGCGGTCACTAACGTCGTCAATAACGCTGGCCGACACGCCGTCCAGGGCGTCGGGGAGGCCGTATGTTGTCAAATGATCAGGCGCGATGAGGCATGCGCCACTACGGGCCTGCCAGACTTGAGCGAGATGCGTCTTGCCGCAGCGGGCCGGGCCATGGATCGCAAGCGCCGGCCCCGGCCAATCGGGCCAGTGGTCGAGCCATGCAACCGCGTCCTGGTTGCACGGCGCAACGAGAAAATCGTTATCCCCGAGGGCTGGCCGATGTCCTAACGACAACGGCAGTTGCGTTGTCACGCCTTGCTTCCTTTGCGGCGTTCAGCTTCTTGATACTCAGACTCAGTCACAACCGCTTCGCTTGAATAGAGCGCGCTAGCAAGATAGCGCGACAACAGAAACCGCGTGAGCACACCAACGATCGCCGCCACCGGCACCGCCAGCAACACGCCCAAAAATCCGAATAACGCACCACCTGCGAGCAAGGCAAAAATAATCCAAACCGGGTGCAGGCCAACGCTCTCGCCGACGATTTTTGGCGTTACGAAATTTCCTTCGATGAACTGTCCGACAAGAAAAACGCCCGCGACCAGCAGAACGGGAACGAGTTCGCCAAATTGTGCGATCGCCATGGCTGTGCCGACAAGAAAACCCAGCAACATTCCAAAGTAGGGAACGAACGAGATGAGACCGGTCGAGAAGCCAACGATTATGCCAAACTCAAGTCCGACAATCGACAGGCCCACGGCGTAGAATACGCCGAGAAAAAGACAAACGATGGCTTGCCCGCGCACGAAGGCGGCCAGCGTTTGGTCGACAAGCGTTGCCTGTTCCCGAATCGTCTCCGCTTGCGCGCGCGGTAGCCATCGATCGACCCGCGTGACGATGCTATCCCAGTCACGCAAAAGGTAGAACGTGACGATCGGCGTAATGACAACGAGTGCGACAAGTCCGGCCAGCGCATCGATTCCACTCAAGAGCCGGCCGAGCAGCCTCGTCGCCCAACGCACAATGTCAGTCGAGTAGCCGCTGAGCGCCTGGCGCAGCTCCGTCCCACTTTCGACATCCGTGTATTGTATTAGGAACGCCATCGTCGGCGCCGCCGCCTTGTCGAGGGCGTTGAGATAGACTGGAACACGCTCGGCGAAGGCAACAAACTGGGCCTGAAGAAGTGGGGTGACAAGGACGAAAATGAGCGCCAGAAACACAAAGAAAAATGCGGTTATCAACGTGGTTGCCCACGTGCGCGAGCATCCAAGTTTTTCAAGGCGGTCGCAGGCGGGATCGAGAAAATAGGCAACGGCCATTCCAGCGACGAACGGCAATAGAACGCCGCGCAAAACAAACAAGGCGGCAAGGAAAATAGCGAAGCCAACGATCCAGACGGTTGTGCGTTGTTGTCCCGTCATCCAGCGACTCGTTCTTTTGTCCGCTTGTCCCCGCTCGCTGGCCGCGTCGACCGCGTCGGCCTTGCATCCTCACGCCGTGCGGCAACAACTCCAGCCGGACCCAAGCCCCAACGCATTAGGTAGGCGATACCGGATGCCATCGTCGTAGCTGTAACGATTGCTATCAGAATATCTACCATCCCAAAATCCGGCACGCCGTATCCCAATATAGCGAGTACGGCCGCCGCGAGAATGATCTGCATCGTCGTATTGAGTTTACTAATGAAGAGCGGCTGTAGCCGCACCGGCCCATCGACTTGGCGGAGGAACAGGATGCCGCCAACAATAAAGGCGTCCCGGAAGACCACCAAAATGACCAACCATGTTGGCAAATAGCCGGCGTGGCCCAATGTCACATAGACGCTCACCAGCAAAGCCTTATCTGCAATCGGATCAAGATAACGGCCAAACTCGGTTTCGCAATTGAACCGCTTTGCAATAAAGCCGTCAGCAGCGTCGGAGAGGCCAACCAACACAAACATCCAAAAGGCTGGTGTCATTCGGCCGGCAAGAATAAGCCAAACGACCAGCGGCACAGCAAGCAGCCGGGCGAGCGTAATCAGGTTAGGCAAACCCATCGAGCCGACCAGACCGTTCGTTCTGACGACATTGTCATGACCGCTTGCCGGCTTCATTTTGCACCACCGTACGTTACGGTCCACGCGCCTTCACTCGCAACATAGGCAAGTGCGAGGTCACTTTGCGACATCGCAACGCGCAATTGCTCTGGCTCACCGACAAAGAGCAGATCAAGATCTGCAGCCCCGACAGAGAGGCGCGTTAAGACAACTTTTCTGATCTCCGCGATATCGTCGAGCCGCTTACGGACTGCGATCCAGTCTGGATGTCCTGTTAATGGAACGCGAACGCTAATCCATTGTTCGAGTTCGAAGCGCAGCAAGTTTTCCCTCTTCCAAGTCTCCTCGATCTCAATGACCAGCCGTTCTGCAGCGTCGTTCAATAATTCGTCAATTGGCAGGCCAGGATCGCCGGTAAAGGTGAGTATCTTCGTCTGCTCGGACTGCCCGCCACCATGACGGCCTAGCGAAACGTTGAGCGTCAGCCCACCATTGCGGGGATTTATCGCCAGCGCCGCCATGGCAACATAGGCGCCAAATGCATTGTATTTGGACGCGATCGACGTAAGTCTGGTTTGATCCCCGCGGAGGGCCTGTTCGGCGTTGATTTCGAGTACATCGGATAGGTCTCCGAGCGGAACGACAATGGGCAGCAGTCCATCGCCTCCGGGCCGCTTTGCCCATGCGGAAAACCACGGGTTCGGCTCCTCCCACAGCAGCGTTGTGCCACCGACCGCATAGACAGGCAGGACAACTGCCGGGCGACTTGCTGTCTCTGCAAAGGAAATTCCCGCGTTTTGCAGCAGCTGGCGGATCTCGCGCGGCTTAAATCGGATCGTCAGCGTGGCCAGATAACGGCCGCCGCCAAATTTCTCGCCATCCACGGCAATGTCGCGGATGACTTGTGCTAGTGCATTGTCGTCCAGTTCCGGTAGCCGATCATGATCGTTGCGGAGCGTAACGCGTTTCAAAATTCTTCTTAACGCGCGCCTCTGCGCCTTGAGGATGCCTGCAGTTTTTGCGGTCAGATCGTCTGCTGCAGTCTCATCTACTGCAACGCCGACGGATGTAAATAGAGTTTCGCCGGCCGATTGTGCCGCCGCCTGAGCTGTGAATACGACGGTCAACACCACTAGGGCGAAGTGAACGCAACTGGGTAAAGCAACCTTCCGCATCGCTACGCGAAGCGCCATTGCAAACCATCCCGGATGAAGTATCTTCGGCAACCGACTCTCATGCGTCTTATATAGGCTCAGCTGTGAGGAAACCATAGTACGGAAGACATCCGCCAATGGCCTGACATATCGCGACGCCGGTGTCGATATCGACGCAGGAAACGCGCTCGTCGAGGCCATTAAATCGCAGGTGAACACGACGGGGAGGCCAGGCTCCGACGCCGAACTCGGCGGATTCGGTGGCCTATTCGATTTGCGTGCAGCCGGCTTTCGCGACCCAATTCTCGTTGCCGCGACCGACGGAGTCGGCACAAAGCTAAGAATAGCCACCGAGGCCAACTTGCACGAGACGGTCGGTATCGACCTTGTTGCCATGTGTGTGAACGACATCGTCGTTCAAGGTGCAGAACCGTTGTTCTTCCTTGATTACTTCGCCACTGGACAGCTACAGCCGGAGATTGCCGAATCGGTGATCGCCGGCGTTGCTGAGGGGTGTCGACAGGCGGGTTGTGCGCTGATCGGCGGCGAGACGGCCGAGATGCCAGGTCACTACCAGCGCTCCGACTACGATCTCGCGGGTTTCGCGGTAGGCGCTGTCGAACGCGATGCGCTGTTGACCGGACGCGAGGTTAGCGCCAACGACGTTGTGCTCGGCCTTGAATCGAATGGACTGCACGCAAACGGATTCTCGCTTGTCCGCCGAATTATCGAACTCGGCGAATTCGACTTGTCAGACGCCGCGCCCTTTGCGGATCAACTGAGTCTTGGAGCGGCGCTTGTCCTGCCAACCCGCATCTACGTCCGGAGTTGCCTGACCGCAGCGCGGATGGATGGGCTACACGCATTGGCGCATATCACAGGCGGTGGACTCCTTGAAAATCTTCCTCGCGTGCTTCCAACGGACCTCGCTGCGACCATTGATTCTACAAGCTGGCCGAGGCCGCCGGTGTTCGAGTGGATCGCAAAACAAGGCGGTGTTGCCGAGCAGGAAATGCTCAGAACTTTCAACTGC
Source organism: Alphaproteobacteria bacterium (assembly GCA_965217615.1). Lineage (GTDB taxonomy): Bacteria > Pseudomonadota > Alphaproteobacteria > UBA8366 > CAVOAK01 > CAVOAK01. The sequence goes on from CBDCIT010000028.1 coordinate 25,365, forward strand.
GGTATCGGCATGGCCGTCGTCGTCGGCAGCGATCGTGCCGACAAAATAGAAGAGGCGCTTATCCGGTCCGGCGAAACGGTGCATCGCATCGGCGGCATCGTGCCGCGCGAAGATGGACCTGCTATCCTGATCGACGAAATTCGAGCATGAAGCGCCTTCAGACGACTGTGCTCATTTCGGGCCGTGGAAGCAATCTCACCGCCTTGATCGACGCCTGCAATACATCGGACTTTCCGGCGGAAATCGTCTGCGTCATCTCTAGTCGTGAGGACGCAGCAGGACTTGGCGTTGCCCAGGCGTCGGGTATCCCGACAACGGTAATTTCACACACGAAGTTTCCCAACCGTGCGGCGTTCGACACCGCAATCGATAGTGAACTCAGGTCACACGGTGTCGAACTCATCTGCCTTGCGGGTTTCATGCGGCTTCTCACGGCCGAATTCGTTGAGCGTTGGCACGACCGGATGCTTAATGTCCATCCGGCCTTGTTGCCGTCTTTCAAGGGACTCCACGCACAACAGCAGGCACTTGATGCTGGCGTCCAAATCGCTGGCTGCACCGTTCACTTTTCGCGCCACGAAACGGACACTGGGCCTATCATCGCCCAGGCCGCCGTGCCCGTCTTGGAGGGCGATAATGCCGAGACATTGTCGGCCCGAATTCTAGCGGCGGAACATAAGATATATCCGTTAGTTTTGCGCCTGATTGCCGAAGGACGTGTGCGCGTCGAGGGCGATCGTGCAGTCATCGAGGGAACGGCTGAACCGATATCGGTTCTATTCAACCCGCCGCCGCCATGAAGCGTCGAGCGTGACAGCCGTCGGCTCATTTGGTAGACAGCAGGCTGCCTAGACCGGGCGGTGCATTCACAGGAGGTATGCCGATGGAAGTGCCAGAGCTCCAATTCCTCCAGGCCCCGGAAGCCAACCTCAAGACCTGGTCGGTCTTGACCAAGCTGTTGTTTATCTCCGCTGCCGGAGCGGCCATGGTGCTGTTGCTATTGTTCTGGGCGTTCGTATAAGCGCACTGTTCGGCGCACTAAATATCGGCGCGCCCCGTCAAATCCTCGATCCGTGGAGAAATCCTTTTTCGGACTCTTCCCCAAAAGCCGCCCCACTAGGGAAGTATTTCCGTCTCGCCGAAAAAGAACACGATTTCGCGCGCCGCTGTCTCATCGGAGTCCGAACCGTGAACCGTGTTCGCCTCAACGGACTCACCAAACTCTTTGCGAATCGTCCCGTCATCCGCGTTCGCCGGGTTCGTTGCCCCCATGACCTCCCGGTTCTTAGCGATCGCACCTTCACCCTCCAGGACCTGCACGACCACAGGTCCCGACGTCATGAATTCGCACAGATCGGAGAAAAATGAGCGCTCGTTGTGCACTTCGTAAAATCGCTCCGCCTGGTCACGCGTAAGCCGTAGCCGCTTCATGGCAACGATCCGCAGGCCGCTTTCCTCCAACTTAGCGACAACCTGACCGACGAGGTTGCGGCGCGTTGCATCAGGTTTGACGATCGACAAGGTTCGTTCAACGGCCATACAGCGTATCCGATCAAAATTACCATTCACAGCAGAAGCGGCGGGGTTATAGACGGCCTCGCTGCGGGCGGCAAGGACTCCATTTCGTGCCGGAACAATGCCCGCACGACTCAGACATTTGCCTCCGACTTCATTTCCCAGCTTCCCGACGAAGATTGCTGCCAATAGGTAAGTTTCAGTCCGGCATCAAGATATTCTTTCCAGCGCTGTCGCGCCGTCGCCACGGCCGTCTCATCGTTGCCATCGAAGAGCTCGCAACATATTGAAAACATGGAAATATTACTCGATTTGGCACCATCGGTTAGAAACAGCACATCGGATCGATTAGGGTTCTCATCGACGTGAGTAAGCCAAACCGTTTGGTGTTCGGGATAGCCGTCTGCGCTGCTGCCATGAGGCAGAAAAGCCCGGTCGTTATACGTCCATAGCTGCCCGTTTAGCGCTTCCACCCGTTCTGCCGAACCCGCCATCACGACGGCCCGCCAATTGCGCTCAAGCACGCGCTCAAGCAGAGCCGGAAGCGCGCGCTCCAGCGGCGTGCGTTGCAAATGGTAGAACCTGATCTCCGTCACCGCTGGCAACCCGAGGCTCTGCTAGGCCGTCAACCCTCGTATTTGTCACGCACCAGGCGATCGAGCAGCCGCACGCCAAAACCCGTGCCGCCCTTAGGCACGGTCGGCGCATCCTTGCTCGACCAGGTCACGCCGGCAATGTCGAGATGCGCCCACGGCACCTCGTTGACGAAACGCTGGAGAAACTGCGCCGCCGTTATGCTGCCGGCGTCGCGACCGCCGATGTTCTTCATGTCGGCCACGTCACAATCGAGCTTCTTGTCGTAAGCCTTGTCCAACGGAAGGCGCCACAGTTTCTCGCCAGTCGCACTACCGGCGGCAATGAGGTTATCGGCCAAGTCGTCGTCGTTCGAGAAAACGCCCGCATATTCATGGCCCAGACTGACAATCATCGCCCCGGTCAGCGTCGCCAAGTCGACCATAAACCGCGGCTTGAAACGCGACTGCGTATACCAAAGCGCATCAGCAAGAACGAGCCGACCCTCTGCGTCGGTGTTCAGGACTTCGATTGTCTGACCGGACATCGAGGTGATGATATCGCCCGGTCGAACGGCACCACCCGACGGCATGTTTTCGACAAGGCCGATCACGCCGACCGCATTGACCTTGGCTTTACGACCGGCCAGCGCCTTCATCAATCCGGTGACGACGCCAGCGCCGCCCATATCCCACTTCATCTGTTCCATGGCCCCGGGAGGCTTGAGCGATAGGCCGCCCGAGTCAAAGCACACGCCTTTCCCCACAAACGCGATGGGTGCTTTGGACTTTGCCGCTCCGTTCCAATGCATGACGACCAATTGGCTTTCCTGTTCTGCGCCTTGCCCAACAGCAAGCAACGTGTGCATGCGAAGTTCCCGCATCTTTCGCTCGCCGAGCACATCCACTTTGAGACCATGTCGGCTGAGCTTGCGCGCCTCGGCCGCGAACGATTTGGGGAAGAGAGCATTCGGCGGTTCCGATACCAGGTCGCGCGTCAAAGCAACCCCTTCGGCCACTTTGTCGAGCGATGCAAACCTGCGTCGCGCTTCGGCAGCGCCCTTGACATGCAGCGCTAGCGACCCAAGACGGGGCTTCTTCTCTAGTTTTGCCTTCGTGCGGTATTTGTCGAATCGATACCCGCGTAGGCGCGCGCCCAGCGCAACGTCGGGCGCACTTGGCGAGCCTGCCCCATCGTCGATCAATATCGCGGCCGTTTTCTCGCCTGCACTTTCCAAACTAGCGACCAGTCGACCACCAAGATTCTGGCTCTCAAGTTCATCGGCACCTTTGCCAAAGCCAGCCAGTATGACGCGAGTCAATGGAACACCGGCGGGGGCGATGATTGAAAGCACCTCACCGCGCTTGCCCGAAAACTCACCATTTCGAACAGCTCGGCGGAGTGCACCCTTGGTGGCGGCGTCGATCCGCCGGGCCGACGCGCTAAACCTTCCCTTGTCGTGGACACCAACAACGACCGCTCCGGCTTTTGGCGCCGTTGGCCCAGCAAAGTTGATCTTCATGTGTTCCCCTCAGGTCTGGCAAAATTTGTGCACGAGATCGCGTCCAACCGCGGACATCGCGTATAGAACGAGCGCGACTTTAGTCATTCAAGCGAAAAAGAAAAGTCCGGAAGCCGTGTCGGCGCCCTGCACCCGGTTGTCGATCGTGCGCGATGTCATTTATTCCGGTTGAACATAATTGAAGAGTCCCTCCCGTCCTCGACGTTCGGAGATACCGGTGCCGATCAGTTCCGCCAGCCGATCCGCGGTCTCCACCGAGTAGTGCAGCACATCCCAATAGTTTTCATCGTGGGTCGTGATTTGTGAGCGAATCATGAAATCGATCGTGTGCGCGTTGGGCCCTTCCGCCGCCAGGATGGCCAACCGGTGCTTGCATTCGTCCCAGCGCGCCCACTCGATGGTGCCTTCGTCAGGTAGCCTGACATTGTGATACGGCACGAGCATCAAAACCTTTGTTGTCTCGTCTGGCAGCCGCGCAAGCATATCGCGTAACCGATTGTGTGCGGTATAGCGCCAGCTTTGCCGCTGCGCCGAATAGTCCTGCGGCGGCGCAGTAATCACGCTCTTTGCTACGGGTCCTGCAGCTCCATAGATATGGAAGCGGGCCTTTTCAAGGTCATACTGCTCCGCTGGCGGCAGAAATTTGGTGTAACCGTCACGCCCGTATTTGGGAGGCCTCAACCCCGTCAGGTAGCCGAATTGGCGCGCCGCCTGTTCGAGCGCACTAAAGTTGAAAAGATACAGGGTATCGTTCCATGGATTGCCGTCGTAGAGCCAAGGGGGGAACGGACGAAATGTAAATTCCCTCAACCATGGCTCGGTACTGCACCATTCTTCGTCGAGCCCAAATACAACCATGCGCGGTGCGGGGTGATGATCGATAAATAGGTCGTAGAGGCGCTGCTGTTCGTGAGTTGTTGCGCTATTCATCGAGAGGTTGGCGAAGCGCACGCCAAACAACTCATTGAACTTCGCGGGGCGCAACATCCGGGTCGTCGAGGTCCCAAATATCGCGCTGTCAAAGCGCAGACTTGCGGCCAGCGCAGGAAAAGAGAACCGCTGATTCGTCGTTACTGGTTCACGCTTGAAGGCGGGTGAAAACGGCAACGTTCCGTACGGGTCAACGATCAGCACGAAGGCAAAGAGGAGGCCCACAATGCCCGCTGCGCTTGCAACAAATATCGACCAAAACCTGCGCCAACCCATAAACACGTCCTAGGGTCTGTGGACAATTACCTTAACCGACATTTCCCAGCTAACCTTCAAATCCATGGCAATCGTATCTACATTGCACCGCCACGGGAACTCCATTCCCTTCCCAGCCCTCCGATGACCCGACTTTGGCGGGCTGACCACGTTCGGAAGGCCATTTGGCAAAGATTTCCACCATCCAGACACACCTCTCCTGTCTTTTCCACCTTGCCGTCAATTTCCTCGGCCTACGCCGAAACGGAGCTTCGGCGTAGATCATCAATCAAGGCCAAGATTTTCTGGAACAAGATTTTCGACACGGCGACCTCGGCCAGTTGGAACGTGACATAACGGCCATGGCGGACAACTTTGGCCCCGATCTTCACCAGCTTTTCCCGTAGCGTGGTCAGCGACCAGTGTTCCACCTCCTTCGGCAATGCAAGCGCCCGCATGAAGTTGCCCAGATTGTAAGCCAGGGCGTGAAACTGGAGCCGAACCTCGTTGTTGCGGAACTTGCTGCATGACAGACGGGTCCACTTGATGGCGTATTTGCCTTCCTTGATGTACTGCTCCGCTGTCCCACGGTGATTATAAAACGCCACCACCCGTTCGGCGGGCCGCGACAGGTTGGTGACAATAAAGCCGACGCGGGGGCACAACTCGCCGGGGTGCCATTCCACCTTGGCCACCACGCGCCGCTTCCTGTCCCAACTTCCAGCCTGATACCTGAAGCTGGCGTAATAGCGCCGCACATGGTTCGGCGGACGACCGACGGGGCGGGTCAGCAGGTGGGCAATGCTTTCCTGAAGAATTTGGTTCTTCGGCAACCGGATCGCGTAGAGAAAACCCTCACTTTCCAGGAACTCGTAGATGTCCGGTGCGGCAAAGGCGGCGTCCCCTCGGAAGTAGCGGCGCAGGTTCCGTTCCCGATAACGCTCAACGACCGGTTCCAGAACCTCACGCCAACCGTCGGCACTGTGGACATTGCCGGGGCGAAGGGAACACCGCTCCAGATCGCCGAACTGGTTGAACAGGAATAGTGGATGGTAGCAGGTGCAGCCGAAGTGACCATTGTACGCCGTTCCCTCTTGTTCGCCATGGGTCGGGCTGACGCTTGAGTCCATGTCGAGGATGATCATCTTCGGTGGGCGGCGGTCATGAACCTTGTCGATCCACGCCCCGTTCATCCCAGCCAGGACTTCGATGTTCGCATCGGTCGCCAGAAGCTCCGTCTCGAACCGCCCCATCTGGCTGGTGGACGCAGCCTGTCTTTCGACGGCCTTGCCACCAACAATCCACCGCATGGCAGGATCACGTCCGAGACGGTCGGCGTCGTTTACGTCCTCATAACCACCAAGGCGACCAAACACCGACTGACGGAACTGCCCCGTCATGCCGTGCCATCCGTTCTTGCCGGTACGGCTGTCCTGGAAAATAGTCCCGGCAACCTCGGTCAGGCCAAGGGCATCATCAAGCTCCCGATAGGCCAGCAACCCGCCGTCAGAGGTGATCTTGGACCCGTGAAATTCCAGCTTCAGGCGGCGGTCGAAATCGACCCGAAGTCCGTCCCGTTTCGATTCACCCATCGGATGTGCCATTTATTGTGCCCCCTATCGCCATTATCCATTTGATTATTATACTTGAATCGGCGTTGAGACCGTCAGAAATCATCGTCTATCTGGGAAATGCGGGGTTACATAGGTCGCGATACGAGGGCTCGACTGACTCCGTTCCCATAGGATCACAATTCCCGCGCTTTGGTCCGCTGCCGGCAAGATGGGAACGCAGGAGTGACATGCCAAGTATTCGTCTTAACCTCCGCTAGTGGCTACAAGCAGACCATCAGCGCGAGTTTTAAAGACGTCTGCTTACCAGCCTAAAGCGGTCATTCGAAACACGCTGCTCGAACGTCTGCTTCTGACCCAAAGCGGACATTCCAATTATTCAGTGTCTGACCTATCTACAGCCCGCCCTGCTAATGTTTGTCATTTTGGTTGGCCCAGATTTCCAGGCCTACTTTTTCCTCGCGCCTAAAGATGACTGTCTCACGCCTGCGGGCGATCTGCCAGCCCGTGTCCGTGCGCACCAATTCGACGTCGTCGTCTTCGACACGATGCGGTCCTTCGAACTCGAGCGGACCATCCATATCCTCTCGCTTGCCGTCTTGGCTGTAATAGTTGGTGTGGTAGGAGTGTGATGTCGCGTGGTTCTCGTCAATCACGTTCACGACGGTGTTGGTGATAACGTGCCGGACAGTGCCTTCACTCAAGGCACCGCGAAGGGCCTCGAGGAGCGCGGCGCGGCCTTTGAGGTTCAGGCCCATCGCTTGCCACTCGACGTCGGGCGTGAACAGCGCCACGGCCTTCTTGAATTCACGCTGGGCTACATGGTCGTTATATTGGCGCAGGACCTTCTGGCAATCCCATTCGATCGCGCGCTCCTCGTCCCTGTCCAAGTCGGTTCCTCCTAACTAGAGCCCAGGAGGTTGATGTGGCGGTCACGGCGGCGTCGTGCGTCGGCGCGACCGCCAACATCCTAATTCTTGATCAAGAAGGGGTTCTTCTCGACGTCGCCCCACCATCCAGTGGATTTGAACCAGTAGTCCTGCCGCTCCTTAAGCCATCCACTCCTCTCGCGCAGAGTGATCCAGTTGTTGAGGAAGTTGAGTATGTCCACATCACCTTTTCGTACGGCAAACCCACCGAGGTTTAAGTTTATAAGCCTAAGCGCAGGTGGCACGACCAGTTTGTCACTAAACTGAAGCGCCCAGAAGGTTGGCTTTGGCTCTGTTGAAAATGCGGCATGGGCTTTGCCGTTCAACACGTCCTGAAACGCGTGGGCATCGTCGTCGTAGTAGAGCTTCTTCGCCTTGGGAAACATTCTTTCCAGGTCCTGCACGGCCGTACTGCCGCGGCGTGATACGATCGTGACATCCGGTTTGTTGACATCCTCCATCGTCTTCCAGTGTCCGGCCAACTTCTTGCTGACCGCCAAACTGGCACCATAGGCCTGGTAAGGAATTGTGAAGTTCACTGACAGGTTTCGCTTCGGTGTGATCGCCATGCCCGTGATTATGGTGTCGAACTTGCCACTGAGCAGCGCTGGAATAAGACCGGCAAAATCGGTCGGCACGAATTCCACCTCCATGCCCATTTCTTTGGCAAGCCGCTTGGAGACATCGATCTCAAAACCGATCAGTTCGCCCTTCTTATCGCGCATGGACCACGGAACAAAACTCGTCAATCCGACTCGGAGCGCGCCGCGCTTCTTGATAACCTCAAGAACGCTTGACGCGACGATTTGACTCCTAATGTCCTGGGCCACAGCCCGAGTGCCGACAACCGTTACGATGGCCGCGGCAAGCGCCATGCATAGAACTGTCTTGTAGCTTCGCATAATTCAATCCTCCCATTGATGTCCGACGGTCTCCGCGTCAGAGTTCCTCTGCCCGCGTCGATACCACCGGTTTTCAGCACCGACCGCCTCGGCGCCAAATTTCCCAGTCAAGCGTCAAAATTTACTACGAAAGGTTGGCCCTTGCGTTCCCCGGGACGCCAACGGCCTCGCCGACCAGCTCGGGCGGCTCTCACTGTCAACTATTCGTTGGTCGACATTTCCCAGATGGCGTCCTCCCGGTTACCTGCGACCGTAGCACCAGGGGCATTTACAGGCGATCTCAAAATGTACTGGTGCGGTGACTTTGGCACTCCGGTGGGTCTGTGAAACCATCGATAACTCTCAATTAATGGGCTCGGCTATATAATTTGTGCAGCCGCGGAAGCCGTCGCATTTCTGGTTAAGGATCAAGGAGCGGACTAAGCTGATGCTGACCGAGTATTAGATGCTCCGCCGCGTGGAGTAGGGACGCCACACGCGGTGATACAACCACGTGTCTGGAACATTCGTTGCCGATAACACATCCGCAAATTCATCGCGGAAGCGCCATGTTTCGGCAAAAGGAGTCGAAAAGAATCCGTTACAACGAAAGGAGAATTAAATGCCCCACACGATCATCAGGCCCTATCCGGTGGAGCTTGCCGGAGAACTATTCTGCCAAGCCGTCCGAGCTGGGAATCAAGTCTTCATGATGGGTCAAGTGGGCTGGGACCTTGAGGGCAACACGGTTCCCGGTGATGCCTCTGCTCAAGCGAACCAGGCCATGCAGAACATCAAGACGGTGCTGGAGGAGGCGGGATCGAAGCTGGAACACATCGTCAAGATAACGGTCTACTTGACGGATTGGCGCCACCGCGATGCCGTCTATGGTGTCATCGCTGAATGGATGCAGGGTATCCACTATTGCTCGACACGCGTCGCCGTCACAGCACTCGGTCGCGTTGAGTTTGTCGTTGAAATCGACGTGCATGCCGTCATTCCTGACGACGAGAATTGAATGCGCTCGCGGCGCGGCGTGTTGGACCCGTCGATCTACCATCCGGCGTTTTACAGCTTGCCTTCCGCCTTGGCCCAGTCTTCAAGCCCGAACGACTCCTGCGTCCGGCGCCTGAAGCTGACCGTCACATAGCGGCGGGAGATCTTCCAGCCTTCGTCCGTGCGCACCAGATCGGCGACATCGTCTTCGAGGCGATGCGGCCCGTCGAGTTCGGCCGGTCCGTCGCCCCCATCATCCGGATTATCGAGACACATTGCTTGGTCCGCTTATGGCTAGAAGCAGACCGCCATCGTGAGGTGGGGGAACGTCCGCTTAGTGACCCAAACCGGAAGTCCGAAACGGGCCGCTCGAACGTCTGCTAATGACCCAAAGCGGATGGCATGCCCCCAATGTATGTGCCAATCGCTATGTTAGTCTTGGCACGGTGATTGGGAAGGGCTGATCCGGCTAGAGCCCATCCATAGCGCAAGCCGGATCAGTCCGGTTAGGCGCGATGGTCACTGGCGCCGGGGGTCTGTAGCCCAGCGCACTGTGTGGTCTGACCGTGTTGTAGTGCTGCCGCCATCGCTCGATCAGCACCTGGGCCTCCTTGAGCGAGTAGAAGATTTCGCCGTTGAGCAGCTCGTCCCGGAGCTTGCCGTTGAATGACTCGTTGTAGCCGTTCTCCCAGGGACTGCCCGGTTCGATGTAGAGCGTCTTCACACCGACCCGCGCCAGCCACTCACGGACGGCCGTGGCGGTAAACTCGGCACCATTATCCGAGCGGATGTGGTCCGGCGGGCCACGATCGATGAACAGCGCGGCAAGGCGATACAGCACGTCGTCGGATCGCAGCCGTCGTGCGACGTCGATTGCCAGGCACTCCCGAGTGTACTCGTCGATGATGGTCAGCATGCGGAATGCCCTGCCATCGTGTGTGCGAGCCATGACGAAGTCATAGGCCCAGACATGGTGCGGCCAGTTCGGACGCAGACGGATGCAGGACCCATCGTTGAGCCATAGCCGGCCCCTCTTTGGTTGTTTTGCAGGCACCTTCAGTCCCTCCCGTCGCCAGATGCGTTCGACCCACTTGTGGTTCACGTACCAGCCCTCGCCGCGGAGCAGCGCCGTGATCCGGCGATAGCCGTAGCGACCGTACGCGCTGGCCAGCCGCACAATGGCCGCGGTCAACGCCGCCTCATCGTCAGCCTCGACACGCCGATAGCGTTGCGTCGAGCGTGGTTGCCCAATGACCCGGCACACCCGACGCTCGGGCAGGGCATGCCGCGTGGAGATGTGCTGAACATAGCCCCGGCGGCGCTCGGGGCTTAGAAGTTTCCCTCAGCGGCTTCCTTCAGAATCAGCTTATCCAGCGTCAGATCAGCGGCAGCTCGTCTCAGCCGCAGATTCTCCCGCTCGAGCTCCTTGAAGCGCCGTGCCTGCTCGATCTTTAGGCCGCCGTACTCCTTGCGCCAACGGTAATACGTCTGTTCCGAAACACCCAAGGTCCTGCAAACCGCAGGCACCGTTTGGCCGCCCGACAGGCTAACCTCCGCCTCCCGTAGCTTACCGATAACCTGTTCCGCGGTATGTCGTTTACGTGGCATCCTGACCTCCGTTCAAACAGTCCTAGCCTAACATTCGGCCTGGACTAAGTTTTGGGGGTCAGGTCACGACATTGGCGCGATGTCATGGGGCGCTGGCGAGGAGCCCTATGCGCCGCTTCTACGCCTCGACAAGGCCAAGGTCATTGGCTTCGAGCCCAACAAGGAGGAATGCGAAAAACTGCGTGGGCTGCATTCCAAGACTCATGAGTTTTATCCGTACTTCATTGGTGACGGTGGAGCGGCTATCTATCACGAGACGAACTTCGCCATGACTGGATCACTCTACCCGCCCAATACAAAACTGCTTCAACAGTTCCACAATCTCCACGAATTAACGGTGCTCCAGAAAAGGCACCCGGTCGAGACGCGACGGCTGGATGACATCGAGGAGATCGCAGACGTCGATTTCATAAAGATCGACGTCCAGGGAGCGGAGGTTGACGTCTTTCGCGGAGCGCCAAAGACTCTCGCGAAGGCGGCACTGATCCAGACCGAAGTTGAGTTCGTCGAGCTCTACGAAGGTCAGCCGCTGTTCGCCGACGTCGACCGCGTCCTGCGCGGTGCCGGATTTCAGTTCCATACCTTCCACGGATTCGGCCAGCGCTGTTTCAAGCCGCTCCTAAAGAACAATAACCCGAACCGCGGGCATCGCCAGATATTGTGGTCCGACGCCCTGTATGTTCGAGATTTCCTGGATTATCCGTCCGTGCCCGAGGACAAGCTCCTGAAGCTGGCGCTCATGCTTCACGACCTGTTCCAGTTATAGGATCTGTGCCTCTACATCCTAACCGAAATCCATCGGCGAACAGGCACGGACCACGCGCAACGTTACTTTGAACGGCTCACGGACAAGGCGCCAACGTAACCGGCAACACCCCGAGACTGGGCGAGAGCCGGGAGCGACACTCCGACGAGCGGCCACAGCAGCAGCAAGGTATGCGTGATGCGCTTCATGGCCACCCCATGATGCTTGAAGGCCCACGCCGGTGCATTTTATCAAGGAGAGAGCTAAGCCTGTTCATACTCGCAAGGCCACCAAAATAATTGTGATCCATATGTGGTCAGGTATTTAGATCGTGGACGGCAC
>CBDCIT010000029.1:0-31805 GCA_965217615.1 Alphaproteobacteria bacterium
GGCACGCACGTCCGGCGCACAAGCGAAATCGGCGAAGTCTTCGTGCGCAAGATCGAAAACAAGGGCAAGCACAATCGCCGTGTCAATATCGCGCTTGTCGAAGACCCAGCCTGAACCGGCGTTAGCTGGACCACGCTGCGCCTAGAGAGATCGCTTGAAGTGAGCGCCAGGTAGCGATGGCCGGGAGCTAGAACGATCATGCCAATTCGACCGATCGAGGATGCGGACGTAGCGGCGGTTATTGAACTTTGGACCGCCTGCGGCCTTGTCCGTCCGTGGAATGATCCGGGAGCGGACATAGCCCGCGCGCGCGCCGCGCCCCAATCGGATATCTTCGTCACGCACGACGGTGACGAGATTAGGGCATGTGTGATGGCCGGGTGCGACGGCCACCGCGGCTGGCTGTACTATCTCGCGGTTGCGGACTCAAACCGCCATCAGGGTCTTGGCCGCGAGATCGTCCGCCACGCCGAGGTCTGGCTGCGCGAGCAAGGCGCGCCCAAGATCGACTTGATGATCCGGGCTGAAAACGAACAGGCAAGAGGCTTTTATGAAGCCGCGGATTACCGCATGGAACCGCGCATTGTCATGGCGCGCTGGCTCGACAGCGCGGCGGGCGCGAAAATGGAAAGTGGACGCAATGAATTAGAGTTCACGGTTACCTATCTGCAGATGAACGAGCGGCCGAAATCGGCTCCCGTCCACCCACCCACCATCGGCCTGCCGATTGCCCTGCTCCATGCCGAGAAGCCGAACGTCGACTTCTACCGCTATCTTTACAACGCCGTCGGCGAATCATGGATCTGGTACGAACGCCGCGAAATGAGCGACGCCACGCTTGCGACGATAATCGAGGATCCGCTGGTCGAGATCTACGTGCTTTATTTGGGCGGATCGCCGGCGGGGTATGCGGAACTCGATCGCCGCGAAGAAGACCAGATCGAACTCGCATATTTCGGATTGCTGCCGGATTTCACCGGACGCGGCATCGGAAAATGGCTGCTGGATTGCGCCATTGACACGGCCTGGCGGCATGAACCAAACCGGCTCTGGTTGCATACCTGCACGCTCGATCATCCCGCCGCCCTACGACTTTATCAACGCGCCGGGTTCGAGCCATACAAACAAGAAACCAAACACATCCCCGACCCTCGAACTTCAGGACCTTTCCCCGCAAGCGATACCGCGGCAATCGACTGAGCGCTCAGGCCGCCAACAGGTCGGCAGCAAGATCGGCCACCGCAATCGATGCTGTAATACCAGGAGATTCGATAGCGAACAGGTTTACCAGTCCCGGCACGCCGTGGTCAGCCGGTCCCTGGATTTCAAAGTCCTGCGGCGGTCCGTATGGTCCGCTTGTTTTCGGCCGGATGCCGGCATAGCCGGGACTCAGCGCACCGTCCTGCAGTCCAGACCAATAGCGGCGAACAGAATCGTAAAACAGATCAGCACGCCCTGGGTCGACATCGTAGTTTACTTCCTCGATCCACTGCACGTCGGGGCCGAATCGCGCCTGTCCCCCAAGATCAAATGTGAGGTGGATGCCAAGGCCCGCTGCGTCGGGAATCGGATAAATCAGATGGTTGAACGGCGAACGTGCGGCAAGCGTGAAGTAGTTGCCCTTACAGAGAAAGGTTGGAGGTATCTGCGATCTTGGAAATCCCGCCAAGTTCTTGACGATATCTGCGGCGTGGAGGCCAGCGCTGTTTACCACCGAGCCGCAAGACAGCTGCAATGTGCCGCTGCCGGAGGTCTCAAGGACGATTCGCGCGCCTTCAACTTTGCCGCGCTTAACTTCGGTGCGAAAGGCGACAACGCCGCCACGCGACTCCAGATCGCCCTGAAAGGCAAGCATCAGCGCATGGCTGTCGATGATCCCAGTCGACGGCGAGAGCAGTGCCGCGTGACAATGGAGTTCCGGCTCCAGTGCGCGGGCGGCTGTGGCATCGAGACGTTGTAAATCGTCGACACCGTTCTCGCCTGCCCTGCCCTGCAGCGCCCACAACGGTTCAACCTCCCGTTCTGCGGTCGCCACGATCAGCTTTCCGCAGCTGCGGTGGGAGACACCGTGCTCCTCACAGTATCGGTAAAGCGCAACCTTACCGGCGACACACAGCCGCGCCTTCAAACTACCGGCGGGATAATAGATTCCAGCGTGGATGACTTCGCTGCTTCGGGCGCTGGTTTCGGTACCGATCGCCTGCGCGCGCTCCAAGACCACGACGTCGCGACCCCGAAGCGCAAGCGCGCGCGCGACTGCAAGGCCAATGACGCCGGCGCCGATCACCGCACAGTCGATTCGCTCCATCGCCCCATTCCACGCCGTCAGCGACCGCCGCTCAAGCAGCCGTGGTGCCAAAAAGCTGCTGGTATCACGGCGACCGAGGTGGTTCAATGACTTGCGCCCAGCCGCCCAGCCTCACAACTCCGGTCACCCCATGAAAGACGACACAATCCTCGCCCACGCGGGCCTGCATCCGCATGATAATCAAGGCATCGTCAACCCGCCCGTCTATCACGCTTCAACGGTCCTATTCCCTACGCTGGCGGCGTTTCGAAACGCGTCGACGGCGCGCGTGCGCTACGGGCGGCGCGGCACGCCAACGACCTTTGCGCTCGAGGAAGCAGCAGCCGCGCTCGAAGGGGGGGAAGGAACCGTCCTTGCGCCATCCGGACTCGCCGCAATCGCGGTTGCGCTGACCGCCTGCGTCGAGACCGGCGATCACGTACTCGTCACGGACAGCACCTACGCACCAACGCGCCGGTTCTGCGACGGCGTTCTGAGCCGTTTTGGTGTCGAAACCGACTATTACGACCCCCTGATCGGGGGCGATATCGAAAAATTGTTCAAACCCAACACGAAGGTGGTCTGGGTTGAATCGCCTGGCACCCAGACTTTCGAGGTGCAGGATATCCCCGCAATCGCCAAGGCGGCGCACGCCCACGGCGCACTCGTCGTGATGGATAACACCTGGGCAAGCGGCTACTTCTTCAAGGCGCTGACGCACGGCGTCGACATTTCCGTGCACGCCGGGACCAAATACATCGTCGGTCACTCCGATGCGATGTTTGGCGTCATCGTCTGCAACAAGGCAACTTACGAAACGGTCCGTGAAAGCGCGCAGCTGTTCGGCAACTGCGCCGGACCCGACGACGTCTACCTCGCGTTGCGTGGGTTCCGAACAATGGGCGTCCGCCTGTTGCGCCACCACGAAAGCGGCCTGAAACTGGCAAACTGGTTACAAAAGCGTCCTGAAGTGCTGCGCGTGATGCATCCAGGTCTGCCGGACGATCCAGGTCACGCGCTCTGGAAGCGCGATTTCACCGGCGCCAGCGGCCTGTTTGGTTTCGTCCTCGACATCGTGGATGAAACGGCACTCGCGGCCTTCGTCGACGACCTCCGGTTCTTTGGAATGGGCGCGAGCTGGGGCGGATTCGAATCGCTCATTCTTCCAGTTCAGCCGGAGAATGTGCGCACTGCAACCGAATGGAACCCGGGTGGCCAGACGATACGCGTTCATATTGGCCTTGAGGATCCCGACGACCTTGTCGCCGATCTCGAAGCCGGATTTGACCGCATGAATCAAGCGCGCTGACCACGCCCGATACAATCTTCAATCTCAGCGTCTAATTTGAGATTTACTTATTTTTTCAACGCATAAAATAATCTATCTAATACTTTAGATAGGCAATGTATTCGTAGCTGGCTGTCGCTAACACACGATATGACCGGTCTATGTAACAGATGATCTGTCCGGTTTTAGATTTCCTCCAAATCTGGAGGAATCGGATGCGCCGGACGGAGCAGTTGCAGGGACTGAGATTGATGAAGTTCGAGGATGTCTACGGACGTTGTTATCGGGGTGATTTGAGCCAGGCCGAGGCCTCGGAGATCCTGGGCATGTCGGAGCGGACGTTCCGGCGCTGGCGGGAGCGCTATGAGGCCGAGGGTGCCGAGGGTTTGTACGACCGGCGCCTTGGGCGGGTCTCGGCGCGCCGGTGGACGAGGTGATGCGGGTGCTGGAGCTGTTCGAGACGCGCTACCCGGACTTCACGGCCAAGCACTTCCACGAGAAGCTGGTCTGCGAGCATGGCTTCGGGCTGAGCTACAACTGGCTTCGCCTGAGCTTGCAGGCGCACGGCAAGATCAAGCCGGCGCCCAGGCGCGGGGCGCACCGCCGGAAGCGGCCGCGCCGACCGGTGGTGGGGATGATGCTGCACCAGGACGGCTCGAGCCACGAGTGGGTTGCGGGCCAGTGGTGGGATCTGATCGTGACCATGGACGATGCGACATCGGAGGTCTATTCGGGCTTCTTCGTTGCCGAGGAGGGCACGATGAGCACGTTCCGCGGGCTCGGGAGGTGATCGCCGAAAACGGGCTGTTCTGCTCGCTCTACGCCGATCGGGCCTCGCACTACTGGCACACGCCCGAGGCAGGCGGCGGTGTGGACAAGGACAACCCGACCCAGGTCGGCCGGGCCTTGGCGCAGCTCGGCATCGAGTTGATCGCGGCCTATTCGCCGCAGGCCCGGGGCCGCTCGGAGCGCATGTTCGGGACCTTGCAGAAGCGCCTGCCCCAGGAGCTGCGCCTCGCCGGGATCGCCACCATGGCCGAGGCCAATCGCTTTCTCGAGGAGCTCTTCTGGCCGGCGCACAACGCCCGCTTCGCCCGCCCGGCCGCGGACACCGGCTCGGCCTTCGTGGCTTTTGCCGGCACGCTCGAGGACATCCTCTGCGCCCAGGAGGACCGCGTCGTCGCGGGCGACAACACCGTGCGCTACAAGAACCGCACGCTGCAGATCCCGGCCGATCGCCACCGCCACCACTACGTCAAGGCGCAGGTCCGGGTGCACGAATATCCCGACGGCCACCTGGCCGTCTTCCACAGACCCAGGTGTCTGGCGCGCTACCGCGCCGACGGCGAAACCATCGCCGACGACAGGCTCCAGGCCGCGTGACCCGCTTCGACGCGACCGAGCCAAACCACCACAACAGAAGCGGTCAATTCATATGGTACATAAAGCGGTCAACTCAGTTTGTTATCGACATGTATTCGTAGCTGGCCGGCGCGGTGATGATCGACAATATTGGCGCTGGACAGACGACGAAGAAGACCTGTAGACGGGCGTATACGACTGTAGTTTGCCCTGCCGTTGACGCAAAGTCTGGTGCATGCGTAATTGATTGCCTGCAACGCTAGGACACCATGCCTCAACCCGCTTCGCCGTCACGCAACATTTTCGCGCTTTTCCTGGCTATTGGCATCGCTACGGCCGCCGACGCTCACAGCCAAGAACGGACTCTGCTGTTTGGTGCGGCCAGCACGTCGAATGCGCTAACCGCAATTGCCGGCGACTTCGCGGAACGAAAAATATGCGCGCTTACGACCGTGTTTGCGGCAAGCAGCACGCTGGCGCGGCAGATCGCTCGTGGCGCACCGGCCGATATCTTTCTCTCAGCCAATCAAAACTGGATGGATTGGCTTCAAGATCGAGACATGCTGGAAGCCGGTTCTCGAGTCGATTTGCTGGGAAATCGGTTGGTCTTAATCGCCGCGTCGGACGATAAGCGAAATTTCACCTTGAGCGATAGTTTGAGTGCAACTCTGGGAGGGTCGCGGCTCGCCGTCGCCGACCCGGATCATGTGCCGGCTGGGATTTATGCGAAAGCGGCGTTGCAAAATTTGGGGTTGTGGCCAGCTCTCGCACCGAGGCTTGCCCGCATGCAGAATGTGCGCACAGCGCTTGCTGTCGTCGAGCGTCGCGGCGCTGCGGCCGGAATCGTCTATGCGAGCGACGCTGCGGCAAGTCGTCGGGTCCGTGTCACTGACACCGTCGATGGCGCACGGCATCCGCCGATCCGCTACCCAGTGGCGATCGTAGCTGGCCGCGCTAGCGACGCCGTGCTGGCGTGCTACGAACAACTGCTGTCGCCGGCCGCCGTGAAAATGTTCGAATCTCACGGCTTCGCGGTGCAGTGACCCGATGTCTCCGTTGACACCCCTTGAAATCGAGGCACTGTCGCTGAGCCTGAAAGTGGCGCTTTGGAGTGTCGCCGGAGCATTGCCATTTGGACTCGCCATCGCTTGGCTGCTCGCGCGCAAAACATTTCCCGGCAAGATAATCGTCGATGGCGCCGTTCACCTGCCGCTAGTCGTGCCGCCGGTCGTCGTCGGTTATGTTTTGCTTATCCTTCTGAGTCGCAACGGCTCGATCGGCGGCTGGCTATTTGACACATTCGGAATATCGATCGCCTTCACTTGGAAAGGGGCAGCGCTGGCGGCTGGCCTGATGGCATTCCCGTTGATGGTGCGGGCAATGCGACTGTCGCTCGAAGCGGTCGACCAGCGTCTGGAATCCGCAGCCCTTACGCTAGGCGCCTCAAGGACCCGCGTCTTCGCGACCATAACCATACCTCTGATGGCGCCGGGAATTCTCGCTGGTACCATCCTAGCTTTTGCGCGGGCGCTCGGTGAATTCGGCGCAACCATAACCTTTGTCTCGAACATTCCGGGTGAGACGAGAACGCTACCGCTCGCACTCTATTCGTTGGCGCAAACACCCGACGGCGAAACAGGTGCCGCGCGCCTCGCCCTTATCGCAGTTGCCTTGGCGCTTGGCGCGCTGGTCGCCTCGGAATGGCTCGCCCGACGGCTGAACACCGCACAGGGTATCGGCCAATGATCGAGATCGACGTCCGCGGCCAGCGCGGTGATTTCACGCTAGAGGCCGCGTTTTCAAGCGAACCGGGCGGCATCACCGCACTGTTCGGCCCCTCGGGAGCCGGCAAGACGACACTCGTCGACTTGATTGCCGGACTCGATACTCCACAATCAGGACGCATCGTCGTCGATGGCGTGGTTCTGTTCGACTCCAAGTCCAGCATCAACCTGCGGCCAGAAAGACGTCGCATTGGCTACGTCTTCCAGGAGGGCCGCCTGTTTCCGCATAAGAGTGTGCGCCGCAACCTGACCTACGGCATGCCCAGGCGCAGGAGCGCGATCGGTTTCGATGCGGTGGTCTCCTTGCTTGACCTGTCGCCGCTGCTCGGCCGACGGCCGCACCAACTCTCGGGCGGCGAAAAGCAACGGGTCGCCATCGGTCGGGCATTGCTTGCCAATCCACGCCTTTTGTTGATGGACGAGCCATTGGCATCGCTGGACATCGAGCGCCGGTCCGAAATCTTGCCGTTCATCGAGCGTCTGCGCGACGAGATGCGCATTCCGATCGTCTACGTCAGTCACCGTATGGAGGAAGTCATCCGGCTCGCGGACACGCTTGTCCTCATGGCGCAGGGGACCGTGTCCGCATTCGGCCCGCTCGAAGCCCTTATGACCCGCCTAGATCTCGGCGCCCTTGCCGGAGGTAGCGAGGCCGGAGCGGTCATCGCCGTAGAGGTTGTCGAACATGACGCGGCAAGTGGCCTGAGCGCCCTCGCTTTCACGGGTGGTCGTTTGATGGTTCCCTGGCTTGATCTGCCGCTGCGTACGCGGCTTCGAGTCCACATTCGAGCACGAGACGTTTCGCTCGCGCTCTCGCGCCCCACCGACATCAGCATTCTCAACATTTTTCCAGGGACAATCACCGAGGTACGCGAGAGCGCGGGAACTTCGGTGGAGATTCTCGTCGATGTCGGCGTTCCATTGCGCGCGCGGGTTACGCGGCTTGCGGTGGCGCGCCTCAGTCTCAAGGCGAGCATGCATGCCTATGCCTTGGTCAAGGCCGTCGCAATCGATCACCAAAGCCTTGGCGGGCGTCCTCAAACGCCCGAGGACGGGGATCCGGCGAATTTGGAACAGGCTGGCAACGAAGCCATCGGCACGAATCCGCCAATACCACCAATTGATGCAGATTAAGGCTAACGATGTGCGTTTCGTCTAACGATGCGAGTAGACCGCTTGCTGGAAACATGGAAACGGCGGCGTGAACACCCATCCGATGCTAGAATCGACCGCCAGAAAACTCCTTAGCGAAATTGGCTGCACGGATGCCTTTACGCTCCAACCGATCATCGTCGGATCTAACAATCGGGTCGCGCGGGTCGACTGCGGGAATCGAAGATTTGTACTTAAATCATTCTTCCAAGATGAAGACGATCCGCGTGACCGCTTCGCCACAGAACTCGCGTTTACTGACTTTGCGCAGCAACTGAAACTTCGTTGTGTGCCTCAACCCTTGGCTTCAGATCGTGCCTCACGCGCAATTCTGTTCTCCTTTGCACCGGGCCGCATCATGACAGCCGTCGATGTCGGCGTCGAAAGCGTTTCGCAAGCCATGGATTTTGTGGTTGCGCTCAACGAGCGTCGAGATAGCGCCAACGAGTTGCCACTTGCATCGGAAGCCTGTTTGTCCCTTACAGAGCACGTTCAACTCGTCGACGCGCGCGTCGCCCGCTTGCACCGATTTGCCGATGACGAACTGGCGAAGGAGTTCGTCGCAACTGAGTTAAAGGCATTTTGGAAGCAGTTGCGAAACACTGTCGAACGCGCGGCGGGTGGCGAACTTGGCCACAAGCTTTCCTCTGGACAGCAATGCCTCTCACCATCCGATTTCGGCTTTCACAACGCGCTACTGGACGAAGACGGTCACATAACGTTCGTTGATTTTGAGTACGCTGGGTGGGACGATCCAGCACGGATGATATGCGACTTTTTTTGTCAGGTTGCGGTACCCATTCCCGATCTGCACCTTGACCCGGTTCTCCGCCGGCTATCAGATACGCTGCCAGATTCGCAATGGCTACGCGAACGCGTCGCCGTCGTCATGCCGATTCATCGAGTAAAATGGTGTTGCATACTATTGAATGAGTTTTTGCCCCGTGACCGCGCTCGTCGGGAGTTTGCTGGCGCTTCCGGCGGGCCGTCTCTTACCGTCCAGACCGATCAATTGAAAAGAGCACGCGAATTGCTTGCTGCCGTGGCGAAATCCCACGCCCTAACATCGGGTGCGGCATAGTGGATACAACCGTGGAACGCACCGTTCCTTATGTGGATATTGCCGGGAGTGGCGTGCCACTACATGACGAATTAAAGGGCGCATTCGCACGTGTGCTGCACCGCGGCCAGTTTGTTCTCAGCGCCGAAGTCGACGAATTTGAGGCGCGCTTCGCGGAGCTGTGCGGCACGAAGTTCGCGGTCGGCGTCAATTCGGGCACGGACGCGATGATTTTGGCGCTTCGAGCACTGGACATCGGCAGCGGCGACGAAGTCATCACCGCGCCCAACTCGTTTATGCCACGGCTGCAGCCATCGTCCACGTCGGTGCACGGCCGGTTTTCGTCGACGTTGGGGCAAACCTTAATATTGATCCCAACCTCATCGAAGCGGCCGTAACTCCGGCAACGAAAGCTATCCTACCCGTACATCTGACCGGCCGGCCGGCGGACATGGATGCGGTCCTGGAGATGGCCGAACGTTGCGGGCTGTCTGTCATAGAGGACGCCGCACAAGCCGTGCTCGCCAGACACCGAGGAAGGCCCGTAGGTGGATTGGGAACACTGGGAGCGTTCAGCCTTCATCCCCTCAAGACACTTGGCGCTTGTGGCGACGGTGGTGTGGTGACGACCAATGACGAAGGCTCGGCCCAGCACCTACAACGGCTGCGGAACCACGGACTTGCAAACCGAGACGAGTGTCTTGAATGGGGATACAACTCGCGTCTGGATACGATACAAGCGGCCCTTCTCCTAGAGAAACTGAACCACGTGGAGGACTGGACCACACAGCGCAGACGAAACGCGGAGTCCTATCAGCTCGCGCTCGCCGACCTTCAGGGCATCCGGCTTCCGGCCGATGGAGAGGACGAATTTGCCGTCTACCATACGTTCGTCATCCTCGCCGATCGTAGAGCTGAGCGAACATTTGGCCGATCGCGGCGTGGGTTCCGCGATCCATTACCCTGTGCCGATCCATCTACAGGCGGCCGCGTCGAAACTCGGCCACAAGAGGGGAGATTTCCCAGTGGCGGAAAGCCAAGCGGACCAAATGTTGAGCCTGCCGGTGCATCATGGACTGCGAGAAGAGGACATCCGCTATGTTGCGGATGTGATCCGAGGGTTCTACAGCGTCTAATGCGCATTCCGTTCTCCTATCTCGGTCAGCAGTTCGCGGACATCGACGAGTATCTTGAGGATATTCGCGCGCTCGTCGGCCGCAGCGACTTTACCCTCGGTGCGAAAACTACGGAGTTTGAGGATCGATTTGCGGCGTTTTGCGGACTGCCGCACGCGGTTGGCGTCGGTAGCGGCACCGACGCGCTCATCATTTCACTTCGTCTTTGCGGCGTCCGTCCTGGAGACGAGGTCATCACAGCGGCCAATACCTTCATCGCGACCGTCGGCGCTATCGCGGCGGTCGGCGCAAATCCGGTGCTGGTTGACAATGAAGACGGGTTTACGATCGACCCAGCCAAGATCGAAGCGAAGATTACAGAGCGCACCAAGGCCATCCTACCGGTCCACTACAGCGGAAACGTGGCCGACATGCCGAAGATCCAAGAAATTGCCGATCGTCACCAACTCGTCGTGATCGAGGATGCAGCCCAATCGATCGGCGCTTCGCTCAACGGCGAGCCGGTCGGCTCTTGGGGACGGACTGCCTGCTCAGCGTACACCCGCTTAAGAACATCAATGTGTGGGGTGACGGCGGTTTGATTCTCACGGGCGATCGAGCACTTGCCGAAGAGCTGCGTCTCTATCGCAATCACGGCCTCAAGAAACGCGATGAATGCGTTATGTTCGGCGTGAATTCCCGCCTCGACACGCTCCAAGCGGCCGTCGGTATCCGCCTGATCGAGCAAGCACAGGAAATTTTAGACAGGCGTATTGCCGTCGCGACGCGTTACGACGCGGCATTCACCGCTCTTGCCCCGGCGATACGCGTCCCGCCCCGGCGCGCCGGGGCGCGTCATGCGTTCCACCTCTACATGCTAAGAGTCGACCGGCGAGATGCCCTGCTCGCGCATCTCCACGAATGTGGTATCGAAGCCCTGATCCACTATCCGATCCCGATTCACCTGCAAGAGGCCGCCCGCGACCTCGGCTATCGGAAGGGAGATTTCCCAGCCGCCGAGGCGGACGCGAAGTCGATTATCACACTGCCGGCCCATCAACATCTAGATGATCAGCAGATCGATTACATAATCGAATCGATTCAAGAATTCGTTGCGACATAAGGCCCGCATTGACCGATGAAGCGAGTGGCGGTAATCGGCAGCAATTGCTTCACCGGCAGTCACTTCGTCGCGGCGCTGCTCGACATTCCTGATGTCGAGGTACTTGCGATCAGCCGGTCACAACAACCGCATCCTGTGTTTCTGCCATATGACACCGACCATAGCCGTTTCGAGTTTCACCGCATTGACATTGTCGAGGAGTTCGATCGACTCGCCGAGCTGTTGGACGTGGAGAAACCAGATCGGATCATCAACGTTGCGGCACTGTCGGAAGTGGCGCTCAGCATTGAACGACCGGTCGAGTATTACGCGATCAACACGCTGGCCGTCGTACGCTTGTCCGACACCCTAACGCGACGAGACTGGCTGGAGCGCTACGTCCACATCTCCTCCGCAGAGATTTACGGGTCGTGTCCGAATGCGGTGGTGGAAGACCGGCCGTTTCGACCGTCGACGCCCTACGCTGCCTCGAAGGCCGCCGCGGATCTCCATCTTGAAACAGTCGCTAGAGCCAATGGCTTGCCAATTACGGTCGTGCGTTCAACCAACGTCTACGGACGCCACCAACAACTCTTTAAGATTATTCCGCGTACCGTGATCAATTTGAAGCTCGGAAGACCTATTGAGCTTCATGGCGGAGGCAAGGCTATCAAGTCGTTCGTGCATATCCGCGACGTCGTCCGCGGCGCTTTGCTGGCCATGGAGCAGCAGGTTGATGGTGCATTCCACTTCAGCGTGCCGAGCGACGATACCATCGCCGATGTGGTGCGGATGGTGTGTGATCGCATGGGTTGCGATTTTGACCAACACGCCATCATGGTCGACGAACGGCAGGGGCAGGATTCGCGCTATTGGCTGGATTGCAGTAAGGCAAAGCAGTCGCTCGATTGGACGCCCGGAGTTCCGTTCGGCGATGGCCTATCGGAGACAATCGATTGGATCGAGCAGCACTGGGAGCAAATACAGCAGCTTCCGATGACCTACGAACATAAGGTCTAGCGTGCGTGTGAACCGATCGATGCAGGCGGTTATGCACGCGCGTCGTTATGCCGCCATCTCAATGAGTGGACGCAAGACGCGTCCGTATTCCAGGTCATCGAGCGCTTGGTTTACATCCTCGAGTCGATAACGCGCCTCCAAAAGAGGACCGACTTTCAACTCGTCGCTGGCGACCATCCGGCAGTACCGGCGTAGTCGCGATCCGGCTCACTGTCGCCGCCCCAGGTTCCGAGAAGCCGTTTTCCGAGGTTGAGTTGGCCAGGATCGAGGGACATGCGCGCGCCAAACGGGGCGTTGCCGATGACGACCGCGCGCCCGCCGCGCGGTTGCACGACCGCCAACGCCTGTTCCATCACTTCCGGGCGACCTGTCGCTTCGATCGCGATATGAACCCCCGGCGGACAAATGGCGCCGATCGCTTCAACAGGATCCTGTCTATCTATACAGACGCTATGCGTGGCCCCCATCTGCAGCGCGACTGCGAGCTTCGACTCGATGGGATCGATGGCGATGATCGGCGCGCATCGCGCGGCCACGGCGCACAATCCGACTCCGCCGCAACCGAAAACAGCGACACTGTCGCCGGGCCGCGCTCGAGCCGTATTGAAGACAACACCTGCCCCCGTCGGAATGGCGCAGCCAACCAACGCGGCAGCCGGCAACGGAATACCGCTGACGACCGGCGTAAGGCGGTTCTCACTTATGATCGCGTGACGGCTGAATGTCGAAATCGCACCGGCATTAACGGTCCGCTCGTTCCAGTCATAGCGCGTGCTTGGCACATCGGCGCCGACGCCCTTTATCCAGGAAAGGATAACCTTGTCCCCGGCGCTCTCGCGCTGCACTCCGTCGCTGATGTCGAGCACACTCCCGCTCCCCTCGTGACCGAGGCAATGCGGCAAGAACCGGTCCTTGCCGCGCAGCCCCCCGCATTCGAGGAGTTGGGTATGGCAAACGCCGCTGAAGGCGATTTCAACCAGCGCCTGACCCGATTGCAGCGGGGGTATTTCCAGCTCCGCCAATTCGAGAGGTTTGCCGGTTTCGACCAGAACCGCCGCAGTAGTTTTCATCTGTCCTCTTTATCGGATATCGAGCGACCGAAAAGGCCGATTCCTGTTAGTAGTGGGCGCAAATATCTTGAAACCCTGACCGAAGACATAGCGGGAGAGCGGCAACATGAAAAGTCTGTCGGAACCGCCACGATAGGTGGCCGTGGCGCACACGTGTTATAGCGGCGGCGGCACTTGCCGTGTGTGTTTCAAATTGGCAAACCGAATGAGTAGAGTCGAGGGGAGGCGCGCCCTGCCGTAGATCAAGGGAGTCGCTGTTTGCCGACGGCTTTCGCCAGGTGCCGGTGCCTCCGCCTCAACCATAGCCACGTTTCACTCACCCCCGCTCATCAAACCGGACATGCCTATCTCAGGCATCCGGCTTTCCGACGAGATCATGCCTTCGCCCACGGAAAGCCCCTGGTCCTCGGCGCAAGGCAGGTAAGGCCATAGTGTTCCCACAGTCGATCGTCCGGAAAGCGCACGTACTTTCCGTTCCTGACCTTGTGCTTCCGACAGAGCCACTGTCGCAGCCGCTTCGTCGCGTGTGCATCGACCGCCGCATAGGCGGGGCTGACCTGCCCTAACTGGAAGTACTGCGCCCATCCGGATATCATCCGGTTGAGCTTGCTGACCATCCATTCAGGATCCTGCAGCCCATAGCGTCGTTCGGTTTGCTCACTGATTTTACGGCAGATGCCCTGAACGCTCGCCTTGCTCGGTCGATTGCCGATATAGGCGTCGCCTCCGTTCCGGCGGTAGTTCCATCCGAACCGGTAGCCGAGGAACGCCATTGGTTCCCTTGGGCATTGCAGGCATCGGGTCTTCTGCTCGTTGACCGTCAGCTTCAGCCCTTCCATGAGCCGGGTAACCGCCAGCAGCATGTCTGCCGCCGGGGCCTTGCCGAGAACACAGAAGTCATCTGCATAGGAAACGATCTCCGCACAGAAGTGCCGGGCAAAGCCCAGCGTCTTCCAGCCCAGTATAAAACGCCTCATGTAGATATTGCTCAGCAGCGGTGAAAGCGGAGACCCCTGCGGGGTGCCCTTGCGCTCCTTGCGTGCCCGGTTCGTGCGGCGCTTGCCGCCCTTGCCGTCATCCTCCTCGACAGCCATCTCCAACCACGCCTTGATGAGCCCGAGCATCCTGCCGTCGCTCACGCGACGCGCTACGCTCTTGATCAACTCGGCATGGGGTATTTCGCCGAAGTAGTTGGACAGATCGCCATCTACAACCTCGTTGTGCCCCTTGTTCAGGAGCCGGTGAATGCGTTTGACCGCATCCTGTGCGCTTCGTTCCGGCCGGTAACCGTACTGTTCCGGTTGCAGGTCGGCTTCAAAGATCGGCGCCAGCACAAGCATGGCCGATGTCTGTGCCACCCGGTCCCGAATGCACGGTATACCCAGAGGCCGGAATGCGCCGGGCTGCTTCTTCGGGATCAGCACCTGTCTCACCGGTTCCGGCGTGTAGGTGCCACCCTTCAGATCCCGCGACAGTTCCCCAAGCCACCGCTCGATACCCTGCTCCTCGATATCCTGGAAGCTCTCACCGTCAACACCGGGCTGGCCGTCATTGCGGCGTGCCATAGCCCAGGCCTCCATGAGAAAGTCCTCCCGCCATACCTTGTCGCACAAGGCGTGAAAGCGACGCTCAGGTTCTTCCTTCGCTTTTGCATGCAAAACAGTCTGGAGTTTCCGAACACTTTGTGACCCTGTTAGGCTTGCGCCAGTGGCCATGCCTTGTCCCCTTTCCGTTTCCCTCTCGAAGTCAGGCCCCTTTCCTCGACCGGCATTACCCGGCGTCTTCAGTCGTACGGACCTGTCCGCCACCCGGCCGGCCCGGCCTGCCCCTCACGGGGGTCCGGTTGGTGCGTGCACACCACCGATAGGGCTTCCCGTGTTGCTACGTCTTCCATCTTCCATGCATGCTGGCACCCCTACCCCGGCGGAAACGGTTCGGTGCATCTGTCGCTTTTCTTCCCGATCCGTCGTCGGCCTTCCCCTAATCTCAGGAGGGTCGGCTCCCGCATTGCCCGTTTCGAGGCCTGCTCGGTGTTCACATCACATTCCGGTCGCGGTAGGGAAGCGGGTTACCCCGCTCCCCCCGCTCAGATCCCCGCATGCCCGGTGGGGCACGGGGCTCTTACCTCGGGTGTTTGACGGCAAAACGCACCGTCGGCCAAGGGTGCCGAACCTGGACGGGTGGCCAATGCAATGCGGCAATGCGCACGATATCGGCGATCGTGGTCCGGTCCTTCTGTGACCGTCTTCGCAGGACATTCACCCAGATCCATGAGAGCCGCCGCACAAACCCCCTTGCGGCCGAGCTGCTGGTCGGGACGGCGAAATAGTTCAGCCATCCATTGACCACCTGACCCAGCCAGCGCGCGGTTTCGTGGACATCTTCGTGCATCCGCCTACGGAGCTCCCCTTTGATCCGATTCAGGGTCCGCGTGACCCGCTTCGCTATCGGCTTGCGCCCCAGTCCGAATTTCCCGTTCCTCTTCTTCCGGCAATAGTGCGTGAATCCAAGGAACTCGAAGGTCTCCGGTCGCCGTTCCCCTCGTGCCCGGCGGTCCGCCATCGCGAACCTGCCAAACTCGATGAGTCGGGTCTTGTCTGGATGCAGCTCAAGCTCAAACTGGCCCAGCCTTTCCTTGAGATCGTGGAGAAACCGCTCCGCGTCCTGTTTGCGTTGGAACCCGACCACGAAGTCATCGGCATACCGCACGATGATTGTTGCCCCCGTGGCCACACGGGTGCGCCATTTCTTCTGGAACCAGAGGTCGAGGACGTAGTGCAGGTAGATGTTTGACATTGCTCCCGGATCCCGGACCAGGCGGTAAATTGAATACCGATCTGGAGGGACGAGATGACAAAGCAGACGAGGCGGCGATTTTCGCCGGAATACAAGGAACAGTCGGTTGCCCGGCTGTCGGAGCCGGGTGCGACGCATAGCAGTGTGGCTGCCGAGCTCGGCGTCACGCCAACGCAGTTGAAGACTTGGCGGCTCGAGCTTGAGGCCGCGGGCTCGGCCGCGGCGACCGCGGCGCAGAAAGCCGAGGCCGCTGAACTGGTGCAGCTTCGCCGGGATAACAAGCGGCTGACGGAGGAGGTTGAGGTTCTACGCAAAGCCTCGGCTTTTTTCGCTCAATGGGCGGCGAAGACATGAAGACGAAGCACGCTTTCATCGCCGCCCATGCTTCAGGGCACGCCATCCGGTTCATGTGCCGGGTCCTGGGGGTTGCTCACAGCTGGTTCCACGCCCGGCGGCGTGCGGCCCCAAAGAGAGCTGAACGCGCTGCCCGGCGTGGCAGGCTCGGGTCAGAGATCCGGGAGATCTTCGAGCAGAGCAAGAGGTGCTACGGCGCGCCTCGGATCCATGCCGAGTTGAAGGCCCGCGGCTTACGCATCTCGAAGCGCTCGGTCGCCAAGCTCATGCGAGAGAACGGCATTCGTCCACCGCGAGGCAGGCGGCGGGCGCCGATCACCACCGACAGCCGCCACTCCCATGCGATCGCGCCCAATCTGCTCGACCGCAACTTCGAAGCCGCTGCGCCCGATGCGGTCTGGCTCGCTGACATCTCCTACATCCCAACTGACGAAGGCTGGCTCTACCTCGCCGCCGTCAAGGATCTGGCCACGATGGAGATCGTCGGCTGGTCGATGTCCGAGCGGCTGAAGAGCGTCCTGTGCGAGGAGGCGCTGAAGATGGCGATCCGCAGCCGCCGGTTGCCCATGGGGCTGATCCACCATTCCGACCGCGGTGTGCAAGGCGGGTTCAACCGGTCGTCGCAACACGTTCAGTTTGACTGGCCTGCAAGCACTGGTCCAGAGCTTCGGCAGGAGTTCTCCATCCGAGGGTCTTGCGGGGCCGTGTATTGAGCGCGTCAGCAACAACTGCGAGTACGTCCGGACTGTGTGCGCTCAGATCGGTTCCTTTCGGGAAGTACTGTCGAAGCAGTCCATTGGTGTTCTCGTTCGTTCCGCGTTGCCAAGGGCTGTGCGGTTCGCAGAAGTAGACGGGAAGGCCGGTTGCGATCCGCAGATCCGCATGCCTGGCCATCTCTGCTCCCTGGTCCCAGGTCAGCGAGCGGCGAAGCTGCGCTGGCAATGTCGTGATCGTCCGGGCGATGGCATCGCGAACCGCTTCAGCCCCATGACCGGCAAGCGCAGGCCCGTTCTTCACGCGCGGGACGGTGCCGTGGCCTTCCATTCGGGGAAGATGCAGCAGCATTGTGAACCGCGTGGTGCGTTCCACCAGAGTGCCGATCGCCGATCTGCCCAAGCCGATGATCAGGTCACCTTCCCAGTGTCCGGGTACGGCCCGATCAGCTGCTTCCGCCGATCGTTCACTGATCATGATCTCAGGCGTGACGAAGGATTTTCCCCGCCGGCGGCTACGTGCCCGAGGTACGCGCAGTGCCCTTCCCGTGCGAAGGCAGGCGGTCAGCTCACGACGGAGTGCGCCGCGGCCCTGTACGTAGAGCGCCTGATAGATCGCCTCATGACTGATCCGCATCGCTTGATCCTCGGGCCCGTCCCCAGGATAGTCGATCCGAAGACGGTGCGCGATCTGCTCAGGACTCCAGGCCCTGGCCCATCGCCTGTGCTGCCGCGGCCCATGCCGACGACTGTTCCAGACGACGCGTGGCCCCTCGATCACCGTTCCATCCGGTGCCGAGATCCGACCCGCAAGCCGATCCTGCACATAGCGCCGCAGCGCCTCATTCGTTGCCAGCTTGGCTGGCTTCGGCCTTTTGGCGGACCGATCAGTATGCCACTGCGCCGTCGTTGCTCGGTAGTCCAGGCCACCGCTTCGGGTCGCCGCGTTGCGCCGCACCTCGCGGGAGATCGTCGACGGTGCTCGCTCCAGCCGGCAAGCAATATGACGTATGCCTCTTCCCTGGGCGCGCAGAAGAGCAATCTCCTCACGTTCCTCGAAAGACAGGTAACGTCCTGACAGCGGCTTGGCCGGTTGCGATAAATGTGATGGTGGCATGCCGCCCGACCTCCGGAACCACCTCGAGCCTACCGGAGGGGATACACCGGCATCTCGGGCCGCGTCCTCGCTCGAACGCCCCGTCGCAATCGCTGCCCAGAACCGAACAAGCTCCTCACGCCGTGCCGAGTCCGGTCGACCTGGCGAATGCAACTTGCTCCGTCCAGACCGATCCGACCGCCGTCTGCGTACCGTCATAGCAACCTCCTATGCCAGAGTGTTGCGACGACCGATTGAACTCGCCCAATATGCCTGCGGTGACTACCGCAAGCTGCTCCGCCTCCATGGCATCAAGGCCTCCATGAGCCGCAAGGGGAATTGCCTCGACAACGCCCCTATGGAGAGCTTCTTTGGGTCTCTCAAGACCGAACTCGTGCACCGTACCCGGTTTTCTACCCGGCGCGAGGCCAAGGCTGCGCTATTCGAGTACATCGAGATCTTCTATAACCAACGACGGCGCCACTCGAGCATCGGCTACCGGACGCCGGCACAGGCCAGGAGGGATATGACCATCGCTCAGGCCGCATAGGTGAAGAACCACCTGGTCCGGATTTTGGGGTCAACGTCATAGGGGGGACCCGAGCGGCTTCGTGTAGCGCCTTGCGGTGCGCGGAGCGAAGCCGCGTGGGCTTGACGTATACGTCAAGCCTGTTGACCCACCGGGGCAAGCGGGCCGCAGGCACGGCCTGCCGGGTCAGCAGCGGTTCTTGAAGCGCCAATGCGTCGGCAATGACGCTAGGAGGCCGGTCAACGCATCGTAATTGGTTCGCGTCCAGATGGCCTCAAAGGACTCCCGCTCGGCCCCATAATCGTAAAACCCGCTCGGCTGCTCGGCGGCAAGCGCCTGACGCTGCGCAACCGTCGCGTCCGCATCGACCGCGCCGTCTTGGAGATCACCACACCATAGTTGCGCGCCGCGCCCTCGGGAGACACAAAGCCGCGCCGCACATCCATCAGCACGTCCTCGACCGGCCGCTCGAGCGGGCTTCCCCAACCACCACC
The DNA here is from genome assembly GCA_965217615.1 of Alphaproteobacteria bacterium. Taxonomy (GTDB): domain Bacteria; phylum Pseudomonadota; class Alphaproteobacteria; order UBA8366; family CAVOAK01; genus CAVOAK01. The sequence continues at coordinate 19,223 of CBDCIT010000029.1, forward strand.
GCCGTCGGACGCGATGCGCAACACGTCCCCGGGGCCAACGGTGACGACGTCGGTATTGCCGTAGTTGAACTCGTGATTGGTGCCGGGATTGAGCAGGAAGCGGCCGGACGCGCCCGTGCTGCACCCCCCAGGCACAGAACCGCGTGCGGTCTAGATTTCGCGCCGTAACCGTGGTGTTGGGCGACCATGCCTCAAACTCGAGTTCGGTTCCAAGGCCGCCACGGTAACGTCCAGCACCACCGGAATCCCGCACCAGACCATAGCGGACAATATGGAATGGCACCTCGGTCTCGTTGACTTCGACGGGCGTGTTGCGGAGCGCGCCGAGATGCGCGCCCGAGCCGTCGGTGCCATCCTCGACCGGATTGCCGCCAGCACCACCGGCCATGGGATCGATCGAGGCAACGACACGCCGACCGCTAACGGTGTCGAAGGTATTGATGTTCATAACCGGACCGCCGCTCGAGGGCGACGCCGGAAGCCGATCCGGCGCGGCCTGCGCGAAGGCGCCTATAACAACGCCGATAAGACGCACAACTGTCAGTGTGCGCATCCCCACCGCGGCCGGATAGAGCGGATTAAGAACGCTGCCCTTCGGCACATCTGCCCGGCATACGCGCGCCGTTCCCGCATTCACGAGGATCCGCGGATCGAGCGAATAGAGCACCCAGACCAACCCCGCCATGAGGAGTGCGTGGCGCGGGTCGTTGCCCGTCGGCATGTTCATCGCGGAATCAGGCTGCGGGTCACAGCCCGAAAGGTCGAAGACGACCTCGTCTCCATCGATATTCAGATTGAGCGCAAGCCGGCAGGGATCGCCATCCACCGTATCCTCATCAATATAGTAGGCAAAGAAGTACTCGCCGTCCGGCAAGCCACGGACGACCTCGCGCGCCTGCGCTTCAGCATAATCGAGGATCTCCGCGGTTCCGTCCCGGAAGGTCGGAAAACCGAACTTGGCGATCATCTCATGGACCTTGCGCTCGCCGGTGTTGACGGCCGCGATCTGCGCTTTCAGATCGCCCCAGTTCTGTTCGGGCGCGCGCACGTTGGCGAGCAGAATATCGAGGAGCTGCTGGTTGATCTCGCCGCCGCTTATGAGTTTCGCCGGCTGGATGCGAATGCCCTCCTGATGGATGTCGGTAGATTTGCGAGACAGGCTCGCGGGCACCGCGCCGCCGACATCGGTATGGTGGTTGTGGTTAACGACGAAGCAGGCGATTTCACCCTCGTGGAAGACCGGCTTCCAAAGGTGGATATCGGGCGTGTGCGTGGCGATATAGCCGCTGTAGGGGTCGTTGGTGATGCAGATATCGCCTTCGAAATATTCGTCGATGGCGTCTATGGCGCCGCCGTAATTGAGCGTCGTGAACCATACGGCGCCAAGATCATTCGGCGTCGCGAAACAGGTGCCGTCGGGCGTCGTCAGTCCGGTCGAAAAGTTTTGCGTTTCCTTAACGAATGCCGAATGCGCCGTCCGGAAGAGCGTGTAACCCATGCTCTCGGCCGCCGCACGGCTGTGGTTGGCAAGGATTTCGAGCGTCACCCGGTCGATCGCCATCGCCTAGTCCTCCAACGTGATGACAAGGTCGCCGGTCGCCACGACCTCGTCCGAGAAGCCGGCAAGGAGACAGGTTGTGCAGTCGTCCTGGCGGATTATTGCCGGTCCTTCAATGCGTTGGTCCGGATGAAGATTCGCACAATCGAAGACATCGGCCCGTTGTCCGGCACCATCGCAGTGAATATCGGCAACTCCCTGGGGCTCCGGCACCGCTGTACTGGATGCCGCAAGTGCGAATTCGGGCTTAGCAGCCCGTTGATTAAGTGGCTTTTTCCGGCTCTCACCCCCAGATGAAGAATGCGGCGGCGAAAGCCGACTGGCCGCTTTGCGAAACCCCCCGTGCCACCAGCATGGCCCCGGTGGGCGTGAGCAGAACGAAAATACCGCCATATCCGCCCGCCACGGCCTCCCGCGGGGTGCCGGCGCCGATGAGCTGGCGCATCAGTAACGATAGATTGTGGCCGGCGACGTGGAGCAGGTATCGCTTGTGCACATTCTCTCGCCCGCGCAGCCAGGTTCGTCGCATGCCGCCACGATCGAGGTTGTGGGCAAAGCAGCGCTCGACGATCTCGGCGCGCAGCTTGAAGGCCTCGCGGGCGACCCCGGACTTGAGCCGCGCACGGTTGTTGGTGACCGCGCGCCGCGCCGCCTCATCACCGTGCCAGCGCGAAAAGCCGGTCTGCTTGGGCGCCGCGATCCGGGTCTTCCAGGGACTGTCGTCCAGAGCCCTCAAGACCGCCCGTGAGTGATAACCTTTGTCGGCGACGCATTCGGCCGGGTCCTCCGACGTCGGTGCCGCATCCACCGCCCCGAGGTTTGCCTCGGCCTTCGCCAGGGTCTTGGAAAGCGTCGTGGTGTCGCCCTCATCGGCCGGGTGCAGCTCGGCCGCCACCACCGCGCCGGTGTCCAGATCCACCGCGTGCTCGGGCTTGTAGGCCAGATGCGTCGTGCCGTCCTTCATCTTGGCGATCTTGGCCTCGGGGTCGCTCTTCGAAACCCAATCCGTGTTGGAAAGCTTCTTGCCCTTGCGCTTCCGCTCCAGACGCGCCAGATCCTCGGCCGTGGGTGTCTCGACCCCGCTTTCCCGGGCCAGGCGCTCCAGCATCTCCCGGTAGCCTTCGCCGTTGGCGCGCCGCACGATGTTCCGCAGCGCCGCGTTGGCCTCCATGGTCGAGGCATCGACGCCGATGCGCTCGCCCTTGATCAGCCCCGCCTCGGCGATCAGCACCAGAACCCAGTCGAAGACCGCCGCGTGGACTTCATGGGGCAGGCGCGTGCGGCTCCGTGACAGCCAGGAATGGTCCGGTACCCGATCACGGCTCCCCAGTCGCAGGAACGCCCGCAGCGAAAGCGAGTCCGAGCAGCGCCACTCCAGACCGCGCTCGCTGTCGATGCCCTCGAAGTAGCCCACCAGGTGCATCCGGAAATAGCGCCCGGGCGGCACCGAGGGCGCGCCCATCCGGGCCGCGTAATAAGGCCGGCAGCTCGCCTCGGCAAAGGCGTCGAAGCCGCCCTCGATCAGCACCGACTGCAGGCGGTCATAAAACACATGACCCGGAGAGCGCGGCATCTCCGACCAGCTCACCATCAGGTCCCCCTGACCAGCCTTCTGCCGTCCCATCGCCATCGGCAACCCCCCCTGCAAATCAGGGAACCAGAGAATCAGACGGCGCCGACTTAATCAACGGGCTGCTACGCCTCTATGCCGTGCATCCCGAGCCCGTCGAAGGACGACGCGGGACAAGTCCGCTCCCAATTTGATTTTTCGGCGCTGACACTATGTCAATGGGTGCTCGAAACGCCGAGTGGAATTTCGCCCTCGATCGTTGCCCGCCGCATGACACGCCGATGCTTGGAAACCTCGCCGAAATAATCTGCTACAGCATGGTGCAGGCTGACACGATTGTCCCATAACGCGAGTGAGCCCGGCTTCCAGTGCAATCGACAACCGAAGTGAGTCTGAATGGCATGATTGTACAAGAAGCTCAGCAGGGGCTCGCTCTCCGCCACCGTCATTCCCTTGAATCTCGTTGTAAAAGCGGGCGTTAGGTAAAGAGCCTTGCGTCCCGTAGCTGGATGCACGCGAACGATCGGGTGTGTCGCAGAGCGGGGAGCATTCTCTAATTCATGCATGCCTTCATACTTGGCGGACCAGTGCTTGGGGTCGCCCGATTCATTTACGCCTTCCAAAGTCTGCAACATCCGCTGCATTTCTTCCGACAGAGTTTCATACGCCAAGTAGGTATTACAGAACTCTGTATCGGCCCCGTAGGGTGGCACCTCAACACCGTAGAGTGCCGATGCCATCGGCGGGTTCTCCAGGAACATCAGGTCTGAATGATAGTAGTTGTCCCAGCTGAATGTCTCACCGGGTTCTCGCACAACCTCGAACAGATCCGGATCTTCGTCCACACCTGTGACGTAGGGATGCGGGATCAGTTTTCCGATCCGGCTCGCGAACCCTCGATGCTGCTTTACTGACAGATCCTGGTCCCGGAAGAGAAGCACGATGTACTCGTTGAAGGCCTCGTGGATCTCATCCATCGTTGAATTATCCAGCGATTTCGACAGGTCGATGTCGAAGACTTCAGCACCCAACGCACCAGAGATCGGTTTGACCCGAAATTTTGAATAATTCATTTCCCAGTTCCCTAGCTGTTTGCGATTTCGCAGAGCAAACCGACGCGATAATTGTACCTGGCGGACGCCAACCGGTCACTCTGAAGGGGCGAAGAAGAAATCGCCTTTGAACGACTTGGACTCCCACGGGATCTGCCGGGTTTTACTTCCCCCCATGACGTTCATACGCACCAGCTGGAAGAGCTGGCTTAAGGACGTCCCCTTGGTTTCCATGATCTTAACGAGCGCCTTGCTGTAGTTGCTGTTGTCGCCAACGGTCTTGAACGCCTTATTGTCCGGCGCAGCGGAAAAGGCGATCACGGTTCCCGCCGGCGCCCTCATTGGCGCAAGACCCGGTTTACGTATCCCGAAATTCTTCCGAAACCTGTTATCGTAGGCAGCGTCGAGTATGACGAAGTTCGGCGCGCTGCTGGCTTGTTTCATTGCGTCAAGTACCGTCGAGATACCCACCGCGACGTTCTCCACGCTACCGTCCCTCTTAAAGCCGATCGGCAGCAGATAGTTCTTCCCGCCAACCTGAACGCCGTGACCGGCATAGTAGAACAATCCTACACTTTCGGCGCCGGCCGCCTGCAGACGGACGCCAAACTCCTGGATCGCCTGCTTCATGTCATCAAGATTGAGATTTTGGTGGTCGACAACGTCGAAGCTCAAACCGCGCAAACTGCTGGCAATAAGGCTGGCGTCGTCGGCGGTTGCAGATAGCCGCCCGCCTTTATAGTCGCCGTTGCCTATGACGAGGGCAACGCGCGCCGGTTCGGCTGCCGCAACGCCGACCATCGCTATGGTCGCGCAGGCCGCCGTAAGCATCGAGGCGAAGAGCGGTCTCATATCCGAAATAATAGTCGAACTTCGGCGCTTCGCCACACTTTTTGTGGCGCTCGCCAATAGGAAAACAAAACCCGTCTTAGAGTCACTTGTGAGACCAGTCGTCACCGTCGCTGCCCGAAGGGGAGAGTCCGAGAATGTCCCCTTCCGTGTTGGCACCGGTCCCTAAAACCGTCCGGTTAGCATAGGCGAAGTAGCTGACAACCTGATTAACCTCGAGGATCTCGCCGTCGCTTACCTCCGCGCGCCGCAGGTCATCGATCGCCTGTTCCGTCACTGACTTCGGATCGACGGTCAGAAGCCGCGCGTATCGAAACATGCCGGCAACTGATTCATCGTCAAAGGCACGTTCGGGTTGATCGGCTTCCAAGGCCGTTCGGATGGAGTCTGCCCTCTCGTCGTCCTGCAGCAACTGGCGCATGCCCTGATAGTGATGCTCAACACAATAAGTGCAGCCGTTGAGGAAGCTGACATAGACGCCGAGGGCTTCGAGCAGCCATCTGGGAGTCACGTTGGCGGAGTTATGCAGCACGTGCTTGTAGAGGGACATATGCCCCTCCATCGTGTGCGGCCGCAGACTGTGGGCCATCATGATGTTGTCGACATTGTCGTCCGGCCCCTTGATGCGGTCGTAGAGCAGCTTGAGGCGACCGCTTGCCTCTTCATAGGGAACCGTGTTGATCCACGTCATGCATCGTTCCTTCGCCTGTGCGCAATTCGCTGTTTACGCGGATACCAAATTCCGCTGTATAGCGGCATACAAGAGCCAACTGCATCGCTAAAACTCAACCCAACCAAAACCGCCAGCAGCATAAAGGACTCGGGCCCATGCCCTACAAGGGATTTGCCAACCAGGAATACGTGATCTCAGCAGCCGATCTACAAGGCCGGCTCGACGAGGTCCTCCTCATCGACGTCCGCCCGGCCGAGGCCTATGCCGCTGGCCATATTGAAGGCACCACGCACTTCGATCTTTACGGCATCAGTCTCAATGACACATCGCCCGAGCCGCTCGAAGCGTTCATGTCGATGATCAATCATCAGTTCGAATTTCGCGGCGTAATCTACGATACTCCGGTGGTTATATACGACGATGAATCCGGTGAGCGGGCAGCGCGCGGCGTGTGGCTGCTTGCGGTTCTCCAGCACCCCAACACGAGACTCTTGGATGGTGGAGTGCAGGCGTGGACAGACGCAGGCAATGAGTTGACGACAGTGACCGCGCCGCCAAAGCGAACCACATACTCGGGCGGACGAAACTTCGACCTTCTGGCGACCAGATTCGACGTCCATCGGGCGCTCAGAGACGACAACTCCGTTCTCGTGGACGTTCGGCGCGACACGGAAATTCTTGGCACCGAGAAACGTGCCCGGCGCCTTGGTACGATGCCAGGAGCCGTCCCCATTCCCTGGCGTGACAATCTCGATGAAAAGGGTTCATTTCGATCGGCGGACGAGATCCGAGACCTATACGCCTCCAATGGCGTAACGCCCGACAAGTCCGTTATCACCTACTGCCAAGGAGGCTACCGGTCTGCAAACACCTTTCTCGCCCTCAAATCGCTCGGATATCCAGACGTGCGAAATTACATGGGCTCATGGGGGGAATGGGGAAACCGTAATGATTCGCTGATCGACTTGCCCGAGGAGGCATACCTACAACCGAGAAAGATGCGCCGATAACGGCTGACGCAACATAATTGTGCGCGGCCGTTATTTCGTTGCGACGGGGCGCGGTTATAAGCTCTGGGCGATGACGAGATGACGCCGTCAAACGGAGCATGCGATATGAAACAACGACTGAATGTGGTCACCCTTGGCGTCAGCGATGTCGCCGTCAGCACCGCGTTCTATGAACGTCTCGGCTGGGCACCTTCGAAGTCGGCCAGCAACGAGAGGATAACCTTCTTCCAAATGGGCGGAGGTATCCTGGCGCTCTATGATCGGGACGAGTTGGCCGAAGACGCGATGGTCCCCCGTTGGTCCGGTGGATTCGGCGGTGTGACCCTCGCTCACAACGTGAGCCGCCGAGAAGATGTGGATGCTGCGCTTGCGGAAGCGAAAACGGCGGGCGCACGCATTCTCAAATCAGCGCAGGATGTCTTCTGGGGTGGCTATTCTGGTTATTTCGCCGATCCCGACGGACATCCGTGGGAAGTCGTGTGGAACCCCTATTCAACCTTCGGCAAAGATGGAAGCCTTCAGCTCGATGGTTAGGTCGACGTCAACTAGGCCTGGGCCGGCGACCATACATCCAGTATTTGGCGCCATACATCCAGTATCTGCTGCGCCCTTCCAAGGTCTACCTTGTGGAAAGTATCGACCGCGCTCTTGAACTCGTTGCTGGTCCGAAACAGGGGATCCTCGCGACCACCATGCAGCCAAATATATATCGAACGGTATCTCCGCCCTGCAACTATGGCGAAAACGTCGACGCTGAAGCCGGTTCCCTTGCAGGCAACCGCCAGTCCATGAGCGCCTGATTTGTAGAGGGCGTGAACGACGCTGCCGTGCGGCAATGCCGTCAATCGACCAAAATATGGCCTGCGCCGCGCCCATCTGCGCCGCTATACTCGAAACGCGAATTCGTGCCGCTGTCGAGTAAATCGATCAGATAGTTGGCGGCCCGGCTTGTTGACATCTCTACGCCCTCTCATAGCGCTATTGCAGCGGCGAAATGCGCCGTCAGCGTCAATCAACCAAAATAATACTCGAAACGCGAATTCGTGCCGCTGTCGAGTAAATGCAAATGGACACGAACCCAATGTTCACCAGTGACCGGTATCACAGCATAGCGAATTTTTATTGAGGCGGATTTTCGGGTTATTTATCCGCGGCATGCAGGGTCAACGCGGACTGTCAGTGCTCAATCGACTCTAACTACCAGGCGAGCACTACCATTCGGCGCTTGAACCGACGCAAACCGCAGATCAACGTCAAATAAGACAGCGACTGTACTGCCGGGCCTGAAGTCAGGCCCGGCAGTATTTGAACGTTGAGCTAGGACATCCTGCGGCCCGTAAACAGCCAAAGAACGATGGCGACCGCAACTAGGCCCACGAGCCCGTGCCCGCCGAACGAGTTGACCACGTCGACCAAGTTGACGACTACGTCGGGAAAAAATTCACTTACGCCAAACAAGACCTGAATGACGATGGCAAGCCCCAACAGAACGAAACCAATTTCAATAAGATGGCGAATCCAACCTTTTAAGACTTCCAGAACGTCAGGCATTGCACCCCCTAGTTTGAACCACACCCGGAAATTCCATATATAGTATTACAATTCACCACAAACCCCAATACCTAGTATTTGCAATGCGAGTCCACGCATAATTCAAGTTGCGCAAGCGGTCGCTAACAATCCCGCTCGATTGCAAAGGAGTCGCTTGGCCGACGCGCGCTCGATAGTATGGCAGCTAGGTATTCATCGAAGATGCAAAGCGGGCACCAACCTGCGGAAAGGGAGCAAATATGGCTGATATTTCACGGAAAGACCGGGCTGTTGGCGCCGTCATGGGCACGCTTATTGGTGATGCCCTTGGTCTGGGCTGCCACTGGTATTACGACTACGAAGCAATGCGGGCCGATTATGGCGATTGGATCACGTATTATACCGACCAGAAGCCGGATCGCACTGACCGCTTTGCAAATATCGCCAAGCATCGCCACGAAATTGGGCTGAAGGCAGGCGACGTATCGCAAACTGCCGACCTGATTGTCATGTTGATGGAGTCGGTTGCCGACTGTGGCGGCTACGATGAAGAGGACTACGCCGCCCGCTTCGACACCTTCCTGGAGACGCTCGACGGGACCGATCTTTGCGGTGGCTTTACCGACAGAGCGGAGCGCCATCTCTGGAAAAACCGCAAGCTCGGAATTCCGTGGGGAGAGGCCGGCAGTGTAACCGACACCTCGGAGGCTGCTCAACGCGCGGTCGTCTTTGCTGCGTTGTGCGGCAACGACTACGAAACGATGGCGAAGCAAGCCTACGGCAATATCAAGCTGACTCATCGTGACCGCTATATCGCCGGCTATTCGCTCTCCTATGCGCTCAGTGTCGCAGCATTGATCAACGACGTGCCATTGGGCGACATCCGGCCACACATGATCCAATTCGCGAACAACCCGAATATCGAGCCAATGCTCTCCTCGTGGGACATAAATCAACAGATTCATAATGGCGCGCCAGGCGGTGACTCCTCCATCGAGATCGATCCAAGGGACGCCTGCCGGCTCTTCGGGCCCAATTGCACACTGGGCTTCCTCGCACCGGCCGCCTATTTCCTGATCCATCGCTTCCCCGACGACTTCGAAAAGGCCGTGCTCTATGCCATCAACGCCGGCGGCAATCAGATGGCACGTGCGGCGATGACGGGAGCCTTATCGGGGGCGATGGTTGGCATCCAGGGCATTCCTGAGCGCTTTATCTCTGGCCTTAACAATCATGAGTATCTACTTGGTCTTGCAGAGAATATATCAGATGGAGTTTCGCAAGAGCTGCGCAAGGCCAGTTGATTGTCAATGGGGCCGCATACATCCAGGCCCTGATACTTAATAATGTGCTATGCGGCCAGGAGGGTGCGGACTTTATCCCGCGCATTCTTGGCTGCATCCGCCGCGCCTGCACCCTCGAGCGCTGCGGCGAATAACTTCCAACTAACAGAACTATTGGGTTTGAGGGCGACCCGCTCCGACAACAAGGCACGTGCCAGATTGTACCGGCCACTCTTCACCGCAGATTGAAGTAGCGTCTGGACGAACACGTCGCGCTGGACATGGCTGCCGCCGAGTTTCGGGATGTCGTAGCGAATCGGCAACATCAAATCGACCACCCTTGCGTGATCGCCCTGTTTGTAGGCCATCAGGGCCTCGCATATCGGCAGTCCGATAGTCGCGATGATTTCCGATTCGGTCACATCGGCCTTCGGTTTGAATTTGTGCAAGGCTTTCAGCATCCGCCCGGCAGCGGCTTCCCTGCCGTCCGCAGCCAATTCAAGTGTGGCGAAACAATCGGCATAGGCGAGAATATGATCGTCCATTCGCTTTTCCGCGATGTCCGCAAGCTCGCGCCAGCGATCGCCTACATCGACGCCATCGAACTCCAGCCGCCACAGCACCGACGCAGCGCTTGAGGTATCACGGAAATCGTCGGACGCGTTATCCGGGCGCACGTTCGCATCGAGCGTTTCCAAGCAATCATCGTAGCGCCCCAACTCAATGCAGAAGTTGCAGACATGCCACCAGAGATGAAAGCGGAAATTGTTGCAATGCGCCCAATTTGGCGCGCCGCCGTGGATCCAGTCGACGCCTTCCGCGTGGCGTCCCTCCATCTCGTGCACGTGCGTTAGCGAATGAATTGAATAGACATCGTCCGGGTTTATTTCCGATGCCCTCTTTGCCGCGCCTTCGCCGGCTCGATAGTCGCCGGTTTCCTGCAAACCGAAGGCATAAATGCCAAGAACCTGCCCATAAAGCGGATCACCCTCGCTCCACAACGGCATGACGCGAGCGGCTGAATCCCGCAGGCCAGTCGCGTCGCCAAGCATGAAATAGAAATAATGCGCGAGTTTCAGAGCGAGACCGTCGCGCGGATGGTCGAGCAGAAGACCCTCCCAGATATCGATCGCGTTCAAGAGTCGCCCTGCCTCGAGCAGTTTCAGAGCCGCAAAATGTTTGCGCTCGCGGTCTGTGCCGCCGGCGTCTTTGAGCGCCGCAGCCGTGGCCCGAATACTGTCTGGTGCGAGCGCCGCCAGTTCCCGCTTCGTCGCGAGGAGGCGCAGATAGCCTTGTGTGCAATGCGCGAGCGGCATGCCTGGGTCAGCCGCGATTGCAGCCTCGATATGATCCGTGGTGTCGCGCAAGAACCGGAAGTAGCTGCCGACGGCGTTATTGAAGTGGCTGACAGCATCAGTGTTTGCCGCCGTAATCTGTAGCCCAAAACAATCCTCGTGCATGATCTGCTCTCGAAATCTGCAGTGAACAAATGTCGCGGCGGGGTCAGGCTACAGTTTCGTTTGCCTGAATGCTTCCAGCTCCGTCACATAGTTGTCTTCACGGTCGACTGGCTCGAGGTGGTCGCTGGTCAGCATGACATTGATCACCTTCCGGCCGAGTTCGCGCATCAGGTCGCGCTCACCGGCATTGCCCGACGGAATTTTCAGGACCGAATCCGACGTGTAGGTGGGAATCAGACGGTTTGGAGCGGCGCGGCGGCGACGTAAAGGGTTTGCCGGCCTTGACCGCGCGGATACCACGGCGCACCAAACGCCGCAGCATCGCCACGCCGATATCGGCGCCGGTCAAGTGTTCCATGCGATGCACGGCAATTCGGCGCTGACTCACAATCGCCTCGAAATCGCCGGGCACGCGCTGACGCTCCTGGTAAGGCCGCTCGTCCTCGGTCTGGCCGATAAAGTCGATCATTCCCTTGCCGATCTGGCTCCTGTCTCCCTGATGGTCAGGGTCCACCTTGTCGTTGAACAGACGCCAGCCGATGATGTCCGTATTGGTATCGTCGATTGGCCGCATCCAGCGCGACAACGCTTGGCGCAGGTAATACTTGCTGTTCTCCGCCTTCTCCCAAAAGGGATCCGCCCTGGTTCATGTTGGGCAGAACGGTGTCGCCGGAGCGGACCCAGAGGTTCTCCTTCCAGCGTCGAACGTTGAAGCTCGTCATGCCGAGCGGCGATTCGAAGAAGTCGATCTGCGGCAGCTCCTGCCAGGACTCGGCGAACTGACTGCCGCTCATCAGCGTGTGCAGGAAACAACTATGGGTTGGATCGACGGTATTTTCCAGGACCTGTAGCCAGTTGCACGGCATGTGAAGCGAAAACGGCACCATGTCGGTGTCTTCAAGCTCGTAGGAATCGTAGACGGGAAAGTCCGGGATATCGTCAGCCGGCCCCATATAGGTGAAGACAATGCCCTTGTATTCGTGGACCGGAAAGGCGCCGTGCCGGGTCTTTTCGGGGATCGTGCTCGTCGGATCGTTAGGTGCTGCGAGAATTTCGCCGTCGGTCGCATAGAGCCAACCGTGATAGCAGCAGCAAATCCCCTCGTCCGTTGGGATTCCCCACTCCAACGACGCGCCGCGATGACTGCAATGCAGATGCAACAGACCAACCTCGCCTTTGCGTGTTCGAAACAGGACGAGTTCTTCGCCAAGCATGGTCACGGCGAGCGGCAGGTCGCTAACTTCGCTCGACAGCGCAACGGGCTGCCAGAACCGGCGCAGATACTCGCCATCTGGCGTATTGGGGCCGACATGCGTGAGTTCTGAATCCTCGGCGGGAACATCGCGCCTGAAGTAACCTTCAAATTGCGTGGCAGTCTTGCCGTTTCCGGATGCCATGGAAGTGCTCCCTGTGTCTTTCCGAACGCTCCGCTGAACCTAATCAATCGCAATAGGATGGTCGGGCGTCAATCTCTCAAGCCGAAGATCAATCGTCAGTAACCGCTGCGTCTCCGTAATTCTGTTCGATATAAGACTCGCTGAACTTTCCGCTTTCGCGGTCCTCGCTCAGCAGATCGCTAGACCGCTCGGCCGGAGACC
>CBDCIT010000030.1:0-483456 GCA_965217615.1 Alphaproteobacteria bacterium
CTCGATCTCCCCGTCGGGAAACAGCTCCTGGAGGATTTCGCAGGCATCGACCAGGCTGATCAGGGCGACGTCGCGGGGGTCGGGGATTTCGTCGGACAGCACGACCTCGATACGCGACTTGATTCCGTCTTCGACGCTGCGATCGAGCGTGGGGTAGCGAACCGAGCGGAACGCCCACAGGAAACGTTCTCCCGCCTCTCCAGAATGCCGCGCTCGACCAGGCTCGCCAGGGCCTTGTCGCGTATTGGGGCCGCTTCGTCGGAAGACAGCAGGCCGATCCAGGTCCCGGTGTCGGCGGTGTCGGTGCGCGCCGCGATCTTCGCCAGGATGCCGTCGAGCATAGGATTGCCGGTGGGCGTGGGGTCGATGACGAAGAGCGCCTCCAGATCGGTGTCGATCCGGTAAGCGAAGGCCAGATCCATCAGCACCGCGCCGGCCAGGGCACAATCGAAGGCATGCTTCTCGACCGGCAGGAATACACCGTCCTCGTCGCCCAGCAGCAGGAGGATCTCTTCGGTGAAGGTCAACATGCGCTCGTCCAGAATGTTGTTCGGCGCGCGGGTTGATAGAGGTCAAACTTCAAAGCCGATTGACAGCCTTTGCCGACATAGCGAACCAGCTGGTGACCGTCCGACGGGTTTTCTGATCGGGGTAGGAAAGGTCGAGGACGGTGTGATGGCGGACAGACGCATCCTCCCGGCCCGAAGGCATCCAGGCCGCCGGCGGGTTTTGACCAGCCGCCCCCTCTGGCGGCCGCTCGAAAGCGGTATCGAGGTTCGAATTACCCGTCTCGGCGGGCGGCGGCGCGGCCGCTAATGCTTCGACGCCGTAGACGATTCGATGTCTCGAATGCGACGGGAAGCCGCCTTCACGATATCCCGGCAGATCAACTCATCTTGCAGACCTGCTCGATGCGTCCGGCGACACTCTTCAGCTCCTGGCTGGAAAGCAGGCTCTCGAGGATGCCGCATCCGTCCGAAAGGGAAATAATGACGATGTCGCGCACATCCGGAATCTCGTCGCTGAACAGCACTCCCTTGATCCGCAGCTTCACGTCCCGGATGGTCCGGTCGTCGATGACCGGATAGCGCCGTGTCTGGAACACCCACAGGAAACGGTCATCCTCCTGGTGCAGAATTCCGCGCTCGATGAGACGGGCGAGGGAGCGCTCGCGGATTGCGCTGACATGTTTGAGCGTCTCCTCGATCCAATAGTGAGTGTCACGCGTCTTCGTCGATCGCACGATGCGGGCGAGCACCGGGTCGAGCAGATCGTCCCCGAGCGGTGACGGATCGATCATAACGAACTGTTCCGGATCGGTATCAATCCGGCCTTCCAGAGCCAAGTCCATCAGAACCCCGCCGACAAGCGCATAGCTGAGGCTTAGCATGGGCACGTCCGCGAACTTCCCACCCTTGTCATCGAGCACGAGCAGCATGATCTCTTCGGCGAATCTCAGCATAGGCGCAGCCTTCCGACCCGAGGGTACGAACAACGATGACGATTTACCATTGTTGCATTTGAGAGCTTGCTCCATCAAGACGGCACCTATGAAGGGGGCCGGGTAGGCGGGGTCGTTACCGAGCCCCGCCCTGGACCATGTTCGCGATCACGGCGTGCATGGGCGGCGGCTGGTGCAAGAAAAACGGGCGTTTTCGAGCACTCGCCGAAACGGCCGATCGGGTGGTCAAAAACCTCTCGAAAACCCGGTGCGGAAATCAACGCACGATTGCCCCCTCGCGGCGGTTGATCGGGCAGGCGGCTTCTTAGCTACATAAAAAGACGTTTTGGCACCGAATTTCTACAAATCACAACGGCTTACGCCACGTCCGCCTCCATAACACCAGACTCGGCAGTAGAGTCGAGGACTGCGACGGCCAACAACACCGAGATCATCGGTGGCGTCGACACCCACACTATTCGACGGCACAAGAAAAGGGGGAGCGGCGCTCGCCGCTCCCCGTCTTGTTATCCAGCGTGGTCCTGGTTACGTTGCCGGCAGGACTTCTTGGAACCGCTTCCCAGCGAGCACTTCGCTCACGCGGCCTTGGTTCAATTTTACCGATGCCGCGATTTCGTGCTGGTAGAGATCGGTGTTCGCCGCCAGCTTCTTGATCTCTGCCGCGATCTCCGGCGTTAGCACGCTCTTCTTGCTCGTCATCGCCGCCCCCATCATCCGATCGCTGCTGAGGACTTGACCTCGCCGCCTTCACTGGAACCCTTGCCCTCGAGCAATTCCTCCACCCCCTTCATAATCTCCGGCATTTGCAAGGCGCGTCTCTCCGCATCGCTTAAATCCAGCCCGAGCTGGCGCTTGATGTAGGCCTTCGTTGCGGCCCGCGCCTGCCTGTTCGAGACGATGGAGTTGGCGACGATGCAGATGCCGCGTCCCAATCACGGTTCTGTTTGCTCCAGTTGATTGTTTCCAGTTTGCGTAGTTCCTCCTTCCAGTCGTCGAGCCTAGCCTTCATCAGTTCGCCGCCAGCGGCCCCGATTGCCCGCAGCACGACCGCGTGCGAAGCGATGCTCTCCTGTCGACGCTCCACGGCGCGCAGGTGCTCGGCCTTCACCTTCCGCCAGTCGGGCATGACGTCGGAGACGGCCTGCCAGAACTCCCTGCCGACATGCACGAGCGACGGCACTGTTGCTTCATCGTCGTGCAGGATGGCATTCGCCCGGAACAATTCCTGGGTGGCATCGTACAGTGCGGACAGGCTTAGGCAGCTTGGGTGAACGTACGCCGATCGACACGGCATCCTTATCCACCGTGCCCTGGAAGACAGGCACCAACTCGCAGATGCGAAGCGTCGCCTGCGACACCGGGTCCCGCTTGTCGTAGAGGATGTCCAGCGACTTAGAGGTCTTCACGACGAAGCGGTTGAGGTCCGAGAACATCTGCTGCACCCGCTCCCTGTTCTCGTAGTTGAAGAGCAGCACGGAAATCGTCTCATCCGCCAGGGCCGGGTTCTCCTTCACCGCGTGCGCGATTGCGGCGCAGCGGTGTTGGCTGTTGTTCGGCACGAGGGTTCGACGTCGATCAGCACGCCAAGCCCTTGATGTCGCGCGATTCGGTGGGGTCAAACTGGCGCGCCGAATAACAGTCGGATTTCCTCCACCTTATGCTCGCGTTCGGCGGCGATCATATCGCGCACCATGGCCTGAGCGGTGAACATGCTGGAGCGCAACAGGCTGACTTCGTGCACGATGCGCAGCCATTCTCGACGGCCGACCGCCTCCATGGCGAGTTCGGCGAGGAGTTGGTTGGCCGTCAGGCCGGGCTCCGTTGAGCGGTTTCGGTGCGATCCCATCGCTCGGACCTGATCTGAATGTTCTTTTGCAATGTCTTTGCCATGTGTCTCTGCACCCTGTTCGCGCGGTCTCAAACCCGAGCCCCGGCCACTGTTTGGAAATCCGTCCCGCGCGCCCTCCGCGTCAAGGCGCCGATTCCTCCAAATCCGAAACCCGTGCCGCAGCTCGCCGCGACGACGCCCTTCGTCGCGGTTTCCCTTTGCGAACAGCGCGCCGCAAAGAGTCCGAGTTTGGCCGGGAGGCGGGCGGCGGATGGACACTCGAGAGAGCGCCCCCCGCCGTTCGCAACCACGGACCCACGGGAGACGACACTATGCAGATGGCCACAACGCTTCGCCGCAGCACACACACTTTCCTCACACATTTGTTCGGCCCGGGCCTCGATGACGACCGTTACGTGATTGAGCGGTTCCAGTCGAAAGCCGACGGCGAGATCCGCCCCTGGGGACGCAATGGGTCGTCGAAGAAGGGCCGGGGCAAGGCTGCCCGCGAGATCGTCTCCCTGAGCACCGTCCAGCGGATGAGGCCCGAGCGTGACGAAATCATCATCTGCACGGGCGTCAACCGCACCACCCTCGGCGTTCAATATTGGGGGGACTATGCTGTCTGGGGTCATATGTTGCGGCGACGCTGATTCCTTCGATCAGCGACAGAGGGCTCCTCCGTTCAGCAAGGAAGGAGTTCGAATCGCCGCAACATATTCCGGTGCGCTCAGTATGAGTTCAGGAACGCCATCAAGTCCTTGTCCCCCTTCCAGTGGCGACCCGGATCAGGTTCCGCGACATCGCACAGCGCCATCGCCGCGGCCTTCATCTTGAGGTTGATTTCGGCATAGATGTTGGTGTTGCCGATGGAGGTATGGCCGAGCCACGCGCGGACGGTATTTATGTCCACGCCGGCGAACACCAGGTGAAAGGCGGTCGTATGTCTCAGCGCATGTGGCGTTATCTTCCTCCCGGCCAGCGCCGGCACCTGGGCCGCGCAGCGCTCGACGGCCGAGTAGACGCCGAACCGGGTGCGGCCTGGTATCTCCCGATTGTGCGGGGCTTTGTGAACAGTTCTTCGAACACGGCGTGTCTCCTCGTTGTGGGAGGCACAATCGTGCCGGTCACGCATCGTGAAGAAAATTATGTTGTCCAGACTCCCCTCGATCGAAGGGAAAACAGAGGGATATGTCAGCGCCGCAACATATGACCCCAGACAGCATAGTCGCACATATGTTCGACAAAACATATGGGAGACCGCGCGACGGCCTTGTTCGTGAACGGCAAGTATCGCTGACCTGCGGTAGCCTGGGACGTCCGGCAAGGCTTCGCCGGCCGGACGTCCTTCGCCGGAACTACAACCGCGGAAGGAAGGAACATGCCATACAAAGATCCCGAGAAAGAACGCGCATGCGGGCGGCGGCGGTATGAACGCATCACCGCCGAGCGGATCGCCCGCGGCATGTGTCCGAGGTGCGGCAAGGCGAAGCCCGCGCCCGATCGAACCTTGTGCCGGCACTGCGGAGAAAAACGGCGCAAGGCCGAGCGTGCAAGGTGCGCTAAAGCCAAGGCGGCCGGCATTCTTTACGGCGGCAGAGACCCGGAACGGTGCCGCGAGTTTGCACGAGACAGGAGCAGGCGGCGCGGTCGGGCACGGCAGGACGCTCGCACGTGCACGCGCTGCGGCACCCATCCACCCATTGAAGGCGGCACGGTGTGCGAACCGTGCCGCGTGGCAAGGCGTGACAGGGAGCGGGAACAATATGCCGCGCGGCGGGCCGCCGGTTTGTGCGGCCGGTGCAGCACGCCGGCACCCAGCGATGCCGCGTATTGCGACCGGTGCGCCAGGAGTGCCGCCAAACGCTCAAGAAAAAAAGCGAAGAATGCAAGAAGCCGCCAGCGCTACGTCCAGCGGCGAGTGCGAGGGCTTTGTATAGATTGCGGCGCACCATCCCAGGGCGCGTCCCGGTGTCCTCCGTGCGCCCGCCGGTCCTGGGCGCGTTCGGGCGAGCATCGCGGTCTGCCGGTTTCGCCACCTCAAGTTACAGTCATCGAGATCGCCACAGGGGTCAATCATGGGACATGGGACCGGTGGGAAGATGTAGTGATGTGCCTGGCCTTTGCCAAGCTTTCCCGGGACCAAGTGGAGCTTATCCCGGATATGTAGAGCACCGCCCGGTATCCGGCGCGGGCGTCTGAAAGCTCGTTGCCGCACGCTGCGCGCGCTTCCGGGAATTTGCGCCTTTGCGCCTTGCGCGGCTCACCGGCACGAACCGTCCAAACCGCCATATTTGGGAAATGCGTCGCGACGTTTCGGGTGCTTCCCGACGACTCCATATATGTGTGCCCGGCAACATGGACCCGGCATGATCCTCCCAGCCTCGCGGCGTGGCACACAGAGAGGCAAAGGACGGCTCAGCCGGGGTGATTCAGGAGATGTACGGAGGGCGTCATTTTCCCCGGTGTCCCCGCCAACCTGCTTTGCCCCCATGGAGGCCCACATGCTCGATACGCTCACAGCCACACGCGACGCAAACGATCTCAACACCGGCTCGGGATGCCGAACCGATCCTGGCGGGTTCCTGCCGGAAGTACGGACCGGCGCACGCGTGGCTGCAGGCCACATGAAGGACCTGGCGGAACGCTTCGCCGAACTGCGGAACGCGATCCTGCGCCTGCCCGGCAATCCGTCCTGCGACGACCGCGCCGGGCTCCGCCACCGGCTTCTCCATCTGGAACACACCTTGATAAGCGGCAGGGGCAGCCTCGACGACGTCATCATCGCCATCATAGACGCCAACGACGCGGTCCTTTGACAACCCGCGAGCCGCTTGCCGCGCACAATCGTGCCAACGGTTGCCGTCGTGCGATGCCACCGGACTCTCCGGCCTGCCTCAACCAACGTGCAAGAGAGTTTGAGGAAGGCGAAGAGAAGGGCGATGCGCCCAAGGGAAAAGAGAGTTCCCTCCGGGCGGTGTCTCAACCCCATCAACCGGAGGTGCCAGATGTTCGATTCCAAACATACCTCGACCGAGTCCAACGACACCCTTTTCAATCCCGGCAACACAGACGATGCCGATCCAGGCTTCGCCGCACCGCTTCCCGACGCCGGCGCGCTGTTGGCCGCGGTCGGATTGCCGGCCCACGCGATTCGGGAAGTTCTCGCCTCCCGAACCTATACCGGAGCGGACGGCTGAATAGAGAAAGAGGGGGCTTAGAGAAGTGTGAAGGGGGATGGGTCGAGAGAGGCCTGACCCCGTTCGCTAACCCGATGTCATAACCCGGATCATAGGAGATTGATCATGTTCGGACTGAATAACGCCCAGTTGATCGGACGCCTCGGCGCCGACGCCACCATCAGCCACCTCACCAACGGCGGCCGCGTCGCCAACGTTTCGATCGCGACCGACGAAAGCTACCTCGACCGGAACTCGGGCGACAAGGTGGACCGCACCGAGTGGCACCGCATCGTCACCTTCCAAGACGGCCTGGTGGAGATGATGGAGAAGCACGCGAGGAAGGGCCGCTTGGTCTACGTCTCGGGCAAGCTGCAAACCCGCAAGTGGCGCAAGGACGGCGAGGACAGCGACCGGTTCTCGACCGAGATCCTGCTGGTCCCCGGCGGCAGACTCCAGTTTCTCGACAAGCCGAAGGGCAGCGGTGCACCAGCGATGAACGGCGACTCCGTGCCTTCCGCCCAAACCGCCGCGACGGTGGATGACAGCGAAATTCCCTTCTAAACCGCCCATAGCAGGAAATGCACAGTCCGGGGCCGGTTCCCGCCAGATTGGTGTGGGACCGGCCATTTTCATGCTGCCCTCTTCGAGTTCAGGAAAGGCGTCACATACCGGGGCGCAGTGAGAACACGTTGCAAACCGCCCTGTGCACCGGTATTGGGAACACAACATTCCCCCAGCCGTGATCGTTTCCGAAAACTTCGAATTTAGCGACAACCTCAATGCCTTCGGAGAAGCAACCCTCGCGGCCCGGATCGCGCCCCTTATTGCAACCACCTTGGCTACGACAACGGTCGACGAGAGGCGTGGAAGTGGGAGAATAATCACCCCGTCATGATGTCTCAGTGTCCCACACGGTCTCACTGCGCCAACCCCTGTGGGGTCCTCCACTCCGCTTAGGCTCCGTTACGGCGATAACACGTAATGCCACGCCGCTCCGCGGCTAGCGCCAGTGGAATGCGCGACCGTGGCTCGCTCGCTCCGCTCCCTGCGCCCGCACCACTCGCCCATCCCCCCAGCCCAAGCATTCCGGCAATCGTGGCTCCGCTGCGAGCGCGTGAAACAAAGAGTCATCACGACGGGGCAGCCCGCCTCGGAGGATAGAAACATTGCAGTGGAGAGACTCATGCAGAACTTCATCAGCACCGAAACGTCATCACAGACCGCAATGGCTTGCGAGCAGGCCGCCCTGTTCGGAGCCAATCCTGGTCCCGACGAGTTCGACAACCGGGAGATCTGGAACGAGGAAGAGGCGCTTGCCGGGATCGAGGAAGCGATCCACATTCTGGCCGGAGCCGTCGCACCGGACGGCGCGCAACTCGCCGACGAACGTGAAAGCCTGCTCTGGGGATTCGTAAATGCACTGCACGCCCAGGTCCAGCGGATCGACCGCGGCATCGACAAAATCGCGCCCGAGATGAAAGATCTTGGCCAAGAGCAGGATGGCTCCGAGATCAAGTCGCGCGAACTGGAACTCGTCACAGACCGAGTCCGGAACCTTGGTGATCGGCGCGATGCCTTCGAGAGCATGCGCGATCTCGCCGCCGAGGGATACCGCACCGAGACCGGCGACACCTGGCGTCCGCGTAACGGATCGCACAGCAGCCAAACCGGCAAACTCACCTCGGCTGCCATCGACGCCCGCGACTACCTGCGCGCACGAAAAGACCGCGAGACCACCGCGCATCTGCCCGAGGGCACCCTCGTCGCCTTCACCGGCGGCAAGGACTTCGACGACGTCAGCGCCATCTGGCGCTCCCTGGACAGCATCAAGATCAAGTACGACGACATGGTCCTGCTGCACGGAGGCGGACCCGGCGCCGAGAAGATCGCGGCAAGCTGGGCGGAAAAGAACGGCGTTCACCAAGTCGTCTGCAAACCCGACTGGGGTCGCGACGGCAAGGCCGCGCCCTTCCGCCGCAACGATGTCCTGCTGAACTTCCTGCCGAAGGGCCTCGTGGCTTTCCCCGGTTCCGGCATCACCAACAACATGGTCGACAAGGCCCGCAAGGTCGGAATACCCGTCCTGCTCGCCGCCGCGTAGAGATACCCTTCAGGGCCGGTCCTCGCCACCACTCGGCGCGGGATCGGCCCTCCTTTTTATGCCGGGTGGATAAAGTCACGGCCTATGGCGGGGCGCTTCGCGCCGCCGCCAACCGTTCGAGCTTACGCTCGCTGGCGACTCGCCGTACTTCGAACGATGCATCGCCGCTTTACGGCACGGCGCTCTCCGCCATCGCTGTACGCGGGTGCTGACGCGCCACGCCTTCATCTCCCTTTGCAATTTCATTGTTCCTACCCGCATCCACAGCGATGGCCCTCCATGCTTCGCAGGCCAGATCCCCGTCATGCCAATCAGAGTACGCACTCTGTCTGCTCAGAACGCATCTCTGACTTCCTCGGCTGATCCGAATTTGTCAGACCAGAAGCAACCGTATTCAGGAATATCCCCAGGCTACGTTCGTCGATATCTATCCCGCACGCGTTCAACACTTCGCACACTTGCGCCACCCTCACTTCCTTTCCTGTTGTTCAAGAAGCCTGTCACGTAGGCGGTTGGCATGCCCGTTGTGGTCATCTTATACGGCGCAAGTTTCGCCAAAGCGGCATCGATCTTCCCCAAGTCGATAGCCGCCGCTTTGATTTGCCCCGCCAGCAAATCCTGTCTCCCCGTGCTTCCAGACTCCATGTTCAGGTCCGGATCTGCGATTAGCCTGACATTCGGTCAATGCCGCCATCTGACCTTTAGACCTGAACCCTGTCGCCTTCTCGATCGAAGGCCAGACCCCCCGTTTGTTCGTGGTATGTTTTCATCTTGTTCTCATCGTTCGCAGTCTATATCCTCTCACGGAACGTTATATAGCGAAGTAAGCAATGCACACCGCTGCCGTAAACTGGCCTTGGGCGATTGGCTGATCCCGGAGAATATCGCTCTCAGGGTGCTTGCGAAGGCGATATTGGCATGAGGGTGAAAGATAGACGTAGAGAGTTGAAACCGGTGGCGGGCAAAATGAGGATAGTGCTGACATGGTAGCGACGCTGGCCCAAATGGCCTCGGCGGCCTATTACCTGGAGAGCCAGCGCTCCTTCCGTCACCCCAACGAGTACTACACGGCGGGCGAGGAACCCGAGGGCGTGTGGTGGAACCCCCGCGGCCTGTTCGGACTTGCCGACGGCGGCAGGGTCGATTGCCGGGATTTCCACCGGCTGTATCATGGCTTCGCCCCCGACGGCGGAGAGCGGCTGACGCGCAATGCCGGAAGCGAGAAGCGCTCGCCCGGTCTCGACATGACGTTCAGCGCGGATAAGAGCGTCTCCGCCTTGTGGGCTATCGCCGATCCTGACCTGCGTTCGGAGATCGAGGGCGCGCACAATGACGCAGCCCGTGCCGCACTGGCAGAGACGGTGTTGCGGTATTGCGCCTGGACGCGGCTTCAGGAGCGAGACGGAACCAGGGTTGTGGCGGCGGACATCATGGGCGCGATGTTCCAGCATGGCACCAGCCGCGAGAACGACCCGCAGCTTCATACCCATTGCACGATCTTCAATGCCGCGCGAACGCACCGGGACGGCAAGTACCGGGCGCTGCACCAGCACCCGGTCTATGCCTGGATGAAGGCGGCGGGGGCGGTCTACCGCAATGCCCTAGCGTGGAACCTGCGGGGCCAGCTTGGTGTTAACATGGAGCAATACGGCAAGGATGGGGAGTTCACCCGTATCTCTGGGTTTTCCCCATCCGCAGGAACCGCCGGGGAACAACAGGCAGCGTTGATCGCGCACTGGTCGAAGCGCCGGGGTCAGATTGTCGAGGCGGCCCGGGAGATGGGTTTTACGGTGGAGGGCAACGCACCGCGGGCGGCGGCGGCGAACAAGATCACGCGGGCCGGCAAGTCGCCCGACAACGACTCGGAGATCCGGCACACGCGGTGGCGCTCCGAGGCGGAGGAGTTTGTCGAACGCGAGGCGCTGATCGTCTCGCTATTGGGCACGGTTGAAGAGATTACCCAGGAACAGGTCCGGGCGCTGACAGAGGTGCTGGAAGGCCTGCCGGAGCGCCTTACGCGGGAGGAAGCGGTCTTCCGCTTGCCGGATATCGTCGAACGGGTCGGCAATGTCACCGCCGGGTTGTTGAACCACGACGCGGTGGTAACCAGCATAGAGCGTGTGCTTCTAAGTCCGGAGGTGGTGGGCCTGACCCGACCGCCACGGTCGGCCGAAGGTCGGGCCGACATGGCGCACACGAGACTCTATTCGACTCATCACACTCTGCAGATGGAGCAGGAAGTCAGGGACATGGCGGCAGGCATGGCCGCCGGTACGGGTCATTCCTTGCCCGCGCAGGCCGTCGGCGCAAAGGTGGCGGGGCTGCTGATGGCGGGCTATCCGCTGAGCGAGGAACAGATCGCAGCGATCCGGACGGTCACCTCTTCGGAGGGCCGGGTCGCCATCATCGAGGGAGCGGCAGGCTCGGGCAAGACCACGACACTGCGTCCTATCGCCGATCTCTACCGTGAACATGGGAGCGACATCATCGCCACCGCCGTGGCTTGGCGCACGGCAGTCACGCTTGGTAACGATGTCGATGCGCGACCGTTCTGTGTCGACAAGCTGCTGCGCCTCGCCGCGCGGGGCGGTATAGAGATTACCAAGGATACCACCATTATCGTCGATGAAGCGGGGATGCTGTCGACCCGCCAGGCGCATCACATTCTCCAACTCTCCGAACGCCATGGGGCGAAGATCGTCTTCGCGGGCGACACACAGCAGCAACAACCGGTGGAGGCAGGACCCGGGCTGAGGCTGATCCGCGATGCGGTTGGCAGTGTCCGGGTGGACCGCATACGGCGCCAGAGGGCGGACCTGGAGGATATCCTGACCCATATCCAGGGTGAAACACCCAAGACGGCGCGGCTCCTGGCGAATTCGATGGCAGAGGAGAGGCGCACCCGCATTCTTACCTACTACGAGAACATGAAGGGAAGATTGGCATTTACGCCGTGGCAGGTCGCTGCCTCCGAGGCGCTGCGCGACGGCGATGCGGCCTCAACCATTGCAGCGCTCCACCTGCGTGGGCGGTTCCATATCGGCTATGACGAAGCAAAGACGTTGACCGGCCTGGTCGACGACTGGGACCGCTACCAGCGAGCGAACCCGGATAAATCCAGCGTGGTGCTGGCGCGCACGCGAGCCGAAGCGCGAGCGCTGTCCCACCTGATGCGGGAATGCCGTTTCGGTGCGTTGCCGGATGGAGAGCAGGCCGATAGGGATCGGGCCGATGCGGACCGGGTGACGGTGATGGTCAGCAGGGGCACGGAAGACGAACGGGCGGCGTCGCCGCTGGAAATTGCGCGCGGCGACCGGTTGCGCATCGGTGCCACTCACTGGGAGAAGCAGCTGTTCAACGGCACTGTGGTAACGGTGGAGGATTTCAAGGTTAAAAGGAGTGAGGCCGGTACGGAACCGAGTGTCCTGATATCGGTGCGCACCGGGGATGGCCGTGAGGTCAGATTCCACCACGACGAAATCCGCGACTGGTACGGCAATATCCGTCTCGATCATGGCTATGCGATGACCATCACCTCGGCTCAGGGCTTGACCGTGGACCGGACCTTCCTGCTGGCGGATGCAAGGCCCTCGCGGGAGACGATCTATCCCGCCGCGACGCGCCATCGCGAGAGGCTCGACATCTACGTCAACCGGGCGCCGCTCGCCCTCGACATTGCCGACAAGCGGGCGGACAACGACCGGGAAGCAGCGGTGACTGATACCGAGATCCGGGCGTATCTGGCCGAACGCTGGTCGCGTTCGCAACCCAAGGAGGCAGCACTCGACTACATGGCCGATGGCGTATGGGAAGAGCGTCGAGAGAATGTCACAGATGAAAGGAGCCGGTCCGAGCTATACCCGAAAGTTGGTGACGCGATGAATTGAAGGCGGCGTATCCTGGCGATGCCGAGTCGCCGATTCCCATAAGGAAAGGATACGCCATGAGTGAGGATAGAGTTGTTGAGCTTCGCCATCCAGGGTCATTTTCGGAGGATCCCTTGACGTCGGTGTTGCGCTCGGGAGCGCAGCGTCTCTTGGCGCAAGCCGTTGAGATGGAGGTCACGGCCTTCATCGCGGCGCACGGCGATCTGGAGGACGATGCGGGCCGGCGCCGTGTCGTTCGCCACGGTCATCATCGCGAGCGCCGGGTTCAAACCGGCATCGGGCCGGTCGCGGTGCGCTGCCCCAGGGTGCGCGACCGCGGGGGTGCGGGAGAGGCCGGCAAGATCCGTTTCACCTCGGCGATCCTGCCGCCCTACCTCAGGCGGGCCAAGTCGATCGAGGAGCTCTTGCCCTGGCTCTACCTGAAGGGCATCTCGACGGGCGACTTCACCGAGGCCCTGGCCGCTCTTCTGGGGCCGGACGCGCCAGGGCTCTCGGCCTCGACGATCACGCGCTTGAAGGATGTCTGGCGAGGCGAGCTGGCGCGCTGGGAAAAGCGCGACCTCTCGGCCCGGCGCTCTCTCTATTTCTGGGCCGACGGGATCTATTTCCAGCCCCGGATGGAGCACGACAAGCAATGCATCCTGGTCATCATCGGCGCCGACCAGTGGGGCCGCAAGGAACTGCTGGCAATCGCCGACGGCTATCGCGAGAGCGCCCAGTCGTGGCGCGAGCTGCTGCTCGATCTCAAGCGGCGCGGCCTCGAGGTGGCGCCCGAGCTGGCCGTCGGAGACGGAGCGCTCGGCTTCTGGAAGGCCTTGCGCGAGAGCCACGGCACGACGCGCGAACAGCGCTGCTGGCTGCACAAGACCGGCAACGTTCTGAACAAGTTGCCCAAGTCCCTCCAAGCCAAGGCCAAGGGGCACCTGCAGGACATCTGGATGGCCGAGACCAAGGATCGGGCCGAGAAGGCGTTCGACTTCTTCTTGGAGGCCTACGGCGCCAAGTACGACAAGGCCACGGCCTGCCTGGCCAAGGACCGCGCGGGGCTGCTCACCTTCTACGACTTTCCGGCCGAGCACTGGAAGCACCTGCGCACGACCAATCCCATAGAAAGCACCTTCGCAACCGTCCGCCTGAGGACCATCAAGACCAAGGGCTGCCTCAGCCGGACCACGGCGCTCACCATGGTCTTCAAGTTGTGCCAGTCGGCAGCCAGGAAATGGCGGCGTCTCGACGGATCTCACCGCCTCGCCGAGATCGTCGAGGGCGTCAAATTCAAGGACGGAGAAAAGCTGATCGAACGCGCCGCCTGAAAACCACCGTCACCAACTTTTGACAATAGCTCAGCCGGTCCCCCGGTGAAGTCCAGGACGAGGATATCCGTGCGGCGGCAAACGACAACGCACTGGTTCGCATCGCGCGGGATGTCCGGCGCACTGCCTTCGGCTGGCGTCACGCCCAGACGGTTGCCGCCTTCGCTGACGGCCGCGAGCAAGTTCTGGCAGCATACGACGATCTACGTGAACGGACCCGCATTGAAGGTGATACCGTGGCGCTCAGCGGTACGTTCCGGGAGACGCTCACTCGCCATGGGGTATTGCTGAAACAGGCCGAGACCTTCCGCGCCCGACCGGATGAATTCGCGCCCCTGCTGGCGGATCGCGGCGGTATCGCCCGCAAGGATCTCGACGAGTTCCAGGACTTACATGCCCGCGCGCAACGCCATAAGCGCGCGGCCACGATGCGGCACGTGCATCGGATCAAGCGCGAGGCGGAACAGGAGGAACGACAACCGACACCCGGATTGCGGCAAGGGGAGCTGGCGCTGGAGGGCGGTCGTGCGGAGGCACCCAGGCGTTCCGATACGGTGACGCCGGACTCGACCGGGATGCTGTTTCCCGAACGTGACGCAACGCCGGCCCAGTTCGCCGACGACATTCCGCCGGTCGAAGCCGAAGATTATCCTTGGGCACTTGCCGCGGCCGCGCAGGAGGACGTGCCGCCGGACCAAGATTCCCCCAGGCCGGACTGGCTCACGCCTTACGAAGCCTTGCGGCGGGACTGGAACGAGCTCACCGAACGGGTCCGGCAGACCGGCGAGCCGTTGTTCTACGCCAAGGGCTACATAGGCATGATCCCACGTATTCAGGCGCTGGCGGAGAACGGGCAAATCCCGGCCGAAACAAGGGCGCCGTTCGTCGAGGCGCTCGAAATTCACCAACGGGATCTCTCAGCGCGGAAATACGTGGAGGATTACCTTGATGCCGTCGAACGGCACATGGACACGCATGCTTCGCTTCAGCACTTCGCCAATGGCCTCGGCGTTCGGATCGTTCAGGTATCGGATCACCTGGGCTGGAAACAGGAAGCAGACCGCCTGACGGCAACGGCCAAGACCATCCTTGGCGACGGCGAGACGTATGGCGTCCATCTCGACAATATGAAAACCGGTCACGCGCGGGTGGAACGGGAGCTATCACGGCTGCGCCAAGTCATCCGGGAGGACGGCGAATATGCCTCTGAAGTCAAGACACCGGAACCGCACAGCGAACCTGTGGATACGCAGGAAACAGTCGAACAACCGGAGCCCGCAACGCCGGCCTACGAAGCCCTGCGGCAGGACTGGAACAGCCTCATCGAAGACGCCCGGCAAGCCGGTATCCCATTATTCTACGCCAAGGGCTACATGGACATCGTCGTGCGCGTCCAAACTATTGCGGAGACCCCGGATATCCCGATCAAATCACGGGCGCCCTTGATCCAGGTCCTTGAAAACCACCAGCACTATCTCTCGACCCGCAAACATATCCTGGAGTATCCAGGCGAAGTGGAACGGCACATGGGTGGGCGCGCCGCTCTCCGTGACGTTGCTGCGGTGCAGGAATACGAACTGACCGGGGTCTCGGCCTACCCGGACTGGCGGCAGGAGGCCGAGCGCCTCATGGCGGCGGGTGAGGCCATCCTCTCCAGCAAGGGAACCTATGGCACCCATCTTGAGAGGCTCGTCACGGCCAGGACGCTCATGACAAAGGCGCTCACGTCGCTTCACGAGGTGATCGGCGTTGATGACAGGGAGTTGGCCGAACGGCAGGCGCGCGAGCTGCGGCGCCAACGAAACCGTCACTGGGTTGGTCCCAGGTTTGCATCGGATGACGGCGCTGCGCCAGATACGGCACGGGCCATGTCCAGTGGCGCCGCGCCTGTGCAGGCGGCACTCTCCGGGCTCGGCCGCGCCATCGGCTACTTCGTCGGCGGGCAGGACTATAAAAATCGGCTGCGGGATGCGACCTTCGCGCGGCAGGCCCTGGAGCGCGCGGGGAAACTGAAGTGGGACTGGAACCGCCAGGTGGATCGTGCCGCGGAAGAGGGTGTCCATGTCATCTACACGGAAGACTACGAGCGTCTGAACAAGGAGCTGGACAAGGTCTCCCAGAACATGCTCCTGGATCGCGGCGTTGAATCGGAGATCAGCACGGTGCTCGCTCAGCTCCGCAAGGTCGTGTCAAACCGCAACTACTTCGACGATTGCCGCGAACACATGGCGGGCCAAATGGACCGCCGCGAGCCGCTGGTGGCCGCTGCGGCCGAGCGGGGCGTGGCGGTTCCGGACCTTGGACACTACGACACATGGCGGGACTTAACTGACTATGCGGTGGGCCGCTGCGAGGAACTCATGGACGACCCGGGGAATTACGGCATCCACCTCGATTACATTGCATACGCGCAAGAGAGCCTCGTCTCAACGCTGGCGCAGGTGCGCGATGTGCTTGAAGACGACGACCGGCACCTCGCGGCGAGCCTTGCAGGGCAACGCGAGGGCGAGGACATCCGAATTTGCGAGGAGCGCGTCGCCCGTCTGCTCGACGATCCGGAGAAGCTCCGGGAGTTGCGGCAGCAGCGTGCCGAGCGCAAGACCGAAAGGCAGCAGCAGAGCAAAGGCCGCTATTGGAGCATGCGCATCTAGTCAGGCCTGACCGGCGACGAGATCGCGGTAGCCGTCGTTCATCGCACGACGGAATTCAGCGAACCTGCCACCCTCGAACTCTTTATTCATCCGCGGCCATGTTGGTGGCCCCGAAGCCGCCGGCAATATGCGCGGCGGGTAGATGAGCGTCGAACACACCGGCAACAGCGCCGGGCTTGCCATCGGCCCTCGCGTTACCGAAGAAAGCGCCCTCCCAGGTCCCCGTGCCGGTGACGCCGCCAAGCGTCGCGGTGGTGGTGTCGCCAGCAGTTCCGCCGAAGGATGCGCTGCCCGGTGCAAGATCGACTTTGTTCAGCGTGACACTCCACCCCTCGAGTGCCCTGTTCCTCTCCACGTCCCTGAACTCCGTCACGCTTCCACGGATGTTGAACTGGTCGTTCAGGGCAATATCGTCACCTCCGAAATTCGCCGTCAGCAAGGCCGTCGCGGTGAACACGCCCGCCCTGCCGCCGCTCAGCACCCCACCGCTGAAATCCTTCGTCACATACTGACCCGCCGCCCGGCCTCGATACGACGCCGTGCCAATCAGCCCGTCGGCGCCAGATGTGAACTTGTTGCCCACCGCGAACGGAACCGTGCCGCCCGAAAACGTCTTGAACGCATAGGTGTCTTCCGCATCGTCCGGCTCCTTCAGCCACCACCCGAAATACAGATGGTCCGCATCCGGCAGATCGATCATTATCTCGTCGACCAAATCGGAATCGGGCGTGAAGGTCCAGGTGCCGCCGGTCGAGGATATCATGCCGTCGTTGGCAGTGCTGACCATGCAGGGCGATGGCATACATTCATAGGTGCCCGCCACCCCGTGGAACGTGCCTTGGAATGAAAGGTCTTCCTCGGTCGTGTATTTCCGGTCGAAGTCGGGGGACGGAAAATCGGATGACCGCACGCGCATCGAGTGGGTTGCAAAGTCGACAGCCAGGGCATTGTCCTCGTCAAGGGTATATACGCTGACGAACGGTCTCCTCGGGCTCTCGATGTCCGTGTAGAGAGTTATATGCTCCGTCAATCCCGTCTCGCTGCCCCGCAATCGAGCCCGGCTCCAGACTTCGTCGAGCTGCGTGCTGTCCAGGAATTCGTAATCGGGACCAACGGGATCTGCCGTCACCGTAACACTGACCCCGCCGGCCACCGTGCGTTCCACAGCGGGCGCGATTTGCCGGAGTGTTGGCGCCACCGCACCTGGAGGCAGGGGCGCTATTGCCGAAGCGATGCCGAGAGCTCTCTCGCTGGCCGACCGGCCGCTAACCGTCACGGTGATCGTGTAATCGTCGCTACCACCGCCGCCACAGCCTGAGGTGATGAGGCCAATCATGGCGGCAAGGATCGGCAGGTAGTATCTTCGCTTGGTCATCGCTCGGGGGCTCCTCTTGTCGAGCTACAGTGCTGGCGAATGGTCAGAGACATCGCCTCTATCTATTGTAATCTCATAATCATGTCCTTGCACGATTTCGGGCCGGTTGGCTGGACGCCATTCGGGGCACTACGGTCGCCAGCGGATCGCGGCATGCAGGCCGATATCGGACGCGCCGCGGTGCAGGCCGTTATCTTCGGTGACCGCGATCCCAAGCGTCGCCACATCCGATGCGCCGTAGGGCGAGGAATGGGCATCGAGCTGCACCGTCAGGCTCAGATGGTTGAGCGGCCGCCAGGTCACGCCAAGGTGTCCGACGGCAATAAACCGGCCGCCAAGGTCCGAAAGACCGCTCGGCGCCTCACCGGCAAGCGCGCCCAGGCTCGCGCTGTATAATCAGCTCCGCGAGTCGGTCGATCCCGGCAGCACGCCCGAGGTCTCCGCCCAGAGCGAGGCCGAATACCCCCCGGAGCCCGCCAGCGCACTCTCATCGCCGGTCGGTAGCTTGACACTGCCCCGGATCGCAAGCCCGTCGTTCGAAAACGGCCAATGCGGCACCGCATAGCCAACCCCGAGGCTGATATCCCCCAACGAAGAAACACTTTTGCCGATATCGTAGTAGGTTCTCCCGCCGTTGGCGTAGACCAACGCCAGGCGGTCGCGCGGCGTGCGGTCCCTGTCGCCCTGGGGCAGGTGGAAGACGTCATGCCAGGTCTCGATGAAGCCGTCCAACCTGCCCGCGTGGTGGGAGAGGGCGGAGACCTCGAACAGATACTCCCAGCCCTCCCCGAAGCCGTGTCGCAGGGCAAGCCCCTGCCTGTTGGTCTCGCCGTTGATTAGGACCCGCTCCGCGCCGGAGCTGGCCTCGACCAGGTGTGAGGCCAGATCCATCGAGGCGATCACTTCGGCCGAGCCCGGCGTCATCACGCGGGCGCCCAGCGAACCGGGCACGCCGTAGAGGAGCTGAAACGGGTTCAGGTTGACGATCAACTGCGCCCCAGGCCAGCTCGCCGGCGGTGCCGGCACCCGGCCACAGAACAGAGAGGGCGGGCCGAGGCCCAGGTGCCATGACCACCGCGGTCCCTAGAACTGCCGCACGGCGCGCAGTTCGGCCCGGGTGCGTTTGTAGTCGTAGAGCTGCGCGTTGGTATCCCGCGCCTCGTTGGTCACCACCAGTTGCGGGCTGAAGCCATACAGGGTGAAGGCCCGGTTGTGAACCGTGGCCCGCAGGATACGGGTCCGGTCCTCCCGCGGCGCGCCGTCGGGCGTAAAGGGGAACCAGTTGCCCTCGTAGTCCGTCCAGCGCAGTTCGCCGCTGCCGCCCACGTTGAAGCCCAGCGGCAGGGCAACCGAGGCGCCAAGACGCAGCCAGCGGCTGGCATTGCGCCATTTCACCGACTTTGGCCGTTCGCTGGCATATCCGGCCGCCCCGTCGGCCCGCAGGATCGGCAGGATCACCCAGGACCCGCCCAGCGTGACATCCACGATCGGCCCGTCCAGGAAATCCTTTGTCCGGTTGTCACGGCGGTACCAGGAGGCTCGCCCGTTTACCCTGATCCGCGGGGTCAGCCGATGTCTGGCTTCGACCCGGGCCCCAAGATCGTCGTTGGAGGGAGCAGTGCCGGTCCAGCGGCGGCGGGCGTTGCCGACCAGGCTCACCTCGGTATCCTTGTCCACCAGCCAGCGTGGACCTGCATGAACCGACACAGAGGTCTGATCGAACTTGCTTCCCCCATACTCCTGCCGCGATAGATCGCCGCCCAACCGCAGCCGCAGCCGGTCCCCAAGGGGGAATTGATACTCACCCCCCGTCCAGACCGAGACGCCGATGCCCGATGTCGTCAGCTCCTCCGCGTCGCGGCGGAAGGGCAGGTCGTTGATATAGATGATCTGCTCGTCCGAGGCCCCGCCGATGTTACTGTCCGGGGACATTGCGGCGCCCAGATACATCGTCCAACGCCGGCGCGCCCGGATCTCGGCCAGGAACCGTTGCACGTTGGCCACTACCGGCGCCACTGGTTTGCCCGCCAGCACGCGCTCGAAGTGGCCGCGTGCCAGGCTGTCCTCGCCCTTGAGAAAGAACGCCCGCGCCAGTTCCAGGCGTACCCGCACCAGACCGGGGCGGGCGATCAGCATGGTGCGGAGCGCGGCTATGGCTTCGTCCAAGAGTGCCTCCCGCTCGTCGTCCGCAAGATCGGGCTGCTGCGATGCGCCGGTCGCTGCCAGGCCGATGAGGAAGAGCACGTTCGCCTCGACCGCGCGGCCCCGGGCCACCGCCCGCAGAACAGTCAGTGCCTTCTTGAACTTGCCGGCCTTCACTAGTGCCTGGGCGCCTGAAATATCGGCGGCGGGGGCGGGTGAAGGCGGCTTGACGGCGGCACTCGACATCGGCGCGGCGAGCAGGAGGAAGGCACCAGTCACAAGGGCGCGAAGGAAAGTCCTGATTGTCATCGTGTGCTGCCCAGGTGCGTGTTTGCAAAAAAAGAGGGTGGCAGAACCTGCCACCCCCATCCAGAAATTTGGATCTGAGGGATCAGGATCTCACGGGGAGATCCCGATCCATGCAAGATGTCTACTGCTTGGTTGCACCAAACCCGCCAATTACATTGGCATTGTCGGTTACGGCATCGAACGTACCCGCAACCGTACCTGGTGCATTGGTATTATCGGTAGCATCAGCATCGTCATAGAACGAGCCTTGCCACGTCCCGGCGTCACTACTCGTGGGACCACCGCCGAAGTCAACCTCACTCGTGCCATCGAAGGTCGCCGTGTTGGTGCTAAGAGTCGCATCCTCCAATATTACCTTCCAAGGGGCGGTTGTTACGTCATCTAGCACGAAGCCTGTAACCGATCCCCCAATGGTGCCGGCCGCGTCAGCCGCACCGAACTTGGCCGTCAGGTTGGCGGTTGCGGTGAAGTGACCAACGCCGGAGTCGGAATGCACGCCGGCTGAGAAGGTCTTCGTCACATACTTGCCGGCTGCCGGACCCGAATATGTCGCATTGCCTACGATCTCGTTGGTGACATCAGCCTCATGATCCGTTGTCCCACCCGCGAAGACCTCGACATCATGCATGCCGTCGTTGGCCTTCGGCTTATTCAGCCACCAACCGAAGTAAGCATAAGCTACATCTGGATCCTTGACCGTGGCCGTGTTCGGCGAATCGGGCGTGAACCGCCAATTATCGGATTCCATCAACTCACCATCGCTATTGGTCGCCACCGAGCAATCAGCCTCCACTGAGCACGTGAATTGACCCGGTACGCCGTCAAAGGTGCCGGTGACAGTCTTTGCACGCTCATCGTCTGCCCCTGTATATACCCAAGTTGTGCCAGGCTCTGAGGGGAAGCCGGAAGATGCCGCCTTGCTGACAGTCGTTGTGTCTAGGGCATCGTCCAGTTGATCCTGGGTATATTGTGCCGTGAGCAGCTTGTCCGAAGGCGCCTCAATGTCAGTATAGAACACCACAGTGTCCTCAGCCTCGGTAACAACGTCGGTCTTCGTCAGCGTGACGCTGTTCCAGTCGCCGCTACCGGCAGTGGTCTCGCCACCCGCATAATCGTCAGCGGTAGCACCGTTCACATCTACCGTAACCTTACCGGCCGCATCGCGCTTCACCGCCTGTTCGGTAATGCCAGTGGGGAACGCCGTGCCAGTGGTCCCAACCCTGTTGGCACGGATCGCCGTATTTACACCTGCCTCTCTGGCGATCCTTTCGTCCCTCGCTGCCTTGGTGAGAGCATCGGCGGCATCCAGTCTAATTTTTGCAAGTTCAGCATTAGCTGTCTCCAACTCGCCCGTGAGCCTCTCCACTTCACCCTCAGCAGTGTCCGCACGCGTGTTGGCGTCAGCCAACTCACCCGTAAGCCTGGTCACTTCACCCTCAGCAGTATCCGCACGCGTACTGGCGTCAGCCAACTCACCCGTGAGCCTGGTCACATCGGCATTGGCCGTGTCCAACATCCCTTGGATGGCATCCGCATTATCGGTGGCGTCAGCCAACTCACCCGTGAGCCTGGTCACATCGGCATTGGCCGTATCCAACATCCCCTGGATGGCACCCGCATTGTCGGTGGCCGTGGTCAGCTCACCCGTGAGCCTGGTCACATCGGCATTGGCCGTGTCCAACATCCCTTGGATGGCAGCCGCATTGTTGCCAGCGTCGGTCAACTCACCCATGAGCCTGGTCACATCGGCATTGGCTGTATCCAACATCCCTTGGATGGCTGCCGCATTGTCGTTTGCGGTCACCAAATCGGCATTGGCCGTGTCCAATTGACCTTGGAGGTCCGTCACCGTGCCGTTTGCGGTCATCAAACCGGCATTGGCCGTGTCCAACTGCCCCTGGAGGTCCGTCACCATGCCGTTTGCGGTCATCAGAGCGGCATTGGCTTCATCCAGGTCTTCCTGGAGACCAGCCGCCTTGGCGGTTGCGGCATCCAGGTCAGTCTGGAGCATCGATATTTCGTCGTCATCGCCATTGGAACTGCAGGCACCCACAGCAAGCGCGAGCGCTGCTGCAGCAATTGTCGTCAAGAATTTATTCTTGTGGAACTTCATCTCGAGGGACTCCTCAAATATTTGGTCTGAGTTCCGCTTGTACGACATACGTACGCTCCAATGCGCTGTAGTATGATAAATGGCTTATTTTCAATTGGTTATGTTCCGAAAATGCTGCTCTGTGGCCATTGACACCCCACCGCGAGTGCGCTCCAATGCGCCCTGGTTTGATGTCAGTTGATGTCGGTATGATTACGGATTTAGAGGCGCAAATCAGTCGAGTGTGGCCATGCCCAAACGAAACGATCTGACGATTTCCAAACGCACCGTCGACTTGCTCTCTGTTGAGGGCAAAGACGACGTCTTCTGGGATCATGATTTGCCCGGCTTCGGGGTACGGGTCTATCCCTCCGGGCGGAAGATCTACGTCGTCCAGAGTCGGGGGCCAGGCGGCCCCAAGCGGGTGACGCTCGGCCGGCACGGCGAACTTGCCGCCGACCAGGCGCGCAAGAAGGCGGCCGGAGTTATCGACCGCATCAAGCAGGGCAAGGATCCGGTGCCCGCGCCCGCGATCACCTTGGCCGATCTGGCGGAGCGCTACATGCACGCGCATGTTGCCGTCAATTGCAATGCGCATACCGCGGGGGTCTATCGGGGGTCGCTCGACAACCATATCCTGCCGGCGCTGGGAGCGATGGCTCTCCAAGAGGTCGGGCGGGAACAGATCGCGGCACTGCATTACGAGCTTCGCAACACGCCCCGCGCGGCGAACCGGGTGCTGATGATCCTCTCCAAGATGTTTGTCCTGGCCGAGGCCTGGGGTCTGGTTGCGGCGGGAGGCAACCCCTGCCGACACGTGGTCAGGTACAAGCGGCGCAAGCGCGAGCGGTTCCTGACGGAAGAGGAGTACCGCCGGCTTGGCCGGGAGCTGGCCGCGCTGGAGGCTGAGGGCCGAGTGCCGGCGCCTGCAGCCGCCGCACTCCGCCTGCTGATGCTGACCGGCTGCCGGCTCAATGAGATCCTGACCCTGCGTTGGGACGACGTGGACCACACGGCGGGAGAGCTGCGGCTGCGCGACGGCAAGACGGGCGCGCGCATGGTGCCGCTGACACCCACGGCAGCGGCGGTTCTGGCGGGGATCGCCCGTGTTAATCCCTGGGTGATCGCCTGGGACAGGCCGGCGGGCCACCTGTCGTATCTCTCCGTCTACTGGTATCGCGTGCGGGAGCTGGCCGAGCTTGAGGATGTGCGGATTCATGACTTGCGCCATTCCTACGCCAGCCGGGCACTGGCCCTGGGCGAGAGCCTGACGATGATCGGCCGGCTGCTCGGTCATGCGGATATCGGAAGCACCGCGCGTTATGCCCATCTGGCGCGCGACACGGAGAAGATCTCTGCGGCCAGGGTCGGCGGCAGCATCGAGGCCGACATCATGCCGCAGGAGACCGCTGCGTAAATTGCCGTTTGCGATGGCCGGTTAAGGACGGACACAGGAAACCGGAGATAACAGGAACCGAGGGATGGCGAAGCTGCAATACAGGTCGATCTCAAGGCGCACGGTCGAGGCGCTCCGGGCCGAGAAGGATACGGTGTATTGGGACAACGAACTGACGGGCTTCGGGATACGGGTCTATCCTGGCGGGACCAAGGTTTACATGGTCCAGAGCCGGGGGCCTGGCGGGCTGAAACGGGTTACGGTTGGCCGCCATGGGGTCATCTCCGCCGACCGGGCGCGGCGCCGGGCTGGGTTGATCATCGCCCGCATCAAGGCGGGAGAAGCACCCCTCGCAGCACCCATGGCGCGCGAGGCAACTGGACCCACGGTGGCCGATCTCGCGGAGCGGTATTTTCGCGAGCATGTGGCGGTGCGCTGCAAACCGGGCACGGCGAAGTTGCACCGCCGTGTGGTGCGCAAGCACATCCTGCCCGGGTTCGGCAAGCTGCCCGTTGCTGCGATCGGGCGCGAGCAGGTGACTGATTTGCATTACAGGCTGCGCCATGTCCCGGCCATGGCGAACCAGGTGATTGTCACGCTGTCGCGGATACTCAACCAGGCCGAGATCTGGGGTCTGGTTCCGGAAGGCGGCAATCCCTGCCGGTTCGTGGTCAAGTACAGACAGCGCAAGCGCGAGCGGTTTCTGACGGAAGAAGAGTTCCGCCGGCTTGGCCGGGTGCTGGGCGCGCTGGAGGCCACGGGCCGGGTGCCGGTGCGCGCCGCTGCGGCGATCCGCCTGCTGATGCTGACCGGGTGCCGGCGCAACGAGATTCTGAGCTTGCGATGGGAGGATGTGCACCTGGACGTGAACGAGCTGCGGCTTCGTGACAGCAAGACTGGCCCGCGGGCGGTTCCATTGTCGCCGGCGGCGGTGAGGGTTCTCGCGGGTCTACCGCGTGCCGCCGGCAACCCCTGGGTCATTGCGGGCCGCAGACCGGGCGCCCGCCTGTCGGACTTCAACAGCCACTGGTATCGCCTAAGATCGCGCGCCGGGCTTGAGGACGTCAGGCTTCATGACCTCCGTCATTCGTTCGCTTCCCGCGCCCTGGCGCTTGGCGAGAGCCTGCCCATGATCGGCAAACTGCTTGGGCATACCAAAATCCAGACGACGGCTCGCTACGCCCATCTCGCCCGCGACTCCATACATGTATCGGCGGCCAGGGTCGCTGCCAGCATCGGGGCGGATATATTGCCCGCAACCCTGATGCCGGATGCTTCCTGAGCACCGACGCGTATGGTCGTCGCTGCGAGGTCTTGGCGATGTCGTGTTGTTGGATCAGGCCATATGTTCGCGCTAGGCAGTCGCGCGACTCGGCACACACTTATATATACGCAATACTGACGAACCTGCCGACGTGCCGGCAACGTGCGCGCGAGCGAGCGCCTCCACACACAAAATATAGGAGGCCGGTTTGCCGTTGCCCTGCGCCTTACCGTCGTCGTCGGCCCCGGCATTGGTCTGGCCGGCAGGAATATCAAAGCCGTCAATCCTGGCCGATCGGGGCCTTCCCGGCGGCCGGCGGCTGAAAGCAACACATACCACAAGGTGGGGATCCGGCCGCGCACGCAGGTCGGGCAGCACTTGGGAATAGGTGCCATTATTTTGACATTTTCTGTTGACCGGGAATCAATCTGGCTATATGCACGCCTTCGGTGTCCATTGAACATGCGAGTTCATATTAAATAGCCTGAATATTTTTGCTACAGGCGTCAAGGTGGTGGACCGCGATTTAGTGGACGTAAGGTTTTGCACAAGGCCACTTGCGTGATAACCTACATATGTTAAGTTGCTCATGGTTTCTCGGCCTCATTCACGGGGCCACTTCAAACTGTGTATGACAGGAGTGCCTCGAATGAAGTTATCTGAGGACCGGATCGGAGAACCGATCTGCCGCAGCTAAAAACCAAATCTTTACAGCACGTTACAAGCACCCCCGAAATCCCCTATTATAT
Organism: Alphaproteobacteria bacterium; assembly: GCA_965217615.1. Taxonomy (GTDB): domain Bacteria; phylum Pseudomonadota; class Alphaproteobacteria; order UBA8366; family CAVOAK01; genus CAVOAK01. The sequence continues at coordinate 25,752 of CBDCIT010000030.1, forward strand.
TCCCTACCGTCGATGTAACACCCTTGCAACACGGCGGTGAAGTTTTTGGCAAGCCTTTGAAAAATAGTGGAGAATTCGGTCATCGCACACGATTGAGGCCCCAAAAACTGCGGCACTAACCGTCTGTGGGGTAAGGGCACGAGAGATTTCGGTAGGAAACCCTATCACGGTGGATTGGTGTTATTCAGCGTGTGAATTTAGCGCCGATCAGTGTACTACCTTTTGATATCATTAGAGTCTGCGTGGTCAAAGTTGGGCGTTGCAATGGGCCCAGCGGACTGGTGCGAGTGTAGCCGGTGAAATCGGCGGGAAGAAGAAGGCGACCTTCGTTGCGCCGCATCTCCGCGCCCAGCTCTGGGCCGTCACCGGCGAGCGTATCGAAGGGACTGCACCGCGACATGGTCCCGTGGCAATGTTCGCCCGCGTCGTGCAGAGGGCAAGCCGACCTGGATAATGCGCTGAGGATCCCGAGGATCGACCCACCGATGGTTTTCGGGAACCTCTTGAAGTACTGCTCGGATGCAACTAACTTGTATTCAGTTACCCGCCGGCAGCGTGCTGTCGGCTCAAGGGCTGCTCCCCGGAGTGGCCCTTGCTTTTTATGTGGGGGCGCAAGTGAGAACTCGAGTCTATGTCGACGGCTTCAACCTGTATTACGGAGCGGTCAAGGGGACCCAGTTCAAATGGCTCGATCCAGTTCAGCTGAGCAGGCTGCTGCTTCCTCAGGGATGCACAGTCGACAAGCTGCTGTATTTCACCGCCCATGTCTCCGGGATTCCGGACCCCGGTGCGCCAGCCCGCCAGCACACGTATCTGAGCGCACTGAGGACGCTCGCGGAAGTCGAGGTGCATTTCGGGAGCTTTCTGGCCAAGACCGTCTGGCGGCCACTCGTCAACCTGCCGGTAGCCGACAGACGGATTGATGCGCCGCAGCCCGTAACACTGCCCGCAGGCAATCACCCGGTGGCGGGCCTGAACCGCCAAACGGTACCCGTGGGCAGCTATCCACAGCGCAGCGCGCGCAGCAAGAAGCGCCGCAAGGCGACCGCCCCACTGCCCGATGCGCTCATCGCCGAATTCCATGCGATGGAAGAAAAAGGCTCCGACGTAAATCTTGCGGCCCATCTCCTGAATGACGCATGGAAAGAGCTGTTCGACGCTGCCGTCGTGATATCGAACGACACCGATCTCGTAACGCCGATCCGCATGGTGACCGCTGAACGGGCCAAGCCGGTCTTCATTGTATGTCCGGGACGCTGGCAGGTCGCTCCGAAGCTGAGGCAAGCGGCGAGCTACGTTCGGCATGTTAGAACTGCGCAACTCAAGGCAGCACAGTTTCCGGACACACTGTCGGGCACTAGGATCTCGAAACCGGCAGAATGGTGAGCGTGCATGGCTGCATGACTTCGCCGCTTCCCATGCCTCGATCCACAACCATTCACATGGGAAATGGTTAGTCAAGGGAAGGATCAATTCGCTTTGCACATGTCATTTCTCCGCGGTTATAGGATCCAAGTCCGACCCCTTTCGATGACACGGCCCTTCGCCGAGCCGGTCAAACCCGGACTTCTCAGTGTGCCCCGACGGCGCGTAACACCAGTGGAGGAAGAATCCACCCAGACAGTTGTCGATTTGATCTGGTTGTCCCTTCCATTTATTCCATCGTGCCTCCCAACGACGGCTCGGCTCTCCGGCACGGGCATCATTTTGAGCCATTGGATTTTGTAATCGACCATGGGCGCGGTCGTCACGATGCTTATTCCACCGGCTCGTACCAGCGAACCTATGCAAGGGCATGCGGATGTCGGCAGCGTCCACGTCGCCACAGAGAGGAATTGATCAAATCCGAGCGGGGGTGGTCAGGCCGCGAGGGGTTCGTAACGATGATGCAGACCGCCGACCTTGGGCAAGGAAACGACCGTTCCGGACCCGGCCGGCTGAACGGGTCGACCATCCGGTGTGTCCTTGCCGATCGACAGGTGGGTCCTTGAACCGTGATAATAGTCGAGGTATGGGCCAAGAATGCGCCGCAAATGCCGCTCGTTGAGGATGATCGAATGGTCCAGGCATTCGCGCCTCACGCTGCCGATCAGGCGTTCCACATACGGATTTTGCCACGGGCTCCGTGGCGCCGTGACGACCTCTTCCACGCCCATCGCCGTCACGGTCGAGCGGAACGATTGCCCGTATGCGCCGTCCCGGTCGCGGATCAGGTACGGCGGCGGCGTGTCCCACGGGAATGCCTCTCGGATCTGCTGTGCGACACACGCTGTACGGGTCCAGCTTGTGCGCCACCCGCGGACGTGGTCGAAGCGCGCAGAAGAATCGCCCAGCATCGAATACATTTGCCCAGTGGCGAGGCGCCGGACATTGTGGAGCGAGCCGATGGTCCAGCCGTTGCCCTCGGTTTCGCTGCGCAGGACAAACATGCGCTCCTCGGTAATTTCTCGCCGATGATTCAACCCCGGATGATCTCTAACACCGGCAACTTCAATCTTTGCGACGGCTCGGAGGTGCTCAAGTAGGAATGGCCGCGAACAAGATCGACCTCAAGAAAGAACTCAAGCCGCTGTTCTCACCAAGGAAGACGCCGCACCTGGTCGACGTGCCGCCTCTGCAGTATCTGATGATCGACGGCGATGGAGCACCGGAGAGCCAGACGTTTGAGGAAGCGTTGGACGCGCTGTATTCCACCGCCTACACCCTCAAGTTCATGCTCAAGTCCGCCAGTCGCACTGACTTCGTCGTCCCACCGCTGGAGGCGTTGTGGTGGGCAGACGACCTGCGTGTTTTTCACGAGAATGCCCGCGACGAATGGAAGTGGACCATGATGATCATGCAGCCCGAGCACATCGCCTTGGACGATCTCGACGACGCGCTTGCCGAATTGACCAAGAAGAACAAGCAGACTCCAGCTCACGACAGGCTGAGCCTCGAAACCTTGGAGGAAGGGCGAGCTGTTCAAGTCATGCACATCGGACCTTACAGTGAGGAGGGACCGGTCATTGCGGCGATGCACGCTTACGCGGCGTCCGAGGGCTTTAGGCTTATCAACAAACACCACGAAATCTATCTCTCTGATCCGCGCCGCACCGCGCCTGAAAAACTGAAGACCGTCTTGCGACAGCCGGTGATCACGACTTAGGCTCTTGTCCCTCCCAGAAACTAAAATCGGGCGCTGACAATGCCGACCATTGCCCTCGCATGCACGGGTACGAGTAGATTCGATGGCAGAACAAAAGGGGTCTACGCCGACACGCTGATATCCGGCATCGAACTCTGACTGTTATTTGGAGTGCATATTCGACGCCGATCGGCAAGCTTACTTGTTGGCATCGTTGGAATCCAAGGAGCTAAAGTCCAGCGCGAACCTGCGCAAGGCGTTGTAAAGTAAACTGATTGTAGACTGTTTCGGTATTTCGCCATGAAGCTACGCCACTGAAATTGCGTAAAGCAGCCATTGACAATTTACCGAGATTCCGGAGTGAATCCAGCTAACTTGACAAAGCCGTCGTGCGCTACACTCGGCAACCCGCACGGATTTACGAGAGAACACCGCAAACCCAATGCCACCACCACTCGTCGATCGCAAGTACTTGCTTGCCGCCGCCTTTCTCGTCGCGCTCGGCACGGCGGCGCTCGCTGGCTATTACGGCCTGCGCACCCCGGCGACGCCGAAAGCGATCAACAATTTTGAGCCTCCGCACAACCCAACAGCCGAAGTCCACCACTTGGCGGGCCCGGAAGGCGAGCATAAACCGGTGCCGGTCATGCCGGTCACCCGCATTGTCGTGGCCGAGCGCGGTGACAATTTGATGGGTGTGCTGGTAGGCGCCGGCATAGAGCGGCGTAACGCGCACGCGGCGATTATGTCGCTGAAGGGTGTCTACAACCCGCGCCGCGACCTCCATATCGGCGATCGGATCGAACTGACGTTTGCCGCGGATGAGGCAGGATCTGCTGGGCCAGTGGCGGACGCATTTCCACCGCTTGCGCTTACCATGCTCCGCCTGCCGCTGGCCTGGGACCGCGATGTCGAAGCACGCCGCAACGGCGACGACGGTAACTTCCACGCGACCGAGCGCATTAGGCCACTGAAGCGCCGACTGGCGCGAGCTGACGGGACTATCACGGCAAGTTTATTTGTCGACGGCACTGCCGCCGGCATCCCGCCGCGAGTATTGGCCGAGCTGATCTGGCACTACAGTTTCGACGTTGATTTACAGCGCGAACTCCGGGTCGGCGATGAGTTTACGGTGATGTACGAGCGCTTCGTCGATCCTACTGATGCCGTGGTGCACAACGGCGCGATCGAGTACGCCCGCCTCGTGCTGCGCGGCAAGGCGCTGCCGCTTTACCGCTACCGGACAACCGCCGGCACACTCGGCTGGTTCAACGCGATGGGGGCGAGCATCAGGAAGAGGGTGATGAAGATGCCGATTGACGGCGCGCGGCTGTCATCGCGCTTTGGCAACCGCGTGCATCCGATCCTCGGCTTCACCCGATTGCATACCGGTGTTGATTTTGCGGCACCGCGAGGGACACCGGTTTACGCCGCAGGCGATGGCCGTATTGTAGCGCTCGGCCGTAAGGGGGACTACGGTAACTATATCCGCATCCACCACAATAGCATCTACCAAACCGCCTACGGCCATCTCAAGGGCTATACCCACGGGCTCAAGCGTGGTAGCCGCGTCCGCCAGGGTCAGGTGATCGGCTATGTCGGCTCCACCGGGCTCTCGACCGGACCGCACCTGCACTACGAGATCCATCGGAATGGGCGCCCGATCAATCCGCTTCGCCTCAAGCTGCCATCCCGCGAACAGCTCACGGACACAGAGTTAGTGCGCTTTCAGGCCCACCGCATGGAGCTTGAACACCAGTACCACACACTCGCCGCTTCGGCCCACTTTGCCGCCAAGTGAATGGCTTATGGCAGCCATCGACCATTTACCGAATTTTCGGAGTTAACCGGTTAACTACACAAAGCCCAAAGTGATGCGGCCAAGAAAGATGGTCGTCAGCATGGAAAATGGCGTACTGATCGCTGGAGTGTCTCGACAATCTTGCCGTCACCGCCGAAACAAAATCACATGACCGCCACAACACGATCAGCCACAGGACCGACCACGGAATCCAGGCCACCCTCCTAAAGTGAGCAAAATGCACAAATCCATGGTGTCATTACTAAACGCCTATGATGAGCCCCAGCGCCATCGCAGCAATAGCTGCTGTCGCGACACCCCAGACGATACTACGAAACCAGCGGATTCCAGACGCATAAGCAGGCAGGTAGACAACCCGGCTAGCGAACCATATCCACCCGCCATACGAGGTGAATTCGTTGGCGCGGTCGGACAGCTCAGCGGCAATGAGCACCACTAAGGCGGCGGGAAGCGTTTCGAGGTAATTCGCGAACGCGCGCCGCAGGCGTTCACTCAACAAGGTTTCGCGTGGCGGGTCGTCACGAGCGCCGAACGCCCAGGTGTTTCCAGCGGCGACCCATTGCGTCAATCCATGAGCGATCAGATGGACGAACAACCACGCTCCAGCAAGCACGATCAGCAGGATTTCGTCGCTCACTGTTTTTTCACTTTCGCCCCTTGAACCGAAAATTGTCCCGGACCATGTACCCTTTGCCGGATGCCCCGCGTGGGTCCGGCACTGAACCGCGGTCGCCGGATGGGGCCGAATGGTACGCCCGGATGGGACCGTAGATTGTGCATTGCTTCAATTGGAGGATGTATCGCTATGATGACCTATGACTTCACCCCGTTTTATCGTTCGACCATTGGTTTCGACCGCATGGCCCGGTTCCTTGAGAATTCGACGCGTGTGGCCGATGTCGACAATAGTTACCCGCCTTACAACATCGAAGCGATCGGCGACGAGCATTATCGCGTGACACTCGCCGTCGCCGGCTTCAGCCGCGATGAGCTTGATCTCCAGGTTCGCGAGGACACCTTGCACGTCGCGGGACGGCAATCGGATGAGGCGGCCGAGCCCAATTTACTGCATCAGGGGATCGCGGGCCGTTCGTTCAAGAAGCAATTCCGTCTGGCGGATCACGTCAAGGTGGAGAATGCGTGGCTGGACAACGGCATCCTGACGATCGACTTGGTGCGCGAAATCCCGGAGGAAATGAAACCCCGGAGCATCGCCATCGAGACGAGCGCGCCGAAGAAGATCGTCTCCAAGGCAAAGAAGCTGCTCACCGGCGACAATAAAGTCGCCTGACGATGACTCATGGGAGTGCCGGCTTTGTCCGGCACTCCCCTTCCACCACGGCATTCAAACCGTCACGACCGGAACAATAGCCAACGTTTCGAGAGAAGAGCCCGCCTTGTCTTCCGCTATCGCTAGTACACCATCCGCTCGGTTTAGGTACCACATCGGCACTGGGACGGTGCGGGTTAGATTATTGGCTTTCCCACGGCTCACGGCTCCCGCCACTGGCACTCAGCCATCGTGACGTGTCGGTCGCTGGTGATGTAGCGCGTCTCATAGTTGCAGTCCCCGCGGATGCCGGCGCAGCTCCCGGTCCCGCCACGGAGTTCGAAGCGGCCAGCCCCGCTCGTCCCCGGCTCAACGCTGCCCTGCGTCCGCAGCGCTAGCATGTACAGCCGATCCCCCGAAACGTCGGTCGCCACGCAGGGAGCCTCAAGGTAGCCCTCCGTTACCGAGTACCTCGCGTAGACCACGCACTTAACGAGGCTGTGCTCGCCCTGAGCGAACGGACCGCCGGTACTGGTCAGCACCGTGCTGGTACCCTCAACCGTTCCAGCGGTGACCGATCCCCCGGCGTAGCTCAGCGTTGCGTAGTCGTGGACGAGGCTGCGCAGCGCGGTGAAGGTACCGCTCTCCTCTGCAGTGGCAGCGGCGGGCAACAGCAAACCGGCTAGCACAGCGGAGGCCGGGCCGAATAGCGATTTTCTCATGCTTGTTCCTTTGGTGGTGTCATGAGCGTTGCCTGATTCGACATTTCCCAGAGGCATTGATGCTCCTATAGAACGTCAAGTCCTTGGCGAGTTCAATCGGTCGTCGCAACACTCTGGCATAGGAGGTTGCTATGACGGTACGCAGACGGCGGTCGGATCGGTCTGGACGGAGCAAGTTGCATTCGCCAGATCGACCGGACTCGGCACGGCGTGAGGAGCTTGTTCGGTTCTGGGCAGCGATTGCGACGGGGCGTTCGAGCGAGGACGCGGCCCGAGATGCCGGTGTATCCCCTCCGGTAGGCTCGAGGTGGTTCCGGAGGTCGGGCGGCATGCCACCATCACATTTATCGCAACCGGCCAAGCCGCTGTCAGGACGTTACCTGTCTTTCGAGGAACGTGAGGAGATTGCTCTTCTGCGCGCCCAGGGAAGAGGCATACGTCATATTGCTTGCCGGCTGGAGCGAGCACCGTCGACGATCTCCCGCGAGGTGCGGCGCAACGCGGCGACCCGAAGCGGTGGCCTGGACTACCGAGCAACGACGGCGCAGTGGCATACTGATCGGTCCGCCAAAAGGCCGAAGCCAGCCAAGCTGGCAACGAATGAGGCGCTGCGGCGCTATGTGCAGGATCGGCTTGCGGGTCGGATCTCGGCACCGGATGGAACGGTGATCGAGGGGCCACGCGTCGTCTGGAACGGTCGTCGGCATGGGCCGCGGCAGCACAGGCGATGGGCCAGGGCCTGGAGTCCTGAGCAGATCGCGCACCGTCTTCGGATCGACTATCCTGGGGACGGGCCCGAGGATCAAGCGATGCGGATCAGTCATGAGGCGATCTATCAGGCGCTCTACGTACAGGGCCGCGGCGCACTCCGTCGTGAGCTGACCGCCTGCCTTCGCACGGGAAGGGCACTGCGCGTACCTCGGGCACGTAGCCGCCGGCGGGGAAAATCCTTCGTCACGCCTGAGATCATGATCAGTGAACGATCGGCGGAAGCAGCTGATCGGGCCGTACCCGGACACTGGGAAGGTGACCTGATCATCGGCTTGGGCAGATCGGCGATCGGCACTCTGGTGGAACGCACCACGCGGTTCACAATGCTGCTGCATCTTCCCCGAATGGAAGGCCACGGCACCGTCCCGCGCGTGAAGAACGGGCCTGCGCTTGCCGGTCATGGGGCTGAAGCGGTTCGCGATGCCATCGCCCGGACGATCACGACATTGCCAGCGCAGCTTCGCCGCTCGCTGACCTGGGACCAGGGAGCAGAGATGGCCAGGCATGCGGATCTGCGGATCGCAACCGGCCTTCCCGTCTACTTCTGCGAACCGCACAGCCCTTGGCAACGCGGAACGAACGAGAACACCAATGGACTGCTTCGACAGTACTTCCCGAAAGGAACCGATCTGAGCGCACACAGTCCGGACGTACTCGCAGTTGTTGCTGACGCGCTCAATACACGGCCCCGCAAGACCCTCGGATGGAGAACTCCTGCCGAAGCTCTGGACCAGTGCTTGCAGGCCAGTCAAACTGAACGTGTTGCGACGACCGGTTGAACCCGCCCTTTCTATGTCGGCGAAGGGGTGCTCGTCGGTTCAAGGGGAAGAGATGCGCCGGCGACGGATGCTCTGCCGTCCCTCGTCCGCCATGGCGCGGCCTCCGTTCATCATGGTGAATTGGTCAACGCCGTGACGCGAGCCAATCTGGCCGCCTACCTGCGCGAAGACGCGCTTTCCTACGTGCGCGACGGTGCCGAGGCGGGCTTCGACGAGCAGCTGTTTCCCGACGGTCTCCTGTTGCGATTCGCAGCAGAGCCGCCGCTCGTCCGCGTGGCGGAAGTTACTCCGCCGGAACTCCTCGACGAGGCCGTGCGTGTCGTGCAACTCATGAACGGAGCATTGCCGCGAGACTGGCAGATCGGCTTCGGTGAAGAGCCCGGCGCGACCGGAACGGCCGACCCCGGCCCCTCGGAAGTCATCATCGCGTTCGCCGCACAGGAGGACTGGCCGGACGAGGTTCGGCCGCCAGTGGGCGAGGACATTGGCCTCGCCCTGCCACGCTTCGAACTCTACGCCACCGGCAATCCAGACCGGCCCTTCAACCTTGAGATCACGGGCGGGCGGATATGGATTGATCCGACGCGCACTGAGGGCGCCGAACGTCTCGGTGTCATTGCGCACGAGCTCATTCACGTCCTCGGGCGCAATCATCCTGATCCCGCACGGTTCCCCGACAGCATCATGGTCGCAGGCGGCGGCGACGGCCCGACAGAGCACATCCTCCACCCGCTCGACCGGACGGCGCTGTTCGCGGTTTACAGCCGGGTCGATCCAGGTGGTGCGCCAAATTCGCTCGACCTCGGACCGTGGGCCGATACCTCCATGCATCTCTACGGTGTGCTCGGCCTCCCAGACGTGGACATCGCGTTCGGGGCGGCGTTCTCCAACGGCCTTGTACGACCCTGGGTCTCCGGCCCGGAACCCGGTTCGGAACTCGCGGAGAACCCGGACCTTGCCGGAACCGCGCGCTGGTCCGTGCGTTTTCTCGGTCTAACCCCCGAGGTTGAGGCCGTCGCCGGGGCCGCCGATCTCGCCATCCAACTTGAATCCCTTGACGGCGATCTGAACTTTACCGAATTGGAGTCCTGGCCCGCCGGGACGGCGCCCGGCGCCGCCGGCACGGGATCACTATGGCACGACGGCGATCTCGGCTACCGTGTCGAGGTGCGGGGAAACAACTTCGTCCAGGCCGGCGGTGACGCTGGCACGGTGACGGGCGCGTTCTTCGAGCCGCGCACCAGGGCATGGGCGGCGTCATCGTGCGCGACGACCTTTCGGCCGGGTTCGGCGGCACTCGCTGATGCTTACCGTCTCTGCGGGAGATCAACCGCCAATGACGCCCTCCATGTCCACTGCACCCTGCGACCGAACCCGGCTTTGGAGTCCCCCATACATAGACATATCGACCCAACAGGCTAGAATTCGCGAGTGTGAATTGCGTCATCGTTGGCACACGAAGTTCTTAACTCTTGTCGTGGATTGAAGACAATGTTGGGGAGATGGGGCGCAAACAGGAAGAAAAACAAGGAACCGATTCCTGGTCAGCTATACCGAACAGCTGGACAGAATGCGATGGGCCAGCATTCGCCGGTGATATGGGAACTGGAGAAGGTCATTCGCGGTTCAGACGGTCGTGAATACGCCCGGCTGATTCTAGCAAGCGATCGTGCGGAGAACAAACTTGTGTCACTGTCTGCTTTGTTCGACCCAACCCTTTACACGCCCCTCTAACGCCTGAGCGCATCCTGACGCGCCGGTGACTTAGCTTTCTACTTTTCCACCACGCCGCCCGCCCGTCAGGTCAAGGCGACGACCCTTGCCGTCACCCGAAATCCGGGCCGCGACCGACCGCATCGACGCTCTTCGTCGAGGCCCCTCTTCGCGTGCCTGCGCGCCGCGATGAGTCCGAGCCTGGCCGTGAGGCGGGCGGCGGAGGGATGTCCGGGAGGGCATGCCCGCCGTTCGCAACCACGGACACGAAGGAGATGGCACGATGCAGACGGTCAAGGCGTTTCGCGGCAATGCACGCACATTCCTCACGCACATGTTCGGCCGCGGTCTCGATGACGACCGTTACGTGATCGAGCGGTTCCGGTCGAAGGCCGACGGCGAGATCCATCCCCGGCGCCGCAACGTGGCCTCGAAGAAGAGCCGGGGCAAGAGTTCCCGCGAGATCGTCTCCCTGAGCACCGTCCAACGGATGAGGCCCGAGCGCGACGAGATCATCGTCTGCACCGGCATCGCCATCACCGGTGGAATTCAATATTGGGGCGATCGCGCGATGGGCTTGCTGGTGAACGCCAAGTATCGCTGAGGTGCGATCCGCGCAGACGTCCGGCCGCGCCTGCAACGGACGGACGTTCTTCATCAGGACCATTACTGCGGAAGGGAAGAACATGCCATACAAGGATCCCGAAAAGGAACGCGCATGCGCCCGGCGGCGTTATAAACGCATTACCGCCGAGCGGACCGCCCGGGGCATGTGCCCAAGGTGCGGCAAGGCGAAGCCAGTGCCCGATCGCACCTTGTGCCGTCCCTGCGTCGACAAGCGGCGCAGGGCGGAGCGCGCGCGCCATGCGAAGGCCAGGGCCACTGGTTTGCTGTACGCCGGCAGAGATGCCGAACGGTGCCGCAGGAGCGCGAGTGACAGGAGCAAGCGGCGCAACCGGGCACGGAAGAAGGCTGGCCTGTGCACGCGTTGCGGCAAGCACCAGCCCGTTGAAGGCGGAACGGTGTGCGAACCCTGCCGCGAGATGAGGCGTGAGAAGGAGCGGGAACAACATGCCGCGCGGCGTGCAGTTGGCCAGTGCGGCAGATGCGGTGCGCCCGCCTCCGACGGCAGCGCGCGTTGTGAGCGGTGCGCCAGGAGCGCGGCCAAACCCTCAAGGAAGAAGGCGAAGAACGCCCGAGGCCGCCGGCGTTACATCCGGCGCCGGGTGCGAGGGCTTTGCATAGATTGCGCCGCACCGTCCCAGGGCGCGGCCCGGTGCCCGGGGTGCGCCCGCCGCTCGTACCTGCGCTCCGACGAGCATCGCGGTCTGCCGATCCTGCCGCCCCGCTACACGGTCATCGAGATCGCGACAGGGGCTGATCACGGGACATGGGACTCCATGGCCGAAGTAGCGATGTGCCTGGCGTACGCCCGGTTGTCTCGTGAAGATGTGGAAGTGATTTCCGACGTTTCACCCATGGCGGCCCTGATCGGGTATTGATCGGCCTTCGGCGGGATCGCTCGACAGGCACCGAGGCGGCCGGCCGGGATACACGAAGGGATCCCGCTGGTGGCTGGCGCCTCGCAGGGCGGCAACCGGGGAGGGCCGGTCGGATTGGGATCGAGGGGACCAGCCGGCCGAGTCCTCGCGGCGCTCAACCGCATGGGCTGTCGCCTCGGAGACGCTTCCTGGCGCCGGTGTGGGTTCGTGCCCGAGTACATCGGCCCCGGCCGCATCCTTGAGCGCCGGCCATCGGCAGCAACGCACTCAGCGTAACTCACACGGTCCCCGGTATCCGGCACTGGGCGTCCGAACGGTTGTCGCCGTCCTCCGCCCGGCCTCGGCGAATTTGCGCCTTTGCGCCACCGGCCGGCTCGAACGACTCAACCCGCCATGTGGAGATTAGTAGGCGCGCGGCGCGCAGCTCGGATTCGACCGGGATGCCGCGTCCGCCATCACTGGGGATTGCATGACAGCAGCAGACGGGAAACGTGAGCACCGTTTTCCGCACGAACCTGGCCAGCCGCGCGAGGCGGCACGGAGAGGCCGGGAGCAGCGCTGCAAGGGCGATCCGGGCGGTGGGTGGGAGAGTCACTTCCGCTGGCATCCCCGTCCCCCCGCTTTGCGACCCAAGGAGGCCCAAATGCTTAATACCTTGACACCGCACAGAGGCGCCGAGGATTTCAACACTGTGCCCGGCGTCTTGCCCGATCCCGGCGGGTTTCTGCCGGAAGCACGGACCGGTGCCCGCGAGGCCGCGGCCCACATGAAGGATCTGGCGGAACGTTTCGCCGAGTTGCGGAACGCCATCATGCGCCTGTCCGGCAATCCGTCTCGCGCCGGACTCCGCCACCAGCTTCTCCATCTCGAACACACCTTGATGAGCGCGAGGGGCAGCCTCGACGACGCCGTCATCGCCATCATGGACGCCAACGAGGCGGTCCTTTGACAACCCGCGCGGCGCTTGCCGGGCAAATTCGTGCCACCAGTTACCACCGTGCGATGCCCCCACACTCTCCGGCCTGCCTCGACCAACGTGCAAGAGAGTTTAAGGAAGGCAAAGAGAAGGGCGACGCGCCCAAGGGTAAAGAGAGGTCCCTCCGGTCGGTGTCTCAACCCCATAAACCGGAGATGCAAAATGTTCGATCGCATTCATAGCTCGACCGAGTCCAATGACACCCTTTTCAATCCCGGCAGCACATGCGATGCCGACTTCGCCACACCGCTTCCAGACGCTGGCGCGCTGCTGGCCCCGGTCGGAATGCCGGCCCACGCGATCCGCGAGGTTCTCGCTTCCCGGACATATGCCGGCACGGACGGCTGAATCGAGGAAGAGAGGGGCTTTTTGAGAGTGAACGGAGAAGGGATCGAGAGAGACCGGTTCCCGTTCGCAAACCCGATGTCATAACCCGGATCATAGGAGATTGATCATGTTCGGACTGAATAACGCGCAGTTGATCGGACGCCTCGGCGCCGACGCCACCATCAGCCACCTCACCAATGGCGGCCGTGTCGCCAATGTCTCGATCGCGACCGACGAGAGTTTCCTCGATAAGTCGCTTGTTTCATGATGCACCTTGTTGCGTCTGTGAGGTCGTTCCGGGGGATCTGGTGATCGTGCCGTCCCCTTGCACCCTATATGGGGCATCCGAAGTCAAGCCACATCGTTCCATTTCCTCCGATACCGGGTCGGGCGTCAGACCAGGAGGTGAAGGACAGGGCTCAAGAGGGTGAACGGAGATGGGTTCGAGAGAGTCCTGACCCGTTCGCCGCACCATCGACATCAACCAGCACGAACAGGAGACACGACTATGGCGTTTGGTCTGAACAGAGCAGAAGTCATCGGCCGCCTCGGCGCCGATGTGACCGTGAATCATCTCGTCTCGGGGGGGCGCGTGGCCAACCTGAGCATCGCGACCGATGAGTCGTATATCGATCGCAACTCCGGGGACCGGGTCGACAAGACCGAGTGGCACCGCATCGTCACCTTCCAGGACGGGCTGGTGGACATGCTGACCAAGAACGCGAAGAAGGGCCGGCTGGTCTACGTCGCGGGCAAGCTGCAGACGAGGAAGTGGCGCAAGGACGGCGAGGACTCGGAGCGGTTCTCCACCGAGATTCTGCTGGTCCCCGGATCCAGGATCCAGTTTCTCGAGAAGGCGAGCGGCAATGGCACCCCGGCGGCGGACGCTGCGGGGACCGAGAACGGTTCGGCCGTGTCGGCGGATCCGGACGAATCGATCCCGTTCTAGATCCGGAACATCCCTCACATTCCCTCTTCCCCTATGGGCCGGCGCTTCGCGCGCCGGCCCTTTTTCATGTCGCGAGAGCTTGCCATGCCTCCGTTCGTCAAGCGCACCGGCCGGCGTGACGGTGTCGTTCCGTGGGGGCATTTTCAGTCTCCCGATGAGGGTTCCGGCAACGGCACCGTTTCGCCGGCGCAGTTGGCTCTGTACATACAGTATCGTCGCCGGCCTTCGGTCGCGACGATGACCCGATCCACCCGCGCGTCCGTTGCTGTTCTGCCCAGCAACCGGACGACCCTCTCGTTGAAGCCGAGTTGGGCGGCTACTTCCCCGGCGGTTATGAAGCCCTGGTCGCGAAGCCGTTTCGTCTCACGCTCGAGGTGGTTGGGCAAGCCGTAAGCCCGCCGTACCCTGCCCACGCGCTTGGCCGTGTAGGGCTCGCCCTTCCAGTTTCGACACCCCATCGCGTTCAGCTCGCGCGCGGCGCCTTCGTCACCGTGGGTTTCGAGTAGCCGGTCCAGCGCGGCGACCGTTTCCGGGGGTGTCTTGCGGATCTCCGCCATCGGTCTCGGCAGCTGAAGCGGCTCAAGCGTCAGGGAACGACCCCCGCGCATGCGCAGACCGATCGTCACCTCGGAGCCGTCCCGGGTCAGCGTCGCATCCTCGATCAGAAGCCCGAGCAGCCGCTTGCGATCCACGTTTCCGGTTTGGGCGGCGTTCCATACCTGCTCGAAGTCGCGCGCCAGTTCCCGAATGCGTTCGACCTGCCGCCCGGAGAGTTCGGTGTCGCGCGCCGTGGCGCGGGCCTCGCGTTCCCGGCAGGCCTCTTCCAGATCACGCAGGCGCTCGTTCCAGTCGGCTTCGAGCGATGCCGCCACCAGCCGGTTGGCCGGGTCGACCTCGAAGAACCGGCGCCGCGCCAGGTCGGACTCGTAGCGGAAGGCCTCGATGCGCCTGGCGCGCTGGGCATCGGCCTCGGCGAACTCCACATCGACCTGCTGCTGGACCGCCAGGGCAAGATCGATGTTCTTGCGGTTCAACGCGTCGATCACGAAGCGCGATATCCCGGCGTCGACGAGATCGCCGCGCATGGTCTGGCAGGTCTTCCCTCCGTAGCGGGCCAACTCTTCGTTGCAGACGTAGAAGTAGCGCGCCGGCCGGTTGCGATGCGGGAGAGCGCGGTTGTATTGCATGCCCATGCGCCGGCCGCAGTGGCCGCAGATCGCCCGTGACTGCAACAGCGCCGCCCCCTCGCGGGGCGCCGCGGTGCGCGAGGGCGATTCCAGAAAGGAAGCGGCATTGCCTCTCAAGGTGGCTCGATTGCGAAGGTACTCGTCCCAATCGATGAAGCCCACATGGGCGTCCTGAATGCAGACGTGCCAGTCCTCCATCGGCACGACGCGGGATCGTCCGGTCCCGTCCGCCCGCCGCTCGACGTGCGTCTGGCCATAGACGAAGGCGCCGGCGTAGCGCGGATTCCTCAGAATGCGGGTGACTTGCGGCACGCGCGGAAGAGCCCAGCGCAGCTCGCCGTGGGCCGGCCCGCTTCGCGGACGCGACGGCAGCTCGATGTTCTCGCGGTGCATCCATTTCACCACCGCCATCGCCGACCTCATTCGGCGGAAGCTGTCGAACACGAGACGGATGGCGTCAATGACGGACCGGTCGGCGTCGAACACCACCTCGTCCTTGTCGTTGTAGGCTAGGCCGACCGGCAGCCGCATCTTCAGCGCACCGCGCGCGGCGGCGCTGCGCTGGCCGCCGACCAGCCGCGCCTTGATCCCCTGAAGCTCGAACTCGCTCAGGGTCCCTTTCACGCCGAGCAAGAGCTTGTCATTGCCGTCGTTGGGATCGTAGATGCCGGTCTCGTCGAGGATCAGCGTATTGCTGATTCCGGCGATCCGCAGCAGTTGGTGCCAGTCGGCGTTGTCTCGCGCCAGCCTTGAGACTTCCAGGCCGAGAACGATACCCACCTCGCCGGCGGCGATGCTCCCCATCAGGTCGCGGAAGCCGCTGCGGTTTCCGCTGTATGCGCCCGACTTGCCCTGATCCTCGTCGATCACCCGGATACGCTCCGCAGGCCAGCCAAGCGCCGTCGCCCTTTGGCTCAGCCCGTACTGCCGCCGCGTGCTCTCGGTGTTTTGCACGACTTGGCGAAGCGAGGACTGACGCACGTAGAGGCAAGCCTCGCGCTCCAGATGATGCGGCGCGATCTTGCGCGTTTCCGCTTCAAGCATAACGATTCTCCTGGTTTTCCCGCACGGTGTTGGCGACCACGGGAGGCGGCGACACGCGCAGCAGGCGCCGGACCTGGCTGGCGGCCTCGGCGATCACCGCATCGGCGATGGGCAGTTCCATGTCGGTGGACGAAGGCGGCGGCTGCAGGCAGGTGCGGTTGCACGCGGCCCCGGCCATGGCCAGGGCGCCGCGCAGACCGTGGAAGCGCAGCGCGGCGATGGCGTTGCTGTCGCCGCCCGACAGCCAGAGCTGGCGCCAGCTTTCGTAGGTCTTCCAGGCGTCGTCACGCATCACGGCCCAAGCTCCAGCGGTTTTTTTTGAACCCGCTCGAGCGCCTTCTCGAGACCGCGCGGATGGACCCTGACGCCGAACTCGGCCTCGATCAGCGGCGCCAGCCGGCGCGCGCCCACACGTCCGTGCCGGGCCCTGTAGTCCTCGACGAAGCGCAGCATCTCCAGGCTGATCTTGTGGGGCCCTCGCGGCCCGCGCTGCGCCGGGATGAGCTCCTGCAGCCCGCCCCCGTCGAACGCCTTGACCATGCGGAAGCAGGTCGGCCGGGAGACCCCGAACCGTGCCGCCGCCTGCCCAAGGGTCGCCTCGCCCAGCCGGACCAGCCGGACCATCTCGTAGCGGACCTGAAGCAGGTCGCGGGCGTCGAAGAAGTCGCCGGCGGCGAACATCGCCTCGCTGACCTTTTCCGGCGTCCGGTTGAGGGTTCCGGCCTTTCTGAGGCGGTCTTGCTTTTCAGTGTCGTCGCGACGGTCTGCCATGGCGGTGCGGTCCTCCGGGATAGTTCCATTAATTAATACGCTATACATCGCACCAAGGTCAACGATCAACCGAGACAATCTTGCCCTTGTTATGCCTATATCGGCTATAATTCGGCATCCCATGCCAGGCACAACTGCGCAAGGGCGCCTTATTTTCTGATCATATAGCGCCATCATTCCTGATCACGCTCGACCGCCGGCCCAAGAAGCGAGTCCACGACCTCGCGAAGCGCAACCAGATCGTCCGCCCGGAACAGGCTGCGGCCCGACGCAACGCGCTCAAAATCGTCGATGCGCCGCAGTGACGTCCAGGAAACCGGGACGCTGACAAGGGTTGCGCCGGCCGGGCCGTCCGCGAAGTAGCGCACCATCGCTCTCTTGCATCCGCCCACACGGTCGTAAACCCGAAGCGCCCGGCCCCTAAGCGGATAAAACGGGTGGGTGATCACAACATCCCGATGATCACCCGCTTCGGCGCTACTGCCTGCATTTGGAAACGATAGACAAAAACTCGGGGGACAAAGTGGACCGCACCGAGTGGCATCGCATCGTCACCTTCCAGGACGGCCTGGTGGAGATGATGGAGAAGCACGCGAAGAAAGGCCGCCTGGTCTACGTCTCAGGCAAGCTGCAGACCCGCAAGTGGCGCAAGGACGGCGAGGACAGCGACCGGTTCTCGACCGAGATCCTGCTGGTCCCCGGCGGCAGGGTCCAATTTCTCGACAAGCCGAACGGCAACGGCGCACCGGCGATAAACGGCGACACCGTGCCGACGGCCGCGACCCTTGAATCAATGGCCGACGCTGACCAAATTCCTTTCTAGCGGCTCTCCCCGCAGCCGTACACCTCGGGGCCGGTTCCCGCCAACTCGGCGTGGGGCTGGCCCCTTTTTCGTGCCATCACGTTCGAGCTCGTCCCAAAAAGCGTTCCCACCGTTCCCGGACATTGATCGTGCGAGCTTGCCGAGCATGCGTAGTGGTGCCTATGCTCCGGGTCACCGCGCTCAGGTGTTTTCCATGATCACGAAAGTAAGGTTCCTCAACATGCAGGTTCTGGGTAAAAGCATCACGGCTGGTTTATTCTTGGCCTCTGGTCTATTCTTCGTCGCACAGGACGCGCTCGCGCAGGAAAGCGGAGCATTCCGCGCGATCGCTACTGTCTTTCACGAGTACACGACCATCGAGCATGCGGGAGCGGAAGTCTTCGGCGGTCCGCTCCAGGGAATCGCCATCGTCGTCGAAAGCAGCGGCGGTCCATGGGTCGTGGACGCGAAGGGCCGCCGGACGTGCGTCGTGTTCGGTAGAAGAGGGATGGATGGCGTGGAGCTTGAGGCGCCCTGCACCATCACCGACGCCTCCGGCGATCGATGGTTCACGATCTCGAAGCGCAACGTGGGCGATGTGGAAGAGGGCGGCGGCGGAGTCGGCAGGATGGAGTTGTTGAATGGTATCGGCAGGTTCGCCGGCATTACGGGAAGCTGCACCTATACGACCGAATACTTGACAGACAACTGGCTGGTAACCGACATGACCTGCGAGTGGAGCCGGTCGTAAGCGGGCCTCCTCCGATGCCGCGGTGCCAGTCGATCCGAGCGCTCCTCGGGGCCGACAGCAAGTTCTGATCACCGGCACGACAGCCGTTATCCGGAATCGTAGCTTACTCGCGGATGGGCGCCCATGGGTAAGCACCCGGAATACGTCAACGGCGGCACGAATATTCGCCTACGTGTTGATCGGCGCGGAAATTATCTCCCCAGATTCAAGGAGTCTCAAAGGATCGGCGCGCCGATCGGCGTCGAACCTGCGCGCCAAATAACAAGCTGCAGACCCACAAGTGGCGCAAGGACGGCGAGGACAGCGACCGGTTCTCGACCGAGATCCTGCTGGTCCCCGGCGGCAGGGTGCAATTCTTGGACAAGCCGAACGGTAACGGTGCCCCGGCAACGAATGGCCATACCGTTCCTATCGCCGAAACCTCCCCGATGGTCGATGACAGCGAGATCCCCTTCTAGGAGGGTTTCCTCCCCCCGCACACCCCAAGGCCGGTTCCCGCCAAGTTGGCGTGGGACCGGCCTTTCTTTATGTAACCCTCTTCGAGTCCAGGAAAAGCCTCCATACCGGGAGCGCGGGGCGAACGCGCCTCAAACCTTCTTCTGTACCGCTTTGTGGAACGCGGCATTCCCTCAATCGTAATCGCTCACGCCCACTCTGAATTTAATGACGACCTCATTGCCTTCGAGGAAGAAACCTTCGCGGCCCGGATAGCCCCCCTTATTTCAAGTACCAAGACTGCGGCAACGGGGAAAGAGGGGGGCGGGAGTGGGAGAATAATCACCCCGTCGTGATGTTTCATTGTGTCACAGTAGAGTCGAGGACTGGCGCGCCAGCTTAAGGGTCCGGTGGCTGTTCCGTCGCTTTCGCTCCGGGCCTCAGTCCGGCTCCCATGGCCACGTTTCCAGTCCCCGCTCGTCAAACCGGACGTGCGGATTTCCCGCATCCGGCTTTCGGACGAGATCATGCCTTCGCGCTCGGAAGGCCCAATGCGTCCCGCGTCAGACGGGTGAGGCCGTATTCTTCGTATAGCCTCTCCTCGGGGTAGCGCACGACCGCCCCGTGCCGCGTCTTGTGCTTTCGGCAGAGCCACTGGCGCAGCCGCCGGACCGCATGTCGGTTAACGGCGTTGAAGGCCGGGCTGACCTGCCCGAGGCTGAAGTAGTTCGCCCACCCGGTCATAGTCCGATTCAGACGCCCCACCATCACCTCCGATGGTTGCCCACCGTACCCCCTTACCGTCATGTCGCTGATCCTGCGGCAGATGCTCTGGACGCTCGCCTTGCTGGGCCGGGTGCCGATGTAGGCCCCCTTCCCGTTCGGGCGGTAGGTGTGTCCGATGCGGTATCCCAGAAACTCCAAAGGCTCCACCGGGCACCGCAAGCATCGGGTTTTCCGCGTGTTGACCGTGAGCTTCAGACCCGCCATGAGCCGCTCGACCGCCGCCAGCATTTCCGCCGCCGGGGCCTTGCCAAGTACACAGAGGTCATCGGCATAGTTCACGATCTCCGCGCGGAAGCGCCGGGCATAGCCCAGCGCCTTCCAGCCCAGTATGAAGCGCCGCATGTAGATGTTGCTGACCAGGGGCGAGATCGGGGAGCCCTGAGGGGTCCCTTTCCGTTCCCTGCGCGCCCGGTTCGTGCGGCGTCTGCCGCCCTCGCCGTCGTCTTCCTCCACCGGCATTTCCAGCCATGCCTTGATGAGCCCGAGCATACGTCCGTCGCTGACGCGGCGGGCCACGCTCTTTAGGAGCTCGACATGCGGGATTTCGCCGAAGTAGTTCGACAGGTCGCAGTCAACAACCTCGTGGTGCCGCCCGTACAAGAGGCGGCGGACGCGCTTTATCGCGCCATGGGCGCTCCGTTCCGGCCTGTAGGCGTACTGCTCCGGTTGCAGGTCGGCTTCGAATATCGGCTCAAGCACGAGCGTGGCCGATGTCTGCGCCACCCGGTCCCTTATGCAGGGGATGCCCAATGGCCGGAACTTGCCGGGCTGCTTCTTCGGGATCAGAACCTGCCGCACCGGCTTTGGTGCGTAGGCCCCGTCCTTCAGATCCCGCGCCAGTTCCCCAAGCCAGCGCTCCACGCCGTATGACTCGACGTCCGCGACGGTCTCTCCGTCCACCCCGGGGGCGCCGCCGTTTCGGCGGACCCGCCTCCAGGCTTCCATCAAGAAGTCCTCGCGCCACACCTTGTCGATCAGCGCATGGAAACGCCGGTCGGGTTCTTCCTTAGCTTTCGCATGTAACACGGTCTGGAGTTTCCGAACCTTTTCTGACCCTGTTAGGCTTTCGCCAGTGATCACGCCTTGCTTCCTTTCCGTATCGCTCTCGAACCAGGGCTCCTTTCCTCCGCCGGCATTACCCGGCCTCCGCGGTAGTACGAGCCCATCCGCCACCCTGCCGGCCCAGCCGGCCCCTCGCGGGGTTCCGGTTGGTGTGCGCGCACCACCGACAGGGCTTCCCGTGTTGCTCCCATCCTCCTCTTCCATGCGTGCTGCCGCCATTACCCCGGTGGGATCGGTCGGTGCCTGCGTCGTTCGCTTCCCAACCGATGGCAGCCTTCCCCGGAGAACGGGCGGGTCGGCTCCCACGTCGCTAGTTTCGAGGCCTGCTCGGCGTTCACTCACGTTGCAGTCGCGGTAGGGAAGCGGGTTACCCCGCTCCCCCCGCTCAGATCCCCGCATGCCCGGTGGGGCACGGGGCTCCTACCTCGGGTGTTTGACGGCAAAACGCACCGTCGGCCAAGGGTGCCGAACCTGGACGGGTGGCCAATGCAATGCGGCAATGCGCACGATATCGGCGATCGTGGTCCGGTCCTTCTGTGACCGTCTTCGCAGGACATTCACCCAGATCCATGAGAGCCGCCGCACAAACCCCCTTGCGGCCGAGCTGCTGGTCGGGACGGCGAAATAGTTCAGCCATCCATTGACCACCTGACCCAGCCAGCGCGCGGTTTCGTGGACATCTTCGTGCATCCGCCTACGGAGCTCCCCTTTGATCCGATTCAGGGTCCGCGTGACCCGCTTCGCTATCGGCTTGCGCCCCAGTCCGAATTTCCCGTTCCTCTTCTTCCGGCAATAGTGCGTGAATCCAAGGAACTCGAAGGTCTCCGGTCGCCGTTCCCCTCGTGCCCGGCGGTCCGCCATCGCGAACCTGCCAAACTCGATGAGTCGGGTCTTGTCTGGATGCAGCTCAAGCTCAAACTGGCCCAGCCTTTCCTTGAGATCGTGGAGAAACCGCTCCGCGTCCTGTTTGCGTTGGAACCCGACCACGAAGTCATCGGCATACCGCACGATGATTGTTGCCCCCGTGGCCACACGGGTGCGCCATTTCTTCTGGAACCAGAGGTCGAGGACGTAGTGCAGGTAGATGTTCGCGAGAATCGGTGAAGCCACCGCGCCCTGAGGCGTTCCTCGCAAGTTATCCCGCCACTCGCCATCTTCCATGACGCCGGCATTCAGCCATTTGGCGATCAGCCTGATGACCCGCTTGTCTCCGATGCGATCCTCAAGAAACCGGACCAGCCAGTCCCGAGAGACATTGTCGAAAAATCCGCGGATGTCACAGTCCACTATCCAGTTGACCTTGCGCCGTTCTATCCCGAAGGCCAGAGCATCAAGCGCGTCGTGCGCCCCACGCCCCGGTCGGAACCCGTAGCTGAACCCGAGAAAATCCGGCTCGTAAATTGGCGTCAGGATAACTTCCACCACCGCTTTCTGGACAATCTTGTCTTCCAGTGCGGCAATGCCGAGCGGTCGTGTCCCGCCATCCGGTTTGGGTATTTCGACCCGCCGGGATGGCCGCGCCCGATACGCTCCCGAGTGCACGCGTCCGTGAAGGTCGAGCAGCCGCTCTTCCAGCCCTTCCTCGTACTCTCCCCACGTCATCCCATCCACCCCCGGCGAGGCGTCCTTCTTCAACTCGAAGAACGCCCACGTCAGGGCATCTATCGTGACATGGTGTAGCAGCGCAGTGAGTTTCTCCTGCGGTTTCCTCGTTACAGCCTGCCGTATCCACGCGACCGCCTGTGACACGCTTTCCCGACACTGCGTCCGGCACGTGCTTTGATCTCGCGGATTCCCCTTGGTTGAGGCACTTCCCTCCGGCGACTCCGCAGGCGCTTGCGCGCCCTTGTTCGTCGCTTTCATCGGTACTATTCCCTCATCCGACTTCTCCATTCCGTGCGTCATCGGTTACGGATACATCCTTTCCTTTGCGGCCCCGTTACGACTTCGGGGCAAAATGGAGACCTCCCAGGTCCCGGCAATGAGGACGTACGAACGTGCATGGGTTCTTCGACA
Organism: Alphaproteobacteria bacterium; assembly: GCA_965217615.1. Taxonomy (GTDB): domain Bacteria; phylum Pseudomonadota; class Alphaproteobacteria; order UBA8366; family CAVOAK01; genus CAVOAK01. The sequence continues at coordinate 48,561 of CBDCIT010000030.1, forward strand.
CCGTGGAGCCCAACATCCCCTCACCATGTCGGTGATGTCGGTGTTGCCTTCGACCGCAGGCACAGTCTCGGCTCTCCAGACAAGCAACCTTTCGATGCTCCGTTGCCCTGCCCATCCGCACCCCTGTCAACGCTTCACCTGCCGCCTCGCGACGACCGGCGCATGACTCGGGGCGAGAGTGGTGGTTAACCTCTACTCCCTACCGGACTCTCACCGGCTATCCTCTGCCAGTTAGCCTGGCACACGCCCGCATGGTCGCTGAGCCGCCCAATGGCGGCCCGTTCCATCGAAGTGCTTCAGGCTATGTCGTTACCTCCATAACTCGCTCCGATTGCTACCGGCTGGAACGACAGTTGCCGGGCGGGATTTGCACCCGCTGTAAGATGGTGCCTTTCACGGCACACCGTTCTCACTGCGCCAACCCCTCCGGGGTCCTCCACTCCGCTTACGCTCCGTTTCGGCGATAGCTCGCAATGCCACGCCGCTGCGCGGCTAACGCCGTTGGAATATTCGACCGTGGCTCGCTCGCTTCGCTCCCTGCGCCCGCACCATCGCGTATTCCAACGGCGCAGGCATTCCGGCAATCGTGGCTCCGCTGCGAGCGCGTGAAACAAAGAGTCATCACAACGGGGCATACCGCCTCGGAGGATTGCAACAATGCAATGGAGAGACTCATGCAGAACTTAATCAGCACCGAAACATCATCACAGACCGCAATGGCTTGCGACCAAGCCGCCCTGTTCGGCGCTACACCGGATCCCGACGCGTTCGACAATCGCGAGATTTGGAACGAGGAAGAGGCGCTTGCCGGGGTCGAGGAAGCCATCCACATCCTGGCCAGCACCGTCGCACCGGACGGCACCCAGCTCGCCGACGAACGCGAGAGCCTCCTCTGGGGCTTTGTCAATGCGCTGCACGCCCAGGTCCAGCGGATCGTCCGTAGTATCGACAAGATCGCGCCCGAGATGAAAGACCTCGGCCAGGAACAGGATGGCTCCGAGATCAAGTCCCGGGAACTTGAACTCCTCACCGACCGGGTCCAGAACCTCGGCGACCGGCGCGACGCATTCGAGACCATGCGCGACCTCGCCGCCGAAGGATACCGCACCGAGACCGGCGATACCTGGCGCCCGCGTAACGGATCGCACAGCAGCCAGACCGGCAAGCTCACTTCAGCCGCCATCGACGCCCGCGACTACATGCGCGCTCGAAAGGACCGCGAGACCTCCGAACATCTGCCCGAGGGCACCCTGGTCGGCTTCACCGGCGGCAAGGACTTCGACAACGTCACCGCCATCTGGCGCTCCCTGGACAGCATCAAGATCAAGTACGACGACATGGTCCTGCTGCATGGCGGCGGACCCGGGGCCGAGAAGATCGCCGCAAGCTGGGCGGAGAAGAACGGCGTTCACCAAGTCGTCTGCAAACCCGACTGGGGTCGCGACGGCAAGGCCGCGCCCTTCCGGCGAAACGACGTCCTGCTGAACTTCCTGCCGAAGGGCCTCGTCGCCTTCCCAGGTTCCGGCATCACCAACAACATGGTCGACAAGGCCCGCAAGGTCGGAATACCCGTCCTGATCGGCGCCGCGTAGAGATACCCTTCAGGGCCGGTCCCCGCCACCACTCGGCGCGGGATCGGCCCTCCTTTTTATGCCAGGTGCATAAAGTCGCGGCCTATGGCGGGGCGCTTCGCGCCGCCGCCAACTGTGCGAGCTTACGCTCGCAGACGGCTCGCCGCTCTTCGAACGATGCATCGCCGCCCTACGGCACGGCGCTTCGCGCCATCGCCATATGCGTGCACCGACGTGCCACGCCATCATCCCCCCCCTGCAACTTCCTTGTTCGTATCCGCAACCACAACGACGGCTCTCCATACTTCGAGGGCCACATCTCGTTTTGCAAGAGAAGGTACGCATCCGTTCAGCTCGGAACAGCTTACTGCCATCTTCTGTTGATCCCCGTTGTCAGTCCCAGCAGCGACCTTGTTCAGGAATGGTCGCAAGCTACGCTCACCGATATCAATCCCGCGTACGTTCAACACTTCAACCCAGGCCCAATTCGCCGCGTGTGCAAGTTTGTTCTATTATTGTTCATGACTTGTTCTCTGCGTTTGCAATCTATATCCTCTCACGGAACGTTATATAGCGAAGTAAGCAATGCACACCTCTGCCGTAAACTGGCCTGTTCAGTTGGACGATCCTGGAGAATATCTCTCTCAGGGTGTCTGCGAACGCGATCTTGGCATGAAGGTGAAAGAAAGAGCTTAGAGAGTTGAAACCGGCGGCGGGCAAAATGAGGATAGGGCTGAGATGGTAGCGACGCTGGCCCAAATGGCCTCGGCAGGCTATTACCTTGAGAGCCAGCGCTCCTTCCGTCATCCCAACGAGTACTACACCGCGGGCGAGGAACCCGATGGCGTTTGGTGGAACCCCAGCGGCCTGTTCGGGCTTGCCGACGGCGGCAGGGTCGATGGCGGCGATTTTCATCGTCTGTATCATGGTTTCGCCCCGGATGGTGGAGGGCGGCTGACGCGCAATGCCGGTAGCGAGAAGCGCTCGCCCGGCCTCGACGTGACGTTCAGCGCGGACAAGAGCGTCTCCGCCCTGTGGGCTATCGCCGATCCGGAACTGCGTTTGCAGATCGAGCGGGCGCATAACGACGCAGCCCGTGCCGCATTGGCAGAGACGGTGTTGCGTCATTGCGCCTGGACGCGGCTTCAGGAACGAGATGGAACCAGGGTTGTGGCGGCAGACATCATAGGTGCGATGTTCCAGCATGGCACGAGCCGCGAGAACGACCCGCAGCTTCATACCCATTGCACGATCTTCAATGCCGCACGAACGCATGCGGACGGCAAGTACCGGGCGCTGCACCAGCACCCGGTCTATGCCTGGATGAAGGCAGCGGGGGCGGTCTACCGTAATGCCTTGGCGTGGAACCTGCGGGACCTGCTTGGCATACGCATGGAGCAGTACGGCAAGGACAATGAGTTCACCCGCATCGTCGGCTTTGCCCCATCCGTTGGAGCCGCCGGGCAAGAACCGGCGGCGTTGATCGCGCACTGGTCGAAGCGCCGGGATCAGATTGTCGAAGCAGCCCGGGAGATGGGTTTTACGGTTGAGGGCAACGCGCCGCGGGCTGCAGCGGCGAACAAGGTCACGCGGGCCGGCAAGTCGCCGGACAACGACCCGGGGATCCGGCACGCACGCTGGTGCTCCGAGGCGGACGGCTTTATCGAACGCGAGGCGCTGATCGCTTCGTTATTGGGCAAGTCGGAAGAGATTGCCCAGGAGCAGGTCCGGGCGCTGACGGAAGTCCTGGAAGGCCTGCCGGAGCGTCTTACGCGGGAGGAAGCGGTCTTTCGCCTGCCCGACATCGTCGAGCGGGTGGGCAATGCGACTGCTGGGTTGTTGGGCCGGGACGCGGTGGGGACAAGCATCGAGCGTGTTGTTCTGAGCCCGGAGGTGGTGCGCCTGACCCGCCCGCCCAGGTCGGCCGAGGGCCGGGCCGACATGGCGCACACGAGGCTGTATTCAACCCGTCACACTCTCCAGATGGAGCTGGAAGTCAGGCATATGGCGGCAGGCATGGCCGCCGATAAGGGACATTCCTTGCCCGCCCTGGCCGTAGGCGCAAAGGTGGCGGGGCTGCTGAAGGCGGGCTATCCGCTGAGCGAGGAACAAATCGCGGCGATCCGGACGGACACCACATCGGAGGGCCGGGTCGCCATCATCGAAGGGGCGGCAGGCTCGGGCAAGACCACAACGCTGCGTCCGATCGCCGATCTCTACCGTGAACACGGGAGCGACATCATCGCCACCGCCGTGGCTTGGCGCACGGCAGTGGCGCTTGGGAACGATCTCGATGCGCGGCCGTTCTGCGTCGACAAGCTGCTACGTCTTGCCGCGCGGGGCGGCATCGAGATTACCAAGGACACCATCATTATCGTCGACGAAGCGGGGATGCTGTCGACCCGCCAGGCGCATCATATTCTCCAACTCTCCGAGCGCCATGGAGCGAAGATCGTCTTCGCGGGCGACACCCAACAGCAACAACCCGTTGAGGCGGGACCGGGGCTGAGGTTGATCCGCGATGCGGTTGGCAGTGTGCGGGTGGACCGCATACGGCGCCAGAAAGCTGATCTGGAGGATATCCTGACCCATATCCAGGGCGAGACACCCGGGACGGCGCGGCTTCTGGTGAACTCGATGGCAGAGGAGAGGCGCACCCGCATTCTTAACTACTACGAGAACATGAAAGGAGGACTTGTATTTACGCCGTGGCAGGTCGCTGTGTCCGAGGCGCTGCGCGACGGCGATGCGGCATCGGCCATTGCAGCGCTCCACCTGCGTGGGCGGTTCCATATCGGGTATGACGAAGAAAAGACGTTGACCGGTCTGGTCGACGACTGGGACCGCTACCAGCGGGCGAACCCCGGCAAATCCAGCGTTGTGCTGGCGCGCACGCGGGCTGAAGCATGGGCGCTGTCGCACCTGATGCGTGAGCGTCGGTTCGTTGCGCTGACCGATAGAGAAAGTGCAGATACGGCCCGGGCTCATGCGGACCGGGTGACGGTGATGGTCAGCCGGAGCACGGAAGACGAGCGGGCGGCGTCGCCGCTGGAGATCGCGCGGGGCGACCGGTTGCGTATCGGCGCAACCCACTGGAAGAAGCAGCTGTTCAACGGCACCGTGGTCACGGTAGAGAACTTCAAGGTTGAAAGGAGCGAGACCGGTGCGGAGCCGAGCGTCCTGATATCGGCGCGCACCGAGGATGGTCGTGAAGTCACCTTCCATCACGACGAAATCCGCGACTGGTACGGCAATATCCGTCTCGATCATGGCTATGCGATGACCATCACCTCGGCACAGGGGCTGACCGTGGACCGGACCTTCCTGCTGGCCGATGCGAGGCCCTCGCGCGAGACGATCTATCCCGCCGCGACACGCCATCGCGAGAGGCTGGACATCTACGTCAACCGGGCGCCGCTCGCTCTCGACATCGCCGACAGGCGGGCCGACAACGACCGGGAAATTTCGGTGATGGACACCGAGATCCGGGGGTATCTGGCCGAGCGCTGGTCGCGTTCGCAACCGAAGGAAGCAGCACTCGACTACATGGCGGGTGGTGTGTGGGAAGAGCGTCGGGAGGATGTCCGGGAGGATAGAAACCGATCCCCTGGCGAAGCCCAAGGCGAGGATATCCCTGCGGCGGCAAACGACAACGCGCTGGTACGCATCGCGCGGGATGTCCGGCGCACCGCCTTCGGCTGGCGTTACGCCCAGACGGTTGCCGCCTTCGCCGATGGCCGCAGGAAGGTTCTCGCAGCATACGACGATCTCCGGGAACGAACCCGCTTGCAAGGCGATGCAGTGGCCCTTGGGCCTGCTTACCGCGAGACGCTCAACCGCCATGGGGTGTTGCTGAAACAGGCCGAGACCTTCCGCGCCCGCTCCGACGAATTTGCCTCCCTGCTGGCCGAGCGGGGCGGCATCACCCGAAATGACCTCGACGAGTTCGAGGACCTCCATGTCCGCGCCCGCCGTCATCGGCGCGCGGCCACGATGCGGCACGTGCATCGGACAAGGAAGGAAGCGGAACAGGACGTACAACAGCCAAAACCCGAATCGTGGCAAGGGGAGCTGTCGCTGGAGGGCAGCCGCGCCGAAGCGCCCAGGCCTGTCGATATGGTGATTATGGACACGGCCGGGATGCAGTCTCCCGATCATGCCGCGCTGGAGGTCCGGCTCATCGACTCCCTCCCGCCGGTCGAAGCCGAAGATTATCCCTGGGCACTTGCCGACGCCGCACGGGAAGATGTGCCGCCACCGAACCAGTATCCTGCCACGGAGCCCGCCGATGCTGCCATTACAACACCCAATACGGCGGTGCCACTCACTGATTCTGAACCGGCGAAACCGGACTGGTTGACTCCATACGAAGCACTCCAGCGGGACTGGACCGAACTGATCGAGAGGGTCCAACAAACCGGAGAGTCGTTATTCTACGCCAAGGGCTACATAGACATGATCCCGCGCCTCCAGGCGCTGGCGGAGAACGGGCAAATCCCGGCCGAGACACGGGCACCGATGATCGAGGCGCTTGAAAATCACCAACGGGATCTCTCGGCGAGGAAGTATGTCGAGGAGTACCTTGACGCCGCCGAACGGCACATGGATACGCATGCTTCCCTCCAACGCGTCGCCGATGGCCTCGGCGTACCGATCGTTCAGATATCGGATCACCTGGGCTGGAGACTGGAGGCGGACCGGCTGATGGCAACGGCCGAGGTCATCCTCGCGGACGGCAAGACCTATGGACCCCATCTCGACAATATGGAACCCGGCCGGGCGCGGGTGGAACGGGCGCTATCACGGCTGCGCCAAGTCATACGGGAGGATGGCGCATACGCCTCCAAAGTCAAGACACCGGAACCGCACAGCGAACCTGTGGATACGCAGGAAACAGTCGAACAACCGGAGCCCGCAACGCCGGCCTGGATGCCCGCCTACGAAGCCTTGCGCCGGGACTGGAACAGCCTCATCGAAGACGCCCGGCAAGCCGGCATCCCATTATTCTACGCCAAGGGCTACATGGACATCGCCATGCGCGTTCAAACGATTGCGGAGACCCCGGATATCCCGGCCAAATCACGGGCACCCTTGATCCAGGTGCTTGAGAATCACCAGCACTATCTCTCGACCCGCAAACAGATCCTGGAGTATCCGGGCGAAGCGCAACGGCACATGGAGGCACGCGCCTCTCTCCAGGACGTTGCGGCGGATCGGGAATTTGAGCTAACCGGGGTTCCGGCCTACCTGGACTGGCGGCAGGAGGCCGAGCGCCTCACGGCTGCGGGCGAGGCCATCCTCTCCGGCAAGGCTACATATGGCGCCCATCTTGACAAGCTCGTCACGGCCAAGACGCACATGACGGGGGCGCTCTCGGCGCTTCGCGAGGTGATCCGGGTTGATGACAAGGAGCTGGCCGAACGGAAGGAGCGTGAGAGTCGACGCCTGCGAAACCGCCACTGGGTCGGTCCCCGATTCGCATTGGAGGACGGCACCGCGCTGGACGCGGCGTGGACCATGTCCCCCAGCGCATCGCCTGTGCAGGCGGCGCTCTCCCACCTCGGCAGCGCCATCGGCTACCTCGTCGGCGGGCAGGACTACCAAAATCGGCTTCGTGATGCGAGGTTCGCGGGGCAGGCTCTAGAGCGCGCGGGGAAACTGAAGCGGGACTGGAACCGCCATATGGATCGTGCCGCAGAGGGGGGCGTCCATGTCATCTACACGGATGGCTTCAACCGTCTGCGCAAGGAGCTCGACTCTCTTTCCCAGAACATGCTCCTGGATCGCGGCGTCAAATCGGAGATCAACGCGGTGCTCGCTCCGATCGGCAAGGTCGTGTCAAATCGAAACTACTTCGACAATTGCCGTGAATACATGGCGGCCCGGCTGGACCGCCGCGAGGCGCTGGAGGCCGAGGCGGCCGAGCGAGGCGTGGCGGTTGCCGACCTTGGACGCTACGACACATGGCGGGACGTGACTGACTATGCGGTGGGCCGCTGCGAGGAACTCATGGACGACCCGGTCAATTACGGAATTCACCTCGATTACATCGCGCACGCGCAAGAGAGCCTCGGCTCAACGCTCGCGCGGGTGCGCGATGTGCTTGAAGAGGACGACCGGCACTTAGCTGTGACCCTGGCAGGGCAACGCGAGGGCGAGAGCCTCCGGACGCGCGAGGAGCACATCGCCCGCCTCCTCGACGATCCGGAGAAACTCCGGGAGTTGCGCCAACAGCGCGCCGAGCGTAAGGCCGGGCGGCAGCAGAGCAGGGGCCGGTATTGGAGCATGCGTATCTAGTCCAGCATGGCCATGCCGGCGACGAAATCGCGATAGCCGTCGTTCATTGGACGAAGGAAGTTCCTGGCCCCCTTGAACGCGTGTGGTGACAGCGAACTTTCCCGGTGCGGTATGTTTAGCGTCGACGGATGTTGAACCGGGCGTTCGCGGCGATATCGTCACTCCCCGAAATTCGCCGTCAGCAAGGCGGTCGCGGTGGACCTACCCGCGGCACCGCCGCTGAGCACCCCATTAGTGAAATCCTGCGTCACATACTGACCCTCCGCCCGGCCACAAGACCCAGAATGTGAGCGCGCAAACGATAGTGGCGCACCGTCTGCCGGCCTGTGAAGTGCTGTGAAGCCATCGCGGCGATTGTACGATTGCAATGCGAAACAGCTTGAATAGGCGCCCTTACGCAGTGGGCTCTCAGGTAGCAGCCGCATCGGGACTCAACACATGCGCCAAGCGATGTGAAATTGCGATTGTGAGGTTGCTAACGTAGACAGTTGGCGTCACGCCGGAAACACCGCACTGGACACTGGCGTTAGCAATGTGGGTAGCATCGTCAACCATACATGGAGACCGGGCCATGAGTTTCACATTGTCCAGCAAAATCTTGCCGGCTTGTGCGATGTTCATTTTTCTGATCCCGGCATTATCCAGTTGTGTCAGTAACGGCGGCGGCGGTCCAAGTTTGGCAATGCCGAGTGACGGCTTCACGAAGCCGCAGGATGCGTCGTTTCTCTCTACGAGCTTCGGCCCCGTGAACGGCTGGGGAACAGTCGATCCGGGTGCGCACGAAGAGCATGGCAAGGAGGCGGCATCATCCGGCGGACCCGCCATGCCGCCAGACACGCCTCAGCCTGAGACCTGGCAGACATCGGAACCGAACCTTCCTGCTGGCCAATGGAATGCCGCGTCTGACACCGATATCTCAGAGGAGAGTGCGGCGGGCGAAAACCCATTGCCCTCCGGTAGCCTGGACGTTGCGGTAACTAAACCGGGGAGCCTGCATCTGGCAGAGCGTCCGCGCAACAACCCGGAAGCTGCCGACCTGCTCGACCATTGGGGGCATAAGCAGAACCGCACTATTACGGGTGGTCTTTCCCTGACGGCAGCGGCTGCCGGAAGTGACCCCGCCGATCTGAAGGCGCTTAAAACAGCAGCACAAGAGCATGGCGGAGTGGTAGCGCCGGACCTTCTCGACGGCGACGAGGTCCGGATCCTTGGTGCTCATCGTGGTGTGACCTATGGGCGCTGGACGGGCGGTCCCGCCGACACCCTGTCAATCGAGTTTGACCTTTCTCGGGCGGGGCCGGGGATGCAAGACGATCCGGCGTTCCGCGCCATGCTCGAACGTGCCGGCAAGGCATGGAGCCATCGTATCGCCGATACCTGGACCGCGTGGGAGCGGCCCGAAGGCGATCTCAAGGGCTTGCTGATCAACGGCACTAATCCCCATATTGAGGTTCGAGTCGAGGCAGGGGGTGAAACCAGCACGGGACTTGAGATCGATGTCAAGGACGAAGACCTTCCTGAGGAGGTCGCCGGCTGGGCAAACAGCTCTGGCACTCAAGCGCCCGGCGGTTCCTGGGAACCCCGTTTCGGGTCGATTGAAATCGATAGAGAGCATCTTCAGGCGGCAGGGGAGCGAGCCCTGTTCGCAACACTCACCCACGAGATCGGGCATGTGCTGGGAGCATGGAAGGGTGGCCCGGACGCGGAGGGCTACGATCCCTATACCGACAGGGAGACAGGCACCTGGACCGGGTCGAACGTAGTTGCCGTCCACGGCGGCCCTGCTCCGTTCCAGGACGATACCGACCCGAAAGCCTGGGTCGAGGGCAAGCGTGATCCACTGGCTTCGCAATACGACTTAAGCCATAGCGGCGTGTGCGTCTCGGTCATGGCTTACTGTACGGATAAAGCCGCTCTGCCGGCGTTCCTGCCGCATGCCATCGACTTTGCATTCCTTGCGGACCTCGGTTTGACCGTGACGGAGGAAACCTCCAGACCCGAGACCTACGGGCTTGCCGGCTGGACCGATCACGCCGGGTTCACGCTCTCTGTATCCCGGGACCTACAAGTGGCCTTGGCGGATCCACAGCCACACTACGACAGCGCGGCCAATCCCTGGCACACGCTCGACATGTTGGATTTGCTGCAGGTAGGGGCCGACGCATTCGGGTATCGCAGTGCCGGAGACCTCCGCTTGTCCTACCCGGCGGAGGGCATGCATGGGACGGTCCGCTATGCAGGCGGATTGCTAGGTGCCGCGCTCGACCGTAGCGGATTGCCGCCCGTAACCGGAGACGCCAATCTGGCCGTCGACCTCGGGACCCTGGACGGCACTGCAAGCTTTACCTCGCTCGCAGTCTACCCCAAGGGTTTCCCCGAAACCTTCGCGAACGGATACCTGCACTACCCATTCGAGCTGTCGGACAACGCAATTGTCGGAACGGAGGCGAGTTCGACGCTCTTGGCGGACTTCTACGGACCACGGCACGAGGACATTGCCGGAACGCTTCACGACCCGCGAGCCGGTCTGCTCGCCAGCTTTGGAGCCTCGGTCGATGACCGACCGAGCCGCGAGGATGTGATCGCGTCAGCCGACTATATGCTGGGTGGATACTACCAGAGCGGTGCGTCGGATCCAGCCGACGACGGATGGTACAGGTACCGGTGCGGAGCGGATTCTGCCTGCGAGTCGCGCCATGCTGGATCGGATGGGTGGTCCGACTGGATGCCAACAACCCGCGAGCGAGTGCTTTCCTCCACAGCCGGGTGGGATTTGCGAGACGCGGAGAGGCCCGTTGCAGACCACGACTTCATACGGATAACACGACAATCGGCCGCCTCCACGGATAGTCGCCAGGGACGCCATGTAGTTGACAGCTATACGGGAACACTGGAGCACATGGCATTCGGGGTCGGTTTTGAGAAGTACACGGATTCGTGGACCGACGCGAATGGCACACCACCGGGTTTCAGGAACCGCTGGTCCGGCTTCCAGGGAACCTTGTCGGGAGGTCTTCCCGATGAGCTTGCAAGGTGGTCCGGTCCGATGTTGGGATATCAGGGCAGCCATGCTGCGGGCGACAATCCGTTCGTGGAGGGGCTCGCGACTGTCGAATACTCGCTGTCCTCGAACCGCCTGGACGTGGCGTTTTCTGAGGTTGCGAGCCGGGACGGTCAGCGGGACCTTCCCGACTTCGGCTTCGAGGATCTTCGACCGCAAGCCGACGGGACATTCGCGGGCGGAGGCAACTCCGGAGCTCTGAACGGCGCCCTCTTCGGTCCCTCTCACGACGAAGCTGCAGGCTCTTTCCACCATAATACAACCCATGTCACCGGCAGTTTCGGAGCGCGGCGCATACCCGACACTGTGACGCTGGAGGAAAGTGGAACAACCAGCATTCTTGGGAACATTGACGATGGCTCCGGATTTTATGCATTCGATGATTGGGGAATTTGGGGCAAGCAATTTGGAGACAATATATTCGGTGCATTTGTCGCACAGACCGTCAGGCAGGAAGGTCAAACCACTTATTATGAGTTCCCAGCTGGGCGTATCGATGGAACCCCTTCCGGACATAATCCGGTTTCTGGATCAGCAATTTGGTCTGGGAAAGTGCGCGCCTTTGATACACGCCTGGACGCAGGCAAAATGCCGGTAAGCGGAAATGCGCGCCTTGAGGTCGATTTTGATGACACTACAGTCGATATTGATTTCACCGATTTTGAAGCGGGACATGACGATATGTCATGGCAGGCGCTACGAATCCAAAACGGTGCCTTTCGGGACACACGAGGTCTTGCTACCATCGAGGGGGCGTTCTACGGGACGGAGCATCAGGGTGCGGCCGGCAAGTTTGATCGCGATCATCTTCTGGGCGTCTTCGGCGCTGTGCGCAACTGAAGCGCCGTCCCATTGAAGCCGAACGGAGCGTAGCGGCGGAAGCATGAATTCCCATTCAATTTATGCCTGACATCGTCAGGAGTTACTACAGTCTCCAGCGGATTGCCGAATGTGTACCGAGATAGCCCTCGGGTCAGTCACATATACTGTAGAATACAATATTGGCCTGCATTCCGCCCGCTTGTTGGCGGCACAGGCGAGGATCGCGAAGATGACGCCCGCCCCTCAACGGCCTGATTCACCATTTTCGACACTTGAAATGAACGGTTAATCCTACTGCCTCGCGCAATGTCACTCAAAGCGCAAATCAGCCCCTCCTAATCGCTGCGCATAACTACAACATCCATGACCTTCATAGGCAAACGGCACCGACTCGGAGCCACGAGCCAGCCAAATCCGCCGTATCAATCCAATCTGCAGTCATAACGCCAAGCGTCCCAACCGGAAGGATCATGGTGCTCGCCATGGCCACGGCAACCCCGACCGGGACGGCCGATCTATTCATTCGCGGCCGTGTTGGTGGCGCCGAACCCGCCGGCAATATGCGCGGCGGGTAGATGAGCGTCGAATACACCGGCAACAGCGCCGGGCTTGCCATCGGCCCTGGCGTTACCGAAGAAGGTGCCTTCCCAGGTCCCCGTGCCGGTGACGCCGCCAAGCGTCGCGGTGGTGGTGTCGTCAGCGGTGCCGCCGAAGCTTGCGCTGGCCGCTGCAAGATCGACTTTGTTCAGCGTGACACTCCACCCCTCGAGTGCCCTGTTCCTCTCCACATCCCTGAAGTCCGTCACGCTTCCGCGGATGTTGAACTGGTCGTTCACGGCAATATCGTCACCCCCGAAATGCGCCGTCAGCGAGGCCGTCGCGGTGAACACGCCCGCCGTGCCGCCGCTCAGCACCCCACCGCTGAAATCCTTCGTCACATACTGACCCGCCGCCCGGCCTTCATACGACGCTGTGCCATGCAGCTCGTCGTTATTGCCGGATGTGAACTTGTTACCCACCGCGAACGGAACCGTGCCGCCCGAGAAGGTCCCGAACGCATAGGTGCCTTCCGCATCGTCCGGCTCCTGCAGCCACCACCCGAAATACAGATGGTCCGCATCCGGCAGATCGATCATGATCTCGTCGACCAGATCGGAATCGGGCGTGAAGGTCCAGGTGCCGCCGGTCGAAGATATCATGCCGTCATTGGCAGTGCTGACCGTGCAGGGCGGTGTCGTACATTCATAGGTGCCCGCCACGCCGTGAAACGTGCCTTGGAATGAAAGGTCTTCCTCGGTCGTGTATTTCCGGTCAAAGTCGGGGGACGGAAAATCGGATGACCGCACGCGCATCGAGTGGGTTGCAAAGTCGACAGCCAGGGCATTGTCCTCGTCAAGGGTATATACGCTGACGAACGGTCTCCTCGGGCTCTCGATGTCCGTGTAGAGAGTTATATGCTCCGTCAATCCCGTCCCGCTGCCCCGCAATCGAGCCCGGCTCCAGACTTCGTCGAGCTGCGTGCTGTCCAGGAATTCGTAATCGGGACCAACGGGATCTGCCGTCACAGAAACATTGACCCCGCCGGCCGCCGTGCGTTCCACCGCGGGCGTGATTTGCCGGAGTGTTGGCGCTGTCTCCCCTGCGGCCAGGGGCGCTATTGCCGCCGCGATCCCCAAGGCTCTCTCGCTGGCCGACGGCCCGCTAATCGTCACGGTGATCGTACCGCCACCGCCGCCACAGCCTGAGGTAATGAGGCCAATCATGGCCGCCAGGATCGGGAGGTGATATCTTCGCTTGGTCATCGCTCGGGGGCTCCTCGTGTAGCGCTACAGTGCTGGCGAATGGTCAGCGACATCGCTGATAACCGGTCCATTGTAATCTCATAAGCATGCCCTTGCACGGTTTCGGGTCGGCTGGCTGGACGCCATTCGGGGGCACTACGGTCGCCAGCGGATTGCGGCGTGCAGGCCGATATCGGGCGCACCGCGGTGCAGGCCGTCATCTTCGGTGACCGCGATCTCCAGCGTTGCCTGTTCGCTGAGCCGCAACGTGCCGCCGAGGCCGATCATGACGCCAGGATCAGAGAGCGGCGCCACATCCGATGCGCCATAGGGCGAGGAATGGGCATCGAGCTGCACCGTCAGGCTCAGATGGTTGAGGGGCCGCCAGGTCACGCCAAGGTGTCCGAAGGCAATCAACCGGCCGCCAAGGTCCGAAAGACCGCTGGGCGCCTCTCCGGCAAGCGCGCCCAGGCTCGCGCTGTATAGCCAGCTCCGTGAGTCGGTCGATCCTGGCAGCGCGCCCGAGGTCTCCGCCCAGAGCAAGGCCGAATACCCGCCGGAGCCCGCCAGCGCACGCTCATCGCCGGTCGGCAGCTTGACACTGCCCCGGATCGCAAGGCCGTCGTTCGACAACGGCCAATGCGGCATCGCATAGCCAACCCCGATGCTGATATCCCCCAGCGAAGAAACACTTTCGCCGATATCGTAGTAGGTTCTCCCGCCGCTGGCGTAGACCAGCGCCAAGCGGTCGCGCGGCGTGCGGTCCCTGTCGCCCTGGGGCAGGTGGAAGACGTCATGCCAGGTCTCGATGAAGCCGTCCAACCTGCCCGCGCGATGGGAGAGGGCGGAGACCTCGAAAAGATACTCCCAGCCATTCCCGAAGCCGTGTCTCAGGGCAAGCCCTTGCCTGTGGGTCTCGCCGTCGATCAGGACCCGCTCCGCGCCGGAGCTGGCCTCGACCAGGTGTGAGGCCAGCTCCATTGAGGCGATCACTTCGGACGAGCCCGGCGCCATCACGCGGGCGCCCAGCGAACCGGGCATGCCGTAGAGGAGTTGAAACGGGTTCAGGTTGACAATCCGCAGCGGCATGGCAACTGCGCCCCAGGCCAACTCGCTGGCAGTGCTGGCACCCGGCCACAGAACAGAGACGGCTAGCGCGCAAACAAGGCCGAGCCTGCCGGCACGGCGAGGCATCGGGACGTTTCCCCTGCGATCGGCAGGTACGGGCTGCTTTCCTGGTGCAAAGACATCGAGGGCGGGCCGAGGCCCAGGTGCCATGACCACCGCGGTCCCTAGAACTGCCGCACGGCGCGCAGCTCGGCGCGGGTGCGTTTGTAGTCGTAGAGCTGCGCGTTGGTGTCCCGCGCCTCGTTCGTTACCACCAGTTGCGGACTGAAGCCATACAGGGTGAAGGCCCGGTTGTGGACCGTGGCCCGCAGGATACGGGTCCGGTCCTCCCGCGGTGCGCCGTCGGGTGTGAAGGGAAACCAGTTGCCCTCGTAGTCCGTCCAGCGCAGCTCGCCGCTGCCGCCAACGTTAAAGCCCAGCGGCAGGGCAACCGAGGCGCCAAGACGCAGCCAGCGGCTGGCATTGCGCCATCTCTCCGACTTCGGTCGTTCGCTGGCGTATCCGGCCGCTCCGTCGGCCCGCAGGATCGGCAGGATCACCCAGGACCCGCCCAGCGTGAAATCCAGGATCGGTCCGTCCAGGAAATCCCTTGTCCGGTTGTCACGGCGGTACCAGGAGGCTCGGCCGTTTACCCTGATCCGCGGGGTCAACCGGTGCCCGGCTTCGACCCGGGCACCGAGATCGTCGTTGGAGGGACTCGTGCCGGTCCAGCGGCGGCGGGCGGTGCCGACCAGGCTGACCTCGGTATCCCTGTCCACCAGCCAGCGTGGACCCGCATGAACTGACGCAGAGGTCTGGTCGAACTTGCTTCCCCCATAGTCCTGCCGCGATAGATCGCCGCCCAGCCGCAGCCGCAGCCGATCCCCCAGGGGGTATTGATATTCTCCTCCCGTCCAGACCGAGACGCCTATGCCCGACGTCGTCAGCTCCTCCGCGTCGCGGCGGAAGGGCAGGTCGTTGATATAGATGATCTGTTCGTCCGAGGCCCCGCCGATGTTGCTGTCCGGCGACATTGCGGCGCCGAGATACATCGTCCAGCGGCGACGCGCTCGGATCTCGGCCAGGAACCGCTGCACGTTGGCCACCACCGATGCCGGCGGTTTGCCCGCCAGCACACGCTCGAAGTGGCTGCGCGCCAGGCTGTCCTCGCCCTTAAGAAAGAATGCACGCGCCTGTTCCAGGCGCACCCGCACCAGTTCGGGCCGGTCAATCAGCATAGTGTGGAGCGCGGCTATGGCCTCGTCCAGCAGTGCATCCCGCTCGTCGTCGGCAAGATCGGGCTGCTGCGATGCGCCGGTCGCCGCCAGGCCGATGAGGAAGAGCACGTTCGCCTCGACCGTGCGGCCCTGGGCCATCGGCCGTAGAACAGTCAGTGCCTCGTTGAACTTGCCGGACTTCACCAGTGCCTGGGCGCCCGAAACATCGGCAACGGTGGCCGGCGAAGGCGGGTTAACGGCGGCATTCGACATCGGCGCGGCGAACAACAGGAAGGCACCGGCCACCACGGCGCGCAGGAATGGGCTGATAGTCATCGTGTGTTACTCGGGCGCGTGTTTGCAAAAAAAAGAGGGTGGCAGAACCTGCCACCCTCATCCAGAAGATTGAACTTAAAGGATCAGGATCTCACGGGGAGATCCCGTTCCCAGGTAATGCGACTACTACTTGGTTGCACCGAACCCGCCAATCACAGCGGCACTGTCGGTTACGGCATCGAAGGTGCCGGCAACCGTGCTAGGTGCATCAGTGTCTTCCGCGCCAGCACCGTAGAACGAGCCTTGCCACGTCCCGGCACCAGCATTTGCCGTAGCCGTGGCACCACCGCCGAAGTCAACCTCAGTCGTGCCATCGAAGATCGCGCTGTTGTCGCTAAGGGTCGCATCCTCCAAAATCACTTTCCAAGGGGCAGTTGTCACATCGTCCAGCACGAAGCCTGTGACAGATCCACCGATGGTGCCCGCCGTGGTAGCATCACTGAACTTGGCCGTCAGGTTGGCGGTTGCAGTGAAGTGGCCAACACCGGAGTCGGAATGCACGCCGGCAGACAAGGTCTTCGTCACATACTTGCCAGCTGCACGACCCGAATATGTCGCATTGCCAACGATCTCTTGGGTAACTTCAGCCGCATGGTCAGTTGTACCGCCCGCGAAGACCTCGACATCGTGGACACCGGTGTTGGCCTTCGGCTTATTCAGCCACCAACCGAAGTAAGCGTAAGCTACATCTGGATCCTTGATCGTAGCTGTAAGCGGCGAAGCGGCCGTGAACCTCCAGTCCGTCGATGCAACCAGCTTACCATCACTATTGGTCATCACCGTGCAATTACCCACAGCCGTGCACGTGAATTGACCCGGTACGCCGTCAAAGGTGCCGGTGACAGTTTTTGCTCGCTCATCGTCTTCCCCGGTGTAAGTCCAAGTTGTGCCGGGCGCTGAAGGGAAACCTCCAGACACCGCCTTTGCCACACGGTCCGCATTGAGCGCGTCGTCCAGCATAGCCTGCGTGTATTCGACGGTGAACTTCTTGTCCGAAGGCGCCGAGATGTCTGTGTAGAACACCACGGTATCGGTGGACTCGTCACTAACGTCGGTCTTCGTCAACGTGACGCTATTCCAGTCGCCCATGTCGGCAGTGGTCTCGCCACCCGCATACTCGTCATCGGCATCGCCGTTCACATCGACTGTAAGTTTGCCAGCGGCATCGCGCGTCACCGCTAGGTCGTCCTCCATAATGCCTGTGGGGACCGCTCTGACGGCTGACGGGTTATCAACGATCGCCGTCCTGACCCCGGCCTCTCTTGCCTTCCTTTCAGCAAGCGCCGCGGCCGCGAGAACGTCATCTGCCAGCTCTTCGATTTCGGCAATGCGAGCATTAGCTGCGTCCAGTTCGCCCTGAAGCCTAGTCACCTCACCCTCTGCAGTGTCCGCACGCGTGTTGGCGGCAGCCAACTCACCCGTGAGCCTGGTCACATCGGCATTGGCCATGTCCAACATGCCCTGAACGGCATCCGTATTACCGTTGGCCGTGTCCAACTCACCCATGACAGCCCGTTGATTAAGTGGCTTTTTCCGGCTCTCACCCCCAGATGAAGAATGCGGCGGCGAAAGCCGACTGGCCGCTTTGCGAAACCCCCCGTGCCACCAGCATGGCCCCGGTGGGCGTGAGCAGAACGAAAATACCGCCATATCCGCCCGCCACGGCCTCCCGCGGGGTGCCGGCGCCGATGAGCTGGCGCATCAGTAACGATAGATTGTGGCCGGCGACGTGGAGCAGGTATCGCTTGTGCACATTCTCTCGCCCGCGCAGCCAGGTTCGTCGCATGCCGCCACGATCGAGGTTGTGGGCAAAGCAGCGCTCGACGATCTCGGCGCGCAGCTTGAAGGCCTCGCGGGCGACCCCGGACTTGAGCCGCGCACGGTTGTTGGTGACCGCGCGCCGCGCCGCCTCATCACCGTGCCAGCGCGAAAAGCCGGTCTGCTTGGGCGCCGCGATCCGGGTCTTCCAGGGACTGTCGTCCAGAGCCCTCAAGACCGCCCGTGAGTGATAACCTTTGTCGGCGACGCATTCGGCCGGGTCCTCCGACGTCGGTGCCGCATCCACCGCCCCGAGGTTTGCCTCGGCCTTCGCCAGGGTCTTGGAAAGCGTCGTGGTGTCGCCCTCATCGGCCGGGTGCAGCTCGGCCGCCACCACCGCGCCGGTGTCCAGATCCACCGCGTGCTCGGGCTTGTAGGCCAGATGCGTCGTGCCGTCCTTCATCTTGGCGATCTTGGCCTCGGGGTCGCTCTTCGAAACCCAATCCGTGTTGGAAAGCTTCTTGCCCTTGCGCTTCCGCTCCAGACTCGCCAGATCCTCGGCCGTGGGTGTCTCGACCCCGCTTTCCCGGGCCAGACGCTCCAGCATCTCCCGGTAGCCTTCGCCGTTGGCGCGCCGCACGATGTTCCGCAGCGCCGCGTTGGCCTCCATGGTCGAGGCATCGACGCCGATGCGCTCGCCCTTGATCAGCCCCGCCTCGGCGATCAGCACCAGAACCCAGTCGAAGACCGCCGCGTGGACTTCATGGGGCAGGCGCGTGCGGCTTCGTGACAGCCAGGAATGGTCCGGTACCCGATCACGGCTCCCCAGTCGCAGGAACGCCCGCAGCGAAAGCGAGTCCGAGCAGCGCCACTCCAGACCGCGCTCGCTGTCGATGCCCTCGAAGTAGCCCACCAAGTGCATCCGGAAATAGCGCCCGGGCGGCACCGAGGGCGCGCCCATCCGGGCCGCGTAATAAGGCCGGCAGCTCGCCTCGGCAAAGGCGTCGAAGCCGCCCTCGATCAGCACCGACTGCAAGCGGTCATAAAACACATGACCCGGAGAGCGCGGCATCTCCGACCAGCTCACCATCAGGTCCCCCTGACCATCCTTCTGCCGTCCCATCGCCATCGGCAAATCCCCCTGCAAATCAGGGAACCAGAGAATCAGACGGCGCCGACTTAATCAACGGGCTGATGAGCCTGGTCACATCGGCATTGGCCATGTCCAACATGCCCTGAACGGCATCCGTATTACTGTTGGCCGTGTCCAACTCACCCATGAGCCTGGTCACATCGGCATTGGCCATGTCCAACATGCCCTGAACGGCATCCGTATTACTGTTGGCCGTGTCCAACTCACCCATGAGCCTGGTCACATCGGCATTGGCCATGTCCAACATGCCCTGAACGGCATCCGTATTACTGTTGGCCGTATCCAACTCACCCATGAGCCTGGTCACATCGGCATTGGCCATGTCCAACATGCCCTGAACGGCATCCGTATTACTGTTGGCCGTGTCCAACTCACCCATGAGCCTGGTCACATCGGCATTGGCCATGTCCAACATGCCCTGGAGGCCCGTCACCATGTCGGTTGCGGTCCCCAAATCGGCATTGGCCATGTCCAACTGACCTTGGAGGTCCGTCACCATGCCGTTTGCGGTCTCCAACAGACCTTCAAGCTCGGTAACCCGGCCTTGTGCGGCATCTCTGGCGGCTTGCGCAGCCTTCAGAGATTCCAAAGCTGTGTCGCGTTCGGCGGAGATATCATCATCATTGCCGGAACTGCAGGCACCCACAGCAAGCACAAGAGCTGCTGCTGCAACTGTCGTCAAAAATTTATTCTTGTGGAACTTCATTCTAATGATATAGATCGACACGAGATGACAGAGGACGCCAGGGGATGTCAAATGTAGCTTATTTCCTGGCTGTTCATGGGAATCATAAACCCCATTTGACGCCATACGATGTCAGGGGATATCCCCGGATTGA
This sequence comes from Alphaproteobacteria bacterium, assembly GCA_965217615.1. Taxonomy (GTDB): domain Bacteria; phylum Pseudomonadota; class Alphaproteobacteria; order UBA8366; family CAVOAK01; genus CAVOAK01. Next base: position 68,503 of record CBDCIT010000030.1, read on the forward strand.
TTTATTGTGTTTCATTCAGTGTTGACTGTATTGGCAGCCGCGTTATCATCGGAGGATGACAAACTCCTCCGGTAAACGGGTCGCGCTGAACAAGCTGTCCCTGACCAGCCGCGCTATCGAGGCGATGAAACCAAGGGAAAGCCCCTGGGTTGCATGGGATGACAAACTGATCGGGTTTGGCGTTCGGGTGCAGCCCTCCGGCGTCAAGTCCTTCTTTGTCAACTACCGTGCCGGCGAGGGCGGCAGAAAGGCGCCCAACAGGAATGTCGTCATTGGCCGTTTTGGCAGGATGTCGCCCGAGCAGGCGCGGCGCCTGGCTCAACAGGTGCTGGGCAAGGTCGCCGCCGGCGGCGACCCGGCACTCGAACGCAGCGAGGCCCGCGCCATACCCCTGCTCAAGCAGGCCTTCGAGGACTATATGGCGTCCAACCCCAAGCGGTCGGCGAATACCGATACCAAGTACCGTGGGGATTTCGGCTCTCATCTCGGCGACTGGCAGTTGCGCCCGCTCGATGCCATTACCCGTCAGGATGTGGAAGCCCTGTTCAACCGCCTCACCGGCGATCTCGGCTGGTCGGCGGCCAACCGGGCGATCTCGCTGTTGCGCGCGGTCTATCGCCGGCCTTGTGTGGATTTCGAGGGCTTGCAGAACCCGGTCGATCTGTGGCTTGCCGGCGGCGGCAGGTATCATCGCCCGAAGCGGCGCAAGATCTCCACCCCGGCCGAGGTGCTGCCGTGCTGGAAGAAGGGCATCGAGGCCGCGGTAGGCATGGCCTCGGCCCGGGACGCGTTGTGGTTCGGACTCTATACGGGCATGCGCATCGAGGAGGTGCTGGCCCTGCGCTGGGAGCGGGTGGACATGGTGGCGCTTGTCTTCCGGGTCGAGGAAACCAAGACGGGCGAGCCCCTGGAATTGCCCGTCACCCGGCAACTGGCGGAGATCCTTGAACGCCGGTCGGTGGCGCGCGAGACGATGTCGGGCCAGCTGCGCGATTGGGTGTTCCCCTCGCCCGCCAGCGGTTCAGGTCGAATCCCGCATCTCAGTCATCTCTACCCGCCGATCAGCGAGGCCGGTGGCGCCAAGTTCTGGTTTCACGGCATGCGCAACTGTTTCATCACGGTGGCCGAGCACGACCTGTTGCTGCCGCGGAGCCTGAGCAAGCGGCTGGTCAACCATGCCCGGTCCAACGACGTCACCGAGGGATATGCCGCCGACTGGACCGCCGGGCAACTCCGCGAACCCGCGCAGCGCGTCGCGGACCGGATAGAGTCATTAATGTGTGGGTGCGCCGGCGAGGTGGATACGGCGCAACGGACCCACACAAGGGGATCCGGACCGATCTGACATTTGCGCAAGAACCTGCAAAGCAGGACACCCTCCACGTCCATTGCGATGACGCGCGCGCCAAGATGGAAGCATGATGAAACCGTCCGCCAAACGTGTTGCATTGAACAAGTTGACCCTGACCGGGGGCTCGGTCGAGGCGCTGGAGCCCGGGGACAAACCATGGATCGCCTGGGATGACCAACTCATCGGCTTCGGCGTCCGGGTGCATCCCACCGGGACCAAATCCTTCATCGTCAACTACCGCACCGGAGACGGCGGCAGAAAAGCCCCTAACAAGCGAGTGGTTCTGGGTCACCATGGCAAGATATCGCCCGGCCGGGCGCGGCGTCTGGCGCGGCAGGTTCTGGACAAGGCCGCCGCCGACCCGGCGGGCGGGCGCCCCGCGACGCCGGGCATGCCCGTGCTGGAGCAGGCATTTGAGGCGTACATGGCAGGCAATCCCAACCGGGCCGAGCGCACCAACGAGATTGATCGTGGCAGGTTCAAGCGTTGTCTCGGCGACTGGCAGACGCGTCCACTCGATGCCATCACCCGCCGGGACGTGGAAGGCCGTTTCAACCGCATCACCGGAGATAGCGGCTGGTCGATGGCCAACCAGACGATATCGCTCCTGCGTTCGATCTATCGCCGGTCCTGTGTCGATTTCGAGGGCTTGCGCAATCCGGTCGATCTGTGGCTCGCCGGCGGCGGCAGGTATCATCGCCCGAGACGGCGCAAGATCTCCGCCCCGGCCGAGGTGCTGCCGTGCTGGAAGAAGGGCATCGAGACGGCGGTCGGCATGGCCCCGGCCCGGGACGCATTGTGGTTCGGGCTCTATACGGGCATGCGCCTGAACGAAGTTCTGCCCCTGCGCTGGGAGCGCGTGGACATGGCGAGGCTAGTCTTCCGGGTTGAGGAGACCAAGACGGGCGAGTCCCTGGAATTGCCCGTCACCCGGCAACTGGCGGCCATCCTTGAGCGCCGCCGAAAGGCGAGCGAGGCGTTGCCGGGCAGTCTTCGCGAATGGGTGTTTCCGTCCAGCCGGCCCGGCGCCCTGGGCCATGTCGCGACCCTGATGCCGTTCTATGCGCCGATCGGCAAGGCGGGTGGGGCCAGGTTCTGGTTCCACGCTCTGCGCAACTGCTTCATCACGGTGGCCGAGCGCGAGCTGATGCTGCCGCGGAGCCTGACCAAACGGCTGGTCAACCACGCCCGCTCCAGCGACATCACCGAAGGATACGCTGCCGAGTGGACCGTCGGGCAACTCCGTGAACCTGCGCAGCGCATCGCGGACCGGATCGAGGCGTTGATGAACGATAGCGGGACCGATACGGCCTGAGCCCGCGCTTCAATTGCTCGCCTACCCGTGGGGCGGTCGGGTTCAGCTTTATATATCAGGTATGTTTGCTTTTGCGCCTCGCTGCCGTGCCACAGAAGCGTGCCCATGATGTACATCTGCGCGTGGCAGGCGGCGGCGTTTCCGCTGCACACATGGATCGTTTCGAGAATTACCGATGCTGCGCGGAGCGGCAGGCCCGCGCCGCCATAGGTCTCGGGAATGAGCGCCGCGAGAAATCCGGCTTTGGTGAGTGACCGAACGAAAGCTGTTGGATAGGCACTATCCTTGTCGAGCTCGCGCCAGTACTCGCCGGGAAATTGCGCACAGATTTTTGAGACCGCGTCGCGGATCTCAGGGTAGTCGTCCCCGAGTTCCATGGAAACCGCGTTGGCCGCACTGTTGCTCTCCGGCTCGGCAGCCATCGTCCTGCTCCTAGCTCCCCCTAAAACGCGGCGCACGTTTTTCGTTGAATGCGTTAACGCCTTCAATTCGGTCTTCAGTTTCGACCGTTTGCTCGTAGGCTTTCATCTCAAATTCGTAGGCGATCCCAAATCCACTTATGCGTGCTGCCTCCATCGCCTTTCGTGCCTGACGAATGGCAATCGGCGCGTTGGCCGCGATGGTGTGTGCAGTCTCAAGCGCCTCGTCCATCAGCCGTGTATCGTCGCAGACGCGGTTGACGATGCCCCAGCGCAGCGCGTTCTCAGCGTCAAACGGTTGTCCCGTCAGTATGATTTCCTTTGCGCGTCCAATTCCTGCAACGCGTGGCAGATTTTGCGTGCCGCCGGCGCCCGGCATGATTCCGCGGGTAACTTCCGGAAAGGCAAACCGTGCGGAACGCGCTGCATAGATAAAATCGGCAAGCAACGCCAACTCGCAACCACCGCCGTAGGCCGCGCCATTGACGGCTGCGATGATAGGAATAGGAGACTCCGCGATCGCGAGCACCGCGCGTTCGAGCAATGCATGTTGGAAACGCCAGTCCTCAAGGCTCAATCCACTGCGTTCCTTTAGGTCGGCGCCCGCCGAGAACACACGATCGCCGGCGCCGGTCAAGACGATGCAGCGCAGGTCGCTACTCTCCCCGTCGAGGCTACTCCACAGCTCCAGGAGTTCTTCCATCATGCGTGAATTGATGGCGTTGGCGACCTGAGGCCGATTCAGCGTAACGACCAAGACATGATCGCTGGCCCTGTCGAGCTTCAACGTCTCGGGGTCATCCATAACAATGCGGGCTACCCAGCCTTGTGTTTACTTTTCGTGCGTTCTGCTCTCAGCTGCCATAAAGCGCCTCGAGCGCTTCGCCATATACGCGCTGGATGACGTGCCGTCGAATTTTGAGAGTGGCCGTCATCATCTCGTTCTCAATGGTGAATGGCTCCGCGGCAATGATGAAATGACGTACGCGCTCGATGACCGATAAATTTTCGTTCACTCGAGCAACTGCGTTTCCAATTGCACTTTTGAATTCTTCATTGGTTGCGAGTGCTTCTGCGTCGTTCGCACATCCGCGCGAGGTCGCCCATTCTTCGGCAAAATCCGGGTCGGCGACAACGACCGCAACCAGATGCGGGCGTTTGTCTCCGTATACCATCGTCTGGTTGATTTCCGGTTCGACAGTGAGCATGCCTTCGACACGCTGCGGCGAGAGGTTATCGCCGCCCGAGTTGACGATAATATCTTTCTTGCGGTCGGTAATCTGGAGGTAGCCGTCGTCATCGACGATCCCGACATCGCCGGTGTGCAGCCATCCTTCCTTTACGGTTTCGGATGTCGCTTCCTCATTGTTCCAGTAACCCAACATGACCAGTTCGCCCTTAACCAAAATCTCGCCGTCCTCTGCTATGCGCACATCGACTCCGCGCAATGGGGGCCCGACGGAATGGATCTTCACATGATCTGGTGGGTTGCAGCTGATTACGGGGGCCGCTTCGGTTTGACCATATCCCTGGAGAATGCGAAGCCCTAGTGACTGGAAAAACAACCCAATTTCATAGTTGAGCGGAGCCCCTCCAGAAACAAAGGCCTTGAGTTGACCACCGAATCTATTTTGCACCTTGGAGCGAACCAGGCGATCCAGGAGAGAATCGAGCGCGCGCGCGCCGAAACCCATCTGGTGTGGCGCCTCATACTTGCGCCGGCCTAATTCCAACGCCGAATTGAACATCTTCGCGCGCAGCCCGCCAGCTTGTTCGATACCACGTACGATCCTCGAATGAATCGTTTCGTAGAGGCGTGGCACGGCCGTCATTATCGTCGGCCGAACCTCCGCCATGTTCTGTACGAGTCGTTCGACACCCTCGGCGTAGTAAATTTGCGCGCCAATCGAGAGCGGCAAGAACTGACCGGCAGTATGTTCGTATGAATGTGAAAGCGGCAGGAAGGAAAGGAAGACTTCAGTATCTTCGCCGTAGCCTGGGAGAGACTTCAGTAGTTCCTCCGCACCCATGCAGTTACAGATGATCGCGCCGTGCGAGAGTACGACACCTTTTGGTAGGCCGCCCGTGCCCGACGTGTAGATGATGCACGCCGGATCGCCTCGGTGCGATTTGCCTGCCTCGGTTTCAACATCATCCGGTACGGTGCTTGCGCGATCCTGCACGGCACGCAGCGATAGGACTTGGACACCTTGGGTCGAACTGCTGTCAAGTTCTTCAATCGTGACAACCGTGTTCACCCCAGCGATTTTCGCCGCAGGAATTACACGTTCGGCCAAGTTCGCATTTGAGACGATGACGACTTTGGCTCCACTGTCTTGAAGAATATGAGCGTGATCGTCGACCGTGTTGGTCGTGTAAGCCGGAACCGTTACAGCGCCGGCTGACATGATGGCGAGATCAGCAATAAGCCACTCAGGACGATTTTCCGAGACAAGACCAACGCGGTCACCGCCGGATACACCCAAAGCCCGCAACCCACGGGACAATACCTTGACCGCCTTGGAGACTTCGCGCCAACTTTGCGACAGCCATTGTTCTTCCTGTTTGCGCCACAAAAAAGGTTCCGCCTCCAACCTTTCTGCCTGTGCGAAGAACAAAAGCGGTAAGTTCTGGGCTGAGTTGTAATCCATGGTGCTCGATCCTGTTCTGGTCTAGTTGTCACCGCATCTTGACTTTGAACCGAGATTTCCCATTTGGACACCGTATCGGCGAGTTGATCGTGACTCGGAACCGCTCGCGTTGCAATTGGCTTGCGTCCTGCGGCCGCCTGTAATCCGATTCCATCGGATGGATGGACAATTGGCGGGAGTGGCGGGGCAAACGGACTCTTCGGCTGCATACCAGATGCACCAATCCTGTCGTCTGCGAGGATGAAGCGGGATGCCGTGGTTGTGTCTCGAAAGTGGTGGAAATTGGTTTTGGCGCCTCTCCGAGCGGGCTGAGTTTTGCGGCGGTCAGGCCGCTCGGTCAAGGGTTTCGTCGGCGATTAGCTGATCGAGGGTTTCCCATCCATCGACTTTGCGCATCTGGATTTGGCCGGAAGCGAGGAGCGCCCAGAGGAGCATCGGCACTGTTTCGGGACACGGCAGCACGGTCTGTGTTTTGATCCGGCGCTTGAACTCCTCGTTGAGACGCTCAATGGCGTTGGTCGTTCGGGCTGATTTCCATTGGCTCTTGGACAGGCGCGTGAAGGTAAAGAGCTTGTCGCCCGCTTCTGCGAGGCTGTCCGCGACGGCCCTGCATTTCAGCCACCACTTGCGGACAAACGCCTTGCGGCGGGTTTCCACCTCGGAGGCAGTGTCGGCATAGATCATATCGCGGTAATCTTCGCTCAGCTCGTCATGCATGTGTTTGGGAGCATGACCCAGAAGGTTGCGGTGCTTGTGCACGGTGCAGCGTTGAGCGGGAAGGTCATCGCCCCAAAGCGCCGACAGAGCCGCCTCCAGTCCCGGCGCGCCATCGACGATGACAAACCCGGGCCGTTTCAGTCCACGCGCATCAAGGTCGTCGAGGAACTGGCGCCACGCCGCCTGGCTTTCTCCGCCCATATTCCCGATCGAAAGCAAGACCTTCTGGCCATCCCGGCGCACCCCTATAGCCGCGAGAACCGAGATGTTGGTGGCCTTGCGATCCAGTCGGGTCTTGATCACAGTGCCGTCAAGGATCAGCCGAACGATATCCTCATCCGCGAGGCCACGGCTGCACCAGGCGTCCCAATCGACCTTCACCCTGCGCCACGCCCGGCTCACAACGTCCTTGCTCACAGCACCCCGGAAGAGCCCGAACAGCGCGCGTTTCACCCGCCGCGTGTTGGTTCCGGACAGATACACCGAAGCGATCAGCGCCTCGGCCTTTCTGGTCAGCCGCTGGTAGCGCGGCAGCGCCCGCGAACGCCATTCCGACGCCCGACCGTCTTCCTCAACGATCCGTGCACGCGGCACGCTCACCCTCTCGGTCCCGAATGTCCCCGTCAGTTGCCGCTCCCGGTGCCCGTTCCGATACCCTTGCCGAAGCGCGTCCTCTCGACCGTATCGGCAGCGCCCGAGAAACTGCGCAAGTTCCTCCTCAAAAACGGCCTCGATCGTGGATCTGATGTTCTCCCGCAGCCGGTCCTCGAGCGGATCATAGCCGGCGTCATTGGCCAGTAGCGAAAGCGCGGAAGTCTCGGTAGTGTTCTTCATGGCGTGATCTCCTTGGCGGTGCTAGCCGCCGGTTGGGTGGTTGTCTTGTCACCCGGAGATTACGCCATCCTCAAATTTCCACCACTTTCGAGACACAGCCGATGCCGTCAGACATCTGTTACTCAGCACGTGTATTTGGCGCCGATCGGCGTAACAACCTATGGACATCGTCAGAGTCTGACGGGTCAAAGTTCGACGCCAGCTAACACTATACCGGCACGCGCAATTGTTTCATCACGATGGCTGAGCGCGAGCTGTTGCTGCCGCGGCAGCTTGCCCAGGTGGCTAGTCAAACACGCCCGGTCGAGCGACATCACCGAAGGATACGCCGCCGAGTGGACCATCGGGCAACACCGTGAACCTGCACAGTGCATCGCGGAACGGAACGAGGCGTTGATGAACGATAGCGAGTCGGATACGGCCTGAGCCCGCTTCAACCACTCGCATACCAGTAGGGCGGCTGGTTTCCGTTTATATATTAAGTGTCCATGCTGAAGGCAAAAAAATGGGGCTTATATACTTAGCTTGACGGGCAGGTTCGCCGGCTGCCGCGGCTCCCGTCTTAGCTGCAATGCGGTCGCCGAAGGATGGTTTTTCCGGTCATGGGCCGTTGTGTTAAGTTCGTGCCGACTGATGCGAGCGCGGAATTGCCGCCTGTCAAGTTAAGTATGTAAGCCCCAAAAAAATGCCTGCATGTGCAGCCTGACATCATGTGCAATGGGGCGGGCGGCGGCCTGAGAGCGGGACGTCACAATACTTGAGGGTAATAAGCGAAGAGGAACCCCGGCCGCTTGCGCCGGCAGATGGATGTTCCCGCAGGAACAGGGCGCACGGTTAAGTGCGTTGGACACCTCGCTCGCGATTAGCCACTGAGGGTTAGAGGGCGCTTGCGGAATTGCTCCACGCCTTTCCGGCTCCTTCCGACGCCCCCAGGGAGCACTGGGTGCGAGTCGGCCCAAAACCGAATACCGGTCACCTTCATCGATGACAATTTATAATATGCGGTAATACCCGGCACCGTGGATGGATGAATCACTCGCAAAAAGGACGGGCGTCTGGATGGCGGGTGCCGGAGCATTGCCACTGCGCTGGTATCTAAAGCGAACGGTTGCATTTCAAAGAAAAGCTCTTTGGCCGATATTATGTGTTGACGAAGAATCGATATCGCGTTATTGGGCTATTGTGCGTCTAACTAGAAACGTCAGCTTCTCTTGATTTTCCTGAGTGTTCCGTATAGAAGGGCAGGAGTGCTAGGCGTCGGATCGATGACGCTTTCAGGGTTGGCCACAGGATCATCCGAGTGCTATCTTACCAACCGTTACGAATTTTGCCAAAACGAGGCCTCATCAACGGGGCCTCTTCAACTGTATTGAGGAGTATCTCTTAGAAAGCCCCCGGTATTGGGTTGCCTATTTGGTCTAAGAGGCTGTTTTCGTTAAGATATTTCTACCCTCCCTGCGTATTCCTCGAAACCCACTTCAGTTCACCGTAATCAAACCGCGATCGGATTCATTATAATCCCGGCGCACCGGTGCGCACGTTTGTCGTCTCACTCAATCTGCGCTGCAGGTGTCGACTGGCGGGAAATTACGTTAAACCACTCTATTATACCGTGTAATAGGCTGCACCCCAAGCGACAATTCGCCCTCTCCAACGGTCGGCCGCATGGTGCATCCCGGCGGCACCTGTTCGGAACGGAGATCTCAATTCACGTGAGCCCCACGATTAGCGGTCCGGCCTGAAGTGCGTCGGAAGCCAATGATAGGCCCACACGTTGCACCAACCCGCCGTTCAAGAAGACAACAGGTGTCGTCAGGTGTTGATCGACGTCGAATGTTGACCCCTCATAGCCACGCAATATCAGCGCGTTAGAGCGCCGATCGGGGTCAAATCGGCGCACCGATCAACAGCCCTGCCGGTGATTGGCAAGCTGCTCGGGCACAGCGATATCGAGACGATGGCGCGCTACGCGCACTTGGCGCGCGACTCGGTCCACGAGGCGGCTGAGCGGATCGCCGGGAGCATCGCGGCGGAGATTCTGTAGAGGACATAGGTGGCGAGGCTCGTCGACCGTTATCTGCACGGACAGTATCGCCTCCTCGGTGATCATGACCCCATAGAAGCGCTATGCGTCCCTTTCCCATTATTGCACGATTTCCTGTTCGATTTCCTGCTCGAGCACGGCGCTCTCCACAAACGTCCCCAAGGCCTGCACCGTGGAGTCGTAGATGGAGCGGCGTTTTTCGCCGCTCCATAGGGTAAGAACAAAGGCGACTTCCTGAGGACCGGCTTGGCTATGGTGGTGCCAGCCGAACTGATAAAGATCCCGGGTGAAGACCCGAGCGTAGAGTCGGAAAGAATTCCCCTCGAACTGGCGCCCTCGTCTGGTGAAATCCGCGGAGTGGCGCCGGACCGGATTCCACTTCTTCAGTTCCTCGCGCGCTTCGTTCTCGCGGATAGTCGATTCCTTCATGGACCCAAGAAGCGATCTCCATTCTGCTCCCGGTTTGTCGACATACTGGAGCGCTGTTTCCAGCCGCGAGGAGAAATAGTTTGCGCCTGCGAAGGGAGAAACAAGGGGATTCAGGACGGCGGTCAGACGCGCCCTTCCGAAGAGCCGGCCGTTGCGAACGAACTCCGGCGGGATGGGAATATCGTTCCAATAGTAGGCCGCACCGGGTTCCAATCGAGCGCGCCAAGCCAAAGTCACACTGCCCGGCTCGCAGCCCCACGGCATGTGGCCATTGTAGGGCGTTCCCCACCCGAGGGCGGGATCGTGCTCATCGAGTTCTGCAGCGTTGATGAGCAGGGCCCTCACCAGGTCGGGCGTTGGGCTGCGCAGTACGTCAAACGTATGCGCTGCGAGCGAGGAAATGAGCGGCGTGGCGTAACTGCTTCCGGTGTCCACCGTGCCACCCAGCATCCTGAGCTTGGAGAACCAGGAAACGTCCGGTCTCAGCATTCCTTCCGGTCCGGGGCCAGAGAGGCAGACGGAACAGGCCTGTGCGGGGTTGCCGTCGTTGTCGGCTTCCCGGCCGCCGACCACGATCGCGGCTTCGCAGTCGGCTGGCGGGTCCGGACGGTCTGAGTTGTGACGTCCGACATTGCCGATGGAGATGATCGGCAGAATGTTGCGTTCCCGGGCTATCCGTCTCAGGCCGTCTCCCAGGACGCTGACGACCTCATGATCCAGTCCGGGGCCGCTCTGGTTGGCGGATATGTTCCATACATGCCCTCCGGGGTACGCTTGGGCGATGTTGCCGAGGTAGTCGATCAACTCCTGGTCGTCGAAGGGGTGCGTGCTGTTCTTGTGAGGAACCGCCTGCACCGTCCCGATCCGGCATTCCAGAGCCGGAAGATTCCGCTTGGTGTTCCACGCATGTGCATGGACGGCGAGGGAGCTCACCCCATTGCCGTGCTGCCGGTCAGCCTCGTGATCCGCGACCAGAGGCGGCGCGCGCCAAGCCTCTGCAGGTTGGTAGGTTAAGACGTGAAGGCCGCCATCTATAACAGCCACGATCGGGGCATCTCCGAGCTGAAGCGGGGGTGCGGGATGCGGTCCCTCGCCCGGCGAGGTGGACGTGAGCCGGCGAACAGGATCGATCCTCGAAGAGGCGCCCGAAGCAACAAGTGCCGCTAGACTATCCCTATCCGGCACCCGCACGGTGGCATAGCCGACGCCCGAATTTCGATAGCTTCGCATCGCGCGCGCAATGTTCGCTTGCCGCGGCACCACCGCCGGTCGAGTTTCCCTTGTCGCGTCGTCTCCGGGGGTGGGCAGGAGGCCCCTAGAATACACCGGCAGCAGGGTACGGTCGTTACTCAATCCCGCGATCTTCTCGAAGAGCGCTTCTCGGGCCTGGCGATCACGGAACGGCGTCAGCCAGACAACAAAGAGTCGCCCGCCTTCGCTCTCTGGCGCCGCCTCCCAAAGGTCATCGAGGGAACGGCCGCGCAGGCGCGCCTCATCGTCGAATATCTCTATGTCGGAGACCCGCGAGATGTCCGCCTGAACAGCATAGCTGGGAGGATTCCGGATCTCCGCAACAATACTACCGAACTGGCCGAGATCGGCCTCGATCAGGTAGCCCTTGTGCAGCGGCGCCACGAACCGGCAACCATGCACCGGAGCAAAAAGGTCCGTCGGCGAATGGCTGGGGGCCAGAGAGTCGGAGAACATGCGTACAGTCAGGAGTGTCTTTCCGCCAAACGTCACAAATTCTGCACGGGCGGTATGAAGCGACTGCGCCTGGCCGCCGAGTTTTTCCTTCTGCTCGTCGAGACGACCATGGACGACACTGTGTCGCCCCTTTCCTCCACCGGTACGACTCTCAAGCGCCGGTTCCATCTGAAGGCTGAGTACGGGGTTGAGAAGTGGGAGATCGTGTTCTTCAGCCATGTTCTACCTCTTCGCCTTGCCTGAGATAGCTATAGACAGCCTGACGTGTGACGCCGATCAGGCGGCTGATGTTGGCACCGTTCAGATGGTCTCGATCGCTCAGTTTCTGAGCGAGGGTCTTTTTCTGAGCTGCGTTTAGTTCAGCGGATTGTGGTAGAACCATTTTGTTCCCCTGCGATTCAACGACGGCTAGTGCTACGGAAGCGAGGTTTACGGGCCTGGTGTCGAGCACTGCGTGGCGCCGGGCGGTCAGGCTGATTGCTTCAACGTCTGCGCCGGACAGGTAGTCCGAGATGGTTGCGAGCAGTTCCGACAAATTGTGATCGTCGTGATCCTCGAAGAGAAAGTGCCGCCAAAGATCTTCCCGGACGCCGGCATCCGGAAACCCCAGGTCGATCTTGTGTGGGAATCGGCGCCAAATGGCCGGATCCAGCAGGTGTGGATGATTAGTGGCCGCGATGACCACGGCGTGAAAGTCAAGACTGTCGAGCCCTTGAATCACGGTGTTGACAACTCTCTTAAGCTCTCCGAGTTCATAGCGGTCGTCCCGCAGCTTGGCCACAGCGTCCATTTCGTCTAGGAGAAGAACCGCGTTCTGCGAAGGGACGAAGTCAAACACGGTTCGGACGTTTTTGGCGGTATCGCCCAGTAGGGACGAGATCACGGCATCGAGACGCACGACGTAAAACGGGCGGGACAACTGGGTAGCCACATGGGCGGCCATCAGTGTCTTGCCCGTTCCGGGCGGCCCGGACAGAAGGAGGCCTAGACGGGAAGCCAGTCCCTTGGCGCTCAACTCATCGACATGCTGGGCGGCCCTCACGAAGTCATGGAAGGCTTGACTCGCTTCCTTGCCCAGGAATAGCGGTGCCTCGGGCCACGGCTGCTCCTCCAGGAGAGGGAGGCGCGACTTAGCGTCAACCGGCACGGTTTCGATGTAGCCCGATGCTCTGAGCGGCACTCCTCGCTTGCGTACGACCGAGCGGAGCTTCTTGGCGGCCGCGTCCTCACCTGCCGTTGAGAGCCCGCGGGCAATCAGGTTCGCGGCACGACGAACACGCGTGTAGTCGGCAGCCAGAGCGGCGTCCGTTAGCTCAATGACATGCTTTGGATCGATGGTCACACGAGTTCCCCCTATATTCTGTTTCGTCAGAAATGGTAACAGTTTGTTTGTTATTGACAATCATATTTCGGTTAATGTCAAATATAATATATCAAATGGAAAGGAAATAAGAGAAATGTCCAGGAAGAATCAGCATGTCGTACCCCATGATCGGGGCTGGGCCGTCAAACCGGCGGGCGGGTCGAAACCGTCTTCGGTTCACGACACCCAACAAGAAGCGATCGACAGGGCGCGGGGCATCGCTCGGAACCAGGAATCCGAGCTGTTCATCCACCGGCGGGACGGGACCATCCGAGAGCGCGACTCGCATGGGAACGACCCATTTCCGCCGAAAGGCTGATCGGGCCTTCGCTTTCCAGGCGGCAGATCGGAGGGTCGCTCTTTTGATCTCCCGATCTGCTGCCGCCCCGCCCATCCGTGCGACATGACGCAGCTATTTATGACAGAATCTGGAGATTGCTCTTTGTTCGGTCCAGGGAGTGGGCCCCTATCCGCCAGTCGCGCTCCGCCGGAGACGGGAAGCTGCGCATCACCGCGGCCAACATAGCGTGACCCGACGCCCGTGGACGCCCAAGTCAGTCGGCTCTCTACCGCGGCATGAGCCCGTGAAACGCAGCAACCTTCACGTTGCCGGTGACGGCCCATGCTTCCCCCGCCTACTTATTCAGCGCGCTTGCGCAGATTCGTTCCGCCACCGCGACCCCGTCAGCTGCCGGGTCCGGAGATCCCAATCACCAGATACATGATCTCCAGGGCCATCTTCCGCTTCTCAGCTGGCAATGATCTGAAAAGCCCGAACAGTTCCCGTTCGCCGGCGTTCTGAATCTCTTGCATCCCAACTTGAATTTCCGGGCCCGGATTCCCCGGCGTCCGCATGACCGGGCCAGTTGCTTTGGGAGGCAGGGATTGCGGTTCCTGCCCGTTCCCGCTGCCTTGGCGGTTCTGCCTTCCGCCAACCAGGCCGAGCCAGATGAGCCCACGCATGTTGGAAGGAGACGGCGTCACATCGTCTCGTTCCCATCTGTTAATCGTCGTCCAATTTAGCCCCCCTAGGTCCAGTAAAATCAACGGGCTAGCGTACTTATCGGCGTCCAATCGACACGCCGATCAACAGTCAGATCAAGGCGGCGACCCCTTCCGGCACCCAAAATCCGGGCCGCGACCGACCGCATCGACGCTCTTCGTCGAGGCCGCTCTTCGCGTGCCTGCACGCCGCGATGAGTCCGAGCCTGGCCGTGAGGTGGGTGGCGGATGGATGTCCGGGAGGGCATGCCCGCCGTTCGCAACCTCGGACACGAAGGAGATGGCACGATGCAGACGGTCAAGGCGTTTCGCGGCAATGCCCGCACATTCCTCACGCACATGTTCGGCCGCGGTCTCGATGATGACCGTTACGTGATTGAGCGCTTCCAGTCGAAGGCCGACGGCGAGATCCATCCCCGGCGGCGCAACGGGACCTTGAAGAAGAGCCGGGGCAAGACTTCCCGCGAGATCGTCTCCCTGAGCACCGTCCAACGGATGAGGCCCGAGCGCGACGAGATCATCGTCTGCACCGGTATCGCCATCACGGGTGGAATTCAATATTGGGGCGATCGCGCGATGGGCTTGCTGGTGAACGCCAAGTATCGCTGAGGTGCGATCCGCGCAGACGTCCGGCCGCGCCTGCAACGGACGGACGTTCTTCATCAGGACCATTACTGTGGAAGGGAAGAACATGCCATATGTGGACCGCGAAAAGGAACGCGCATGCGCCCGGCGGCGCTATAACGTATTACCACCGAGCGGACCGCCCGCGGCATGTGTCCAAGGTGCGGCAAGGCGAAGCCAATGCCCGATCGCACCTTGTGCCGTCCCTGCGGCGAGAAGCGGCGCAGGGCGGAGCGCGCGCGCCATGCGAAGGCCAAGGCCGCCGGTATGCTGTACGCCGGCAGAGATGCCGAACGGTGCCGCAGGAGCGCGAGTGACAGGAGCAAGCGGCGCAACCGGGCACGGAAGAAGGCTGGCCTGTGCACGCGTTGCAGTAAGCACCAGCCCGTTGAAGGCGGAACGGTATGCGAACCCTGCCGCGAGATGAGGCGTGAGAAGGAGCGGGAACAACATGCCGCGCGGCGTGCAGCTGGCCAGTGCGGAAGATGCGGTGCGCTTGCCTCCGACGGCAGCGCGCGTTGCGCGCGGTGCGCCAGGAGCGCGGCCAAACCCTCAAGGAAGAAGGCGAGGAACGCCCGAGGCCGCCAGCGTTACCTCCGGCGCCGGGTGCGAGGGCTTTGCATAGATTGCGCCGCACCGTCGTCCCAGGGCGCGGCCCGGTGCCCGGAGTGCGCCCGCCGCTCCTACCTGCGCTCCGACGAGCATCGCGGTCTGCCGATCCTGCCGCCCCGCTACACGGTCATCGAGATCGTGACAGGGGCTGATCACGGGACATGGGACTCCATGGCCGAAGTCGCGATGTGCCTGGCGTACGCCCGGTTGTCTCGTGAAGATGTGGAAGTGATTCCCGACGTGTCACCCATGGCGGCCCTGATCGGATATTGATCGGCGTTCGGCGGGATCGCTCCACAGGCACCGAGGCGGCCGGCCGGGATACACGAAGGATTTTCTCCGGTATCCGGCACGAGGCGTCCGAACGGTTGTTGCCGTCCTCCGCCCGGCCTCGGCGAATTGCGCCTTTGCGCCGCCGGCCGGCTCGAACAGCTCAACCCGCCATGTTAAGATTTGCAGTCGCCCGGCGCGCGGTTCGGATTCGACCGGGGGGCCCAGTCCGCCATCACCGGGGTTGCATGACAACAGCAGACGGGACCTGTGAGCACCGCCTCCACACGAACCTGGCCAGCCGCGCGACGCGGCACGGAGAGGCCGGGAGCAGCGCTGCAAGGGCGATCCGGGCGGTGGGCGGGAGAGTCACTTCCGCCGGCATCCCCGTCCCCCCGCTTTGCAACCCAAGGAGGCCCAAATGCTCAATACCCTGACACCGCACAGAGACGCCGGGGATTTCAACACTGTGCCCGGCGTCTTGCCCGATCCCGGCGGGTTCCTGCCGGAAGCACGGACCGGTGCCCGCGAGGCCGCGGCCCACATGAACGATCTCGCGGAACGTTTCGCCGAGTTGCGGAACGCCATCATGCGCCTGTCCGGCAATCCGTCTCGCGGCGAACGCGCCGGGCTCCGCCACCAGCTTCTCCATCTCGAACACACCTTGATGAGCGCGAGGGGCAGCCTCGACGACACTGTCATCGCCATCATGGACGCCAACGACGCGGTCCTTTGACAACCCGCGCGGCGCTTGCCGGGCAAAATCGTGCCACCAGTTGCCGCCGTGCGATGCCCCACACTCTCCGGCCTGCCTCGACCAACGTGCATGAGAGTTTGAGGAAGGCAAAGAGAAGGGCGACGCGCCCAAGGGTAAAGAGAGTTCCCTCCGGGCGGTGTCTCAACCCCATCAACCGGAGATGCAAAATGTTCGATCGCATTCATAGCTCGACCGAGTCCAACGACACCCATTTCAATCCCGGCAGCACAGGCGATGCCGATCCCGGCTTCACCGCACCGCTTCCCGACGCCGGCGCGCTGCTGGCCGCGGTCGGAATGCCGGCCCACGCGATCCGCGAAGTTCTCGGCTTCCCGGACATATGCCGGGGCGGACGGCTGAATAGAGGAAAGAGGGGGGCTTAGAGAAGTGTGAAGGGGGAAGGGATCGAGAGAGGCCTGACTCCCGTTCGCTAACCCGATGTCATAACCCGGATCATAGGAGATTGATCATGTTCGGACTGAATAACGCCCAGTTGATCGGACGCCTCGGCGCCGACGCCACCATCAGCCACCTCACCAACGGCGGCCGTGTCGCCAATGTCTCGATCGCGACCGACGAAAGCTACCTCGACAAGTCGCTTGTTTCATGATGCACCTTGTTGCGTCTGTGAGGTCGTTCCGGGGGATCTGGTGATCGTGCCGTCCCCTTGCACCCTATATGGGGCATCCGAAGTCAAGCCACATCGTTCCATTTCCTCCGATACCGGGTCGGGCGTCAGACCAGGAGGTGAAGGACAGGGCTCAAGAGGGTGAACGGAGATGGGTTCGAGAGAGTCCTGACCCGTTCGCCGCACCATCGACATCAACCAGCACGAACAGGAGACACGACTATGGCGTTTGGTCTGAACAGAGCAGAAGTCATCGGCCGCCTCGGCGCCGATGTGACCGTGAATCATCTCGTCTCGGGGGGGCGCGTGGCCAACCTGAGCATCGCGACCGATGAGTCGTATATCGATCGCAACTCCGGGGACCGGGTCGACAAGACCGAGTGGCACCGCATCGTCACCTTCCAGGACGGGCTGGTGGACATGCTGACCAAGAACGCGAAGAAGGGCCGGCTGGTCTACGTCGCGGGCAAGCTGCAGACGAGGAAGTGGCGCAAGGACGGCGAGGACTCGGAGCGGTTCTCCACCGAGATTCTGCTGGTCCCCGGATCCAGGATCCAGTTTCTCGAGAAGGCGAGCGGCAATGGCACCCCGGCGGCGGACGCTGCGGGGACCGAGAACGGTTCGGCCGTGTCGGCGGATCCGGACGAATCGATCCCGTTCTAGATCCGGAACATCCCTCACATTCCCTCTTCCCCTATGGGCCGGCGCTTCGCGCGCCGGCCCTTTTTCATGTCGCGAGAGCTTGCCATGCCTCCGTTCGTCAAGCGCACCGGCCGGCGTGACGGTGTCGTTCCGTGGGGGCATTTTCAGTCTCCCGATGAGGGTTCCGGCAACGGCACCGTTTCGCCGGCGCAGTTGGCTCTGTACATACAGTATCGTCGCCGGCCTTCGGTCGCGACGATGACCCGATCCACCCGCGCGTCCGTTGCTGTTCTGCCCAGCAACCGGACGACCCTCTCGTTGAAGCCGAGTTGGGCGGCTACTTCCCCGGCGGTTATGAAGCCCTGGTCGCGAAGCCGTTTCGTCTCACGCTCGAGGTGGTTGGGCAAGCCGTAAGCCCGCCGTACCCTGCCCACGCGCTTGGCCGTGTAGGGCTCGCCCTTCCAGTTTCGACACCCCATCGCGTTCAGCTCGCGCGCGGCGCCTTCGTCACCGTGGGTTTCGAGTAGCCGGTCCAGCGCGGCGACCGTTTCCGGGGGTGTCTTGCGGATCTCCGCCATCGGTCTCGGCAGCTGAAGCGGCTCAAGCGTCAGGGAACGACCCCCGCGCATGCGCAGACCGATCGTCACCTCGGAGCCGTCCCGGGTCAGCGTCGCATCCTCGATCAGAAGCCCGAGCAGCCGCTTGCGATCCACGTTTCCGGTTTGGGCGGCGTTCCATACCTGCTCGAAGTCGCGCGCCAGTTCCCGAATGCGTTCGACCTGCCGCCCGGAGAGTTCGGTGTCGCGCGCCGTGGCGCGGGCCTCGCGTTCCCGGCAGGCCTCTTCCAGATCACGCAGGCGCTCGTTCCAGTCGGCTTCGAGCGATGCCGCCACCAGCCGGTTGGCCGGGTCGACCTCGAAGAACCGGCGCCGCGCCAGGTCGGACTCGTAGCGGAAGGCCTCGATGCGCCTGGCGCGCTGGGCATCGGCCTCGGCGAACTCCACATCGACCTGCTGCTGGACCGCCAGGGCAAGATCGATGTTCTTGCGGTTCAACGCGTCGATCACGAAGCGCGATATCCCGGCGTCGACGAGATCGCCGCGCATGGTCTGGCAGGTCTTCCCTCCGTAGCGGGCCAACTCTTCGTTGCAGACGTAGAAGTAGCGCGCCGGCCGGTTGCGATGCGGGAGAGCGCGGTTGTATTGCATGCCCATGCGCCGGCCGCAGTGGCCGCAGATCGCCCGTGACTGCAACAGCGCCGCCCCCTCGCGGGGCGCCGCGGTGCGCGAGGGCGATTCCAGAAAGGAAGCGGCATTGCCTCTCAAGGTGGCTCGATTGCGAAGGTACTCGTCCCAATCGATGAAGCCCACATGGGCGTCCTGAATGCAGACGTGCCAGTCCTCCATCGGCACGACGCGGGATCGTCCGGTCCCGTCCGCCCGCCGCTCGACGTGCGTCTGGCCATAGACGAAGGCGCCGGCGTAGCGCGGATTCCTCAGAATGCGGGTGACTTGCGGCACGCGCGGAAGAGCCCAGCGCAGCTCGCCGTGGGCCGGCCCGCTTCGCGGACGCGACGGCAGCTCGATGTTCTCGCGGTGCATCCATTTCACCACCGCCATCGCCGACCTCATTCGGCGGAAGCTGTCGAACACGAGACGGATGGCGTCAATGACGGACCGGTCGGCGTCGAACACCACCTCGTCCTTGTCGTTGTAGGCTAGGCCGACCGGCAGCCGCATCTTCAGCGCACCGCGCGCGGCGGCGCTGCGCTGGCCGCCGACCAGCCGCGCCTTGATCCCCTGAAGCTCGAACTCGCTCAGGGTCCCTTTCACGCCGAGCAAGAGCTTGTCATTGCCGTCGTTGGGATCGTAGATGCCGGTCTCGTCGAGGATCAGCGTATTGCTGATTCCGGCGATCCGCAGCAGTTGGTGCCAGTCGGCGTTGTCTCGCGCCAGCCTTGAGACTTCCAGGCCGAGAACGATACCCACCTCGCCGGCGGCGATGCTCCCCATCAGGTCGCGGAAGCCGCTGCGGTTTCCGCTGTATGCGCCCGACTTGCCCTGATCCTCGTCGATCACCCGGATACGCTCCGCAGGCCAGCCAAGCGCCGTCGCCCTTTGGCTCAGCCCGTACTGCCGCCGCGTGCTCTCGGTGTTTTGCACGACTTGGCGAAGCGAGGACTGACGCACGTAGAGGCAAGCCTCGCGCTCCAGATGATGCGGCGCGATCTTGCGCGTTTCCGCTTCAAGCATAACGATTCTCCTGGTTTTCCCGCACGGTGTTGGCGACCACGGGAGGCGGCGACACGCGCAGCAGGCGCCGGACCTGGCTGGCGGCCTCGGCGATCACCGCATCGGCGATGGGCAGTTCCATGTCGGTGGACGAAGGCGGCGGCTGCAGGCAGGTGCGGTTGCACGCGGCCCCGGCCATGGCCAGGGCGCCGCGCAGACCGTGGAAGCGCAGCGCGGCGATGGCGTTGCTGTCGCCGCCCGACAGCCAGAGCTGGCGCCAGCTTTCGTAGGTCTTCCAGGCGTCGTCACGCATCACGGCCCAAGCTCCAGCGGTTTTTTTTGAACCCGCTCGAGCGCCTTCTCGAGACCGCGCGGATGGACCCTGACGCCGAACTCGGCCTCGATCAGCGGCGCCAGCCGGCGCGCGCCCACACGTCCGTGCCGGGCCCTGTAGTCCTCGACGAAGCGCAGCATCTCCAGGCTGATCTTGTGGGGCCCTCGCGGCCCGCGCTGCGCCGGGATGAGCTCCTGCAGCCCGCCCCCGTCGAACGCCTTGACCATGCGGAAGCAGGTCGGCCGGGAGACCCCGAACCGTGCCGCCGCCTGCCCAAGGGTCGCCTCGCCCAGCCGGACCAGCCGGACCATCTCGTAGCGGACCTGAAGCAGGTCGCGGGCGTCGAAGAAGTCGCCGGCGGCGAACATCGCCTCGCTGACCTTTTCCGGCGTCCGGTTGAGGGTTCCGGCCTTTCTGAGGCGGTCTTGCTTTTCAGTGTCGTCGCGACGGTCTGCCATGGCGGTGCGGTCCTCCGGGATAGTTCCATTAATTAATACGCTATACATCGCACCAAGGTCAACGATCAACCGAGACAATCTTGCCCTTGTTATGCCTATATCGGCTATAATTCGGCATCCCATGCCAGGCACAACTGCGCAAGGGCGCCTTATTTTCTGATCATATAGCGCCATCATTCCTGATCACGCTCGACCGCCGGCCCAAGAAGCGAGTCCACGACCTCGCGAAGCGCAACCAGATCGTCCGCCCGGAACAGGCTGCGGCCCGACGCAACGCGCTCAAAATCGTCGATGCGCCGCAGTGACGTCCAGGAAACCGGGACGCTGACAAGGGTTGCGCCGGCCGGGCCGTCCGCGAAGTAGCGCACCATCGCTCTCTTGCATCCGCCCACACGGTCGTAAACCCGAAGCGCCCGGCCCCTAAGCGGATAAAACGGGTGGGTGATCACAACATCCCGATGATCACCCGCTTCGGCGCTACTGCCTGCATTTGGAAACGATAGACAAGAACTCGGGGGACAAGGTGGACCGCACCGAGTGGCACCGCATCGTCACCTTCCAGGACGGCCTGGTGGAGATGCTGGATAAGCACGCCAAGAAGGGCCGCCTTCCGTAATGGGGCCTTTCCCGTCAAGCACCATTTTCAATTGACCATCGTCGCGACACGATCGTTCGTTCGCGAAGCTTCGATACCAGCAGTGGGCGTCTCCTCAAGCGCTATGCAGGAGCTCGGGATGCCCAGCGCGACCGGGACTCGGTGCTGCTCCGGCGCGGCGCTACCCGAGACCCTCGGCCCGTCCCCGTCCCTCCGGCGCCTGGGAGGAGGTAGAGGAGGACTGGAGAGGGGTGAACGGAGAAGGGCAGGAAGAAAGAACCCGGTCCGGACCGTTCGGCAACTTTCGTCATCAACCAGGATTCACAGGAGACACGACCATGTCATTCGGACTCAACCGCGCAGAAGTGATCGGCCGCCTCGGCGCCGACGTCACCATCAATCACCTCGCCTCCGGCGGCCGCGTGGCGAACATGAGCATCGCCACCGACGAGTCGTATATCGATCGCCAGAGCGGCGACCGGATCGACAAAACGGAATGGCACCGCATCGTCATCTTCCAGGACGGCCTGGTGGAGATGATGGAGAAGCACGCCAAGAAGGGCCGCCTCGTCTACGTGGCGGGCAAACTCCAGACCCGGAAGTGGCGCAAGGACGACGAGGACAGCGACCGCTTCTCCACCGAGATACTGCTGGTGCCCGGTGGACGCGTTCAATTCTTGGATCGTCCCGCCGGCACCAACTCCAGCGACGACGGCGCTCCTGCGTCGAACGGTGAGACGGCGGACGCCGGCGCCGAGACGTCGATACCCTTCTGAATCGACGCACCATCCTTCCTCCCCTCCAACTCGGGCGGCCGCGGTAGCGGCCGCCCATTTTCTTTGCTGTCGCCTTACAACACCTCCTCAAGCCTAAGTGAAGCGATCCTCGAAGTGTCCGTCGCCAGGCTCTCGCTTCCGTCCGTGGTCAGCGCAGCGGCTGCCAACTTCATGCCTGGTCCAAGACGATTCCCGAGTGCCAATCTGGTCTGCGTGCTCGAACGCTGTAAGGCGGTTCGGCAAACAAGGCGGCAAGGCGTGCATCATCGGGAACCGCGTCCCGGCGAGGGGACACCGGTGGATCGCCACCTTCAAGCGCGGCTCTTTCCTCCTCTCCTTGCTGACTGCTGATGGGATGCAGCCGCGCCTATGCCGTCTGAAGCGCCATCGCCTGCTCGCGCGTGAAGCGGAACTCGGTGCCATCCCGCCACATCCGGTGAAGCACCACACCAATGCGCCGGGCCAAGGCAACGGTCGCGCGCTTCTTGCCCCGGAGCTTCGACAGACGCTGCGCCCAGGCCTTCAACCAGTTCGGCCCGCCACTATTCAGCATCACCGTGGCGGCCTGAAAGAGCGCCGTGCGCAGACCCGCGTCACCGGCTTTCGTGATGCCGCCGACTATATCTCGCTCGCCGGATTGGTCCCGTCCCGGCGTCAGCCCCACCCAGGGGCCCACATCCTTCGATCTTCGGAACCGCTCGGGATCGTCGATCGCGGACATGAAGGTCAGCGCTATGACGTGGCCCACGCCGGGCATCGTCATCAGCAGCCGACACACCTGGTCGTCGCTGGCCAAATTGCGGAGCAGCTTCTCCAGACCGGCCAGCTCGCGGCGCAGACCCGCCCGTGCGCGCAGGATCGGTTCGGCCGCGGCTCCGAGCATCGCGTTGCCGGCGATCAACTCCCGAACACGGACCTCGTAGCGGCCCTTCGAGACCTGGCCCAGCTTCAGGCCGAAGTTGCGCAGCACGCCGCGCAGCGAGAGCTCCATATTGATGAGCGCATCCTTCACGGACCTGCGCGAGGTCAGCAACGCGCGCATCTCCTGCGACGACACCGACTTGCAGTGCACCGGCCGGAACCAGCCCATCTGCAAAAGCCGGGCGATGCCCTCGGCATCCCGGCGATCCGTCTTGATCGGCATCGCCTTCAGCGCCGCCTTCACCTGCCGGGTCTCCATCAGCACGGCCTCGAAACCGGCGTCACTCATCCCCTTGTGCAACCAATGGGACAAGGGACCGGCCTCGAGACCGATCGCGGCGATCTCGTGCGGCAACTCGCGCATGAACGCAACCAGAGATTCAGGTGCGCTGGCGACCTGTGCCTCCGTCACGATCTTGCCCTTCTCGTCGAGAACGCAGATTGCCGTGCTTGCCAGCGATACATCCAGCCCGATAAAAACATCCATATCGTTGTCCTTTCCTGTGAGGGATTGGGGCGTGCCTTTCGGCAATACCCCGTGAATACGCCACGCGTGTAAGGGCAACGACACCCAAATCTTCGTTGTCGCTACAAGCTGAAACGTCGCCGGTGAGCGCCGAGAGCCCCATTACGGCATCTGGTCTACGTCTCGGGCAAGCTGCAGACCCGCAAGTGGCGCAAGGACGGCGAGGACAGCGACCGGTTCTCGACCGAGATCCTGCTGGTCCCCGGCGGCAGGGTGCAATTCCTCGACAAGCCGAACGGCAACGGAGCACCGCCGATGAACGGCGATACCGCGCCGGCCGCCGAAACCGTCGCGACGGTGGATGACAACGAGATCCCCTTCTAAGAGGGTTTCCTCCCCCCGCACACCCTAGGGCCGGTTCCCGCCAAGTTGGCGTGGGACCGGCCATTTTTTATGTAGTCCTCTTCGAGTCCAGGAAAAAGCTCCATTGCGAGAGCGCTGGGCAAACCTTCCTCTGTACCGCTCTGCGGAACGCGGCATTTCCTCAATCGTGAACGCTCCAGCCCGCTCTGAATCTAATGCCAACCTTAATGCCATCGGTGTCGGCACCCTCTCGGCTCGAATCGTGCCCTTTATTGTAAGCACCCGGCCCGGGGCAACAGTGGAAGAGAAGCGTGGGAGTGGGAGAATAATCACCCCGTCATGATGCCTCAGTGTCCCACACGTTCTCACTGTGCCAACCCCTCCGGGGTCCTCCACTCCGCTTACGCTCCGTTACGGCGATAGCTCGCAATGCCACGCCGCTGCGCGGCTAACGCCGTTGGAATACGCGACCGTGGCTCGCTCGCTTCGCTCCCTGCGCCCGCACCATCGCGTATTCCAACGGCGCAGGCATTCCGGCAATCGTGGCTCCGCTGCGAGCGCGTGAAACAAAGAGTCATCACGACGGGGCGTCCCGCCTCGGAGGATATCAACATTGCAATGGAGAGACTCATGCAAGACTTAATCAGCACCGAAACATCGTCACAGACCGCAATGGCTTGCAATCAGGCCGCCCTGTTCGGCGCGACCCCAGGTCCGGATGAGTTCGACAATCGCGAAACCTGGAACGAGGACGAGGCGCTTGCCGGGATCGAGGAAGCCATCCACATTCTGGCCGGTGCCGTCGCACCGGACGGAACGCAGCTCGCCGACGAACGTGAGAGCCTGCTCTGGGGTTTCGTCAATGCACTGCACGCCCAGGTCCAGCGCCTCGACCGCGGCATCGACAAGATCGCGCCCGAGATGAAAGACATCGGCCAGGAACAGGACGGCTCAGAGATCAAGTCCCGGGAACTCGAACTTCTTACCGACCGGGTTCGGAACCTTGGCGACCGGCGCGACGCCTTCGAGGCCATGCGCGACCTCGCCGGTGAGGGATACCGCACCGAGACCGGCGACACCTGGCGTCCGCGCAACGGATCGCACAGCAGCCAGACCGGAAAACTTACCTCAGCCGCCATCGATGCCCGCGACTACTTGCGCGCCCGTGAACACCGCGAGACCTCCGCGCATCTTCCCGAAGGCACCCTGGTCGCCTTCACCGGTGGAAAGGACTTCGACGACGTCACCGCTATCTGGCGCTCCCTCGACAGCATCAAGATCAAGTACGACGATATGGTCCTGCTGCACGGCGGTGGACCCGGAGCCGAGAAGATCGCGGCAAGCTGGGCCGAGAAGAACGGCGTTCACCAGGTCGTCTGCAAACCCGACTGGGGTCGCGACGGCAAGGCCGCGCCCTTCCGGCGAAACGACGTCCTGCTCAACTTCCTGCCGAAGGGCCTCGTCGCCTTCCCAGGCTCCGGCATCACTAACAACATGGTCGACAAAGCACGCAAGATCGGCATCCCCGTCCTGATCGCCGCCGCGTAGCGACACCTTTCAGGGCCGGTCCCCGCCACCACTCGGCGCGGGACCGGCCCCCCTTTTGTGCCGGTTGGTTAGAGCAACAGCCCATGGCGGGGCGCTTCGCGCCACCGCCATATGAGCGAGCTAACACCCGTCGGCGGCTCGGCACTTCCCGCCATCGTCGGACGCGGGCGCTGACGCGCCACGCCATCATCCCCCCTTGCTACTTCATTGTTCGTGTCTGGAACCACAACGACGCCTCTCCATGCTTTGAAGGCCGCATCACCGTGTTGCAAACGAAGGTGTGCATTCGTTCAGGTCAGAACGGATCGCTGCCTTCTTCGGTTGATCCACGTTTGTCGGCCCCAGAAGCGACCTTGTTCAGAAATGTTCGCAAACTACGCTCACTGATATCTATCCCGAGTGCGTTCAACACTTCGCACATTTGCACCACTGTCACTTCCTTGCCCTGTTGCTCAAGCAGCCTGTCACGCAGACGGTTCAGCACGTCCGTTATGGTCATCTTCGGCGGCGCAAGTTTCGCCAGAGCGGCATCTATCTTGCCGAAGTCGATATCCGCCTCTTTGTACAATCGCGCCATGATATCCTATCTCCCCATGCTTCCAGAATCCGCTATCAAGCCCGAATTCTGCGATTGGCCTGACATTCGGTCAATGCCGCCAGCTGAACGTCAGACTTGAACCCTGTCGCCCTTTTGACAGCAGGCTTAACCTGCTTCTTGTTCGTCCTACGTTCCCCTCTTGTTCTCCCCCTCCGCAATCTATATCCTCTCACGGAACGTTATATAGCGAAGTAAGCAATGCACACCCCTGCCGTAAACTGGCCCGCTCAATTGGCTGATCCTGGAGGTTATCGCTCCAGGGCTGGCTACGAAGGCGACATTGGCATGAAGTGAAAGAAAAAGGTTAGAAAGTTGAAACCGAAGCCGGGCAATTTTGGGATACGGCTGACATGGTAGCGACCCTGGCCCAAATGGCCTCGGCAGCTTATTACCTTGAGAGCCAGCGCTCCTTCCGTCATCCCAACGAGTACTACACGGCGGGCGAGGAACCCGATGGCGTGTGGTGGAATCCCAGCGGCATGTTCGGGCTTGCCGATGGCGGCAGGGTCGATGGCGGAGAGTTCCACCGGCTGTATCATGGCTTCGCCCCCGACAGCGGAGAGCGGCTGACGCGCAATGCCGGAAGCGAGAAGCGCTCGCCCGGTCTCGACATGACGTTCAGCGCCGACAAGAGCGTCTCCGCCTTGTGGGCTATCGCCGATCCTGAGCTGCGTTCGGAGATCGAGCGCGCGCACAACGACGCAGCCCGTACCGCATTGGCAGGGACGGTGTTGCGGTATTGCGCGTGGACGCGGCTTCAGGAACGAGATGGAACCAGGGTCGTGGCGGCGGACATCATGGGGGCGATGTTCCAGCACGGCACCAGCCGCGAGAACGACCCGCAGCTTCATACCCATTGCACGATCTTCAATGCCGCACGAACGCACCGGGACGGCAGGTACCGGGCGCTGCACCAGCACCCGGTCTATGCCTGGATGAAGGCGGCAGGGGCGGTCTACCGCAATGCCCTGGCGTGGAACCTGCGGGACCGGCTTGGTATTCACATGGAGCAATACGGCAAGGACAATGAGTTCACGCGTATCGTGGGCTTTTCTTCGTCCGAGGGAACCGCCGGGCAAGAACCGGCGGCGTTGATTGCGCACTGGTCGAAGCGCCGGGGTCAGATTGTTGAAGCGGCCCGGGAGATGGGTTTTACGGTCGAGGGCAACGCACCGCGGGCAGCAGCGGCGAACAAGATCACGCGGGCTGGCAAATCGCCGGACAACGATCCGAAATTTCGTCATGCGCGCTGGCGCGGCGAGGCGGAGGGGTTTTTCGAACGCGAGGCGCTGATCGTCTCGCTATTGGGCACGGTTGAAGAGATTACCCAGGAACAGATCCGCGCTTTGACGGCGGTGCTGGAAGATCTGCCATACCGCCTTACGCGGGAGGAGGCAGTATTTCGCTTGCCCGACATCGTCGAGCGGGTCGGCAACGCCACCGCCGGGTTATTGAACCACGAGGCGATGGCGACAAGCATCGAGCGGGTGCTTCTGAGCCCGGAGGTGGTACGCCTGACCCGACCGCCACGGTCAGCCGAAGGTCGGGCCGACATGGCGCACACGAGGCTGTATTCAACCCGTCACACTCTGCAGATGGAGCAGGACGTCAAGGAAATGGCGGCAGACATGACCGCCGATTCGGGACATTCCTTGCCCGTCCAGGCCATAGAAGCAAAGGTGACGGGATTGCTGAAATGGGGTTATCCGCTGAGCGAGGAACAGATCGCAGCGATCCGGACGGTCACCTTATCGGAGGGCCGGGTCGCCATCATCGAAGGAGCAGCGGGCTCGGGCAAGACCACTACGCTGCGGCCTATCGCCGATCTCTACCGTGAACATGGGAGCGACATCATCGCCACCGCAGTGGCCTGGCGCACAGCGGTGGCGCTTGGCAACGATGTCGATGCGCGACCGTTCTGCGTCGATAAACTGCTGCGTCTTGCCGCGCGGGGCGGGATCGAGATTACCAAGGACACCACCATTATCGTCGACGAAGCGGGCATGCTGTCGACCCGCCAGGCGCATCACATTCTGCAACTCTCCGAGCGCCATGGAGCGAAGATCGTCTTCGCGGGCGACACCCAACAGCAACAACCGGTTGAGGCGGGACCGGGGCTGAGGCTGATCCGCGACGCCGTTGGCAGTGTCCGGGTGGACCGCATACGGCGCCAGAAGGCGGACCTGGAGGACATCCTGACCCATGTCCAGGGCGAGACACCGGAGACGGCGCGGCTCCTGGCGAATTCGATGGCAGAGGAGAGGCGCACCCGCATTCTTACCTACTACGAGAACATGAAGGGGAAACTTGTATTTACGCCGTGGCAGGTCGCTGCCTCCGAGGCGCTGCGCGACGGCGATGCGGCCTCAGCCATTGCAGGGCTCCACCTCCGTGGGCGGTTCCATATCGGGTACGATGAAGAAAAGACGCTGACCGGTCTGGTCGACGACTGGGACCGCTACCAGCGGGCGAACCCGGGCAAGTCCAGCGTGGTGCTGGCGCGCACGCGGGCTGAAGCACGGGCGCTGTCGCACCTAATGCGGGAGCGTCGTTTCGCCGCGTTGACCGATGGGGAAAATGCAGATGCGGGTCGAGCCCATGCGGACCGGATGACGGTGATGGTCAGCCGCGGCACGGAGGATGAACGATCAACTTCGCCGCTGGAGATCGCGCGCGGCGACCGGTTGCGCATCGGGGCCACCCACTGGAAGAAGCAGCTGTTCAACGGCACCGTGGTCACGGTGGACGACTTCAAGGTTGAAAGGGGCGAGGCCGGAACGGAGCCAAGTGTTCTGATTTCGGCGTGCACCGAGGACGGTCGTGAAGTCACCTTTCATCACGACGAAATCCGCGACTGGTACGGCAATATCCGTCTCGACCACGGCTATGCGATGACCATCACTTCGGCCCAGGGGTTGACCGTGGACCGGACCTTCCTGCTGGCCGATGCGAGGCCCTCGCGCGAGACGATCTACCCCGCCGCGACACGCCATCGCGAAAGGCTGGACATCTACGTCAACCGGGCGCCGCTCGCCCTCGACATCGCCGACAAGCGGGCCGACAACGATCGGGAAGCAGCGGTGACCGATACCGAGATCCGGGCTTACCTGGCCGAGCGCTGGTCGCGCTCGCAACCGAAGGAAGCAGCGCTCGACTACATGGCGGATGGCATATGGGAAGAGCGTCGGGAGGGTGTCAGGGAGGATGGAAACCGATCCCAGGGCGAGACGGGGGATATCCGTACAGCCGCGAACGACAACGTGCTAGCCCGTATCGCGCGGGATGTCCGGCGCACCGCCTTCGGCTGGCGTCACGCACAGGCGGTCACTGCCTTCGCGGACGGCCGGCAGCAAGTTCTGGCGGCGTATGACGAACTCCGCGAACGAACCCGCATTGAAGGTGATACCGTGGCGCTCAGCGGTACGTTCCGGGAGACGCTCAACCGCCATGGGGTGTTGCTGAAAGAGGCCGAGACCTTCCGCGCCCGCTCCGACGAATTTGCCTCCCTGCTGGCGGATCGCGGCGGCATTGCCCGCAAGGACCTCGACGATTTCGAGGACCTCCATGCCCGCGCCCTCCGCCACAAGCGCGCGGCCACGATGCGGCACGTGCATCGGATCAAGCGCGAGGCGGAACAGGAGGCACGGCAACCGACACCCGGATTGCAGCAAGGGGAGTTGGCACTGGAGGGCGGTCGTGCGGAGGCATCCAGGCGTGCCAATACGGTAACGCGGGACACGGCCGGGATGCCGTCTCCCGATCGTAACGCGCCGGAGGCCCGGATCATCGATATCGTCCCGCCGGTCGAAGCCGAAGATTATCCGTGGGCACTTGCCGCGGCCGCGCAGGAGGACGTACCGCCGGACCAAGATCCGCCCAGGCCGGACTGGCTCGCGCCTTACGAAGCCTTGCAGCGGGACTGGAACGAGCTCACCGAACGGGTCCGGCAAACCGGCGAGCCGTTGTTCTACGCCAAGGGATACGCGGACATGATCCAGCGCATCCAGGCGCTGGCGGAGAACGGGCAAATCCCGGTCGAAACAAGGGCGCCGGTAATCGAGGCGCTCGAAAATCACCACAGGGATCTCTCGGCGCGGCAGCACGTCGAGGACTACATTGCAGCCGCCGAACGGCACATGAACGCCCATACTTCTCTCCAGCGCGTGGCCGACAGGCTCGGCGTTCCGATCGTTCAGCTATCGGATCACCTGGGCTGGAGACAGGAAGCGGACCACCTGGTTGCAGCGGCCGAGGCTATCCTCGCGGACGGCGAGAGGTATGGTGTCCATCTCGACAACATGGAAACCCGTCACGCGCTCGTAGAACAGGAGCTGTCACAACTGCGCCAAGTCATCCAGGAGGATGGCGAATATACCTCCAAAGGCAAGAAACCGAAACCGCGCAGCGAGCCTGCGGATACACCGGAGACAGTCGAGCAACCGGAGCTTGGGGAGCCGACCTGGATGCCAGCCTACGAAGCCTTGCGGCGGGACTGGAACAGCCTCGTCGAAGACGTCCGGCAAGCCAGAGTCCCATTGTTCTACGCCAAGGGCTACATGGACATCATCTCGCGCGTTCGAATGATTGCGGAGACCCCGGATATCCCGGCCAAATCACGGGCGCCCTTGATCCAGGTCCTTGAGAACCACCAGCACTATCTCTCGACCCGCAAACATATCCTGGACTATCCGGGCGAAGTGGAACGCCACATGGATGCGCGCGCCTTTCTCCAACGCGATGCGGGTGACCAGGAAACCGAGTTAACCGGGGTTTCGGCCTATCCGGACTGGCGACAGGAGGCCGAGCGCCTGACGGCAGCGGGCGAGGCCATCCTCTCCGGCAAGGAAACCTATAGCACCCATCTTGACAGGCTCGTCACGGCCAAGACCCACATGACAAGGGCGCTCTCGGCGCTTCGCGAGGTAATCCGGGTTGATGACAAGGAACTGGCCGAACGGGAGGCGCGCGAGCTGCGGCGCCTGCAAAACCGCCACTGGGTCGGTCCCCGGTTCGCTTCAGATGACGGTGCTACGCCGGACCAAGCTCGGGCCATGTCCAGCGGAGGCGCGCCTGTGCAGGCGGCACTCGCCGGGCTCGGCCGCGCCATCGGCTACTTCTTCGGCGGACAGGACTATCACGACCGGCTGCGGACCGCGACCTTCGCGCGGGAGGTACTGGAGCGCTCGCGGGAACTGAAGCGGGACTGGAACCGCCATGTGGATCGTGCCGCGGAAGAGGGCCTCCATGTCATCTACACGGATGGCTACGACCGTCTGCACAAGGGGCTGGACAAGGTCTCCAAGAATATGCTCCTGGATCGCGGCGTTGAATCGGAGATAGGCAGGGTGCTCGCTCAGCTCGGCAAGGTCGTGTCAAACCGCAACTACTTCGACAATTGCCGCGAACACATGGCGGGTCAGATGGCCCGCCGCGAGGCGCTGGTGGCCGAGGCGGCCGAGCGGGTCGTGGCGGTTCCCGACCTTGGCCGCTACGATACATGGCGGGACGTGATTGACTTTGCGGTGGGCCGCTGCGAGGAACTCATGGACGACCCGGGGAATTACGGCATCCACCTCGCTTACATCGCACACGCGCAAGAGAGCCTCGGCTTAGCGCTCGCTCGGGTACGCGAAGTGCTTGAAGACGACGACCGACACCTGGCCGCGAGCCTGGCAGGGGCAACGCGAGGGCGAGGACATCCGGATGCGCGAGGAGCGCGTCGCCCGCCTCCTCGAGGATCCGGAGAAGCTCCAGCAGTTGCGGCAACAGCGCGCCGAGCGCAAGACCGAAAAGCAGCAGCAGAGCAAGGGCCGCTATTGGAGCATGCGAATCTAGTCAGGCCTGACCGGCGACGAGATCGCGATAGCCGTCGAGCATCGCACGACGGAAATCAGCGAACCTGTCATTATCGAATTGTTTTTTCATCCTCTGTGTTGGTGGCCCCGAAGCCGCCGGCAATATGCGCGGCGGGTAGATGAGCGTCGAATACACCGGCAACAGCGCCGGGCTTGCGGTCGGCCTTGGCGTTGCCGAAGAAAGCTCCCTCCCAGGTCCCCGTGCCGGTGACGCCGCCAAGAGTCGCGGTGGTGGTGTTGCCAGCGGTGCCGCCGAAGGATGCGCTGCCCGGTGCAAGATCGACCTTGTTCAGCGTGACACTCCACCCATCGAGTGAGCGGTCCCTCTCCACGTCCCTGAAGTTAGCCTGGACGCCCTGGCAGTGCTACAACCGTATGCGATGGGGCAGCGCGGCATTCTCGTGACCCGACAGGAGCCGTCCCGAATGGGCCGCAATCTACTGTCCGCGATTTAATGAAATCGGTGTCCGGTATTTGTGAAATTTGCAACTGACGCATCTCTTGCTAGTAGACCACTGTTGAGCCCAATTCACCAGGCACACCCGCCGATTTGCCTGGAATTTGGGCGGTTCTGCTGTTTGATGACCCCCGTAGAGCGCCGTACAGTGCGTTTGTGAGGTGTCCGCTTATCCTTTTGACCTGGAAAATCAAGGTGCCTGTACGCCACGCTCGTGTGGCGGTCGCACGGGCAACCGGGCCCCATCCTCAGTTTGGCGAACAGAAGGAGCATTTACGTCCCTTTCCGTCCGTGGACAACTCTCTCCAAGCAGGTGCTAGAACTGGCGCACGAACCTCAGCTCACCGCCGGTGCGCTTGTAGTCGTAGAGCTGCGCGTTGGTTGAGCGCACCTCGTTCACCACCGAGACCTGTGGGCTGAAGCCGTATAGGGTGAGGGCGCGGTTGTGGACCGAGGCGCGCAAGGAGCGGGTCCGGTCCTCGCGGGGCTCGCCGCCCGGTGTGAACGGGGACCAGTTGCCCTCGTAGTCAGTCCACCTCAGCTGCCCGCTGCCGCCCACGGTGAAGCCGAGCGGCAGGGCCGCTGTAACGCCGACACGCAACCAACGGCGAGTATGGCGGTATCTCTCCCTTTCGGGGCGCTCGCGCCCGTAGCCGGCCGTCGCGTCGGCCCGCAGGATCGGGGTGATCACCCAGGCGCCACCCAGCGAGACATCAAGAACCTGACCGTCCAGGAACCTCCGTATCCGGTAGCGGCGATCATGCCACGACGCCCGGGCGTTCGCTGTCACCTGGCGGGTGAACCTGTGACGGGCCTCGGCGCGCAGCCCGACGTCGTCATGATCGGGTGCGCTCCCCGTCCAGCGGCGGCGGGCGTTGGCAAGCAGGCTCACATCCGTGTTGCTGCCCACCAGCCAGCGCGGGCCAACGTGGCCCGATACGACCAGTTGATCGAACCTGCTCCCGGAGTATTCCCGCCGCGAGGCGTCAGCCCCGGCGCGCAGGCGCAACCGGTCGCCCAAGGGATACTGATACTCTCCGCCCGTCCATACCGAGACCCCCACGCCGGAGGTCGTCAGATCTTCGGCATCGCGGCGAAACGGCAGGCCCCGGATATAGATGATCCTCTCATCCGAGGCACCGCCAATGTTGGTGTCGGGCGCCACCGCAGTACCCAGATACATGCTCCAGCGGCGGCGTGCCCGGATCTCCGACAGAAACCGCCGGACATTGGCCGCCACCTCTTGCGGTGGGTTCCCCGCCAGCACCCTTTCAAAATGATCACGCGACAGGTTGTCCTGACCCTTCAGGAAGAATGCCCGCGCCAGTTCCAGGCGGACACGCACCAGATCGGGACGGTCGATCAGCATGGTGCGGAAGGCGGCAATGGCCTCGTCCAGAAGCGCATCCCGCTCCCCCTCGGCAATATCCGGCTGTTGCGCTGCTCCGGTCGCCGCAAGACCCAAGAGAAAGAGCGCGCTCCCCTCAATCACATCGGCCTTAAGCAGCGGCCGCAGGATCTCCATCGCCTCGTTGAACTTGCCCTCCCTAACCAGCGTTCGCGCCTCCGACATGGCAGTGGTAACGGAGCTTGGTGAAGAGGGCGGTTCGGCCACGGCGCTCCATGCCGGCGCGGCGATTAGCAAGAAAGCGGCAGTTGCAAACGCGCGGAAGATCGGGATGATCATCAATTAACCTTTTGTGTGCTCTTCTGACAAAAAAAGAGGGTGGCAAATTGTGCCACCCTCATCCAGAAGTCTGAACCTACAGGGTCAGGTTCTCATACGTAGAACCAGTCCGCTGTTGGTTTACCTCGTTGCACCGAACGCGCCCGCTACGTGCCCATGGGAAGAATGGGCATCAAACTCGCCGGCGACTGACAGCGGATAGTCATCCGTATCGTCCACAGCGTCAGTAGCATCGGCAGCGGGAATGCCGAAGAACTGGCCGTTCCACTTACCGGAAGTGACTGGGCTACCACCCACTCCGCCACCGACTTCGCCCTGAGTGAACGGGTCTGTGAGATCCGCGAAGTTGGTCTTCTTCAGATCTACCGACCACGCGCTCAGATCGTCAGACCGACTTGCGAAATCGGTAACCGTTCCGCTGATCGAGTTCTGATCGTTCACGGCAATGTCATCGCCACCGAAGCTTGCGGTAAGCTCGGCAGCCGCCGTGAACTCACCATGGCGGATTGAGTCGAGTGTACTGTTAGAGTTGAACGTCTTCACCGCATAGCGACCAGCTGCAGGGCCCTTATACGTCGCCGTGCCTTGTAAGGCGCTGAGATTGTTGTTGGTGATTTCCTGCGAGCCACCAGCGAAGGTCTGGAAGGCTACGTCGCCATCCTTGTCCACCTCCGTCCACCATCCAAAGTGCAGATAGTCCGTGTCAGGTACCGCAACGTTAGGCACAGGCAAGTCGTCTTCTCTACTCGCTATCTCCGCCTCAGATTCGCCAGTCATAGACTCTCCGTCTTCACCTAAGTACGCAGGGATGAATGTCCAATCTCCGACTAACCCGGTGAGCTCACCTTTGGAATTAGCCGTAGCCATACAATCATCCGTACTTGTGCAACTATACTCACCGGGCACACCGTCGAAAGTACCATCGAACTTCTTCTCAGCACCCGTGTCGTAGGTGAGAGTCAGATCGCCATCGCTTGCACCAGGAAAGTTGGATGCACTCACAAGGTCCTTTAACGCTGCAACCCCTGTCAAGGATTCAGCCAAGTTCAGGACGCCGGTTTCCGCCACAGAATCAATGGCATCGGTAGTACCGAGATGAACCGCATTAAACTTCTCCATCGTATTTTCGATGTTCGTATAGACGGTTGCGGTTTTGTTGCTGTCGTCTTCATTTGCGACGTTGGCTTTGTACCAACCGTGACCCGCATCGGAAGCAGAGCCCTTGGCGATTAGGGTATTGTCTACACCGCTAGTTACCGAGACCGTAACCGCGTCACCCGTACGCGTTGCACTGGCAGCGAGGCCAGTTGGTGTGGTGGCCTGCGTCATTATCGCCATTGCGTAAGGCATGGCGGCCGCCGTCGTCGTGGCTTCCGCCAGTTGAGCGTTTGCCGTCAATACCGCTGCATCGGCCTGCTTGACCGCACTTGCCGCACGTGTCGTTAGAACGACATCGTCGCCCGCTTGTGCTTCTGCCAAGGCTTCATCGGCTTCGGTCTTGGCTCTATTGGCCGCTGTTACTAGACCTCTTGCCGTAGCCGCGTTGGCATCTATGCCTTCATATGTCACTAACAACCTTGCATATGTTTGCATAGCCGCATTTGCTTCCAAGATGGCCTTCTCCACACCTGCAGCAAACAAGGCATCTAGTGCGGTGTCACGCTCAGTCGTAAGCGTTACCACCTGGGCCTTCGCGGCCGCCAACTGGGCGTACACACTACCGTTTTCGTCGGCCGGGTCGGTTTCCTCACCGAGCAACGCCCCAAGCCTGGTCACCTCACCATTGGCAGTTTCCAACTCACCCGTGAGCCGGGTCACCTCGCCATTGGCAGTTTCCAAGTCACCCGTGAGCTCGGTCACCTCGCCATTGGCAGTTTCCAACTCACCCGTGAGCCTGGTCACCTCGCCATTGGCAGTGTCCAACATAGTCTGGATGGCGTCCACCTGCGCCTGGGTCGGTGCCGCGGCCAACTCATCCGTGAGCCTGGTCACCTCGCCATTGGCAGTATCTAACATAGCCTGGATGGCATCCACCTGCTCCTGGGTCGGTGCCGCGGCCAACTCTTCCGTGAGCCTGGTCACCTCGTCATTGGCGGCTGTCAAATCGGCCTGGATGGCGTCCACCTGCTCCTGGGTCGGTGCTGCGGCCAACTCATCCGTGAGCCTGGTCACCTCGCCGTTGGCGGTGTCCAACATCGCTTGGATGGCATCCGCATTGTCAAGGGCGGCATTCCTCTCACCCATGAGCCTGGTCACATCGGCATTGGCGGTGTCCACCTCACCCATGAGCCTGGTCACTTCGGCATTGGCGGTGTCCACCTCACCCATGAGCCTGGTCACTTCGCCATTGGCGGTGTCCACCTCACCCATGAGCCTGGCCAATTCGCCATTGGCGGTGTCCAAATCGGCCTGGGCCGTCATCAGAGCGGTCTGGGCCGTCATCAGAGCGGCATTGGCTTCATCCAGGTCTTCCTGGAGACCACCCGCCTTGGCGTTTGCGGCATCCAGGTTAGTCTGGAGCATCGATATTTCGTCGTCATCGCCATTGGAACTGCAGGCACCCACAGCAAGCGCTAGCGCTGCTGCAGCAACTGTCGTCAAAAATTTATTCTTGTGGAACTTCATTCTAATGATAAAGAGCGACACGAGATGACAGAGGACGACAGGGGATGTCAAATGTAGCTGATTTCCTAACTTTTATCGGGAATCACAAATCCCGTTTGACGCCATAGGATGTCAGGAGATATCTCCGGTTTGAATTATTGTGTTATATTCAGTGTTGACTAGATTTGTGCTCGCATTATCATCGGAGGATGACAAATTCATCCGGTAAACGGGTCGCGCTGAACAAGTTGTCCCTGACCAGCCGCGCTATCGAGGCGATGAAACCGAGGGAAAGACCCTGGGTTGCCTGGGATGACAAACTGACCGGGTTTGGCGTTCGGGTGCAGCCCTCCGGCGTCAAGTCCTTCTTTGTCAACTACCGTACCGGCGAGGGCGGCAGAAAGGCGCCCAACAGGAATGTCGTCATTGGCCGTTTTGGCAGGATGTCGCCCGAGCAGGCGCGGCGCCTGGCTCAACAGGTGCTGGGCAAGGTCGCCGCCGGCGGCGACCCGGCACTCGAACGCAGCGAGGCACGCGCCATACCCCTGCTCAAGCAGGCCTTCGAGGACTATATGGCGTCCAACCCCAAGCGGTCGGCGAATACCGATACCAAGTATCGCGGAGATTTCGGCTCTCATCTCGGCGACTGGCAGTTGCGCCCGCTCGATGCCATTACCCGTCAGGATGTGGAAGCCCTGTTCAACGGCCTTACCGGCGATCTCGGCTGGTCGGCGGCCAACCGGGCGATTTCGCTATTGCGCGCGATCTATCGCCGGCCCTGTGTCGATTTCGATGGTTTGCGCAACCCGGTCGATCTGTGGCTTGCCGGCGGCGGCAGGTATCATCGCCCGAGACGGCGCAAGATCTCCACCCCGGCCGAGGTGCTGCCGTGCTGGAAGAAGGGCATCGAGGCGGCGGTCGGCATGGCCTCGGCCCGGGACGCATTGTGGTTCGGGCTCTATACGGGCATGCGCATCGAGGAGGTGCTGACCCTTAGCTGGGAGCGCGTGGACATGGCGGGGCTTGTCTTCCGGGTCGAGGAGACCAAGACTGGCGAGCCCCTGGAATTGCCCGTCACCCGGCAACTGGCGGAGATCCTTGAGCGCCGGTGGACGACGCGCGAGACGCTGTCGGGCCAGCTGCGCGATTGGGTGTTCCCCTCCCCCGCCAGCGGTTCGGGCCGAATCCCGCATCTCAGTCATCTCTACCCGCCGATCAGCGAGGCCGGCGGCGCCAAGTTCTGGTTTCACGGCATGCGCAACTGTTTCATCACGGTGGCCGAGCACGACCTGTTGCTGCCGCGGAGCCTGAGCAAGCGACTAGTCAACCATGCCCGGTCCAACGACGTCACCGAGGGATATGCCGCCGACTGGACCGCCGGGCAACTCCGCGAACCCGCGCAGCGCGTCGCGGACCGGATCGAGGCGTTGATGTATGGGACGTCCTGCAAAGCAGGACTCCCCCCGTTTGATGCAATAACGCGCGCGCCATGATGGAAGCATGATGAAACCGTCCGCAAA
The DNA here is from genome assembly GCA_965217615.1 of Alphaproteobacteria bacterium. Lineage (GTDB taxonomy): Bacteria > Pseudomonadota > Alphaproteobacteria > UBA8366 > CAVOAK01 > CAVOAK01. Next base: position 106,281 of record CBDCIT010000030.1, read on the forward strand.
ACGTGTTGCATTAAACAAGCTGGCCCTGACCGGGAGCGCCATCGAGGCGCTGGAGTCCGCCGACAAACCCTGGATCGCCTGGGATGACCAACTCACAGGCTTTGGAGTACGGGTGCATCCCTCCGGGACAAAATCCTTCATCGTCAACTACCGCACCGGAGACGGCGGCAGAAAAGCCCCTAACAAGCGAGTGGTTCTGGGTCACCATGGCAAGATATCGCCCGGCCGGGCGCGGCGTCTGGCGCGGCAGGTTCTGGACAAGGCCGCCGCCGACCCGGCGGGCGGGCGCCCCGCGACGCCGGGCATGCCCGTGCTGGAGCAGGCCTTTGAGGCGTATATGGCAGGCAATCCCAACCGGGCCGAGCGCACCAACGAGATTGATCGTGGCAGGTTCAAGCGATGTCTCGGCGACTGGCAGACGCGTCCACTCGATGCCATCGCCCGCCGGGACGTGGAAGGCCGTTTCAACCGCATCACCGGGGATAGCGGCTGGTCGATGGCCAACCAGACGATATCGCTCCTGCGTTCGATCTATCGCCGCTCCTGTGTCGATTTCGAGGGCTTGCGCAACCCGGTCGATCTGTGGCTTGCCGGCGGCGGCAGGTATCATCGCCCGAGACGGCGCAAGATCTCCACTCCGGCCGAGGTGCTGCCGTGCTGGAAGAAGGGCATCGAGTCGGCGGTCGGCATGGCCTCGGCCCGGGACGCGTTGTGGTTCGGGCTCTATACCGGCATGCGCCTGAACGAAGTTCTGCCCCTGCGCTGGGAGCGCGTGGACATGGCGGGGCTAGTCTTCCGGGTTGAGGAGACCAAGACGGGCGAGCCCCTGGAATTGCCCATCACCCGGCAACTGGCGGCCATCCTTGAGCGCCGCCGAAAGGCGAGCGAGACGCTGCAGGTCAGTCTTCGCGAATGGGTGTTTCCGTCCAGCCGGCCCGGCGCCCTGGGCCATGTCGCGACCCTGATGCCGTTCTATGGCCCGATCGGCAAGGCGGGTGGGGCCAGGTTCTGGTTCCACGCTCTGCGCAACTGCTTCATCACGGTGGCCGAGCGCGAGCTGATGCTGCCGCGGAGCCTGACCAAACGGCTGGTCAACCACGCCCGCTCCAGCGATATCACCGAAGGATACGCCGCCGAGTGGACCGTCGGGCAACTCCGTGAACCTGCGCAGCGCATCGTGGACCGGATCGAGGCGTTGACCAACGCTAGCGGGGCCGATACGGCCTGAGCCCGCGCTTCAACCGATTGCATGCCAGTGGAGGGCAGAGTTCCGTCTATATGTTTAGCTATTGCCATTCTTCTGCCTCATCAGGAATAGCTCGACGTAAACCTGCCGAATAAATTTGACCCTGTGTCCGGGTTCCATGATCGCGCGAGCCCTGAGTTTAAGACTCGCCCCGGGCCTCCATCACATCCAGGCACGGTGGGATTTCGGAGAGGAATACGAGAATTATTTTCCTGACAGCTGCCTGTGCGGGATCGGAACATTGCTAGAGGGCGCTGGCTAGATTGGGAAGCGCATCCTGCGCTTTGAAGTAGACTACGTATTCGGGCGGTGAGGAACAGTCGAGCAGTTTACCGAAGCGTCGCGCAGTAAACGAGTGGCGCCCGCCCTGGGATCAAAATTGTTCAGGATGGCCCCATTTGATCCTACGCCATAGGAACGAAGTGCCTATTCCTTGGCGCCGACGAAGGAGCCGAGGAAGGCGGCCTCGCTCCCGCCGGCACTGGCCGCTTCAGCGCCGAACGTGCCGGCTAACAGGCGCGGGTCGCCAGTGCTATCGGCAATATTCGAGAATTGGCCGCCCCACGCCCCGACTGTGCTGGTGATCGAATTGGCCGTATGCTCCAGCCTCAATTGCTGACCGAGAAATGTGCCGTTGGGGTCGTAGCCGGTGCTCCCGAGATGCAACCTGTAGCCGGAATCCTCGACGAAGACGTCGCTGCTGTCACCGGTGTCTGCGTCATAGAGCTGCCCGAACAACGCGATCCCCTCGCGACAGCCCACGCACCCGCCAACGGTACCTGCTGCGAAATCTGCCGTGAGCTCGACGGTCGAAGCGAACTCGCCGATCTCGGTTGAGTTTGGGGTGTCCGCTTCCCCCGCGCCATACCGGACACCGTAAGCGCCTCCTGCCGGTCCAGAATATGACGCCGTTCCAAGGACCGGCAGTGTCGGTGGCAATGCCAGGCTGAGATCGGGGCCGTCGACGAAAGCCCCTATCTCAACGCCAGTGAAGCTGAATCCCGTCAAATCCCCGGCGATGTGCATCCAATAGCCCGCCGTCAGGTAGTCGGTCACATCGCTGTCATTGGCGGTGACCGTGACGCGAGCGGCCGAAATGCCTTCGTTGTCGATCTTCACCACGGCCCAAGCCTGCGCCCTATGGCGGGCAATGGGGGAGTCGAAGGTGCCTGAAGGATCAGAGGCGTCGCTCCCGGTGTTGAGCGTCAGCGAGCTGCCGTCGTCGCGCGATACCATGATGGTCAGGTCGGTGCCATTGAAGGTCGTGGAAACGCCGGAAGCGCTCGCCATGTCGACGGCTGCCGCCTGAAAAACGCTCCCGAATTGGGGCAACGACATTGCAGCCTTGGCAGTCGCGTCCAGGACCTTGTCCGAACTCGCACCGCGTGAGTCGTTAAGGGTTGCTACTGACATGTCCATCCCGGTAGTCGCCGGGTGGTCAGATGATAGAGAGTCGCCGTCTCCGCGATCATGGACGCATGCCGTGAGCACCAACAGTCCGATCGTCGCTAGTGCGGCTCTACACGTGGCAGACTTCATGGTTGCCCTCCTTGTCTTGGAGTGTGTCCCCCGGGATTGCCCTTGTGGCACCCTTCGGTGGCTGAGCCTGGCTCGTAAACGCTCAAACGGCAAGTCCGATGGGTTCTGCCACCATGACCATGCATGACATCATGAAACTGAGAGTCGACGGGATATTGCGGCATTCGATTGATGATCGTGGCGCTCGCCCGCAAGCTGCCCATCGCGCTCTGGCGATTCTCCGAGACCGGTCTCGTGCCGACTGGCGCCACGCTCGTCTGATCGCAAGACCGCGCTGTTCCAGACCGGCCGGCCGGGGCTGGTCCGGGTGGCGTGTGGCGAGCCTCTGACGGGCTGAAAGACGCCGACTGAGAGATGGGCACCGCCTCCGCACCGCCTCCGGACCGCTGCGCCCCCAACAAGCGGGATCGATGCGGAAAGCGTTCCGACCTGGCTACAGTGCAAGCCAACCGTCAATCCGACCAACCCAGAAAGCAAGTTCGCCATGCAGTAAACCCCACCAACTTCTCCACTTGACAACATCTGCCTTCGTAAGAGCGAGAGGACGCTTGCGGAATTGCTCCACGCCTTTCCGGCTCCTTCCGACGCCCCCAGGGAGCGCTGGGTGCGAGTCGGGCCAAAACTTAATTCCGGTCACCTTCATCGATGACACTTTATAATATGCGGTAATACCCGGCACCGTGGATGGATGAATCACTCGCAAAAGGACGGGCGTCTGGATGGCGGGTGCCGGAGCATTGCCACTGCGCTGGTATCTCAAGCAAACGGTTGCATTTCCAAGAAAAGCTCTTTGGCCGATATTTTGTGTTGACGAAGAATCGATATCGCGTTATTGGGCTACTGTGCGTCTAACTAGAAACGTCAGCTTCTCTTGATTTTCCTGAATGTTCCGTATAGAAATGCAGGAGTGCTAGGCGTCGGATGCGATGACGCTTTCAGGGTTGGCCACAGGATCATCCGAGTGCTATCTTACCAACCGTTACGAGTTTTGCCAAAACGAGGCCTCATCAACGGGGCCTCTTCAACTGTATTGAGGAGTATATCTTAGAAAGCCCCCGGTATTGGGTTGCCTATTTGGTCTAAGAGGCTGTTTTCGTTAAGATATTCCTACCCTCCCCGCGTATTCCTCGAAACCCACCTCAGTTCACCGTAATCAAACCGCGATCGGATTCATTATAATCCCGGCGCACCGGTGCGCACGTTTGTCGTAAACACTCTGGCAGGGAGTCGGTCGTGCCGGGATGGGCCGGTTTTGCATAATTCTTCGATAGGGAAGACCAGTTGGCCGGAAAACTGATTGCAGACTGCTTTCGGTATTGCACATTTCTTCATGAGACTAAGACACGGAAATTTCGTAAAGTAGCCATCAACAGTTTACCGGGATTTCAGAGTGAATCTGGTTAACTTGACTAAGTCTTCGAAAGAGTTGCTATGAGTTTTACGCAGGTCGTTGAGCCGATGACCTCAGGTCTGGACGGCCATATTGCCGACCACCTTCATCGCAAACGCGATATGACTGCAGCCCCGTCGCGACGATTGAGGCCGGCCATAACGCTTCATAGCCCGCCTCAGAAACGGCGCGCGACCATATCGCAGATGCCTGGCTAAACGAGCCAGCATGTGACAGGTCCGCCGCCGACAGGCTACACAAATCAACATGTCGGATATAAAATTGCTATGCCTCTGGTTTGGGAAGATTGGCAGGCAGTCGGAAATGCACAGCGAGCACATGAAGAGCAGGTCCTTGGTGCGGTTGGGAGCCGGTGCCTGCGCCACGCCCGACAAGCCGGTACGCGATCTGCCACCGCCACCGCCCAACAAGCCGGAAGAGAATCCTTTTGATCGTCCGCTTGACGATCCGGACAAACGTCCCCCAGGCATTCCGCCTGGCATCCCGATTCCCGATCTGCCAACGCCGCCTCCGACTGAGCCGCCGGAGCCTGTGATCGAGCCACCGCCGGCCGCATAAACCGATTTCTCCCATGTGGCGGTGTCCTAATTGACGCCCGTCGGGGCCATCACGGCCTAACGGGACCGATACGTATTACACTGCGGATTGCTAACGATTGAGGGTTCGATACCAATCTCTTCGCAGGGGCCGGAGCCAGCTGTCCTACTGGGGCTTATCGTAAAGCTTGTCCCGGTCCGTATTAGCCGCGCCCCTTGGTAGCGGCCGTCATGGATCCAACTCGATGCCTTGTAGACGGCGCCAGTGTAGCGCGAGGTATCTTTTTCGAAAATCTCACACACACCTGGACGGCTTGCATCATGAATACCGGCGGATAGGTTAAACGGAAAGGACAGCTGGCCACAGCGCGATCCTCATACGCTCCCCAAGGAGCATCTATGCTACGGAAGGATAGGTAAAAAAAGTCAGGTGCACCAAATTCAGCGAAAAGTGCACCAATATGCTTGCTTCTACACGTTGGGTGAAATGGTAGGCCGCGCCGTAACCGATGCCGGCAAGTGTGGCAAGCGCAACATAAGCAATGCCGCCACCGATGTGTGCAACGCCAAATGCGACCGCGGAGACGAACAATGCCACCAGGGCAGCGGAAGATACTCTCGTGCTCAACGCTTCCGCTAGATGCCGCTGAAGGAGCCCACGGAAGAAGGTTTCCTCGGCGAGGCATGTCACCAACAGATTTGCTGGTACCCACATGACCAGAATTTCCGGTAATTTGGGGTCCCAAACTACAAACTTCACCGCCAAGGCCGGTAGAACTAGCAGGACAGGTGACAGGGCTGCGATCACCACGGTGGCAACGACGGCACTGCGCCAATTCGTCCGTCGCTGTGGTTGCACACACACCGCATAGAGCAGTACCCCTGCCAATGCTTTGTCGTAATTCCAATACAGCGTGTATGGCGCCGCCGAGGATGATACGGTTACGGAATCGAACGCGAGAACATTGTTTATCCAAGGCACTTGGTGGCTGGCTAAAGCAATGGCACAGATTACGAGCACGCCCCAAGCCAGAGTTCGCGCAGCCGTGGAAAATGTAGATCGGACCGCCGCGATACATGCTCCTGCAAACACAAAAATAAACCTGCTTATCCGTGACAGTCCGCTTGGGAAGGCATATGTTCTTGGTACGTTCCTGACGAGGGAGGTCACGGATATGGGATTCAAGGTTGCATCGCGGGTGCGCGGGTTGAGCGACGAGGCGTTTCGCGAAGCCTTCGGCGCCGAGGAGCAGTGCCGCTCGGCATTGTCCCGGCTGCGCTGGCCGGACGGCTTCGTCTGCCCCGCCTGCGGCCATCGCGGGCATTGTGTGCTGGCGGGCCGGAGCCTCTACCAATGCAACCGGTGCAAGAAGCAGACATCCTCCACGGCGGGCACGATCTTCCACGCCACCAAGCTGCCGCTGACGCTGTGGTTCGCGGCCGTCCACCTGATCGTAACGGCGAAGAACGGGATTTCCTCGGTCGAGCTGGGGCGCCGTCTCGGGGTCAAGCAGCCGACCGCCTGGACCATGAAGCACAAGATCATGGCGGTGATGGCGCGGCGCGAGGCAGACACGCCGCTGTCGGGGCGGGTGGAGATGGACGATGCTTACCTCGGCGGCGCGCGCGCCGGCGGCAAGCGGGGCCGTGGCGCGCCGGGCAAGACGCCCTTCGTGGCGGCGGTCTCCACCAGCCCCGAGGGCCGGCCGCGCAAGGTCAAGCTGGTCCCGGTCAAGGGCTTCCGCAAGCGCGAGATCGCGCGCGGCGCCAAGCGCTGGCTGGCCCCCGAAAGCGAGGTCCTCACCGACGGCCTGCGCTGCTGGAACGCGCTCGACGGGGTCGTCGGAAGCCATCGCGCGATCCGCACCGGCTCCGGGCGGCAGGCCGCCCGCATGGCGCCCTTCAAATGGGTCAACACGACGCTCGGCAACATCAAGAGCGCGATCACCGGAACCTACCGCAAGCTCGGCCCCGATCATGCCCAACGCTACCTCGCCAGCTTCGCCTGGCGATACAACCGGCGCTACCAGCTCAACACCATGATCCCGCGCTTCGTTCACAGCGCCGCACGAACCAATCCCATCCCATACCGGGCGCTCATCGCTGGATGACTTTCATGGATAAGCAGGAAAATAAATGCAAGTCCCGCCCATTCGACAATGCCGGCGGCAACCGCGGCGGCGATGGAAAGCCCCGTGAACGCAGGCCATCCGTAACGGACACGCGAGAACATTGCCATTCCTAATGCCGCCCAGAGAAAATAGTAGGGAAGGCCGTTCTCTAAATTGCTTACCACGGTTCAATAGTCCCTTATTCAAACCTTATCCGCCGGTGGTCATGATGCGATCCATCCTAGTATGGACGGAATTTTCGGAAGTCACAGGCGTCAACTCGCGGCTTGAGGGCCTTCGATTGCAGGCCTTACAGTTCCGATCAAGTTAGTCTGATGGTATGGACGCCCCCTTTTCGGCGTCGAGTGCGCCAGAATGGAGTTTGGTTTGAACTCCAGACAGAGGGAGCGTCCACGATGGATATTACAACAATCGGTTTTGATCTGGCAAAGACGGTGTTCCAGGTTCACGGTGCTGATGGTGAGGGGCGAGCGGTACTACGGCGGAAGCTGCGCCGCGGGAAGGTGTTGGCGTTCTTCGCCGGATTGCCATCCTGTCTTGTCGGCATGGAAGCCTGCGCCAGTGCGCACTACTGGGCGCGTGAGATACAAGCGCTGGGCCATGAGGTCCGGCTGATCCCGCCTCAATACGTTCGCCCCTTCGTCAAGACGAACAAGAACGACGCGGCGGATGCGGAAGCGATCTGCGAGGCGGTGACGCGTCCGACGATGCGCTTTGCGCCGGCGAAAAGCGCCGAGCAGCAATCGGTTTTGATGCTGCACCGGGCCCGTGAGCTGTTGGTCCGTCAACGCACGATGGTGATCAATGCGCTTCGCGGCCACTGTGCGGAGCTCGGACTGATCGTCGCTCAAGGGGCGTCGAGGGTGGAGGAACTGGTTGCCATCATCGAAGATCCCGGTGATGTGCGACTGCCCCCTCTGGCACGCGAGGCGCTTGGCTCTCTGGTTGAGCAGCTCCATTCCGCTCAGGCCCGGATCAAGCAGCTGGAGGCGACGCTTTTGGCTTGGCACCGATCCAACCAGGCGAGCTGCCGTCTGGCGACGATCCCCGGCGTCGGTGTCATCACCGCGACGGCGCTGGTCGCGACGATCGGAGATGGCGCGCAGTTTCGCTCGGGCCGGCAGCTCTCGGCCTGGCTCGGTCTCGTACCCCGACAACACTCGAGTGGCGGCAAGGACAGGCTGGGGCGGATCTCGAAGCGCGGGGATGGCTATATCAGGCGCTTGCTCGTGCATGGTGCGCGAAGCGTGCTGCGCTGGCGCCGCGCCAAGCCGGGCACGCGTCCCGGCTGGAGCGACCAGCTCCTGGCGCGGCGGCCGACAAACGTCGTGCTGGTCGCCATGGCCAATAAGACAGCCCGCGTCGCCTGGGCACTGCTCAGATACGAGCGTATCTACCGACCGACGCCCGCCTGACCAGCTGGAAAGCGGATACAAACTTGCGAGGGTAACGACGATTTGATGGCGAAACAGGGCTCCACCCGAGATCGGCCAAACCCGAGGCATTGTCCGAGCTTTGAGCTCGTTAATCTGACTGGGCGTCGATCTTTCGGATTCCATCAGGGCCAGCGGTCAGCGTACCGCAGCGCAAAGGCCGGATACATGACTGCAAGCTCTACCGCCGTTTTAAGTCAGTTTCTCCCTTGCAACACCGGGGGCGTCCATACATGACAATGCCAGTTCTACGACAAGCCCCCGAAGGGGCATCTGCCTCCGGCCCCTGCGAAGAGATTGGCAACGAACCCTCAATTGTTAGAAATCCGTGGCCTCATACCGGCCCAACCGAAGCTTTGCCGTTTGTCGTAGCGTTTTATCCGCACTGTTGTTTTCGGCCGTAACGCTTCGGTCGTGCCGAGATGTGCCTATATTGCATAAACCTTCGGTTGTAGAGGTGGTGACGGCGCGGGCTTCAGCAGTTAGTCGACGTCAACTGTTCTAGGCGTAAAAACAAATTGTTGTGAACCAGCAACGGTGCAATCATCGAATGCTGCGAACGAAGCGACACAGCGAGCCATTCGCCGGGCTCACGGGCACGCATTCCCAGCAGGCCGAACACCCAAACAGCAATGAAACGTGGGCCGATATGAACCGCGAACGATGGAAGAGCATCGGCGCGCACGCCGTCGGCCTCTGGGAGACGGCAAACCGCGGCGCCACCTACAACCCCCTGTCACCCGGCGTCATTCAGAACCCCTACAAGGCCTATGCACGGCTCCGCCGACGAAGCCCCGTGCACCGAAGCGCGATCCTCGGAAGCTGGGTGCTCACGCGGTACGAGGACGTGCTCGCGGCCGCGAAAGACAACGAGGGCTTCTCCAACGATCCGCAGTGGCGCGGCACGACGACGAGCGTGCTGCCGCCAGCCCCCGATGACTACAGCATCCTGCTCGTAGACCCTCCCGAGCATGCGCGCCTTCGCAAGGTCGCCGCCAAGGCCTTCACCAAGGCGAAGCTCAAGACGCTCGACGAGACCATCACAAACACCGCGGCCGAACTTATCGAGCGAGCGGCACGGCGCGGGAGGGTCGATTGGATTGCCGAGGTCGCCGAGCCCCTTGCCATGCGCGTGATGCTCGCGATGATGGGGATCCCCGAACACGACCGCGGCCATTGGGAGACCTGGTCGCGCGGACGCGCCCGGCTGCTTGAGATGATCGCCACGCGCCGGCAGCGCAAGACCGCACACCTCGCAGGCGCCGAGATCCGACGCTACTTCAAAACGCTGCTGACTGACCGAATGCAGTCGAGCGAGACCGATGCGGTGAGCACGCTCGCGAGGCAAGTAGGCGCAGGCGACGCGATCAGCTCGGTAGAAGCTTGTGACATGCTGAGCGTGCTGATGATCACGGGCAACGAGACCACGACCAACCTGATCGGCAACGGCATGCTCGCGCTTGCTCGCCATCCCGAGCAGATGCAGCTCTTGCGCGAAGAGCCAGGCCGGATCCGCGACGCGGTGAACGAGATGCTGCGCTTCGACAGTCCGGTGCAGACGGACTTCCGGATCGCAAAGGCGGAGATCACCTTGCGCGGACGCACGATCCAGCCCGGCGATGGCGTCATTCTGCTTACCGAATCGGCCAATCGCGACGAGGCCGCGTTCGAACATGCTGACACCTTCAACATCGCGCGCCAAGGCCTGCGGCACACATCGTTCGGACACGGCGTCCACCAGTGCATCGGTGCCGAGCTTGCGCACATGGAAGCAAGCACTGTCTTTACCGAGGCGCTCCGCACGCTCGGCACCATCGAGCTCGCTGCGGCCGTGCCTCGCTACCGGCGATCAACTGTTGTCCGGGGTCTGACCTCACTACACCTCAACGTCAAACGACGTTGACCTACAACGCTCGGCGCGCACGCGCTCATCCCGGCACGATCAAATCGTTACCTCTGCGGAACGCTCCAAACCGCTCTCTAATCCTGTAAGGGGTTTCGCTCAACGCGCCAATGCATCCTCCCGGCAAATATCTGTTGTTTTGTTGTCCGCCCCAACATCATAATGCCTCCTTTTCAAACAGCCATCGTAAGTCTTGGAAATGTCTTGGGGGTTAGATCGTGTCCACGCCTAGAGGAATGTCATTGGCTAGGCAACTAGCGAAAACGCAGGATCTCGAACTTATGCCAGAGCGCGTGGAGCAGCTCGCTGACTTCGTCGACCAACTCAATCGCGTCGCGCTGGACGCCGCTATGGAATACGAAGTGCTTGACGATCCGGCGCGCTACTATGTCACCCTGGTTGAGACAGCGGCCCAACCGACCAGGCGCAAATGAAGGAGTCCTTATCCGGGCTCACATTGGCCGAGGTCGGCAAGGCGATCGGGCGGCGGGAGCTAACTTCGCGGGCAGCGACCGAAGCGGCCTTGGTGCGGATCTCGGAAGTTCAGCCTAAAATCAATTGCTTCATCAGCCTCGACGCCGATGCCGCGTTAGCCGCTGCCGACCACGCGGACGAGGAACTTGCGACCGGTCGGCGGCGCGGACCGCTGCATGGCGTGCCACTCGCGCACAAGGACGCATTCGACCGCAAGGGTAAGGTTATGACCGCGGGCTCGAAAGTACTCAACCATCCGTCTGGGTCTACAGCGACGGTCTTGGAGCGTTTGGAGGCGGCCGGTGCGCTCCATCTGGGCACGCTGAATCTCGATGAATTTGCGACCGGCGGAACCGGTGAAAACGAGCATTTTGGCCGTTGCCTCAATCCTTGGAACCTCGGCCACATTCCCGGTGGATCCTCGGCGGGACCTGGTGCCGCCGTCGCCGCACGCCTCGTGTACGGCGCGTTGGGTGGCGACTGTGGCGGCTCGATACGCTATCCGGCTTCGATGTGCGGCATCGTGGGACTGAAGCCGACATTCGGGCGTGTCAGTAGGTATGGGGCTTTTCCATTGAGCTGGACAATGGACTGTATTGGCCCCTTGACTCGAACCGTGGAGGACTGTGCGCTCGTCATGCAAGTGATCGCCGGGCGGGACCACAATGATTCGACCACTTCGGACGTACCTGTGCCGGACTATGTGGCTGGTCTCCGAGGTGATCTGAACGGCATGCGCATCGGTGTCGCCACGGGCATTCCCTTCGACGACGTTGACCCAGAACTGGCGACGCTGCTCGACAAGGCGGCTGTGGTTCTTCGTGATCTTGGCGCCGAACTGGTGAAAATCGAAGTCCCGAAAGTCGCGCTCATGGACGATCTGCACATGATCCTGATGAAGTGTGATGCTGCGGCCATGTACGGCCGCCTGTTGCGCACCCGCGCCGACGAGTTCTCCGTCGCGGCGACCGGCATACTTCAAGAAGGGTTTCTTATTCCTGCGACGCGCTACCTAGAGGCCATTTCGCTGCGCGGGCCGTTGCTTAAGGAGTATGTTGAAACCGTCTTCGGTCGCGTGGACGTCCTGTTCGGGCCCGTCTTGACTGGCCCGGCACCGACCGTGGCGGAGGTCACTACCAACGATCCGGGCAAGGTTAACGCGCTCTTGACGGAGTCAGCGCGTTTTACCCGCTTTTCGAACTACCTGGGAACGCCTGCACTAAGTATTCCTTGTGGTTTCTCCAAAATGGGGCTGCCCATGGCGTATCAGCTCTTCGGCAGACCATTCGCGGAAGAGATGCTGCTTGCCGTCGGTCACGCGTACCAAACGGCGACGGAAAACCACACGAGATCACCTGATCTGTGACCAGCCGGACCGAGAAGACACAGGCATGCAACAAAGAAACAGGCAATGACCGGGATGTGATCATCGCCTGTCAGGTTGCGATTACCGGCGTCTGGTTCTCTCACCCGCACCGGATCACCGGATTCGGATCGCAGCAGACAATTATTGAGCCACCATCCGGTTCCACTTCCGTGTCCATGACTTGATGTCGACCTTCGAGAAGTCCACGTAGTACATGCCGGATATCTCTTCTGGTGTCAGCAGCATCCACGGTTTGAGATCAGGGTTGTCGACGTTGGCTGCCTGAGACTTGCTGTTGACCGGCACGATGGCGTTCCTGATCAAAAGCTGTGTCTGAACAGGCTCCGAGATCAGGCCATCGATATAGGCGTGTGCCGCCTCGTAGGCCTTCGATCCTTTCGTGATGCCTACCGACCCAAGGCTTGCCATGCCTTTCCTGTCCTTGACCCTTGGATGCACCATCTTGACCGGCACCCCGGCTTTGGCCATCTGAATACCCCATCCGGCATGGGCAACGACGGCCCAAATGTCGGTCGCTTTCATCTGTTGGGTGAACTCAGTACCCCGGGTCCAATAGGTGTTCACTTGCATTTTCTTAATGAGCTCAAGCCCGCCGTCGATATTACCTTCGTCGTTACCGGCGTCGATGGCAAATCCGGTAATGCCATTGACCGAGGTATTCACTTCAATGTCTGGGAACGAAACACGACCCTTGAGTTTGGGGTGCAGCAGGTCCTTGAACTTCGCCGGCACCGGGATTCCGTTTTCGGCGAACTTCTCTGGATTGTACATGAAGCCTTCTTCGACAATCCAGTTTGCGACTTTGTAGTCGTCGTACATAACCGGATCCATGTTTGCGAGGTTCGGGATCAGGTCGTGGTTTAGCTTCTGAATGAAATCACCGGCCATGACGTCGTTAAAGGTCGTATCGTGGATCTCCACAACGTCGAACGGTATGGCCTGGCCGCGTGCCGCGACCAGCCGCGAAAGGAGATCCCGGGGATTGCCCAATACCCACTGCATTTTGACACCACGCGCCTCTAGCTTAGTGCCAATCATCTCCTGCAGCATGTCCCTCCACACGCCGCCGAACGTACCGACGGTTAAGGTGACGCCGTCGAAGCGCTTCTCCTGTGCCGTAGCGTTGCTGGAGCTGAGGCCGAGTAGCAACAGCATGGTGCCCACGAAACTAACCGCCAAACTCAGAATCAAATGACGTTTCATTTTCTTATCTCCTATTCGGCTATGGTTAATTGTTGGCTCCTTCCGGTCAGCCGCGGCCGGTCCTTAATAGCGTGTCGAGACCGACGAGCCGCTGCACCACAAGGAGCAGGATAATCGACGCGAAGATGATGATGGTCGACATAGCGAGCATCCCCGGGTCGAAACTAAATGCCATAGAGTAGAAAATTTCCACTGGTAGCGTCGTAAATTTGGCCCCCCCGAGGAAGATTGCGATCTGCACGTCGCCGAAGGAAACCAGAAAGGCGAAGAGTGCCCCAGTATAAACGCCCGGCATGATAATGGGCAGAGTCACGCGGCGAAATGTTGTCCACCGGCTGGCGCCCAGGATCAGCGCCGCTTCCTCCATGCGCGGGTTGAACCTCTCCAGGACGGCCACAACGGAACCGATCACGTAGGGGACCGCGACGAAGACGTGCGCGAGAGCGAAACCGATGAAGGTAGCCGCGAGTTGGAGTCCCACCAGATCAAACAGCAGAAAATAGGTCTGAAGGAATGCGACACCGATGACCACGAAGGGAATCTGCAATGGGGCGCGGAAGATAGTGGCGACCACTGACTTTCCGCGGAAATTGCTCCTGACCAGCCCGAGTGCAGCGAACACGCCGATCACCGTAGCCAGCGCAGCGACGAACAAGCCCAAGCCTACGCTCAACGCCAACGCTTTGTAGAGCGCCGGTGATATGTTGAAATACCAATAGAGCGAGTAGTCGTAGGGCGGGAAGTTAAGATACGGGCGTCCGGCAGTCTCGAACCCGCGGTCGAGCGACGCGCCGGCAACGACGACGAGTGGCGCCAACAGAAATACATAGAGGGAGAACACGATTACGAACGAGGCAATGCGACGCCACGTTGCCGCGCGACCGAAAATACGGGTCCATGCTCTCCCGACAACTCTGCTCTCTTGGCGCTGCCAAGCCGCGACGCCTCTGTACCTTTGGTTTGTGCGGTGATTAAGGCTCATATGGCCATGTTCCTTGCCGCACGGAACCGCGAAATAAGGTAAACCGACAGCAGATTGACGAGCATTACGCTGGCAAGCAGCACGGTCGCCAAAGTGGCGCCCATGCCGTAGCTGTTTTCAAGCGTCATAGTGCGCCAGACAAGGAGGGGCAATGTAAACACCTTGCCGCCACCCAGGATGGCGGCGGCAACAAAGGAACCCATGCTAAGATTGAAGACGACCAGCGACGTTCCGACCACGCCCGGCAGGCTTATCGGAATGATTATGCGCCAGATGGTACGCCACCAACTTGCACCATGGATCTGGGCCGCCTCTTCAAGGCGCTGAGGAATCGTCTGGAACACGCCGTAGAGCACCAAGATCATGAAAGGAAGTACGAAATGCATGATGCCAATGACGACTCCCGATTTGTGGCCCACAATCTTGATCTGCTCTAGCGTGATCCCTAGGCTTTTGAGGGGCGCGTTGATGGGACCGTCCGCGCCGAAAATGATGATGAGGCCGAGCCCCGTAATAACAAGGCTAATGAGCGCTGTCAGCACGGTGGCCGCAAGTAGAAATGGCACGAAGCGGGAGCGCATACGGGCAAGGATATAGGCGACCGCGTAGGACCAGACGAGTGACAGGACGGTAGCAACGAGGGAGATGTAAACAGTCAAAAAAAGGGAATCGCGAAAATAGGAGTCCTGGAAGAACTCGATGTAGTTATCGGGAATGAGTTCCGTACCTAGCCGGCCTAAGCCCACATCCGCGAAGAAACTTCCGCGCAGAAATACGAACTGGGGAACGGCCAGAAGTACGACCACTAGTAGGAATGACGGCAACAACACGAGCCCCCATCGCGCCCGCATCTATCGGCTCCTGATCAGGAGGGTTTCGAACCCCGGGGATAATCAATTCAACTAACCCACCTCAGATCTCGAACTTTAGCAACTACCGGCACCGTAGCAGAGTATTTTTAGGCCGACCGATTAATTCGTCAAGTTCCGGCGGTTTGCTGCGTACCTAAAAAATTTTATCAAATCGTTGCGCAGTATCTCCATGCCATACGGATACTGTGATCTGGTTCCGCTTTGTTGGACAGTTTGGCGGTCCTGTTAAGGTGGATTCCGGTTTATGATCAAGCCTCCAATTTTCCTTTCATATTTTCGAATTCCTCTTTCTGCTGTTGTTGAGCCTGTGGGCATGTGGTCGAGGCGCAGAGCGGTATGTCGATCGTATCCATAGGCTCCATTCCGGAATAGAACTCTACCGGCATCCAATCGGCCGACGCTGAGTTAGGGCGCTCGGTGGCATTGTCAAGTTAACTGAATGGAGGCTGTTTTCGCATTTCTCCATGAGGCTAAACTATTAAATTGCGTGGAGCAGCCATCGACAATTAACCCAGATTTCGGAGTGAATCCGGTTAACTCGGAGTGCCAGAAGAACTGGTGAAGGGTAGTGGCTGAGAGTCCCGCGAAACGAAAGGAGTAGTCGACCGCGTTTCTCCGTGAGCCGTGCAGCGTCGGCCGTGAGGCCGCAGCTGAAGCGTCGGTAGCGGGGCATGCCGGCAGGGATATTGGCGCCGAAAGTCAGGTAGTTCGTAGCGCCGAGACGGTCAAGTTCGTAGAAGGCAACATCGCCGGCACCGCGAGATGGCGAGGTGCAGTGGAGCTTCCCATCGCGTCAATCTATGAACAATGACATGAACGAACAACCACACTTCAAAAAGCACGATCAGCAGGATTTCGTCGCTTACAGTTTTTTACTCTCGCCCCTTGAATCGCAAATTGTCCCGGACCAAATACCACAGTGCCGGATGCCCCGCGTGGGTCCGGCACTGAACCGCGGTCGCCGGATGGGGCCGAATGGTACACCCGGATGGGACCGTAGATTGCGCATTGCTTCAATTGGAGGATGTATCGCTATGGTGACCTATGACTTTACCCCGTTTTATCGTTCCACCATTGGTTTCGACCGCATGGCCCGGTTCCTTGAGAATTCGACGCGTGTGGCCGATGTCGACAATAGTTACCCGCCTTACAACATCGAAGCGATAGGCGACGACCATTATCGCGTGACACTCGCCGTCGCGGGTTTCAGCCGCGATGAGCTCGATCTCCAGGTTCGCGAGGACACCCTGCACGTCACGGGACGGCAATCAGATGATGCGGCCGAGCCCAATTTCCAGCATCAGGGGATCGCGGGCCGTTCGTTCAAGAAGCAATTCCGTCTAGCGGATCACGTCAAGGTGGAAAATGCGTGGCTGGACTGTGGCCTCTTGACAATCGACCTGGTGCGCGAACTCCCGGAGGAAATGAAACCCCGGAGCATCGCCATCGAGACGAGCGCGCCGAGGAAGATCGTCTCCAAGGCAAAGAAGCTGCTCACCGACGACAATAAAGTCGCCTGACGATGCCTCACGGGAGTGCCGGCCTTGGCCGACACTCCCCCTCTATCACGGCATTGCCAAATCACAAGTTAGTCTGATGGTATGGACGCCCCCTTTTCGGCGTCGAGTGCGCCAGAATGGAGTTTGGTTTGAACTCCAGACAGAGGGAGCGTCCACGATGGATATTACAACAATCGGTTTTGATCTGGCAAAGACGGTGTTCCAGGTTCACGGTGCTGATGGTGAGGGGCGAGCGGTACTACGGCGGAAGCTGCGCCGCGGGAAGGTGTTGGCGTTCTTCGCCGGATTGCCATCCTGTCTTGTCGGCATGGAAGCCTGCGCCAGTGCGCACTACTGGGCGCGTGAGATACAAGCGCTGGGCCATGAGGTCCGGCTGATCCCGCCTCAATACGTTCGCCCCTTCGTCAAGACGAACAAGAACGACGCGGCGGATGCGGAAGCGATCTGCGAGGCGGTGACGCGTCCGACGATGCGCTTTGCGCCGGCGAAAAGCGCCGAGCAGCAATCGGTTTTGATGCTGCATCGGGCCCGTGAGCTGTTGGTCCGTCAACGCACGATGGTGATCAATGCGCTTCGCGGCCACTGTGCGGAGCTCGGACTGATCGTCGCTCAAGGGGCGTCGAGGGTGGAGGAACTGGTTGCCATCATCGAAGATCCCGGTGATGTGCGACTGCCCCCTCTGGCACGCGAGGCGCTTGGCTCTCTGGTTGAGCAGCTCCATTCCGCTCAGGCCCGGATCAAGCAGCTGGAGGCGACGCTTTTGGCTTGGCACCGATCCAACCAGGCGAGCCGCCGTCTGGCGACGATCCCTGGCGTCGGTGTCATCACCGCGACGGCGCTGGTCGCGACGATCGGAGATGGCGCGCAGTTTCGCTCGGGCCGGCAGCTCTCGGCCTGGCTCGGTCTCGTACCCCGACAACACTCGAGTGGCGGCAAGGACAGGCTGGGGCGGATCTCGAAGCGCGGGGATGGCTATATCAGGCGCTTGCTCGTGCATGGTGCGCGAAGCGTGCTGCGCTGGCGCCGCGCCAAGCCGGGCACGCGTCCCGGCTGGAGCGACCAGCTCCTGGCGCGGCGGCCGACAAACGTCGTGCTGGTCGCCATGGCCAATAAGTCAGCCCGCGTCGCCTGGGCACTGCTCAGATACGAGCGTATCTACCGACCGACGCCCGCCTGACCAGCTGGAAAGCGGATACAAACTTGCGAGGGTAACGACGATTTGATGGCGAAACAGGGCTCCACCCGAGATCGGCCAAACCCGAGGCATTGTCCGAGCTTTGAGCTCGTTAATCTGACTGGGCGTCGATCTTTCGGATTCCATCAGGGCCAGCGGTCAGCGTACCGCAGCGCAAAGGCCGGATACATGACTGCAAGCTCTACCGCCGTTTTAAGTCAGTTTCTCCCTTGCAACACCGGGGGCGTCCATACATGACAATGCTCTCCGCCTCCATACATAGACATATCGACCCAACAGGCTAGAATTCGCGAGTGTGAATTGCGTCATCGTTGGCACACGAAGTTCTTAACTCTTGTCGTGGATTGAAGACAATGTTGGGGAGATGGGGCGCAAACAGGAAGAAAAACAAGGAACCGATTCCTGGTCAGCGATACCGAACAGCTGGACAGAATGCGATGGGCCAGCATTCGCCGGTGATATGGGAACTGGAGAAGGTCATTCGCGGTTCAGACGGTCGTGAATACGCCCGGCTGATTCTAGCAAGCGATCGTGCGGAGAACAAACTTGTGTCACTGTCTGCTTTGTTCGACCCAACCCTTTACACGCCCCTCTGACGCCTGAGCGCATCCTGACGCGCCGGTGACTTAGCTTTCTACTTTTCCACCACGCCGCCCGCCCGTCAGGTCAAGGCGACGACCCTTGCCGTCACCCGAAATCCGGGCCGCGACCGACCGCATCGACGCTCTTCGTCGAGGCCCCTCTTCGCGTGCCTGCGCGCCGCGATGAGTCCGAGCCTGGCCGTGAGGCGGGCGGTGGATGGATGTCCGGGAGGGTATTCCCGCCGTTCGCAACCACGGACACGAAGGAGATGGCACGATGCAGACGGTCAAGGCGTTGCGTGGCAATGCGCGCACATTCCTCACTCACATGTTCGGCCGCGGTCTCGATGACGACCGTTACGTGATCGAGCGGTTCCGGTCGAAGGCCGACGGCGAGATCCATCCCCGGCGCCGCAACGTGGCCTCGAAGAAGAGCCGGGGCAAGACTTCCCGCGAGATCGTCTCCCTGAGCACCGTCCAACGGATGAGGCCCGAGCGCGACGAGATCATCGTCTGCACCGGCATCGCCATCACCGGTGGAATTCAATATTGGGGCGATCGCGCGATGGGCTTGCTTGTGAACGGTAAGTATCGCTGAGGTGCGATCCGCGCAGTCGTCCGGCCGCGCATCAGCGTGACGGTTTTTTTGATCAGGACCACAACCGCGGAAGGGAGGAACATGCCATACGTGGACCCCGAAAAGGAACGCGCATGCGCCCGGCGGCGCTATGAACGCATTACCGCCGAGCGGACCGCCCGGGGCATGTGTCCGAGGTGCGGCAAGGCGAAGCCAGTGCCCGATCGCACCTTGTGCCGTCCCTGCGGCGAGAAGCGGCGCAGGGCGGAGCGCGCGCGCCATGCGAAGGCCAAGGCCGCCGGTATGCTGTACGCCGGCAGAGATGCCGAACGGTGCCGCAGGAGCGCGAGTGACAGGAGCAAGCGGCGCAACCGGGCACGGAAGAAGTCTGGCCTGTGCACGCGTTGCGGCAAGCACCAGCCCGTTGAAGGCGGAACGGTGTGCGAACCCTGCCGCGAGATGAGGCGTGAGAAGGAGCGGGAACAATATGTCGCGCGGCGTGCAGTTGGCCAGTGCGGTAGATGCGGTGCACCCGCCCCCGACGGCAGCGCGCGGTGCGAACGGTGCGCCAGGAGCGCGGCCAAACCCTCAAGGAAGAATGCGAAGAACGCCCGAGGCCGCCGGCGTTACCTCCGGCGCCGGGTGCGAGGGCTTTGCATAGATTGCACCGCACCGTCCCAGGGCGCGGCCCGGTGCCCTGAGTGCGCCCGCCGCTCGTACCTGCGCTCCGACGAGCATCGTGGTCTGCCGATCCTGCCGCCTCGCTACACGGTCATCGAGATCGCGACAGGGGCTGATCACGGGACATGGGACTCCATAGCCGAAGTAGCGATGTGCCTGGCGTACGCCCGGTTGTCTCGTGAAGATGTGGAAGTGATTTCCGACCTGTCACCCATGGCGGCCCTGATCGGGTATTGATCGGCGTTCGGCGGGATCGCTCGACAGGCACCGAGGCGCCCGGCCGGCGGCAGCCTCGCGGCGCTCAACCGCATGGGCTGTAGTCTCGGAGACGCTTCCTGGCTCCGGCGTGGGTTCGTGTCCGGGAACATCGGCCCCGGCCGCATCCTCGAGCGCCGGCCATCGGCAGCAACGCACTCAGCGTAATTCACACGTTTCCCGGTATTCGGCACGAGGCGTCCGAACGGTTGTTGCCGTCCTCCGCCCGGTCTCGGCGACTTTGCGACGTTGCGCCGCCGGCCGGCTCGAACAGCTCAACCCGCAATGTTGTGATTTGCAGTCGCCTGGCGCGCGGTTCGGATTCGACCGGGATGCCCGGTCCGCCATAACCGGGGTTGCATGACAGCAGCAGACGGGAATCGTGAGCACCGTTTCCGCACGAACCTGGCCAGCCCTGCGACGCGGCACGGAGAGGCCGGGAGCAGCATGGCAGTGGCGATCCGGGCGGTGCGCGGGGGAGTCACTTCCGCCGGCATCCCCGTCCCCCCGCTTTGCATCCCAAGGAGACCCAGATGCTCGATACCCTCACTTCGCACCGTGACACCGGCGATTTCAACACTGTGCCGGCTCTTGGCCAGATCCCGGCGGGTTCCTGCCGGAAGCCCGGACCGGTGCCCGCGAGGCCGCGGCCCACATGAAGGATCTGGCGGAACGCTTCGCTGAGTTGCGGAACGCCATCATGCGCCTGCCCGGCAATCCGTCTCACGACGACCGCGCCGGGCTCCGCCGTCGGATTCTCCATCTCGACCACACCTTGATGAGCGCGAGGGGCAGCATCGACGACGCCGTCATCGCCATCATGGACGCCAGCGACGCGGTCCTTTGACAAGCCGCTCGGCCCTTGCCGGGCAAAATCGTGCCACCTGTTGCCGCCGGGCTCTCCGCCCTGCCTCGGCCAACGTGCAAGAGAGTTTGAGGAAGGCGAGGTGAAGGGCGACGCGCCCAAGGGTAAAGAGAGTCCCTCTGGGCGGTGTCTCAAACCCATAAACCGGAGGGGCCAGATGTTCGATCGCATTCATAGCTCGACCGCGTCCAACGACACCCTTTTCAATCCCGGCAGCACAAGCGATGCCGATCCCAGCTTCGCCGCTCCGCTTCCCGACGCCGGCGCGCTGCTGGCCGAGGCCGGAGTGCCAGCCCACGCGATCCGTGATCTTCTCGCTTCCCGGACCTGCACCGGCGCGGACGGCTGAATCGAGGAAGAGAAGGGCTTTTAGAGAAAGTGAACGGAGAAGGGATCGAGAGAGACCGGTTCCCGTTCGCTAACCCGATGTCATAACCCGGATCACAGGAGATTGATCATGTTCGGACTTAATAACGCCCAATTGATCGGACGCCTCGGCGCCGACGCCACCATCAGCCATCTCACCAACGGCGGCCGTGTCGCAAATGTTTCGATCGCTACCGACGAAAGCTACCTAGACCGGAACTCGGGCGACAAGGTGGACCGCACCGAGTGGCATCGCATCGTCACCTTCCAGGACGGCCTGGTGGAGATGATGGAGAAGCACGCGAAGAAAGGCCGCATGGTCTACGTCTCAGGCAAGCTGCAGACCCGCAAGTGGCGCAGGGACGGCGAGGACAGCGACCGGTTCTCGACCGAGATCCTCCTTGTTCCCGGCGGCAGACTCCAATTTCTCGACAAGCCGAGGGGCAATGGCGCACCGGCGATGAACGGCGACACCGTGCCTTCCGCCGAAACCGCCGCGACGGTAGATGACGCCGAAATTCCGTTCTAATCAGCCCATTGCAAGAAATGCAAAGTGCAGGGCCGGTTCCCGCCAGATTGGTGTGGGACCGGCCATTTTTCATGCTGCCCTCTTCGAGTTCAGGAAAAACGCCCCATACCGGGAGCGCAGGGAGAACGCGTTGCAAACTGCCCTGGGCACCGGTATGGGGAACACGGCATTCCCTCAGCCGTGATCGTTTCCGAACACTTCGAATTTAGCGACAACCTCCATGCCTTCGGAGAAGTAACCCTCGCGGCCCGGATTGCGCCCGTTATTGCAACCACCTTGGCCACGGCGACGGTCGAAGAGAGGCGTGGAAGTGGGAAAATAATCACCCCGTCATGATGCCTCATTGTTTCACACGTTCTCACTGTGCCAACCCCTGTGGGGTCCTCCACTCCGCTCACGCTCCGTTGCGGCGATAGCGCGTAATGCCACGCCGCTCAGCGGCTAGCGCCGTTGGAATACGCGACCGTGGCTCGCTCGCTCCGCTCCCTGCGCCCGCACCATCGCGTATTCCAACGGCGCAGGCATTCCGGCAATCGTGGCGCCGCTGCGAGCGCGTGACCCAATGAGGGATCACGACGGGGCGTCCCGCCTCGGAGGATAGAAACATTGCAGTGGAGAGACTCATGCAAACCTCATCAGCACCGAAACGTCATCACAGACCGCAATGGCTTGCGACCAAGCCGCCCTGTTCGGCGCTACACCAGATCCTGACGAGTTCGACAATCGCGAGATTTGGAACGGTGAAGAAGCACTTTCCGGGATCGAGGAAGCGATCCACATCCTGGCCGCGGCAGTCGCCCAGGACGGCACCCAGCTCGCCGACGAACGCGAGAGCCTGCTCTGGGGCTTCGTCAATGCGCTGAACGCCCAGGTCAAGCGGCTCGACCGCGGCATCGACAAGATCGCGCCCGAGATGAAAGACATCGGTCAAGAGCAGGACGGCTCCGAGATCAAGTCCCGGGAACTGGAACTCCTCACCGACCGAGTCCAGAACCTCGGCGACCGGCGCGATGCCTTCGAGGCCATGCGCGACCTCGCCGCCGAGGGATACCGCACCGAGACCGGCGATACTTGGCGTCCGCGCAACGGATCGCACAGCAGCCAGACCGGCAAACTCACCTCCGCCGCCATCGACGCCCGCGACTACCTGCGCGCCCGGAAACACCGCGAGACCTCCGCGCATCTTCCCGAAGGCACCCTGGTCGCCTTCACCGGCGGCAAGGACTTCGACGACGTCACCGCTATCTGGCGCTCCCTCGACAGTATCAAGATCAAGTACGACGACATGGTCCTGCTGCACGGCGGCGGACCCGGCGCGGAGAAGATCGCGGCAAGCTGGGCCGAGAAAAACGGCGTTCACCAGGTCGTCTGCAAACCCGACTGGGGTCGCGACGGCAAGGCCGCACCCTTCCGGCGCAACGACGTCCTGCTCAACTTCCTGCCGAAAGGCCTCGTCGCCTTCCCCGGATCGGGCATCACGAATAACATGATCGACAAGGCACGCAAGATCGGAATACCCGTTCTTCTCGCCGCCGCGTAGATATACCCTTCAGGGCCGGTCCCCGCCACCACCCGGCGCGGGATCGGCCCTCCTTTTTATGCCGGGTGCATAAAGTCACGGCCTATGGCGGAGCGCTTCGCGCCGCCCCAACTGTGCGAGCTTACGCTCGCAGACGGCTCGCCGTTCTTCGAACGATGCATCGCCGCCTTACGGCATGGCGCTTCGTGCCATCGCCGTACGCGGGCGTTGACGCGCCACGCCTTCATCTCCCTTTGCAATTTCATTGTTTCTGCCCGCAACCACAACGATGGCCCTCCATGCTTTGAAGGCCAGATCCCCGTCACGCCAATCAGAGTACGCACTCGGTCAGCTCATAACGGATCACTGCCTTCTTCGGTTGATCCACGTTTGTCGGTTCCAGAATCGAACTTGTTCAGGAATATCCGCGGGCTACGCTCGTCGATATCTATCCCGCACGCGTTTAACACTTCGCACACTTGCGCCACCCCCACTTCCATTCCTGTTGTTCAAGAAGCCTGTCACGTAGGCGGTTGGTATGTCCGTTGTGGTCATCTTATACGGCGCAAGTTTCGCCAAAGCGGCATCGATCATCCCCAAATAGATAGCCGCCGCTTTGATTTGCCCGGCAGCAAATCCTGTCTCCCCGTGCTTCCAGACTCCATGTTCAGGTACGGATCTGCGATTAGCCTGACATTCGGTCAATGCCGCCATCTGACCTTTAGACCTGAACCCTGTCGCCTTCTCGATCGAAGGCCAGACCCCCCGTTTGTTCGTGGTATGTTTTCATCTTGTTCTCTTAGTTCGCATTCTATATCCTCTCACGGAACGTGTTATAGCGAAGTAAGCAATGCACACCTCTGCCGTAAACTGGCGCAGTCAGATTGGCTGATCCTGGTGGTTATCGCTCCGAAGCTGGCTGTGAACGCGATATTGGCATGAGGGTGAAAAAGGAGGTTAGAGAGTTGAAACCGGCGGCGGGCAATATTGGGAGACGGTTGCGATGGTAGCGACGTTGGCCCAAATGGCCTCGGCGGCCTACTACCTTGAGAGCCAGCGCTCCTTCCGTCACCCCAACGAGTACTACACCGCGGGCGAGGAACCCGATGGCGTGTGGTGGAACCCCCGCGGCCTGTTCGGGCTTGCCGACGGTGGCAGGGTCGATGGCGGAGAGTTCCACCGGCTCTATCATGGCTTCGCACCCGACGGCGGAGAGCGGCTGACGCGCAATGCCGGAAGCGAGACGCGCTCGCCCGGTCTCGACATGACGTTCAGCGCCGACAAGAGCGTCTCCGCCTTGTGGGCTATTGCCGATCCGGAGTTGCGTTCGCAGATCGAGGGCGCGCACATGATGCGGCCCGTGCCGCGTTGACAGAGACGGTGCTGCGGTATTGCGCCTGGACGCGGCTTCAGGAACGGGACGGAACCAGGGTCGTGGCGGCGGACATCATGGGCGCGATGTTCCAGCATGGCACCAGCCGCGAGAACGACCCGCAGCTTCATACCCATTGCACGATCTTCAATGCCGCGAGAACGCACCGGGACGGCAAGTACCGGGCGCTGCACCAGCACCCGGTCTATGCCTGGATGAAGGCGGCAGGGGCGGTCTACCGCAATGCCCTGGCGTGGAACCTGCGGGACCGGCTTGGCATTCCCATGGAGCAGTACGGCAAGGACAATGAGTTCACCCGCATCGTGGGCTTTTCCCCATCCACCAGAACCGTCGGGCAAGAACCGGCAGCGTTGATCGCGCACTGGTCGAAGCGCCGCGGTCAGATTGTTGAAGCGGCCCGGGAGATGGGTTTTACGGTCGAGGGCAACGCCCCGAGGGCAGCAGCGGCGAACAAGATCACGCGGGCTGGCAAATCGCCGGACAACGATCCGAAAATTCGTCATGCGCGCTGGCGCGGCGAGGCGGAGGGGTTTTTCGAACGCGAGGCGCTGATCGTCTCGCTATTGGGCACGGTTGAAGAGATTACCCAGGAACAGATCCGCGCTTTGACGGCGGTGCTGGAAGATCTGCCATACCGCCTTACGCGGGAGGAGGCAGTATTTCGCTTGCCCGACATCGTCGAGCGGGTCGGCAACGCCACCGCCGGGTTATTGAACCACGACGCGGTGGCAACCAGCATAGAGCGTGTGCTTCTAAGTCCGGAGGTGGTGCGCCTGACCCGCCCGCTCAGGTCGGCCGAGGGCCGGGCCGGCATGGCGCACACGAGACTGTATTCAACCCGCCACACTCTGCAGATGGAGCAGGACGTCAGGGATATGGCGGCAGGCATGACCGCCGATACGGGACATTCCTTGCCCGCCCAGGCCGTAGGCGCAAAGGTGGCGGGGCTGCTGAAATCGGGTTATCCGCTGAGCGAGGAACAGATCGCAGCGATCCGGACGGTCACTTCATCCGGGGGCCGGGTCGCCATCATCGAAGGAGCAGCGGGCTCGGGCAAGACCACTACGCTGCGGCCTATCGCCGATCTCTACCGTGAACATGGGAGCGCCATCATCGCCACCGCAGTGGCCTGGCGCACAGCGGTGGCGCTTGGCAACGATGTCGATGCGCGACCGTTCTGCGTCGATAAACTGCTGCGTCTTGCCGCGCGGGGTGGGATCGAGATTACCAAGGACACCACCATTATCGTCGACGAAGCGGGCATGCTGTCGACCCGCCAGGCGCATCACATTCTGCAACTCTCCGAGCGCCATGGAGCGAAGATCGTCTTCGCTGGCGACACCCAACAGCAACAACCGGTTGAGGCGGGACCGGGGCTGAGGCTGATCCGCGACGCCGTTGGCAGTGTCCGGGTGGACCGCATACGGCGCCAGAAGGCGGACCTGGAGGACATCCTGACCCATGTCCAGGGCGAGACACCGGAGACGGCGCGGCTCCTGGCGAATTCGATGGCAGAGGAGAGGCGCACCCGCATTCTTACCTACTACGAGAACATGAAGGGGAAACTTGTATTTACGCCGTGGCAGGTCGCTGCCTCCGAGGCGCTGCGCGACGGCGATGCGGCCTCAGCCATTGCAGGGCTCCACCTCCGGGGGCGGTTCCATATCGGGTACGATGAAGAAAAGACGCTGACCGGTCTGGTCGACGACTGGGACCGCTACCAGCGGGCGAACCCGGGCAAGTCCAGCGTGGTGCTGGCGCGCACGCGGGCTGAAGCACGGGCGCTGTCGCACCTAATGCGGGAGCGTCGTTTCGCCGCGTTGACCGATGGGGAAAATGCAGATGCGGGTCGAGCCCATGCGGACCGGGTGACGGTGATGGTCAGCCGCGGCACGGAGGATGAACGATCAACTTCGCCGCTGGAGATCGCGCGCGGCGACCGGTTGCGCATCGGGGCCACCCACTGGAAGAAGCAGCTGTTCAACGGCACCGTGGTCACGGTGGAGGACTTCAAGGTTGAAAGGGGCGAGGCCGGAACGGAGCCAAGTGTTCTGATTTCGGCGTGCACCGAGGACGGTCGTGAAGTCACCTTTCATCACGACGAAATCCGCGACTGGTACGGCAATATCCGTCTCGACCACGGCTATGCGATGACCATCACTTCGGCCCAGGGGTTGACCGTGGACCGGACCTTCCTGCTGGCCGATGCGAGGCCCTCGCGCGAGACGATCTACCCCGCCGCGACACGCCATCGCGAAAGGCTGGACATCTACGTCAACCGGGCGCCGCTCGCCCTCGACATCGCCGACAAGCGGGCCGACAACGATCGCGAAGCAGCGGTGACCGATACCGAGATCCGGGCCTACCTGGCCGAGCGCTGGTCGCGCTCGCAACCGAAGGAAGCAGCGCTCGACTACATGGCGGATGGCATATGGGAAGAGCGTCGGGAGGGTGTCAGGGAGGATGGAAACCGATCCCAGGGCGAGACGGGGGATATCCGTACAGCCGCGAACGACAACGTGCTAGCCCGTATCGCGCGGGATGTCCGGCGCACCGCCTTCGGCTGGCGTCACGCACAGGCGGTCACTGCCTTCGCGGACGGCCGGCAGCCAAGTTCTGGCGGCGTATGACGAACTCCGCGAACGAACCCGCATTGAAGGTGATTACCGTGGCGCTCAGCGGTACGTTCCGGGAGACGCTCAACCGCCATGGGGTGTTGCTGAAAGAGGCCGAGACCTTCCGCGCCCGCTCCGACGAATTTGCCTCCCTGCTGGCGGATCGCGGCGGCATTGCCCGCAAGGACCTCGACGATTTCAAGGACCTCCATGCCCGCGCCCTCCGCCACAAGCGCGCGGCCACGATGCGGCACGTGCATCGGATCAAGCGCGAGGCGGAACAGGAGGCACGGCAACCGACACCCGGATTGCAGCAAGGGGAGTTGGCACTGGAGGGCGGTCGTGCGGAGGCACCCAGGCGTGCCAATACGGTAACGCGGAACACGGCCGGGATGCCGTCTCCCGATCGTAACGCGCCGGAGGCCCGGATCATCGATATCGTCCCACCGGTCGAAGCCGAAGATTATCCTTGGGCACTTGCCGCGGCCGCGCAGGAGGACGTACCGCCGGACCAAGATCCGCCCAGGCCGGACTGGCTCGCGCCTTACGAAGCCTTGCAGCGGGACTGGAACGAGCTCACCGAACGGGTCCGGCAAACCGGCGAGCCGTTGTTCTACGCCAAGGGATACGCGGACATGATCCAGCGCATCCAGGCGCTGGCGGAGAACGGGCAAATCCCGGTCGAAACAAGGGCGCCGGTAATCGAGGCGCTCGAAAATCACCACAGGGATCTCTCGGCGCGGCAGCACGTCGAGGACTACATTGCAGCCGCCGAACGGCACATGAACGCCCATACTTCTCTCCAGCGCGTGGCCGACAGGCTCGGCGTTCCGATCGTTCAGCTATCGGATCACCTGGGCTGGAGACAGGAAGCGGACCACCTGGTTGCAGCGGCCGAGGCTATCCTCGCGGACGGCGAGAGGTATGGCGTCCATCACGACAACATGGAAACCCGTCACGCGCTCGTAGAACAGGAGCTGTCACAACTGCGCCAAGTCATCCAGGAGGATGGCGAATATAACTCCAAAGGCAAGAAACCGAAACCGCACAGCGAACCCCCGGATACACGGGAGACAGTCGAGCAACCGGAGCTTGGGGAGCCGACCTGGATGCCAGCCTACGAAGCCTTGCGGCGGGACTGGAACAGCCTCGTCGAAGACGTCCGGCAAGCCAGAGTTCCATTGTTCTACGCCAAGGGCTACATGGACAGCATCTCGCGCGTTCGAATGATTGCGGAGATCCCGGATATCCCGGCCAAATCACGGGCGCCCTTGATCCAGGTCCTTGAGAACCACCAGCACTATCTCTCGACCCGCAAACATATCCTGGACTATCCGGGCGAAGTGGAACGCCACATGGATGCGCGCGCCTTTCTCCAACGCGATGCGGGTGACCAGGAAACCGAGTTGACCGGGGTTTCGGCCTATCCGGACTGGCGACAGGAGGCCGAGCGCCTGACGGCAGCGGGCGAGGCCATCCTCTCCGGTAAGGAAACCTATAGCACCCATCTTGACAGGCTCGTCACGGCCAAGACCCACATGACAAGGGCGCTCTCGGCGCTTCGCGAGGTAATCCGGGTTGATGACAAGGAACTGGCCGAACGGGAGGCGCGCGAGCTGCGGCGCCTGCAAAACCGCCACTGGGTCGGTCCCCGGTTCGCTTCAGATGACGCTGCTACGCCGGACCAGGCTCGGGCCATGTCCAGCGGAGGCGCGCCTGTGCAGGCGGCACTCGCCGGGCTCGGCCGCGCCATCGGCTACTTCTTCGGCGGACAGGACTATCACGACCGGCTGCGGACCGCGACCTTCGCGCGGGAGGTACTGGAGCGCTCGCGGGAACTGAAGCGGGACTGGAACCGCCAGGTGGATCGTGCCGCGGAAGAGGGCCTCCATGTCATCTACACGGATGGCTACGACCGTCTGCACAAGGGGCTGGACAAGGTCTCCAAGAATATGCTCCTGGATCGCGGCGTTGAATCGGAGATAGGCAGGGTGCTCGCTCAGCTCGGCAAGGTCGTGTCAAACCGCAACTACTTCGACAATTGCCGCGAACACATGGCGGGTCAGATGGCCCGCCGCGAGGCGCTGGTGGCCGAGGCGGCCGAGCGGGTCGTGGCGGTTCCCGACCTTGGCCGCTACGATACATGGCGGGACGTGATTGACTTTGCGGTGGGCCGCTGCGAGGAACTCATGGACGACCCGGGTAATTACGGCATCCACCTCGCTTACATCGCACACGCGCAAGAGAGCCTCGGCTTAGCGCTCGCTCGGGTACGCGAAGTGCTTGAAGACGACGACCGACACCTGGCCGCGAGCCTGGCAGGGCAACGCGAGGGCGAGGACATCCGGATGCGCGAGGAGCGCGTCGCCCGCCTCCTCGAGGATCCGGAGAAGCTCCAGCAGTTGCGGCAACAGCGCGCCGAGCGCAAGACCGAAAAGCAGCAGCAGAGCAAGGGCCGCTATATGAGCATGCGAATCTAGTCAGGCCTGACCGGCGACGAGATCGCGATAGCCGTCGAGCATCGCACGACGGAAATCAGCGAACCTGTCATTATCGAATTGTTTATTCATCCGCTGTGTTGGTGGCCCCGAAGCCGCCGGCAATATGCGCAGCGGGTAGATGAGCCTCGAACACGCCGGCAACAGCGCCGGGCTTGCGGTCGGCCTTGGCGTTGCCGAAGAAAGCTCCCTTGCGGAATCTCACGAAAGTAGCCACCGATTCTCAGTGCGCCGTGGAAAGGTGCGTTTTCCTGGTGGGTGCGAACCCCACCCAACAATTGTCGCTTTCGGTTGGTAGCAGCCAGGGCGGCCTACGGAGGTAACGATGTAGACCGAAGCACTCTGGTGACAAAGGGCTGTGTTGAGCAGTTTAGCGACCATGCAGGCCGGAATGTGATGTGAACACCGAGCAGGCCTCGAAACGGGCAATGCGGGAGCCGACCCTCCTGAGATTAGGGGAAGGCCGACGACGGATCGGGAAGAAAAGCGACAGATGCACCAGGAAAACGCACCTTTCCACGGCGCACTGAGAATCGGTGGCTACGTTGATTGAGAATCGCCGGCTACTTTGGTGAGAATCGGCAGTGCATGCAGATTTCACAAATACCGGACACCGATTGCACAAAATACTGGACAGGGATTTCATTAAATCGCGGATAGTAGATTGCGGCCCATTCGGGACGGCTCCTGTAGTGTCTCCTCGGGTGTCTGGTTGACACTGCCCCGGATCGCAAGTCCGTCGTTCGACAACGGCCAGAGGGGCACCGCATAGCCAATCCCGAGGCTGATATCCCCCAGCGAAGAAACACTTTCACCGATATCGTAGGAGGTTCTCCCGCCGTTAGCGTAGACCAGCGCCAGGCGGTCGCACGGCGTGCGGTCCCTGTCGCCCTGGGGCAGGTGGAAGACGTCATGCCAGGTCTCGATGAAGCCGTCCAACCTGCTTGCGTGGTGGGAGAGGGCGGAGACCTCGAACAGATACTCCCAGCCCTCCCCAAAGCCGTGTCTCAGGGCAAGCCCCTGCCTGTGGGTCTCGCCGTCGATCAGGATCCGCTCCGCGCCGGAGCTGGCCTCGACCAGGTGTGAGGCCAGATCCATCTAGGCGATCACTTCAGACGAACCCGGCGTCATCACGCGGGCGCCCAGCGAACCGGGCACGCCGTAGAGGGGCTGAAACGGGTTCAGGTTGACGATCCGCAGCGGCGTGGCAACTGCGCCCCAGACCACCTCACCGGCGGTGCCGGCACCTGGCCACAGAACAGAGACTGCGAGCGCGCAAGCAAGGCCGAGCCAGCCGGCCCGGCCGGGCACAGGCTTCATTGGGACACTGCTGGGGATCGGAGTGTTTCCCATGCGATCGGCAGATGCGGCTGGCTTTCGCGGCGCAAGGACATCGAGGACGGGCCGGGACTCCGTCGCATGGCCACCGCGGTCCCTAGAACTGCCGCACGGCGCGCAGTTCGGCCCGGGTGCGTTTGTAGTCGTAGAGCTGCGCGTTGGTGTCCCGCGCCTCGTTCGTCACCACCAGTTGCGGACTGAAGCCGTACAGGGTGAAGGCCCGGTTGTGGACCGTGGCCCGCAGGATACGGGTCTGGTCCTCGCGCGGTGCGCCGTCCGGCGTGAAGGGGAACCAGTTACCCTCGTAGTCCGTCATGCGCAGCTCGCCACTGCCGCCGACATTGAAGCCCAGCGGCAGGGCAACCGAGGCGCCCAGACGCAGCCAGCGGCTGGCATTGCGCCATCTCTCCGACTCCGGCCGTTCGCGGGCGTATCCGGCCGCCCCATCGGCCCGCAGGATCGGCAGGATCACCCAGGACCCGCCCAGCGTGACATCCAGGATCGGTCCGTCCAGGAAATCCCTTGTCCGGTTGTCACGGCGGTACCAGGAGGCCCGGCCGTTTACCCTGATCCGCGGGGTCAGCCGGTGCCCGGCTTCGACCCGGGCGCCGAGATCGTCGTTGGAGGGACCCGTCCCGGCCCAGCGGCGGCGGGCGGTGCCGACCAGGCTGACCTCGGTATCCCTGTCCACCAGCCAGCGCGGGCCCGCATGAACCGACGCAGAAGTCTGGTCGAACTTGCTTCCCCCATAGTCCTGCCGCGATAGATCGCCGCCCAGCCGTAGACGCAGCCGATCCCCCAGGGGCTGCTGATACTCTCCTCCCGTCCACACCGAGACGCCGATGCCCGATGTCGTCAGTTCCTCCGCGTCGCGGCGGAAGGGCAGGTCGTTGATATAGATGATTTGCTCGTCCGAGGCCCCGCTGATGTTGCTGTCCGGGGACATTGCGGCGCCGAGGTACATCGTCCAGCGTCGGCGCGCCCGGATCTCGGCCAGAAACCGTTGCACGTTGGCCACCACCGATGCCGGCGGTTTGCCCGCCAGCACGCGTTCGAAGTGCCGGCGCGCCAGGCTGTCCTCGCCCTTGAGAAAAAACGCCCGCGCCAGTTCCAGGCGCACCCGCACCAAGCCGGGGCGGTCGATCAGCATGGTGTGGAGGGCGGCTATGGCCTCGTCCAGAAATGCATCCCGCTCGGCGTCGGCAAGACCGGGTTGCTGCGATGCGCCGGTTGCCGCTAAGCCGATGAGGAAGAGCACGTTCGCCTCGACCGCGCGGCCCCGGGCCAGCGGCCGCAGAACAGTCAGCGCCTCATCGAACTTGCCGGCCCTGACCAGTGCTTGGGCGCCTGAAACATCGGCGGCGGGGGCGGGTGAAGGCGTGTTGACGGCAGCATTGGACATCGGTGCTGTGAGCAGGAGGAAGGCACCGGCCGCCAGGGCGCACAGGAAGGGTCTGATAGACATCGTGTTCTACTCGGGAGAGAATTTGCGAAAAAAAGAGGGTGGCAGAACCTGCCACCCTCATCCAGAAGTTTGAACTGAAGGATCAGGATCTCACAGGAGATCCCGGTCCCAGGTAATGCGACTACTACTTGGTTGCACCAAAGCCGCCGAGCACACTGGCACTGGTCGTCGAGGCGCCGAATGTTCCCACAACCGTGCTAGGTGCATCTTCGTCTTCCGTACCAGGACCGTAGAACGTGCCCTGCCAATTCCCAGCGCCACCGTTATCTGTAGCCGTGGCGCCACCGCCAAAGTCCACTTCAGTCGTGCCCGTGAAGTTTGCTCCGCTGTAAGTGGCCAGTTCCAAGTTCACTTTCCAGGGGACGGACGTTACGTCATCAAGCTGGAAGCCTGTGACTGTACCGCTGATGCCTTCTCCCGGCCCAGTTTCATCACCAAACTTCGCAGTCAGGTGGGTAGTCGCAGTGAAGTGGCCAACTGCCGCATCCGTCTGCACGCCGGCAGTGAAGGTCTGTGTCGCATACTTGCCAGCAGCTGGCCCCGTATACGTTGCCGTGCCCTCAATGGCGTCGTCGATTGTTGCCTCATGGTCCGTGCCAACACCACCCGCGAAGACCTCGACCGAGTGAATAGCATCTTCTTTCTTCGGCTTGTTCAACCACCAGCCGAAGTACGTGTAAGCCGCGTCCGGATCCTTGATTGTGGCCGAATTTGGCGAATCGGGTGTGAAGCTCCAGTTATCCGACGTAAGCAGTTTGCCCTCACCGTCCGTCGTGAGCGTGCACGGTGTAGTGCTGCACTCGAATACGCCCGGCACCCCGTCAAATCGGCCGCGGAACGAGTCTGGGTTCCCACTGTCGCCGCCAAATTGGACGCTTTGGCTCTTTCCGGTGGGGAAGTGGTCAGACTGCGCCTTGGCCACACGGTCCGCGTCAAGAATATCGTTCCGAGCGTCTGAGTCATATTCTTCTGTGAACAGCTTATCCGAAGGTGCCTCAATGTCTGTGTAGACTACCGCCATGTCAGTAGATTCACCGCCAACGTTAGTCTTAGACATCGTGACGCTGTTCCAGTCACCGCTACTGGCATCAGTCTCACCACCTACATAGGCGTCATCATCTTCGCCGTTTACGTCGACAGTAACCATGCCGGCCGCGTTACGTTTAGCCGTTACAGCGGTAATGTCACCACCGGTGGGTATCGCCTTGGCGGCGGCCCCACCTGGGGCGACGCCAATTGCAGTGTGAACCATACCTGCTCTGGCAATCCTTTCTTTGCTCGCTGCCACGATCAAGGCTTCTCGGGCATCCTCTCTAATTGAGGCAAGCGCGGCTTTGAGCGTTGCGGTATTTGCAGCGATTTGGTCCTCAACAGACATAGTGTCGCTTGCTGGCTCCAAATCCAGTTCCTCCAAGGCCGCCACCAATCCGTCATTCGCAGCCATGAGTTTTGCGTCTGCAGCTGTCTTGGCAGCAGCCAACGCCATCGCCTGCGCTTCGTCCGCAGCTGTCTTGGCAGCAGCCAACGCCATCGCCTGCGCTTCGTCCGCAGCCGTCTTGGCAGCAGCCAACGCCATCGCCTGCGCTTCGTCCGCAGCCGTCTTGGCAGCAGCCAACGCCATCGCCTGCGCTTCGTCCGCAGCCGTCTTGGCAGCAGCCAACGCCATCGCCTGCGCTTCGTCCGCAGCCGTCTTGGCAGCAGCCAACGCCATCGCCTGCGCTTCGTCCGCAGCCGTCTTGGCAGCAGCCAACGCCATCGCCTGCGCTTCGTCCGCAGCCTCAGCCGCGAGCTTCAGGGCTTCGGCCTGATCCTCATCGGCCATCGTAGCGGCATCAGCCAACGCGGTAGCCAACGCTGCCGCATGTGCTTCTTCCGCAGCTGTCGCGGCTTCTGCCAACGCCATCATCTTCGCTGCTTCCGCTGCCGTCGCGGCTTCTGCCAACGCCATCATCTTCGCTGCTTCCGCAGCCGTCGCGGCTTCTGCCAACGCCATCATCTTCGCTGCTTCCGCAGCCGTCGCGGCTTCTGCCAACGCCATCATCTTCGCTGCTTCCGCAGCCGTCGCGGCATCAGCCAACGCCATCATCTTCGCTGCTTCCGCTGCCGTCGCGGCCTCAGCCAACGCCATCATCTTCGCTGCTTCCGCAGCCGTCGCGGCATCAGCCAACGCCATCTCCTGCGCCGCCGCCGCAGCTGTTGCGGCTTCAGCCAACGCCGTCATCTGCGCTGCTTCCGCAGCCAACGCCGCCGCAGCCAACGCCGCCGCCTGCGCTTCTTCCGCCGCTGTTGCGGCGGCCGCCGCCGCCATCTTCGCCGCAGCTAATGCAGCCAGAGCGTCGTCGCGTTCACCTATGAGACCTTCATTATCATCGCTACCCGAACTGCAGGCACCCACAGCAAGCACAAGCGCTGCTGCAGCAATTGTCGTCAAAAACTTATTCTTGTGGAACTTCATTCCGAGGCACTCCTGTCATACACAGTTTGAAGTGGCCCCGTGAATGAGGCCGAGAAACCATGAGCAACTTAACATATGTAGCTTATCACGCAAGTGGCCCTATGCAAAAACTTACATCCATTTAATTTGCAGTCCAACATCATGATGCCTGTAGCAAAAACATTCAGGCAGTTCAATACGAACTCGCATGTTCAATGGACGCTAAAACGTGGATAAAGCCAAATTGATTCCCGGTCAACAAAAAAAATGTCGAAATTATGGCACCGAATCGCAAGGGCTGCCGGGCCTTGGCGATGCCTCAGCGGCAGATTTGGGTCGACCGCATTATACTATGCGACCAACGTGTGCGGCCGGATCCCCACCTTGTGGTATGTGTTGCTTCCAGCCGCCGGCCGCCGGGAAGGCCCCGATCGGCCAGGATTGACGGCTTTGATATTCCTGCCGGCCAGACCAATGCCGGGGCCGACGACGACGGTAAGGCGCAGGGCAACGGCAAACCGGCCTCCTATATTTTGTGTGTGGAGACGCTCGCTCGCGCACACGTTGCCGGCACGTCGGCAGGTTCGTCAGAATTGCGTATATATTATAAGTGTGTGCCGAGTCGCGCGACTGCCTAGCGCGAACATATGGCCTGATCCAACAACACGACATCGCCAAGACCTCGCAGCGACGACCATACGCGTCGGTGCTCAGGAAGCATCCGGCATCAGGGTTGCGGGCAATATATCCGCCCCGATGCTGGCAGCGACCCTGGCCGCCGATACATGTATGGAGTCGCGGGCGAGATGGGCGTAGCGAGCCGTCGTCTGGATCTTGGTGTGTCCGAGCAGTTTGCCGATCATGGGCAGACTCTCGCCAAGCGCCAGGGCGCGGGAAGCGAACGAATGACGGAGGTCATGAAGCCTGACGTCCTCAAGCCCGGCGCGCGATCTTACGCGATACCAGTGGCTGTTGAAGTCCGACAGTCGGGCGCCCGGTCTGCGGCCCGCAATGACCCAAGGATTGCCGGCGGCACGCGGTAGCCCCGCGAGAACCCTCACCGCCGCCGGCGACAATGGAACCGCCCGCGGGCCAGTCTTGCTGTCGCGAAGCCGCAGCTCGTTCACGTCCAGGTGCACATCCTCCCATCGCAAGCTCAGAATCTCGTTGCGCCGGCACCCGGTCAGCATCAGCAGGCGTATCGCCGCAGCGGCGCGCACCGGCACCCGGCCCGTGGCCTCCAGCGCGCCCAGCACCCGGCCAAGCCGGCGGAACTCCTCTTCCGTCAGAAACCGCTCGCGCTTGCGCTGCCTGTACTTGATCACGAACCGGCAGGGATTGCCGCCTTCCGGAACCAGACCCCAGATCTCGGCCTGGTTGAACATCCGCGACAGCGTGACAATCACCTGGTTCGCCATGGCCGGGACCTGGCGCAGCCTGTAATGCAAGTCGGTCACCTGCTCGCGCCCGATCGCAGCAACGGGCAGCTTGCCGAACTCGGGCAGGATGTGCTTGCGCACCACACGGCGGTGCAACTTCGCCGTGCCCGGTTTGCAGCGCAGCGCCACATGCTCGCGAAAATACCGCTCCGCGAGATCGGCCACCGTGGGTCCGGTTGCCTCGCGCGCCATGGGTGCTGCGAGGGGTGCTTCTCCCGCCTTGATGCGGGCGATGATCAACCCAGCCCGGCGCCGCGCCCGGTCGGCGGAGATGACCCCATGCCGGCCAACCGTAACCCGTTTCAGCCCGCCAGGCCCCCGGCTCTGGACCATGTAAACCTTGGTCCCGCCAGGATAGACCCGTATCCCGAAGCCCGTCAGTTCGTTGTCCCAATACACCGTATCCTTCTCGGCCCGGAGCGCCTCGACCGTGCGCCTTGAGATCGACCTGTATTGCAGCTTCGCCATCCCTCGGTTCCTGTTATCTCCGATTTCCTGTGTCCGTCCTTAACCGGCCATCGCAAACGGCAATTTACGCAGCGGTCTCCTGCGGCATGATGTCGGCCTCGATGCTGCCGCCGACCCTGGCCGCAGAGATCTTCTCCGTGTCGCGCGCCAGATGGGCATAACGCGCGGTGCTTCCGATATCCGCATGACCGAGCAGCCGGCCGATCATCGTCAGGCTCTCGCCCAGGGCCAGTGCCCGGCTGGCGTAGCTGTGTCGCAAGTCATGAATCCGCACATCCTCAAGCCCGGCCAGCTCCCGCACGCGATACCAGTAGACGGAGAGATACGACAGGTGGCCCTCCGGCCTGTCCCAGGCGATCACCCAGGGATTAACACGGGCGATCCCCGCCAGAACCGCCGCCGCCGTGGGTGTCAGCGGCACCATGCGCGCGCCTGTCTTGCCGTCTCTCAGCCGCAGCTCCCCCGCCGTGTGGTCCACGTCGTCCCAACGCAGGGTCAGGATCTCATTGAGCCGGCAGCCGGTCAGCATCAGCAGGCGGAGTGCGGCGGCTGCTGGCGCCGGCACTCGGCCCTCAGCCTCCAGCGCGGCCAGCTCCCGGCCAAGCCGGCGGTACTCCTCTTCCGTCAGGAACCGCTCGCGCTTGCGCCGCTTGTACCTGACCACGTGTCGGCAGGGGTTGCCTCCCGCCGCAACCAGACCCCAGGCCTCGGCCAGGACAAACATCTTGGAGAGGATCATCAGCACCCGGTTCGCCGCGCGGGGCGTGTTGCGAAGCTCGTAATGCAGCGCCGCGATCTGTTCCCGCCCCACCTCTTCGAGAGCCATCGCTCCCAGCGCCGGCAGGATATGGTTGTCGAGCGACCCCCGATAGATCCCCGCGGTATGCGCATTGCAATTGACGGCTACATGCGCGCGCATGTAGCGCTCCGCCAGATCGGCCAAGGTGATCGCGGGCGCGGTAACCGGATCCTTGCCTTGCTTGATGCGGTCGATAACACCGGCCGCCCTCTTGCGCGCATGGTCGGCGGCAAGTTCGCCGTGCCGGCCGAGCGTCACCCGCTTGGGGCCGCCCGGCCCTCGGCTTTGGACGACGTAGACCTTCCGTCCGGAGGGATAGACCCGTACCCCGAAGCCCGACAAGTCATGATCCCAGAAGACGGCGTCCTTACCCTCAACAGAGAGCAAATCGACGGTGCGTTTGGAAATCGTCAGATCGTTTCGTTTAGGCATGGCCACACTCGACTGATTTGCGCCTCTAAATCCGTAATCATACCGACATCAACTGACATCAAACCAGGGCGCATTGGAGCGCACTCACGGTGGGGTGTCAATGGCCACAAAGCAGCATTTTCGGAACATAACCAATTGAAAATAAGCCCTTTATCATACTACAGCGCATTGGAGCGTACGTATGTCGTAGAAGCGGGACTCAGACCAAATATTTGAGGAGTCCCTCGAGATGAAGTTGCACAATAATAAATTGTTAACGACAGTTGCTGCAGCAGCGCTCGCGCTTGCTGTGGGTGCCTGCAGTTCCAATGGCGATGACGACGAAATATCGATGCTCCAGACTGACCTGGATGCCGCAAACGCCAAGGCGGGTGGTCTCCAGGAAGACCTGGATGACGCCAATGCCGCGCTGATGACGGCCCAGGCCGCTCTGATGACGGCCCAGACCGATTTGAACACCGCCAATAGCGAATTGGGCAGGCTCATGGGTGAGGTGGACACCGCCAATGCCGATGTCACCAGGCTCATGGGTGAGGTGGACACCGCCAATGCCGATGTCACCAGGCTCATGGGTGAGGTGGACACCGCCAATGCCGATGTCACCAGGCTCATGGGTGAGAGGAATGCCGCTCTTGACAATGCGGATGCCATCCAAGCGATGTTGGACACCGCCAACGGCGAGGTGACCAGGCTCACGGATGAGTTGGCCGCGGCACCGACCCAGGAGCAGGTGGATGCCATCCAGGCTATGTTAGATACTGCCAATGGCGAGGTGACCAGGCTCACAGATGAGTTGGCCGCGGCACCGACCCAGGAGCAGGTGGATGCCATCCAGGCTATGTTAGACACTGCCAATGGCGAGGTGACCAGGCTCACGGATGAGTTGGCCGCGGCACCGACCCAGGAGCAGGTGGATGCCATCCAGGCTATGTTAGACACTGCCAATGGCGAGGTGACCAGGCTCACGGATGAGTTGGCCGCGGCACCGACCCAGGCGCAGGTGGACGCCATCCAGGCTATGTTGGACACCGCCAACGGCGAGGTGACCAGGCTCACGGATGAGTTGGCCGCGGCACCGACCCAGGCGCAGGTGGATGCCATCCAGGGTATGTTGGACACCGCCAATGGTGAGGTGACCAGGCTCACGGGTGAGTTGAAAACTGCCAATGGCGAGGTGACCGGGCTCACGGGTGACTTGAAAACTGCCAATGACGAGGTGACCAGGCTCACGGGTGAGTTGAAAACTGCCAATGATGAGGTGACCAGGCTTGGGACGTTGCTCGGTGAGGAAACCGACCCGGCCGACGTGAACGGTAGTGTGTACGCCCAGTTAGCGGCCGCGAAGGCCGAGGTGGTAACGCTTACGACTGAGCGTGACACCGCACTGGCTGCCTTGTTTGCTGCAGGTGTGGAGAAGGCCATCTTGGAAGCAAATGCGGCTATGCAAACATATGCAAGGTTGTTAGTGACATATGAAGGCATAGATGCCAACGCGGCTACGGCAAGAGGTCTAGTAACAGCG
Organism: Alphaproteobacteria bacterium; assembly: GCA_965217615.1. Lineage (GTDB taxonomy): Bacteria > Pseudomonadota > Alphaproteobacteria > UBA8366 > CAVOAK01 > CAVOAK01. The sequence goes on from CBDCIT010000030.1 coordinate 145,890, forward strand.
GCCAATAGAGCCAAGACCGAAGCCGATGAAGCCTTGGCAGGGGCACAAGCGGGCGACGATGTCGTTCTAACGACACGTGCGCAACGTGCGGTCGATCACGCCGATGCAGCGGTATTGACGGCAAACGCTCAACTGGCGGAAGCCACGACGACGGCGGCCGCCATGCCTTACGCAATGGCGATAATGGCGCAGGCTGATGGACCAGCCAGTCTCGATGCCAGTGCAAAACGCACGGGTAACGAGGTCACGGTCACGGTGACAGGCGGCGAACCTGATACGACAGTAATCGCCAAGGGTTCCGCGTCCGATGCTGGCCATGGTTGGTATAAAGCCGATGTTGCAAATGAAGAGGACAGCAGCGAAACCGCAACCGTCTATACGAACATCGAAAATACGATGAAGAAGTTCAATGCGGTTCACGACGTTGGTAGGATTTATGTTGGTTCTCTAAATGCGGAGAACGGCGGCCTGACTTTGGTCAATGACCAGTTAGCACCGTTAAACGCGCATGTGAGTGCATCCAACTTTCCTGGTGCAGTCCCGGGTTCTTCCGTGACGACAACTTACGACGGGAGCGCTGAATTTCCGAAGAAATTCCCCGGCATGTTCGACGGTGTGGCCGGTCAATATGAGTGCACAGGTGGAGATGTCTGTTCAGTGACAGCCGATGCCAAAGGAGCGTTCACCGAGTTTACAGGTGTGTGGACATTTATCCCCGCGTACTTTGGGGAAGATGGAAAGTCTATTGCCGGTGCTGACGAAGACGATGTAGCTACTAGGGAAGATGACTTGTCTGTACCTAGTGTTGCGGTACCTGACACAGACTATCTGCGCTTCGGATGGTGGACGAAGGTGGACAAGGATGGCGACGTAGCCTTCCGGACCTTCTCTAGTGGCTTGGATGAAATCACCGACAACAATCGCGACGATTTGGAGGGCACGGCGACGTATAAGGGCCCTGCAGCTGGTCGCTATGCGGTGAAGACGTTCAACTCTAACAGTACCCTCGACTCAATCCGCCATGGTGAGTTCACGGCGGCTGCCGAGCTTACCGCAAGCTTCGGTGGCGATGACATTGCCTTGAACGATCAGAACTCGATCAGCGGAACGGTTACCGATTTCGCAAGTCGGTCTGACGATCTGAGCGCGTGGTCGGTAGATCTGAAGAAGACCACCTTCCCGAATCTCACAGAAGAGTTCACTGGGGGCGAAGTCGGTGGCGGAGTGGGTGGTAGCCCAGTCACTTCCGGTGATTGGAGCGGCCAGTTCTTCGGCATTCCCGCTGCCGATGCTACTGACGCTGTGGACGATACGGATGACTATCCGCTGTCAGTCGCCGGCGAGTTCGATGCCCATTCTTCCCATGGGCACGTAGCGGGCGCGTTCGGTGCGGTAAAGCAGTAAACTGACCGCTTGGGCCGGGTTTCTCACATGAGAACTTGACCCTGTAGGTTTAGACTTCTGGATGAGGGTGGCACAATTTGCCACCCTCTTTTTTTGTCTTAAGAGCACACAAAAGGTTAATTGATGATCATCCCGATCTTCCGCGCGTTCTCAACTGCCGCTTTCTTGCTAATCGCCGCGCCGGCATGGAGCGCCGTTGCCGAACCGCCCCCTTCACCAAACTCTGTTACCACTGCCATGTCGGAGGCGCGGACGCTGGTTGGGGAGGGCAAGTTCAACGAGGCGATGGAGATCCTGCGGCCGCTGCTCAAGGCCGATGTGATTGAAGCAAACGCGCTCTTTCTCTTGGGTCTGGCGGCGACCGGAGCAGCGCAACAGCCGGATATTGCCGAGGCGGAGCGAAATGCGCTTCTGGACGAGGCCATTGCCGCCTTCCGCACCATGCTGATCGACCGTCCCGATCTGGTGCGTGTCCGCCTGGAACTGGCGCGGGCATTCTTCCTGAAGGGTCAGGACAACCTGTCGCGTGATCATTTTGAAAGGGTGCTGGCCGGGAACCCACCGCAAGAGGTGGCGGCCAATGTCCGGCGGTTTCTGTCGGAGATCCGGGCACGCCGCCGCTGGAGCATGTATCTGGGTACCTCGGTGGCGCCCGACACCAACATTGGCGGGGCCTCGGATGAGAGGATCATCTATATCCGGGGCCTGCCGTTTCGCCGCGATGCCGAAGATCTGACGACCTCCGGCGTGGGGGTCTCGGTATGGACGGGCGGAGAGTATCAGTATCCCTTGGGCGACCGGTTACGGCTGCGCGCCGGGGCTGACGCCTCGCGGCGGGAATATTCCGGGAGTAGGTTCGATCAACTGGTCGTATCGGGCCACATTGGCCCGCGCTGGCTGGCGGGCAGCAACACGGATGTGAGCCTGCTTGCCAACGCCCGCCGCCGCTGGACGGGAAGCGCACCCGATCATGACGACGTCGGGCTGCGCGCCGAGGCCCGTCACAGGTTCACCCGCCAGGTGACAGCGAACGCCCGGGCGTCGTGGCATGACCGCCGCTACCGGACACGGAGGTTCCTGGACGGTCAGGTCCTTGATTTCTCGCTGGGTGGCGCCTGGGTGATCACCCCGATCCTGCGGGCCGACGCGACGGCCGGATACGGGCGCGAGCGCCCCGAAAGGGAGAGATACCGCCATACTCGCCGTTGGTTGCGAGTCGGCGTTACAGCGGCCCTGCCGCTCGGCTTTACCGTGGGCGGCAGCGGGCAGCTGAGGTGGACGGACTACGAGGGCAACTGGTCCCCGTTCACACCAGGTGGCGAGCCCCGCGAGGACCGGACCCGCTCTTTGCGCGCCTCGGTCCACAACCGCGCCCTCACCCTATACGGCTTCAGCCCGCAGGTCTCGGTGGTGAACGAGGTGCGCTCAACCAACGCGCAGCTCTACGACTACAAGCGCACCGGCGGTGAGTTGAGGTTCGTGCGCCAGTTCTAGCACCTGCTTGGAGAGAGTTGTCCACGAACGGAAAGGGACGTAAATGCTCCTTCTGTTCGCCAAACTGAGGATGGGGCCCGGTAGCCCGTGCGACCGCCACACGAGCGTGGTGTACAGGCACCTTGATTTTCCAGGTCAAAAGGATAAGCGGACACCTCACAAACGCACTGTACGGCGCTCTACGGGGGTCATCAAACAGCAGAACCGCCCAAATTCCAGGCAAATCGGCGGGTGTGCCTGGTGAATTGGGCTCAACAGTGGTCTACTAGCAAGAGATGCGTCAGTTGCAAATTTCACAAATACCGGACACCGATTTCATTAAATCGCGGACAGTAGATTGCGGCCCATTCGGGACGGCTCCTGTCGGGTCACGAGAATGCCGCGCTGCCCCATCGCATACGGTTGTAGCACTGCCAGGGCGTCCAGGCTAACTTCAGGGACGTGGAGAGGGACCGCTCACTCGATGGGTGGAGTGTCACGCTGAACAAGGTCGATCTTGCACCGGGCAGCGCATCCTTCGGCGGCACCGCTGGCAACACCACCACCGCGACTCTTGGCGGCGTCACCGGCACGGGGATGCGGAATCTCACGCAAAGTAGCCACCCGTTCTCACCAAAGTAGCCACCCCTTCGGGGCGGCAGGTTTTGGTGCGACTGAGGGTGCCGTCCTACCTCTCGGATTTTCGCGAATGGTCCGAGGGGGATGCGATGGCACGGGGAAGGTTGGCGATGAGAAAGGTGAAGAAGATTCTTGCGTTTCATTTCGACGAGGGCCGTAGCGCCCGCGCGATCGCGATCCATTGCGGTCTTGCACGGCGCTCGGTGGCGCAGACCCTGGAGCGGTTCGCCGCCTGCGGGCTAAGCTGGCTGGAGGCCCGCGACCTGGACGAGGAGGTCCTGGAGGCGGCGCTCTATCGGATATCCCGGGCTTCGGATTGGCCGGAGGTGGACTGGGCGAAGGTCGAGAAAGACCTGTCCGGCCGCGGCATGACGCTGATGCTGCTGTGGGAGGAATGGCGCGAGACGCATCCCGACGGGATGAGCTATCCGACCTGGTGCCGCCGGTTCCGGGAATGGCGGCCGCGCCGGGACGTGACGATGCGCCAGAACCGCCGTCCCGGCGAGCGTCTGTTCGTCGATTACGCCGGCATGACGGCTCCACTCCTGGTCGAGGGGGTCGAGCACGAGGCGCAGCTGTTCGTGGCCTCGATGGGGGTGTCGGGGCGGCTCTACGCCGAGGCGACGCTGACCCAGAAGATCGAGGACTGGTGCGCCTCGCACGTGCGCTGCTTCGAGGACATGGGCTGGGCGCCGCAGTTGGTGGTTCCGGACAACATCAAGCCGGCGGTGACGCAGCCATCGCGCTACGAGCCGGTCCTGAACGAGACCTACGCCGATCTGCTCGAACATTACGGCGTCCAGGGCCTGCCGGCGCGGGTCCGGCGCCCGCGCGACAAGGGACTCGTCGAACAAGGAGTGCTTCACGTTGAGCGCAGGATCCTGGCGCCGCTGCGCAACCATGTCTTCCATGATCTGGCGTCTCTGAACCGGGCGATCGCCGCCCGGGTCCGGAAGATCAACGAGCGCCCCTATGCCGATGGCACGGGCGAGAACCGCCACAGCCGTTTCGAGAGCGTCGATCTCCCCCACATGCGGCCCCTGCCGGACCGGCGCTGGCAGCGCACGCAGTGGCGCCAGAACACGGTCCACCCCGATTACCACATCGCCGTCGAGCGGCACTTCTACTCGGTGCCCTACCAGTATGTCGGCAAGGAGGTCGATGTGCGGCTGCGAGGATCGGTGATCGACGTCTTCCACCGGGGCCGGCAGATCGCCGGCCATCTCCACAGCCAGGCCAAGGGCCGCGCCACTACGCTCAGGGAACACCAGCCCCGGGCGCACCAGCGCGCCGGCGTCGAGGACACCCGCACCCGGCTGGAGCAGAAGGCCCGGGATATCGGCCCCCATGTCCACGCCTTCGTCACCGCGATCATGGAGCGCAACCCCAACCCGGAGTTCGGCTTCCGCTCCTGCTACGGCGTTCTCCGGCTGGCCGGCGGCCACGAGCCGGAACGCCTCGACGCCGCCTGCCGCTATGCCCTGGAACTCGGCACCCGAACCTGGCGCGGTCTCGACAACATCCTGCGCACCGGCGCCGATCGCGCCGCCGCCGAGCCGGAGCTCGAGACCATGCCGATCGATCATCCCAACATCCGAGGACCGTAGGCCTACAAATGACCGACAATGCTGTCTCGCACCCATTGGCCCAGCGCATCGCATCACTGCGCCTGCCCGGCATGCTGGCCGCCTTCCTCGAGCAGATGGCGCGCCACGATCTCGGCGACATGCCGTTCGAGGACCGGCTCGCGCTGCTGATCGACCGAGAGATATCCGAACGCCGATCCAGGGCCCTCCAGCGGCGCCTCAAGAAGGCTCAGCTGCGCCACCAGGACGCCTGCTTCGAGGATATCAATCTGCGCCGCCCCCGCGGGCTCGACCGCAGCCTCATGCTCAGCCTCGGCGACTGCGCCTGGGTCCGCAATGCCGCCAATATCCTGATCACCGGCCCGTGCGGCACGGGCAAGAGTTGGATCGCTTGCGCGCTCGCTCACAAAGCCTGCCTTGAAGGCTGCCAGGCCCAGTACCAGCGCGTGCCACGGCTGCTCACCGAGCTGCGGATCGCCCATGGCGAGGGCACCATCCCCAAGCTCTATCGCGACCTCGGACGCATCGAGCTGCTCATCCTCGACGACTGGGGCCTGGCGCCCATCGATACGGCGCGGGCTCGCGACCTCCTCGAAATCCTCGACGACCGCGTCGGCCGGCGCTCGGTGGTGGTCACCAGTCAGTTGCCGGTCGCCGACTGGCACCGACAGCTCAACGATCCCACCCTCGCCGACGCCATTCTCGACCGCCTCGTCCATGGCGCCATCCGCATCGAGCTGCGCGGCAAGTCCATGCGCAACGACGACGCCGGAACCAAGGCATGATCGCGGCAGGGAGCCGCGCTTCGCGCGGTAGAATCGTCACTCCGCTCCGGGGCGTCGGAGAAGCGGGACGGGTGGTGCGACAGCATGGTGCGTGCGCGCCGCTCCGACTCGTGGGGGGCACGCGCCGCGCGCACACCATGCCCCTCGACCTTGCAGCAGGGCCTTCGGCGGTGGTATCGCCGACGAGGAAATCGCGAAAGGAGAACTGCCGACAACAACGTGATCGCGTCGCTGCGCTCCGGGGTGGCCACCATGCTGAGAATGGGGTGGCTACTTTGGGTAGAGTCGAGGGGAGGCGCGCCCTGCCGTAGATCAAGGGAGTCGCTGTTTGCCGACGGCTTTCGCCAGGTGCCGGTGCCTCCGCCTCAACCATAGCCACGTTTCACTCACCCCCGCTCATCAAACCGGACATGCCTATCTCAGGCATCCGGCTTTCCGACGAGATCATGCCTTCGCCCACGGAAAGCCCTTGGTCCTCGGCGCAAGGCAGGTAAGGCCATAGTGTTCCCACAGTCGATCGTCCGGAAAGCGCACGTACTTTCCGTCCCTGACCTTATGCTTCCGACAGAGCCACTGTCGCAGCCGCTTCGTCGCGTGTGCATCGACCGCCGCATAGGCGGGGCTGACCTGCCCTAATTGGAAGTACTGCGCCCATCCGGATATCATCCGGTTGAGCTTGCTGACCATCCATTCAGGATCCTGCAGCCCATAGCGTCGTTCGGTTTGCTCACTGATTTTACGGCAGATGCCCTGAACGCTCGCCTTGCTCGGTCGATTGCCGATATAGGCGTCGCCTCCGTTCCGGCGGTAGTTCCATCCGAACCGGTAGCCGAGGAACGCCATTGGTTCCCTTGGGCATTGCAGGCATCGGGTCTTCTGCTCGTTGACCGTCAGCTTCAGTCCTTCCATGAGCCGGGTAACCGCCAGCAGCATGTCTGCCGCCGGGGCCTTGCCGAGAACACAGAAGTCATCTGCATAGGATACGATCTCCGCACAGAAGTGCCGGGCAAAGCCCAGCGTCTTCCAGCCCAGTATAAAACGCCTCATGTAGATGTTGCTCAGCAGCGGTGAAAGCGGAGACCCCTGCGGGGTGCCCTTGCGCTCCTTGCGTGCCCGGTTCGTGCGGCGCTTGCCGCCCTTGCCGTCATCCTCCTCGACAGCCATCTCCAACCACGCCTTGATGAGCCCGAGCATCCTGCCGTCGCTCACGCGACGCGCTACGCTCTTGATCAACTCGGCATGGGGTATTTCGCCGAAGTAGTTGGACAGATCGCCATCTACAACCTCGTTGTGCCCCTTGTTCAGGAGCCGGTGAATGCGTTTGACCGCATCCTGTGCGCTTCGTTCCGGCCGGTAACCGTACTGTTCCGGTTGCAGGTCGGCTTCAAAGATCGGCGCCAGCACAAGCATGGCCGATGTCTGTGCCACCCGGTCCCGAATGCACGGTATACCCAGAGGCCGGAATGCGCCGGGCTGCTTCTTCGGGATCAGCACCTGTCTCACCGGTTCCGGCGTGTAGGTGCCACCCTTCAGATCCCGCGACAGTTCCCCAAGCCACCGCTCGATACCCTGCTCCTCGATATTCTGGAAGCTCTCACCGTCAACACCGGGCTGGCCGCCATTGCGGCGTGCCATAGCCCAGGCCTCCATGAGAAAGTCCTCCCGCCATACCTTGTCGCACAAGGCGTGAAAGCGACGCTCAGGTTCTTCCTTCGCTTTTGCATGCAAAACAGTCTGGAGTTTCCGAACACTTTGTGACCCTGTTAGGCTTGCGCCAGTGGCCATGCCTTGTCCCCTTTCCGTTTCCCTCTCGAAGTCAGGCCCCTTTCCTCGACCGGCATTACCCGGCGTCTTCAGTCGTACGGACCTGTCCGCCACCCTACCGGCCCGGCCTGCCCCTCACGGGGTTCCGGTTGGTGCGTGCACACCACCGATAGGGCTTCCCGTGTTGCTACGTCTTCCATCTTCCATGCATGCTGGCACCCCTACCCCGGCGGAAACGGTTCGGTGCATCTGTCGCTTTTCTTCCCGATCCGTCATCGGCCTTCCCCTAATCTCAGGAGGGTCGGCTCCCGCATTGCCCGTTTCGAGGCCTGCTCGGTGTTCACATCACATTCCGGCCTGCATGGTCGCTAAACTGCTCAACACAGCCCTTTGTCACCAGAGTGCTTCGGTCTACATCGTTACCTCCGTAGGCCGCCCTGGCTGCTACCAACCGAAAGCGACAATTGTTGGGTGGGGTTCGCACCCACCAGGAAAACGCGCCTTTCCACGGCGCACTGAGATACTCCGCGACTACGGCGTTCGCGCTGTCTATCGGGCAGATGGTGCTGAGGACGCCTTGGGGACGCTAAGAGCTTCAGATATTAGCGCTGTCGTCCTCGATATGCTGCTTGACGATGAAGAGGCAATTGCATTCATGAAAGGTCTTCGCGACCCGCTACGAAGCCCGAGCGTTGGATTGCCTGTTGTGCTTATCACATCGTCGCCGACCGCTGAGGACCTGCAGCAGGCGGTCCGGATGGGCATCGACCATTTTGTTGGCCGGCCATATCCCGCGAAGCGCTTGATGGATACAGTCGAATCGGTTGTGGGCCAGCTCGTAACGCAACATCGCACGCAGGACTATGCCGGTCCGGATCGCCGGCGCTTGCCCAACCGCGAATACGCGGGTCCGGAGCGCCGCAGCTAGGCTCTGTCAAAGCCATTCGTTTCTTGCTGAAGCCGCTGCACTGGGCGTACTTCGGCGACAATGCCGGTTGAAGAGAATGCGGAATACCTTATTCTCCGTTCGCTGCGCGCTGGTATATTTTCAGGTAATCCAAACACGCAGATCAGGAGTAAGGTAATCCATGAGTTACACGCTTGACGACCTCTGTGCCGATACGCGCCAAAGCCTAAAGTTGAAACTAGGTCGCGAGGGCCGCGAGGAAGTACGGCAACATCTGGAAAAACTCCTTAGCGACAAAGATTTTTTGGCCGAACATTGTGGACCCGACGCGAAGGTCGGGAAGTTCCGCCTCTATTCAGACCCCGAGCTCGGATTCACGATAATCTCCTTCCTTAGTACAACAGGGCGCGTCGAATCTCCGCCGCATGATCATGGAGATTCCTGGGCGATTTATGGACAGGCGACGCTACAAACTAGGATGCGGGACTGGGAGCTTGGCAATACGAATTCCGACGATGCTCCAGCAGAGCTGCGAGCGAGCAAGGAGTATTTTCTCCAACCGGGTCAGGCTCACCTTTATGATATTGGTGACGTTCATTCGATCCATCCGGCCGATAACTGTCACTACGTCCGCATCGCAGGGTCGCCGGAAGATGCATTTAATCCACTCGGACCGGCACCTGACTGACCACCGGCGAACAAGTACAAATGACAGTTGCGGCTTCTATGTCAGCCGATCACATAAGCTCATAACAATGTCTGAACGTCGGAGGAAGACGCGATACGTAGGGAGAGCATGGCCTATTCACTTGAGGAATTTAGCGCCGATACGCGCCGGAGCCTAACGTCCAATCCCGAACGTGAGGGACGCGAGGAGGTCCGCCTTCATCTCGAGAGACTTCTCTCCGATGATGAGTTTGTCACTTGGTGTACCGGCCCCGAGGCGAAACCAGAAAAGGAGGTCATTTATTCGGATCCCGAACTCGGGTTCACCATTCTGGTCTATAACAGCCGCGCTGGTCGCGCAGAGTCGGCTCCCCACGATCACGCAGAGTCTTGGGCGATTTACGGCCAGGCGAAGTTTTATTCGGACATGCGCGACTTTGAAAAGCTCGATCCATCACTGGACGGATTTAAGGCTGACGTTCGCGCGACCAGAGAGTATCGTCTCCAACCGGGCCAGGCGAAACTTTACAATCCCGGCGAGATCCACTCGGTCCACCCCTCCGACCATTGCTGCTATGTTCGAGTTGCCCGCACGCCGGCGGACTCCTATCGCCCAATTGGGCGCAAGAAGGAGTTGCTTTGGACGCCAGCGGAGCTATCCGAACGGCTTTTGGACACCGACTTGCGTATCATTGATTGCCGTCCGGGCGAACGCTACGCGATGGGCCACATTCCCGAAGCCCGCCACTTCGACATCTACGCGATCAATTGTGATGACACCGATGAGGCGCCGCTCAATTCGTTCGTGCGCATGTGGGCGTTCCTCTTGGGAAACCGGGGTGTCAGTTTCGATAGCACGGTCCTGTTCTACGATGACATTACGGGGAGCACCGCGGCCCGCGGCTTCTGGTTTCTCGAGTATCTCGGTCATCCCGACGTGCATGTCATAGATGGCGGGTTTTCGGCCTGGGCGAGGGACGATTTCCCGATCACGCGCGACGCCGAACCTAGCGCGGCGGTTCCATTCGAGTACGCGGTTGAGCGTGAGCGTTTGGCGACCTATCATGACGTTCTCGAGGCGATCGACAGGTCGGATGCGGTCATCCTCGATACGCGAGGCGACGGCGAATGGCTTGGCAAGGAGCAGCGCGCTGCGCGCCTTGGCGCTATTCCAAGCGCGGTGCATCTGGATTGGCGCCATCATCTGACCAAGGACGGTGCAATGAGGCCGGAGGCCGAACTGCGCGCGCAGTTCGAAGCTATTGGAATAACGCCCGACAAGGAGATCATCCCCTATTGCCAAACCGGCTACCGGTCTGCGCACGCCTATATGGCGCTTCGCCTTCTCGGCTATCCGCGTGTCCGGAATTATCTCGGCTCGTGGAAGGAATGGGGCAATCGGGAGTCGTTGCCAATCGTCGTGCCCGAGCGCTAAGCGGGGCCACAGGCGGCATAAAGAACCAGTTATCGAGAATGATCTCTGCCGCTCATGGCGGCGAGCCGTTGCTATATGCCGTCGCCCTGGGCGCGGTCCCGGTATAGGGTCCAGCGACACCAACCTGAGACAGATCATCCCGTTGTCGCAGCAATCTCCGGACATGGCGCCCGTTCTCGACCGCAACTTTCGCGGCATGGCGTTTTCACTCGCCTCGACCGTTGGGTTTTCTATCGCCCATGGTCTAGTACGGCCAATCTCGGCCGACATCCATGCCTTCGAGATTGTCTTCTTCCGCTCGGTCTTCGGTTTCTTGACCGTGGCACCCTGGTTTCTGCGCCATGGCTTCGCTCCACTCAAGACGCAACGCCTTGGTTTGCATATCTTGCGGGTCGCCATCGGCGTCACCTCCTCGCTGTTGTTCTACTGGGCGTTGGCGACGGCACCGCTTGCCAAGGTTACCGCGCTTAGTTTTCTCGGATCCATATTCGGCGTTCTGTACGCCGGCCTGTTTCTGGGCGAGGTTGTGTCCATGAAGCGTTGGGTAGCGATTTTCGCCGGATTTGCGGGCACGTTGGTCATTCTTCGGCCCGGCGTCGCCGAGATTGAGTTCGGCTCGATACTCGCTCTTGTGGCCGCCGCCATTTGGGCGCTGGCGCTGGCGTTGGTGAAAGTTCTGAGCCGCACGGAAACGAGCGTCACAATCACCAGCTATACAGTGCTGATGTTTGCTCCCGTTGCGCTCGTGGCCTCGCTATTCGTCTGGCAGTGGCCGAGCTGGTCGCTCCTCGGCTGGCTGGCGTTGATGGGAATCGCCGCCACCAGCAGCCACCTTCTTTTCACACAAGCGCTTAGGGAGGCAGACGTAAACGTCGTCCTGCCCTTTGACTTCTTGCGGCTCATCTGGATCGCCCTGATCGGCTTTTTCTTTTTCGCCGAGGTGCCCTCGCTGTTCACCTGGATAGGCGGCGCGGTGATCCTGCTTAGCGTCATGCAGATCGCTTACGATGAACGCAAATCCCGCCAACATGTCTGATCACACCAACCGCTCCGAGAGATACCGATCGGAGGTAACGCTTGGCGTTTGGCTGGTCGTGGCATCGGCCGTCTGTTTCTCCATGGCGCCGATCGGGGCGAAGCTTGCCTATGCCGGGGGCAGTGAGCCGGTGACCCTGATCGGCCTCCGCTTTAGCCTTAACGTTGCGGCCGTGCTGGCGTTGGTCGTGCTGGGGCGGCACTCGTTCGCCCTGCCCGCACGGGCGCTAGGCATCTCGTTGTTGCTCGGCGTGCTGCTGGCCGCGGAAGGCGTCTCCTATCTCGCCGCAGTCCAGTTCATCCCGGTAAGTCTCGCGGTCGTAATCGTCTTCACGTTTCCCCTGCAAGTCGGTCTGATATCGGCGCTGATTGGCCATGAGCGCCTCAATCTGGCACGGGGAGGGGCGTTGGTGACCGCCTTCCTGGGCGTCGTCCTCGCTGTCGGCGTTGTAGTCGACTCGGTGGATTGGCGCGGCGTTCTGCTGGCCGCCGCCACTGGCACCGGCATCGCCGTCACAGCGGTCGCCACGAGCCGTCTGATGCGCGATCACGATGCGGTCACGCTCACCTTCTACATGACGCTGGGCGCGGCCGTCAGCTCAATGCTGGCGGTCCTCCTGTGGCGCAGTTTCGTGTGGCCCGTAACCACAACCGGCTGGATTGGGGGCGCCCTCACGGTCGTCACCTTTGCCGCGGCCATAACGCTTTATTTCTTGGGTCTCGCCCGGATCGGCGCGGTGCGCGCCTCGATTCTCGGCAATCTGGAACCGGTCGTCACGATCTTTGCGGCGGTCGTTATCCTCGCCGAGCGCCCGACCCTCGTTCAACTCCTGGGCACGGCGATGATCCTCGGCGCGATCTTATTCCTCCACTTCCACGAGGCGCGCGCGCGGATCGAGGTCCCGGTCGCACCAGGCCGTTAGCGAAAATGGGATCGGAGGGTACCGGCGAAACCTGTCGCGCCATGACGCCGGAGGTCGTCACTTGCGATAGCGCTCTGGCGGCTGTGGGTTGTTTGCGGGATTAGTATCGTGTTTGGACAATCGGGCGACCAACTTGCTGGCGACCAGGTCTTGCAGGTCGGCCTCGAGCGTGTCCGCCTTCTCTTTGGCATAGACCTCAACGCCGTCGACGTAGATCGTGAATGACTTGATGTATTTTGCCTTCTTGACGGGATCTTCGATCGTCGCTTTGGTCCATTCATAAAGCGGATATTTTTCCGTGCCATTCGCCAATGCTTCGGCGACATAATCGGCGAAGGCGTCATACTGGCACTTCAGTTTCGCGTTGTGTTTGCCCAGGACGTCGGCTAGCGGCTTGATCTCTGCATTGCCGAGATCGCCCCGCGCCACTTCCGCAATCTCATCATCCAGGTAAATTCGAACCTGGAACTCCCATTCATCGCTCATGGTTCGTCACCCGGATCTGTTATATCGCTTCCGTTCGGTCGCCCTGCGAAAGCCAAATGGGAGAGGTGACCAACAAGGGCCACCAGCGATCGAACCGGCCGCCAATTCACGGCCCCTCATATACAGAAGCGGAAGTTCCATTCGGCCAATTTAGACAGACTAAAAACTGCGGAAAATGTCTTGGCAAATGATCATGATGACCAACGCAACGATCCAATAACCGGCTTCCACGTTTCGAGCGTAATTAGACTTTTTACTAAACATCCCGCCTGAATATGCGAGTGCGGTAAATGCCAGAGTGCCAAGGATCACCGTAAGCAGTGCATTTGAAACGGCTGTTACGCCAACAAACCAGCTCATCAGAAGCAAGCCAATGACCTGAAAGACCATGGAGCCGACGGGCATCTCACTGGCTGCACCCAATTCCACGCCGACGCCTTCAGCCCACTTCACGCCAAACAATTTTGGTGAAAACCAAAGCCAACCAACCAAAAATGAGACAACAGCGCCAACGACGACACCAAGCCAGCTAACACCTGTAGTCAATTCGCCCATTACTCTATCTCCCAGACGATCAGTTTGCGCTTCTTGCGCTACATTTCCATATCCATGACTTCCGCGACCTCGATAGTGCCGTGATCAAGATGCGGACAACCTTTCGCCATTTCACAGGCGGCATCCATGCTGTCTGCCTGAACGATTGAGTACCCCGACAAGGGATTTGCGCCACCATTATCGGCGACGCCAGATGAGTTGACAGTGTTGGATTTGCCGACGGGGTTACCTCGATTAATGTACGCTGACGCAATGCCCGCTGACCAAGCGCGCCACCTTTCCATAAACTTGGCGCCCTCTTCGGGACTTTCCGGCATTTTCCCACCATGATAGGCAAAGATGTACTCGGGCATGATCTTTCCTCCAGGTTATTGGTTTCTGTCTACGAGCCTGTTTGGATTTCTGCCTTAGGTCAAGGTTGGAAGTTCTAGCGTGCCCGGCAGGATGAAATACAGAACTTGTGGGTGATTGCAGATTCGCTGCTCGTTTTCCACTCCAAGGTCCGCGTATGACCACAAGTGGACCATCGGATCCGTTCGAGGCCGACGACTTATGAGTGTGAAGATGCCAATGCGGACGGCTGCGTGAGTTCAATTACATTGCCAAAAGGGTCTTCACAGATAATCTGCTTGCCTCCTACTCCGCCCAGAATCTCGTTTCTGAATTTTACACCATCGGCCTTGAGCTTTGAGACGACAGATTCCAAATCGTCGAAATCCAAAAGGATTCTGTTCCAGCCTCCTCCTGGACTGGGGGTCGTGCCATCCAACATTGGTAAGGACGCGGACGCCGTTGGTCCTGAAACCAATAATGTCAGGTCGCCAAGAGCTAAGATTGCAATCGCCGGAGCGAAGTTACTTTGGATCTTAAATCCCAAATTTGAGACATAGAATGCGACCGCCTCTTCAGCGTCATCTACGATATATCTTACTCTTGCCATCGCACTAACCCTCAGTGATCGAATAGTTTTCGCCTTTCAGCCCGCGGCTGACATGCCATCACTCTCGGCAATAAAAGCTAACGCGCAAATTGCGCGTGTGTACGTGGTTCTCATCATTTTCAGACTGCGGCCGACAAAAATGCTTCGAGAAAGATTTCAAATGCTCGCTATGGGTCGTGCGCGGCTACCGTGGCGCGCCCGGCAGGATTCGAACCTGCGACCTTCGGCTCCGGAGGCCGACGCTCTATCCACTGAGCTACGGGCGCTTATCGGCTGTTCAGCACAATCTACGGCATGGCAGCGGCCAATGCCAATTGCGCGTCGCCGGCACAGTTTCAGCGGCGTGATCCCAATCTAGCGTTGAACCAGATCTGCGCCGGAGGGCAGAGGCGCGTCGGGCGAGCTGATCCAGGCGGCCACGTCGCGGAGGACCTCGTTTGCGCCTAGATCGCGCAACAGCATGTGATAGCCCTTTTTGTAGTTTGCAATCCGGCGCTCGTGGTTCTCGGGGAGGCGGCGCACCAAACTGTTTGTCGAGCGTCCGGGGATTAACTCCTCGTTGGCGCCGAAGAGGATCAGCATGCGCCCTTCCAGCCGCGGCGCGGCTGCCAACGCCGCGTCCATCAAGTTGACCAGTCCAAATAGTGAATCGATGCGGGTTTCCCTTATCACCAGCGGGTCACGCGCCAGCGCCCTCAGCATTTTCACATTGTCGGATGGGCGAATCTCGAGGCCGCGACCCGAAAGCCGGAGCCAAGGCACAGTGTGCGCGCCGATCCACAGGGCTGCACGCATCACCAGGTTCATGGTCTGGCGGCCCCACACCGCCGGTGCGGCAAGAATGATGCCGTCGAACGTCGGGCGGTCATTGCCTGCAAAACCCGCCATGATGACCGCGGCGCCCATACTTTCACCGAGCAAGTAGAGCGGCAGCTGCGGATGGCGATTGCGGAGAAGACGGCTGGCGGTTGCCACATCCGCGACCAGGGTATCGGTGGTGGCGAACCGGCCGGGATGTGGTGCCGCGCCGAATCCCCGCTGATCGTACGCATATGTGATGATTCTTCGATCTGCCCAGAATTTGGCTGGTTCCTGGAAGCTTTTTGAGTAGTCGTTGAAGCCGTGCAGCGCCAGCACCACTGCGTTCTGCTCGCCCACAGCCCGCCATACGCGGAGCGGCAGACGCATGCCGTCGCCCGTAACAATATGCTGTGCGCCCAGCACGGGGGACGCCGTGCGCGGGCCGGACCGCTCAAGATGTGGCGCACAAGCGGTGACGAGCAGGCAGACCAACCAGGTGGCTGCGCTGCGTCTTTTCGCCGGTGCACGTGTCCGCTCACACATCGTTCTAGGGTCTGTGGACAATTACCTTAATGCGATGACTGTAGCAGCGATGCACCAAGTTGCTTCATAGCTTGTATCAGTTTTGTCATAGCGGGTGTTGACGCCTCTGAATTCTTTGATTTTGCTGAAGTAATTTTCGATGAGATGCCGCCATTTATAGATTTCCTCGTCGTGAGGGATGTGTATTTTGCGATTTCGTTTGGCGGGAATGACGGCTTGTGCGCCGCGCTCATGCAAGGCGTCGCGCAGATCATCGGCGTCAAAGGCCTTATCGCCGAGAAAAGCGTCAAAGGTCAGGTCGTCAATCAACGCCGGCACACCGATGATTTCGCTGCGTTGACCGGGCAGCAAGCGGAAGCGGACCAGATTGCCAAGGGCGTCTACCAGGGCCAGAACCTTGGTGGTCAATCCGCCTTTCGAGCGTCCGATGGCTTGATTGAGAGTCCCCCTTTTGCGCCGCTTGCCTTTTGATGCACGCTGATAATCGTGCCATCGACAAGCACATACTCAAAGTCCGGATCATCAGACAGAGCCTCAAATATACGGTGAAACACCCCGTGCTCGGCCCAGCGGCGAAACCGCCTGAAGATACTATTCCAACCGCCGAAGCCAGAGGGCAGATCGCGCCACGGCGAACCAACCCGCACACGCCACAAAACCGCCTCCAGAAAAAGTCGATTATCCTTTGCCGTCACGCCGCAGTCGCTCGCCTTGCCCGGCAACAAGGGTTCAATCAAAAACCACGTCCGGTCCGGATATGACAAAGCGTTTTGGTGCGCATGCAAACCTCCTCAAAAGGAAGCTTGAATCACGGTTCGACAAACTTGGGAATCCCCTAATTGGTCCACAGACCCTAGGTCTCGAGCAGTTAAACCCGCCTGTTGATTGGCGGAAGACTTGCGGTATCATCCGTCGGCCCGTCTGGGCGATCAAGGGATCCGTCAGGCGTATGCCGCAACCGGCATCGCGCGGTTAGCCATAGGGTATTGGGGAAGATCGACAATGGATCCGGTTGAGATTGTTGAGGTGGAGACGACAAATGTGAGCTGCGATGGCGACAGTGCACTTGGCCATCCACGCATTTTTCTCAATCTGGGTGACGACGGTGAGATCGACTGCCCCTATTGCGGCCGCCGTTTCGTTGCTTAAGGACGGCGCGGAGCCGCAGTCGCACGGACACGGCTAGGCGGGCTAGGGTACATAGGTAAGATCGGGTAGCGGTTGCCGCTTGTCGCCTACCGACTCATCGGTCATGCTGACGCCTTATCTCGCGAAGCAAGCACTGCTTGGACCCATATGAGTAAGACCTCCAGCAAACCGCGCCATGTCTTTCTCGTCGATGGCTCCGGCTTCATCTTCCGCGCTTTCCACGCATTGCCGCCGATGACTCGGCCGGACGGGACGCCGGTCAATGCGGTCTACGGATTTTGCAACATGCTGATGAAGCTGTTGCGAGACACCGATGCCGACCATATCGCCGTCATCTTCGACTCGGCGCGCAAGACCTTCCGCAACGAAATCTATCCAGAATACAAGGCGCAACGACCACCGCCGCCGGAAGAGCTCATTCCACAGTTTCAGCTCTGTCGCGATGCAGTTGAGGCGTTCAACGTTCCGGCGGTGGATTTGCCCGGATATGAAGCCGACGACCTGATCGCGACATATACGCGGCAGGCGCGCGCGATTGATGCCGAGGTGACCGTCGTTTCGTCAGACAAAGACTTGATGCAGCTGGTCGAGGACAAGGTCGTTCTCTTTGACGCCATGCGCAACCGCGAGCTCGGCCTCGATGCGGTCCAGGAGAAGTTCGGCGTCGGTCCCGACAAGGTTGTTGAAGTTCAGGCGCTGGCCGGCGACTCGGTGGACAACGTGCCTGGCGTGCCGGGGATCGGTGTTAAGACAGCTGCCTTGCTCATCTCGGAATATGGCGACCTTGAAGGCCTGCTTGCGCATGCGGAGGAAATAAAGCAACCCAAGCGCCGTGAGGCGCTGATTACGAACGCCGAGTTGGCGCGGGTCAGCCGGCAGCTGGTGTTGCTCAAGGACGATGTGCCGGTTGAACGTGACCTCGACAGCTTCAATGTGCGCGAGCCAAACGTGGACGTGCTGAGCAAATTTCTGAGGGATCAGGGTTTCAAGTCGATCGTCGCGAGGGTCGAGAGCCAACTCGGAGGCTCAGGCGAGGTTTCCAGTACTAAGAGCGAGCCGGAGGCGGCAGATGGCGAGCCGTCCTACGAGCTCGTGCAGGACGAAGGAACGCTCGAAAACTGGGTCGCGGCCGCTACCAGGGCGGGTCTTGTTGCGTTCGATACCGAGACCACATCGCTCGACGCCATGCGTGCCGAATTGGTCGGTTTCTCGTTAAGTGTAGTGTCAGGCAGCGCATGCTACGTCCCGGTTGGGCATAAACCGCCCAAGACGCAGGCCTCGCTGGACCTCGGTGACAGCGGCGAGACCGCTGAGGCTGGCGAAGCTAATGGCGGTCCGCGGCAGATCGAATTGAAAAAAGCCATCAAACTGCTGAAACCGATGCTCCAGGATCCAAGCGTTCTTAAGGTCGGGCATAACATCAAGTACGATGCGATGGTGCTGGCGCGCTACGGCGTTGAGATCGCCCCGGTCGACGATACGCTGGTTTTATCGCACGTTCTGGATGCCGGGCTTCACGGCCACGGCATGGACGAGCTCGCCACCCTTCATCTTAGCCACACCAATATCAAATTCTCCGAAGTCGCCGGCAGCGGGCGCAAACAGGTGACGTTTGACTATGTGCCGCTTGAGGCCGCGCGCGACTACGCCGCCGAGGATGCAAGTGTCACGCTGCGTCTCCATGAGCTGCTGAAACCACGGCTATTGGCCGAGCATATGGTATCGGTTTACGAGACCGTAGAGCGTCCATTGATTCCGGTCCTGTTGGCGATGGAGCGTGCAGGAGTGCTTGTCGATCCGAAGTTCCTGCGCGAGCTCAGCGCTGACTTTGCCAAGCGCCTAGCGGAGCTTGAAGTTGCAATTCACAAACTTGCGGGCGAGGAGTTCAATATCGCCTCGCCCAAACAGCTGGGCGAGATCCTGTTCGACAAAATGGGGATCTCTGGCGGCAAGAAAGGCAAGACGGGCGCCTATGGCACGGGTGCCGATGTTCTGGAGGGGTTGGCCGCCGAAGGCCATGATCTGCCGGCCCGCGTGCTTGACTGGCGCCAGTTGGCAAAACTCAAGAGTACTTACACCGATACGCTAACTGAGCAGATCAATCCCGACACAGGGCGGGTTCACACCTCCTATGCGATGGCTGGCGCCTCGACCGGCCGGCTCGCCTCGACCGATCCCAACCTGCAAAACATTCCGATCCGAACCGAGGAGGGCCGCAAGATTCGCGAAGCATTCGTCGCCAAGAGGGGTGCCCGTCTGGTGTCGCTCGACTACAGCCAAATCGAGCTACGCGTACTGGCCCACATGGCGGGTATCGAAGCGCTGGTCGAAGCCTTCCGGAACGGCGTGGACATCCACGCACTGACGGCCAGCCAAGTGTTCGAACTGCCAATCGAAGGCATGGACCCGATGACGCGGCGCCGGGCCAAGGCCATCAATTTCGGCATCATCTACGGCATCAGCCCATTTGGTCTGGCGCGCCAACTCGCCATCCCGCAGGGCGAAGCCAAGGCATATATCGAAGCCTACTTCGAGCGTTATCCGGGGATCCGAGACTATATGGAAGACGTTCGCTCTAGCGCACGCAAAACGGGGTATGTGACGACCTTGTTCGGCCGCCACGTCCATGTCGCCGGTATCAACGAGCGCAATCCAGCCCACCGCGGATTTGCCGAGCGGCAGGCGATCAACGCGCCAATCCAAGGCAGTGCTGCTGACATCATCAAGCGCGCTATGATCCGCGTCCCGGACGCGCTGATGAAGGCAAAGCTCAAGGCCACAATGCTGCTGCAAGTCCATGACGAACTGTTGTTCGAGGTTCCCTCCGCGGAAGTCGACGACACCATTTCGATTGTCGGCAAAACCATGGAAGGTGCGGCGGGCCCAACCATCGAGCTCGCCGTACCGCTGGTCGTCGATGCTGGTGTCGGTAAGAACTGGGCCGAAGCGCATTAGCTCGCAACGGTGTAGCCCGGCACTAAGACACGATTAACTCGCACTTCTGTTGCCGCAATGCTTATCGATCATAAGAAACTCCAGAAAATTGTGCGCATCATCGTCGCCAAGGCCGGCAGCGATCCTGATGAAGCGCGTGCCGTCGCCGACGGATTGGTCGGCGCCAACCTTGCCGGCCATGACAGCCACGGCGTCGTGTTGCTGCAGAGCTACATGGAGTCGATTGGAGAAACCGGTCTGCATCCGAACCAACATGCAAAGATTGTCGTCGATAACGGGACGAGCATCGTTGTCGACGGCCAGCGCGGCTATGGTCAGGTTATCGCCTGTGAGACCATGAAATTTGGCATTGAGCGTGCGCAAGAATACGGGGTCGCGCTGGTTGCCCTTCGCAATTCTCACCATATCGGGCGCGTCGGACAGTGGGCTGAACAGGCTTCGGCGGCCGGCATGATTTCCATTCACTTCGTCAATGGGATCGAGCGACCATCGATCGTTGCACCGTTTCGCGGCTCCGAGCCCCGGTTCTCAACCAACCCGTTTGTCTGCGCTCTCCCGGCCACAAACGGCGAACCGGTCATCCTCGACATGGCGACTTCGGGCGTGGCGCATGGCAAGATTCGGGTTGCCCGGAACAAAGGGGAAGAGGTTGCGCCGGGACTGTTGATAGACGCTCAGGGGCGGCCGACGACCGACCCAAACGTCTTGTTTGACGAAGCGGCACGCGGCTCCCTACTGCCCATGGGCCTCCACAAGGGCTACGGTCTCGCCGTGATCTGCGAGCTTATGGCGGGTGCGTTAACCGGCGGCGGTGTCCACCATGACGGCATGAGCATCACCAGCACCATTATCAACAACATGCTGGCGATCATCATCGATCCGGCACAGGTGGCCGATGTCGCCGCGTTCAGGAGTCATGTCGACGCGTTTGTTCAGTGGGCCAAGAGTTCGCCGGCAGCGGACCCGGATGCGCCTGTGCTGGTGCCGGGCGATCCCGAACGGTTGATGCGGGCGGAACGGCGCGCGGCCGGGATTCCGCTCGATACCAACACTTGGCAGCAGATCCTCGCTGCCGCCGAGCATGTGGGGCTGGAGCGCGATTTTGTGGCTGCGATGGCGGACTAACACGCAGCGGCCGTACGATATTCATCCGGAAGGGCGAACTTATGCTGAAGATATGGGGACGGGCGAATTCGATTAACGTCCAAAAAGTGCTCTGGTGTGCGACAGAGCTTGGCCTCGAGTTTGAGCGCACCGACGTCGGCGGACCGTTTGGCGGCACCGATACGCCAGAATATCTGACGATGAACCCGATGGGTTTGATCCCGACGATCGACGATGAAGGATTTATCCTTTGGGAATCGCACAGCTGTGTGCGTTATCTCGCGGCAAAGCACGACGCTGGCGGCTTATGGCCAACCGACGTGGCCGTTCGCGCAGAAGCCGAGAAATGGATGGATTGGATCCTCGCCGCCGCCAACTACCCCATGCGAACAGTCTTCTGGGGCCTAGTGCGAACACCGGAAGCTGAACGCGACATGGCAGCGATCGAGATGGCCAAGGAGGAAATGCGAGGACTTTGGAAGATGGTCGACCAACGCCTCGTGGGAAGGGACTATCTGGCGTCAGACCGGCTTACGATCGGGGATATTGCACTGGGACCGTATGCCTATCGTTGGTTTGGGTTGACCGGCGACGAGCCGGGTCTGCCCAATGTGAAGGCTTGGTATGAACGTCTTGGCAGTCGAGACAGCTTCAAACAGCACATCATGCAGCCAATGAGCTGACGTCCCGATCGCCCGCAGCAATAGCGGTCAGAGATGGCCCTGGTACCGCTTCGGCACCACAGCTCGGTAAAGCATGTCGATGCAGCCAATATAGTCAAACACCGGCAGCGTCGTCGCTTCCTGAATATCGGCGGCAAAGGGTGAAAGGCTGGTGCACTCTATGAGCACCGCGCCAACTGACGCATCGCTCTTGATCGCCGCCTTAACCGCGTTCACGGCGTCGCTGCGCAACTGGTCGACATCCATTTCAAGTGATGTGCCGCCCATGTGCGAGGCATTGAACTCATTGGAGTCGTCGAGGCCGGCCAGGATAACCGGCATCTCCCTGGTGACCCCAACGGCCTCGAAAAACTCCGACGACAGCTGATTTTTTGAAGCCGTCAATACGCACACACTCTTATTTTTTCCCAGCATCCGCAAGATCGAGGGGATCATCATCAGCGGTGACGAGAAAACCGGGATGTCGACTGCTTCCGCCAGGACGTCTTGAATCAACGAATAGAAGCCGCAGCACATGATGATGGCACGCGCGCCGTCGGCCGCCATTTCCTTGACGGCCTGTACGGCGGTCTGGACCTCAGGGGTAAACTCGCCATTGTCGGTTCGGATGGGGGGAAAGGGGTTGTCGTCAATTCCCGGAATCACCTTCATCCGCACCGGAAAGTCGTAGGAGCAGGCGTTTCCGACATCACCAGGAACCATCGGATATCGCTTTCCATCGAACATCAATATGCCGATGGCTTGCCCGTAGTGCGGCTTTCCTCCGAGGGCTTTCATTTTACTATCGCTTTTCCAATTGTTGGGTCTACGGATACCGGCAAATAATGGGGTATCATAGAAGAATCGCTGTAAGCCAAGGCGACTGTTTCGCGCATTGAATATACTGTTGCGTATTCTCAGGTTGCCATTCCAGCCGGCTTTGGGCGTGAGACCTCATGGCAAGAAACCGCTGGCGATTAGAAAACCGGCCGCCAAGGGCGGCCGGTCTGGTAGTCATCGACGTCTGTCTATTTCTTTGGCAGATACGGATTGTTTTCAATGTCGCCGAACCAACCATCCGTCGCGAACCAGAAGTCAAACCGCGACTGCAGCCATCCATCCTTCTGACGCTGGATAATCCAGTTATTGAAGTAGTTGATTGCATCCGGATCGCCCTTACGCAGGGCAAAGCCTGACGGTGTCGACGCAAGCGGCGAGAAACCCTTCCACGGTTGGAACAAAGTGTCCGGATTTCCAAGCGCATAAAAGGTTGGTTTTGGCTCGACGGTGATTGTCGCATGGGCCTTGCCGTTGATGATTTCCAGAAACACTTCGGAGTCATCATCAAAAAAAACGTACTTTGCCTTCGGAAACACCTCTCTGAGGGTATCTGTGTAGAAAGTTCCGCGCCGCATGGAGAAGATCACGTCGGGCTTGTTGAAGTCCTCGAACTTCGTCCAACCTTTGGCGAGTTTCTTGTTGGCGACGATCCCCGGGCCGTACCACTCGTAGGGAATAGTGAAATTAATCGTCTGATTGCGCTTTGGCGTCAGGCCCATGCCGGTGATAACCGTATCGAACTTGGCAGCCAACAGTCCCGGAATAATTCCGTCGAACTTGGTCTGGACCAACTCGAGCTCCCAGCCACTGTCCCTGGCGACACGTTTGGCGACGTCTATTTCGAAGCCGATTAGGTCGCCCTTCTTGCCGACAAAAGACCAAGGAACGAAAGTCGCGACACCAACACGCATCGTGCCGCGCTTCTTGATTATCTCGATCACGCTTTCCGAAGCGAGCTGGCTGCTCACACTCTGTGCAGCCAGTTGGCTGCCGGTGTTACCGACTGTCAGCCGCGAACAGTGCTGCGGCAGCGATCAGTAATCCCTTCCCGAATTTCATTGGAAACTTCTCCCCTTGTTTAAAAATTGAAGCCGGAGACTATTGTCGAATGTCCGGGTCGCCGGTGATGTTAGCAGACTTGGCGCTCAACGCGAGCGGCTTGACGACTTGATTGCGTTGGGACCTCGTCTGATACTGCAAGCCTATCAACGACGGGATCCAAAAGATGCGACGTCACCACGACATGGGTGGAACCGACGGTGGGCTCGTCGACCAGCGTGGGCACGAGCCTGAGCCGTGGGAAAAGCGCGTCAACGCGATTACCCGATTGCTGGGAGACGACAAACGAAGCTTGCTCCGCGTCGATGAATTGCGCCGTGCGATCGAAGATATGGCGCCTGAGGAATATGATGCCGCTGGCTACTATGGGCGCTGGACCGCCGCGATGGCCAAGCTCATGATCGAAAAAGGTGTCGTCACAATCGACGAACTGCGGGCAAAGCTGGCGGAAGTGCAGCCCGAAGATCGGGAGCCGCTATAGATGACGGCGTTTTCGGTGGGTGAGCAAGTTCGCGTCCGCCAAGGCGATCCGCCTGGCCACATCCGCACGCCCTTCTATGCACGCGGCAAGACAGGCGTCGTCGAGCGCATTTGTGGTCGATTTCGCAATCCGGAAGAGCTCGCCTACGGGCGCACGAACGGGCCCGAAAAGACGCTCTATCGGGTACGCTTCGCTCAGCGGGGATTGTGGCCGGACTATCAGGGGCAACCCGACGATACGGTCGATATCGAAATATTCGAACACTGGCTCGAACAGGCGTAAGCAATCTGTGTCTGAAGGAATAAAAGCATGAGTGAACATCACGATCACACGCCGCCGGCCAATACAGACGGTCCGCTGACCTACCATCAGAGGCTTGCGCGAGCACTTGAATCCTTGCTTGTGGAGAAAGGCGTCTTCTCCGCCAACGAGATGCGTACGGCGATCGAAGAGCTAGATGCGAGCAGCCCCGCCGACGGCGCGAAGTTGGTGGCCAGGGCGTGGCTGGACGAGAAATTCAAGACACTTCTGCTAACCGATGCCAACGCGGCAGCTGCCGAATTTGGCATTGATTGCGGTGATGTTCCTGTCGTCGTGATGGAGAACACCCCCAAGGTTCATAACCTCATCGTTTGCACGTTGTGTTCGTGCTATCCACGACGGCTGATCGGGTTGCCACCCGACTGGTATAAGTCGCAGAATTATCGCCGCCGGGCGGTACGCGAACCACGTACAGTTATCGCCGAGTTCGGTACCGTCATTCCAGATGATGTGGAAGTTCGCGTGCACGACAGCACAGCTGAACTGCGCAACATGATCCTACCGCTGCGCCCGGCCGGGACCGATGGCATGGATGAGGAGACACTGGCGACGCTCGTCACCCGCGATTGTCTCGTGGGTGTCACCAATCCGGCAATTCCGTCTACGTGAATGCACATAAACGCGATAACTAATGGGCACCTCTAAGAATTCGCGATTTGACAGAGGATGATTGGTTAAACGGGCTGTGGCCGTCTGCGGCCATGCTGGCACCGGGATTTCCGGGAGTTTCCCGCGCTCCAATTGAGCTATTTCCGCTTCAAGACCGTGCCCAGGCGATCTCCTACTCAGAGTATTGTCACACCGCCGCGGCGAGGCGGTTCAGTTGGACCAGACGGCGCATGTTGTAGGCGAGGTTCTTCAGCCCTATCCGAGCCTTTGCCCGCGCCAGCCCGACACTACGCAGCAGCGTCCCGCCCATGTCGTTGCTCTGGGCCCCGAAAACATGCTCGACGCGGACCCGAACGGACGAACGGGTCTTGTTGCCTTGCTTCTCGCGCTCGCTCAGCGGCTTGTTGCGGCGGGCTTTGCGATGGATCCGGCTCCTCAACCCCTTCTTCTTCAGCGCCGCCTCGATCTCCGCCGAGCGATAAGCGCTGTCCGCCCATACGCCCAAGGCCGTGTTGTCCCCATCCAGGATATCGTCGAGAACCTTACTGTCGTGCGTCGCCGCGTCGCTCACCTGATAGCGCCGCACCAGCTTGTGCCGACGGTCCACGTTGACATGGTTCTTGTAGCCGTAATGGCTCCTGCCGTGCTTCTTGGTCCACCGCGCCTCGACATCCTTTTGGCGCCGCTTTGCCGGCTTATCCTGCCAGCATTCCGGCGTCTCGCCAGCCTTTATCCCCGCGTTCTCCTTGCGGCTGTTGCGCTGTTTGGGCACCGCCACGATCGAGGCGTCGATGATCTGGCCGCCCATCGCCAGATAGCCCTGATCCTTCAGGTGGCCATCGAACGTCTCGAATAAGGTCTCGATCACCCCAGCTTGCGTCAACTGTTCGCGGTACAGCCACACTGTCTTGGCATCGGGAACCCGGTCCTCCAGACCCAACCCCAAAAACCGTATGAACGACAGGCGATCCCGGATCTGATGCTCAACCTGATCGTCCGACAGATTGTAGAGTGCGCTCAGAATGATCGTCTTGAACATCACCACCGCGTCCCACGGCTTGCGTCCCGCCCGCGACTTGCGCGCCTTGTCCGAACGCCGACACACCGCATCCAAACACCCACGGAAGTCTTCCCACGGAACAACCTCGTCGATCTTCGCCAGAGGCTCGTTCTTGGCGTCCAGCCCGGTATACCGCTTCGAAAGATCAAAAAATCCTATCTGACCCATGAACACCCCTCCCGATGTCAACAAATCGTCAACCCGATTCTAAACCGACGGTGCGCGAAAATGGCATTTTTAGAGGTGCCCTAATATATGCGTGCGCGCGACCGGGAGGGACCAATGATCCGCGGACGCCATCTCGCATTGATTCTGCTTCTCCTCACGGCGTTGAGCGGATGCTACTTCCCGTCAGACTACGAGGCGGATCTGAGCATTGAAGCGGACGGAAAATATGCGTTCCGCTATGTCGGCGAGTTAACCTATCTGCCATTGTTGCAGAAGCTCTCCGATGAAGGGGTTACGAAGGAGGAGGTTCAAGAATTGGTGGAGGCGGCGCGCCAAGATCTCGCGCGTGACAAATCTTTCAAGGAAGTTACCTTCGTTCGGGACGCCAAGTTCCGTGTGCGCTACGAGCGGCAGGGCGATATTATTGACGAGAAGTCCTTCAACTTTGTGCGTTTCAACCCGCGGTTCTTTTCAATCCTGCGGCTCGAGGATGGCACCGTGAAGATTAAGGGCAACCGACCACCGCAGAGCTACGTTCCCCGACTCAACAAGATGGGGCTCCGCCCAAATGGCATTTTCCGGGTTTGGACGAGCGCCGAAGCTATCGATAACAACGCGGCGGCGGTCGAGGGTGAGACGAAACGCGTTTTCACATGGATCGTTGAGGATATGACGCAACCGTCGCCCTATTTGGTCCTGCGGATGCCATAAGACGAAACGCTTTGTGTATCCAAGTCTCGATTGGCGCGCTCAACGGTCAACCGCGCCGATGTTCGCCGATCTGGGCAGCGCTAAAGCTTTTGTTCGACGTATGCGCTTATGGTTTCGGCCATGTGCGATGGATCGGTGCCATGTTTGAACATCCTGAGAAACTTCCCATCGCGTCCCATCAGATAAACAAACGACGAGTGGTCCATCAGGTACTCCGTCGCCTGCGGATCGTCGACCTTGGCATAAAAGACTCTATAGACGTCCGCCGCTCGCTTGATCTGCTCTGGTGTACCCGTAAGGCCGACCAGCCGCGGGTGAAAGTGCGCAACGTATTGTGAGATATATTCGACAGTGTCCCGCTCAGGATCGATAGTGATGAATAGGGGTCGTACGGAATCCGCCTTGTCGCCGAGTTCGTCGAGCGCAATCGCCACATTCTGTAACTCGGTTGGGCAAATGTCGGGGCAGTAGGTGTAGCCGAAAAAGACCAACAGAAATTTGCCGCGATAATCGGCGTCGGTGACGGATTTGCCTAAATGATCGACGAGCTCAAAATGGCCACCTACCTCGACCAACGCCTCAAACCCAGCAAGATCGTCTTGTCCGGATGATACTGCCACCTGGGTCAATTGATACCAGGCAATAGTCGCGGCCGTCGCGATCGCCGCAAGTGCGGCGACAATTGCGCTGATCATGGCGGGTGAGAGTGGCAGTCGCATGACAGGCTCGTATCGCTGGCGGGACGGGTCGAAACGAAGGACTTGATATAGCGCGTTGTGGACGTATTTCGAGGGTAGAAATCGACCCATTATACTTAATCGGCCAGTATTTGATGCAGCCGGTCGGAATCCGGAAACTGCGGAGGTAGCGAAAAGGTCCGGTGGACGAGAAAGAAAGGACGGGCATGGCGATGCGCGTCTAGTCTTTGCCTAATTGCTGCCACAACTGGGCGCGATTTTGGCGCAATGCGCCAAACTGCTAAACTTTCTCGAGAAGGAGGCCCACGACATGCTTCAGACAATTGCGCTCGTCGATGATGACCGGAATATCCTGACATCGGTGTCGATGACTCTGGAGTCAGAGGGCTACCAAGTGCGCACATATATCGACGGCGAAGACGCGCTGCGTGGCATGTCTCAGCAACCAGTCGACCTCGCCATACTCGATATCAAGATGCCCCGCATGGACGGTATGGAGCTGCTGCAGCGCCTGCGACGGACGAGCAGCGTGCCAGTGATTTTTCTGACGTCAAAGGACGATGAAATCGACGAAATGCTGGGCCTCAGAATGGGTGCCGACGATTACATAACAAAGCCGTTCTCACAGCATTTGCTGATCGAGCGGATACGCGCCCTTTTGCGGCGTGTGGAGCTCCAAGAAAGCGGCGCAGCGGCTGACGGAGAGGGTGTCATGGTTCGCGGCGATCTCGTTCTCGACGCGGACCGGCACCTCTGTACGTGGAAGAGTCAGCCCATTTCACTTACGGTGACCGAATTCCTTCTTCTTAAGGCACTGGCCCAACGTCCTGGTCACGTAAAGTCGCGCGACCAGCTAATGGACGCCGCATATGGCGAGAGCATCTATGTGGATGACCGGACGATCGACAGTCATATCAAGCGTTTGAGGAAGAAGTTCCGACAAATCGAACCGGATTTTGCCCAAGTCGAGACACTCTATGGTGTCGGTTATCGCTACCGCGACAGTTGAGAGGAATGTCTGAGCGCAAAATCGCCAGTAATGTAGGGGTGCCGTTGCGGCGAAAATATCTATCGCCGCTTACACGCAAGATTCTGGCAATCAATGTTCTGGCATTGGCGATCCCGATTGGTGGATTGCTTTATCTCGGCCCATATCGGGACGGTTTGATCGTGTCGGAGTTGGAGTCGCTGCAAATCGAAAGCGGGATTTTCGCAGGTGCCATAGGCGAAAGTGCGATCGAGAGCGTCGCGCCCGGCTATCAAGCGCTCAATCTGGTGCCGGCGCGCGATATGGTCCGGCGCTTGAGCGCCACCACCCGTGTGCGGGCACGCCTGTTTGTCGCCCGGGGCGCGTTGGTTGCAGATAGTCGGCAGCTCTTGGGCAGCGGCGGCATCGTGCGGGTGCAAGAGTTGCCGCCTCCGGAAACCTCAATCACGGTTTTCAATCCCCTGATGGATGCATTGGATTGGATCGCTGGCTGGCTTCCACAACATGAGCGCTACGAGCGCTACCTCGAGCCGACAGAGCAGGATGCGACAGATTACGATGAAGTCAAACGTGCATTGGTTGGCGAGGCTAGCGGCCGGGTTCGCCTAAATGCGGCAGGTGGCCTGGTTTTGTCTTACTCGCAGCCGGTGCAACGTTACCGCCAGGTGCTCGCTTCTGTGATGCTGTCCAAGGACGGCACAGAAATCGAGGCTGCCGTCCGAAATGTCCGGCTTACCATATTGCAGATCTTTGCCGGTGCATTGGTCATCACGGTGCTGTTATCCTTCTATCTTGCCGGCACGATTGCCCGACCTGTTCGGCATTTGGCCGCTGCTGCCGAACGGGTGCGTCATGGATTGGGCCGCGAAAGTCAGCAAATACCCGATCTGACCAATCGCGGCGATGAAATTGGTGATCTGTCGGCCGCGTTGCGAGAGATGACGGACGCTCTTCACGCACGCATGGACGCGATCGAGAGGTTTGCGGCCGATGTCAGCCATGAAATCAAGAACCCGCTGACGTCGTTGCGCAGCGCGGTCGAAACTGCGGCGCGAGTGAGTGATCCGGGGCAACAACGCAAGCTCATGGATATTATTGTTGAGGACGTGGAGCGCCTCGATCGTCTGCTCAGCGATATTTCGAATGCCTCCCGACTCGATGCAGAGTTGAGCCGCGCTGAGCTGGAGTTGGTTGATGTTTCAAAGATGCTAGCGATGTTGTCTGAACATTCTTCTGTGGATGACGCTGCACATCCACCGCTAGCAGTTAAATTTTCCGATGATCAAGAGCTGCGCGTTAACGCCAACGCTGATCGCCTAATGCAGGTTTTTCGCAATCTCATCGATAATGCCACGAGTTTCTCGCCACCAGCTTGCTCGATCGTCCTCAAAGCGTCCAGAAACGGCCGATCTATCGAAGTTGCGGTCGAAGATCAGGGACCTGGAATTCCCGAGGGCAAACTCAATGAGGTCTTTGACCGGTTCTACACGGAGCGACCCTCTGGTGAGAAGTTCGGCACGCATTCTGGTCTCGGACTCTCAATTTCCAAGCAGATCACTGAAGTGCACGGCGGGACCATCCGTGCGGAGAATCGCTATGACGCTGACGGTGTTATTGTGGGCGCGCGCTTTGTCGTACGCCTGCCTGCCGTCTGACCTCCGTCAAAGCCACTCCCGCAAGGTACAATGAATGCTGTCGCCCGAGTAGATGCTCCTAAGGGAAGTTTGGGAGTTGGATCAAGCTTCGAGGCCGGACTGAGGATGACGGAGAAAATTGATCACAGCAGTGCGCCGCAAGGACGCGTCATTCTTGTGACCGGCATGTCGGGTGCTGGCCGGTCGTCTGCACTAAGGGCGCTGGAAGATCTCGGATACGAGGCGGTCGATAATCTCCCACTCTCGCTCTTTAAGGGTCTTGTCCGGTCTGGCGATCTCTTTGGGCGGCGCCCGATCGCCATCCGCGTCGATATCCGCACAAGAGATTTCGGGGTCGAGCCTGTTCTCGAGGAGCTAGACAAGCTGATCGACGAGGAAGAACTCCAAACCCACGTGTGGTTCCTCGATTGCGATGACGAAACGCTCGTCCGTCGTTATACCGAGACCCGCCGGCGCCATCCCCTGGGCACGAATCGGCCGCTAACTGACGTTATCCGCCTCGAGCGTCGGCTACTTATGCAATTGCGCAACCGTGCCGACCTTCTGATCGACACGACCGAGAAGAAAACAGCGGAGCTTAACGGCTTTGGTGCATGGAGCCGCGATGGTGTGATCGCCCATTCCCCGGTTGGTTAGCGGATCCTGATTGTGTTTGGTTTCGCCGCACGGATAGAGCGATTGAGTACGTCGATCTGCATGGCGATTTCGGTTTGTTGGGATTGGAATGTGCGAGCGGTGAGCTTGCCGCCGTTGAGCCTCTTGACGCGAGCCATGGCTGTTTCGCCAAGCGCTCTCAATCCGTAGCCCTGTCGTTTCTGCCAGTTCATCCTTCCCTTCGACGCGATCTCCGCCGCATGGTGCTCCCGTTCCGATCCGCCATGAGGGGTGTCCGGGGGAGGAATGGATGTGGCGCGTGGCGGGATGATGATTTCAGGTGGTGAATTCGGTGGCCGAGCTTCTCGGATCGCTTTTGTCACGGGCTCCCCGTCATAGGCGCCGTCGGCAAACACGCGCCGGATCATCCCACCGGAACCGGCGACCAACGGTCCCGCCATCGTCGCATCGGCCGTGTCGTCACCGGTCAGTTCATGCGTCCGGATCTCGCTGCTGGCCGGGTCAACCGAGATATGCAGTTTGCGCCACGAGCGCCGCGTTTCACCGTGCTTGGCGCGAGCCCCCTCGCCAGCGCCAAAGAATTTCAGGCCCGTGGAATCCAGCACGATATCCGTAGGCCATTTGTTCGTGCTAGTTTCCACAACGACATCCACCGTTCGCCGCCGCCGCGACAGCGTGGTGTGATCCGGCACCGGCAGATCGCACCCCATAAAGTCCACGAGGGAACGCACAAAGCCTTCCGTCTGGCGCAGCGGCAGTCTGAAGACCATCCCCAGCATCAGTGTCGTGGAAATCGCCAACTCTGAAAACCGCCGCTGGCCACCAGGAGTTCGCCGTTTGGCTGCGTCCCATTGCTCCAGGGCGCGCTCATCAATCCAGAAACGAATGTCGCCGCGCCGAACCAAACCACGGTCATAATCCGGCCAGTTCATGACCCGGTACTTGGCTCTGGGGATATGGTGGCGATGGCCTGCCCCCAATGTATGTGCCAATCGCTATGTTAGTCTTGGCACGGTGATTGGGAAGGGCTGATCCGGCTGGAGCCCATCCATAGCGCAAGCCGGATCAGTCCGGTTAGGCGCGATGGTCACTGGCGCCGGGGGTCTGTAGCCCAGCGCACTGTGTGGTCTGACCGTGTTGTAGTGCTGCCGCCATCGCTCGATCAGCACCTGGGCCTCCTTGAGCGAGTAGAAGATTTCGCCGTTGAGCAGCTCGTCCCGGAGCTTGCCGTTGAATGACTCGTTGTAGCCGTTCTCCCAGGGACTGCCCGGTTCGATGTAGAGCGTCTTCACACCGACCCGCGCCAGCCACTCACGGACGGCCGTGGCAGTGAACTCGGCACCATTATCCGAGCGGATGTGGTCCGGCGGGCCACGATCGACGAACAGCGCGGCAAGGCGATACAGCACGTCGTCGGATCGCAGCCGTCGTGCGACGTCGATTGCCAGGCACTCCCGAGTGTACTCGTCGATGATGGTCAGCGTGCGGAATGCCCTGCCATCGTGTGTGCGAGCCATGACGAAGTCATAGGCCCAGACATGGTGCGGCCAGTTCGGACGCAGACGGATGCAGGACCCATCGTTGAGCCATAGCCGGCCCCTCTTTGGTTGTTTTGCAGGCACCTTCAGTCCCTCCCGTCGCCAGATGCGTTCGACCCGCTTGTGGTTCACGTACCAGCCCTCGCCGCGGAGCAGCGCCGTGATCCGGCGATAGCCGTAGCGACCGTACGCGCTGGCCAGCCGCACAATGGCCGCGGTCAACGCCGCCTCATCGTCAGCCTCGACACGCCGATAGCGTTGCGTCGAGCGTGGTTGCCCAATGACCCGGCACACCCGACGCTCGGGCAGGGCATGCCGCGTGGAGATGTGCTGAACATAGCCCCGGCGGCGCTCGGGGCTTAGAAGTTTCCCTCAGCGGCTTCCTTCAGAATCAGCTTATCCAGCGTCAGATCAGCGACAGCTCGTCTTAGCCGCAGATTCTCCCGCTCGAGCTCCTTGAAGCGCCGTGCCTGCTCAATCTTTAGGCCGCCGTACTCCTTGCGCCAACGGTAATACGTCTGTTCCGAAACACCCAAGGTCCTGCAAACCGCAGGTACCGTTTGGCCGCCCGACAGGCTAACCTCCGCCTCCCGTAGCTTACCGATAACCTGTTCCGCGGTATGTCGTTTACGTGGCATCCTGACCTCCGTTCAAACAGTCCTAGCCTAACATTCGGCCTGGACCAAGTTTTGGGGGTCAGGTCAGCGACGCGATGCGTGGAACTTGAAAGGCATGACAAACTCTCAAAGACGGAAGCGGAGCCAGATATACTAATCCTCAGGTCCATGCACCAAAGCCGCATCGAGCCGACCAAGCACAGGCCGACCTCACCGGCAGACAAGGCGAGGCCCCGACTGCGCGCGACACTGGAGCAAGCGGAGAACCAGAAGGCCACGATCAAGTCGCTGTGCGCGGAACGAGGTGAGCTGCGTAAGGAGGTAACCCGGCTGAACAGGGAGCTCGCCCGTCTGGGGAAGCGGCTGGCTCGTGAGGAGCAGGCGTCGGAGAGGCACAAGGAGACCATACGCCGGCAGTACGACGAGGACATTCAACTCCGCGCGGCGCTGAGACGGTTGCGCGATCGGTCGGACAGGGTTCGGTCGCTGACGGAGGAGGTCTTCTGGCTGCGCATGGCTTTGGTGCATGGAGCCGCGATGGTGTGATCGCCCATTCCCCGGTTGGTTAGCGGATCCTGATTGTGTTTGGTTTCGCCGCACGGATAGAGCGATTGAGTACGTCGATCTGCATGGCGATTTCGGTTTGTTGGGATTGGAATGTGCGAGCGGTGAGCTTGCCGCCATTGAGCCTCTTGACGCGAGCCATGGCTGTTTCGCCAAGCGCTCTCAATCCGTAGCCCTGTCGTTTCTGCCAGTTCATCCTTCCCTTCGACGCGATCTCCGCCGCATGGTGCTCCCGTTCCGATCCGCCATGAGGGGTGTCCGGGGGAGGAATGGATGTGGCGCGTGGCGGGATGATGATTTCAGGTGGTGAATTCGGTGGCCGAGCTTCTCGGATCGCTTTTGTCACGGGCTCCCCGTCATAGGCGCCGTCGGCAAACACGCGCCGGATCATCCCACCGGAACCGGCGACCAGCGGTCCCGCCATCGTCGCATCGGCCGTGTCGTCACCGGTCAGTTCATGCGTCCGGATCTCGCTGCTGGCCGGGTCAACCGAGATATGCAGTTTGCGCCACGAGCGCCGCGTTTCACCGTGCTTGGCGCGAGCCCCCTCGCCAGCGCCAAAGAATTTCAGGCCCGTGGAATCCAGCACGATATCCGTAGGCCATTTGTTCGTGCTAGTTTCCACAACGACATCCACCGTTCGCCACCACCGCGACAGCGTGGTGTGATCCGGCACCGGCAGATCGCACCCCATAAAGTCCACGAGGGAACGCACAAAGCCTTCCGTCTGGCGCAGCGGCAGTCTGAAGACCATCCCCAGCATCAGTGTCGTGGAAATCGCCAACTCTGAAAACCGCCGCTGGCCACCAGGAGTTCGCCGTTTGGCTGCGTCCCATTGCTCCAGGGCGCGCTCATCAATCCAGAAACGAATGTCGCCGCGCCGAACCAAACCACGGTCATAATCCGGCCAGTTCATGACCCGGTACTTGGCTCTGGGGATATGGTGGCGACGCGATGCGTGGAACTTGAAAGGCATGACAAACTCTCAAAGACGGAAGCGGAGCCAGATATCCTAATCCTCAGGTCCATGCACCAAAGCCCCAGGTTATGACCACACACGGCATCGGTATGGTTGGGGTCTCCAGCCTAGCCGGGGCCGCGATCATGTGGCATTTCCTGTCGCAATACGTGCGCCTCAGCAAAACCGTGCTGATGATCAATCTGGCGCTGTTCCTCCTCGGTGTAGCGATGATCCTCGGCGCTGTGTTTCTCGGCGGCTTCGCCAGCGCCTGGACCTTCTTGTATCCGCTGCCGGCGATATCTGGCGGGGCGTGGGAAAATAGCGCGGCAGCGGTCTATCTCAGCGGTGCCTAGTTGTCGGCGTCGGCTTCCTGTTATTCTTCCTCGACGTCGGCCGCGCGATCCTTGCCGTCTACAGCAACCTCGGCAACGCACTCGGCTGGCCTCAACTCATTTGCAGGGGAACCGGCGAATCGCCTCCGCCGGCGGTGGTCGCGGCCACCATGGTGACGATAATCAACGTTCTCGCCATCGTCTGTGGCGCGGTGATCCTGACGATTAGTCTGGTCAATCTGTATGTGCCAGCCTTTGCCCTAGATCCACTGTTGGCCAAGAACTTGATCTACTTCTTCGGCCACACCTTTATCAATGCAACGATCTATATGGCGGTGATCGTTGTGTATGAACTCCTGCCACGCTATGCCGATCGCCCGTGGAAGACTAACCCAGTATTCCTGGCGGCATGGAATGCCTCGCTGGTCATGGTGCTGCTGGCGTTCTTTCATCATCTGTTGATGGACTTCGTCATGCCCTCGTGGCTATTGGTGCTCGCGCAGGTCATTTCATGGCTGGCCGGCCTGCCAATCATCGTTGTCACCGCATTCGGCGCGCTGATGATAGTTTACCGTTCCGGCATCAACTGGGACGTAGCGTCAGGACTGGTGTTCGTCTCGATGTTCGGTTGGGCCACCGGTGTTTTGCCGGCAATCATCGACGCGACGATTGTCGTCAATTCAGTGATGCATAACACCTATTGGGTGCCTGGCCATTTTCACTTCTACCTGTTGCTCGGACTAATCTCGATGGTGTTCGCCTTTCTGTACTGGCTCGGCAAGGGCGTTGGGAGCCGCGACGGGAGAATCGACCGAATCGCCTTCTGGGCATTCCTGGCGGGCGGGATCGGCATGGCGATGTCATTCCTCAATTCCGGTAATGCAAGCGTGCCTCGGCGATGGGCGATCCATTGGCCGGAGTGGATACCCTATGATCGCTTCGCCTCGATTTGCGCAACGATTGTGATCCTCGCAACTCTCGTGTTTGTCGGGCGTTTCCTGGGACGGCTGCGGGGCATCGGCGTGGCGGCCTGATCATGCGCAGCATCGCTGCTGTTATTGCCGTTGTCTGCCTTGGTTTCGGGGGGCTGTGGGCCGGCACCGACGGGTTCCGCGCGATCACTGCCGAAGAGGCACGCCGCCTAGCCGTGGAGCGCGAGCCGAGACAGGTACCGCCGATTGTGTTTGAGGACCAGGATGGCGGAACCTTTCAGTTTAGCGACTACCATGGTCAAATGTTGCTGGTCGATTTTTTCTATACCCGCTGCACCAGCATTTGCCCGATTCTTAACAACGCCCTAGCAGAAATTCGCGATGCACTTCCGCCGGACGTTGGCGGCCGTAACGTTATGCTACTCAGTATCAGTTTCGACCCGGAGTTCGATACCCCGGAATCACTGAGCAGTTACGCCCGGAGTTTTGACGCTGACGGACGCATCTGGAAAATGGCGCGGGTTGATGATCCGGCACAATTGATCGCCCTGCTCAAGACCTTCGGTGTCGTCGTCATACCAGACGGACACGGTGGGTTCGAACACAATGGCGCAATCCATCTCGTGGGCCGCGACGGACGCTTGTGGCGCATCTACGACTATGACGCGCCCGAGGTATTGGCCGCGAAAATTGGAGCTATGTGATGACCACGATGGTGCCCGCGTATACCGGCCCTTTTGCTGCAGGGCTTGCCCTGGCGGCATTGTTGACGCTGCCACCAGTTGCCGGCGTTTTGGAGGCCTGCATGGTCGGTCACGTCGTCATCCAAATTCCTTTGCTCGTCATGGCCGGTTGGCTGTTTGGCAGCGCCATTAAAGCGGCCGCGGCGGCGAAAACGCGCGCGCTCCTGCAAAGCTGTAACGGCGAAGGTATTCCCGGCCTGTTGTTGGCGGTGTTCGCGGCCCTGTTCTGGATGTTGCCTCGTTCGCTCGATGCCACCCTTGTCGAACCGGTTGTTGAGTTGGGGAAATTCGTTTCGGTGCCCCTCCTCATCGGCCTACCCTTGTGCCTGAGCTGGCACCGGCTGCCATCTATTGTGCGGGGTTTCGTCTGGGCGAACCTTGTTTCCATGCTGGCTGCTTTGGGCTGGCTCTACCTCGAAGCTCCTGTGCGCCTTTGCAACAGTTACCTAGTCGACCAACAAGCTATGCTGGGGCGGGCATTGCTCTTGATCGCTGCAGCTGTTGCCTTGTCTTGGATCATCCATCTGTTTTTTAATGATCCTGACAGCAGGGTGTCGCGCCGGCCGGTCGCCAAAGCGTTGCACCGCTGAAGTCAGCTTACGGCCAAACGTCGACGCTTGGTGAGGAGCTTCGGTTCGTCCGCAAATAGCCAGAGGCGGACATTGTCTGCGGTTATCGTACACTGACAGGCAACGATCCCGTTTGCTTGGCACAAGCCCATTTCCGGATTGGCAAAGTGAGGGAGTATTTGAATTGAAAGGTGGCGCGTAGTGGGGCAGCGTGAACCTCCAGCGGGTGAGGCCGCACTGCCACCGCAGATGTCAGGCAATCCTGATTATTTTCGGCGGGTCGACGAATCCGACGACCGGGATTTCTATATTATGCCCC
The DNA here is from genome assembly GCA_965217615.1 of Alphaproteobacteria bacterium. Lineage (GTDB taxonomy): Bacteria > Pseudomonadota > Alphaproteobacteria > UBA8366 > CAVOAK01 > CAVOAK01. The sequence goes on from CBDCIT010000030.1 coordinate 183,482, forward strand.
GGCTGGTCATCCACGTGGACGAGCACGGAAGCGCCGCGTTGACGGAATTCTATGGCCGCGTGTTGAAGTCCAGCGCCCGCGTCCTCGACCTCATGTCCGCCTACCGCTCCCACTTGCCCGTCGAGGGGGAATACGCGAGGATTGTCGGGCTCGGCATGAACGTCACCGAGCTTCTCGAAAACACGGCGCTCAGGGGCGGAGTAGTTCAGGACCTCAACCGCTTGCCTGCGCTCCCATTCGCCGATGACAGCTTCGATGCCTGTCTGATCTCGTTTTCCATTCAGTACCTTACCCAGCCCGTCCGGGTGCTGGCCGATGTCGCCCGGGTGCTCCTGCCCGGCGGCGCCATTTACGTCGCCTATACCAACCGCGTGTTCCCCACCAAGGCGGTGGCCGTCTGGCGAGCTTGCTCGGATGCTGAGCGGACCCAGCTTATCGGTGGCTACCTCGCCGAAGCGGGGGGCTACACCGACTTCACGGCCGAGCGGCTGGTGGAAGGAGGCACCGGCTTCGATCCCTTGTACGTGGTCTCGGTGAGAAGGGCGTGGGGGGAAACAGGCTCATAAGCGGACACTAATATTTCGCCGCATAATGTCTGCTTTTAGCCAAAAGCGGACATTCGGGCTTGTGTGTTCCGGTCCGAAACAGGACAAATTAGCGGCGCATCACTCCGGAGGGCCTGCTTTTCGGAGATAACCGCTCAACCTTTCAATGTCCTCAGCATAAAAGATACGGAGTTGGCGGGCACGCGTAATCGAAAACTTCGGGAAGAACTTGAGCAATTCCTGGATGCTCTCCCGTGCTTTGTCGACGCGTCCCGACGCAGCGAAGGAAGCGGGCAAGACGGCGAGTGCTGGCATTCCGATCGAACCACCCCGCTCTTGGTTACGCTTGAAGGCGTCGATGGCTTCATCGTATTTACCGGCGACAAACTTCGATACACCCAGGATGTTCAGATAGCGTCCATCTGTGAATTGAGGGTCGAGCCGGAGGGCGCTCTCCGCGGCTTGTCAGGCTTCATTGCCTCTGCCTGAAGACAACAGCGGCATCGCCATGAAGGCGTGGCCATCACCGTTGCTGGGCTGCAAATCGATCGCATTTTGCGCCATCGAAACGGCATCGTCGTGCCGACCGCTCGCCAAGTATGCCAATCCGAGGGCCGAGTGGCCCAATGCGAAATGATCGTTGAGAGCCAGCGCCTTTGACCTGACCCCCAACACCTGGTCCAGGCCGAATGTTAGGCTAGGACTGTTTGAACGGAGGTCAGGATGCCACGTAAACGACATACCGCGGAACAGGTTATCGGTAAGCTACGGGAGGCGGAGGTTAGCCTGTCGGGCGGCCAAACGGTGCCTGCGGTTTGCAGGACCTTGGGTGTTTCGGAACAGACGTATTACCGTTGGCGCAAGGAGTACGGCGGCCTAAAGATCGAGCAGGCACGGCGCTTCAAGGAGCTCGAGCGGGAGAATCTGCGGCTGAGACGAGCTGCCGCTGATCTGACGCTGGATAAGCTGATTCTGAAGGAAGCCGCTGAGGGAAACTTCTAAGCCCCGAGCGCCGCCGGGGCTATGTTCAGCACATCTCCACGCGGCATGCCCTGCCCGAGCGTCGGGTGTGCCGGGTCATTGGGCAACCACGCTCGACGCAACGCTATCGGCGTGTCGAGGCTGACGATGAGGCGGCGTTGACCGCGGCCATTGTGCGGCTGGCCAGCGCGTACGGTCGCTACGGCTATCGCCGGATCACGGCGCTGCTCCGCGGCGAGGGCTGGTACGTGAACCACAAGCGGGTCGAACGCATCTGGCGACGGGAGGGACTGAAGGTGCCTGCAAAACAACCAAAGAGGGGCCGGCTATGGCTCAACGATGGGTCCTGCATCCGTCTGCGTCCGAACTGGCCGCACCATGTCTGGGCCTATGACTTCGTCATGGCTCGCACACACGATGGCAGGGCATTCCGCATGCTGACCATCATCGACGAGTACACTCGGGAGTGCCTGGCAATCGACGTCGCACGACGGCTGCGATCCGACGACGTGCTGTATCGCCTTGCCGCGCTGTTCGTCGATCGTGGCCCGCCGGACCACATCCGCTCGGATAATGGTGCCGAGTTTACCGCCACGGCCGTCCGTGAGTGGCTGGCGCGGGTCGGTGTGAAGACGCTCTACATCGAACCGGGCAGTCCCTGGGAGAACGGCTACAACGAGTCATTCAACGGCAAGCTCCGGGACGAGCTGCTCAACGGCGAAATCTTCTACTCGCTCAAGGAGGCCCAGGTGCTGATCGAGCGATGGCGGCAGCACTACAACACGGTCAGACCACACAGTGCGCTGGGCTACAGACCCCCGGCGCCAGTGACCATCGCGCCTAACCGGACTGATCCGGCTTGCGCTATGGATGGGCTCCAGCCGGATCAGCCCTGCCCAATCACCGTGCCAAGACTAACATAGCGATTGGCACATACATTGGGGGCAGGCCAAGGGCCTCTTCATCATCCCGACCACGGGGTCTCTTGCGCTGGGTTGAGCGATGTTGGCCTGCAACAGCACAGGCACGTCGCTCGGAGATTCCGAGTTCGGCCTGGAGATGATCAACACACTGCCGGCGACGGGTGGGGCTTAGCAATTTCCCTCAAGCGCCTCTTTCAAGATCAGCTTATCCAACGTCAGATCCGAGATCGCCTTCCCGAGACGGCTATTCTCCTTCTCCAGGTCCTTCAGACGCTTGGCGTGGTCAGTACGAAGGCCGCCATATTCCTTGCGCCAACGATAGTAACTCTGCTCCGATACGCCGAGCGTGCGACAAGCTTGACCAACCGACTGGCCCTGCGCCAAGGCCACCTCGGCTTCGCGCAACATGCTGATAATCTGTTCCGGGGTGTAGCGTTTACGGCTCATTTTGTCCTCCTTTCGAGGGGCAAAATGGGCCAAACTCTTCAATAAATCTGGACCACTTTTAGGGGGTCACTCCAGGGTTCGCACCCACCAGGAAAACGCGCCTTTCCACGGCGCACTGAGAAATCATGGACTAACGCGGCCGATACGCATGCAATCACGATGGAGAAGAAGTCAAAACAAAATTGGTTCCTCCTCCGGAATCGAGAAGAGTTCAAGGGAGAGGCGACGCAGCCGTGTACAAGAATCTGCATCGTCTGTGTTATGCTACCCTCATGCGCGTTCTCGTGTTTCAGCACATCCCGGTGGAGCATCCCGGCGTCTTTCGTGAGTTTCTCGTTGTGGACGGACATAGCTGGCTGGCCGTTGAACTGGATACCGGTGAGGCTATACCCGACCTCGGCGATTTCCACATGCTCTGGGTCATGGGCGGGCCCATGGATACTTGGCAGGAGGACGACTATCCATGGCTCATCGACGAGAAGATGGCGATCCGGGAAGCGGTGTACGAGCGCAAGATGCCGTTTCTTGGCATCTGTCTGGGCGCTCAGCTTCTGGCCGATGCATTGGGCGGAACCACCGGCCCCATGAGGACATCCGAAGTCGGGGTCATGGAGGTAGGTCTGACGGAGGAAGGGCTGGTTGACCCGCTGTTTGACGGGTTCGCATCGAACCTGCGTTGCCTTCAATGGCACTCCTACGAGGTACGCGAGACACCACCGGGCGCACGGGTCCTGTGTGAGTCTCCGCTTTGTCATGTTCAAGCCTTTGCGGTGGGCGATAGGGCGTACGGCATCCAGTTCCACGTCGAGCAGACCCAGCAGACCGTTCCCGAATGGGCCGAGGTTCCCGCTTATCGCGATGCTCTCGAACAGACCCTGGGACCGGGTGCCCTGGAAGCCTTTGAGTCGGAAGTCGCGGAAAATCTTCCTGAGTTCAACGCCGATGCAGAGCGGCTGTATCGCAATTTCCTTGATCTGTGTGCGACGCCCTCGAAATCGACGTCGTGATCCCGACGTTGAATGCTGGAGAAACTCTAGCCCCGACGTTGCTGAGTTTGGCGGTCGCCCGCGACGCCGGCCTGATCAAATCGACCATCATAAGCGACGGCGGATCGACGGACCGGACCGTCGAGGTCGCGAAGGCATGGGGTGCACAGGTCGAAGGAAGTGAAACGGGCCGCGGCCAGCAGCTCGCGGTCGGTGCGGCGGTTGCCGAGTCCCCGTGGATCCTGTTCCTCCACGCGGACACTAGGTTGACGTCGGGCTGGGAACAGGCCGCGCGCACCTTCATGACAATGGGGAACTCGCTAGACAAAGCTGCCGTCTTTTCGTTCGCACTCGACGACACGTCCTTCGCGGCGCGCGGTCTGGAACGGCTCGTAAGATGGCGTTGCCAGCTGGCGGCCCTCCCCTATGGAGATCAGGGATTGCTCATCTCCCGGAGCCTGTACAACGCCCTCGGCGGTTATCGCTCTATCCCGCTGATGGAGGATGTAGACATCGTGCGCCGCATCGGTCGCCATCGGCTCGTCGTGCTCACCGCGAAAGCGTCGACTTCAGCGGATCGCTATAGACGGGACGGTTACGTCCTCCGGGGGGTCAGGAACCTGTTCTGCCTAGCGCTGTATTTTTGCGGCGTGGCCCCGGCCACGATTGCCCGTCTCTACTGTTGATGCTCCCACATGCAGTCAGGCCGACATTTGACTATATTCGTCCGGGCGCCGAAAATTGATGGGATAATCGTGTTGCCACGTTCGGGGGGGGGGGCTTACAGGTTCTGAGAGAGTGTTTCGGAGCGTTCCGCCGCGCGTAACGATTTTGTCATATGGGAAGGCGCAGGCGATAGCACTACACCGAGCCCGGCCGCGGTTGGGCTGAAGAGGGAAACGCCGCTGGCCTAGGTGACAGCCTACCGGGACAACCAACTGGTTGCTGAGCAAGCAATGTATATGGGCAGAATAGTATGAACGAGTTCAACGAATGGCCGAGTAGGAGAGGTTCGGTAACGGCCCCCTCCTGCTCGGCCGGTTAATTTCTACTGCTGTTCAAGGATCTTCTCGGCGCTGGATACCTCAAAGGTGCCGCTCTCGTCCACATTGAGAGCGCTCACGACGGCGTCATCGACGATCATCGAATACCGTTGGGAGCGAACGCCCAAACCCCGCTCAGTCAGATCCAGTCCCAGCCCTAAGGCCTCGGCGAGGGCGCCACTGCTGTCCGCCACCATCGTTACATTCTCACCGACGTTCCGATCCTCGCCCCAAGCATCCATGACAAAGACATCGTTCACAGACAGGCACACGATGGAGTCCACACCCTTCGCCTTGATGGCATCGGCGTTGGCGACGAAGCCGGGCAGATGCTTGGCCGAACATGTCGGGGTAAATGCACCGGGCACCGCAAAGGCCACGACCTTCTTTCCTTTGAACAGGTCACCGGTTGGGATTTGCTCGGAACCGGAGCGACCCATCACAGCAAGTGTTACATCTGGAACAGGATCGCCAACATTTACGGCCATAAGAACCTCCCTATCTGTCACGGACGAACAGATTGTGCGACCTCATATTCAACGCCGTGAAATGGCTTTGGTGCATGGACCTGAGGATTAGTATATCTGGCTCCGCTTCCGTCTTTGAGAGTTTGTCATGCCTTTCAAGTTCCACGCATCGCGTCGCCACCATATCCCCAGAGCCAAATACCGGGTCATGAACTGGCCGGATTATGACCGTGGTTTGGTTCGGCGCGGCGACATTCGTTTCTGGATTGATGAGCGCGCCCTGGAGCAATGGGACGCAGCCAAACGGCGAACTCCTGGTGGCCAGCGGCGGTTTTCAGAGTTGGCGATTTCCACGACACTGATGCTGGGGATGGTCTTCAGACTGCCGCTGCGCCAGACGGAAGGCTTTGTGCGTTCCCTCGTGGACTTTATGGGGTGCGATCTGCCGGTGCCGGATCACACCACGCTGTCGCGGCGGCGGCGAACGGTGGATGTCGTTGTGGAAACTAGCGCGAACAAATGGCCTACGGATATCGTGCTGGATTCCACGGGCCTGAAATTCTTTGGCGCTGGCGAGTGGGCTCGCGCCAAGCACGGTGAAACGCGGCGCTCGTGGCGCAAACTGCATATCTCGGTTGACCCGGCCAGCAGCGAGATCCGGACGCATGAACTGACCGGTGACGACACGGCCGATGCGACGATGGCGGGACCGCTGGTCGCCGGTTCCGGTGGGATGATCCGGCACGTGTTTGCCGACGGCGCCTATGACGGGGAGCCCGTGACAAAAGCGATCCGAGAAGCTCGGCCACCGAATTCACCACCTGAAATCATCGTCCCGCCACGCGCCACATCCATTCCTCCCCCGGACACCCCTCATGGCGGATCGGAACGGGAGCACCATGCGGCGGAGATCGCGTCGAAGGGAAGGATGAACTGGCAGAAACGACAGGGCTACGGATTGAGAGCGCTTGGCGAAACAGCCATGGCTCGCGTCAAGAGGCTCAACGGCGGCAAGCTCACCGCTCGCACATTCCAATCCCAACAAACCGAAATCGCCATGCAGATCGACGCACTCAATCGCTCTATCCGTGCGGCGAAACCAAACACAATCAGGATCCGCTAACCAACCGGGGAATGGGCGATCACACCATCGCGGCTCCATGCACCAAAGCCCTGTTTCGCCATCAAATCGTCGTTACCCTCGCAAGTTTGTATCCGCTTTCCATCTGGTCAGGCGGGCGTCGGTCGGTAGATACGCTCGTATCTGAGCAGTGCCCAGGCGACGCGGGCTGTCTTATTGGCCATGGCGACCAGCACGACGTTTGTCGGCCGCCGCGCCAGGAGCCGGTCGCTCCAGCCAGGCCCCGTGCCCGGCTTGGCGCGGCGCCAGCGCAGCACGCTTCGCGCACCATGCACGAGCAAGCGCCTGATATAGCCATCCCCGCGCTTCGAGATCCGCCCCAGCCTGTCCTTGCCGCCACTCGAGTGTTGTCGGGGCACCAGACCGAGCCAGGCCGAGAGCTGTCGGCCCGAGCGGAACTGCGCGCCATCGCCGATCGTCGCGACCAGCGCCGTCGCGGTGATGACACCGACGCCGGGGATCGTCGCAAGCCGGCGGCTCGCCTGGTTGGATCGGTGCCAAGCCAAAAGCGTCGCCTCCAGCTGCTTGATCCGGGCCTGAGCGGAATGGAGCTGCTCAACCAGAGAGCCAAGCGCCTCGCGTGCCAGAGGGGGCAGTCGCACATCACCGGGATCTTCGATGATGGCAACCAGTTCCTCCACCTTCGACGCCCCTTGAGCGACGATCAGTCCGAGCTCCGCACAGTGGCCGCGAAGCGCATTGATCACCATCGTGCGTTGACGGACCAACAGCTCACGGGCCCGGTGCAGCATCAAAACCGATTGCTGCTCGGCGCTTTTCGCCGGCGCAAAGCGCATCGTCGGACGCGTCACCGCCTCGCAGATCGCTTCCGCATCCGCCGCGTCGTTCTTGTTCGTCTTGACGAAGGGGCGAACGTATTGAGGCGGGATCAGCCGGACCTCATGGCCCAGCGCTTGTATCTCACGCGCCCAGTAGTGCGCACTGGCGCAGGCTTCCATGCCGACAAGACAGGATGGCAATCCGGCGAAGAACGCCAACACCTTCCCGCGGCGCAGCTTCCGCCGTAGTACCGCTCGCCCCTCACCATCAGCACCGTGAACCTGGAACACCGTCTTTGCCAGATCAAAACCGATTGTTGTAATATCCATCGTGGACGCTCCCTCTGTCTGGAGTTCAAACCAAACTCCATTCTGGCGCACTCGACGCCGAAAAGGGGGCGTCCATACCATCAAGTTAACTGATTATAGGCTGTTTTAGGCATCTCACCATGAGGCTAAGCCATTGAATGTCGCTAACACACGATATGACCGGTCTATGTAACAGATGATCTGTCCGGTTTTAGATTTCCTCCAAATCTGGAGGAATCGGATGCGCCGGACGGAGCAGTTGCAGGGACTGAGATTGATGAAGTTCGAGGATGTCTACGGACGTTGTTATCGGGGTGATTTGAGCCAAGCCGAGGCCTCGGAGATCCTGGGCATGTCGGAGCGGACGTTCCGGCGCTGGCGGGAGCGCTATGAGGCCGAGGGTGCCGAGGGTTTGTACGACCGGCGCCTTGGGCGGGTCTCGGCGCGCCGCGCGCCGGTGGACGAGGTGATGCGGGTGCTGGAGCTGTTCGAGACGCGCTACCCGGACTTCACGGCCAAGCACTTCCACGAGAAGCTGGTCTGCGAGCATGGCTTCGGGCTGAGCTACAACTGGCTTCGCCTGAGCTTGCAGGCGCACGGCAAGATCAAGCCGGCGCCCAGGCGCGGGGCGCACCGCCGGAAGCGGCCGCGCCGACCGGTGGTGGGGATGATGCTGCACCAGGACGGCTCGAGCCACGAGTGGGTTGCGGGCCAGTGGTGGGATCTGATCGTGACCATGGACGATGCGACATCGGAGGTCTATTCGGGCTTCTTCGTTGCCGAGGAGGGCACGATGAGCACGTTCCGCGGGCTCGGCGAGGTGATCGCCGAAAACGGGCTGTTCTGCTCGCTCTACGCCGATCGGGCCTCGCACTACTGGCACACGCCCGAGGCAGGCGGCGGTGTGGACAAGGACAACCCGACCCAGATCGGCCGGGCCTTGGCGCAGCTCGGCATCGAGTTGATCGCGGCCTATTCGCCGCAGGCCCGGGGCCGCTCGGAGCGCATGTTCGGGACCTTGCAGAAGCGCCTGCCCCAGGAGCTGCGCCTCGCCGGGATCGCCACCATGGCCGAGGCCAATCGCTTTCTCGAGGAGCTCTTCTGGCCGGCGCACAACGCCCGCTTCGCCCGCCCGGCCGCGGACACCGGCTCGGCCTTCGTGGCTTTTGCCGGCACGCTCGAGGACATCCTCTGCGCCCAGGAGGACCGCGTCGTCGCGGGCGACAACACCGTGCGCTACAGTGCGCTACAAGAACCGCACGCTGCAGATCCCGGCCGATCGCCACCGCCACCACTACGTCAAGGCGCAGGTCCGGGTGCACGAATATCCCGACGGCCACCTGGCCGTCTTCCACGGACCCAGGTGTCTGGCGCGCTACCGCGCCGACGGCGAAACCATCGACGACGACAGGCTCCAGGCCGCGTGACCCGCTTCGACGCGACCGAGCCAAACCACCACAACAGAAGCGGTCAATTCATATGGCACATAAAGCGGTCAACTCAGTTTGTTATCGACAGAGGCTAAGCCATTGAAATTGCTTAGACCAGCCTTTGACAATTTACCGATAATTCGGAGTTAATCCGGTAAACTTGACAAAGCCCCCAGGTGCAAACAACAGCGCGCTACACGCATCTGGTGCTGGACTCGATTCAGACTGCTGCTGCGCGCATCACAGGAAGCATCGGCGAGAACCTCTTGGGTGATCACGATGCCGGTTCCCTGTTCGTCAAGAATTGAGTCTCGGAACGGGTTGCGTAGCTTGTGCGGTGTATGATAAATACAATCTGGTTATATTAACTGGTTGGAAAATGCGATGCGCACCATACAAGCCACCGAAGCCAAGGCACGCTTGGCAGAACTCCTCCGGACGGTCGAGCACGGAGAGACCGTGGCGATTACCCGACATGGCGAAACGATAGCGCATGTGATTCCGGCGCCCGCGGACGAGCATACCGACCATAAGCAAGTAGTAGCCCGCTTTCGCCGCCGCCGTGACGAATGGCAACCTGTTGCTATGTCCATCGACGATATTCTCCTAGCACGCCATCACGGCCATCGCCTGTGAGCCTCTTCGTCCTTGATGCATCGGTCGCCGTTGCATGGTTGTTGAGTGAGGAGACGGCGTCGAGGGCAGATTTGGCGTTGGTGCGTCTGGAAGACGATGAAGCACTGGTTCCGCATCTATGGCATTTGGAACTGCGCAACGGCCTCCTTGTCGCGGTCCGGCGAGGCCGATTTATCGCAGACGGACCGGCGGAGCGACTGAACGCTTTATATGACCTGCCCATTCGTACCGATATGGAACCAGATATGGACATCGCATTCGCCCTGGCCGAGAAACACGGTTTGTCGTTCTACGACGCCATCTATCTGGAACTGGCAAAAAGATACACGGCGCCGCTCGCAACGCTTGACAAGGCTCTCGCTCAGGCCGCGGCCGATGAAGGTCTGCACTTGGTCTGTGATCACGATGCAACGTAACTGTTGTGCATTGAGCGGAGGGAGATGAAGCTATTCGGAAGTTTCGAAAAGCTGCGCCAAGTTTGCCCGGACAATATCGTGCATAGAAAGAAAGAAGATAAGAGGTACGGCTATCTGCCCGATATCAATATTTCCGTGCAGGGGGAAGAATCCAATGCGGCATGTCGTAGCGTCATCGTGCTGGCGCGAAGCCTCAGGATCGAGATTGACACTTCCATTATTTGGCGTCCGAGGGACAAGACCACCTTCCCCGGCGAACGGAGCCAGTTGACCATCCGCTCGCGGCAGGCGCAGGACGCGATTACAGCGGTCGCTGAGACAGTTGCCAGTTAGCGGCAAAAAGCTTCATCGATGAAGAAGACCGGCCCCAGTTTCCAGCTCAGCGCTACCGACCTCGTCGGCTATCTGAACTGCCAGCATTTATCCGGCCTTGACTGCGCCGTTGCCGAAGGTGCGCTCGCAAAACCGAAAGTGTGGGACCCACTGCTCCAGATTTTATGGGAGCGCGGTTCCATTCATGAACAGAACTATGTCACGCATCTGGAGCAAGCCGGTCTGGATGTCGTACGTATTGATGGCGTTGATATCACCGACGATGCGGTGAAAGACACGCTTGCGGCCATGAAGTTCGGCACTGCCATAATTGTGCAAGGCGCGCTCTCATACAACGGCTGGAGCGGTCGTGCCGATATTCTGCGCCGAGTCAAAAAGCCGAGCGCCATTGGCGATTGGTCCTATGAGGTGATCGATACAAAGCTCGCGCGTGAAACCAAAGCGGGAACCGTTCTCCAGCTCTGCCTTTATTCGGACCTGCTGACCGCAGCGCAGGGGACCGCACCTGAATATATGCATGTTGTCGCACCGTGGTCTGACTTTGAACCGCAGCAATATCGCTTTACCGACTATGCCGCCAATTTCCGCAAGGTGCAGCACGCGTTGCGGAAATCGCTCTCAGATCAGGAGACGGAAGAGACTTATCCCGATCCCAAGGAACATTGCAATATCTGCCGCTGGCGGGAAAAGTGCGACAAACGCCGCCGGGACGATGATCACCTTTGCCTTGTGGCTGGGATTTCAAAGCTCCAAATCAATGAACTGAAACAGCGGGGCATCGCTACCGTACAGGATCTGGCGGCATTGCCGTTACCGCTGGCATGGAAGCCGGACCGCGGCGCGGTCAACTCCTATGGCAGGGTGCGCGAACAGGCCCGCATTCAGGTCGAGGCGCGGCAGAGCGGCGAAGGCAAATTCGAATTGCTACCGGTGGAGGATGGCTTTGGCCTGACTTGCCTTCCGGGACCCTCGCCTGGCGATATTTTCTTCGATCTGGAAGGCGATTCTTTCGTCGGCGAGCACGGCCTTGAATATCTGTTCGGCTATGTGTTCAGTGATGAAAGCGACGAGGCCGTTTATTAAGAGCGAGTGGGCCTTTACTCGCGTTGATGAAAAGCAGGCCTTCGAGAATTTCGTCGATTTTGTCATGGCACGTTGGGAAATCATCCCGGCCTACACATCTACCATTACGCACCGTATGAGCCGCCAGCCTTAAAGCGGCTGATGGGACGCTACGCGACTAAGGAAGAAGAGATCGACCGGTTGCTGCGCGCCGGTGTGTTTGTCGATCTCTACCATGTCGTGCGTCACGGCGTTCGTGCCAGCGTCGAGAGCTATTCGATCAAGCATCTTGAGTCGTTCTACGGCTTTGAGCGCGACACCAAACTTCCCGATGCGAATGCGGCGCTCGCGAACCTCCAGGCTAATCTGGAGCTGAATGATGCTCCTTCGATTACAGATGAAACAAAAGCTGTCGTGCAGGCCTACAACAAGGATGACTGCGCCTCTGCCGCCAGGCTGCGAGACTGGCTGGAAACACTGCGCGATCAACTGGTGGCTGATGGCGCGGACCTACCCCGCCCCGAGCCGGGTGACGGGTCGCCGAATGATAAAATCACCGATTGGGTGATCAGGATAAATGCGCTGATCGAGCGCCAGACCGCTAATATTCCCGCCGATCGGGAAGAGCGGGATGAAGAGCAGCAGGCACGTTGGATACTGGCCAATATCATCGACTGGCATCGCCGGGAGAACAAGGCGGTGTGGTGGGAGTATTTCCGGTTAAGCGATCTCTCGGCGGAAGACCTGGTGGATGAACGGGCTGGTCTGTCCGGCCTCACCTTGGTCGGCGAGGCCGGCGGTACTGCAAATGCGCCGATTCACCGCTACAGATTCCCGCCACAGGAAACCGAACTCCGCGGCGGAGATAAACTTCATAATCTCGGCGGCGACAGGGTGGGTTCGATCGCCGCCATTTCCTTTGAGGATTACACCGTCGATATCAAGAAGCGGCAGGATAGTGCCGCGATCCACCCGCAAGCCGTGTTTGCGCACACCTATGTCGATGCACAGGTGCTCGCTGATTCACTTGTGCGGCTCGGAAAGAGTGTCGCCGATCACGGACTTTGCGGTGAAGGCCCGTATCAGGCCGCGCGCGATCTCCTGCTGAGAGAGGTCCCGCGCGTCGGTTCTCAAGAGCTGCACCGTGACGGGGAAACGACAGTGCAAGCAGCCGTGCGGCTATGCGGCCATCTGGTAGGCGGCATATTGCCGATTCAAGGACAGCCAGGCGCAGGCAAGACCTTCACTGGCGCGCAAATGATTTGCGAACTGGTACGCCAGGGCAAAACAGTCGGCATCACGGCGAACAGCCATAAGGTGATCCGCAATCTGATCGACGCGGCTATCACGGCAGCAGACGAAAACGGCATGAACCTGAAATGCTGCCATAAGGCGGCTGAGATTGAAGAGCCTCAACATCGCCTTACCTTTACGAAAGACAGCAGGAGACTGTTAGGCGAGCTTGGCAGCGCCGTCAACGTGGGCGCCGGTACAGCTTGGCTGTGGGTGCAGCGCGATGCTTTCGAGACGATCGATGTCCTGTTTGTCGATGAGGCCGCACAAATGTCATTGGCCAATGTTCTGGCAGTTTCGCAATCTGCAAGAACCGTTGTGCTGATCGGCGATCCGCAACAACTCGATCAACCGACACAAGGCAGCCATCCGGATGGCACTGACGCCTCGGCACTCGATCACATCTTGGCCGGCAAGCAAACGATCGGGCCTGAGCAAGGACTGTTCCTCGAAGAGACCTGGCGGCTGCATCCGTCGATATCCGCCTACACATCGGAGCTTTTCTATGACAGCAAGCTCAGGGCGAAAGAAGACCTAGAGCAACAGATAGTTAATGCGCCGGGATCGATCCGCGGTGCGGGCCTCTACTACCTGCCGGTCAAACATGACGGCAATCAGAACTGCTCCCTGGAAGAGGCCGAGGCAATCAGCACGGTTGTCAATGAAATCTTGAACAGCGGCGCAAACTGGGTCGATCGTGACGGCACTGAGAAGCCGGTCACGCTTGAGGACATTCTAATTATCGCGCCTTACAACGCGCAGGTTTTTGAAATTCAACGGTGCCTACCGGGAGCCAATGTGGGCACTGTGGACAAGTTCCAGGGTCAGGAAGCGCCGATTGCAATTTATTCGATGGCCACATCAAGCCATGCGGATGCGCCGCGCGGTATGGAGTTCCTGTACAGCCTGAACCGGCTCAACGTGGCGACGTCCCGCGCCAAGTGCCTGTCAATCATTGTCAGCTCTCCGCAGGTGTTCGAGGCCGATTGCCGAACGCCGCGGCAGATTCAGCTCGCCAATGACCTCTGCCGCTATCTGGAGCTGGCCGAAGAGATCGATATTGGTGCTGCTTCTTCGCAAGCGGCGCATGCCGCGGCAGCCGGTCAACCCTGATCAGTTATAAAGTCACAAGCACAGCTGACTTATGGCAGGGGGCGTCCACATATCTCTCGTGGCAGGGTCTGGATTGTTCACGCTGGCCGTCCCCTTTCCGGCCGATCTTGCCTACGGGCAAGAGCAGGATCTCCCTGGTTACCTGGCGATCCATCCCGTGACTTTGCACCGGTCCACGACCCCGTACGTCCCGTTGCGCATCGCCATTAGCGGCGCTTCCGGTGCTGCCCTCACACACTTAACAATGAAGGCGTCAGTGAGCGTTCAGTCGGCAGGTGGCGAGGATCGAAGCAGGCAACCCATCTCCCCTCTCAGTGGGTACTCTCGACAACAATCCGGGCATCCGTCACCCTACGAGCGAACAGTTGTTGCGCCACCGGCGACACCGGCAAGGTGTTCGGTTTCCTCTCAACCGCGTTCTTGGTCGGCGGTGTGGTGACCCCGGTGATCTTCGGTTGGATCCTCGACAATGCCGGCGCGCTGGATGTTCTGGCTAATTGCCGCCTTTATGTTGGCCGCTATCTTGACGGTGGTTCGGTTGGGACGGTCGCGTCCGGTGTCGACGACCGACGGCGGGGTCAACTCCTAGCTGGCCGCTAATATCGACGTCCATCCTTATGGGTAAACGTCCATGTGCCATCAGAGACGAGTACCGCCTCGATTGTTGATCGGCGTGGAATATTGACCCCCTTGGTGGGGTAATCGGCGTCCAAAATTGACCCCCCTGGGTTTGTGATTTTTAACACACCTTGTTGTTTGGACAGACGAGGTGGGGGAGATGCTGGTTGTGGAGACGATTGCGCGGATCCGTCGGGATCATCTGGTGAAGGGCGTTCCGATCAAGAAGATCGCCCGGGATTTGAGGGTTTCGAAGAACACGGTGCGCAAGGTGGTACGGGGCGATGAGACCTCGTACAGCTACGCGCGCAAGATCCAGCCGCTGCCGAAGCTTGGGCCGTGGGTGGAGGAGTTGGAGCGCCGGCTTGAGGCCAACGAGAAGAAGCCGCGCCGGGACCGCTTGTCTCTGCTGCGGATTCATGAAGACCTTGCGGCTCTGGGCTATGGCGGCGGCTACGACGCGGTGCGCCGCTACGCCAGGACCTGGCGGCGGCGGTGGCGGCTGTTGTCGCCGTCGCAGGGTTTTGTGCCGCTGAGCTTCGATCCCGGCGAGGCCTACCAGTTCGACTGGAGCCACGAGTACGCGCGCCTGTCGGGTGTGACGACCAAGGTGAAGGCGGCGCACATGCGGCTCTGCTACAGCCGCATGCAGCTGGTTCAGATCTTCCCGCGCGAGAGCCAGGAGATGGTGTTCGAGGCGCATGAGCGCGCCTTCCGCTTCTTCGGCGGGGTCTGCCGGCGGGGCATCTACGACAACATGAAGACGGCGGTGAGCATGGTCTTCGTGGGCAAGGAGCGCGCCTACAACCGGCGCTTTCTGGAGCTGTGCTCCCACCATCTGGTGGAGCCGGTGGCGTGCACTCCGGGTGCGGGCTGGGAGAAGGGCCAGGTCGAGAGGCAGGTGGGTGACGTCCGCGGCCGCCTGTTCGTGCCCATCCCGCGGGGCCGCTCTTACGCCGAGATCAACGCGTGGCTGATGGATCGGTGTATCGAGGACGCCAAGAAGCGGCCGCATCCGACGATCGAGGGCAAGACGGTGTGGCAGGTGTTCGAGGAGGAGCGGCCCTTCCTGATGGCCTATCGCGGCCCCTTCGACGGCTTCCACGCCACCGAGGTATCGGTCTCCAAGACCTGTCTGGTGCGCTTCGACAACAACCACTACAGCGTGGCGGCCCGCGCCGTCGGGCGGACGGTCGACGTGCGGGCCTATGCCGATCGTATTGTCATCCGCCAGGATGGCGAGACTGTTGCCGAACACCCCCGGAGCTTTGGACGCGGTGAGATCGCCTGCAATCCATGGCACTACGTGCCGATCCTGACACGGAAGCCCGGTGCGCTGAGGAATGGCGCGCCTTTCAAGGGTTGGCAACTGCCCGGCGCGCTGGGCCGCATACGGGCTCGGCTGACGGGTTGCAACGACGGTGACAGGCAGTTCGTGAGGATCCTCGCGGCGGTGCTGGAGGACGGGCTGGAGGCGGTCGAGGCGGCCTGCGCCGAAGCGCTCGCCTGCGGCGCCTGCAGCGCTGATGTTGTGCTCAACATCCTCGCCCGGCAGTGCCAGCAGCAGCCGCCGCCGGCCATCCCAACGCCCGAGGGCCTGCAGCTTCGCCACCAGCCGGTGGCCGACTGCCGCCGCTACGACCGCCTGAGGGAGGCCGGTCATGGAGCGTCATGATGTGCTGGCGATGATGACGGCGCTGAAGCTTGCAGGCATGCGCGCCGCCTACGACGACATCCTCGCCGACGGGCTCAAGCGCCGTCATCCGGTGCAACAGATCATCGGTACGCTGCTGCAGACCGAGGTCGCCGACAAGCAGGCGCGCTCCATCAAGTACCAGATGACGTCCGCCAAGCTGCCGACGGCCAAGGAGCTGGCCGACTTCGACTTCGCCGCTTCCCCGGGCAATGAGCCCCTGATCCAGGAACTCGCCGGCGGCGACTTCCTGGAGAGCAAGCGCAACATCGTGCTGGTCGGCGGCACCGGCACCGGCAAGACCCATCTCGCCGTCGCCATCGCCCGCGCCTGTATCAGAAAGGGCGCCCGTGGCCGCTGCTACAACGTCGTCGACCTGGTCAACCACCTCGAGGCCGAACTCCGCTCCGGACGCCAGGGCCGTACCGCGGACCAACTCGTCCGACGCGACTTCGTCATCCTCGACGAACTCGGCTACCTGCCCTTCGCCCAGGCCGGCGGCCAGCTGCTGTTCCACCTGATGAGCCGGCTCTACGAGCGCACCTCGATCATCGTCACCACCAACCTCGCTTTCGGCGAATGGCCCTCCGTCTTCGGCGACCCCAAGATGACCACCGCGCTGCTCGACCGCCTGACCCACCATTGCGAGATCATCGAGACCGGCAACGAGAGCTGGCGCTTCAAGAACCGCTCCTGACCGGACGCCGGCCGTGCCTGCGGCCCGCTTGCCCCGGTGGGTCAACAGGCTTGACGTATACGTCAAGCCCACGCGGCTTCGCTCCGCGCACCGCAAGGCGCTACACGAAGCCGCTCGGGTCCCCCCTATTGACTACCGGGACAACCTCCGCCGTGCCACTCAGGGGGTCAATATTGCACGCCGATAGGGGGTCAATTTTGGACGCCGATTGACAGAGAAGCGCCAAAACCAATTTCCACCACTTTCGAGACACAACCAATGGCTAAAAGCAGACATTATGCGGCGAAATTTTAATGTCCGTTTATGAGTCTGTTCCACCCCCTCACACCCTTCTCACCGAGACCACGTACAAGGGATCGAAGCCGGTGCCTCCTTCCACCAGCCGCTCGGCCGTGAAGTCGGTGTAGCCCCCCGCTTCGGCGAGGTAGCCACCGATAAGCTGGGTCCGCTCAGCATCCGAGCAAGCTCGCCAGACGGCCACCGCCTTGGTGGGGAACACGCGGTTGGTATAGGCGACGTAAATGGCGCCGCCGGGCAGGAGCACCCGGGCGACATCGGCCAGCACCCGGACGGGCTGGGTAAGGTACTGAATGGAAAACGAGATCAGGCAGGCATCGAAGCTGTCATCGGCGAAGGGGAGCGCGGGCAAGCGGTTGAGGTCCTGAACTACTCCGCCCCCGAGCGCCGTGTTTTCGAGAAGCTCGGTGATGTTCATGCCGAGCCCGACAATCCTGGCGTATTCCCCGTCGTCGGGAAGGTGGGAGCGGTAGGCGGACATGAGGTCGAGGACGCGGGCGCCGGACTTCAACACGCGGCCATAGAATTCCGTCAACGCGGCGCTCCCGTGCTCGTCCACGTGGATGACCAGCCGGGGCATGACATAAAAGTCCCGGTCGTCGGACTCGTCGACCCGCCGAAAATAATCGGGATTGCCTGACATCCGCGGTGGCAGTGCGGCCACACCCGCCGGAGGTTCACGCCGCCCCATTACGCGCCACCTTCCATTTCAAATACTCTCTCACTTTGCCAATCCGAAAATGGGTTTGTGCCAAGCAAACGGGATCGTTGCCTGTCAGTGTACGATAACCGCAGATAATGTCCGCTTCTGGCTATTAGCGGACAATCTTCACGAGGTCGGAAATCGTCTTTAGTGGCCTTCGGCGAACATCTTCGGACCCGACGGAAGTCTCACCGAATAGGAAGTTGAGGCTCTTACTTGACGTTGAGAACGGAACTCGCCGCCGCCCCCATGACACCAAAGGCGACGCTGTGCGTGAACAGAAGCTTAAGCCGCGAATTTCGGGTGTCGGAAACGGTGATCAACTCGAAGTCTTTGCCTATTTCGACGATGCGTCGCACCGGGTCGCCGACGTCGCTAAGAGTTGCAGGCGTCTCGACCCCCATGTCTTCCAGCATCGCGCGTGCCGATTGCAGCTCGGCATCGACCTCGCTGCGATCCTCGTCGACATTTGCCACGCTTAACAACGTTACCGGTCTGCCGCAGTGTTGGGCCAGCACCGCGGTCCGCCGCACCGCGTCGAGGGACTGGTCGGAACCATCGCTACAGAGCAGGAATCCGTTCTTGCCCGCCCGCTCGCGCGCGACAAGGACCGAACACGGCGCCAGCATGGCGACCCTCTGGACCACGCTCATTCGAAGAAGGGAACGGAACTCACCGCGCCAGCGGCTTGGCCTGCCTATGATCATCAAATTGTAGGGCCCGAGCTCATATTGATCGAGGATGCCGCTTGCCGTGTCGGGCGCCATCTTCAGTTTCAAGACGATGCTCTTACCTTTCTCGTTGCGGTATTCAATCTTGTTGTCGCCCAATGGATCGCCACGTATGTCCCTATGGCTAGGGATCGCCGTCCACTCGTCGGCCAATTCGCTTTCGCTGATCAACATGTCCCGGCCACGTTTCAGATGCTGGATTTCCGGCAATTCCAGGTCCCATTCCAGCATGTTTGCCCGCGTCACCCGCATTTCCAATCCGCCCGACCGCAAGCCCTGATCGATCTTCCGCACATACAGAAGGATGATGTCGCATTCGTCTCCGCTGCCGATCTCGCTGGCGAATCGAAGCCCCTCGTAAGATTCGTCGGACCCATCGATACAGACGAGAATACGAAATCGGTTGCGGCGCCACTCTCGGAGCTCCTCTAAGTCGCGGTCGGCATCGACATCGACCGGGGGGAGCGGAGTTTGCTTGCGGTTCCACCAGGCCATCGCTGTTCTATGCTCCGAGAAGAGGCCAATAGAGGACTGCGACGACGAGCATCAATGTCGTCGAAAGCACGACCATCCGCCATCCAACCTTGAAGAAATCCGAGGCCTTCAGATAGCCCGACGCGTAGACGATGGTGCAGGCTGGCGTGCCGACCACGGTCAAATAAGCGAAGGCCGACGATATCGCGGTAATAAAGCCAAGCACGATTCGGGTTTTCGCCGGCCACACTGGCAACGTTAAGGACGATCGGTCCGAGCACTGCGACGGCGGCACCATTTGACATGGTATTGGTGACCGAAGTGGTTAGGACCGATATAGCCGCCCACAGGCCGACGCCATGATCGGCGCCAATCGGTATCATCAGCGACAGGAAATGCTCGGCCAGCCATTGGGCAGCACCCGTCTCCTTCATCTGCACGCCCAATGAGATCGCCGCCGCATAGAGCAGCACGACTCCCCAGTTGACGCCGGAATTGATGTCTTCCCAACGAACAAGTCCAGCAATTAGGAACAGGCAAGCGCCGGCGACGGCAATGGTCCCCATACCGAATTCGCCGGACTGGAATATCCAGCCAAGGAGAACTGCGAAAAAGAAACTGATGGCCAGCCAGTCGCTGGGCTTCATGGGGCCCTGCAGCTTGACTTGATTACGCAGCTTGGCGACGGCGCGTGAGAGGTTTCGATGTTCGGGTTTGAATGTCAGCAGAAGAACCGTCGTGACCAACGGCAGTTGCAAGAGGAATATCGGGTAGGCGTAGACCATCCAGGTCAAGTAGTCGATTAGGAATACGCGTGTATCCGGGTTTAGCGGATCGTAGAAGAACTCCTTCCAGTAACCGATCATAATGGCGTTCCTGGCGCCACCCGACGGTGTCCCGATGCCAGCAACGGCACATCCATAGGCGATCGAGAACAGCAGTACCGCGGCCAAATTGCGAACCTTGCGCGGGTCGTCAGAGGTCAACTGGATCAGAGTTATGCCGACCGGCAGCATCATCGCCGCCACCGTATGCTCACCGATGAACGAGGCCAGCAATCCCGATACTACTGAGATTCCGAAACAAATGTTCGTTGTCTTGGTCCCGGTCATCCGAACGATCGCAAATGCGATGCGTTTATCTAGCTGTTGCTTTACGACCGCCACCGCGAGCATCAGCGAGCCCATGATAAACAACACGGAATCGGTCATCAGGCTTCTTGCCACCACAGTCGAATCCAACCCCAGCAGGGTCACTTGGCCGACAATGATCAGCAGGGCTACCGTCGGCAGCGGTATCGGCTCGGTAACGAACAGGATCGTCGCAACCGTCGACATGGTAAGCACGATCATGGCTGCGCGGCTGAGACCGTCTGGTAGGGGTAGCGACAGCATGGTGGCGCCGATCGCCATGGCGATGAAGAACCAGCGTTTCTCCCAGAAATAATAAAAATTAATCTGTGAGCGAACGACCGCAACACCGAATTGGCCGCGCCGACGCAACCTTTTGGTCCAACCGACCGCAGTGTCGTGGGCCTGCAGGCTATCGAATTCCAATGACAACGTAGTCATTGCACCGGAACCTCTCTACCGAGATTTCCCATAAATCCTCTGATTCGAAGGTGACAGTAGCCAACATTCTTGGTTACTGGAATATATTAACCTCCGCAGCTGCGTGACAGTCCGGTAATGCCATCTGACCGCGTTCGCAAGGCCATTAGGGCGGACTTTCGTCAACTGACGCACGCCGACTCCGGATCAGTACCTTGCCGTGAATTTCCTCGTCTAACATTGGAGCAAACCATGATGCGCAATTCATCGGTTCGCTTCTAGTTAAGAACAATATCTTAATATGACGCATGGATATGTCTGCATCCAACCCAAAGCGGACGCAGGCAGGTCTCGTGGGTTACCCTTGGATCGGCCTATTGCTTCGTCGCGACAACTGGCTTGGTCAGGTTATGCGGATTCTCACATCCTCGCGCTCTTGTTAACTGGCGTAGGCAGTCTTTTTTAAACGTCACCTCGTGGCGGCGGTAGAAAGCGTGGAGAATGCTGATTGCAAAGCTCTCGCCCCGCTCGGCGATTAGCTTCTCGCGCAGTTCCATCAACGTGATGTCAGGTGTCTCCTCAATGGCGCGCATCAGAAGATCAGCCTGCGCCTCGATCCGGCCGGAACGGCGGTCGCCGCCGCGCGGTTTAGTTAACTCTAGGAGCTAGAGAAAGGGAGAATGCCATGGAAGTTGCGGATCTTATGAAAGGCGAGGGTTGGAGAGCATGGTTGACAACGGCTGATATTCAGCTTCCGGAAGTTGCGGATCTTATCCATGGTTGACGGCTGATATTCAGCTTCCGGAATTTCCGGTGGAAATTGATAAAACAGCTCTTCTGGTTATCGACATGACCTATCAGCAGGCATCACCTGACTATGGTCTCTGTAAGAAGATCGTTGATGCCGGTGCGGGTGACGATCTGGAATACTATTTCAACCGGGTAAATGACACGGTTGTGCCCAACATTGGCAGGCTGACGGAGGTATTTCGACGCGTTAACCAGCCCATCATCTATACGATTTGCGCGTCGTTACGCGGTGACGGATCAGACCAGACATGGCGCCACAGGACAAACCTCATAAACACGGTGGACGATAAAGCGTCTGAGATATTCGAGGAAATCGCCCCGCAAAAGGGCGACATCGTGCTCGTCAAAACAGGTCAGAGCATCTTCATTTCTACAAACTGCGACCACCTTCTTCACAATATGGGCATCACGACGTTGGTCACGACGGGAGTCGTGACGAATGGTTGCATCGAGGCCGCATTACGAAATGGCGCCGACCTCGACTACCGAATGCTTATGGCGGAAGATTGTTGCGCAACGATAATGCCGAGCGCTCATCAGTACGTCGTCGAGCACCTTGACAACTACTGCTGCCATGTAAGATCGACCGATGAGATCTTGGAACTTCTCGCTCATAATTGCGGATTGACCGACGGAAGCGGATAATCCTCGTGAAGTGGGGAAGCCTGTTGGGAGGTGTTCCATAAGTCTGGTGATGACTATCACCTCAAGACCGTTGATGGGCGTGCCGATTCTGTAGACGTTAAGATGTTGAAGTAACGCGCCGCCTGCCGCTCACGACATCAAACATGGCACTGCGTCAAACTGCGGCCATGCCCACGTCTGCGGGATTCAAGATAGTGGTGTGGTTTTGCTCGCGAGTTTCGCCCATGTCTCGAGCGGGATGAGTTGCGGATCGCATCTGAATACGGGCACCGCGCGCCGCCTGACAACCCCATTCGATTGCGCGTTCGTCCTGGCGGTCCATGTCGGAAGACTAAAAGTCGCTGAGTTGCAGGTTCGTCGGCTCGGCGCAGCAATACCATGGCTCCGACATCTGTGGCACAGCCGGCCCCATGAAATCGGCACAGAGCGGTGGCGGCTTCACGTCGATCGCCAGGTGCGCAAATTCCCAAATCTGCGTGAAGATGTCGCGTCGGGATAACTCCTTCTGATCGGCCTCCGCAACAAACGCCTCGAGATCCGCTTGCAAACGATCCACCCGTGGATCCGCGTGGCTCCACGGGTATCCCAGCCGTTCGGGATCGAAGGGCATGACGATGTCTTCGAACCCCCGCAGTTTGAAGAGGTAAGAGCCTTGCGGAATCAGTAGGCGGATGACCAACTGAATCGGATTGATGTTGTTCGACAACCCCAGCTCCACCAGGCGCTCTAACAACGCAACATAGCCGCCCAGCGTGGTCCATGGCGTGAAGGGTAGAAAGGTCGGGGCCAAGTCAATCCCCACCTCTCGCAACACGTGCACCGCCTCGCCGAAATCCGCGTTGGTGTGGTTTTTGTCCAAGAACTCGAGGATGCGGTCGTCAACCGATTCGACGGCGGACGTTACAAATATGCAGCCGGTCTCCTTGAGAATTGGCAGCAGCTCACGATGCTTTAGAAGGTGCTCGATCTTGATCGTCGCATCGTAGGTGATGTTCGAAAATTCCTCATGGATCTCTTGAACGGTTTTGATGGCATGGGTCGGGCCATTCAGGAAGTCGGGATCGCCGAACGAAAGATGCTGAGCGCCGGACGCAATCTGGTTGCGGGCATCGGCTAGGATCACCTCACGCGGAACGATTCTGAAGCGGCCCTCGTATACCGGGACGACGGGGCAATGGCGGCACACATGTTTGCAGCCGCGCGAGGCCTCGATAAAGCCGACAACCTGGGGCGTGCCATCTGGCATCTCAAGATGCGCATATTCACAAAGGTCCGGTAGTTTCGTGCGATCCGGCACGACAAACGCAATTCTTGAAAGATCGACCAAGGGTTCTGATTGGACAGCGCCCTTGCCTGTTCGCAACCGCTCAACCGTCGAAAGCAATCCGCCTTCGAACTCTCCGCCGAGCACAGTACCCACCCCAAGACCACGGAACAGCGACTCGTTCATCGGCGCGTAGAGTCCGTAAACGCAGATATGCGCGCCTGGCGCCATCGCGCGGATGCGAGGAAGCGCTTCCAGAGCAATACGGGTCGCGGTGTGCATCGCCACATAGATGCCAATTAATTCTGCGCCCCGCAAAACGTCAGACTCGAGCATTTGGATAGAGAGGTCGACGCAATCAACCGTACAACCGATGTCCTGCAGCATCGCCGTGGGTTCGGCCAGACCGAACGGCTGACGCCCAATTTCATACGGATTGATCAGAACGACTTTCACAACGAGCTACTCCGGTTGACGTCGGATTTGCCTGCCGGTAATTCAGCACTGTACAGCTTGCTAAGGAGGGTGTCCGCTTGTCTTCAGCGTCGTGTGGCCGGGCGGTGTTCGACAACGCCGTCAGGCCCGACACGCGTGTTGGCGAGGGTCCGTTCGTCATGGTTCATGCGCCAACTGAGCATTTTCTGCGCATATTCGAGCACCAGTCCGTGACAGGCGGCGTCTCCGGCGAGATTGCGAAATTCGTGAGGGTCATTCTCGAGATCAAAAAATAACGGCGGAAGGCCGGTGAAATGGACGTATTTGTACCGCCGGTCCCTGATCAGGTTGACAGTGCATTGATCGGGAGTCAGTCCCAATGCTCGGCCGCCGTCAAGCCCGGGGAAATGGCGGAAATCGAACTCCGCATGCGCCTCGGTGCGCCAATCCTGGACGTCCTGACCCTGACAGAATGGGAGGAGCGACTCGCCGTCGCAAGCTATAGGTATCTCAAGACCGAGCCATTCCAGGATTGTCGGCATGACATCGATATTTTCGCTGAAGGCATCGATCGATTTGCCACATCCAGGACCGTTCGCCGCGGCCGGGTCACGGATAATCAGGGGAATAAAGTAGGTCTGCTCGTAGTAGCTGAACTTCGCCATCATCCAATGGTCGCCTATATGCTCGCCGTGATCCGAAGTAAAGACGATGAGAGTTCGCTCCCAGGCTCCGCTCTCTTTCAGATGCGCGATCAATCTGCCGATTTGCGCATCAACTTCCGTCATCATGGCGTAATAGGTCGCCTTGATCTGACGGATTTCGTGCTCATCAATCTCGAGATAATCCGCGCGAGATACGCCATAGGTATAGGGCGCATCCAGTTGGTTTGAGAGGTAAAAGCGGGTCCAGGGATGCTGCTTGGCTTCTTGCTCCGGCGTCGCGTGGCGAATCGGCAATGGAATCTGGGCGGCATCGTAAAGTGAATTATAGGGTTCCGGCACGATGAAGGGGGGATGCGGCGAGCGATGAGAAATGTGGACGAACCAGGGTGTCGCGTCCTGGGCCGAGATGTAGCTAATCGCTGCGTCGGTCAAAAAGGCCGGGCCGCTGTCTTCCGCCCGATACCAAGTCGGCGCAAAGGTAAGACCGAGCTCTGGATCGATCCCCTCGCGCTCGGGTCGAAAAAGCGATTGAGGGCCGTCTTCGACGGCGTATCCCCGTTGCCGCAACGCCTCGATCCATGGACGGAAGTCCGCGTCCATGCGAACCACTGGCCTCAACCCCGGCAGCATCCCGGTTCGCGTTCTGAGTTCGGGATCGTCTGCGTCCCGGCCACGCGGATCCACACTGATATCGGTAAAACCGAATAGGACGGGATCATGGCCTGCCCTGCGTGCCTCGCGCGCGAAGTTTGCATGGCGGTCATCGAGCGGCGTGCCATTCATCACCGAGCGGTGATTGTGAAGATAGAGTCCCGTGTCGAGACTGGCGCGTGCCGGCCCGCATGACGTCGCCTGCGAGTAGTGGCGGCGAAACAAAGTGCCTTCCGCCGCCAAGGCGTCCAGATGCGGTGTCTTGACGGTCGGATGGTCCAGCGCAGAGAGACATTCGCCTCGCCACTGATCCGCCGTTATGAAAAGCACGTTACCCGTAGTCTTGCTCATACCAACCTATGTATCCGGATTACCCTTCCCGATCACCAACATTGGTAGCACGACGGATTACTGACCGCGAATGCGGTGGATTGGAGGGCCCCGTCCCGGTCGCGCGTGAAGACGGCAGTGAGAAACTTGTTTTACCAACTGAAGTCCCCGGATACTCTTCTTGTAGGTTTAGCAACTCTACGTCGGCGTATTATTTGTCGGCCGGAAGCCGAACATAGGTGACGTTAGTTCGTCGAGTGGGGGCAGATCATGACAATCGAATTTAGGCCACTTAGCGAGGCTCTTGGAGCCGAAGTCCTTGGCGTCAACGTCGCCGCTGACCATTCCGACGAGACGATCGCCGAAATTCGCGATAGGTGGCTGCACTACAAGATTCTTCTATTCCGAGATCAGAACCTAAGCGTGGTGCGACAAACGGTATTCGCACAGAGATTCGGCAGGCTCACGGTTAGCCCAATCGCCCGCCCGCGGATTCCGGAGCACCCGGAAGTGAGTGTGTTCTCCAACATCATCGTCGACGGAAAGGATCTTGGTGCGCGACCGGACCGCAGTTTCGGCGACGCATGGCACAGCGATTTCTCGTTTATGACTGAGCCTTCCGGCGCGTCATTCTTCTATGCCGAAGAAGTCCCCGAGGAAGGTGGCGACGATACCCAATATGCCAATACAACTATGGCTTACGACATGTTGCCGGACGACATGAAAATAAAGCTGGAAGGACGTCGCTGGACTTACAGCTACTTCAAAACGATGCAGCAGCATGCACATGACTTCTCGCCCACGACTCACGCGCGAGTCTTTGGGAGCGAGACGCACGAGCTGCGCGACGTCACGCATCCCTTCGTGCGCATCCATCCCGAAACTCGGCAAAAGGCATTATTCATCGGCATTCCCGACACGCGCGAAGTGTCGGTCGAGGGAATGCCACAGGAAGAAGGGGTTGCATTTTTGGACGACCTCAAATCGTTCGCGACGCAGCCACAGTTTGTCTACCGCCACCACTGGCGTCCCGGCGACGCCATACTCTGGGACAACCGCTGCACGATGCACCGCGCTTCGATCTTTCCGGATCAAAACGGCCGCCGATTATGCTATCGCGTGACGACCGAGGGCGGCGTACCCATCTGACCCCTGAGCGGAAATATACGGGCTCAGCTGTGGCGCGTTGCCGCTGGCCGAGCTCGTCGACTTAGTTCCAGATTTGTTTCGCGACCCGCATGATGTTTTCGCCGAGGATGCCGCGAACTTCCTTCTCGCTGTAGCCATGCTTGAGCATGAGTTCAGTCAGTTCCGGCATCTGCTCCGGCCCGATATAATGGATGTCGCGCCAATCGGGTCCGATGGAGTCTCCGCCTGAGGCATGCAGGTGCGCCGCCTGATGCAAATCCATCTGGTTGAAGCGGCCACCGAATGAAGTCTGTCGCGCGCCGACCGCCGGATCTGTGGGAGTCGCCGCCCTCGCCTCGAACGGCTCGCGGCTCCATCCGTCCGACACGTAGTCAGTGCCGATCCCCACATTTTCCGGGCCGATCAGTTCCGCGGCATAGTTGATGTGTTTCAGCATCATCGCCGCCGACCCGTCGTTATCACCCATGAAGACGCCGACGCCGTTGATGCACATCACGCCGCCGGTCTTGGCGCAGGCTTTCATTGCTTCGTCTTTGACGTTGCGCGGGATGTCCCACACGGCCGCCGGATTCGAGTGCGAAAATATGACCGGCGCGTTCGAGGCCTCAAAAGCATCCATGGACGTGCGATGGCCTGTGTGCGTAACGTCGACGATCATACCGACGCGGTTCATCTCCTCGACCAGCGCCACGCCGAACCGGCTCAAGCCGTCGTCGGTGCGCTCCATGCAGCCATCGCCGACGAGATTCTTCATGTTGTAAGCCATGAGCATGTGTCGAACGCCAAGCCTGTGGTAGACCTCGATCATCTTGACATCGCCCCCGACAGGGTTGGTGCCCTGAAAGTGCAGGACGATGGCGAGTTTGCCTTCCTTCTTGGCGCGCTCGATATCCGCAAACGTATCGACGAGCACGTACTTGTCGGAATTCTCGAAGAAGAACTCGCGCTGGACGGCGATGGACTTGATCGTATCGGCCATTCCGAACCAATCGGACGAGATGGTGAGCGATGCCAGCGTGTAGCCGTGTTCGGCTGCACGGGTGAGTACAAATTCTTGGGATGCCGGTCCGCCCCGTGACCCCCACGGAATTGTCATGTCCCAGACGTGGGCGTCATTTAGAAGCGCCGTCGCTTCCTCGGAAATATTCCAATCGGCCATTTTCCCCTCCCTTGGTTGGTTGCCGGCCGAGCGATCTGAGCCGCAGTGCCGAGAATGGTGATTCAGACTAGCGCGGTACGCCCATTCGTGACCAGTCAATCTAGCGCCGAGCGGCGCATCGAATAGCGGTGCCATTATTCCGGACTGAACGAGGCCGTTTTCGAGAGTCATTCAGACACGAGCCCGAACGGATTGAAGCGGCGGCTCACCTGCGCCGGCCGCCAGCGCCGCCGAGATTTACTATTCGGTCCCATTCAGGACTGGTCTTACGAGCCGTTTTCCGGCACCACGGTTTGCAGGTGCGCTTCGGCGACAAAAACGTCGTCCAATTCCAATATCCATTTCTGCTGACGCGCGGACCGTCGGGATGAAGCAAAGGGACGTCCACATTTAGCTCGAAGCGCGCGAACACGATCAGTCTGTCGTCCGGCACTATCTCGTCGTTGGTTGGTCACTTGCAACATCAATTCTCTTCCGATATTGTTGTATCATACAACCTTTAAGTCGGATGCGTGATGCAACAGGTATCGGCCGCCCTCGTCGCCAAGGTCCGCTCGGTTTCACGCGATCTGGTTCGTGAACTTGGATTCATGAACCGGACATTGGCTGGGACGGATCTGCCGCCTTCCGCCGTTCACGCCATCATTGAGATTGGCGCGGCCGGCAAACTATCTGCCAAGGATCTTGGGGCCAGACTTCTCTTGGAGAAATCGACGATCAGCCGTTTGGTCAGGTCACTGGACGTCAGCGGCGTGGTGCGTGAGCTGCGGTCGAAGCGGGATCGCCGCATCAAGTATCTTCAACTCACCCGGAAAGGAAACAAAACGCTGGCGTCGATCACAGGCTTTGCGGAACAGCAAGTCGCCGGAGCGCTCTCTCTCATCGATCAAAACGCGCAGAGGAACATTCTCTCGGGACTTGAAACCTATTCGGCGGCACTTCGCGCAAGCCGGAACGCTGGCGAAACTGCGGAGGCTCACAGTCAGCCGACGATATCCACAGGTTATAAGCCTGGTCTGATCGGACGCATTGTCGAGATGCATGCAACCAGCTACAGCAAGCTTGTTGGATTTGGCGCCCCCTTCGAAACCAAAGTCGCCGGTGATCTGCCCGAGTTTGTGACTCGCCTTGTTAAACCCGAAAACGAAATTTGGTCCGCGGAGTCTGATGGAGAAATCGTAGGCAGCGTTGCCATAGATGGCGAAGATCTTGGAAACAATGTGGCGCATCTAAGATGGTTCATCGTCGAAAGTCGGGTGCGAGGCGCCGGGTTGGGGAAGCGGCTGATCCGGCAGGTCGTTGATTACTGTAATGACCGTGGGTTTCCGGAAGTTCATTTGTGGACATTCAAAGGATTGGACGCAGCAAGAAGTCTGTACGAGCGAAACGGATTTGTGCTGGCCGAAGAGTATTTGGGCGATCAGTGGGGCAGCGAAATACTTGAACAGCGATTTGTCAGGCTAACCCATTCCTGAGTGCCCGCAAGCGGCAACGGGCAAGCATCACCCGACCTAAATCGCTCGCTCCAGGAGTCCGAGCTAGCGCGGGGGCTTGGCCTGATCGACTAGTCGGTCTTGTTGTGAACCAGGACACGGTCTGCAAAGAAGTTGTGCAAGCCTGCAACCGATTTAAGGTTGTCGGTTTGAACCGCTCCCTCGACATAACGGATCGTCTCGATGAGGGCGAAGCGCGTTGTGAGGGAGTCTCGGCCCAACCTGCCTTGTGAACCCAAGCCAAATTCGTGCACGGTAATTTCTTGTAAGGCATGCACGTGCAGAACGAGAACTTCGTCGCCTTCTTCGAGCAACTGCACGTCGTCGAGGGAGGTTTCCCGCATGGTCGAGTCGGGGTTCTGAGAGGCCCAATATTCTCTGCCATCCCTCATGACGAAGACCGGGTGGTTGTCGGTCAATCACAGCAGGCCGTCGTTCAGCACGTAGAAGCCTTCGCGCACCGGCGCCATCGGTTCGCACACTCTGGCCGGCGTCGCTTGATTGGTGTCAAAGTCGAACGCGAGATCTAGGTCGTCGACCTCAATGTCTTCGATGTTTCTCATGCTACCGTCAGCCAACGTGACTTTCGTGCCAGCCGGGAAACACCCGCCCGACTCTCCGCCCGACTCTCCGCCCGATTCACCGCCCTCGCCGCCGAGGCCCTCCGTACCTGCGGCTGAACCAGTACTGTCTTCATCATCGACAACGTCGCCGGCCAACGCAGGATCGCTCGGCGGCGCTGCAACACCGATCGTTGGTGTGGTGCTTGCCGTGCTGACCGTGATGCTTTGGCCGGCAGCGACCACAACCGGCGCCGGCGCATCGGCGCCGCGCGTGTCCTCCACCTCGATCTCGCCTTCGTAAAGATCGATAAGGGTGCTGACATCGGTAACGGTTGCCAGGAAGTCGGTGCCGCGAACACCGATCGTCGCTGTCGGCGTGACGATGCGATAGGCCCGCTTGCTCATCTTTCCGGTGACAAAACGGAATATGCCCTTCGACAGGGTGAGCGTCATCTTCGAGCGCTTGAACAGCGCGTAAACATATTCGTCGAGCGAGACCAGACTCTCCGAACCGATCCGCAGCGAGGTCGCATCGTCAAACCGAATGCGCATTGCGCCGCCCGCGACCGTCTCCATCACTTCGTTGCGATAGACAGCGTCTCGCGTACTGACTGCCGCGCGCGCGTTCAGGCGGCGTACCGAACCCTGAACGGCGCAGGTCGCGAATATCGCCGATCTTCGTGAGCTTGCTGACGGCCTGCGCCAGCTCGATCGTATTTGCAACGGCGGTGGTCACCCACCCCCTGGAGGCCCAGCCGATGACCGCGCCAAGGGCTAGGGAGAAAAGACGACGGCGTTTTATCTGGATCATGATGGAATTACACTTCCCATGCTGCGGATTACCGACTTGCTATCTATCATATGACGACTCATGGTCCCTGGATATTCCTGTTCGTCATCCGAATTCCCTAATCTCCCATCCAAAAATCGCTGCAGCGAAGCCTACCGGCGCTTTTCTTCAACCAGGACGCCGCTCGCTGCAAGGCTTTCGATCTCGTCGCCGCCATATCCGCATTCCGCCAGAATCTCGCGCGCGTCGGCGGCGAACTTCGGAGGTGTTGCGCGAACCGAACCTGCGGTGCGCGAGAACTTGATCGGCGTCGCCGCACCCGAATACCAGTCGAGCGAGGCGGCCATGCCGCGGTGGTCCGTGTGCGGCTCGGCCATCACTTGGGCCGTGTCAAGGACTGGGCCGACCGCCAACCCCGCCGCGCGAAGCCGCGCACAGATTTCAACCCCGTCCTCGTCGACGAGAAGCCGCTCAAGTTCTGTGCGTAGGGCGTCGCAATTGACAACCCGCTCGGCATTGTTGGCAAACCGCTCGTCGTCCGCTAATTCCGGCTCGCCCAACTCCTCGCACAAGCGCCGGAAGGCACGCTCATTGCCCATGCCGAGGAAGATCTCGACCGTCTTTGTACGAAACTTGTCGTAGGGGCTGATGTTTGGATGCGCATTGCCGGTTAGGCCCGGCACCTTTCCTGAGAGTTGGTAGTTGGCGACATGCGGGTGCATCAGCGCGATCGCGCAATCGTAGAGCGTCATATCGATAAACTGACCGAGCCCAGAGCGGCCACGCTCGATCAAGGCCATCAGAATCGCAATTGCAGCGTAGAGACCGGTACCCAGATCGACGAGCGGGACGCCGATCCGCGTCGGTCCGCATTCCGGATCGCCGTTGACGCTGAACATCCCTCCCATGGCTTGTGCAATTGCGTCGTAGCCGGCAAATCCGCCGAGCGGGCCATCTGCGCCGAAGCCGCTGATACGGCAATGGACGAGCTGGGGAAATCTACTCTTCAGCGTATCGTCGTATCCCAGCCCCCAGCGTTCCATGCTGCCCGGTTTGAAGTTCTCGATCAGCACGTCCGCGCCGTCGAGCAGCCGCAACAAGACGTCGCGGCCTTCAGCTTGGCCCAGGTCGAGCGCGATCGAGCGCTTATTTCGGTTGAGGCCGATATAGTAAGACGCGTCGCCCTCGTGATATGGCGGCCCCCAATCACGCACTTCATCGCCTTGCGGCGGTTCCACCTTAATGATGTCAGCACCATGGTCGCCCAGGATCTGCGTACAAAACGGGCCACCGAGCACACGGGTGAGATCGATGACCTTGACGCCCACAAGGGTGCCGGTCGATTCAGAAGCTTCGGTCATGGCACCCTCCGCCAGCGAAATGAATGAGCCGCCAGCGACAGAAAGCGGCGTAGCGCAAGTGCGCTTTCTTTCGTCCGGTTTGGCAGATCTATTCGTTTAGCAGGAATATGTTTTGATCGTAAGGGATGGCGAGATGGACTTCGACCTGCCCGAGGAGCTGGAGAGGGTTCGCGACACGGTTGCGCGTTTCGTCGCGTCAGAAATTGCTCCGGAGATTGGACGCTACGAGGCCGACGGTGAATTCCCCCGTGCAATCATCGAGAAAATGGGTGACGCCGGCTTGTTCGGTGCCGCCTTCCCCAAAAAGCTGGGCGGCAGGGCGACCGGGTTTCTTGCCGTAGCGATCATTGCCGAAAAACTTTCAGAACTGGAGCCCGAATTCGGGTACACGATGAACATGCAGGCAATGACCTGTCCGCTGACAATCTTGAATTGGCGTAGCGACGAGAAGGTGGACCGTTTCGTACCTGACCTCATTGCCGGCCGTGCGATCGGCATGCGCCACGAACTACACCGCTGAAGCCTGGTGACTGCGGCTAATTTCGACTAACCCTGTATTTCGCGGCCCATAACATTTCACGTCAAGTTTAGCGTGCCCCCCTGTCGCTAACACACGATATGACCGGTCTATGTAACAGATGATCTGTCCGGTTTTAGATTTCCTCCAAATCTGGAGGAATCGGATGCGCCGGACGGAGCAGTTGCAGGGACTGAGATTGATGAAGTTCGAGGATGTCTACGGACGTTGTTATCGGGGTGATTTGAGCCAGGCCGAGGCCTCGAAGATCCTGGGCATGTCGGAGCGGACGTTCCGGCGCTGGCGGGAGCGCTATGAGGCCGAGGGTGCCGAGGGTTTGTACGACCGGCGCCTTGGGCGGGTCTCGGCGCGCCGCGCGCCGGTGGACGAGGTGATGCGGGTGCTGGAGCTGTTCGAGACGCGCTACCCGGACTTCACGGCCAAGCACTTCCACGAGAAGCTGGTCTGCGAGCATGGCTTCGGGCTGAGCTACAACTGGCTTCGCCTGAGCTTGCAGGCGCACGGCAAGATCAAGCCGGCGCCCAGGCGCGGGGCGCACCGCCGGAAGCGGCCGCGCCGACCGGTGGTGGGGATGATGCTGCACCAGGACGGCTCGAGCCACGAGTGGGTTGCGGGCCAGTGGTGGGATCTGATCGTGACCATGGACGATGCGACATCGGAGGTCTATTCGGGCTTCTTCGTTGCCGAGGAGGGCACGATGAGCACGTTCCGCGGGCTCGGCGAGGTGATCGCCGAAAACGAGCTGTTCTGCTCGCTCTACGCCGATCGGGCCTCGCACTACTGGCACACGCCCGAGGCAGGCGGCGGTGTGGACAAGGACAACCCGACCCAGGTCGGCCGGGCCTTGGCGCAGCTCGGCATCGAGTTGATCGCGGCCTATTCGCCGCAGGCCCGGGGCCGCTCGGAGCGCATGTTCGGGACCTTGCAGAAGCGCCTGCCCCAGGAGCTGCGCCTCGCCGGGATCGCCACCATGGCCGAGGCCAATCGCTTTCTCGAGGAGCTCTTCTGGCCGGCGCACAACGCCCGCTTCGCCCGCCCGGCCGCGGACACCGGCTCGGCCTTCGTGGCTTTTGCCGGCACGCTCGAGGACATCCTCTGCGCCCAGGAGGACCGCGTCGTCGCGGGCGACAACACCGTGCGCTACAAGAACCGCACGCTGCAGATCCCGGCCGATCGCCACCGCCACCACTACGTCAAGGCGCAGGTCCCGGGTGCACGAATATCCCGACGGCCACCTGGCCGTCTTCCACGGACCCAGGTGTCTGGCGCGCTACCGCGCCGACGGCGAAACCATCGACGACGACAGGCTCCAGGCCGCGTGACCCGCTTCGACGCGACCGAGCCAAACCACCACAACAGAAGCGGTCAATTCATATGGTACATAAAGCGGTCAACTCAGTTTGTTATCGACAGTTTAGCGTGCCCCCCTTGTTGTGGACATCGCCGCCTACCGATCCGTGCAAGTTGATGATGGCATCCTGTTCGATCACGAGATCTCGTCCGATGACACCCTTAAAGTTCACCGTGATTCCCGGTTTCACCGTCACACTTCCCCCGACCGTCGCCGTTGCATTGGTGTTCCTCGCGTAAACGTAGTCGCCGGTGATAACTCCCTGATGGTTTGACCAGTCGGACTGGTGCCTCATCACCGTGCCGGTCGACGAGTTGGACGAGTCATGACCAAACAGTAACTTGACACCCTTCAGTAGGAGCACGAAGCCAGCGATGAGCGCCACCCAATGCACCCACCAGCCCCCTCCTCTCCACCAATCGATAACAAATAAAAATGGGACGATGACGCAGCACGTCGCGACGCTTTGATAGAAATTGCGCAGCGACGGAACAGCTGCAGTCTCGCTCGAAGAGGTGCGGCTCGGTACGGAGGGAGCCGATTCAATCTTTGACCGGTCTTCCTTGGCACCGTCCGCCTCACCCAGGGCGACACGGTAGACGCGCACCTCTTTCGAGATGTTCTTAACCAAGCGCTCACCCAGATAGTCGTAGCCAAGCGTCAGCTTGTCATGCACCTGATCGTAAACCGTGCCCGATATGCAGATGCCACCGGGCTCCGCCAACTCCTCTAACCGGGCCGCGACGTTGACGCCTTCACCGTAGATGTCGTCCCCTTCGACCATCACGTCGCCGATGTTCAGACCGATCCGAAACTCCATCCGCCGGTCACCGTCGAGCGACAAGTTACGTGCCGCGAGCTCGCGCTGAATTTCGACCGCGCATTGCAGCGCTTCTACGACACTGGAAAATTCCCCCAGTACGCTGTCGCCCGACGTGCTGACAAGACGCCCCTGGTGCCGTTCCATCAAGCCCGTCATTGCCTCTCGGTATCCTTTCAGAGTCGCAAGCGTGGCCTCCTCGTCGACCTCCATGAGGTGGCTGTATCCCTTGCACGTCGGCGCAGAGGATCGTTGTCAGCTTGCGTTGAACCGTATCGGCCACAATATGCCACCGCTGCTAATTGCTTTGGCTGGCGAAATCCCGTGTATCACTATCCGACGCTATTTAGAAGCGAGCGATTGACTCCATCTGGCCCATTGGAATGAGATTACAGTTTCGGGTATCGTGATCAAATAACAACGGTGCGGCCGATATGCCCAGCGAAATAAATGAGCCGCCGGCAACAGAAAGCGGCGCTGAGGGGAGGAAGGAACAGGCTTCGGCCGAGCTCCAGAAGATGCTCAGCGACCTGAAGGGCGGCGAAGGCGACGCAGACCGACAGATATTGATCAACAATCTTCTCGCCGCCTCTTTCGAACGTCAAATTGAATTGTCACAGACCGAGGCCGAGCATGTTTACACCATCATCGAAGCTCTGATCTCCGACGTTGACAAGAGCATACGTACGAAAATCGCCGAACACCTGTCTGTACGGAATGACGCCCCGAATGATCTTCTTATGCGTTTGGCCGGGGATGAGATCGAAGTCGCCTATCCGGTGCTATCGCATAGCGATCTTCTGAACGACAAAGATTTATTGCAGCTCGTAGTCGAAAGAGCTCGCGAACATCAGATCGCGATTTCGAAGCGCATGACAGTCGGCGAGTCGGTCAGCGAAGCCCTCGTCGCTACGAAGGATCTTGGCGTCGTTACGTCGTTGCTTGAAATCGAGCGTGCGGAGTTTAACACGTCGACGATGGATCAACTGGTTGGTATGTGCCGCGATGTTGCAGAAATCAGGGCGCCCGTTGTAGCCCGACATGACCTGCCGCCTGCACATGCCGCAAAACTCCACGTTTGGGTTAGCGACTCGCTGCGGGATCAACTGGTGGACCGCATTGAATTTGAGCCGGAAGTCTGTTGATCGGCGTGGAATATTGACCCCCTTGGTGGGGTAATCGGCGTCCAAAATTGACCCCCCTGGTTTTGTGCTCTTGAACACACCTTGTTGTTTGGACAGACGAGGTGGGGGAGATGCTGGTTGTGGAGACGATTGCGCGGATCCGTCGGGATCATCTGGTGAAGGGCGTTCCGATCAAGAAGATCGCCCGGGATTTGAGGGTTTCGAAGAACACGGTGCGCAAGGTGGTACGGGGCGATGAGACCTCGTACAGCTACGCGCGCAAGATCCAGCCGATGCCGAAGCTTGGGCCGTGGGTGGAGGAGTTGGAGCGCCGGCTTGAGGCCAACGAGAAGAAGCCGCGCCGGGACCGCTTTTCTCTGCTGCGGATTCATGAAGACCTTGCGGCTCTGGGCTATGGCGGCGGCTACGACGCGGTGCGCCGCTACGCCAGGACCTGGCGTCGGCGGTGGCGGCTGTTGTTGCCGTCGCAGGGTTTTGTGCCGCTGAGCTTCGATCCCGGCGAGGCCTACCAGTTCGACTGGAGCCACGAGTACGCGCGCCTGTCGGGTGTGACGACCAAGGTGAAGGCGGCGCACATGCGGCTCTGCTACAGCCGCATGCAGCTGGTTCAGATCTTCCCGCGCGAGAGCCAGGAGATGGTGTTCGAGGCGCATGAGCGCGCCTTCCGCTTCTTCGGCGGGGTCTGCCGGCGGGGCATCTACGACAACATGAAGACGGCGGTGAGCATGGTCTTCGTGGGCAAGGAGCGCGCCTACAACCGGCGCTTTCTGGAGCTGTGCTCCCACCATCTGGTGGAGCCGGTGGCGTGCACTCCGGGTGCGGGCTGGGAGAAGGGCCAGGTCGAGAGGCAGGTGGGTGACGTCCGCGGCCGCCTGTTCGTGCCCATCCCGCGGGGCGGCTCCTACGCCGAGATCAACGCGTGGCTGATGGATCGGTGTATCGAGGACGCCAAGAAGCGGCCGCATCCGACGATCGAGGGCAAGACGGTGTGGCAGGTGTTCGAGGAGGAGCGGCCCTTCCTGATGGCCTATCGCGGCCCCTTCGACGGCTTCCACGCCACCGAGGTATCGGTCTCCAAGACCTGTCTGGTGCGCTTCGACAACAACCACTACAGCGTGGCGGCCCGCGCCGTCGGGCGGACGGTCGACGTGCGGGCCTAGGTTGTGTCACGAAAGTGGTGGAAATTGGTTTTGGCGCCTCTCCGAGCGGGCTGAGTTTTGCGGCGGTCAGGCCGCTCGGTCAAGGGTTTCGTCGGCGATTAGCTGATCGAGGGTTTCCCATCCATCGACTTTGCGCATCTGGATTTGGCCGGAAGCGAGGAGCGCCCAGAGGAGCATCGGCACTGTTTCGGGACACGGCAGCACGGTCTGTGTTTTGATCCGGCGCTTGAACTCCTCGTTGAGACGCTCAATGGCGTTGGTCGTTCGGGCTGATTTCCATTGGCTCTTGGACAGGCGCGTGAAGGTAAAGAGCTTGTCGCCCGCTTCTGCGAGGCTGTCCGCGACGGCCCTGCATTTCAGCCGCCACTTGCGGACAAACGTCTTGCGGCGGGTTTCCACCTCGGAGGCAGTGTCGGCATAGATCATATCGCGGTAATCTTCGCTCAGCTCGTCATGCATGTGTTTGGGAGCATGACCCAGAAGGTTGCGGTGCTTGTGCACGGTGCAGCGTTGAACGGGAAGGTCATCGCCCCAAAGCGCCGACAGAGCCGCCTCCAGTCCCG
The DNA here is from genome assembly GCA_965217615.1 of Alphaproteobacteria bacterium. GTDB lineage: Bacteria > Pseudomonadota > Alphaproteobacteria > UBA8366 > CAVOAK01 > CAVOAK01. Next base: position 221,041 of record CBDCIT010000030.1, read on the forward strand.
GCGCGCCATCGACGATGACAAACCCGGGCCGTTTCAGTCCACGCGCATCAAGGTCGTCGAGGAACTGGCGCCACGCCGTCTGGCTTTCTCCGCCCATATTCCCGATCGAAAGCAAGACCTTCTGGCCATCCCGGCGCACCCCTATCAGCCCGTTGATTAAGTCGGCGCCATCTGATTCTCTGGTTCCCTGATTTGCAGGGGGGTTTGCCGATGGCGATGGGACGGCAGAAGGCTGGTCAGGGGGACCTGATGGTGAGCTGGTCGGAGATGCCGCGCTCTCCGGGTCATGTGTTTTATGACCGCCTGCAGTCGGTGCTGATCGAGGGCGGCTTCGACGCCTTTGCCGAGGCGAGCTGCCGGCCTTATTACGCGGCCCGGATGGGCGCGCCCTCGGTGCCGCCCGGGCGCTATTTCCGGATGCACCTGGTGGGCTACTTCGAGGGCATCGACAGCGAGCGCGGTCTGGAGTGGCGCTGCTCGGACTCGCTTTCGCTGCGGGCGTTCCTGCGACTGGGGAGCCGTGATCGGGTACCGGACCATTCCTGGCTGTCACGAAGCCGCACGCGCCTGCCCCATGAAGTCCACGCGGCGGTCTTCGACTGGGTTCTGGTGCTGATCGCCGAGGCGGGGCTGATCAAGGGCGAGCGCATCGGCGTCGATGCCTCGACCATGGAGGCCAACGCGGCGCTGCGGAACATCGTGCGGCGCGCCAACGGCGAAGGCTACCGGGAGATGCTGGAGCGCCTGGCCCGGGAAAGCGGCGTCGAGACACCCACGGCCGAGGATCTGGCGCGTCTGGAGCGGAAGCGCAAGGGCAAGAAGCTTTCCAACACGGATTGGGTTTCGAAGAGCGACCCCGAGGCCAAGATCGCCAAGATGAAGGACGGCACGACGCATCTGGCCTACAAGCCCGAGCACGCGGTGGATCTGGACACCGGCGCGGTGGTGGCGGCCGAGCTGCACCCGGCCGATGAGGGCGACACCACGACGCTTTCCAAGACCCTGGCGAAGGCCGAGGCAAACCTCGGGGCGGTGGATGCGGCACCGACGTCGGAGGACCCGGCCGAATGCGTCGCCGACAAAGGTTATCACTCACGGGCGGTCTTGAGGGCTCTGGACGACAGTCCCTGGAAGACCCGGATCGCGGCGCCCAAGCAGACCGGCTTTTCGCGCTGGCACGGTGATGAGGCGGCGCGGCGCGCGGTCACCAACAACCGTGCGCGGCTCAAGTCCGGGGTCGCCCGCGAGGCCTTCAAGCTGCGCGCCGAGATCGTCGAGCGCTGCTTTGCCCACAACCTCGATCGTGGCGGCATGCGACGAACCTGGCTGCGCGGGCGAGAGAATGTGCACAAGCGATACCTGCTCCACGTCGCCGGCCACAATCTATCGTTACTGATGCGCCAGCTCATCGGCGCCGGCACCCCGCGGGAGGCCGTGGCGGGCGGATATGGCGGTATTTTCGTTCTGCTCACGCCCACCGGGGCCATGCTGGTGGCACGGGGGGGTTCGCAAAGCGGCCAGTCGGCTTTCGCCGCCGCATTCTTCATCTGGGGGTGAGAGCCGGAAAAAGCCACTTAATCAACGGGCTGCTATAGCCGCGAGAACCGAGATGTTGGTGGCCTTGCGATCCAGTCGGGTCTTGATCACAGTACCGTCAAGGATCAGCCGAACGAGATATCCTCATCCGCGAGGCCACGGCTGCACCAGGCGTCCCAATCGACCTTCACCTTGCGCCACGCCCGGCTCACAACGTCCTTGCTCACAGCACCCCGGAAGAGCCCGAACAGCGCGCGTTTCACCCGCCGCGTGTTGGTTCCGGACAGATACACCGAAGCGATCAGCGCCTCGGCCTTTCTGGTCAGCCGCTGGTAGCGCGGCAGCGCCCGCGAACGCCATTCCGACGCCCGACCGTCTTCCTCAACGATCCGTGCACGCGGCACGCTCACCCTCTCGGTCCCGAATGTCCCCGTCAGTTGCCGCTCCCGGTGCCCGTTCCGATACCCTTGCCGAAGCGCGTCCTCTCGACCGCATCGGCAGCGCCCGAGAAACTGCGCAAGTTCCTCCTCAAAAACGGCCTCGATCGTGGATCTGATGTTCTCCCGCAGCCGGTCCTCGAGCGGATCATAGCCGGCGTCATTGGCCAGTAGCGAAAGCGCGCAAGTCTCGGTAGTGTTCTTCATGGCGTGATCTCCTTGGCGGTGCTAGCCGCCGGTTGGGTGGTTGTCTTGTCACCCGGAGATTACGCCATCCTCAAATTTCCACCACTTTCGAGACACAGCCCGGGCCTATGCCGATCGTATTGTCATCCGCCAGGATGGCGAGACTGTTGCCGAACACCCCCGGAGCTTTGGACGCGGGAGCTATTGTCAAAAGTTGGTGACGGTGGTTTTCAGGCGGCGCGTTCGATCAGCTTTTCTCCGTCCTTGAATTTGACGCCCTCGACGATCTCGGCGAGGCGGTGAGATCCGTCGAGACGCCGCCATTTCCTGGCTGCCGACTGGCACAACTTGAAGACCATGGTGAGCGCCGTGGTCCGGCTGAGGCAGCCCTTGGTCTTGATGGTCCTCAGGCGGACGGTTGCGAAGGTGCTTTCTATGGGATTGGTCGTGCGCAGGTGCTTCCAGTGCTCGGCCGGAAAGTCGTAGAAGGTGAGCAGCCCCGCGCGGTCCTTGGCCAGGCAGGCCGTGGCCTTGTCGTACTTGGCGCCGTAGGCCTCCAAGAAGAAGTCGAACGCCTTCTCGGCCCGATCCTTGGTCTCGGCCATCCAGATGTCCTGCAGGTGCCCCTTGGCCTTGGCTTGGAGGGACTTGGGCAACTTGTTCAGAACGTTGCCGGTCTTGTGCAGCCAGCAGCGCTGTTCGCGCGTCGTGCCGTGGCTCTCGCGCAAGGCCTTCCAGAAGCCGAGCGCTCCGTCTCCGACGGCCAGCTCGGGCGCCACCTCGAGGCCGCGCCGCTTGAGATCGAGCAGCAGCTCGCGCCACGACTGGGCGCTCTCGCGATAGCCGTCGGCGATTGCCAGCAGTTCCTTGCGGCCCCACTGGTCGGCGCCGATGATGACCAGGATGCATTGCTTGTCGTGCTCCATCCGGGGCTGGAAATAGATCCCGTCGGCCCAGAAATAGAGAGAGCGCCGGGCCGAGAGGTCGCGCTTTTCCCAGCGCGCCAGCTCGCCTCGCCAGACATCCTTCAAGCGCGTGATCGTCGAGGCCGAGAGCCCTGGCGCGTCCGGCCCCAGAAGAGCGGCCAGGGCCTCGGTGAAGTCGCCCGTCGAGATGCCCTTCAGGTAGAGCCAGGGCAAGAGCTCCTCGATCGACTTGGCCCGCCTGAGGTAGGGCGGCAGGATCGCCGAGGTGAAACGGATCTTGCCGGCCTCTCCCGCACCCCCGCGGTCGCGCACCCTGGGGCAGCGCACCGCGACCGGCCCGATGCCGGTTTGAACCCGGCGCTCGCGATGATGACCGTGGCGAACGACACGGCGCCGGCCCGCATCGTCCTCCAGATCGCCGTGCGCCGCGATGAAGGCCGTGACCTCCATCTCAACGGCTTGCGCCAAGAGACGCTGCGCTCCCGAGCGCAACACCGACGTCAAGGGATCCTCCGAAAATGACCCTGGATGGCGAAGCTCAACAACTCTATCCTCACTCATGGCGTATCCTTTCCTTATGGGAATCGGCGACTCGGCATCGCCAGGATACGCCGCCTTCAATTCATCGCGTCACCAACTTTCGGGTATAGCTCTTGGACGCGGTGAGATCGCCTGCAATCCATGGCACTACGTGCCGATCCTGACACGGAAGCCCGGTGCGCTGAGGAATGGCGCGCCTTTCAAGGGTTGGCAACTGCCCGGCGCGCTGGGCCGCATACGGGCGCGGCTGACGGGTTGCAACGACGGTGACAGGCAGTTCGTGAGGATCCTCGCGGCGGTGCTGGAGGACGGGCTGGAGGTGGTCGAGGCGGCCCCTGCGCCGAAGCGCTCGCCTGCGGCGCCTGCAGCGTTGATGTTGTGCTCAACATCCTCGCCCGGCAGTGCCAGCAGCAGCCGCCGCCGGCCATCCCAACGCCCGAGGGCCTGCAGCTTCGCCACCAGCCGGTGGCCGACTGCCGCCGCTACGACCGCCTGAGGGAGGCCGGTCATGGAGCGTCATGATGTGCTGGCGATGATGACGGCGCTGAAGCTTGCAGGCATGCGCGCCGCCTACGACGACATCCTCGCCGACGGGCTCAAGCGCCGTCATCCGGTGCAACAGATCATCGGTACGCTGCTGCAGACCGAGGTCGCCGACAAGCAGGCGCGCTCCATCAAGTACCAGATGACGTCCGCCAAGCTGCCGACGGCCAAGGAGCTGGCCGACTTCGACTTCGCCGCTTCCCCGGGCAATGAGCCCCTGATCCAGGAACTCGCCGGCGGCGACTTCCTGGAGAGCAAGCGCAACATCGTGCTGGTCGGCGGCACCGGCAAGACCCATCTCGCCGTCGCCATCGCCCGCGCCTGTATCAGAAAGGGCGCCCGTGGCCGCTGCTACAACGTCGTCGACCTGGTCAACCACCTCGAGGCCGAACTCCGCTCCGGACGCCAGGGCCGTACCGCGGACCAACTCGTCCGACGCGACTTCGTCATCCTCGACGAACTCGGCTATCTGCCCTTCGCCCAGGCCGGCGGCCAGCTGCTGTTCCACCTGATGAGCCGGCTCTACGAGCGCACCTCGATCATCGTCACCACCAACCTCGCTTTCGGCGAATGGCCCTCCGTCTTCGGCGACCCCAAGATGACCACCGCGCTGCTCGACCGCCTGACCCACCATTGCGAGATCATCGAAACGAGAGCTGGCGCTTCAAGAACCGCTCCTGACCGGACGCCGGCCGTGCCTGCGGCCCGCTTGCCCCGGTGGGTCAACAGGCTTGACGTATACGTCAAGCCCACGCGGCTTCGCTCCGCGCACCGCAAGGCGCTACACGAAGCCGCTCGGGTCCCCCCTATTGACTACCGGGACAACCTCCGCCGTGCCACTCAGGGGGTCAATATTGCACGCCGATTGACACCGGAAGTCCTGGAAGCGGCAATTAGCGAAGCATTCCTTGATACGATGGCGACTGCGGCCCGCGTGGACAGAAGCGAGGTCGAACCGCGGGCTATTCCGCGTGAGGAGGAACTGGAACAGGCGTCAAAGGTGTTGCTTGGCTTCTTGAGAAGTGGCGTTAAGCGAAGATTTGAGCAGCATTTTTCTGAATTGGCAGAGTTGCCGGCAGATTCGACCAGGCGGGTGCTCTACGGCATGGGTATGGAAGGTCTCGCCGTCGCCTGTAGGGACATCGGCTTTTCCGACAATGTGTTCAGCCGACTGCTATGGCACTTACACGGCAGCGGAACGCTCGCCATGTTCAGCCTCAATCCCAAGCACAATGAGGCGCTGAGCTACTATCAATCGGTCGACTCCGATCAGGCAGATAGCATAATGCAATCGTTACGCGCTGCACCGCCCGGCAACCCCGCCGATTGACCGCTGATCACACCGTGGCCCCCTTCGCCCAAACCGGCGTCGTCATATTTACCTCAGGCATCCCGTCCAGCAGCGGGCCTACCTTTTCCATATAGCTCGCAAACCAGTCCAACTTGGCGTTCTCGTCGAGCGCTGCCGGATCGTTGTAGACCTCGAACAAAAGAAACGTATCCGGATCGTTGTTGTCGTAACAGAAGACGTACAACTCCTGTGCCGTATTCGCCTCCGCGCGCGACTTCAAATATTGCTCCCAGAGGTTCCGCACGTCGTCGCGCTTGCCGGGCTTGGTTTTTGTTTTGATAAACAACGCCACTTTCGCCATGACCGTCTCCCTCGATAGACGCGCCCATGTTAACCGTCCTCTAATCAAGACGGGACTCTATTCGCCGATTGCCGCTTGTCTGACACGTGATAGATTGAAGCCATGGCATCGTTAATTTCACGCATCGTCAGCGCTCTGACCGGGCAACCCGCAGTAGCTGCAGCGCCGCAAAGGGGAGACCCCATCGCCTACGAGGGACTGGTCCTTTATGCTGCGCCGACGCACGAAGGAAATCAGTGGCGGTTGTCCGGCGTGATCGTCAAACAGGGCGACGACGGCGATCTGGAGCGCACCTTCACCCGGGCCGATACTTTCGCCATCCGCGAGGAGGCCGAGTCCTTCGCCATCCGCAAGGGCAAGCAGATCATCGACGAACAAGGCTCCAAGCTGTTTGCCGACGGCGAGGCGCAAGGCCGCGTCTGAACGCCGCCAACCAACAAGTGCGCCTTCGAGACAAAGAGCCGTCGCCGCCTCGTTATTGCCCTATTTCGTCCTGCGACCGTTCAGGAAATAGGTCTGCACCTTACCTTTACCCCGGATATCCATAACGCCCCGTGACTCCAACTCGAAGTTGGGCGCAAGGATGTCCGCGACCTCGGCCGTGACGTGGATGCGTCCCGGCTCGCTATAAGACTCGAAGCGCGCAGCAACGTTCACAGTATCGCCCCAAATATCGTAGAGGAACCGGTGCTCGCCGATGATTCCGGCAACCACCGGTCCGGTTTGCAGCCCGATCCGAATCTGAAACTTGGGCTCGATCTCGGCGTTGACTTCCTCGATAGCGGTCAGCATGCCGAGCGCCATGTCTGCTACCGCTTCGGCGTGTTTGGCGCGCGGTTTCGGCACGCCGCCGACTGCCATGTAGGCGTCCCCGATGGTCTTGACCTTCTCGACACCGTGCGACACTGCCAATGCATCGAAACGCAAGAATAGTGCGTTCAAATTTTGGGACTTAATATGCGTGAGTGCCCAAGGTGAGGCTAGGCTTTTGCCTCTTTTAGGTACTTCCACTCACTGTGCTTCTTGGGCTTCGCTCTGACAAGAGCCTTGGCTAAATTCTGGGGCGTGTCAGGTATTGAGTCAGGCCACGGCTTCTCGACGGGACGGCCTCGCGGTGGCTTCTTGGCAGGCTTCATGGCGCGTCCCTTCTGGTCAGTGTGCCGAGAGTCTACCTGATCAAATCTCGGTACTGCAACCGTTTCCCGACCAAGCCGCGAACGATGCGGGTCATCTGATCAAGCGTGTCGGCACTCCTTGCGTTATGTCTGCCAGAGAACTCCGACACGTAGCGGTTTATATGCTTCTTGCTGATGTGGTGGTAGGTGCCTTGATAGCCACGCTTTAACAGCGCCCAGAACGACTCAATACCGTTGGTGTGAGCCATCTCCTTGACATATTCGCCGGCACTGTGACAGACGCTATCATGTTCGAAAGTCATCCCCTTGTAGGCGGCTGCATCGTCTGTGAAGACCGTGGCATCAGGCGCGGCGTGCTCGGCAACAAAACCCTGTAGTGTCTTCGCGTCGGCTTCTTCAATGACCCTAGCACTGACCTTTCCGGTCTCGCGATCCTTAGCGCCAGCGACAATCGTTTTTCCTACACCGCCACGCCCTGCGCGCAGCTTCTTGTTACCGTGTTTGTTTTTCTCCTTGCCACCCATGTAGGTCTCATCGACTTCCACCGGGCCACCAAAGTAAGTGTTATCCGCAACGTCTTCGTACCATGTCTCGCGCAGACGGTGCGCCAGATGCCACGCCGCTTTCTGTGTCACACCGAGATCACGGTGCAGTTTCATGCTTGCCGTGCCCTTCAAGCCGGTGGTCATCAGATAAGTGGCGATGGCCCATACCTGTATCCCCAACTTGCTGTCATGCATGGCTGTATTGGTTTTGACTGAGAAGCGCTTACGACAATCGCGGCAGCGATAGGGCTGAGACTTATGCTTCGCTCCCGTCTGCACATTCAAGGAGCCGCAATGCGGACACCACGTGCCTTCGGGCCAGCGTGCTTCGGCAAACCACCTTTCCGCAGAATCGTCGTCAGGAAACAGTTTGATTATCTCGACAAGGGTTATCCCTTCCCTAGAACTCTTTCCTGGTCCGTTATTTGTCATACCACCCTCCCAATATCCATTATTGATAATATAGTGCCCAACTATGAACATTTCAAGTAGGTAGAAGGGGAAAAGTATTTGCGTGGAAGGAAGTTTGCCTCTATGTTGACCAAATCTAAGAAAGGATTCGTTTCCAAATGCATATCACTAAGGAACAGATCAGACGGCGGTTGGAATCCATCACGCATAGAGCTGACGCGGTGCAAGCGAACATCGACCGCTTGAAAGAAAATCTCCAAGAGATCGACGCGGAGAGGTCAGACTTGGAAGCTGCCTATCGCGTCTGCGCTAAACTCGAAGCGGAGGGTGACGATGCGAACCGTGAGTCTCATGGAGCGAACGGCGCGGGTGAACTGACCCAGCGAGCGCTGATCACGATGATCCTGAAGGAGGCTGACCGTCCGATGAAGCCCGCCGAGATCACGGCGGTGGCGCTGGAGAAGCATAGACGGAAGATTCCAAGCGGCACCCTCCATGGAAATCTGCACAGATGGAAGAAAGAGGGGCGAGTGATCAACGACAGCATCGGCTGGTCACTCATCCCTCCTATTTCCAGTTCCTCCAACCCGCAATCGGAGCGGCCTGATCCGTAGAAAGGAGATGACTATGTACGACCACAGCCACCATCACACGGCTGCCAATCACAGCCCTGCGGCGGGCTGTGGACACAATCAGCGTGTCCTAAACCGCCGCTGCGATATACCGTAACCACGCCACCCGCCTCCTTCCACAAGAGGCAGAGGCGAACAGCGCGCTCCCCTCCAACGGGATCGTACTGTTCGGGCTTTTCCCACACTTGACTCGCTCAGTCAACACCTAGAGGCTGACCATATAATTCTTTGATGCGTATTCTGCTTCAGACAGCATTCCTTCTTTTTTCGATCTCGACTGCGTGCCAATCACAGACTGCGCCAGTTCGCTATATGTGCACATTTGAGCAGTATGCTTCGCCCCAGGGGGGACTTAAACGTGTTGAGGAATTATTTAAATTTGAGCTCGCAGTGGATTCGATCACGAATGACGCCGTGATAATTGGGAACGCTGGCGTTTCTTCCGCGATCGACACACTGTCGATGGACGCGACGCAATCACGTTCCTTGAGCCCCTGCCGACGGGCGTAGTGCAAAGCACAACAATTATCAAGGCCACAGGGGAAGCCGTGCACAGCAGACACACCTATATGTCGTTGGGTTCAAAGCTTATCCCGTCCCAGTACTACGGATCCTGCAAAACATCGAAATGAGTCCCGCCAGCTTGTACGGGCAAGGCTTGGGCACTCACGCATGTAAGTCCCCAAATTTTCGACCAATTGCTTTGGCGACAGGCGCGCAGAGATCTTGGTGAATCCGACGAGATCCGAAAACAGTACGGTCGCCTCGTCGAACCGGTCGGCAATGTTGGCCTCGCCAGCGTGCATCCGTTCGACCACTTCGGCCGGCAACACCCGCAATAGCAGAGTCTCAGTCTCCGCTTTGGCTGCCTGGAGCTGCGCCTCGGCTTCCTTCTTCTCGGTTGTGTCGCGAATGATTCCACTGAAGAAATACTTCCCCTCGATTGACCAGTGGGACAACGACATTTCCAGCGGAAACTCCTCGCCACCCTTTCGTAGGCCGCGAATCTCCACTGGCCTATCGTCATACTTATGCTTGCCGTCGACGCTCACCCGTTTCACGCCCGCGACATGCAGGTCGTAGAGATCATTTGGGATCAGCAGATCGAGATTCTGCCCGACCATCTCCTTCTCCGAATAACCGAAAATGCGTTCTGCCCCACTGTTCCAAGCAATCACAGTGGCTCCGCTGTCGATTGAGATAATTGCATCATTTGCCGACGCGGCGAACGAACGAAGCCGCTCTTCGCTTTCCCGGATACGCTCGGCGGCTCGCTTCAACTCGCTGATATCGAGCCGCAACAGAACTGTACCGCCATCCGGCATTTTATAGTGACGGAAGGAAATCCAATCGCCGTTGGCTAGGCGCATTTCATGTTCCGCATCTTTGGTCCGGAACGCCTCGAGCCGTTGTCGCAGCACTTCTTCTGCGCTAACGCCATCAGTCGCGAAATAGTTCTTCTCGATCGCAATCCGCACGAGATCCTCGAGGTGCATTCCGGGTTCAAAACTGTCTGTAAATTCCGAAAGATACTTGTCGTTGCAAAGCACAAGTTGATCGTCTGCGTCGAACACCGCGAGACCCTCTTCAAGATGTTCAACGGCATCGAGAAAAAGTCTGGTTTCGCGATCGGCTGGGATAGCTGCAGCAAATCGATGCTCTAACGCCTCGATCTCGTCGACGAGATCAACCTTCTTCATCTTGAGACGGCTATCGCGAGACGTCGGTGAACAAGGCATCGCATTCCTTACGGCGAAGGTAGTGTGCAAAGGGTGTGCTGTTGTGGGCTTCCGGCAACCCACAAGCTGACTCCAGGAACCAGTAGCGATGATAGCGGAACCGGCTTATGCGAGAAACCGTCGGCTGCCTGTATCACGTGTCTGGATCATGCAAGACACGCAAGCATAGGCAAAAGACCGCCTTGGCTACGAATTCGTAGCGACCGGTCCTCCCATCACCTGACGCGGGTTTATGTGCGACCGGTAGCCGCAGTTCCAGTGCGGCTCGTTGTCGACATTAGGCGCTTCGCTACCGTGGTCGCGACCCGCTTGGGGTCTTTAACGACCCTTCGGCGTTTTGTTTCAACATACGAGCAAGGGCAGCGCTTCCGCCCGATATTGCAACGGCTTTTCCGCGCTCGGCAATTTTTGCCGGGCAAAATCGACCGATAGGCAACAGACTGAACTTCGTCCCTACTCGGCCGCGCGCCCGGCGGCGTTGCTATCCGCCCCAGCGCCCAACAATTCGATAACCTCATCGGTCGTGCAGACATCGCCGAAATTCTGAAGGAAGACCGCCAGTGTGGCCATGTGTGCCTCGTCGGAACGCGACGCATTGCCGTCGGAGACCATGATCGTCTGGTAGTTCAGCATCATGGCATCGCGCGCCGTGGATTCGCAGCAGATCTCGGTCACCGTGCCGGTGATGAGGATGGTGTCGATTCCGCGTGAATTCAGTTGCTCCGGCAGATCCGACGCACCGGGCAAGAAGGCGCTGAAACGGTTCTTGACCGACATCAGATCCCCATCGGCTACGTCGAGCTCGGGCCACAATGCATAGCTCTCGCTACCCTCATCCGTCGCCGCCGAGATGCGCTTGCCGAACTCATCGGAAGTTACGTGATTGAAGTATGAGGTCCAGGCGGTCGGACCATCCGGTTTGAACGAAGCTTGAACCCAGGCAACCGTGCCGCCCACGCGCCGAAATGCCGCGGCCAGTCGATTTATGTTGGGCACGATCTCCCGTGCAATCGGAACCTCTGCCAGCGCGCCTTCCTGCAGAAAATTATTCTGCATATCGATGACGATGAGCGCCGCACAGGTGGGGTCGAGGCTATCGTAAATATGCAACTTGCCACGCCGCGCAATGATGCGGTCGGTGACCGCTTTCGGAAGTTCAAAGGGATGCATGGGTTGTTCCTTTCCGCGCTCTATTGCTAAGCCGCGGGGCGCGTTTCCGCGAACGGCGGTGTGTCGGTTACGCGCGCCACGATCTCTTTCAGATTCGGGCAACTTGTGCGTTCGGCGAGCGCTGGATTGACGATATTGACAAACTCCCAGGCAACCACAGAGGTAACATCGGCCTGAGTCATGCGTTCGCCGGCGATCCAAGGCATCATCGCCATCCGATCAATCGCCTCAAGACCGGCCTTGGTCTGCCCTTCGCAATGTTCGATCCTTTGCTGGTCGATCATCCCCTCGGGCCTGTATGCGCGTTCATACTCTGCCGCAACCGCCTTCTCTGAGGCTCCGGAGCCGAGTGCGGCAAGCGACAAAATCTGCCGACGTTCCATACCTTCACGAGGCGTCAGCGCCTTATCGGCCGGCACCATATGGTCGAGGGCGTCGAGAATCACCGCGCTGTCGACCAGCGTTTCACCGTCGTCGAGGATCAGTGCAGGCACGCGGCCCAGCGGGTTGGCCGCCCGCACCTCGTCGGCCTCGACCCACGTCCTGAGCGGTCGGTGCTCGTAGGTCATACCATACTCGCGCAAGGTGACAGCGCTGCGCCGTACATGCGGGGATAAATAACGGCCAATCAGAATCATGAATTCCTACTAGCTGTGAGAGTCCGGGAGTGCCAGCTCTGCGCTCTCCCACTAGGTCACTGGGCGCGTTTCCGCGAACGGCGGCGTATCGGTTACGCGTGCCGCAATCTTTTTCAGATTGGGGCAGTTGATGCGCTCGGCGAGTGCGGGATCGGCGACACCGAGAAACTCCCAGGCAACCCCGGCGGTGACATCGGCCTGGGTCATGCGTTCACCGGCAATCCAGGGCATTTTTGCCATCCGATCAATTGCTTCAAGGCCGGCCTTGGTCTGCCCCTCGCAATGTTCGATCCACGGCTGATGGGATTTTCTCCTCGGGCCTGCGTGTGCATTCAATTCGTACCGCAACCGCCTTCTCCGCGGCCCCAGCGCCGAGTTCGACGAGCGACATAATCTGCCGACGTTCCGGGCCTTCGCGGGGTGTCAGCGCCTCGTCAGCAGGCACCATATGATCGAGCGCGTCGAGAATCACGGCGCTGTCGACCAAAGTCTCACCGTCGTCGAGAATCAGCGCCGGTATACGAACCAACGGGTTTGCCGCCCGCACTTCGTCGGCTTCCTCAAAGACCTTAAGCGGCCGGTGTTCGTATGGAATTCCGTAGTGGCGCAATGTCACAGCGCTGCGCCGGACGAAAGGAGAGAGATAGCGGCCGATCAGAATCATGATTTACTGCCAGCTGTGAGTGTTCGGGGGGCCGGCCACGCGTTCCGGCCACGCTCGAACACTCACTATCGACCAGAACGCCATGCAGCCGCAAGCGCTGGGGTCAGATGCAAGTTCTGGCGTTCCATACCGACATATGGCGTCGAGCCAAACGTCGTTACGTGGCAGCCTTTGGCTGGTGGAAAGGACGCATGAGCTGTTCCCTTCTACGCTCTCCCGCTAGACCTCCGGCCGAGTTTCCGCGAATGGCGGTGTGTCGGTGACACGCGCCACGATCTCTTTCAGATTCGGACAGGTGATGCGCTCAGCGAGTGCGGCATTGATGACGTTGAGGAACTCCCAAGCAACGACAGCGGTAACATCGGCCTGGGTCATACGCTCGCCCGCGATCCAGGGCATTTCAGCCATCCGATCGAGGGCTTCGAAGCCCGCCTTCGACTGACCTTCAGTTTGCTCGATCCAGGGCTGATGGATCTTATCCTCGGGCCTGGTAATACGCTCGTATTGCGCCGCTACTGCCTTCTCCGCGGCCCCGGCGCCGAGTTCCGTAAGCGACATGACCTTCCGGCGCGCCTGACCTTCGCGCGGCGTCAGAGCCTTGTCCGCTGACACCACATGATCAAGCGCGTCGAGAATGACCGCGCTGTCGACCAAGGTCTCACCGTCGTCGAATATCAGCGAAGGGACACGGCCCAACGGGTTCGCTGCGCGTACCCCGTCGGCCTCGTCCCAAACCTTAAGTGGCCGTTGTTCGTATGGAATTCCGTATTCGCGCAAGGTCACACCGGTGCGCCGGACGAACGGAGAGAAGTAGCGACCGATCAGAATCATGGTTTCCCGCCAGGCATTGAGAATCGGGGAGCCCCGGCCACCCGAGCCGGCCGTAGACTTTCGTCACTATCGGCCAGAACGCCGTACGGCTGCAAGCATTGAGGTCTTGCCGCGTCTACTGCTGTGCGGTCGGGATGAAAGGCGCTGAAGGCGAATGCGAAGGTCACATCGTGGGCGACATTTGCCAACGTGCCGCCATCGTCGCGCATGACGGTAACATTGCCGACGTCGCGGCCTTTCGCGATGCGGCGCTGGTCGTGGATCGAGTTCTGCCCTGCCTCCCACGTCAGCACCAGGTCACCGGCGCGCAAAGTCTTTTCACGCCGTAGCAGGTCGAGAGTCCAGGCCTCGCCGTCGACGACGACGACGCGCGTTAGCGAATCGATGCCGTCGGGAAGCTCGTAGGGCATGCGTATGCGCCGGGTTTCCATACCAGCAAACGGCGTCGAACCGTAGGACCGCACATGACCGCCGCTCGGCACTTGCAGCTTGCCGTTTGGAGCGCGCGCGCGAAACCGTTCAAGTGATTCCAGCCGGGCTGGCAAAGCCGTGAGCCGCGCGCCGGTATAGGTGCCGATGATGGCTTCGCCGAGGAACTGTTGCCACCAGCTTTCACTCTCACGGTCGTACATCACCATGTCGAAGTGGCGGATCCGACCGGTGTTGCCGAATGTCAGAACCTTTCCGTCGAGACGGCGGTCGAAGATCACGCCCGAATTGCACAAGGGACAGTAGCTGACGAGGATCGGCACGCCGCCGACGACGTCATTGACGATCTCGTGCCATAGAAGGATGCGCAGCGGATAGGCGCGTGCATCACCGTCGATAACGATGCTCAGCACGGGCTCCATCGGCCCAACGTCAGTCGACTCAGCCGCGGCCACGAATTCCGGCTTGAAGATCGGCGGAATGGTATCGCGTCGAGGTCCGTCCGCGACGATTTCGCTGAAGATAATTGAGGTCTTCGAAAAATCGGTCAGTGGAAATTCGCCGGTCCATTCGTCGATCGGCGAAGCCGCCCGCGGGGCCGCGTAAAGACCGGCCGCGAAGACCGCGATCAAGGCGACAAGGAGGGTGTTGCGTTTCAGCATGGCGCGCCAGTCTCTCGCGTGCCGCTCGCACTCACAAGTCAGGTCGGGTCACGTTTCGGTGAAGCTGCGGCGCAGCGCCAAGTCGGTCAGTATTTTCGCACGAACAGGAAATCGCCGCCGTCATGCCCGGCGAAGCGGATGTCGGAGTATTGTGGCGTCTGTGGTGCCGCTAGCACGACCGGCCGTCGCACCTGCTCGAAAAGCTGCGTTCCATCCAAGACGCCGGTATTGTTTTCCAGCACCTTCAAAAACTGTGCGGCAAAGACCGAATGCTTGCCGCCGCCCGAATCCTGGACCGGCTCGAGCCCTCCCGAGGTCAGGACCACGCGGGCGCGCCGGCTCGCCATACGTTCGATATAATCACGCGTCCGATTCGGCACTTTGATCGAGCGTGTCAGCACGCCGGAGTAGCAGCTGTCGGCCACGACCATCACATGCTTCGCCTTGGGGACCTTCAAGGAATCGGTCAGCGTGGCGTTCGACATCCATTTGGAACGCCGGTTGATGCGCGCATTGACCGGCTGCCAATAGCCGCGGCCCGATTCCTCGTCGAGCCAGCCATGCCCAGCGTAGTAAACTAGCAGGTTGTCATCCTCGCCGAGTTCCTCGCGCAGTTCGTCGAAGGCGTCGATCATGTCGTCGCGGGTAACATCGGTCAGCAACTGGACTCGGAAGCCGTATTCTTCGTCCAGGATTTTGGCAATCGCCTTGGCGTCAACCACCGCCGTCTGAAGTTTTGGCAGCGTCCCGTAATCCGCATTGCCGATGACGAGCGCATGATAGTTGCCGTAGTTGACCTTGGGGATGTGCGGCCTGCGCAGAACCGTAATGACTCGCTCGGCCCGGTTGCCACGCGCATCGACCGCAGCGATCCGGAGCCGGCTTTCGCCGATCGGCAGTTTGCGCTCCACGCTGAAGGTGCCATCGGCGCTAAGCGCGACCGCCTTGCCTTCAACGGTAAGCGCGACGACACCCGAGGTGTCTGAGACGCGGCCTGAAATGGTTTCATACTCGAGATTGGTCTTCAGACCGGTCACCGTCTCGATCACGGGCGGCGTCTTGTCCGATCCCGTCGTCGCCGTCGTAGCGGCAACCTGTGGCGTCGCCGCGACTTTCGGGAGTGCCGGCTGCGACGCGGTCCTGCTTACCTTGACTTGACGCTCCGTCACATTACCCCAGACGTCGATTGCGGCGATCCAGATCTCGCTTTCGCCAACGCGCACACCGCGGCGGATCGCGAAGCGGCCGTTCGCATCGGGCGTGACCGGAACGCCCTGAACGCTGAGTTCGGCCAAGCCACTTTGATCGACGACACGCCCAGAGACAGTAACCACCGGGCCTGTCGTCTCGATCGACTCCAAAACTTCGAGCACGGGCGGTTCGGTGTCGAGCGCTGCGACCTGTTGTTTGGGAGCCGGAGTTGCGGTTGGTTCGCTCGAGATCGCGGCGACACCCGTTGCGCTCGCACTCGGCGTTATCGGTCCCATGGCGATATAGGCCTTGCCCGGTCCGTCAATCGAAGCGAGTTCGCAGCTCACACGCAGGTTGCCTCCGCCATCCTGGTACTTCTGGCGCAACGGGAAACCCAACGCCGGCGCGAACTCGGTCTTGAGGGTCGAATGCCAAGAGGCCGGGTCCTAGTTGCCGACCCTGCCGCCGCGTCTTTCGGTAATGCTTACGATGGACTGACGTCCGAATGCCTTCGTGTCCTCTTCCCGCTGCTCGAGAACCTGCAGCACGACGTCGAACCGATGCCCCGTGAAATCGAAGGTGTATTGGAGATGGTACCCAGATCTCACGGCGATCTCACTCGGCTCGACCGGCGGCTCGCCAATCGACATGAACTGCCCGAGCCAAAACCTCTTCTTGACGTTGCCGAGCGGAACCAGTGCGCCAATACCCGATAGCGAATTTACGTTCGCATTGTTTTTGAAGGTTTTGCCTTTGTAGCTCACGTCCTCGTAAAGCGTCGTTCCCACTGTCTGCCAGGCCTTGCGGCGGTAACTGCCGAAATCCTTGCCGTCGCCAGTAACCTTCACCGTCAGGGTGTCGCCCTCCACAGCCTCTATCGAGTGCGCGATGGAGCGGGCCTTGCCGCCCGTACACTGGTACGTCGCTTTGGTGCCACCCGGGGGGATGCGGAACGCGCCGCCAGGCGCAAGTCTTAGTGGCGCGGCCGCCTGCTGCGTAACCTTTGGCGCAGGTGGAGCCGCAGCGATCGGAACAGCGCCGGGCTCCGCGATCGCGGTCAGCTCACACGTCGCGCTGTAGCGGCTCGAATCCTTGTACACCTGACGGATCGGAAGCCCCAGAGCCGGCGCAAATGCAGTCTCGAGACGTGAATTCCAATCCAACACCGCTGCGGAACCCCCTACATCGAACACTTCAAGGATTTCCACGATGGGCACGACCAACTGGCGACCGAACGCCTTGGTCGTTTGTTCCAATTTGCGGCCGATAGAAAACTCATGCTCTGTTAAACGCGTAAAGAACGACCAGATGGTCCCGGACCGTCGCACCATGTCGTCCCAACTCAGCGGTGGCTCGGCAACAGATGAGAAGGCTGCAACGATCGACTTCGTCGCATTTCCCTCGAGAGGCTGTAATCTGCCTACCTCTGCAAACTTCACAAAATTGGGATCGCCTTTGGGTACTGTGCCCTTGTGGCTCAACTCCTCATAGAGCGTCGTCCCGACCATTTGCCAAGCCATGCGACGGTAGGTGCCAAAGTCCTCGCCGTCGCCAGTGACTTTCACCGTCAGCGTGTCGCCGTCGACCGCCTCGATTGCATATTCTACGGTCTTGGCCTTGCCGCCTGTGCACTGGTAGGTCGCAACCGTGCCGGCGGCCGGCATGCGGAACGCGCCGCCGGGCGCAAGCTGCTCGGCCGCGTCTGCATGGGGCGCGGCAAACAAGATCGCCGCAAAAATGGGAAAACTGAGCACACCTCTTGAGCACATCCGCTTCATGGTCTGTCGCCTTCAGAGTCGCCGCAAATCCTTGGGGATAGATCCCTCCCAAGCATCATACTGTTTCGCTACAAAGGCAAATATGGGGACAAGCTTCGGGATTCAATGTGACCCTATTCACACAACGCCGCTCGAAACGAAGATTCTCGCATTCAAGCGCCCATATCACCTGGATCGCCGGAATTCTGCGACCTTCCAACAACGAGAAATGTGTAAGCGCTAGCGGTGGCGCGCGCACGTGCGCTCCGATACCGTCGCAAACGGGCGGGGTCACATTTCGGTGAAGCTGTGGCCCGAATTCGGTCCGACGACAGGTTGGTCAGTATTTCCTGACAAACAGGAAGTCGCCGCCGTCATGCCCGGCGAAGCGGATGTCCGAGTATTGCGGCGTCTGGGGCGCGGCCAGTACGACGGGGCGGCGTACCTGCTCGAAGAGCTGGGTTCCATCCAACACGCCGGTATTGTTTTCGAGCACCTTTAGGAAATGTGCGGCAAAGACCGAATGCTTGCCGCCACCCGAATCCTGGACCGGCTCGAGGCCGCCCGAGGTCAGGACCACGCGGGCGCGCCGGCTGGCCATGCGTTCGATATAGTCGATTGTCCGGTCAGGAACCTTGATCGAGCGCGTCAGCACGCCGGAATAGCAGCTGTCGGCCACCACCATCACATGCTTCGCCTTGAGCGCCGTTAGGGAATCGGTCAGCGTGGCATTCGACATCCATTGCGAGCGCCGATTGATCTGCGCGTTGACCGGCTGCCAATAACCTCGATTTGACGCTTCGTCGAGCCAGCCATGCCCGGCGTAGCAAACCAGCAGGTTGTCATTCTCGCCGAGCTCCCCGCGCAGTTCGTCGAAGGCGTCGATCATTTCGACGCGGGTGACGTCAGTCAGCAAGCGCACCTTGAAGCCGTATTCCTCATCCAAGATCTTGGCGACCGCCTTGGCGTCAACCGCCGCCGTCTGAAGCTTCGGCAGGTCCTGATAATCCGCATTGCCGATGATGAGCGCATGGTAGTTGCCGTAGTTGACCTTGGGGATGTGCGGCCTGCGCAGAACTGAAACAACCATCTCAGCCTGATGTCCATGCGTGTCTACCGCAGCCATCCGCACCTTGCTCTCGCCGATCGGCAGCTTGCGGTCGACGCTGAAGGTCCCGTCGGCCCCAAGCGCGACCGGCTTGCCCTCGATGGTGAATGAGGCAACCTTGGACGCATCCCTAACCCGGCCCGAAATGGTCTCGACTTCAAGATTGGTCTTGAGGCCAGCGACCGTCTCGATCACCGGCGGCGTGGTGTCTGCCGCCGCGACAGTGGTCGTTGCCTTGGTCGTCGTCTGGGATGTCGCCGCAAGTTTCGGTGGCTGTGCTTTCGGCAGTGTCCGGCTCACCCTCACCTGGCGCTGCGTCACGTTGCCCCAGACATCGACCGCCGCGACTGCAATCTCGCTCTTGCCGACCGGTACGCCGCGGCGGATCGTGAACCGGCCGTCCGCGCCGATCGGTACGGGCACGCCTTGAACGCTGAGCTCGGCGATAGCGGACTGGTCGCTAACCAAACCTTCGATCGCAACGACCGGTCCGACAGCGTCGATCGATTCGGCCATCTCCAGAACCGGCGGTGTCGCGTCGACAGCCGCAACCTGTGGGATTGCCGACGGTGTAGCTTTGACCGGTGATGCCGCTCGCGTGGCTACCTTCTGCTGATTGCCCCCTGTAATCGGCCCCATGGCGATGTAGCGCCCGCCCGGTCCGTCAATCGAAGCGAGGTCGCAGGTTACGTTCAGCCGTCCAGTACCGTGTAATGCTGTTTCAATGGAAAGCCCAAAGCCGGTGCAAAGTCCGTCTTGAGGCGAGATGTCCAACTCAAATTATTATGTTTTGATATGTCCTTTTTGCGAAATTCGTCGATGAAAAAACCATCTGACGACCAAACGCTTTGGTTGTCTGCTCGGTTCTCTGGTGAACCTCAAGTGTAAAATCCGTTCCATAAAAAAAGGTAACTACCCAGGTACCCCGCTCCTGACCGTGAGAGGATGATGTAGGTGGTCGGCGGGGCCGGGTTTCCGCCGCCGCGTCGTTGATCGTCTCTTGACTCCATAGAATCGGGCGTCTATGGGTTGCGCTCTCGTGTGACGGGAGCGGCGCGTGGGATATTTTGGGTCGAAGGCGACGAGCGGTCTGTGCCAGGCGCTGATTGCGCTGATGCCGCCGCACAGCGTTTACATCGAGAGCCACCTGGGGGGCGGTGCGCTGATGAAGCGCAAGCCAACGGGCGTGCGCTCGATCGGCATCGACCGCGATGCGCAGGCGCTCGAGGCCTTTGCCTGTGACTACCCGGTCGAGTTGGTGCATGGCTGTGCCCATGCCTTTTTGGCCTCGTTCCCGTTTCTGGGCCCGGAGCTGGTCTACAGCGATCCCCCCTATCTGCACGCGACCCGCCGTTCGGCACGGCGCTATCGCTTCGACTACGAGGAGGTCGACCATGTCGCGCTCCTGGACCTGCTCAAGGATCTGCCCTGCCAGGTGATGGTCTCGGGCCATCCCTCGGCGCTCTATGACGAGATGCTGGCGGGCTGGCGCAGTCTGGCGCTGCAGGTGACGACCCAGGCCCAGGTGCGGACCGAGGTCGTGTGGTTCAACTTCGCGCCCGACCGGGTGCATTGGGCGAGCTACGCAGGCCGGAACTTCACCGACCGCCAGCGCATCAAGCGTAAGGCGGCCAACTGGGGCCGGCGTTACAAGGCCTTGCCGGCGGGCGAACGCCTCGCGGTGCTGGCCGCCATGATGGCCGTCGATGCCGAGGACCCGTGACGCTGTCGCGCTGGCACGAGGACCTCGCCGCCCATGACGAGGCCTTCGCGTGCCTGCAAGATCTTCTTGACCCCTCATCCTTCGCAACAACAGTCGTCAAGGCCTTCCGGGATTGGGGCCAGGGGCTGTTGCGCCTGGCCACGGTGCTCGTCCGGGAGAATGCCGCGCTCGAGCGGGAGAACGTGACCCTGCGGGACCGCATCGCCGAGCTCGAGCGGAGCGCGGCGCTTGACAGCACCACCAGCAGCAAGCCGCCCGCCAGCAACGGCCTGGGCAAGAAGAGCGGAACCCAGAGGCGCACCCGAAGCCAGCGCGGCAAGTCCGGCAGGCCAAGCGGCGGCCAGCCGGGCCACAAGGGAACGACGCTGGCGCGGACCGAGAGCCCGGACCATGTTGTGGATCATGACCCCTCCGCCTGTTCGGGCTGCGGCGCACCGCTGTCGGACGCCGACCGTCACCGCGCGCCCGTCTGTCGACAGGTCTTCGATGTGCCCGAGCCACGCCCCCTGGAGGTCACCGAACACCGCGCCCATCGCTGCCTCTGCGGCGCCTGCGCCACCGTGACAGGAGCCGTCTTCCCGGACGGCGTGACCGCCCCGGTCCAGTACGGGCCACGCATCACCGCCTGGGTGAGCTACCTGCTGTACGCCCAGGTCGTTCCCGAGAAGCGCTTGGCCGAACTCATGAGCGACCTCTTCGCAGTGTCCATCTCCACAGCCACGATCACCGCCATGGGCCGGCGAACCGCCAGGCGCTTCGAGCCCTTCCTCGCCCATGTCGCAGACGTGATCCGCACAGCGGTCCCGGTCAAGCACCTCGACGAAACCGGCCTGCGGATCGCCGCCCGTACCCGCTGGCTCCACGTGCTGTGCACCCCATTCCTGACCGTCCTGCGCATCGGCGCGGGACGCGGCGATGTCGAAAAGGACCTCGAAGGCATCCTCATCCATGACGATTACGCCGCCTACTTCACCCTCAAGGGCGTGCGCCACGGCGCCTGCAACGCCCATCACCTGCGCGAACTCCAGGCCCTGATCGACATCGAGAAGGAAGACTGGGCAAAGAGCATGCAGCGCCTCCTTGAGCGCGTGCACAGGGCTACCCGCTTCTCCCGTGAGAACGGCCGCGACGTGCCCGCCTCCCTGGTGGCCCGGATCTCGCGGGCCTGGGCCCCCGCATCCTCGACCACGCCATCGCCTTCCACGAGGCGCAGCCGCCGCTCCGGACCGGCAAGCGCGGACGAAAGAAACGCCGCATCGGTCATAACCTCGCGCTCCGCCTCCGCAAGCACAAGGAGGGATGCCTGCGATTCCTCACCGACCCGCGCACGCCGTTTACGAACAATGAGGCCGAACGTGACCTCCGAATGGCCAAGCTGCGCCAGAAGATCTCCGGTGGCTTCCGCTCCGAGAGGGGTGCCTACAACTTCGCCAGAATGCGTGCCGTCATCGCCACCGCCCGAAAGCAACGCTGGAACGTCCTCCAGACCCTGGTGCATCCCGATCCGATGCAACTAATCCCCAAACTGCGCCTCTGAGAACACCGGCACCGCTACCAGCCCGGACCGCCACGATCCCTCACATACAAACGCTCGGGCCAATCAGACCTGGGTAGTTACAAAAAAATCTGTAACAGGAACCGGGATTCGCTTTACAAATTCGTCCGAGCTGATGGGAGGCTCGCCAATTGACATGAACCGTTCGAGTTGCGCTTGTGTTTTAAAGCCTTCGCCGCCAGCAAGTGCAGCAACTACTGTCTGCGTTTCGACCGCATCGCCGCCTTGATACGTCTTTCCTTTGTAGATCAGCTCTTCGTACAGCGTCGTTCCGACCATTTGCCAGGCCTTGCGCCGGTAAGTGCCGAAGTCCTTGCCGTCGCCCGTGACCTTTACCGTCAGCATGTCGCCCTCGACGGACTCGACCGAGTATTTTACGGTGTTGGCCGCGCCGCCAGTGCATTGATAGGTAGCGACGGTGCCGGCTGGCGGGATGCGGAACGAGCCGCCCGGTGCGAGATGTTGTTCGGCGTTCGGCTGAGGCGCCGCAGCTTTTAGTGTAGGAGCCGGGATAAACCCTTGTTTCCGCGCCTTGGCGATCTCAAGCTTGAGATTGGCAAGCGTTTCCTTGGCCTCTTCATGGCCAAGATCGGCAGCTTTTGTGAGCCACGCCTCGCCTTGCAAGTAGTCGCGCGGCACCCCCTCGCCTTTGACATATAGGATGCCGAGCAGGTGCTGTCCTTCCGGCTCGCCCTGATCGGCCGACTTTCGTGCTCAAAACGCCGCCTTCTCGAAACTCTTGGGAACACCCCAGCCCTGGTAATGGAGGGCCGCGAAAAGAAACTGTGCCTTGGGATGACCCTTCGTCGCGGCGCGGGAAAGCGCCTTCGCAGCCCGTTTGAGATCTTTCTTTACGCCCTTGCCCTCAAGCGCCATGACGCCGAGAACGAAAAGCGATTCAGCGTGTCCCTTTTGTGCAAGCGGCCGGAGTTCTTTGATTACGGTGCGGTAATCGCTGCGCTCGTAGGCCGCCAGGCCCTCTTTGAATCCCGCTGCCGCGGGGGTCGCAATGAAGGCCACAACCAAAATGGCGGCACAGAGCGCAGCCAAATTGCGGAGCCGATTCACGGACAGTTCTTTTGGTGCCTGTTGCATTTTATGGCGAATTTGTCCCTCCCGGGAGGCATGCGATTTCTCTACATAGATGCATATAAGGGCGACGGCTGTGTCTCGAAAGTGGTGGAAATTTGAGGATGGCGTAATCTCCGGGTGACAAGACAACCACCCAACCGGCGGCTAGCACCGCCAAGGAGATCACGCCATGAAGAACACTACCGAGACTTCGGCGCTTTCGCTACTGGCCAATGACGCCGGCTATGATCCGCTCGAGGACCGGCTGCGGGAGAACATCAGATCCACGATCGAGGCCGTTTTTGAGGAGGAACTTGCGCAGTTTCTCGGGCGCTGCCGATACGGTCGAGAGGACGCGCTTCGGCAAGGGTATCGGAACGGGCACCGGGAGCGGCAACTGACGGGGACATTCGGGACCGAGAGGGTGAGCGTGCCGCGTGCACGGATCGTTGAGGAAGACGGTCGGGCGTCGGAATGGCGTTCGCGGGCGCTGCCGCGCTACCAGCGGCTGACCAGAAAGGCCGAGGCGCTGATCGCTTCGGTGTATCTGTCCGGAACCAACACGCGGCGGGTGAAACGCGCGCTGTTCGGGCTCTTCCGGGGTGCTGTGAGCAAGGACGTTGTGAGCCGGGCGTGGCGCAAGGTGAAGGTCGATTGGGACGCCTGATGCAGCCGTGGCCTCGCGGATGAGGATATCGTTCGGCTGATCCTTGACGGCACTGTGATCAAGACCCGACTGGATCGCAAGGCCACCAACATCTCGGTTCTCGCGGCTATAGGGGTGCGCCGGGATGGCCAGAAGGTCTTGCTTTCGATCGGGAATATGGGCGGAGAAAGCCAGGCGGCGTGGCGCCAGTTCCTCGACGACCTTGATGCGCGTGGACTGAAACGGCCCGGGTTTGTCATCGTCGATGGCGCGCCGGGACTGGAGGCGGCTCTGTCGGCGCTTTGGGGCGGTGCCTAGTTATTGGCTCCCATTACTGCGTTTCGCCGAACGGCACCCCTTGCGGCGGCGGTAAATTGCCACGGCGTCCGCGACGCCGGCTTTCGGGGGTCACTTGAAACACTTGGCACAGGGCCGCCACGTAGCCGGCTAGGAGTTTGAACAACGACGCCATGAATGGGCCTCATCTACCAGTGTGAACAGGCAAATCATGCGCCAATGCCCTCCGGCAAGCAATATGCCCGCGTGGTGCATGCTAATGCGCGTCGCGGCGGTGCGGCTCGCTGAAGTCGACCATCGGCCCTTTCGGCACAATGCCTAAGGGGTTCGTCAACGGTGTCTCAGTGAAATACCCCGTTCTGCAGGCCTCCAAGTCAACGGTCTCTGCCACCCCCGGAACTTGATAGAGCTCGCGGGCGTAAGGCCAGAGGTTCGGATAGTCGACCAGCCGCTGCTTGTTGCACTTGAAGGCACCGTGATAGGCCACGTCGAACCGCGCCAGCGTCGGAAACAGCCGCCAATCCGCTTCGGTAATCTGATCCCCGGCCAGATATCGTTTCTGCCCCAACCGCTCGTCGAGCCGATCGAGCGTATCGAACAGCTTGTCGAAAGCCTGGTCATAAACCTCCTGCGTACCGGCAAATCCGGCCGTATAGACGCCGGTGTTGACATTTTTAAAGACCATGTCGTTCAACTCGTCGATCTCCGGCCGCAGCGCTTGCGGATAGTAATCGGTTCGGTCTGCCGTGAAGGCATTGAAGGCCGAATTGAACATGCGGATGATCTCGGAGGATTCGTTGCTGACGATGACATTGCGCTGTTTGTCCCACAAAACCGGCACCGTCACCCGTCCGGTAAACTTTGGATGTGAAGCTACATAGACCTCATACAAGTAGTCGGATCCGAGAATAGCGTCGCCATAATCGTCGGGGTCGTTGTCGAATTCCCAGCTTTGACTCGTCCGCCGCGCCGCAACCGATATCGACACGACACCTTCGAGCTTCTTCAAGCGCCGCATGATCGCGGCGCGGTGCGCAAACGGACAACTCAGCGAGATGTATAGATGATACCGGCCGGCCTCGGCCTTGAAGCCGCCCTCACCGCTCGGTCCGGGCAATCCATCTTCGGTCACCCAGTTGCGAATCTTCGATCTTAAGCGCTTGTAGCTGCCGTCTGCTTCTAGGCGCGCCGTTGCCTCCTCGTCGGTCCACTTACCGTCGATCAACTGCCCCATACCCATGGCGCAACCTCCTTAGAAACTCGAGCAGCTAGCTCCCGGCCTGGGCGCGAAGCATCTCGATCGTCGCTGCAGATTTCGCGTCGGCACTGTTGATAATCGCGTCGGGCATCCACTCCCTCGGTTCGGGGACCACAAAGTTCAGGAACAGGGGTATTAGCGCCGTCGCGGCAAAGCCAAGAACGACTGGCGCCAAATAGTCCATGACGCCGGTCTCCTTCGCGTACTTCTCGTCCTTCTGCCTTTCCGCACGCCGTCGCGCGGCGATGAAAAACGCGATGACGCCAATGACCGGACCTAAGAAACCAAGGAAGAGATTCCGCGGCCGCACACGCCCCTCAGCGCCCAAATTTTCTAGATGTTTGAGTTCTTCGAACTTGTTTGCGTATTGGTCGCAAAACATCTTGCCTTCCGCGCTGCCTGTTTGTTCGGCTGCCCATCTCGTACAAAATTCTTCCTGAAGCGGCAATTCCGCGGTGTAGTACAGCACCCAAATGGCGTTCAGAAAATACAACACAATGCCGCTTACAACGACGATCGCGATCACCGGCTTTAGATTGATGTCTTCCATGACTGCTCCCTGTCGACCTGACGTGCTTCAACTCTCCTAGTTGAGCCCGCCGCCCCTCTTAAAATTTGCTGCTGGCCTCCTGGCTGCCTCGCCGTTTGCACGACCGATAGCAACCCACTTAGGTCGGGGAGCATAGCGATTTTGACGTTGGTTGCCTAGCAAAACGGTGGCAGAGCGCCGCCAACCCGCGCATGGTCCTCGCGCGACGCTGACCGGACCCTAGGCGGGAATCGACCGGCTGTCGGCCGGTGCTTGCAGTGATGCCGGCGAACTGGTTTTCTTGACCCCCGCACGGCGTGTGGACAGGCGGCTGTTCAGCACGAACGTATGTGCCTTACCCAACCATGGCCAGGAAATGCCCACCGAGTCCGATCCGCTGACTGAGTCGAAATCGCCGTTTGTCCTACTTGACGACAGCCTCAATCGCGAAGGCCGCTCGCTCGTATTCGATGACCCGGTCGACGTCATCGAATGCACGCGTCCCGATGACGTTGACACGGCACTCGCCAACTTGGACCGAGCGTTGAGCAGTGGATTGCACGCTGCTGGGTTCCTGTCATATGAGCTGGGCTATCCGCTGGAGCCCAAACTACGGCCGCTGATCCCTGAGGCGCGGCAAGTTCCGCTCGTCTCGATGGGCCTATACCGCGACCCGAAGCAGTTGGATTTTCACGAGACCCGTCAGTTTGTCGAAGCGCAAGCAAACGGCGCCTACAGTGTTGAGGGGCTGCGGCTGTCGCTCGACAAGGAGAGGTATCTCGATGCGGTCGCCCGCGTTAAAGCCTACATCGCCGCTGGCGACGTCTATCAGATCAATTTTACGCTCAAGTATCTGTTCGAGTTCACCGGCAATCCATGGTCGCTTTACGCCGACCTGCGGCGACGCCAACGTGTCGCCCACGGCGCCTACATGCGGACGCGCGATGTCGAGGTGCTTTCGCTTTCACCTGAGCTGTTTGTGCGCAGCGACCATGGCAACGCCACGGTCCGGCCCATGAAGGGAACGGCGGAACGTGGTCTGACGCCGGAGGATGATGAGGCGCTGCGCACTTGGCTCACAATCGACGAGAAATCGCGCGCTGAAAATTTGATG
Organism: Alphaproteobacteria bacterium; assembly: GCA_965217615.1. Lineage (GTDB taxonomy): Bacteria > Pseudomonadota > Alphaproteobacteria > UBA8366 > CAVOAK01 > CAVOAK01. The sequence continues at coordinate 247,967 of CBDCIT010000030.1, forward strand.
ATTGTCGATCTGCTGCGCAACGATCTCGGCCGGATCGCCGAGACCGGCTCAGTTGACGTTGCCGAACTGTTTTCGGTCGAGACCTATCCCACATTGCACCAGATGACATCGACCGTAACGGCGCGATTGCGCGCCGACATCACCGCCTCTCAGTTGATCGGCAATCTGTTTCCATGCGGCTCCATCACCGGCGCCCCAAAGGTCAGAGCGATCGAGATCATCCGCGAACTGGAAGTTCAACCCCGCGGCATCTACACAGGCGCTATCGGAACCATATCTCCGACCGGCGACGCGAATTTCAGCGTCGCGATTCGAACACTCGTCATCGACCGGAATGGTCGAGGTGAAATGGGCATCGGCAGCGGCATCGTTCAGGACTCCGATGATACGGCGGAGTACGACGAATGCCTTCTCAAGGCACGTTTTTTGACCGAGCCAGACAAGCCGTTTCAGCTCATCGAGACCATGCGATGGCAATCGGACGACGGCTATTATTTGCTGGAAGAGCATCTTGCGCGCCTGGCCGCTTCGGCGCACCAATTCGGCATACCCTGCGATATAACTGGCATCTACGAGAGGCTAATGGCTCTGACATCCGAATTCACCGATGACACGGTGCGCGTCCGACTGCTGCTGGACGAGGACGGCGCTCTTACGCTTAAGCATCAACCGACGTCGGTACCCGAAGCCGGCGCTATATTCACATACGTCTTCTCCGAGCTCCCGATCGACAGTCGCGATCGCCATCGTTATCACAAGACCACGAACCGCGAGCTGCTCGACGCCGAATATGCGCGCCTCACGCAGGCGACCGGGTGCAACGAAGTCTTGTTTCTGAACGAGAAAGGCGAGGTCACCGAAGGCAGCCGCAGCAACTTGTTCGTCGACCAAGAGGGCTGCCTGGCGACACCGCCGGTCTCTTGCGGATTGCTGGACGGCACCCTTCGACGTGCACTGCTGGACGATCCGGACAGCAACCTTGTCGAGCGGGTGTTGAAGCCATGCGATCTCGAATTGGCGCGCCGAGTCCTTCTCGGAAATTCCGTCACGGGGCTCGTTGAAGCGCGGGCGCACAAACCCGAAAGCGCGCCGCCATCTAGTGCATCTGTCGATACGGCTAATTGTGACCGCACCTAGTGGCGGCTCAGGAAGTCGAGCAGCGCAGCGTTGAATTTTTCGGGCTGCTCAACATTGGACAAGTGCGCCGCATCGTCGATGATGCGAAGCTCCGAGCCCGTAATCCCATCGTGCAAGACCTTGGCCGCGGACACCGGCGTGCCCGGATCGTGCTCGCCGACCATCACCAAAGTGGGCGCTGCAATATCCTTCAGTATCGGTGCGTGGTTCATCTTCTTGGCCGCATGGCAACAGCCGACCATGCCGTCGACCGACGTGCGTCGAATCATCGTCTTGATCGGTTCCATTTCATGCGGGTTTGCGTCGCGGAAGCCTTGCGTGAACCATCGCTGAACCATGATCTCGGGGAACGGTTCCATGCCTTTCGTGAGTGCAGTGTCGATCCGCTCGTCCCACATCGATTCCGGTGGCATGTGGCACGCAGTGTCGCACAACACGAGCGTCGCGACGGCGCCCGGATGCCTGCACGCGAGCGCCTGACCGATGAAGCCCCCGAGCGATAAGCCAACGAAATGCGCATATTCAATACCGAGTGCTGCAAGCAGAGCAGCCGCGTCATCTGCCAAGAGGTCCAGCGTATAAGGACCGGGGCTCGCCTCACTACCGCCATGACCCCGTGTGTCGTAGCGCAACACCCGATATTTGGACGTCAGATCGTCCACTTGCTTGCTCCACATGTTGTGGTCGCACATCAGGCTGGTGCTGAACATGACTACGGGTGCATCGGCCGGACCGTCCAGCGCATAGGCCATGAAAATGCCGTTGGCCGAAATCTGTTCGCTCATGATGGTTCACTCGAATTGCAGATATGCGCGAAACACATAGGCCAAGCTTAGGCGCGATGACGAGCCTTTTTTGCTGACACAGAGCAAGCGACGATACGCGCCGTGAAGGCAAACAGCATGCCCGATCGGACGACACGCGCTCATTTGACCCGATGGCCAGACGATAGCAAGATGAGGTGAAGCCAGGGCAGATCGGAGGACCAGCATGCCGCGACGCACACAACTGATCGATCGCCCCAACAACGCCTATCAAAACGCCCGCGAAGCGCTGCGTGAAGATAGCGAGATTACCCATGTCGAGCCGGGGACGCCCGGCGGCGAGTATCTGCGCCGTTTCTGGCACCCGATCGCCTTCACGAAATCCCTAGAAGACGTGCCGTTGCGCGTCCGCGTTATGGGCGAGGACCTGGTGCTGTTCCGCGACAAATCGGGCCATATCGGCCTGCTTGTCTTGCATTGCTCGCACCGCGGCACCTCGCTCGAGTTCGGACTTATTCAGGAACGCGGCATCGCCTGCTGCTACCACGGCTGGCACTTCGACGTCGACGGTACCATTCTCGATACGCCGGCGGAGCCTCCCGGCAGCACGCTGAAAGACCGTCTGCATCATGGAGCCTACCCAAACCGGGAGTTCAACGGGTTGGTGTTCGCCTATCTGGGTCCGCCCGAAAAAGAACCGCCATTTCCCGAATTCGAGACCTTCGCCCTGCCCGGATACCGGAGCGAGCCCTGGGGCGGCAACGTACTGCCGTGCAATTGGGTGCAGATCAAAGAGAACTGCATGGACCCGGCGCACACGGCGTTCCTGCATACGATTGGCGAGGGCACTGGCTTCACCGACTCGTTCGGCGTGCTCCCCGAGCTCGACTTTCAGCGCGTCCCCAATGGTATGGTCTATGTTGCTGCACGGCGCGTCGGAGAGAATATCTGGGTGCGCATGACCAACCAGATTACGCCCAACATCCACCAGTTCGCGCCGACCTGGAGCGACGGCCGAACGGTCCAGACGTTTACGCGCCCGATGCAGACCCATTGGTCCGTGCCGATCGACGACACGACAACGATCAATCTTGGCTTCAACCACATCCACGCAGACGACCCCGACCTGGCGCTGCTTGAAACTGGAGCGAACTTCGGCCAGGCAAGCGATCGGCCGTATGCGGAGCGGCAACGCGTACCGGGCGACTACGACGCCCATACATCAATCGGCCCGATCGCCGTTCACTCCCGCGAATATCTCGGTCATTCCGACCGAGGCGTTGCGATGTTTCGCAAGATGCTGCGCCGCAATATCCGCGCGATCAAGCAGGGCAAAGATCCGCAGCACATAAGTGCCGACATCGTCGGTAAGATTCCGGCTTATGCAAACGACACCGTGGTTTGCGTGCCACCGCGCGACGACCCCGTTGCCGACCGCAAATTGTGCCACGATATCGGGCAGAAAGTGGCGCGCGCTGCTGTCTCGCGGGATTGGTCCGAGTTGCCGACATAGAACGAGCCGCGCGCGGCACTTTTCCGCAACGCCAACTCGCTATAGTCTTAGCGGCGGATAGAAGCGCCGCCGCGCAGCATGTTGCGGCGCCAGCTAGCTCAAACGAGGCCACATGCGAAAGACCGCCCTGATTTTCGCCGCCCTCCTGGTCGCAGCCTGCGGGCGCCCCGATTATGATTATCTCGTCAAAGCAGGCGCCGCCGCGGGCGTCGGTGCTTTTTTCGGTTACAGAACATTCGGCACGGCGTCGGGTAAGTTTGCGTCGGCGGTGGGCTTTAGAGCTGCGGGCGCGCTGGTCGGCCTTCACCTGACCGGGCACCTGTCGTTAGAAGACGCTGAAACGTTGAGTAAAACGGGTTACGACAGTCTGACCGACTCGGCAGCCGGCGTCGCTAGCCATTGGCACAATCCAAACACAGGGAACTCAGGAAGCTTCACGCCTGAGCGGGCCTACCTCACTGCCGACGGCATATTGTGCCGCAGATACATGGCGACGCTGACGATCAGTGGCGAGACCGAGGAGTATCAGCAAATCGCCTGCCGCACCGGTATCGGCAACTGGACCCCTGTCGCCGAAGCAAGTTCTTAGGCCGTAGGCGAAAATGTTCTGTGAGCCAGCGCCGAATTTGGATGACATCTAGCGTAATTTGGAATTCGGCATTAGGTTCAAAGGGTGCGGTGTGTTTATTCGCGACCGGCAAACTTGTGGACGCGGCAGAACATCCGTAAAACGTGGGGGGCAAATGCCGGCTCAAGCCGGTAGCGCCCAGCTTGAAGACAGAGTATTGGATAACGTCCAAGAGAGGGGACCAACTATGGCGGCTTCGTCGCGAATTTTACAACTCCTCAAAATAGTTTCGATCGCGGGTATGGCGTTGAATGCGCTCGGATTTCTGATCTTTCTGGCAATCCTGTTATCTCAGCGGGATACGATGGCTGGAATGCAGATCTGGGTCGTGATGTGGTTCATTTCGACCGTTGGCATTCCGATGTATGGGATTCTCTATGTCGCGATCAAAATGCGCGAGTATCTGCGAGACATTTCGGCCTCGTTGTTAAAGCAAGGCGGCTAAAAACCAGCCTCCAATGTGAAGTGTCCTTCCCCGCCAGATGATGGCGGGGAAGCGCTTTGATGCGCGCGGGTGCCAGGGCGAGCATCGAGCGGCAACAGTGTTTCGTCTGCAGATGCCATCGTATTCCTAACGCGACGCCTCCGGCGCTGGACCTCCGACAAGCCCTGTTGGCGCTTGCGATTTCTTGCCATCTGTCTGAAACGCTACTTCCAGTAAAAGCCGGAAAATGCATCCTCCTTTAGCGCTTCGACGATCAGTCCGTCGGGCGGGTCTGGATATCGAAACTCTGTGCTCTGTTCCTCAAGCAAGGGACGCAGATCGAGGGCTTCAAAGTTCCAACCGTCTTCGATCGGTAGAACGCTATAGGTGAGGTTCAGAACGTAGAGGCCACCGCCATCTGCTAGCGAATCGAACAACAACCGCATATCGCCCCACGGGTCGACGCTATGTTGGAGAACCCAAACTGAATAGGCAAAATCGGCGCGTAACCCATTTGATAATAACGATTTAAGCCCCTTTACCGAGCAGGCCAAATAGTTGGGAGAGTCGCAATAAGCGTGGCCCAGCGTGCGCATCTTCGCAGAGATGTCGACGCCGATGACGCAGCAGCCGGTTTGTTCGATGAGTTCCTTCGCTACGCGGCCAATTCCGGCCCCGAAATCAAGCAAGACCGATTGCTCGGTAATATGAAACTGTTCACGAAGCAATTCGACCTGTGGAAGCGTCTCCCGGGTCCACCGTTCATCGGACGTTAGGCCGCCCTGCGCCGTGAGAATTAGATCTTTCGCTTCCTCAATATCGGATACGCTGAACTTCTCGGGCCAATAGTCTTTTGATGGCATAAGACCTTCGCCTCAGCCACGCGTCAAACCGCACAGCGCGGTGCGCCCTACCCTACTTTCTAGGCCGGTTTCTACGCTCACGCCTCGCGTTCGAAATATTGTCGTGCGAGACCTTCCTGCTGAACGAAGATCGGTGCGCCTTCGACCCGGGCGGGCAATGGCATGCGGACCGGGACCGGTGCAAGCCGCGGCATCGTCGTCGGCTCGCCCTGGATCATTCGCGCGTTGAAAACGTCAAGATCCCCGACACCGACCAACGGCCACGCATCGGCTGCCGCATAGTCGATGAAGAAAATACGCCGCACCGCATTCGATGTGTTGACGCTCGATCCATGAATCATCCGAGTGTGGTGGATGTGGACCGATCCCGCCTTGCCAGTCAGCGCCACGGCCTTCGAAAAGTCGATACCGCAGCTTGTGGAATCAATGCCGCCGCAAAAGTGACCGTTGTTATGGTGGCTGTAAACTTCACCCTTGTGGCTGCCGGGAATCACGAGTAATGGGCCCGAAGGCTCGTCACTATCGTCGATCATGATACCAAGCGCCATCAGATCATCGTTGGTATGGGGAAAAAATGCCCAGTCCTGATGCCACTCGAATGGCGTGCCAACGCCCGGCCATTTGATGTTGACCTTGAGACCGTACTGTCGCTTGTCCGTAGGGTCGTTCGATATGTTGGGGACCGATGTACGGATGTTCGGACCGAGAAGACTCGCGACGACATCGAGTATCCGAGGATCGGTCTTGAGTTCGTCGAAGATGCTGTCGGTGTAGCGGCTTCGCGAGATACGCCGCGGCTTCGGCTTCTCCGGACTGTGACCGGGCTCGAAATCAAATCCGTCGTCACCCTTCTTGAAAGCTTTGCTGGTCTCGATAAGTTCGTCGTTGGCCCGGCGCAGACGCGTAAGCTGCTCACCCTGGATGAACTCCTCAAGATGCAGATACCCGTTGTCGCGATAGAAGGCGATCTGCTCTTCGCTAAGCATCGTATCCGTCTCCAAATATAAGCTTTGCGCCAAAGACGGTAGCACAATGGTTGACTTGCCACGAGTCCACGGGTGAATGGTCTGTCTTCAGTACGGAGCCAGTTCACGTCTCGCGCCAACAGACCGCGTGGCATCCAGCGTCACTCGTATTGAGTTTTCCGTGCCCACTGCCAGATTGTGTCTCGAAAGTGGTGGAAATTGGTTTTGGCGCCTCTCCGAGCGGGCTGAGTTTTGCGGCGGTCAGGCCGCTCGGTCAAGGGTTTCGTCGGCGATTAGCTGATCGAGGGTTTCCCATCCATCGACTTTGCGCATCTGGATTTGGCCGGAAGCGAGGAGCGCCCAGAGGAGCATCGGCACTGTTTCGGGACACGGCAGCACGGTCTGTGTTTTGATCCGGCGCTTGAACTCCTCGTTGAGACGCTCAATGGCGTTGGTCGTTCGGGCTGATTTCCATTGGCTCTTGGACAGGCGCGTGAAGGTAAAGAGCTTGTCGCCCGCTTCTGCGAGGCTGTCCGCGACGGCCCTGCATTTCAGCCGCCACTTGCGGACAAACGCCTTGTGGCGGGTTTCCACCTCGGAGGCAGTGTCGGCATAGATCATATCGCGGTAATCTTCGCTCAGCTCGTCATGCATGTGTTTGGGAGCATGACCCAGAAGGTTGCGGTGCTTGTGCACGGTGCAGCGTTGAACGGGAAGGTCATCGCCCCAAAGCGCCGACAGAGCCGCCTCCAGTCCCGGCGCGCCATCGACGATGACAAACCCGGGCCGTTTCAGTCCACGCGCATCAAGGTCGTCGAGGAACTGGCGCCACGCCGCCTGGCTTTCTCCGCCCATATTCCCGATCGAAAGCAAGACCTTCTGGCCATCCCGGCGCACCCCTATAGCCGCGAGAACCGAGATGTTGGTGGCCTTGCGATCCAGTCGGGTCTTGATCACAGTGCCGTCAAGGATCAGCCGAACGATATCCTCATCCGCGAGGCCACGGCTGCACCAGGCGTCCCAATCGACCTTCACCTTGCGCCACGCCCGGCTCACAACGTCCTTGCTCACAGCACCCCGGAAGAGCCCGAACAGCGCGCGTTTCACCCGCCGCGTGTTGGTTCCGGACAGATACACCGAAGCGATCAGCGCCTCGGCCTTTCTGGTCAGCCGCTGGTAGCGCGGCAGCGCCCGCGAACGCCATTCCGACGCCCGACCGTCTTCCTCAACGATCCGTGCACGCGGCACGCTCACCCTCTCGGTCCCGAATGTCCCCGTCAGTTGCCGCTCCCGGTGCCCGTTCCGATACCCTTGCCGAAGCGCGTCCTCTCGACCGTATCGGCAGCGCCCGAGAAACTGCGCAAGTTCCTCCTCAAAAACGGCCTCGATCGTGGATCTGATGTTCTCCCGCAGCCGGTCCTCGAGCGGATCATAGCCGGCGTCATTGGCCAGTAGCGAAAGCGCGCAAGTCTCGGTAGTGTTCTTCATGGCGTGATCTCCTTGGCGGTGCTAGCCGCCGGTTGGGTGGTTGTCTTGTCACCCGGAGATTACGCCATCCTCAAATTTCCACCACTTTCGAGACACAGCCCACTGCCAAGCAAAGAAACACTGCCGCCAATCGCCAAGCGATGTGGCGTCCTCAAACCGCAACCAAATCCCACACTAGGGAGGAATACTTGCCAGAATGAACTGTGCTTGGGATTGACGGCGAAATTCATGGAATAGCCGCAGCGCTCGACCGTCTTAACCATCATTAGGGCAGAGGTACGAGGTTACAGCGAAAATTAAGCTTCGAAGTTCCTATGGCGTTCCAGATTCGCCCGCTTAGGCATGCGATGATACACACCTCAAACCGGATTCAATTAATTCTAAGGAAGTTCTCATCGCTCGCCGTGATGTCCGCGGTTGCTATTTCTGTGAACGCAATTTCGTTCACGCTTGATGATCTTGGTAAATTTCCGCTTGCAAACACGGCCCACGCAAAAAACGATAAGGATGACAAAGACGACAAGGGCGACAAGGCTGACAAGGGCGGAAAGGACCACAAAGACGACAAGGGCGACAAGAGTGCCAAGGGCGACGAAAGTGGCGGCAAAGGGAGCAGCAAGAGCGCCGGCAGCACATCTGCTCCGGCAACGGTCGTTCCATCTCCCTCGGTTTCTGTGCCGCTATCCGAAAGCTTAAATCGGGCACTTGATGTCATTCAGAATCTTTTCGGCGGTCAGGTTGGCCACGATTTAAGCGAAGACGACGAAGCCGATTTGATCAGGCGCGGTTGGACCCGGCCACCAAGTTTGCCGGCAACGGTCCAGTAAGTCCACTTATGACGGAACCGTCACGAATGAACGAGTGAGTGGTCTGTTTTCAGCTCAGATCGGGCTGACGCCCATCGGCCATTTGGCGCCCTGTTGTGATTCTCTCAGCCCTGTTGTTGTGGCTAAACGTCCGGCATCGTCGCGAACGTCGGCAAGTCTGGATCAATATGATCCCAAGACGGTGCGCGGCTCGTAAAAACCACCATCTTCGGTTCGAAGAGCTCCGGATCGTTCAAGCTGGATGCCCGAATGAAGATCATCTCCGGCATCGATGAGTTCAGCGAGTAAACCGGTGCGCCACAGTTCGGACAGAACATGCGGTTGACGACGTTGCCGCTATCCGTTGGACGTTCGTAGCTCTTCAGTTCACCGGCCACCGTGACGGCCTCCTTGGGGACAACCATGTGCGAACAGTGTCCCGTCCCGCTGCTTTTCCGGCAATCGAGGCAATGACAGTGTCCTCCGCCAACCGCGTCTGCCGTACTCTGGTAACGCACCGCCCCGCACAAGCAGCCACCTTCGAACGTTGTGGTCATCTCAAGCTCCCTTCGTTACGTTGGCCGTTCCGCTGCGGCGAGGCGGCCCCAATTCTAATCGTCGCGGCGCGCCAATTCGCGCAATGCGACCGGCTCGAGAACTTTAATGCGGCCGCGGCCGATTTCGATCCAACCGCTGTCGCGCCAATCCTGGAGATGTCTGTTGACCGCCTCACGCGACGCGCCGGTGAGCTGTCCCAATTCGTTCTGCGACAACCTGATCGTGCGGCGTTTGGCGTTCGACGCGTCCGAGTCTTCGGTCGGATGCGACATCGCCAACAGGCGCTTCGCAAGCCTCGCCGGCGGCGGAAGGAGGATCGTATCTTCGACCAGCTCACTTGTTTGTCGCAGCCGTTGACAGATCAAATGCATGAAATGGATGCTGACGGCCGGCCGAGTTTCGAGAAACTGGATGAAATCGCGCCGGTAGATCGTCATTAGCGACGTCGGGTCCGTCGCTCGCGCGTCCGCGGTCCGTGGCTGACCGTCAAGCAGGGCAATTTCGCCGAACACGTCGCCGGGCTCCATGATGTTGAGAATCATTTCACGCCCGTGGCTGCCGGTCACGCACATGACCATACGGCCCGAGATGACCCCATAGAGCGCGTCACCTGGATCACCCTTCTGGAAGAGGTGCTTGCCCTTGCCGAGTTGGCGTGTTGTGACAAGCGCCTCGATCTTGTCGACGACCTGCGGCTCCAAGTCGCGAAACAGATAATGCGATCTGAGGAACGTGCCACGATCCGCTGGCGACATCGCTCGCCTACTTTCATCGTCAGGATGGCAAGTGTGAACCGGCTATAGGCCAATTTATCGGAAATCTCACGAATTATCTGCCGTCCATGACACCGGCCTCGGTTGAAGTGCGGTAAAACGCTGTGTGAACCGCCTCACAGAACTCGTGCGGTATTTTTGCTATGCTTCCACCAAGCGTTGGGACGAAATGCGCTCAAATTCATCTGGACGAAGGCAGTCGTAACATAGGAGCTACCTAGCCATGCACGCTATTCTCCGCGTTGGTCTCGTCCTCTCGATCGGGTTTGCTGGCATTCCGGCATACGCGGGAGAGCCGGTGGCCATCGTCGAGTCCACATCGGCAGTGACAGCGAAGCTCGAACTGCTCCAATATCTACAAGAAGGTCACAAGTTTAAGTTAGCGGCGGATGAAAGCGTCGTGATCGGCTACCTGCAATCTTGCGTACACGAAACCATCACCGGAGGCAGCGTGGTTGTCGGTACTTATCGAAGCGAAGTGTTTGGCGGATTCGTGGAGCGAAACATCGTCGAATGCGATGCCGGAGAAATGGAAATCTCCAAGGAACAGGCGGCCAAGAGTGGGGTGACGGTATTTCGCGTTCCCGTAAAAATCAACTCGGAGCCGGAGGGACCAGTTCCGAGCCTGACGATCTATTCGACCCATCCCGTCGTGATAGCCGCACATGACACCGGACAAGCTATCTTCCAGCGGCTCGACAAATCGGGTCCCGCGATCACGATCAAACTTCAAAATGGTGTCGCCGATTTGGCCATACTGGGCAAAGTATCAGAGCCTGGCGGTAAATATTCCGCTATCGCCGGGGCTCAGCATTTGGTGTTCGAAGTTGACCCACTGGCAGAGTCAGGCCAAAGGCCCCATCGTTGGACGCCTTCTCCGATTTTAGTCCTTGAGTATGCGGAACGTGATCGTCGCCATCGGGTCGGCTGTCGTTATCACGGGCGTGTTCGCGCTCCCCGCATTCGAACGTATGGACGGACTGGGAATCGACAGTCTGTTCTGGCTGCGTGACAAATTTATAGCTTCCGACCAGGCGGCAGCGTCCCACGTGGTGGTCATCGCCGTCGACGAAGAAACCTATCGCCGCCCGCCATTTCGAGACATCCCCAAGGCGATGTGGACGAATCAGTTCGCGGGGATCATCGAGGCGACGTTGAATGCCGGCGCGCGCGTGGTTGGCTTCGACGTCATATTTCCCACATCCGTCGAGCAATACTTGAGTGGGTTCGACCGGTCGTTCTTGCTCGCCCTCCGCAACGGCAGCACGCAAGGCAAAATCGTCTTGTGAAAGGTTCAGCATCAGGTCAAACCGATCGGGCCTCATCGCAGCCAAAGCTTCGCTGTGGGCCATCAGAAGAACATACGCTCCGTTAATTTGTCTGAGGATAACGACGGCATCATTCGCCGCCTGCCGCTCACTTTTCGTGCCCGTACCGTCGATAATCAAATTCGCACGGAAACATCGATGGCCCTCGAATTGGCGAGCCGCGGACTCGGTCAGTCACCGCAGGCCACCGACAACGGTAGCCTGAGACTTGGAGATTATTTGATCCCGGGATCGCGCCAGAACAACATGACTTTGAACTTCGATGGCACGATCAACGCCATACCGACATTATCGTTGGCCGACGTCCATCGTTGTGTGGAAGTTGGCAACGTCGAATTTCTCAAGGAACATTTAGCAGGAAAAGTCGTGCTGTTTGGCAGCGTTCTCGATGTCGAGGACCGAAAGCTCACGTCAAAACGGTTCATCACGGTCCGAGAGGACATCGGCCAAACGCAACGTTGCAGCTATCCAATCATGTCGGGGCTCTATCGCGACGACCTGGTACGCGACACGATCCCCGGCGTGTTCGTCCATGCGACGGCGATCAACAATCTGATGCGTGGCGACGCGCTGCGTGAATTCGATAGTTGGGTCCCCGTTGCTATCTCGTTTTCAGTAGCCCTGTTGGTCGCCGCGGTGACGATGCTGTTTGCGCCTTGGCGTGCGGCTGCCCTGACGTGCATCGTCTTCTTCGCGTGGTCCGCCATTGCAACTCTGACGTTTCGAGACGGGGTGGTCTTGCCGCTCTTCGAACCTTTGGGTGGCGGCGCCCTGGTGTTCGTCGCCCTGCTCGGTTATCGCGTCGCGGTCAGCGACAAAGACAAACGATATCTGCGTCGGGCATTTTCATACTACCTGTCTCCCGCCGTCATCGAGCGCATGATATCGCAGGACAAGTTGCCGGTTCTTGGCGGCGAATCGCGTGAAATCACCATAATGTTTTCCGATATCGCGAGCTTCACAACGCTCTCCGAGGGATTGAACGCCAACCAAGTCGCACACTTTCTCAATGAATACCTGACTGAGATGTCGGCGATTGTGGAGAGCTACGGCGGATACATCGAGAAGTTCGTCGCTGACGAGATCACCGCTGTATTCGGGGCGCCGTTGGATGACCCCGACCACGCTGTCCACGCCACCGAGGCGGCATTGGCAAGTCGCCGAAGCATTAGTGAAATGCGCGGCGCTTTCGGCCTCCCGCGCGACCGCGCTATCGCTGCCCGATTCGGACTCAATAGCGGTGAGATGCTGGTCGGGAATATCGGTTCGCGGCGGCGGTTCACCTATGCAGCGATGGGCGACGCAGCCAACCTGGGATCACGACTGGAGGGTGCAAACAAGTCTTACGGAACTGAAATTTTGATTGGTAGTCGGACAGCGGAACTGTGCCTCGATAGGTTCGAATTGCGCGAGATCGATCGTGTGCGTGTGGTCGGCCGCGCGACTGAGGAGATCATATATGAACCTCTGTGCAAGGCCGGCGAACTCACACCTGCCATGCATGCATTGCGGGAGAGATTTACCGCGGCGATGGCGGTTTTTCGGGAGCGCGAGTTCGAAAGTGCGGCGCGTCAGTTCGAGGCACTATCCGGCGAAGATCCGGTTTCCCGGATTTTCATGGAACGCGCCCAAGGCTTTGCATTAAGGCCGCCGTCAGAAGATTGGGACGGTGTCCACAACCTTGAATCGAAGTAGCGCGCGCCCTAGCAGCCCGTTGATTAAGTGGCTTTTTCCGGCTCTCACCCCCAGATGAAGAATGCGGCGGCGAAAGCCGACTGGCCGCTTTGCGAAACCCCCCGTGCCACCAGCATGGCCCCGGTGGGCGTGAGCAGAACGAAAATACCGCCAATATCCGCCCGCCACGGCCTCCCGCGGGGTGCCGGCGCCGATGAGCTGGCGCATCAGTAACGATAGATTGTGGCCGGCGACGTGGAGCAGGTATCGCTTGTGCACATTCTCTCGCCCGCGCAGCCAGGTTCGTCGCATGCCGCCACGATCGAGGTTGTGGGCAAAGCAGCGCTCGACGATCTCGGCGCGCAGCTTGAAGGCCTCGCGGGCGACCCCGGACTTGAGCCGCGCACGGTTGTTGGTGACCGCGCGCCGCGCCGCCTCATCACCGTGCCAGCGCGAAAAGCCGGTCTGCTTGGGCGCCGCGATCCGGGTCTTCCAGGGACTGTCGTCCAGAGCCCTCAAGACCGCCCGTGAGTGATAACCTTTGTCGGCGACGCATTCGGCCGGGTCCTCCGACGTCGGTGCCGCATCCACCGCCCCGAGGTTTGCCTCGGCCTTCGCCAGGGTCTTGGAAAGCGTCGTGGTGTCGCCCTCATCGGCCGGGTGCAGCTCGGCCGCCACCACCGCGCCGGTGTCCAGATCCACCGCGTGCTCGGGCTTGTAGGCCAGATGCGTCGTGCCGTCCTTCATCTTGGCGATCTTGGCCTCGGGGTCGCTCTTCGAAACCCAATCCCGTGTTGGAAAGCTTCTTGCCCTTGCGCTTCCGCTCCAGACGCGCCAGATCCTCGGCCGTGGGTGTCTCGACGCCGCTTTTCCCGGGCCAGGCGCTCCAGCATCTCCCGGTAGCCTTCGCCGTTGGCGCGCCGCACGATGTTCCGCAGCGCCGCGTTGGCCTCCATGGTCGAGGCATCGACGCCGATGCGCTCGCCCTTGATCAGCCCCGCCTCGGCGATCAGCACCAGAACCCAGTCGAAGACCGCCGCGTGGACTTCATGGGGCAGGCGCGTGCGGCTCCGTGACGCCAGGAATGGTCCGGGTACCCGATCACGGCTCCCCAGTCGCAGGAACGCCCGCAGCGAAAGCGAGTCCGAGCAGCGCCACTCCAGACCGCGCTCGCTGTCGATGCCCTCGAAGTAGCCCACCAGGTGCATCCGGAAATAGCGCCCGGGCGGCACCTGACCTGACCCCCAAAACTTGGTCCAGGCCGAATGTTAGGCTAGGACTGTTTGAACGGAGGTCAGGATGCCACGTAAACGACATACCGCGGAACAGGTTATCGGTAAGCTACGGGAGGCGGAGGTTAGCCTGTCGGGCGGCCAAACGGTACCTGCGGTTTGCAGGACCTTGGGTGTTTCGGAACAGACGTATTACCGTTGGCGCAAGGAGTACGGCGGCCTAAAGATCGAGCAGGCACGGCGCTTCAAGGAGCTCGAGCGGGAGAATCTGCGGCTGAGACGAGCTGTCGCTGATCTGACGCTGGATAAGCTGATTCTGAAGGAAGCCGCTGAGGGAAACTTCTAAGCCCCGAGCGCCGCCGGGGCTATGTTCAGCACATCTCCACGCGGCATGCCCTGCCCGAGCGTCGGGTGTGCCGGGTCATTGGGCAACCACGCTCGACGCAACGCTATCGGCGTGTCGAGGCTGACGATGAGGCGGCGTTGACCGCGGCCATTGTGCGGCTGGCCAGCGCGTACGGTCGCTACGGCTATCGCCGGATCACGGCGCTGCTCCGCGGCGAGGGCTGGTACGTGAACCACAAGCGGGTCGAACGCATCTGGCGACGGGAGGGACTGAAGGTGCCTGCAAAACAACCAAAGAGGGGCCGGCTATGGCTCAACGATGGGTCCTGCATCCGTCTGCGTCCGAACTGGCCGCACCATGTCTGGGCCTATGACTTCGTCATGGCTCGCACACACGATGGCAGGGCATTCCGCATGCTGACCATCATCGACGAGTACACTCGGGAGTGCCTGGCAATCGACGTCGCACGACGGCTGCGATCCGACGACGTGCTGTATCGCCTTGCCGCGCTGTTCGTCGATCGTGGCCCGCCGGACCACATCCGCTCGGATAATGGTGCCGAGTTCACTGCCACGGCCGTCCGTGAGTGGCTGGCGCGGGTCGGTGTGAAGACGCTCTACATCGAACCGGGCAGTCCCTGGGAGAACGGCTACAACGAGTCATTCAACGGCAAGCTCCGGGACGAGCTGCTCAACGGCGAAATCTTCTACTCGCTCAAGGAGGCCCAGGTGCTGATCGAGCGATGGCGGCAGCACTACAACACGGTCAGACCACACAGTGCGCTGGGCTACAGACCCCCGGCGCCAGTGACCATCGCGCCTAACCGGACTGATCCGGCTTGCGCTATGGATGGGCTCCAGCCGGATCAGCCCTTCCCAATCACCGTGCCAAGACTAACATAGCGATTGGCACATACATTGGGGGCAGGCCAGTACGATCGCCCCGCGGGCGACGTACTGACGCAGCAGTCGGAAGTGACGTCAAGAATTGTCGCATCACTTGGTTTCAAACTCGCCGAGGCGCAAGGCGGTGTACGGACATCATCGGGGAGCGCAAGTCTACTGCTTGGGCTCGGGTGGAGTATCTGGGCCGCATTGCCAAGCAGGCGATCTTCCTGCCAGTCGATCTTTACAACAGGGCTACCGATGGCGAGTCGTCGCAATCGCTCATTAGATCGGACAACCAGAAGACATGATGCAATCAATCGCAGCGAGCTGACCCAGAATATGAACGGGATATGGCGAACAGGGATTGGACAGGCGCGCCTCGCGCCGACGTCGGTACTGGCGACCGCGGTCGTTTTCATACTGTTGCTGATCGCGGCGGATCTGCAGGCGCAAGACTTTCAGAGCGAGGTGAGTCGAACGGGCACGATCAACGAAGATCTGTTTGAGGGTGCCGGCAGGATTACGATCCGCGCCACGGTCAACGGCGACATCATGGTGATGGGCGGAGAGGTGATCATCGATTCGATGGTTAGTGGCGATGTTCTGGTGATGGGTGGTGAAGTACTGGTCGGCAACGACATCACGGGCGACGTTTTGGCCGCGGGCGGCCAGATTCGCGCCGAAGGCACTATCGATGGCGATATGACGGCAATGGGTGGCGACGTTGCCGTCGAATTCGACAGTACCGGTAACGTCCTCGCTGTCGGTGGCCAAGTCCTCGCGCGCGGAGACATTGGCGGCAATCTGAGAATGATGGGTGGAGACGTAACAAGCCGCGCCAGTGTTGCCGGGAACCTGCAGGCGGGCGGTGCCCGCGTTACTTTGTGGAGAGGAGCGCTGGTCGAGGGAAATGCTTCGCTTGGCGGAAATCGGGTGCGCGTCGACGGTCGCGTCGGTGGTGATATAAAGGCCGCGGGACGGCGCGTCGAAATTGCTGGTGAAGTTGACGGTGACGTCGACATTCAGGCGTTTGAGGTGAAGATCCTGTCGTCGGCCCGGATCAACGGTAATCTGACCTATCGTAGCCCCGCGCAAGCGGATATTTCCCGCGATGCGCAGATCCTTGGTGACGTCACATTCATTCAATCGGAGCGACCGGAGCGCATGATGGGACGCGCCTTCGCGGCAGCGGGGGTAATCTGGCTTTCCATCGTCGCCGGCTTGGTTCTTCTCGGCGTCGTTTTGCTGCTGATTTCGCCTAACCTGCCGTTCGAGGCAGCCGGCCAGATTCGCAAGAAACCGTGGCTGTCGTTGGGCCTAGGCTTGGCGGTCCTGGTCGGTGGCCCGGTCGTCTTGGTGATTCTGGCGGCAACAGGTGTCGGGCTGCCTCTGGCGGCGGTGTTGGTTGGCCTCTATGTCGTCGTTTTGGCGTTGGGATTTCTCGATTTTGCGATCCTTGTCGGTTGGTGGTGTGCTCGCCTGGTTCGCAGTGGCGAGAGAACCTCCAAGCTGTGGCGGATCGCTGTCCTTGTGGCCGGATTGCTAGTCTTGTCGGTCATCGCACTGATTCCCGGGTTGGGGGCGCTGGTGCTGTTTACCGCGTTCGTTTTGGGAACCGGCGCCGTGGTGCTTCAAGGGATGGCGATGCGTGCTGGGCACGGCGCAATGCCGTAGCGCCAGCCAGCGGAATACGGATATGCCATGGATGATTGGTGGGAAGAAACGCTTCACGACGGCTTTCGCCTGCGCTTGCGCGTCGACGAGCTCTTGCATGAGAGAAAGAGCGCGTATCAGCATCTCATGCTGTTTGAAAACAAGGTCCTAGGGCGTGTGCTGATCCTTGACGGTATCGTTCAGACGACTGAGCGCGACGAGTTCATTTATCATGAGATGCTTTCACACACGCCGATATTGGCCCACGGCGATGTTCGCCAGGTTTTGATTGTCGGTGGCGGCGATGGCGGGATGCTGCGGCGCGTGCTCGCGCATCCTGGCGTCGAGCGTGCCGTTGTCGTCGAAATCGACGATAGCGTGATCGAATTGTCTAAGCGTTATTTGCCGTCGATCTGCGGCGATGCATTTGAAGACCCCCGTGCCGAGGTTATTGTCGGTGATGGTGCCCAATTTGTCGCAGAAGGCAGCGATCAGTTCGAGGTCATCATCGTCGATTCTCCCGATCCTGTCGGTCCTGCCGGCGTCTTGTTTGAGCGCGGCTTCTACAGCGATTGCAAATCTCGCTTGGCTGATGGCGGTGTAATCGTCACACAAAATGGCGTGCCGTTCCTACAAGGCGAGGAACTGACGTCAACGGTGCATCATCTGCGCTCGCTGTTCACGGACGTAACTTGCTATCTGGCACCGGTGCCGATCTACGTCGGCGGTTTTATGTCGTTTGGTTGGGCCAGCGACGACCCGACACTCCGGCAGGTGGACCTCAAGACCCTCGCAAGACGCGCTTCCGTGGCGGAGTTGGTGTCGCGCTATTACACACCGGCGATCCACCACGCGGCTTTCGCCCTGCCGGGCTACGTAGAAGACCTCGTTGCACCGGACTAGGACCCCAGAACAAATACTGTAGGGCGTCGCACTGCAATTCCCCTGGGTGCCTTCGTGCGGCGTGCGAAAAGTTCATCGTCGACGCATTTTATCTTGCATTGGACCAGCCAATTCTCAATATGTGGGCACTTCCCGGACCCCGGTACGCCGCAGACGCGCTGTGACCGGGGTCTGTTTAATATGGCAAGGACGTCTGCGGGTTTCGGAGAGATACAAATGACCGGCGCAAACACCCAATTCCAATCGACAATGGAATCGACTCGCGACGTCGTCGCCAGCCAAACTGAAGATATCCCGGTACCGAGCCATATGCCGGTTGGCGACGGTCAAACGGAGGATCGTGCGCACACGATAACCCGCGACGGCGTTCACTATGCCGGCGCGCATCTGATCGTTGATATGTGGGGAGGCCAGCGGCTCGACAACCTCGAACATATTGAGACGACGCTCCGGAAATGTGCTGCAGCCTGTGGAGCGACGCTGCTGCATGTTCAACTGCACCATTTCAGCGAGAATAACGGCGTGACCGGCGTGGCTGTGCTGGCCGAATCCCACATTACGCTGCACACGTGGCCGGAGTTGGACTATGCGGCGTTCGATATCTTCATGTGCGGGACCTGCGAACCGCGGCACGCCGTCGAAGTCCTACGCGAGGCGTTAGCGCCGGCGCGAACCGAAGTCAGCGAACATCTGCGCGGCCGGGTTGACGCCGGGGGATCCTGAACAAGGCGAGTCGCCAATCGAAAATCGCTCATGGGTGCGTGATGATATCTAACCCGTTCGCTCGCGATCATTTCGAAGAACGGCTCGATCGCACACGCGCGGCGATGGTGTGTGAAAATCTCGACCTGCTGATCTTGAGCGCGCCAGAGAGTGTCTACTATCTCTCCGGCTATCAGACACGTGGGATTAGCGGGCACACCTATCTGGGCGTCCCAGCCGCCGGTCCGCCGGTCTTCTCCACCCGCGGCACCGATCTTGGCAGAACGTCCCCGTCGAGACTGGTCAGGCGACCAATATCGAAACGGCGGGCGTCGTTCAGCGCTCCCACACGCCGTTGCGCCGCGCGATCATCTATGGGCCGACAGACGAGCAGCGCCGCATCGCCGAAACGGTTCGACTCGCGAACCATGCCGCAATTGATGCAATGGCTCCGGGAGCGCATGCCGGCACCGCGTTTGACGCAGCCCGCAAGGTTGCTGACGAGAGCGCCTTTGGCGACATTCTCTCGGGCCGA
The DNA here is from genome assembly GCA_965217615.1 of Alphaproteobacteria bacterium. Lineage (GTDB taxonomy): Bacteria > Pseudomonadota > Alphaproteobacteria > UBA8366 > CAVOAK01 > CAVOAK01. The sequence continues at coordinate 267,146 of CBDCIT010000030.1, forward strand.
TCTGGCTACACGACCGGTATCGGCATATCGCCCAGTTGGGTGCAACGCATGAGCCTCAACATCGTTCCGGGCAACGAGACGGTGCTCAAACCCGGCATGGTGTTCCACGTCTGCACCGTGCTCCAAAGGCCCAACGTGTTCGGCGTCGGCGAGAGTTCGACCGTCGTCATCACCGAAGACGGCGTGGAGAACCTGACCAGTGAAATGGAGGTCGGCCCGTTTCTGATCGACTAGGGGTCGCCACTCGATGGCGTCCGTCGTTTTTGCGAAGTGGAAAGCATGGGACGTTGTTGCTGCCACATGGTATGAGGCGCGCATGAGTTTCGAGCGAATACCGACCGATCTCTGGGTGCGCGCGCACGTGAAACGCTACTCACTGCGCGGCATTCCAGTTGCCATCACAAGGCGCGGTGACAAGCATCGTGGCTCTGTAATTATCAAGATCAACCGGCTCGAAAGCGGTTGTTCCGTGCTGACGCAAACCAGCGACTTTGACGGCAATGCAGCGTGGTTCGCTGCTTTGGACGGCCAGTTGGTCGCGGAGCAGGAGGCCGACGCCTATATCGAGCGCCAAGTCGAACGCGACGGCGACCTATGGGTGATGGAAGTCGAGGACCGGGAAGGACGTTGCCTGTTCGACGGAAAGATCATCTAGTTTGAACACGTACAATGCGGTCGGGCTGAAGTTCGAAAAGATGGGCAATGTGGGCATGCGGCGATCGTCTCACCAAGTCGAAATCCTGGAGAATGGTGAGGTTCGCTGCCGTCGGAGCAGGCGGGATGGCAACTCCGTCTAGTCAACCACTCGATGACCTGTTTGCACGCCTAAAGTCGGCTAAAAACGCCGAGGACGCGCAACAGGTCGAACATTCGATTTGGGAACTCTGGTGCCACTTTGGCGATGGCAACGGACAGATTAATCATCTTATGGAACGCGCTGCATCAACGATCGGGCAACAGCACTTCGAGCAAGCGGAAATGCTTTGCAACACGATAATCGAGCTGGCACCGGAATTTGCCGAGGGCTGGAATCGGCGTGCTACAGTGCGTTATCTAACCGGTGACTTTGACGCTTCCATCGTCGATATCGATATGACCTTAAAGCTGGAGCCGCGACATTTTGGCGCGCTTTCGGGGCTTGGCCTTTGCTTCCTTGCACTAGATAAGTTTGAAAAGGCGGCAGACGCCCTTCGCCGAACGCTGGCGGTTCACCCGTTTGCGTCGGGCGCGAAACACAACCTGGCGGAAATCGAAGACGCAATCAGACAGCGCAAGAAAACATCTTGAGCCGTTTCTTAGTCGGTTCTCAACGGGAGTGAAACGATGAGCGGCAGATTGCATCACTTTATAGGTGGCGCAAAGGTCGATGGTGGAAACGGCCGCGCCGGTGTGGTCTTCAACCCGGCGACGGGCGAAATACACGCCGAAGCGCCCTATGCCGACGCTGCCGAGGTGGACCGGGCGGTCGGAGCAGCGTGCGCGGCTCGTGCAGGCTGGGCCAGCGCCTCGGCATCGGCGCGCTCGCAAATCATGTTCAGGTTTCGTGAGTTGGTCATCGAAAATCTGGACACCCTGGCGGAGATCGTCTCGCGCGAGCACGGCAAGACGATCCCGGACTCCAAGGGGTCGATCCAGCGCGGAATCGATGTGATCGAGTTCGCGTGTGGCATTCCCCATCTCATGAAGGGCGAGTATTCCAGCAACATCGGCGACGGCATCGATACGTTCTCGATGCGGGAGCCGGTGGGTGTGGTCGCCGGCATCACGCTCTTCAACTTTCCTGTGATGATTCCCCTGTGGATGGGGGTGATGGCCGTTGCCTGCGGCAACTGCTTCATCAACAAGCCCTCGGAACGGGACCCGTCCGCACCGCTTTTCCTCGCAGAGTTGTGGAAGAAGGCCGGCCTCCCGGATGGTGTATGGAACGTTGTGATCGGCGACAAAGTGGCGGTTGATGCGCTGCTCGTACATTCCGGCGTGGACGCAATCAGTTTCGTTGGTTCCACGCCGGTCGGTGAATATATCTACCGAGAGGGGTGTGCGGCCGGCAAGCGGGTACAGGCATTTTGCGGCGCCAAGAACCACATGGTGATTTTGCCCGATGCCGATATGGACCAGGCGGCCGACGCATTGATGGGCGCGGCCTTTGGCTCGAGCGGGCAGCGCTGCATGGCGATTTCGGTGGCGGTTCCGGTCGAGGAAGCGGCGGCGGAAGCGATCGTCAGCCGCCTCGCCCCACGCGTCCAGGCGCTGAAGCTTGGCCCCTATACGGACCCTGATGCGGAGTTGGGGCCGCTTATCACGCAGGACGCCAAGGCGCGTGTCGAATGCTTAATCGACGAGGGAGTAGCCGATGGTTCCGACCTCCTAGCCGATGGCCGGGGCAGCAAGCTGCAGGGCTACGAAGGTGGCTTTTTCGTCGGCGGGACACTGTTCGATCGGGTTCGAGCCGATATGTCGATCTATACGGAGGAAATTTTCGGTCCGGTTCTGTGTGTGGTGCGGGCTGAGAGCTATGGCGATTCTGTTGATCTGGTGAACGCTAACGAGTACGGCAACGGCGTTGCCGTGTTCACGCGAGACGGCGATGCGGCGCGGTCGTTTTGCAGCGACGTGAATATCGGCATGATTGGCGTCAACGTGTCGATTCCGGTGCCGATGGCGTTTCACCATTTTGGTGGATCGAAACGCTCGAAGTTCGGCGATTCGCAGATGCACGGACCGCAGGCCGTACAGTTTTTCACCAAGCTAAAGACGATGTCGACGAGGTGGCCTAGGAGTACGCGGGAGCGTGCGCAATTTGCTATGCCGACAAACCGATAGGCCGGAGCGCTACCCGCGGCCCATGCATCAATAAGTTAGAGCCGAATGCGTTCCGGAATGTCGGAGAAAACGGCGTCGACGCCCCAGGAAAAAACTTCGCGCGCACGCGCCGGTTCGTTTACGGTGAAACATAATAGGGCGACGCCGGCGGCGCAGACTTCCCGTGCTGCCCGTCGTGTCAGCGTCTTGTGATTGACGTTGATGTGGCGGCTGCCGAGCGCGTCGAGCCGCGTCTGCCAGTCGCTGGGCAATGTATCGACGATGAGCATTCGTGGTATCTGCGGCGCGGCGCTGCGCGCTGAAGTCAGCGGGGGGACGGCAAAACTTGAGATGATCGGTGGCGGAGAGTCCGCTGGCCAATCGCGGGCAAGTAGAGCGGCCACGTCCGCACCAATCCGTGGATCGTCGTCTGGCGACATCTTGATCTCGACATTGGCAGCGATGCCCAATTGGACCATCAGGTCGACGGCCTCGCCGAGCGTCGGAACCGATTCGTTCGCGAACTCCGGCGAAAACCAGCTTCCCGCATCGAGTGAACGAAGTTCCGTGAGGCTCGTCTTGTTGAGCGGCCCGTGTCCGTCCGTCGTGCGCTCAAGGGTCTCATCGTGCAACAGCACCAGTGCGCCGTCCGACGACATGCGCACATCGAACTCGACCCACTGAACACCCAATCGCGCGGCACATCGGATTGCCGCAAGCGTATTTTCAGGCGCCTGAAGGCCGGCGCCGCGATGTCCCAGTACGCGGGTCACACCCAGCGGCTCCGGTATCCGGACCATGCCGTTCAACTCGGCAGACGCATGGCCATGCTGGCGACGTAAGCGGTATAGAGCATGAGGAGAACTGCACCTTCCCGACGTGTTACACGCCAGCCGCTGACAAGAATCGGCAGGATCACGAGTGACGCGGCAAGCATCACCCAAATATCGATCGACGCGATGTCATCGGCCACCGGCAGTGGCTTAACGAGCGCCGCAACGCCGAGGATTCCTAAAACGTTGAAGACGTTGCTGCCTAAGATATTGGCAATTGCGACATCGGTGTGTCGGCGCAACGCCGCGACGACAGTTGCAGCAACTTCCGGCAGCGATGTGCCGATTGCGACGAGTGTCAGACCGATCACCGATTCCGGTACACCAAAGGAACGCGCGATGCCGGTTGCACCTTCGACGAGAAGCGCGGCACCGCCGACCAGGGCGGCCAGGCCGAGGACGAGGTAAATGCCGATCCGGAAACCGCCTATCGGCAGATCGCCGGGCTCGTCCGCTTCGCGGCTATGGAGTTCCCCTGCCGCACTTTGGTGACGCCGGTCCTGGACGTAGGACCAAGCAAGGAAGCTGGCGAGCGCGACGACCATCACGCCGCCTTCAACTGTACCGACACGTCCGTTTAGCGCCAGCAAAACGAGGATAACGCCTACGGCCAGCATCATCGTCCCGTCGCGACGTACCGCCCGCGCCTCGCAGACGAGCGGATGGACTACCGCACCAATTCCCATGACCAGCAGAATGTTTGCAATGTTGCTGCCGACGATATTTCCGACGCCGATGTCGGGCTGTCCACCGAGCGACGCACGCAAGGTGACGACAAGCTCGGGCGCGGAAGTACCGAAACCGACGACCGTCAGGCCGATCATGGCGGTGGAAACACTAAGCATACGGGCCAGCGACACCGCGCCGCGCAGGGTCGCTTCGCCGCCGGCAAACAAGATGATGAGGCCGATTACGATGGACGCGCCGTCAATCATGAGGCACGCCAACTAGGTCGGTCGATGTCCACTCAAATCCTAGGGGCGACGTTTTTCGCGCGTTACGGAGTGCTGAAGCCAAGGGTTCGCTGTTGGTTTTGCTTACGGTTGGGCACCGCAGAATAAGAGGAGAATGCACTGGATACAAACCGTGGTGAATGCGCGTCGTTCGAGCCGCTTGAGTGCGGCTATGACAGCAATATAGTTCGGCCGCGGCGCAAGCAACCCAGGTCTTATTGTTGCGCGGGTCGGCTTCGGGTGCGGGCGACTGCGTCGAGCCAGCCGTCGTATCGCGCGTCGCGTTCACTCTCAGGCATGTTCGGCTTGAAACGCTGCTTGCAGCGCCAGCGTGCAGATAGTTCTTCCGGCCCCGGATAGACGCCGACCTGCATCCCAGCCAGCGACGCCGCGCCAAGCGCTGTGGTCTCGACAACCTCAGGGCGTTCAACAACGAGCCCCAAGAAATCGGAAAGAAACTGCATCGCCCAGTCGTTGGCGGAAAATCCGCCGTCGACGCGAAGCACGCTTAGCTGATCGGCGCCGTCGCTGGCCATCGCCACGAACAGGTCGCGTGTCTGAAAGCACACGGCCTCCAAAGTAGCACGCACAATCTCAGGCGGCCCCGTATCGCGTGTCAGCCCGATGAGTGCACCGCGTGCGTCAGCGTCCCAATGCGGAGCACCGAGACCTGTGAAGGCCGGTACGAGATAGACGCGGCTCTCCGCATTTGCCGCCGCGGCCAGATCTTCCGTGACGTGCGCGGCGTCTATTATGCCCAGTCCGTCGCGAAGCCACTGAACCGCAGCACCGGCGATGAAGATGCTGCCTTCCACTGCATATGTCGGCTGTCCCTGTAACCGGTAGGCGACTGTCGTCAGAAGCTTGCTGTGCGACATGACCGGCGTCGCGCCAGTGTTTACGAGCGCGAAGCATCCAGTTCCAAAGGTGCATTTCACCATGCCGTCTGAGAAGCAGCATTGACCGAACATCGCCGCCTGCTGGTCGCCGGCCAACCCGCGTACGGCGATCGGCGAGCTGAACAGCGCCGGCTCGGATGAACCAAATTCGTCCGCGCAATCATGCACCTCCGGCAGGAGGGCGCGTGGAATGCGCAACATTGACAGAAGCTCTTCATCCCAGTCCTGAAGGGCGAGATTGAAGAGCATGGTGCGGGATGCATTGGTCGCGTCGGTCGCATGCACATGTCCACCCGTCAGCTGCCATAGCAGGAAGCTGTCAATCGTTCCGAACGCAAGTTCTCCGGCTTCGGCGCGCGCGCCCTCGGTATGATCCAGAAGCCAGGCAATCTTCGTTGCCGAAAAATAGGGGTCGACTAGAAGTCCGGTCCGGCACTGTACTTCAGCCTCGCTGCCTTCCTGCCTCAATTGTACGCAAGTCTCTGCTGTTCGGCGGTCCTGCCAGACGATTGCGTTGGCTATGGGTTTGCCACTTTTTCGGTCCCATATGATTGTCGTTTCGCGCTGGTTGGTGATGCCAATGGCGGCCACACGTACGGCTTCTATTGAGGCATGGTCGAGCGCTTCGCGGACGACCGAAACCGTATCCGCCCAAATCTCCTCTGGATCGTGTTCGACCCAACCGGGGTGTGGAAAATGTTGCGTCAGCTCGCGGCTGACGGCTGCGCTAGGTAGGCCGTCTGAATCGAAGAGAATGGCCCGCGTGCTTGTCGTGCCTTGATCAATCGTAAGCACGTAGTCCTGTTGTGGCATAGCCGTTCATCTTTGCATTGTGAAGAGACGGCCGTAAAGGCGCTGGCGATCACCGCGCAATCCGATGATCGGCGAATCCGCTTGAGTGAACGCGCGCAGCGGCGCAGAAATGCCAGATGGCAGCATCAGCGGAAATCCAGTCGGAATTGTCGGGTGTCTGGAGCTGGCCGACCACTGTCCGCTTTGGCGCCGGACGAATCGATGAACTGGCTGCCGCCTGCCGGGAAATCGGCATGGAACGCCCTCTCCTGGTGACTGATTCCGGACTGGCGCAATCTACCATGGTCGCTGACGCGGTCGCGGCCAACGCGGCCGACAAATTGTCCACAGCCGTGTTCGCCGCGATCAAGGCCAACCCAACCGGCGCCAATGTGGAGGCCGGCGTTGCGAATTTCCATGCCGGCGGGCATGACGGAATTGTCGCTCTCGGTGGCGGTAGCGCACTCGACGCGGGCAAGGCCATCGCCTTCATGGCCGGCCAGCGCCGGCCGATTTGGGACTTTATAGACGAGGGCGACAACTGGCGGCGTGCGGTCGCTGCAGGCATTGCCCCACTGGTGGCCGTGCCGACAACAGCCGGCACGGGGTCCGAAGTCGGCCGCGCGGCCGTCATTGTCGATGAGGATGCCCGCCGAAAACGCATTATTTTCCATCCCGACATGATGCCGCGCATCGTTATTTCCGATCCGGCGCTCACAGTCGGACTGCCGCCGGCAATAACCGCCGCTACAGGCATGGATGCGCTGACCCACTGTTTCGAGGCGTTTTGCGCCCGCGGCTTCCATCCGATGGCGGACGGCGTCGCGCTTGAGGGCATGAAGATCATCCAGGAGTGGCTGCCGAGAGCGTTTGCCGACGGTGCTGACCTCGCGGCTCGTGCTCACATGTTGGCGGCGGCCTCTATGGGCGCGACCGCCTTCCAAAAGGGGCTCGGTGCGGTCCATGCGCTCAGCCATCCGGTGGGCGCGCTCCACGATACCCATCACGGGCTGACCAATGCAGTGATCCTGCCCTATGTGCTCGCGTTCAACCGATCTGCAGTCGGCGAAAAACTTCAACATCTGTCAAATGTGCTCGGTCTCGGCGAACCGGCCTTCAACCGTGTAATGGGTTGGATACTCGATCTGCGGTCGCGACTCGGCATTCTCGACACGCTCGTCGAAATTGGCGTCGACGACAGGTACGCGGAGGAGATCGCCCGCGCTGCGGCTGAAGATCCAAGCGCCGACGGAAATCCCCTGCCGGTTGGATCGCGTGAATTGGAATCGGTGTTCCGGAACGCGCTCGAGGGCCGGCTCTAGGGCGTTGCACCTGCTTGCGGCGGTTGGTCCTTTGCGGGCAAGATCGGGCTCGACCCAAACTTGACCAATTTTGTTAGTCGAGAGCCGAATGGCCCACTTCAAGACCAAGGTGGAGATCAGTCAACCAGTGGAGCGCGTCTATGATGCCTTCATGGATAGCGCGCAGTCGCCGCAGTGGCGCAATGGACTACAGAGCGTGGAAATTGTAAGCGGTGAGTTGGGCAAACCTGGTAGCAAACAGAGACTCACGTTCGCCCGCAACGGCCGGGAAACGACGCTCGATGAGACCATCATCGACGTGGTTAAGAACGAGGCGTGTTATTTCCGATCGGACCATGGCGTGATGTATAGCCTGACGAATATAGTATTTAGGGAACGCGAAGGTAAAACCCGGGTGAGTAGCGCGGTATATGCTTACGGTAATGGGCGGCTCTGGGGGCTCCTGGTGCCCTTTATGAAGGGTCGTCTTCGCCGCCGCCAGCAGGCCGACCTTACTCGATTCAAGACACTACTCGAGATTTCGCGATGAATGTCGATGGCCGTCACTACCGGTCGATCTGGCTTGATGATGACGGATGGCGAGTTGCGATCATCGACCAGCGCCGTTTGCCATTTGAGTTTGTCGTTCAACGTTTGACGACAGTCGAGGCTGCTGCCGACGCTATCCGCGACATGGCGGTCCGTGGCGCGCCGCTGATCGGCGCGACGGCGGCTTACGGCATGGCACTGGCAATGCAGAGTGATGGCTCGGATGAGATGTTGACCCGGGCATACGATATGTTGCTCGCGACACGGCCCACCGCGGTCAATTTGCGCTGGGCGCTACAAGAAATGCGGGCCCTTCTCACACCGTTAGGACACAATTCACGCGCCACGGCGGCCTACGCGAAAGTGGCAGAAATTTGCGACGAGGACGTGGAGATCAATCGCGGCATCGGCACCCATGGCCTCCCCCTTATCGAAGCGGTCGCCGGCCGCAAGAATAGGGAACCGGTTAATATTCTGACCCATTGCAACGCGGGATGGCTGGCGACCGTCGATTGGGGCACGGCAACTGCGCCAATCTACATGGCACACGACCGAGATATTCCCGTCCATGTTTGGGTCGACGAAACCCGTCCGCGAAATCAGGGAGCGAGCTTGACGGCGTGGGAACTCGGTCATCACGGAGTCTCCCACACGATAATTGCCGATAATGTCGGCGGTCATCTGATGCAAGCGGGAAAAGTCGACCTGTGCATCACCGGCACCGATCGGACAACCGCCGAGGGTGACGTTGCCAACAAGATCGGCACCTATCTGAAAGCGCTCGCCGCATCGGATAATGAGATACCGTTTTACGTGGCACTCCCGTCGCCGACGATCGACTGGGCGGCAGGCAACGGTCTAGCGGACATTCCGATCGAAGAGCGCGACGGCGCCGAGGTATCGCACATGACCGGCCGCGATGCCGACGGACGCGTGACGACAGTGCAGGTCTCGCCCGATGGCAGCGCCGTCGCCAATTATGCATTCGACGTGACGCCGGCAAGGCTCGTGACCGGACTAATCACCGAGCTCGGCGTCGCTGAGGCAAACCGCGCTGGTCTGGAGTCGCTGTTCGGCGACCGGCATTGAGATTGGTTGTCGCCCGCCGCTCGTTTGCCGGTAAGCGTCATGTTATTGCAGCCGCCGGGAGGCGCACGATGAAGAGTCGGTGGTTCGATCGGGATGCCAAGGCGATGATACGGCGGCTGGCGAAGCAGGGAGTTGGCCGTGACCGGTCGCTTCGCGTCTACACGACGCGGCTTCTGGGTCAGGAGCCGCGCCTCGTGTTACATGGCGGCGGAAACACCTCCGTCAAAACGACCGCCAAGGACCTGTTCGGCGATCCTGTCGATGTGCTGTGCGTCAAGGGCAGCGGCTGGGATATGGGGGTGATCGAGCCAGCCGGCCTGCCGGCCGTGCGGCTCGAACCGCTGCAGCAATTGCGTCACCTAGATGCGCTCAGCGACGAAGATATGGTGAACTTCCAGCGGCAAAATCTGCTCGACGCGAATTCGCCCAATCCATCGGTCGAGACGCTGTTTCACGCTTTTCTGCCGCATAAGTTTGTCGATCACACGCACGCCAACGCCGTCTTGAGCATCACCAACCAACCGGACGGTGCTGCCCTCGCAAGAGAGGTTTGGGGCGAGCGTTTGGGCATAGTTCCCTACATCATGCCTGGCTTCGACTTGGCAAAAGCGGCAGCGGACGTGTTCGACTGGGATTCCACAGTTGAGGGACTGATCCTTCTCAAGCACGGGATATTTACGTTCGGGTCAACGGCCAGTGAGGCTTATGAGCGAATGATCGATGCGGTGACACGCGCTGAGGCACGCCTCGCTCAGGGGCGCAAACGGGTGTTTGCCGGTAAGCGGCTGCCGCGCTCGGTCGCCTCGGTGCCGGCGGTGGCACCGATCGTGCGGGGTGCCTGTGCTGAGAGCGTGAAAGACGGCAACCATCGGCGGATGATTGCGACATTCCGGACAAGCCCTAAGATACTCCGCTACGTCAGCGGCAAGGAAGTTTCTCGCTACAGCCAGGTTGGCGTGATTACACCGGACCATACGATCCGCACGAAGAATACGCCGCTTCTCCTACCAGCGCCCGCCGCTGGGCAACTCGACAGGTTTGCCACAGCTGTGAATAACGCCGTGGCCGAGTTTGTGGCACGCTATCACTCCTATTTCGCCCGCAACAACGCGCGCCTCGCCAACTCTAAGCAGGCGCTGGACCCCATGCCTCGGGTCGTTCTGGTTCCCGGCCTGGGGATTTTCGGTTTAGGTGCGTCATCGGCTGTGGCCACCGTGGCTGCCGACATCGCCGAGGCGACGGTACTTGCAATTACCGACGCTGAAGCCATCGGCCGTTATGCCTGCCTTGGCGAGGAAGACTTATTCGATATCGAATACTGGTCACTTGAACAGGCGAAATTGGGAAAGGGGAAAGAGGCTCCGCTTGCACGTCAGGTGGCGGTCGTTACCGGTGGTGGCAGCGGAATCGGCGCGGCAACTGCGACGGCTCTTGCTGCGCAGGGGGCGGAGGTTGCCCTACTCGACAAGAATATTCAGGCGGCCAATGCGATGGCAGCGACGATTGGCAGGGCGGCGTTGGCGCTCGAATGCGACGTCACCGACGAAGCATCGGTTCGAAGCGCGTTTGCTGCAGTCTGCGAGTCATTTGGTGGCGTCGACATCGTTGTTTCGAACGCAGGCGCTGCTTGGCAGGGCCGCGTCGGCGACGTCGAGGATTCAATTCTACGACAGTCCTTTGAGCTTAACTTCTTCGCCCACCAACAGGTGGCGCAGACCGCGGTCGCCATAATGAAGGCGCAGAGTACGGGAGGTGTCCTCCTGTTCAATACATCGAAGCAGGCCGTCAATCCCGGGCGGGATTTCGGCCCTTACGGGCTACCCAAGACAGCGACGCTCGCCCTCATGCGTCAGTATGCGCTGGATCATGGCGCCGACGGAATCCGTGCGAACGCAGTAAACGCTGACCGGATCCGGACCGGTCTGATGAGCGACGGCTTGATTGCGACCCGGGCCGTGGCACGCGGTGTGGGCAAGCAAAAGTACATGTCGGGAAATCTCCTCGGCCGCGAGGTCACCGCAGATGACGTGGCGCAGGCGTTCGTCCATCTTGCACTCGCGCGCAAAACGACGGCAGCGGTGGTTACCGTTGACGGCGGCAATATTGCGGCTGCGATGCGCTAATGAGTCGAGTGTGCCCGACAATTAGTAGCGAAAAAAAAGAAGGAACATGAAATGACTGGAATGAGGTTGCTCCGGGCCCTATTGCTGGCGTCTCCACTCGCTGTTCTCTTGGCTCAGCCCTCGCGTGCGCTCGACCTTGAAAACACGCTGTATATGGACCTGAAGGACGGTCGCGTTGTCATCGAGCTGCTACCCGATCTCGCACCGACCCACGTGGCGCGGATCAAGGAGCTAGCGCGTTCCGGCTTCTACGACGGTATTGTGTTCCATCGTGTGATTGCTGGTTTCATGGCTCAGACGGGCGATCCGACTGGGACCGGCAGCGGCGGTTCGGGCCAAAGGCTAAAAGCTGAGTTCAATTCGGCGCCACATCTACGTGGTACGGTTTCTATGGCTAGGTCAAGGCATCCGGACAGCGCCGACAGTCAATTTTTCATCGTTTACGAGCGTGCGACGCATCTCGACGGCCAATATACCGTGTGGGGCCGGGTCGTTGAGGGCATGCAGTTCGTCGATGGCATAAAAAAGGGATCGGCGGCAGGCAACGGAGCGGTTGACGATCCCGATCAGATCGTCCGACTGCAGGTCGCTGCAGACGCTGCGGAATAGGGCAATCTTGCAATTTGTCTAAGGTTTCTGCCGATATTCATCAATTTGTGGAAATTTGTCGACATAAGTGCTATATAGACGTTGTTAAGGTCCAGAACGGGCCTCGCTAACGACAGAAGGTCAGAAGCGATGGATAATGATCCTGTCAGTACCTCGTCTGCAGCGCAGCAGGTGAGTTCTGTTGCTATAAAGCTGCGTTTGCAGCAGCAAGTAGTGGCAACTGCCCTTACACGAGAAGCGGTTCAGGCACCGGTGGATTATAGTTCCGCCGGTCAGGCCTCCTATGACCGCGTTCTGGACGTTTCCGCGTAACGGTTGGCCACCGCCGGGGCGTGGTGGACTATCGCAGTTGTAGTGTATCCGCTGCGTCCCGGTGGTGACTTTATTGGATTTGTTTATGGTTTGTTCCAACGTCGTCAGTATTTCTGCGATTGAATTGGGCGGCGTGAATGCCCATATGGTCTTGCAGAGCGATATGTTGATCGGCGTGGAATATTGACCCCCTTGGTGGGGTTATCGGCGTCCAAAATTGACCCCCCTGGTTTTGTGCTCTTGAACACACCTTGTTGTTTGGACAGACGAGGTGGGGGAGATGCTGGTTGTGGAGACGATTGCGCGGATCCGTCGGGATCATCTGGTGAAGGGCGTTCCGATCAAGAAGATCGCCCGGGATTTGAGGGTTTCGAAGAACACGGTGCGCAAGGTGGTACGGGGCGATGAGACCTCGTACAGCTACGCGCGCAAGATCCAGCCGATGCCGAAGCTTGGGCCGTGGGTGGAGGAGTTGGAGCGCCGGCTTGAGGCCAACGAGAAGAAGCCGCGCCGGGACCGCTTTTCTCTGCTGCGGATTCATGAAGACCTTGCGGCTCTGGGCTATGGCGGCGGCTACGACGCGGTGCGCCGCTACGCCAGGACCTGGCGTCGGCGGTGGCGGCTGTTGTCGCCGTCGCAGGGTTTTGTGCCGCTGAGCTTCGATCCCGGCGAGGCCTACCAGTTCGACTGGAGCCACGAATACGCGCGCCTGTCGGGTGTGACGACCAAGGTGAAGGCGGCGCACATGCGGCTCTGCTACAGCCGCATGCAGCTGGTTCAGATCTTCCCGCGCGAGAGCCAGGAGATGGTGTTCGAGGCGCACGATCGGGCCTTCCACTTCTTCGGCGGGGTCTGCCGGCGGGGCATCTACGACAACATGAAGACGGCGGTGAGCATGGTCTTCGTGGGCAAGGAGCGCGCCTACAACCGGCGCTTTCTGGAGCTGTGCTCCCACCATCTGGTGGAGCCGGTGGCGTGCACTCCGGGTGCGGGCTGGGAGAAGGGCCAGGTCGAGAGGCAGGTGGGTGACGTCCGCGGCCGCCTGTTCGTGCCCATCCCGCGGGGCGGCTCCTACGCCGAGATCAACGCGTGGCTGATGGATCGGTGTATCGAGGACGCCAAGAAGCGGCCGCATCCGACGATCGAGGGCAAGACGGTGTGGCAGGTGTTCGAGGAGGAGCGGCCCTTCCTGATGGCCTATCGCGGCCCCTTCGACGGCTTCCACGCCACCGAGGTATCGGTCTCCAAGACCTGTCTGGTGCGCTTCGACAACAACCACTACAGCGTGGCGGCCCGCGCCGTCGGGCGGACGGTCGACGTGCGGGCCTATGCCGATCGTATTGTCATCCGCCAGGATGGCGAGACTGTTGCCGAACACCCCCGGAGCTTTGGACGCGGTGAGATCGCCTGCAATCCATGGCACTACGTGCCGATCCTGACACGGAAGCCCGGTGCGCTGAGGAATGGCGCGCCTTTCAAGGGTTGGCAACTGCCCGGCGCGCTGGGCCGCATACGGGCGCGGCTGACGGGTTGCAACGACGGTGACAGGCAGTTCGTGAGGATCCTCGCGGCGGTGCTGGAGGACGGGCTGGAGGCGGTCGAGGCGGCCTGCGCCGAAGCGCTCGCCTGCGGCGCCTGCAGCGCTGATGTTGTGCTCAACATCCTCGCCCGGCAGTGCCAGCAGCCGCCGCCGCCGGCCATCCCAACGCCCGAGGGCCTGCAGCTTCGCCACCGGCCGGTGGCCGACTGCCGCCGCTACGACCGCCTGAGGGAGGCCGGTCATGGAGCGTCATGATGTGCTGGCGATGATGACGGCACTGAAGCTTGCAGGCATGCGCGCCGCCTACGACGACATCCTCGCCGACGGGCTCAAGCGCCGTCATCCGGTGCAGCAGATCATCGGTACGCTGCTGCAGACCGAGGTCGCCGACAAGCAGGCGCGCTCCATCAAGTACCAGATGACGTCCGCCAAGCTGCCGACGGCCAAGGAGCTGGCCGACTTCGACTTCGCCGCTTCCCCGGGCAATGAGCCCCTGATCCAGGAACTCGCCGGCGGCGACTTCCTGGAGAGCAAGCGCAACATCGTGCTGGTCGGCGGCACCGGCACCGGCAAGACCCATCTCGCCGTCGCCATCGCCCGCGCCTGTATCAGAAAGGGCGCCCGTGGCCGCTGCTACAACGTCGTCGACCTGGTCAACCACCTCGAGGCCGAACTCCGCTCCGGACGCCAGGGCCGTACCGCGGACCAACTCGTCCGACGCGACTTCGTCATCCTCGACGAACTCGGCTACCTGCCCTTCGCCCAGGCCGGCGGCCAGCTGCTGTTCCACCTGATGAGCCGGCTCTACGAGCGCACCTCGATCATCGTCACCACCAACCTCGCTTTCGGCGAATGGCCCTCCGTCTTCGGCGACCCCAAGATGACCACCGCGCTGCTCGACCGCCTGACCCACCATTGCGAGATCATCGAAACGAGAGCTGGCGCTTCAAGAACCGCTCCTGACCAGACGCCGGCCGTGCCTGCGGCCCGCTTGCCCCGGTGGGTCAACAGGCTTGACGTATACGTCAAGCCCACGCGGCTTCGCTCCGCGCACCGCAAGGCGCTACACGAAGCCGCTCGGGTCCCCCCTATTGACTACCGGGACAACCTCCGCCGTGCCACTCAGGGGGTCAATATTGCACGCCGATAGGGGGTCAATTTTGGACGCCGATTGACAAGCGATAATATTTGAGAGGTGGACTCTATGGCATCTGAAGTCAGTTCTGCGGGCATCGAAGCGGCTCTTGGGTTCCGCCGGCAATCGAGTCTGCTCGCGCTGAAAAGTCAGATCGAGTCCGATGCGTCAATTGTCCGTCTCGTCGAGGAAGCACGGGAACAACAGCAGGCGCTAACTCCGGCAAATGGTCGCGGGAGCCTCATCGACGTCTTCGTCTAGGGCCGTTCCGGCGGCAGAAGTCCGTCTCGCAATCACGAACTTTCCATCAATTCATCGGGCATTTCCTCTTCGATAATTTTACCGAGCCGAAGGTTGTAGGCGCGGTCGCATTTCGCACGCGGGTTCGCGGCATTCTGTTCGCATAGCAGCACGCCCGTGCCGCGACTGGCGATATCCTGGAGCTTATCGAGAACGTGCGCCGCTATTCGTGGCGTGAGGCCCAACGAAGGTTCATCGGCTAGCAGCAATTGCGGCTCACCCATCAAGGCGCGGGCCAGCGCCAGCATCTGCTGCTCGCCACCGGAGAGTTGCCAGCCGATGGACCGGCGTCGCTCCGCAAGCTGCGGGAACAGTTCGTACATTTCATCCGCGAGGCGGCGGCGTTGGGCCGAAGACGCGCGACTGCCAACGACAAGGTTTTCGTCAACCGTCATTCCAGCAAAGACGCGGCGGCCTTCCGGTACATATCCGATACCTAATTGCGCTCGCCGCGCGGTCGACAGTCGATCGATGGTCGATTGCGCCAGGGCGATACTGCCGCCGTCAATCTCGACAAGACCCATAATGGCCTTCATCAATGTCGTCTTGCCGGCCCCGTTGGGCCCGAGGACGGCGACGATTTCGCCGCGATCTACGGTCAGCGAAACAGCGTCGAGCGCCGCTGCCGCGGCGTAGCGTACACCCACATCCATCACCGAAAGCAATCTTTCAGCCATTTTGTCCGCGTATGGATTCCGGCGGTCGGGAACCGCCCAGAAACAAAGATTTAACCGCCGGATGTTGTTGGAGTTCTGCGACTGACCCTGCGGCAACGGCGTTGCCGTGGTCCAGGCAGACCATGCGGTCGGCAATTCCCGACAAGAAAGCAAAGTCATGGTCGACAACAACGAGTGTGAGGCCGCGTCGCGCAAGCTGCACAATGGTTGTTGCAAGCTCTTGGCGTTCGCCCGCGTTCAGCCCGGCGGCCGGTTCGTCGAGCAACAAAAGGCTTGGCGTCGTCGCCAACGCGCGTGCAATCTCCACACGCCGCCGGACACCCTGGGTAAGCCTGCGCACCGGCACCATGGCGGTGTCTGTCGCATCAAGTTCATTCAGCAAGGTCATCGCCTGGCCTCGGGCCATGTTGAGGACCGGACCCCGACCGCCCTCCCACCTACCAACTGCCACATTGTCGAGCGCTGTGAGGTCCTCCAACAGTCGGGTCGCCTGGAAGGTACGGGTGATGCCAGCCCGCGTCAGTGCATCCGGCGCCATTCTGCCCAACGATCTGTCGGACCAACGAACTTCACCCCCGTCTGCCGTCTCGAGTCCCGTCACGATATTGATCAGTGTTGTCTTGCCGCATCCGTTAGGACCGATGAGCCCTAGAATTTCACCGGGCTGAACTTCCAGATCGACACCGTCGAGCGCCGTTATGCCGCCAAATCGCTTCTTCAAGCCGCTGATCTCCAACCCGCGCTCGGGTTTCACCACCGGCTTGATTGGCGTTGGTTGCGGCGGCGGCGGTGTGCGCTCGGGCAAGAATCGTTCGCGAAGCCGCTCGGCGGTACCGACGAGACCCCACGGGGCGGCGACAACCATAAGCAGAAGGAGGATGCCGTAGGCGAGTAAATAATACTGTTCGAAGAAGCGAAACCATTCTGCGAGATGACTCAACAATAGGGCGCCGACGAAGGCGCCTGCGATATGCGTTCGTCCACCCACGACAGTCATCGCCAAGATGGCTACCATGATGTGGAATTCCAACGCATCCGGCGAAACGACTCGGTTGGTGTGAACGTGGAGGGCGCCGGCAGCGCCAGCCAACGACGCGCTGATGAGAAATGCCTTGAAGCGCAATCGGCGTATGTCGATGCCGACTGCTTGGGCCGCTAGGGGATCGCTGCGGGTCAAGGCGAAGGCGCGTCCCGTGATGCCCCGCATCACCAGCCAGGTTGCCGTCGCGGCGAGGATTGCTAAACCCCAAACAAACACCAGAAGCGGCCAACCGCGGGGAACGTCGAGCGCAAAGAGGCTGATACCGGGGACGCCTGGTATTCCGTTGGCGCCGCCCGTGATGCCCTCCCAGTTGATGGCGATCAGCAACACCACTTGACCAATTCCTAGCGTCGCGAGCGCAAAATAATGCGACTCAAGTCGCAGGACGGGTGCTGCCACCAGCATCGCCAAGAGTGCGGGAACGATAAGCGAAAGCGGGAAGGTGACTTCGAATCCCCATCCGAGTTGGCTACCAATGATGCCGGTCGTATATGCGCCGAGGCCGAAGAATGTGCCCTGCGCAAGCGATAGCGCGCCGGCATAGCCGAAGATGAACTGGTAACCGAGAACGGCGATGGCGAAGATGCCTGCCGTTGTCAGGAGGCGGAGACTGTAAGCGTCGCTTGATGCAGCGGACCAGAGAATCAAGATCACGCTAGCCGCCGCAAGCGGCAGGTTGACGCCGCGAAGAAGCCAAGCCGTCATGCGCGGCGACCTTCGACCTCGCCAAACAAACCGCTTGGACGAACAACGAGGATGGTCAGGACCGCGGCGTAGAGCAGTCCGGTGGCGACCGTGTAATTGATCCAGGCGGATATGAGCGTTTCAAACAGCGCGATCAGCATCGCGCCGGCGAGCGCACCGCCGATCCGTCCCCAGCCGCCGATGACAACCGCAATATATGCTTTGATTATGAAGTTCGTGCCGTCGGTTGGCGCAACGAAGAACTGATTTGCCAGCAGCAAACCTGCGACGCCTGCCAACGCAGCCGCTGTCGCAAATGTGAGCGCGATCATTCGTGCGACGGGGATGCCGAGGGCCGCTGCCATGTCGCGGTCTTGAGCGGTCGCGCGCATCGCTCGCCCAAGCTGGGTGTAATTGGTCAGGACCATCTGCCCTGCAATAAGAAGTGCGGCAACGCCGATGATTGCCAGCGATTGTCGGCTTATGGCGAGCCCGAACAGTTCCAGATTGTTGCCGGGTACAAACGGAGGAGCGGCCCGCGGTTCCGGACCAAACACACCGTTGAGGCCGTTCTGCAGGACGATACCGACGGCGATCGTGGTTATGAATACGCTCACTGGCGGCCGGGATCTAATCGGCCAGTAGGCAAGCGCGGAGACGCACAAGCCGACTCCGGCCATCGCGACCATGACGATTGGCAGCAACACAATCCCTGGGACAGGAAGCTGCGACGCCAATGCCGCGCCGATGAAACCGCCGGTAACGACCAGGTCGCCTTGTGCGAAGTTAACGGCGCGCGTCGCGTTGAGGACGAGGACAAACCCCAACGCGACCAGCGCGTAAGCAGCGCCCAGCGCTAGACCGTTCAGCGCGAGCTGGATGAACAGCATGAACGCGGCCGCTAGTCTTTCGGGACAGTCACTTGGTACCGCTTGACGATGTCCGGCTGGCGGTCGGTGCCGTCATAGCAGATGATGACCGCGTCGTGCGCCATGTTGCCTTTGCCGTCGGAATAATACTCCATCGCCAGACCCCGGTAGCGCGTCTGCGAAAGATAGCGGCGAATAGCCTCAGGCGTGGTGGCACCGGTTGCCGCCGCCGCCAGCACCATAGACGCTGCGTCGAATTGGCCGAGTGCAAAGGCGTCCGGGTCACTGCCAAATCGCTTGCGGTAATCGCTCGTGAACCGGTCAACTTCGGCGCTGCCACCGGAAATCGGCGAAGAACCGCTCTCGGCGCAAACGTCCTTAAGTTCACTCGGCTCCAATAGAGCGGCGGTCGAGGGTTGATGCATCGCCGAGCCGGCAACGATCGGGACGTTTATCCCGGCTGCCCTCGCTTGTTTGATGAAGAGTGCTGTGGGTCCGGAATGAAGATGCAGAAGCAGGATGTCGGGCATCGCGCGGCGGGCCTTGCTTATCAGGGGAAGCATATCCTTGACGGAAGTGTCGATTCCCTCCTCATAGACGGTCTGGACGCCGAGTTTGCCCAATGTTTCGACCAAATGACGCCGGCCGCTTTGTCCGTAGGCCGTCGTCTGATAGATAATCGCAGGCCTTTGTTTCCCGATTTCTTCCACCGCATAGCGCGCGTGCGCGACCTTGGTAATCGCATCGCCCGGGAAAAACCGGAAGATCCAGGGATTCCCCATTTCGGTGATGCGGGCGGTTCCCGACATTGTTACTAGCGGCACTTCGTACTCCGTCGCCAACGGCAGCATCGCCAGCATTTGCGTGCCCAGCATTGAAGCAACGACCGCGCTTACATTCCCTCTGCTGATCGCGCGCTCAAGCGCGGTGACCGCAGTCTCAGGAGCGGTTGAAGTGTCGGTAACTTCGTATGAGACAACGACGTTTTCAGGGGGGTTCTCGAGGGCGAGAAGCGCCCCGTTGCGTTGGCTCGTCCCTTCCAGCGACAGGAATCCCGTGACCGGAACGAGAACGGGAATGTTCGCTTCAAAGGCCCCAAGTGGAGTTGCGGCCAGCAGGACAGCGGCCGGGATTAACCAAAGAGCGGTGCATCTCATATCAGCACTCCTTTCGCGGGGGGAGCGCTCACACCGGGCAAAAGACGTATGGCCTGGTTACGGGCTTGCTGCATTTGCTCCCTGCGCTAGCATGATCCAGATCAGGTTCGATGGGTTTGCTCTCAGCTCGGTTAGGCCTGACGGCGTTACCGAACACCCCAGCGACACAGCACGGCATAATGATGTTCGCGGGGCTTTCCGGTGTCAATAGCGGCGTGTTGCACCTCGGGAGCGTTCGGGGTATTGAGGCCCGGCCGTCAACCGAAGCACGAGTTCATGGCCGCTTCCGCCACAAAACGTTGGTTAGCTACATCCTTAAAGGCGGCGGTAGCGGTCTCGCTCATCTGGTTGGTGCTGCGTGGCGTGGACCTGGAGGAGGCCGCACGCTACCTGCATGCTCTTTCGTTTGGCAGCCTGGCGCTGGTTCTAGCTCTCCTCGCACTGCAGGGCGCAATCGGTGCTTGGCGCTAGACGTTTGTCATCCAGGTATTTGGCTGGCCCTTGCCGTTTCTGACCGCCCTGCGACTCTTCTTTGAAGGTCTGTTCTTCAACCAGCCGCTGCCTTCCACGATTGGCGGTGACGCCATACGCATGTACAGATGCAACCGCGCCGGCATACCGGTTGGCGCGGCAGTGAATGGGGTCCTCCTCGACCGTGTCGGCGGTGTGAGCGGTCTGTTGCTTTTGGTCGCGCTGAGCCAACCTCTCGCTTGGCAGCGACTCCCCGACCTTGGTCCTAGAATCGCTCTTGCCGTGATACTCTTTGCGGGGATCGCGGCGATAGCGGCTCTGCTCTTGCTGGCGTCACTGCCTGAGCGCTGGCGTCGCTGGCGCCTCGCCGCTGGCGCCGCCGATCTTTCGGTTGGCGCCCGCCGGATGTATCGTAGCGTCGCCATAATTGTGCCGGTCATGGGGTTATCGTTGGCGGTTCAGATCATTACGGTGTTTGCGGTATTTGTGCTGGCGCGTGACCTCGATCTGCCGGTCTCCTTTCTCGACTGTCTGGTCCTCATTCCGCTGGTATTTCTTGTCGCTACGCTGCCTGTTTCCATCGCTGGATTGGGTGTACGTGAGGGAGCTATGGTAACGGCGCTGGGCCTGCTTGGCGTATCAGCGAGCGGCGCGGCCACCGTCTCTGTGATTTTTGGCTTCGGGCTGGTTGCCATCGGCCTCATTGGCGGCGTTGTCTGGCTCGTGCGCGGCGACCGCCAGCTTATCGACGCCGACGAGATTGACCGCCTGACCGACTCAGATGCGCGGTCCGCTTGAATGGCGCAATCACCGAACGAACTATCACCACGCAAACTGGCAATTCGCGATCTTGCAGACCGGATGGCTTCGGAGCGAGATGCGTGGATTGCACGCAATTCACATTACCATGAGGAAGATCTGCGCTACCTCACCTTCCTCGTCCCGCAGGAGTTGCGCGTGCTTGTCCTGGGCGGCGACATCGGCATTGTGCTTGACCGTCTGAAGCCCTCGCACGGTGTCGGCGTTAGTATCAGCGAGGCAATGATCGCGCTGGCGCGCGAACGCTATCCCGCGCATGAATTCCATGCCGGAGATATCGAAGACCCTCGGACCTTTCAAAAGCTCAAGGGACCCTTCGATGTCATCGTGCTGGTCGACAAGATCGGTCTGTTGGAAGACTGCGAGGCGATGCTGGCGTCCTTGCAGCGTTTGTGTGGGAGCGATACGCGGGTCGTGATTGCCTACTGGTCCCATCTTTGGGAACCGATTCTGAAATTGGCGTCGGCACTTGGGCATCGGATGCCGCAGGTAGAAGAAAACTGGCTGTCCACGGCAGACGTCGCCAACCTTTTGAACCTTGCCGATTTCGAGATTATCAAACGGGAATGGCGCCAACTTCTGCCGAAACGCCTCTTCGGCCTCGGCACCGTAATCAATCGCTATGTCGCCACGCTTCCGGTCATCCGGCACGCCTGTTTACGCAATTATATTGTTGCCCGAAGTCTGCCGAAGAAAACGCAACAATCATTGTCGGTTAGTGTGGTCGTTCCCTGCCGTAATGAAAAAGGAAATATCGAGGCGGCGGTCAAGCGTCTGCCGCAGTTTGCCAGGGATATGGAGATTATTTTCGTCGAGGGACACAGCACCGACGGGACATTGGATGAGTGTCAACGGGTCAAGACCGAATACGCCGACCGCGACGTCAAGGTCATGGTGCAGAATGGCAAAGGTAAGGGTGACGCGGTGCGCACAGGGTTTGAGGCTGCGCACGGTGATGTGCTGATGATCCTTGATGCCGACTTGACCGTGCCTCCAGAAGTGCTCCCGAAATTTCATGGCGCAATCGAGCGTGGCAAAGGCGAATTCATCAACGGGACGCGGTTGGTCTACCCCATGGAGAAGGGAGCGATGCGCTTTCTAAATTTCCTCGCCAACCGTGCGTTTGCGGTCATCTTTTCCTTTCTTCTGAATCAGCGGTTCAGCGACACATTGTGTGGCACCAAGGCGTTGCGGCGCAGCAACTACATACAAATAGCCGCCAACCGCGGATACTTCGGCGAATTCGATCCGTTCGGTGACTTCGATCTCATATTCGGAGCCGCCAAACTGAACTTGAAGATTGCCGAAATTCCCATCCGCTATGCCGAACGTGCGTATGGCGAAACGCAGATTTCTCGCTTCCAGCACGGCTGGCTGTTGCTGCGCATGGTGCTGTTTGCCTGGCGTAAGCTGAAGGCGTTCTAAGGCGATGGCAGACGCGCGGTTGCAGGCGCATCGGACAGCATGGCAAGGCAAACCGGCGACTCGGAAGATCTATGAAGACTACCATCGCCGGCTGCTTAATGCGTGCGTTCCAGGGCTAATTTTGGACGTTGGTTCGGGCTCGGGTCACTTCCGAGAGAACGCCGGTGACGTTGTCGCCATCGATTTGCTGGCCGCGCTGTGGCTCGACGCGGTCGCCGACGCGCAGGCACTGCCGTTTGGGGAGGGGAGCCTCGCCAATATTGTGATGTTGGATGTTTTGCATCATATCGAGCGGCCTCGCGTGTTTTTCTCCGAGGCGTCGCGGGTGCTGGAGAAAGGCGGCCGCCTTGTAATGATCGAGCCCGCGATCACGCCGCTGAGTTGGATTGCTTACAACTTCTTCCATCCGGAACCGGTGGAGTTTGGCGTTGACCCGCTGGGGTCGCTGGCGGCAACACCGGGGCGGGATCCCTTCGCTGCCAATCAGGCAATTCCCAACATGCTGTTCGCCCGCAAGAGCGACCGCAATAAGTTCTCGGAGACTTTTCCGATTTGCAGGTTTTGCATGTCAATTGGCTCAGTCTTTTCGCCTATCCGCTGAGCGGCGGTTTAAAGAACTGGAGCCTGATCCCTGGCGCAGCGGTGGCGCCAACTCTTGCATTCGAACGCGCGCTGCTGCCCCTTCTTGGACGTTTGCTGGCGTTTCGCATGCTCGTCGCCATCGAACGGGTCTGAGCGGTGTCCTTGACGTTCCATGTGGTTGGCGATAGCACAGGTCGACGCCCACAACCTACGGTGACGCGATGAAACGCGCGTTGATTACCGGTGTGACCGGGCAGGATGGGTCCTACCTGACCGAGTTTCTCCTTGCCAAGGAGTACGAGGTACATGGTCTGATCCGCCGCGCCAGCACATTCCATACGGACCGGATTGACCATCTCTATCAAGATCCTCACGAGTCGGACGCCAAACTGTTTCTCCACTACGCCGACTTGGCGGATGGGACGGGGCTCCGCCGCGTCCTCGAACGGGTGCAACCCGATGAGGTCTATAATCTTGCCGCTCAGAGCCACGTCATGGTGTCGTTCGAACAGCCGGAGTACACCGCCGACGTTGTCGCGACGGGGACCCTGCGGCTTTTGGAGGCGCTGCGCGACCACATGGTAGTGAGCGGCAGCACAGTCAAAGTATATCAGGCGGGATCCTCAGAGATGTTTGGCAGCGCCGTGACGCCGCAGTCGGAGGCGACGCCCTTCCATCCACGCAGCCCCTATGGAGCGAGCAAAGTCGCGGCATTCTGGTATGCGACGAACTACCGCGAGGCATACGATTTGTTCGTCGCCAACGGCATCCTCTTCAACCACGAGAGCCCGCGACGCGGCGAGACCTTCGTCACCCGCAAGATCTCCCGTGCCGTTGGGCGCATCAAGGAAGGGCTGCAGAAAACACTTTATCTTGGCAATCTTGACGCCCAACGAGACTGGGGCTACGCCGGTGATTTCGTCGAAGCGATGTGGTTGATTCTGCAGCAGGAGGCGCCGGACGATTTCGTGATCGCCACAGGCCAGTCGCATGCGGTCCGTGAGTTCTTAACAGCAGCGTTTTCCCATGCCGGGCTCGATTGGGAAAAGCACGTTCGGTTCGATGAGCGATATGTCCGGCCGGCTGAGGTAGATATGCTGTGCGGCGATGCCGGCAAGGCGCGGACGCAGCTCGGCTGGCAGCCAAAAGTCTCGTTCGATGAGTTGGTGCGTATGATGGTCGATCATGACCTTGAGTTGGCGCGCCAGGAACGCACGCTGTCGGACGCCGGCCATGCGGTGAATGTACGCGGGGCGGCCCATGGCTGAACTGCCGAACGGCGCACGGATTTATGTCGCCGGACATCGTGGCTTGGTCGGCTCTGCAATCAGTCGTACCTTACGCGCCAAGGGTCATGGTTCTATTCTTGAGCGCGCACGCAGCGAGCTAGACCTGACCGACGCCGCAGCGGTCGATCGTTTCTTTGCCGACGAGAAGCCGGACTATGTATTTCTCGCTGCAGCAAAGGTCGGTGGCATCAACGCAAACAGCACCTATCCCGCTGACTTCATTCGCGAAAATCTCGCGATTGAGGTCAACGTGATCCATTCGGCCTGGCGGCAAGAGGTGAGCAAACTGCTGTTTCTTGGATCGTCTTGCATCTATCCGAAACTGGCAGCGCAACCGATATCCGAAGAGGCGTTGCTGGGCGGTCCGCTGGAGCCGACCAACGACGCCTACGCAATCGCCAAGATCGCCGGCCTCAAGATGTGCGAGGCCTACAGGCGGCAACATGGTTTCAACGCGATCAGTTTGATGCCCACGAACTTGTACGGACCGGGCGATAATTTCGAACTTGAAACGAGTCACGTTATCCCGGCGTTAATCCGCAAGGCGCACGAGGCGAAGCTTTCCAATGCGCCGCAGCTACAGGTCTGGGGCAGCGGCGCGCCACGCCGCGAGTTCCTTCATGTCGACGACCTGGCTGACGCGGCCGTATTCTGCATGGCTCAATACGATGATGCGGAGCACATCAATGTCGGCGTTGGTCAGGACATCACAATCCGCGAACTGGCGCTACTCATCTGCGAGATCGTCGGCTTTTCAGGCGATGTCGCCTTCGACGCTACAAAGCCAGATGGAACGCCGCGCAAGATGCTCAACGTCGATCGTTTGAGCGCGCGCGGCTGGCACTCGAAGATCCCGCTCCGCGACGGACTCGCCGAGACCTACCGCTGGTACGTGGAAAGCGGTGGTGCGCTTGCCGCCGAATAGGCGCCGTCGCGCAGCCGATTGGAAACACCCTGCTTTCGAAACACGTTTCTACAAGCCGGATGTGCTGTATGCGCGGGATCGAGCGTGGATTTCCGCACGCCGCTGTTCCTTGACGTTACGCGGCGGCCACGTAGCAAGGTCGATCAGTGGGTAAGTTGGTTGGTTGGCGAGCGCGATTGGCGGCAACGCCTCGGCATTCATTCGAGTGTATTTGGCCAGCAACGCTGCTTTCTTGCGTTGATACTTGCGTTCGGCAGTTTGCAGACGCCGGGCCTGCTGACGCGCACGATTGCTTACGCGCCTGACGTCACGCCACGCGGAAAATACCTTGGTCCGATAGAGCGCCTGCAACTCGGGTGTGGAGGAGTGGTAGTGCTTGACCGCCTGTGTCCAGGATTTTCGCTCGATCCGTAGTTCCGACAGAAACGCCGCCGCGTAGGCAACGTTGATTTCTGGGTCGAATGCCTCCTTGAGATCTGCGAATGCGCCCGGATGGTAACGCAGGTTAACCTGCATGCAACCGACGTCAATGTTGCTGACACCACGCATCTGAAGCTGTTCGACCGCGCGAATTGCCGTTTCCTTCGTTGCGAAATATCGTCCTTTTCCCTCGGCGGTGACCGTCCAGGGCCAGGCAAAATTCTGCTCGGTTTCGGTATCCCATCGGCCCGTCTCGACGACCGAGATTGCATAGAGCAGCTTGTCGGGAATTCTCCACTGTGGCTCAACCTCAGAGATCACAGCGGCGCAAATACCCTCCGTATCGGCTGCGCCGCCCCGCGCTGGGGCGGCCAGCACCGCGACAAATACGATCGCTGTCGCTGCCATACCGGCCGTGCGCAAAAGTGTCATAGAAGCATGCATATCCTTCCTCCTATGCGATCAGCAGCAAATGGCATGCCATTTTTGCTCCGCGCGCAGCGTTTGCGCCGGCGTCGGTGGTCTGCGTGGCGCGACAAGCGCTCATAGTTGGAATCTTGCGCCTTCTCAGCGAACATCGCCATTTGGCATAAGGCATTGATGTTTATGGGAAGTTTATCTAGTGAAGACGATTTTACATGCGAAAGTTCTTGATTTGTACGGCAGTGATTCACATATCAAGATGTATCCGCATGGGTGGCGGGCCACAGATGGTCCGACTGCACCCATGTACGACGCCAGTAAGGCGTTCCCTCCCTGAACTAGGCCGCGCGGACGTGCGGCCATTTTTTGCCTACTCGCGCGCCACCAAGAGTCCCGTTACAGAAATTTGTCATGCGCCGGGAGGGCCGAGTGCGCGTTGCATCAACACGGTGTCGACCCAGCGTTGGTGCTTGAAACCGATGTCGTGAAGCACGCCCACCCTGCGAAAGCCGAGGCGCGCGTGAAGGTTGATCGAAGCGTCGTTTGCGCTATCGCCGATCACCGCCACCATCTGTTTGTATCCGGCCTCTGCACAGCGCTCGATCAACACCGCCAAAAGGGCCCGCCGGCGCCGCGGCCAACCATCTCCGGTGCGACATAGACCGAATCCTCGACCGTGTGGCGATAGGCGGGCCGCGGCCGGTACTTACTGCCGTAGGCAAAGCCAATTACGGTGCCCTCGAGTTCGGCGACCAGATAGGGCATTCCGGCCTCTGCCGCGGCCTTCCAGCGCCGCTCGATCTCAGTCACGTCCGGCGGCGATTCCTCAAACGACGCAAGCCCGTGCTCTACGTGTTGGCCGTAGATTGCAACAATCGCGTCGAGGTCCTCTGCGCTTGCATCTCTGACGAAGGGTGTGGTCATTTTGGCGTTCGGTTTCTTAACGATGGGCTCCGCCAAAACACCCGTTCCCTCACCGATTGCGATGGTGGGTCAGAGGGTTAGCGAAGCCAGCGAGAGAGGCGCCCGGATCGTTATTAGCCGTGTTGAGCGGCGTGCGGCAAGGATGAATCCGCGTCTTTCGGGGCTGCGGCGAGCGCTCTTGTCAGGGCCCAGCATTGATGATATTTCCCCGAGTCCGTCGCCCTGTCTCTGGCGACCGAGCGGCATTACATGCCACGTGGGCGCGTAGCTCAGCGGGAGAGCACTACGGTGACATCGTAGGGGTCGTTGGTTCAATCCCAACCGCGCCCACCATGGCGCTCGCGACGGATGTGCGGGTTCAGAACAAGACCCAATTGGCGATCTCAGCCGAAGTACCTTCACTCATCCTGATTGCTCCGCGCGACCTTGACCAGGTCCGCCAACCCACGGTTCTCCAGCTTGAGAGCAGAGACGTCGACGGTGCTGAGCTTGCGCGCGCCCTGATAGGTGAGCTCCTCCAGCTCAGACGCTTTGGCGTGGATGCGTGCGCACAGCTCTGCATCGGGGGCAAAGGACCACCAGCTTTGTTAACGCCCAGATCAACTCGTGCAGCTCTTTGACGATGAAGAATGTGGCGAACATCTGGGCCGCCTGGTCCGGGTCGGTTCGCCAATCGGCGCCCGGAAAGATGACCTGCGTGACTTTTTGCCCGGCACCGGAACAGCTGAATTCCGCGCAACCGCGAAATCCCTGTTCACGCAAACTCGCGTGAATCCGGCAGCGGAAGTCTGAGTTCAGATTGCGGCAGGGGACACCTTCGGGCTTGGCGAACGCATAGTCGGCGGATTTTGCAAACGCGGGCGCGACGCAACATAGGCCCCTACAGTTTTCGCAGTCCGGTTCAAGGCTCGCTAGGTCTATCGGGTGAGCCGCGCGGCTTTCGTCATGCTTGTCTTACCCATGCACCACGATTATGCGCCCAGTTGTCCTGCCATCCAGTCGGCGCTTTGCGGACTGTATCGGTGGCGCTGGTTGTTTGCGCAGTGGTTGCCGCGCTCGACAATCAGAATTTAGGTCGGGCCCGATGCGGCTGCCGCCAGCTGGCGCTGGTGCTCGGGCGGTGTGATCGGGTCGTTCTCGCCGCCGACGACAAAGAGCGGACAGGTGATCCGCTCGGCGACGCCGGCGAGACTGAACGCCTTTGCCGTTTCCTGCGCTTCCTCCCTGGTTGCACTGTGTGAGCGCACCCGAAAGACCTCCTGCGAATGGCCGAGGCGGTCACCCCACAACGTGCCGAAGTCAAAGGCTCCGGAGATGGCGATACACGCTTTGACCCGCGTCTCGAAGGCCGCCGCACGCGGCGCGTAGTAGCCACCGAAGCTGACACCCCAGAGGTCGATCTGGTCGCCGTCGAGGTCGTCGCGCGTCTCCACAAAGTCGGCGACCGCGGCGACGGCGGCCTCGTAATCGGGCCGCATTGCCAAGTCGTATTCGGCTTCGCCCTGGCCCGGCCCGTCGAAGGCAAGCGTGGCGAGACCCCGGTCGAGGAAATACGCCTCGTTGGTCCCCATCTCCTCCTTCGCCGAGTCCAAGCCCATGCACATGATAACAACTGGCAGTCGCGCCGCGCCGTTCGGCATTCGCAAGTTGCCATAGAGATAACCGCCCTCATAGGGATTTCGACACGCTCGCCCGGCGGCTCGAGGTGGGGCAGCGCCAGGGTGTGGTAGGCAATCGCTTTCTTGTGCGCTTCTTTGAGTTGCGCCATGTCGTTGACGAAGACGAACTTGGAGAAATGGTAGACGACAGCCGCCGTCTGCAGGTGCTGTCCGGCGCTTAGCGTGTAGCCCGCCTCGAGCGCAGCGCGACCCCCCGCCTCGTGTTCCGCGGCCCGCGCCGACCAGGCGCCGCACCAATCTTCCCAGGCTTCGAGACCGTCGGTGACCTCCTGATAGTCGAACAGGGGCACGCCGTTCGATATGAAACGCGGCGCCCAATTTCGAACGACTGTTTCGATCACTTGGTCGCGAGCCATAACTCAACGCTCCATTAGTCCGGCTGCAGAACCGCAAATACAGCGGCGACATATCTAGTTTAGCCCAGTCGGCGTCAAATTCCCGTCGAATCTGCGCGTCCGATGTACAGGTGTTCCGCCCGTGCAAGAGGTGGCCGCCGGCGCTTTGCATATCCTTGATCTTCCGTACCAAATGCCTCGCGAAGAAGTGACTCAGCCGACGTCATACGCAACGCGGCAGTTGAGTAGACTGCGGTCGCCCCAATATTTCACAGTAGAATTCACCGGGTAAGGAGACCAATGGCCGCAATTATGAACGTCTCCAACGAAGACTTGCGGCCGTCAACGATGCCGGTGAGGGCGCCAGCTGCAATGGCGACGGAGCAGGACGAGCGGCTTGTCAGGCTTCTGGCCAACGGCACCGAGGGACAGTGGTCATCGAACGAGGATATCGACTGGGATCGCGAACCCCTCGTCCCTGGCCGGATATCCTCGAGTCTCTACACTGAGGCGGTCAGCCAGCTCTATTACGGCGAGATAGCGACCGTTCGTGTCTGTCGGAGGTTGCTTGATGAGCTCAATGGCCCGCGTGTTCGACTGTTCCTACAAACGCAAATCGGCGACGAAACGCGCCATGCAGGGATATACCGGGGCTACCTTGAGCGGCTGGGCGGCTTGGCGCCGATGGACGATGTGCTTGCCGCGGCGCTTGACCGGGCTATGGCGTGGCCCGGCAGCTATCACGGCTTAATCGTCGCCTTCCATATTCTCCTCGAAGGCGAGGCGTTGCGACTGCAACAGGACCTGGTCAAATGGTTCCCTTGCCCCCTCCTGGCTCAGATCAATCGGAAGTTTTCGCGCGACGAGGCGCGTCATGTCGCTTTTGGCAAAATACTTCTGCAGAACGAAATCACCAATCTGGACGCTGAAGAGCGTATGGAGATCTATCTTCAGGTGAAAGAGATGTGGTCCGAGTGCTCGCGCGCTGCAATTCGGCGCTTCGCAAAACCGAGCGCTGTGGCAAAGACCATCGCGCATTACAGGCTGGGGCGCCGATGGGCGAGGGCGGTGCGGACATTCGAGGAAATCGGCCTGGTGACAGGACATGCGTCACATAGGGCCGTTCAGCGATGATTTCGGTCGTTATACCGACCCTCAACGAGGCTCACAACCTGCCCCGTTTGCTCGCCGAGTTGCAGCAGGAATCAGCCGCAAGCGAGATCATTGTCGTCGATGGCGGAAGTTGTGATGCAACCGTTGCCGAGGCCCGAAGGTTCGGCGTTCGGGTCGTGGTATCCGATCCCGGTCGAGGCGTACAATTGCGGCGGGGCGCAGAGGTAGCATCGGGCAGCGTCTTCCTGTTTCTGCATGCGGATTCGGGCTTTCCCGCCGGCGGCCTCGAGCGTATCGCCGAAAGCCTAGCCGCCTCGACGGAGATCGTCGGCGGCAACTTTCGCTTGCTGTTCGACGGGGGATCGCGGTTCAGCCGATGGTTAACGCGGTATTATGCCTGGACCGCAAACGCGGCCTCTACTACGGCGATTCGGCAATTTTCGTGCGGCGAGAAGTGTATGAGTTGCTCGGCGGCATGCGCCCGATCGCTCTCATGGAGGATCTGAATTTCGTGCACCGCATGGAACGCTTTGGTCGGACGGTGTGTATCGAGAACCCGCCGCTCGTAACTTCATCGCGCCGATTCGAGGGCCGGAGTCCGATCGCTATAATACTCGGCTGGTTTACGATCCACCTGCTTTATCGGCTCGGCGTTTCGCCGGAACGCTTGGCGAAGCTGTACAACTCGTCGCGTTCCGGGTCGATTACCGCTGCAATGGACTAGAGTACCGTCGGATCCAATCTCGAGTGCGGCGCCGACTAGGATCCTGCTGCGTCGTTTAGCTTCCAATCGTATGCTATCCCGCCGATTGCTGCGATGCTGCTCAGCTTCTCTGCGAGTTCGGCTTCGGCGTAGCGCCGTAGGTGAGCAATAATGTCCAAATCGGATTCGCCAAAATCTTCTGCAAACCAAACGTAGAGGCTGGACACAGTCAATAGATCATCGTCGATGCTGACGCCGCGCGGATGGTTGACATAGTCGCGTACCGCCGCCTCGAGCAGGGCCTCGGTATTGGCCGACGTGAAGGCGTCGCGTTGCAGGTTGGGGCATCCGACCGCCGCGCAGTTGACGGCGTAGTGAATGCGCGGGTCCTGCCAGATCGGTCTCAGGATCCGGTGTTCGATGTCGTTGAGGCTGAGCGACTCTCCCTCGATGCGGACGAGCCTTTTGCCCCAGGGACCACGTGCAAACAAGCCCGATGAAATGTTGATGTCTCGGATGCTCTCAACCGGGTAGGCCGCAAGTACAACCTGTATGGTTAGTGCATTATAGAGGTTGATCCAGAAGGCCAGTTGCTCGGCCCTGTTGTACTGACTGACAGGAATTTCCGTGAGACGCTCGACGTAGGTGTCCAGGTTGGATTTGTCTTGTTCCGTCACTTTTCCGTATGCAAAGCGATGGACGCCGTTTGCATCGCGTAACAGATAGGCCTCCAGAATTCGGTCCCACGCCGTGTGGTCGATTGTCGAGGTGGCCTGCGGCACATGCGCCGTCCAACGCTCCCAGAGCTCGGCATTCGGTGCAAACAGGGCCTGGAGCGACACGAAACCGGTAAGGGACCAAAACAGCCCGACGGCGAGCAGGACGCGCGCACCTAGTTGGGGGAGGGCTGATGTTGTCCGAGCGTCAGGCATATCGGTCCTCTCGTGACCCCGTCGAAGCAAAAATAGCGGCCCTTAGGGCCCGTCCTTGTATTGGCCACGCTTACGGTCCGGCTTTATAGCCGTCGTGCAGTAGATTGGAAGGGTCGGTCGTGATGGCAAGCAGTTGTTCCGTTGCGGCGGCGTCTTTTCCACCCAGAATCTGGCCGTTGCCATAGCGCTCGCATCCGATCCGATATCCGCACCTCACGCGGTGTTGATGCAGCGTGTGGCGACTTTTCTTGAATGAGTGTTCCAAAACATCACATTCAACGTCAGACACTGAACATTTGCAGGATCGGCGGATGGAACAGGTAATTGATAATTGGCGGGCACGGTTGGCGCGCAGCCACATGGCCGACCGGAGCGTCGGAGACGCCTTCATTTGGATTCACGAGACGCGCGCTACCGGCAGTCATGCAGGCGTGCGGACAGTGAATAGGATCGCCGCCGCCGTACTTTCCTTCGCCCTTGCAGCCTCGCTGACGCTGCTGTTGCTCTTTGGTGGGTTTTTTCTCTTCGATCCGATCGCTAACCGGGAGATCGTCCGGCCGCTGCCCGCCATGATGTCGTCGTATGAGGGTGGCGCGCCCAGCACGGTGCTCGCGAGTATCCAAGACGACGCGCCCGGAACGTCTGGCAGGCATCTGCGCCTGCTATACGACGCGTGATGACCATGCTGTCTATCCGGAAGGGTCATGCCGCGCGATTCGGTGGAACAACTTACGCGACACGGACAGTTGCCACCGTAATCCTATCGCTTCTGCTCACTGCATGCGCTTCACCCCAATGGCGGGGCGGCGGCGAGCGCGATTACAGCAATCACGGCGGTGTCCACATCTTCAGCCCCGTCCACCGCACCGGAAATTTCAGCTACCGCCGACATCTCCGCGGCGCCTATGGTCTTTTCGATCACACGCTCGGCAGCGGATATAGACATTTCAGGCACAGTCATGGATTTCGCCATCGCTAAGCGCGGCGGGTGTGTCATCCGATGATTTGGCCGTCGCCCCAAAAAGAGAACGGAGCCATACTAATGACGAAGCGAAACAATCCCCTAAACCCGGTGATGATACGCGCCCTCGCCGGGCTGACGGCGGTACTCCTCTTGGCTGGTTGCGCCGACTTCCAAAACAACCCGAAACGCTCGGTCGGCACACTTCTTGGTGGCGGCGTTGGCACCCTACTTGGTTCCCAACTCGGAAGCGGAGGCGGGCAACTTGCCGCGGTCGCTATCGGCACGCTAGGTGGCGCCTTCCTTGGCAGCGAGCTCGGCCGGTCACTCGACCGAGCCGACAGATTGCACATGCAACAGTCGTCGCAACGCGCGCTGGAGCACAACAGGTCGGGTCTGGCATCGACATGGCGCAACCCGGACACCGGCCATTCCGGTATCGTCACGCCGACCCGGACGTATCGGGACACGGCCGGCCGCCCATGCCGGGATTTTCAGCAGACCGTGGCCATCGATGGCCGGACTGACCTCGCCCACGGTACTGCTTGCCGCCAACCTGACGGCACTGTTCGATAATTCACTGCCGTAAGTCGATCGCCAACTTTTCAAAGATCGTGGTAACCGGCTCGTAGCAGCGTCGAACAGGAGGCGATGTGGACGACCGCGTACGCGACGGCTCGCTGCGAAGGCTCCTACCTCCCTCGGGGAAGCAGTCGGACGGCGACATGGGATCGGCGTGGATTACGCTCAGGGTCGCACACGGTGCGTCACGCCTTACGCTTATCCTGGCAGAGCATCGAGAAATTCACCTGGACACAAGTACCGCCCGATCGCTGCGAGACGTCGTAGCGGCGTGGCTGGATGGCAGTCGATCGGAGTCATGACGATGACATACCGCTAGCGCCTACCGCATGAGGCGGCCCTCGATGGTGTCGAAGCAACAACAGCGGGCTTCCAAAACTCCGCGCATGCGCCCATCTTGATGATGACAAGGCCGCGTGGAGACGCCGCGGGTGGAAAATCTTCTAGTTCTGGGCGCCGGCAAGATCGGCGGCGCCATCGTCGACTTGCTCGGTGGCAGCGGCGACTTTCGGCTGAAGGTCGTCGATCGCGACGCGGCGATGCTCGGCCACATCAGACGCGATGATGTTTCCTGCGACACCGCCGACATTACCGATGGCGCAGTTCTGCGCAAGTTGATGGGCGGCCAGAATACCGTGGTCAGCGCATTGCCGTTCTACCTTAATGTTAGCATCGCCGAGGCGGCGCGCGCTGGCGAGGTCAACTACTTCGACATGACCGAGGATGTGGAGACGGCGCACGTCATACGTTCGCTGGCCGATGGCGCGGCTAGCGCCTTTGTACCGCAGTGCGGACTTGCTCCCGGCTTCATCTCGGTCGTTGCCTATGATCTAGCGAAGCGCTTCGAAGAGCTCCATACGGTGCGAATGCGTGTCGGCGCGCTGCCGAAGTATCCGACCAACGCGCTGAATTACAATCTCACTTGGAGCACCGATGGCCTGATCAACGAGTACTGTAATTTATGCGAGGCTATTCATGACGGTGAGCGCCGTGACCTGCTGCCGTTGCAGGGTATGGAGCAATTCTCGCTCGACGGCATAACCTATGAGGCCTTCAATACGTCGGGTGGCCTCGGCACGCTGTGCGATACGCTCGATGGGAACATTCGCGAGCTCAATTACAAGACCGTGCGCTATCCTGGACATTGCGAGCAGATAAAAATGTTGGTCAACGACCTGCGGCTGGGCGAGCGCCGCGACCTCTTCCGCAATGTGCTGGAATACGGCGTGCCAATAACGCTACAGGATGTTGTGCTGATCTTTGTCACAGCCATCGGTATGCGTGAAGGGCGTCTCTCGCAGGAGTCCTACGCACACAAAATCTATGCCCAAGACGTCAACGATCACACCTGGAGCGCCATCCAGGTGGCGACGGCATCTGCGACCTGCGCAATGGTAGACCTCCTGCGGGAGGGGCGATTGCCGCCACAGGGATTTGTCCGTCAGGAAGATGTCACCCTGGATGACTTTCAGAACAATCGCTTTGGGCGATACTACGTTTGACGGAGCCGAATAGGCAGACCGGATTTGGCGAGCCGCTGCAGGCTCGGGAGGGAATGGTCATGGACGTGCAAGCCCTGTTGTCGACGCTGGGGGCGGACCCGGCCCTCCTTGGCGCTGGAGAACGCTGCGTGACAACACCGATCGATGGCTCCGAAATCGCGACACTTGCTGATGATACGCCCGATACGGTTAGCGAAAAAATTGGAGTGGCCACTTCTGCATTTCTGGCGTGGCGGGGTGTGCCGGCGCCGCGTCGCGGCGAGCTGATTCGGGTTCTTGGCGACAAGTTGCGAGCCCACAAATCGGTGCTCGGCCGCCTGGTATCGATCGAATCGGGCAAAATCCTTGTCGAGGGCGAGGGCGAGGTGCAGGAAATGATCGATATCTGTGACTTTGCCTTGGGCCTGTCCCGCCAGCTCTATGGACTAACAATCGCCTCCGAAAGACCGGGGCATCGGATGATGGAGACTTGGCACCCGATCGGGCCCGTTGGCGTCATCAGCGCGTTCAACTTTCCCGTTGCCGTATGGTCTTGGAATTTCGCACTTGCCATCGTCTGCGGCGATTCCGTTGTTTGGAAACCCTCGGAAAAGACACCGCTCACTGCACTCGCCTGTAAGGCGCTGTTCGATCGCGCGGCTGGTCGCATCGGCGACGTGCCGGACGGCTTGTGCCAGATCTTGGTCGGAGGCGCCGATGTTGGCGGCGCGCTGGTCGGTGACGACAGGCTGCCGCTGATCAGCGCAACCGGAAGCTGTCGCATGGGCCGGGCCATCGCACCAATTGTCGCCGAACGCCTGGGCCGCTCGCTCCTAGAGCTCGGCGGTAACAACGGGATGATCGTTTCCCAGTCGGCAGACCTCGACCTGGCAGTCCGCGCGATACTCTTCAGCGCCGTAGGGACGGCCGGCCAGCGTTGCACGACCTTGCGTCGCCTCATCGTCCACGAAGATGTGCACGATTCCCTTGTCGAGCGGCTGAAGCGGGCCTACGCCGATGTGAGCATAGGATCGCCATTGGACGCAGCGACTTTGGTCGGACCACTGATCGAAAGGCGAGGATTCGAGGCGATGCAAGCGGCGCTGGCGCGCGCGGTGGACGACGGCGGCACTGTAACCGGCGGTGGGCGTACGCTTGAGGCCGAATATCCGAACGCTTGGTACGTCACGCCGGCCATTGTCGAGATGCCGGGCCAGACCAAAATCGTCTGCGAGGAAACCTTCGCGCCAATCCTTTATGTGATGAAGTATCGCGATTTCAATGAGGCGATCGGCATGCACAATGCGGTACCGCAGGGCCTAGCGTCGTCGATCTTCTCCAACGATATGCGCGAGGCCGAAGGCTTCGTTTCGGACGAGGGGAGCGATTGTGGCATCGCAAACGTCAACATCGGTCCAAGCGGCGCGGAGATCGGTGGTGCGTTTGGCGGCGAGAAAGATACAGGCGGTGGACGCGAGTCAGGCTCCGACGCGTGGAAGGCCTATATGCGCCGCGCGACGAATACGATCAATTATTCTACCGAGCTGCCGCTCGCCCAAGGCGTTCGTTTTGGCAACGACTGACGATCTGCACGCGGAACCCTAAGCAAGTTGACGCTTACGCGTAGCCCAATTCGCTGAGCAGGGCCCCTGCTTCGCCCTCGAACGCTGCAGTCGCCGCGGCATCAAACTGGGTCTTCCAGTCGCCGATAACGCCCTTGCGAAAGAACGAACTGCGGTATTCTTCACCCCGCGAGCGTCCCTTTGAGAGGCTTTTGAACGAGCCGGCCTCCATACATTGCTGAATCGAGGGTGCCGACCCGTCGGCGCCGAGGAACTCCAGCATCTCGCCGATAATCGGTTCAGGTCGGGCGTGAAGGTCCTCATAGCGGATTTCTAGGTAGCGGTCCGGATGAGTTTGCCCGTAGGCCCGTGCCGTCGAGATGCGGTCGGCCCAGCTCTTGGCAAATTCGCTGACATACCAGACAAATCCTTTGTCCCGGATAGTCGCAGCGTCGGGGCTCCATTGCAGATTGTGATGCCAGCCCGAGGCGGCGGCTTCACGTCCGTCGCGGATGATGTGAACGAACCGACACTCCGGAAACAGTGCACCAAGCTGGTCGAGTGCAAGTATATGCTCGGGCGTTTTCTCGCCGATGCAATCGATGTCCGCGTCCGCGGCCCAAGAGTCGAAGGCGAGAGCGATCGCGCTCGCGTAGAGATAGCCGAGCTGTTCGCCGTCATAGCTTGAAAAGTCAGCTGGATATCCGAAAGCCTCGGCCCGCGATCGGTATGCATCGGACTGACGGTTGTACGTGCTTATGGCCTCCGCGAGTGCGGGCAGCAGCTGGTCGCTGAAATGTCCCTCGCTGCGGCAGACGATTCTTGGATGGCCGTCATACAGCTTCTGCACCCAAGTCGTTCCCGACTTCGATGCACCGACCACGAAGAAGATCTGCAACTTCCGCAGTTGGGCAATGCGTTGGTGGAGAGTGTCGTAATCGCGCATGGGTCAGTGGGGAAAGAAGGGTGATGACATCATATCTCGTCTCGTGCGCCTGCGATTGCACGCTCGAAAAAATCCTCATGGGCCGTGACGGCCCGGTCATCCTCAAAGATCAGGTCGCAACGCTCGTCGATTCGTTTTTGAAGTTCCTTGCGTCTATCCAAATCGCCGGCGAACGACACGGCAATCCCCGCATAGTCCGACGCGTCATTCGCAACCAGATCATCGATGCCCAACTGGTTGTAAATACCGAACGTGAGACGGCTCCGCAGGTAGGGTCCGGGCAGGGTAACAGCCGGTGTCCCTGCGGCAATGGCTTCGTAAGGGCACCTCTAAGAATTCGCGATTTGACAGAGGATGATTGGTTAAACGGGCTGTGGCCGTCTGCGGCCATGCTGGCACCGGGATTTCCGGGAGTTTCCCGCGCTCCAATTGAGCTATTTCCGCTTCAAGACCGTGCCCAGGCGATCTCCTACTCAGAGTATTGTCACACCGCCGCGGCGAGGCGGTTCAGTTGGACCAGACGGCGCATGTTGTGGGCGAG
Organism: Alphaproteobacteria bacterium; assembly: GCA_965217615.1. Classification (GTDB taxonomy): domain Bacteria; phylum Pseudomonadota; class Alphaproteobacteria; order UBA8366; family CAVOAK01; genus CAVOAK01. Next base: position 304,925 of record CBDCIT010000030.1, read on the forward strand.
GTTCTTCAGCCCTATCCGAGCCTTTGCCCGCGCCAGCCCGACACTACGCAGCAGCGTCCCGCCCATGTCGTTGCTCTGGGCCCCGAAAACATGCTCGACGCGGACCCGAACGGACGAACGGGTCTTGTTGCCTTGCTTCTCGCGCTCGCTCAGCGGCTTGTTGCGGCGGGCTTTGCGATGGATCCGGCTCCTCAACCCCTTCTTCTTCAGCGCCGCCTCGATCTCCGCCGAGCGATAAGCGCTGTCCGCCCATACGCCCAAGGCCGTGTTGTCCCCATCCAGGATATCGTCGAGAACCTTACTGTCGTGCGTCGCCGCGTCGCTCACCTGATAGCGCCGCACCAGCTTGTGCCGACGGTCCACGTTGACATGGTTCTTGTAGCCGTAATGGCTCCTGCCGTGCTTCTTGGTCCACCGCGCCTCGACATCCTTTTGGCGCCGCTTTGCCGGCTTATCCTGCCAGCATTCCGGCGTCTCGCCAGCCTTTATCCCCGCGTTCTCCTTGCGGCTGTTGCGCTGTTTGGGCACCGCCACGATCGAGGCGTCGATGATCTGGCCGCCCATCGCCAGATAGCCCTGATCCTTCAGGTGGCCATCGAACGTCTCGAATAAGGTCTCGATCACCCCAGCTTGCGTCAACTGTTCGCGGTACAGCCACACTGTCTTGGCATCGGGAACCCGGTCCTCCAGACCCAACCCCAAAAACCGCATGAACGACAGACGATCCCGGATCTGATGCTCAACCTGATCGTCCGACAGATTGTAGAGTGCGCTCAGAATGATCGTCTTGAACATCACCACCGCGTCCCACGGCTTGCGTCCCGCCCGCGACTTGCGCGCCTTGTCCGAACGCCGACACACCGCATCCAAACACCCACGGAAGTCTTCCCACGGAACAACCTCGTCGATCTTCGCCAGAGGCTCGTTCTTGGCGTCCAGCCCGGTATACCGCTTCGAAAGATCAAAAAATCCTATCTGACCCATGAACACCCCTCCCGATGTCAACAAATCGTCAACCCGATTCTAAACCGACGGTGCGCGAAAATGGCATTTTTAGAGATGCCCGTAAGTTGTGTTGCCGCCGCCGAAATGGGTTGTGTCCAGCAAGACGTCCATTGCACCGGCGAGCCGTAGGTAACCGGCCTCATCCTGGCGAGGCAGGAATAATATACGCTCCGCGACAGAACCGAGCGTCGCCTCCAAACGAGATTTTAGCTGCTCCGTCCAGTAACGCTTGTGCCCTTCAAGCAGGATGATCGTCGCCGCATCATCTCGGCGCAAAATGTCGCCGAGAATCATGTCGAAGTCCGGTTGAAGCTTGAACGCGCTTTGCAGACAGCCGTAGAGCCGTGTCGTCGACGGTAATCCCAGCGCTTCACGGGAGACGGCCTCCGACAGTCGCGGTCTGCGGATCCAATTGCCCATGACGGGCAGCCGCACCAGCGGTTCGCTGTAGTGGGAGTCGCCGTCGGGTGGCTCGCACAACTCTGAGGAAACGAAGTGGTCGACCGTTGGGATTCCGGTCGTTTGGGGATGTCCCCAGGTGACGCATTGCACCGGTGCGAGCCTTGCGAACGCTAAAAAATAGGTTAGAGGCTCCATGCCGATATCGGTGTAATACACAAGGTCAAGCATTGGCCTCGGCGATGGCATCGCGTGCCACCGAAAGCGAACGGGGCAGATGGACAAATCGATCCACCCCGGCCTCCAACCGTCTCGATTCGGCATCCTCGGTCGGCGAAAGCGAAAACAGCGTGACATGGAAACGCTCGTCGTCGAGGCGTGTCATGACTTCGCCCCACAGCTTGGCGATAGTATGCCGACGCAGGAAATAGGACACGAATCCTATGCGGAAAGGACGGTCTCCAGGCCGTGGCGGCGGATCGTCGCAGTGCGTGCCTTGGAATTGCAGCGTTGGACAGGCGCTTGCGTAGACTCGCGCCAGTGTTTCCTGCAACGCTCGGTCGTTGTGGCCATGGTAGGGCAGATAGAAACCTGTTGCGCCAACCTCCACAGGATCGGCGATGGCAGGCGGGTTGAGCGCCAACCTCTCTAGGCCGTCGCGATAGCGGCCCCTCCATGCGTCGCGTTCCGCCCCCGACGTCGTGAATTCTGGCAGCAAGGTCGCTTGGAGGAGCTGTGTTTCACTGTCTTCCGCGTTTTCGGACAAGGCCGTCGAAAAGGCCTGCTCTGCCTCCGCCAATTCGCCTGCCTGATGATACATGCGGCCCAGACGCTTGTGAATCGCGGCGTTGTTGGGGTCGATCTCGCGTGCTCGCAGTAGACAGAGCCGCGTATCGTCGGTGCGCCCCAAGTCGTGAAACAGGCCCGCCAAATGAAGGTATGGCGGGATGTAGGTGGCGTCGATCCGGATTGCCTGCTGAAATGCCCGTAAGGCATCGGCCGAGTCTCCCATCGTGCGGCACGTCATGCCAAGCTCGTCGAGCGTGTGCGAGTGCGCTGGGTCCTTGTCGATCGCGCGCTGAAGAAGCCTTCTCGCTGCTTCGAAATCGCCGTGCCGCCGCGCGATGTGCCCCAAAACATACAGCCAGAAAGGGTCCTCCGGTGATGCTTCGATTTCCTGATGCGCAAGTGACTCCGCTTCGGACGTTTCGCCGTTATCGATCAGTGCGGCGGCTCTGCGCCGCCTTTCCTGTTGTTCGATCGATAGGGCGCCGCCGTTCATTTTAGGTGGCTAGAGCATTTTCGGATCAATCCGGCTTGTAACCCGAGTTTGTAAAATAGTTGGCGCATTCACTGGGGGGGAAGGCATCGAGCGCTGTCGCGATGGCGGCCTCGAGTGTGTCGATGGTTCTTGCGGCGGCTTTTCGCAAGAGCGCCTTGAGCTTTGCGAAGACCTGCTCGATCGGATTGAAGTCCGGCGAGTAGGGCGGGAGGAACATCAGTGTCGCTCCGGTCCGTTCGATTGCCGCCCGGGCGTCCGCGGCCTTGTGGGCGGGGAGATTGTCCATGATCACGATGTCGCCGGGGTTCAGCGTCGGCGCGAGGAGGGTCTCGGCATAGGCGGTGAAACCCTCTCCGTTCATGGCGCCGTCGATGACCATGGGGGCGGTCAGGCCGTCGAGGCGCAGGCCCGCGACCAGCGTCGTGGTTTTCCAATGGCCATGCGGCAGCGCGGCACGGCAGCGGTTGCCGCGCGGGGCGCGCCCACGCAGGCGGGACATCTTTGTGGTTGCGCCAGTCTCGTCGAGGAACACCAGCCTTGTCGGATCGAGATCTGGCTGAAGGGTGAACCAAGCCTCGCGCCGGATTCTCACATCCTCGCGCTCCTGTTCGCTGGCGTGGGCAGTCTTTTTTTGAACGTCACCTCGTGGCGGCGGTAGAAAGCGTGGAGTGTGCTGATTGCAAAGCTCTCGCCCCGCTCGGCGATTAGCTTCTCGCGCAGTTCCATCAACATGATGTCAGGTGTCTCCTCAATGGCGCGCATCAGAAGATCAGCCTGCGCCTCGATCCGGCCGGAACGGCGGTCGCCGCCGCGCGGCTTCGGCGCCGTCCGCCCGCACCGCAAATATTCATCCATCCAGCGCACCGCGCTGGCGATGCTGACACCGAACCGCCTGGCCGCCCCGTTGCGCGACATCCCGCCTTCAATCGCGCCGATCACCCTGATGCGAAGATCTTCTGATAGATACTGAGCCATGCATGCTGACCTCCTACCCAGCATGCAGTTTGAATCACAAAATTGACGGCCTGTGAATCCCTCGCGATTCATTCAGACACGGAAATGCTCTAGCGGCTAGCAGTGGCTGCTGGGACACAAGAAACTGGGATCCTGTCAGCATGGGGAATCCTCTGTTTACAGACCAAAATTGGCCGGGTAAAGCGCGGTCGGTGCGAGGAATCCGAAACCGCCAAATCTTAGGTGATTTGTGATAGTTTATTGCGTACGGAGGGCATGGAACTTGCGTGCTTTTGTATTGGTCGGCAGGGAATGGGCACATGGGTTCGGCGGAGAATGATGCGCATGTTTTGGGGATTGTTGCGTAGATTTGGCGGAACGAGCGGGGTGTAATCGCCATTATTGTCGCCCTCGCGTTCGTCCCCATGGTACTCGTGACCGGTGCGGCGGTTGATTTTGCGCGTTCCTTCCTCGTTAAGGCTCGGCTCGGCTCTTGATGCTGCCGGCCTTGCTGTGGGCGCAAGCGATCCGAACAGCGCGGACCTGCAAAACGTTCTGCAAAACTTCTTCAACGCTAACTTCCCGACACAACCGCTCGTTACGGCGACAGGATTGTCGATGACCATCGAAGGCGGTGAAATATATCTTACTGCCAGTGCGCGAGTGGAAACGACATTTCTGAAAATCATCGACAAGAACTTTTTCGATGTTGAAGTGGTGGCGACGATCATCCGTGAAACAATGGGTCTTGAGGTCGTCCTGGAGCTCGATAACACGGGATTGATGGCATCTAACGGCAAGATTTTTGCCCTCAAGGACGCGGCACAAGGTCTGATCGACGTTCTTTTCGGCGACGAGACCCAACCTGAAAAACTGCGAGTCGGGCTGGTGCCTTTCGTCACGACTGTAAATATCGGTCCGCTGAACACCGCGCTTGTAAATTTTCCAACGCCTGACAACCAGTACCCGCCGAACATAGATAACGCCTGGAAGGGTTGCGTCGAAGCGCGGCAGTCGCCGCACGACGTGCGAGATACTTTTATCGCTGGAGATCCCGTACAGGGCGAATGGACACCCTACTATTGGGAGGCGGAGACATATTATTCGCCGACGTCGTCCAACGTAACCCGGTCTTCATTTTGCCGTAGCCGTTGGTGGCGGCCGCCCAACCCGCAGCCAATAACGCTGCCGCCGCTGGCGCGTCCAACTGGACGTTCGGGCGATCCATTATTTACGGGAACCAACTTCCGCAGCCTCGACATAACTCCGCGGACAACCAGAGGGCCCAATCAGGCCTGTCCCGATCCGCTGACGCCGCTAACCAACGTCAGGTCTACGCTGGAATCAGCGATTGCTCAGATGGAGCCATGGTCCGGAAATGGCACGATGGTCAATCTCGGTGCGGCGTGGGGATGGCGCGTCCTGTCGCCCGGGGCACCGTTTACCGAAGGTCTGCCGTTCGACACCGAAGGCAACAAGAAGGCCATGATAATTCTGACCGATGGCATCAATATTTTTAATTCGGTCAGCTCACGTTGCACCGGCACAAACCCCAGATACAGCTCGCAATATACCCGCTACGGCTACTTGAGCGAAGGCCTGCTCGACGGTGCGACGAGCCGCTCAGCCGCCCAGGACAGGCTGAACGACCGTGTTGGAACCGTTTGTCAGAATATCAAGGACACTGGCATCATCGTCTATACGATTGTATTTCAGTTGGACGATCCGGAGACGCAGGCCATGTTCCAAGCCTGTGCGACCGATGCTGAAAAGTATTTCAATTCGCCCAGCGCCGAGGATCTGCGTACCGCATTTCGGGCGATCGGGGCGGAATTGAGTAATCTGCGTATCTCACAGTGAGGATGATATGGGTTGTCCCGGAACCATCCTTCGTAGGTATTTTTCGGGCAACCTCGGGCGTCGTGCGCGCGCGCGACGCGGCGGCGTGGCGGTGGAATACGCCCTGCTGTCGATACCCTTCCTCACCATTCTTTTCGCCATTATCGAGACCGGCTACATCTTCTTCGCGGCGATCTTAATCGAAGGTGCTACTGCGGAGGCGGCGCGGCAGATTCGCACCGGCGCGGTCCAAGAGTCGGGCGCACCCCTCGCGCAGTTCCGGGGCATACTCTGCAACAACCTGTTCGGTATCGTCCCCTGCGGCGATCTGGTGATCGACGTGCGTAACTTTACGCGCTTCACGGACGCGAATCCGCCGCCGATCGCCGGCAATGCCGCAGGTGCGACCTTCGCACCCGGTGCCGCCGGAGATGTGGTCGTCGTGCGGGTGGCCTACGAATGGAACTTCATCACGCCATTTATCGAAGAGGCGCTTTCGAACGCAGATGGCGGTACGCGTTCGATCGTTTCAAGCGCAGCATTTCGAAACGAACCGTTCTAGGCGCGGATCGGCGATGAAACTGATGAAAAGGATGTTCGAAAATTGCCGGGGCGCGGCGGCTATGGAGTTCGCGCTAATTGTACCGCTCTTGCTGTCGCTTTGGATTGGCACGATAGAACTGTCTAATGCCCATATTGTCGGCCGCAAGGCTGCCGTAGCGGCGCAGGCGGCAGCCGACCTCGTGGCGCAGCGTGAATTTGTGACCGCCGACGACTTGGCCGACATTATCGCTGCAGTGAATGCGATATTGGCGCCCTATCCGATCGGCGACATTGGGTATGATATCGCCAGTATCGAGACCGATCTCGATGGAAATCTGTCGGTCGGTTGGCGCATCACCCAGGGAAGCCTGCAAGCGGGCGGCGGCGGTATTCCGGCAGAAGCTCAGAATTTGGTCACGACAAATGACAGCGTGATCGTCGCCAATGTAGTCTACCTTCATCGGCCGGCGCTCGACCTTGTATCCGGCGATGTAACTCTAGACGAGGCCGCCTACGCCCGGCCCAGGCGCGTTCGAAAAATACCGCTGCAATGACGCCAGATCGGCAGGCCACAAATTTAGTATTCAGGCGTGCCCAACTCTAGAAAGTCTCGGATTCGATGGACGAGCTCTCAGTCCTCTTCGCCAAGTTCATCTCGCCGCTCTACTACCCGTTTTTTTCGACGCAGCGGATCTTCTGGCTGCACCTTCTAGGCGCGGTGCTGCTGGCATATTCGGTCTATCGGATTCAATCGAGTGGTGCCGGTGTGAGGGGGGTTCTTGCACTTCTGCCTGCCGGGGTCGATCTACCGGCACAGGTCGGCGGTGTTGGATTACAAATACTACTTCGTAAACCGGATCGCTTTCGTGATCTTTTTTCTGCCGCTGATACTAAGTTCTTCGGCGGCGGCCGCTTGGGTAGACAATACCTTACGCTGGCTGACCGCTTTGCCGGGCCTTGGCCACACCCCAGGGGCCGCTGCTGCGCTCTTCCTAACGCTGGTTTGGATCGTCGCCTTCGACGCCGGAATATTTGTTGCGCGCTATCTGCAGCACAAGGTGCCGTTTCTTTGGGCGTTTCACAAAGTCCATCATTCGGCCGAGGTGTTGACGCCTATCACCGTCTATCGAATGCACCCGGTGGACGACCTGCTGACCGCGACGATGGTGGGTTTGCTGACGGGTGTTGTCGGCGGCGCATTTCGGTTCGTCTATGCCGGAAGTGTCGAGCCATTCCTATTTCTTGGACAGAACGCAGGCCTCTTCCTGTTCTATTTGGTGGGCTACAATCTGCGTCATTCGCATGTTTGGCTCGCCTATCCGCGCGTGCTGAGCCACATATTCATCAGTCCGGCCCAGCATCAAATTCATCACAGTAATGCCGCGCAGCATTACGACAGGAACTTAGGGTTAATATTCGCGATTTGGGACTGGATGGCGGGAACGCTGTATGTTCCGAAAGGCAAAGAGGAACTGACCTTCGGTCTCGCCGACGACGAACATCTCGAGTATAGCGGCGTGATGCGCCTTTATTTGCTGCCAATCCAGAAGCTCATGTCGCGCTATCGGCGTGCGCGGGATGTCGCCCGATGAAGAAGATTGCGCTCGTAATATTTCTCGCCGCGAGCGTCGCTGTTATCGCACTTGCCATTCCGATCCGCACGACGCTGCCCGACACGGTTCATATGGAGGAACTCGCCTGGGTGGAAGTTGATGAGGCAATTCGGCAAGGCATACGCACGGTCATCATTCCGACCGGCGGCGTCAAGCAAAACGGTCCTCACATGGTGCTGGGAAAACACAACTATATCGTCCGCTTTTCAGCCGAGCGGATCGCACGCGATTTGGGAGACGCGCTGGTTGCGCCGGTTGTCACATTCGTTCCAGAAGGATCCGTCAATCCACCGTCGGGTCACATGTATTTCGCAGGAACGATTAGTGTGCCCGAGACGGTGTTCGCCAATATCCTCGAGTTCACGGCTCGCAGCTTACGCGCGCACGGATTCGAGACGATCTGCTTCCTCGGCGACAGCGTCGGAAATCAGGAAATGCAGCGACGCGTAGCGACGCGACTCAGCGCCGAGTGGAAGGGAGACGGCATCAGAGTGATCCATGTAGGCGATTACTACGCGGCGAACGGGCAGATTGACTGGCTCCTGACCCAGGAGGAAACAAAAGCAAGCATCGGCAGCTATGCCGGCATCCGTGACACGTCTGAACTTTTGGCGGTCTTCCCCGCAGGCGTTCGGTCCGACAGGGTTGTTGCCCGTGGCGGACGCCTGCTGCGCCCAACCGGGGTCAGCGGCGATCCGACCCGTGCATCTGCGGAACGGGGAAAGACACTGCTCGCCTTGAAGATCGAAGCGGCACTTCGCCAGATTCGCGCTGAAACCGGAGCCAAATGAGTATCTTTTCCGGTTAATCAGGTCACATTTCACATCCGTTTCAAGCAGCTGCATCTCTGATTTCATCATCGTTGCCGTGCAGAGCCGTGCTCTGCGCATTTGCCTCGACTCTCCACCGCCTCAAATCGCCGGAAAATGGGAATAGGCTCGGCGAGTCGCTCGTCTTTGATAGGAGGAACACCCGAACGCCTTGCGATAGGAGAGGTGGAGACAGGGATGTCCCTCTACAGACACGCTACCGAAGTCACCGCCGCACAACTTCGGGCTAAATCGCGGCAAGCGCCGTGTTGCGTCGGGCGGATGCATATGCCGGACTGGGTTTTCATTGTCTCGTTTGCGTTCGCGCTGAGTCTTGTGCCAACTGGTGTCGACCCCGTTTCCGGCACATTTTCGTTCAACGCGGTTCAGGCCCAGGGCAAGAGCGGTGATAAGGGCAAAAGCGGCCAGAACAACGGTAATGGCCAGGGGAATGGAGCAGGTGCCCAAAATAATGGCAACGGCCAAGGAAATGGTGGCGGTAGCAGCCAGAAAGCTGGAGGCAACTCGGGTGGGGGAAATAGCCGATCCGCCAATGCCGGCAACAATGGGTCCAATCAATCTGGAGATAACAACGGTCAGGCTGGCCTCGCAAGCGCGCTCGGCTCGCTTAACGCCGCCCATGCTTCGTCGAACGCGCGGATACACGCGGCTCCAAACTCTACCGTTGGATTGATCGCCGCCTATGCAGCGGGTTTGGCCGACGCGGCCGTATTGGCATCGGAGATCGCCACATTTACGCAGGAATTGGCCGACCTTGAGCTTGCTCTGGCGGACGCAGAGGGCTCATTGGCGGAAAAGGAAGCATTTGCCGGCGAACTCGCAGCCGCGTCTGAACTCGCGCAGCAAGACCTCGCGGCGGCGGAAACTGACCTCGCGGCTCTGAGCGAGGAAGCCGAAACTGCGGCCGCATTGGCTGAAGACAACCCCGACGATGAAGACCTAGCGGCGGCCGCTTTGGATGCGCAGGCCGTTGTCGACGATCAGGCCGAGGTGGTGGAAGGACTCGCCGCTGATGCGGCGGCGGCTGAAACGTTGGCGGCGGAGGCGCTTGCTGATTTCGAGGCCACGGCGGCACTGCTTGAAGACGGTGATGCCTTACTAGCGGAGGCCACAGCAACGCTTCTCGCGGCCGAAGATAAACTTGCAGACCTCGACCCGGAGGACTCCTTGATCGACGCGGCCAACAAGCCGGTGACAGATGAGGTGGTTGAGACGGTCAATGCGCTGCTCGGCATCGGCGATGCCGATCCGGAAGCGAATGTCGACAATTAGACAGGCGCGGGGCTAGCCGGAGTGAGCCGCAGTTTGCCTGACACCGAGCCCCGCTTCGGCTTAAACTGACGAGCGTTGAAGTCAGAAGCCGTTCCCCGTCGTGGGACCGAGTGCTAGGCTGTCGCCAGAGACGTCTCAGCCTCAATGCGAGACCAGCGGCAGATGAAGAGCTATCACGGCCGGCGTGGTGCAAACGGATGTTCCGTCTCCGTCGATGGGTCGCCGCTCGACCCGCGCACCGATCTCCGGCAGATATCCACGACGGGATTCGAATGGGGCTATATGGGAAGCGGGCCCAGACAGCTCGCGCTTGCCATTCTTGCTGACCATTTTGACGACGCGGCGAAAGCGATTGGCCAATACAAGCCGTTCTGCGATCGCGTAATTGCGTCGCTGACCGGTGAAGAGTGGCGTTTGGATAGTGATCGGATTGACGAAGTACTGAATTCCTACACCGATGTTTCTATGACGCTCCCGGAGCTCTTGAACAAGGTTCGTGGACTAAAATGAAGGCATTCTCGCATCCCATCAGCACACCATAGGTTGCACCTTTGCACGGTAACAGGCATAAATATTGCTTGAATTATGTTGTCGTGTTGGTGCCGCTGCTTGGTAGAATCATGTTGTTCGAGACTCGCGGCGAATGATATTCTGCGACACGGATTTACAGGGGTTGGTGCGTATTCACACCACTTGAAACGGATGGGCGTTAAATAACCCAACAACACGGTCAACGCCCGCTTCCAGTCATTTTTCGAATAACAGGAGGATATGACGATGATTGCCAAACTTCTTTCAATGACTCAGAAGTTCAGCGGTGACGCGTCGGGCGCAACTGCGATCGAATACGGTTTGATTGCGGCCGGTATCGCTGTCGTCATTATTGGCGGATTGGCCCTTGCGGGTGGCCAGCTCACAACCCTGTTTGCAACGATTGTCGCGGCGCTCGCGGGCTAGTTCCGCCGGACCGCCTGCCGGAAACGGCTTTTTAGAATTTTTCGGCTACATGCCCCGGTGCCCCTGTTCGGACGCCGGGGTTTTTTCGGGTCCCAAATCAGACAATAAATCCAAGCTGCGTATCGGCGGATCACGGATAGGACGGGTGTCCGACCGGGATTCCCTATTCCTCTGTGGGCGCTGCCGCAGAATCGCTGTCGGGTGGCGCGAGCAACGCATCCAGTGCGCTCGCACCGCCGCCGCCGGCGTCTCCTGACAGCGGCTCGCCCGGCGTCTTCACTGCCGTACAGCGAGGGTCACAGTTGAAGGTTGTCACCTCTGTCGCACTGCGATGGACCGTGAGGTGTCGCCGCGACTCGGGCACGACAACAATATCGAAATCGTGAATTTCTGCGTCGTTTGCATCCAGAATCAGCAGATTTGTCTCGCCGGATTCTTTCCCGACAAGGAAGATAAGTCGCGGCGATTCGACCGTGATATCTGCATATTCGGGATTGCCGATCGTTACCGTTGATGCATTGCGGGCGATTCGCAGTATCGTTGTTTTGTTCAGAGTGACCTGAAGCGGTTCTCCGGCCATCGTGGGCAAGCCGAAAACGGAGAGGACGAACGCGGCAACCACGACTGTCCGCAAATTGGCGATCTTTGTTGGGTTCATCATGGCCTGCCCCCAATGTATGTGCCAATCGCTATGTTAGTCTTGGCACGGTGATTGGGAAGGGCTGATCCGGCTGGAGCCCATCCATAGCGCAAGCCGGATCAGTCCGGTTAGGCGCGATGGTCACTGGCGCCGGGGGTCTGTAGCCCAGCGCACTGTGTGGTCTGACCGTGTTGTAGTGCTGCCGCCATCGCTCGATCAGCACCTGGGCCTCCTTGAGCGAGTAGAAGATTTCGCCGTTGAGCAGCTCGTCCCGGAGCTTGCCGTTGAATGACTCGTTGTAGCCGTTCTCCCAGGGACTGCCCGGTTCGATGTAGAGCATCTTCACACCGACCCGCGCCAGCCACTCACGGACGGCCGTGGCAGTGAACTCGGCACCATTATCCGAGCGGATGTGGTCCGGCGGGCCACGATCGACGAACAGCGCGGCAAGGCGATACAGCACGTCGTCGGATCGCAGCCGTCGTGCGACGTCGATTGCCAGGCACTCCCGAGTGTACTCGTCGATGATGGTCAGCATGCGGAATGCCCTGCCATCGTGTGTGCGAGCCATGACGAAGTCATAGGCCCAGACATGGTGCGGCCAGTTCGGACGCAGACGGATGCGGGACTGTCAGATAGTTTGTGCTTGGGCCGATTTTCAGACATTAACGAAACGCTCACCGAAGATGATGGCGAACTGTGTCTTGGCCTCGGTCCATTCACGCGGCGGGCGTTTCCAAGCCTGGGCCGCATGATTGAGCACCAGATATAGCAGCTTGGTGGCGGCGTCGTCACTGGGGAAATGGCCACGCGTTCGAACGGCACGCCGGATCTTGGCGTTGAGCGACTCGATGGCATTGGTCGTGTAAATCATGCGACGGACCGCCTCGGGGAAGGCTAAGAAGGGAATGACGTGATCCCAGTTGCGCCGCCAGCTTTGGGCGATGGCGGGATATTTCTCGCCCCAGGGTCCGGCTTCGAATTCGGCCAGGGCCGCCAGGCCGGCCTCGGCGTCACCGGCCCGGTACACCGCCTTCAGCGCCCGCGCGACATGTTTGCGATCCTTCCATGACGCAAAATTCATGGAATGGCGGAGCAGGTGGACGATGCAGGTCTGCACCACGGTCTCTGGAAAGGTCGCATTGATTGCTTCGGGAAAGCCCTTGAGGCCGTCGACGACGGCGACCAGGATATCCTGGATACCCCGGTTCTTGAGCTCATTCATGACGCGCAGCCAGAACTTGGCGCCCTCGGTCTGCTCGATCCACAGCCCGAGGATCTCGCGCGTGCCGTCGGGCAACACCGCCAGCGCGATATAGACGGCTTTATTCCGAACAAAACCCTCGTCCCTGATCTTGACCCGGATGGCGTCGAAGAAGACGATCGCGTAGCAGGCATCCAACGCCCGGTTTTGCCATTCACCCACTTCCTCAAGGACCGCATCCGTCACCGTCGAGATCAGGTCCGGCGAGACATCGAGACCGTAGATTTCCTCCAGGTGGCCGCGAATCTCGCGCACCGTCATGCCGCGCGCGTACATCGAGATGATCTTCTCGTCGAAGTCCGGGAAGCGACGCTGATACTTGGCAATCAACTGCGGATCGAAGGTTCCCGAACGATCGCGCGGGATATCCAGCGTCACCTTCGAGGTCCCCGTCAGAACCGTCTTTTGAGAGCGGCCGTTGCGCCGGTTCGCTTCACCGTTTCCGGCGTCGGTATCCAGATGCCTATCCAACTCCGCGTTTAGAACCCGTTCCGATAGCGCCTTCTTCAATTCATCGATCAGCCCGTCTTGGCTAAATACCGTTGCCGGATCGCGCCCAGCCAACAATTGCTCCAGTACCTCTTTCTCGATAACCATAGGATGCTCCTTTCAATTCCACCACTATGGCCCAAAACACAAAATTGCGGACACTCCCGGTGCGGCCAGTTCGGACGCAGACGGATGCAGGACCCATCGTTGAGCCATAGCCGGCCCCTCTTTGGTTGTTTTGCAGGCACCTTCAGTCCCTCCCGTCGCCAGATGCGTTCGACCCGCTTGTGGTTCACGTACCAGCCCTCGCCGCGGAGCAGCGCCGTGATCCGGCGATAGCCGTAGCGACCGTACGCGCTGGCCAGCCGCACAATGGCCGCGGTCAACGCCGCCTCATCGTCAGCCTCGACACGCCGATAGCGTTGCGTCGAGCGTGGTTGCCCAATGACCCGGCACACCCGACGCTCGGGCAGGGCATGCCGCGTGGAGATGTGCTGAACATAGCCCCGGCGGCGCTCGGGGCTTAGAAGTTTCCCTCAGCGGCTTCCTTCAGAATCAGCTTATCCAGCGTCAGATCAGCGACAGCTCGTCTCAGCCGCAGATTCTCCCGCTCGAGCTCCTTGAAGCGCCGTGCCCGCTCGATCTTTAGGCCGCCGTACTCCTTGCGCCAACGGTAATACGTCTGTTCCGAAACACCCAAGGTCCTGCAAACCGCAGGCACCGTTTGGCCGCCCGACAGGCTAACCTCCGCCTCCCGTAGCTTACCGATAACCTGTTCCGCGGCATGTCGTTTACGTGGCATCCTGACCTCCGTTCAAACAGTCCTAGCCTAACATTCGGCCTGGACCAAGTTTTGGGGGTCAGGTCAGGGGCGTAGCGCGCAACGCTCCAGGTCGCCGAACTGGTTGAACACGAACAGCGGGTGATAGCAGGTGCAGCCGAAGTGGCCGTTATTGGCCGTGCCCTCCTGCTCACCGAATGTCGGGCTGACGGAGCTGTCCATGTCGAGCACGACGCGCCTCGGTGGATCGTGGTCGTGAACCCGGTCGATCCACATCCCCGACAGGTCCGCAAGGGCCGCGAGGTTCTCGTTGTTCGCCAGCAGCTCGGTCTCGAACCGCCCCATCTGGCTGGTCGATGCCCCGCCGCGCTCGACCGCCTTGCCGCCGACGATCCAGCGCATCGCGGGATCACGCCCGAGCCGGTCGGCGTCGTTGACATCCTCGTAGCCGGCGAGACGCCCATAGACGGACTGGCGAAGGAGACTGACGATGCCGTGCCAGCCGTTCCTGCCCGTGCGGCTATCCGCGAGCACGCCGCCCGCCAGTGCGGTCAGCCCGAGCGCGTCGTCCAGTTCGCGATAAGCGAGCAACCCCGCATCGGAGGTCACCCGCGATCCGTGGAACTCCAGTTTCAGGCGGCGGTCGAAAAGGGGCCGGAGTGGCCCATGATCCGATTCACCCTCCGGGTTCCGCATCCGAGCCGCCCTCCGACACCCTCAAGCCAGTGATTCTTATAGCAGAATCGTGCCAATCAGGCATCAGGCGAAGCGGTCACTTGAGAAATGTGGCGTTAGTCACCGGTTCGCTTGAGCAGCTGGTGCCCAAGGATCACGTCCTGGCCCGTGTGGACCGTGTTCTCGATCTGGGCTGGCTGTACGAGGAAGTAGCGGACTGCTATTGTCCGGGCAACGGCCGCCCGGGTATCGGACTAGTCTACCTTTGAGTGAGCTTGAACTCGATGCGACGGTTTCGGCGATAAGCTATTTCGTCGCCGTGATCATCGATCGGTTGAAATTCACCAAAGCCGGTCGCAGCTAATCGGGTGGGCGCGATACCTACGCCCACCAGGAACTCAACAACCGATACCGCGCGGGCGGTTGACAACTCCCAATTCGATGAAAAATGCTCGGTAACGATGGGAACTCGGTCAGTGTGGCCATCAACGCGCAGTATCCAATCGACATCTGCAGGAATAAGCGCCGCTAACTGCTTGATCACGAGGGCGAGTTGGGCGAGTTTCCGCGTTCCGGATTTGCCGATCCGCGCCGAGCCCGACGCAAATAGTATTTCGGACTGAAGCACGAAACGATCGCCTACCACGCGTACATCGCTTTGGTCACCGAGCACGTCCTGCAGACGACCGAAGAACTCTGACCGATACTTTGCGAGTTCCCGCACCCTTCCGGCAAGTGCTGCGTTCAACCGCCGGCCAAGCTCATCGTTATTTTCTTGCTGGGCAGCCTCGCGAATCCGCGCCTGTGCAAGCGCGGCCTTGAATTCCTTAAGGTCGGCGCGGAGCGCCGCAACTTGATTGCTGAGGGTCACAATCTCGGCTTGCCGCCGACCGATCTCGCTGGTGCCTAGGTCAATCGCAGCGTGTGCGGATTTTAGATCGGCATTGAGGGCGGAGCGTTCTCGACGGAGCGCGGACACGGCCTCGGTTAGGGTGTTGCCCTGCCGAGCGAGAGCGTCGCGGACGGCGCGTTCGCTCTCCATCTCAACCGTCAACGCCGCGAGTTGAAGCTGAAGGTCGTTCAATTGTTGTTTGGTCCGTTGCTCGGCGGATTTGAATTCGTTCTCAAGCGTCGTTCGAGCGCTGGTCATTTTATTGAGCTGTTGCTTGAGCGCACTGGCCTCGACCACGAGTGCCCCATTGACGCCCCGCTCACTTTTTAGTTCTTCAGTTACTGCAGCGAGTTGCTGTTGCATTTCACGTGTGGCGGCAAGGGAGGATTTTTCTAGTGTGCGGTGCGCATCGCTGATTTCGCCAAGTTGCCATTGGAGCATAGCGTTTTTTGCTCGTAGCGCTTCGTTTTGCGCTTCGATCTCGGTAAGGCGGACGATGGCCCGCTCGACTTGGCTCATTAAATATTCCAGCTCCCCCCGCCTCGCGGTTGTGTTTTCGACAACGGCTCTAGCGCGTTCGATTGGTTCTGAGGCCGTGGGTTCCCCGGCCGTGGGAGAGCCGATGGTGGCCAATAGAACTATGGCAAAGAATTTGAATGCATGCCGGGTTTGCATCATCTGGAGTCCACCCCATTCTCTTCGGTTCCTCGAGGGGTCTTGAGATCCTCCCGCTCCTAATTTTCTTGGCTGGGATTTCCCATATAGAACCCTCCAGAGCAGTAGAATGTCAGGGGAATCGGATAGATGAATTTATCCTGTGATGAGGCTTTGGGGGAAGTCGTCGCCCCATGTTGCTAGGCTTCGTCTGACACGGAGATTATCTTTACCGGTAGCGCTGGTCTGCCCTCGTTGAGTAGTCCAGTCCGATTGTCAGTGCATGATAGGCATTCGGTACATCGGGACGATGGTTTCCGAGCCTAGCGGTCTGTATCCCAAAGCGTTGTGTAGCACATTAAACATGCTTTCTCATTGGTAGAGTCGAGGGCTGGCGCGCCTGCTTTAAGGTCCGGTGGTTGTTCCGTCGCTTTCGCTCTGGGCCTCAGTCCGGTTCCCATGGCCGCGTTTCCAGTCCCCCGCTCATCAAACCGGACGTGCGGTTCTCCCGCATCCGGCTTTCGGACGAGATCATGCCTTCGCGCTCGGAAGGCCCATGGTCTGCCGCTTCAGACGGGTGAGGCCGTACTCTTCCTGAAGCCTCTGGTCGAGAATCGCACGAATCTCCACTGCCGCGTCTGGTGCTTTCGACCGAGCCACTGGCGTAGCCGCTTTCCCGTATGACGATTGACCGCGCTGTAGGCTGGGCTGACGTGACCGAGGCTGAAGTAGTTAGCCCATCCGCTCATGGTGCGGTTCAGGCCTTCCACCATCACCTCCACCGTGCCGTGGCGCTGTCATGTCGCTGATCCTGCGGCATATGCTCTGGACGCTCGCCTTGCTGGGACGGGGGCAGAGGAATGCTCCCGTCCCTTTCGGGCTATAACTGCGTCCGATGCGGTAGCCCAGAAACTCAATTGGCTCGTCCGGACACCGCAGGCATCGGGTTTTCTGTTCGTTGACCGGCAGCTTCAGACCATCCATGAGCCGCTTGACCGCCGTCAGTATCTCTGCCGCCGGGGCCTTGCCGAGCACACAAAGGTCATCGGCATAAGGGCACCTCTAAGAATTCGCGATTTGACAGAGGATGATTGGTTAAACGGGCTGTGGCCGTCTGCGGCCATGCTGGCACCGGGATTTCCGGGAGTTTCCCGCGCTCCAATTGAGCTATTTCCGCTTCAAGACCGTGCCCAGGCGATCTCCTACTCAGAGTATTGTCACACCGCCGCGGCGAGGCGGTTCAGTTGGACCAGACGGCGCATGTTGTGGGCGAGGTTCTTCAGCCCTATCCGAGCCTTTGCCCGCGCCAGCCCGACACTACGCAGCAGCGTCCCGCCCATGTCGTTGCTCTGGGCCCCGAAAACATGCTCGACGCGGACCCGAACGGACGAACGGGTCTTGTTGCCTTGCTTCTCGCGCTCGCTCAGCGGCTTGTTGCGGCGGGCTTTGCGATGGATCCGGCTCCTCAACCCCTTCTTCTTCAGCGCCGCCTCGATCTCCGCCGAGCGATAAGCGCTGTCCGCCCATACGCCCAAGGCCGTGTTGTCCCCATCCAGGATATCGTCGAGAACCTTACTGTCGTGCGTCGCCGCGTCGCTCACCTGATAGCGCCGCACCAGCTTGTGCCGACGGTCCACGTTGACATGGTTCTTGTAGCCGTAATGGCTCCTGCCGTGCTTCTTGGTCCACCGCGCCTCGACATCCTTTTGGCGCCGCTTTGCCGGCTTATCCTGCCAGCATTCCGGCGTCTCGCCAGCCTTTATCCCCGCGTTCTCCTTG
This sequence comes from Alphaproteobacteria bacterium, assembly GCA_965217615.1. Classification (GTDB taxonomy): domain Bacteria; phylum Pseudomonadota; class Alphaproteobacteria; order UBA8366; family CAVOAK01; genus CAVOAK01. Next base: position 322,793 of record CBDCIT010000030.1, read on the forward strand.
CGGCTGTTGCGCTGTTTGGGCACCGCCACGATCGAGGCGTCGATGATCTGGCCGCCCATCGCCAGATAGCCCTGATCCTTCAGGTGGCCATCGAACGTCTCGAATAAGGTCTCGATCACCCCAGCTTGCGTCAACTGTTCGCGGTACAGCCACACTGTCTTGGCATCGGGAACCCGGTCCTCCAGACCCAACCCCAAAAACCGCATGAACGACAGACGATCCCGGATCTGATGCTCAACCTGATCGTCCGACAGATTGTAGAGTGCGCTCAGAATGATCGTCTTGAACATCACCACCGCGTCCCACGGCTTGCGTCCCGCCCGCGACTTGCGCGCCTTGTCCGAACGCCGACACACCGCATCCAAACACCCACGGAAGTCTTCCCACGGAACAACCTCGTCGATCTTCGCCAGAGGCTCGTTCTTGGCGTCCAGCCCGGTATACCGCTTCGAAAGATCAAAAAATCCTATCTGACCCATGAACACCCCTCCCGATGTCAACAAATCGTCAACCCGATTCTAAACCGACGGTGCGCGAAAATGGCATTTTTAGAGGTGCCCTCTACATTTATGAAGCGAATGGCGAGATTGTATTGGCCTCGGAAATCAAGGCGATTCTGGCGACCTGTCCCGAGGCCGCTAGAATGGACCATCTGTCGATGCGCCGATTCGTCACCCGCGGATGGCTCGACCACGATGAACGTACGATGTTCGCCGATATCGGACAATTGCCGCCGGCCAGCATCACGGTCTGGCGTGAAGGGCACCTGGTTGAACGCAAGACCTATTGGCGTCTTCCACGCCCAGTACAAACACGGGCCGATCCCACGGAATTGCGCGAGACTTTTTTTGATGTCGTCGAACGGCATCTTCAGAGCGATGCGCCTGTGGCGACGACCCTATCGGGCGGGCTCGACAGCAGCAGCATCACCTGCGCCTTGGCACGTGGACTGGGCATGGCGGATCGGGTGCATGCATTTTCCATTCGACCACCCGACACGCCGGACGAGTCGTTGTGGATCGATGAGACTGTGGCGTCGCTCCAGATCGAGCATAAATACTTGGATCCCGACAATGTTGACGTTATCCAGGCGCTCGACGAGTTGCTCGACCATATGGACGAGCCGGTTTTTAACTCGGCATATGTCTACCAGTCCATTTTGCGTCGTCACATCGGCGCCCTTGGCTACAAGGTGCTTCTGATCGGGGACGGTGGCGACGAAGTGTTCGGCGGCTACGCAAAGCTTTTGCCGATGTTTGTGACCGCGCTTCTGCAGGACGGGAAACAACTCGCTGCGCGTCGGGCTATCCAGGGCGGTGTTTCCCTAACTGGACGTCGCCCGAGCGAACAGGTCGCTCGCTTAAGGTTGTATCGCGACGGTTGCATTGGCGCCCGCACCTGCCAGGAGTTTCGCCGCGGCTACGATTTATTTTGGACAACGTTTTGCTCGACGAGGAGGAGTTGTTTCCCGAAGCTAATTATCCGCAACTTGAGGGATTGTCGGCCGGCGTGCCATTTTTCCGCGAGTTGCTCGATCGGATGCGCCTCGACATCCCGCACCATCTGCGTAACGAAGACCGCAACTCGATGGCCTGCGGCGTTGAAGCTCGACCAGCCTTCGTCGATCACGAGTTGATCGAATTGGCTTGGAGTTATCCCTACGAGTTGTTCATGGAGGATGGCATCAATAAGCGCTTGATGCGCCGCGCCATGGAGGGAACGGTGACGCCGTCCGTCCTTCGCCTTAGGAAGAAGATGGTTCGGTCCGGGAACAACACGGTCCTCGCATACGATCAGTTGGCGGAGCCGATGCGCGAGATATTGCAAGCGTCGGACGTCACCGCGGGCGGGATGTGGCGAAACGATCTCTACCGGCTCTACGAGCTGGATCGCGCGGCCCGTGACCCAGACAATGCTTATCCCTGGTTCCGTTTCTACATGACCCAAAGATGGTTCGCGCTGAAGTTGGCGCCGCAATCGCAGCGACTCTTCGCGCCGCCGCAAGGAATGGTGCATTGAGCTCGGTCCTGACTGTCATTCCGGCGCGCGGCGGCTCGAAAGGCGTGCCTCGCAAGAACATTCGAACGTTGGCTGGAAAACCGTTGATCGCCTACTCAATCGAAGCGGCGAACGCGGTTTCTCAGCTATCCGACCTGGTCGTGAGCACGAAGGACGAGGAGATCGCCGGAATAGCGCGCGAATTGGGTGCCGAAGTGCCGTCCCTGCGACCTGCCGAGCTGGCCGAGGATCTTACACCGACCTATCCTGTTATCATGTATGCGCTGGAGGAGATGGAACTTAGACGCGGCGCTCAATACGATGCGGTGCTTTTGCTGCAACCGACCTGCCCGTTGCGCACGTCGGCGCATATCGAAACTTCACTCGATATGCTGCATTCCGCACCTTGCGATAGCGTTGTTTCGGTTGTCGAAGTCAGCAATACCCACCCGTTCCGCATGAAGCGTTTGATTGACAATCGTCTGGTCAATTACATAGAGCAAGGCTTCGAGGACATGCGTCCGCGTCAGGTCCGCCCAAGGTCTATTTGCGCAACGGGGCGATTTATCTTAGCCGCCGCAAGTCGCTATTCGAATACGAAGCACTGGTTGGCGAGCATTGTCTCGGTATGGTCATGACTGACGAAGACTCGGTGAATATCGATGGTCCGCTCGACTTCGTCCTTGCCGACGCGATCCTCGCTGGACGGGCTGGTTGAAGCTGTGCGCCTGCTTTGTCCGGAATCCGGCAGTTTTTCAACCGCCGTCCGCGGGCGGGCGGAGGCACTCCTGGAGGCCGACTTCCGGACTCTCGATCAGGCCAGTTTCGACCACGCCGCCACTGATTACGACGCCGTATTGGTGCGTTTCAATACTCGGGTCGGCGCTGCGGTCATGGGCACTTCGTCGCACCTCCGCGCCGTCATGTCGCCGACCACCGGGCTCGATCATATCGATTTGGCGTTGGCCCGGAAGCGGCGTATTGCGGTGTTCCACCTGCGAGGGCAGACCAAGTTCCTACGCACCATAAATCCGACAGCGGAAATGACCATCGCCCTAATGTTGGCGCTCCTGCGAAAACTGCCACAGGCTGCCAACGCGGTGCTCGAAGGCGTTGGGAAGTTTCGCCGTTCCGCGGTTGCGAAGTCGCCGGAAAAACCTTGGGAATCGTCGGTTACGGTCGACTTGGTTCGAAGGTTGCCAGGATCGCGCGGACGTTTGAAATGGACGTCCTGGCGCATGACATTCGACCGCGGCGACTCGCCGCCGGGGTCCGCCGGGCGAAGGACCTGGGTCGACTGCTACACGAATCCGACATAGTGAGTCTGCACTTGCCGTTGAATACCGACATGACCGAAATTTTGGGCACTGATGAAATCGCATGTATGCGGCCCGGCGCGGTGTTGATCAACACGGCACGAGGGGCGTTGGTCGACACAGGGGCTCTGCTCGCCGCTCTACAAACGGGCCGGCTAGGTGGCGCGGCGCTTGACGTCCTGGACAACGAACATGAAATAGCCTGAGTGGCCATCCGCTGATCGATTACGCCAGGACTCACAATAATATTTTGATAACGCCGCACATCGGCGGTGCAAGTTTCGAGCCCGTCGAGAAGACGGATTTGTTCGTGTTTGATCGGTTCCTCGACTGGGCCGGGCTCGCCTAACGACGGCAGGAAAGGTTTTTTTGGATGACACAAGACGCGAAGCCGGTCGCCCTGATCGCTGAATTTTGCCAGAACCACAACGGCGATTTTGACATGCTTGCGCGCATGATTGAGGCGGCGGCGCAAAACGGCGCGACGCACGGTAAAATGCAGACGATATTCGCCGACAATGTTGCCTACCAGCCGCAGTTCGAGGAAGGGTTCGAGGTCGACGGCGTGACCATGGCGATCAAACGGCCCTACAAGGCCGAGTATAATCGTTCAAAGGATTTGGAGATCACCTTCGAACAAAGCGCCGAGTTCGTTCGCATCTGCCGAGAGTCGGGTCTGACCCCGATGACGACATGCTTTGTCCACGAGCACGCGATGCGACTCAGGGAATTGGGTTTCAAAACGATCAAGGTAGCGAGTTACGACTGCGGTTCGTTTCCCATGTTGCGCGACCTTAAGGCGTTGTTCGAAGAGTTGATCGTTTCGACCGGAGCGACCTTCGACGACGAGATTGTCCACGCCGCCGATATCCTGGAGGGGTCGAACTTCGCATTGCTGCATTGCGTGACGATTTATCCGACACCGCTCGTGGAAATGCACTTGGCGCGGATGGAATTCCTACGCCGTCATGCACCGCGGGTCGGTTTCTCGGATCATTCATTGGTCGCGCGCGACGGTGTGATCGCAGCCAAAGCGGCAATCACGCTCGGCGCAGAGTTGGTCGAACGACACTTCACTACGCTTGGCGCCGACGAATCGCGTGACGGACCGGTCTCGATCGGCCCGCAATACTTGCAGGAACTTGCCGATTTTTCGGCGCTTGATCCCGGTGAGCGGGAGGCGAAGATGGACGCCGACCATCCAGGATGGCGAATTGCCATAGGCGAGAAGAACCGCATGTTGTCGGATGCCGAACTGCTGAACCGTGATTACTACCGCGGTCGCTTCGCCAGCCGGCGACCAGAGAGCACAGACGGGACCCGCATGATCTACAATTGGGAGGAGGTTCCTCTGTCGTGAATGGATCGCTCGAACGCCTTGCCGTCATCGTCGACGTAAACGAATCCATTGATGCAACCGTGCGTCAAATGGCGTTGCGATCTCACGAAGTCGCCCACGCCGGTCTCGCGGTCGTATTGGACGGCGAGCAGGTGGTCGGCGTCATAACCGATGGCGACGTCATAAGGGCCTATGCAGCCGATGTCGAATGGTCCGCTCCGATCTCCGCGATCATGACCCGGGATCCCATTACGCTGCCGGCCGATCAAGCAACGGGGGAGATGGTCCCGGAGATATATCGCAGAGTACACCGTGCCAATCATCTGACGGCCGACGTCGTACGCCACATATTGATCACCGATGAAGAGGGCCGGCTGGTTACCATCCATGACTTCCTCGAACTCTTGCGGGATCAGGATAAACGGCACTGCAACGTCGTCGTCTTTGGGATGGGATATGTCGGTCTGACGTTGGCGATATCGCTGGCCAACTATGGACACATCGTTACCGGATTGGATGTCGACTCAAAAGTAGTTGCAAGACTCAACGCGGGTGATTCACACATTCACGAACGAGGTCTTACCGAAATGTTACGGGTCGTCCTTCGCAGCGGCCATCTTGAGGTGTGCGAGAAGCTCGATCAACACCGTCGCGGCATTTACATCATTGCGGTCGGTACGCCGCTCGGTGCGGACAACAAACCTGACTACACTGCGTTGGAAGCCGCGGCTCGGACGATTGGCGAGCGGCTGAAGCATGGCGATCAAATCATGCTGCGCTCGACTGTTCCCGCAGGCACGACACGTGGTTTGCTGGTGCCGGTGTTCGAACGGGAAAGCGGACTGATAGCTGGCGAAGACTTTCATGTCGCGTTCTCGCCCGAGCGGACCTTGGCGGGACAGGCGCTTGTCGAACTTCGCAAACTTCCGCAGATCGTCAGCGGTCTTACGCCTAACTGTACAGCCAAAGCCGCCGCTTTTTAGGCCAGCTTGACGCCATCAATCGTTCAGGTGCCCAGCATCGAGGCTGTGGAGATCGTCAAATTGGCGAACAATACGTTTCGCGATCTGAGCTTCGCATTCGCCAACGAATTGGCGTTGCTTGCCGACCAATATAATCTGAACGCCTTCGAGATCGTCACCGCTGCCAACCACGGCTATGCGCGCAATCCGATACCGAGCCCGAGCCCAGGGGTAGGGGGGTATTGTCTGACCAAGGATCCGATCCTGCTGTGTTCGTCGTTCAATAGCGGCGATGCAACACCCGTCCTTGGTTCGGTCGGCCGACAAGTAAACGAAAGAACCGCTGCATACCCGCTACAGATCGTCGATCGCTTTGCCAAGTTGCTCGGTCGACCTATCGATAAGATCGACGTTGTCATTATCGGCCTGGCGTTCAAGGGCGAGCCGGAAACCAACGACACACGAGGTTCGGTCAGCGTTAATATCGCGCGGTCGCTGGTGGACGCCGGCGCCAAGGTTTCGGTCTGGGACGCCGTAATCGATTCGGATGGTGTCGCCGCGCTTGGCTTTAATTCGATTGCTGATATCGACAAGGCGGTGCAAGATGCAGACGCCGTCCTGATTTTGAACAATCATCGAGATAATCTCCATCCGGGAATGACGGAAAGTGGTCCAGGCGACCTGCCGAAGCTCATTTTCGACGGCTGGTCTTTGCTCGATCGCGCGGAGATAAAGTCCGTCCCCAACCGTCTCTACGCCACAATGGGTTACCTGACGGCAGACCCCTGAAAATTTAACGCAGGTTCGAATTCGATTGTGCCAACCATCGCCATCATTGCCTGTGGAAACGGGTTTGGCCACGTTCGGTGTCAATCGGCGTCCAAAATTGACCCCCTATCGGCGTGCAATATTGACCCCCCTTAATGGCACGGCGGAGGTTGTCCCGGTAGTCAATAGGGGGACCCGAGCGGCTTCGTGTAGCGCCTTGCGGTGCGCGGAGCGAAGCCGCGTGGGCTTGACGTATACGTCAAGCCTGTTGACCCACCGGGGCAAGCGGGCCGCAGGCACGGCCTGTGCCGGGTCAGCAGCGGTTCTTGAAGCGCCAGCTCTCGTTTCGATGATCTCGCAATGGTGGGTCAGGCGGTCGAGCAGGGCTGTGGTCATCTTGGGGTCGCCGAAGACGGAGGGCCATTCGCCGAAAGCGAGGTTGGTGGTGACGATGATCGAGGTGCGCTCGTAGAGCCGGCTCATCAGGTGGAACAGCAGCTGGCCACCGGCCTGGGCGAAGGGCAGGTAGCCGAGTTCGTCGAGGATGACGAAGTCGCGTCGGACGAGTTGGTCTGCGGTACGGCCTTGGCGTCCGGAGCGGAGTTCGGCCTCGAGGTGGTTGACCAGGTCGACGACGTTGTAGCAGCGGCCACGGGCGCCCTTTCTGATACAGGCGCGGGCGATGGCGACGGCGAGATGGGTCTTTCCGGTGCCGGTGCCGCCGACCAGCACGATGTTGCGCTTGCTCTCCAGGAAGTCGCCGCCGGCGAGTTCCTGGATCAGGGGCTCATTGACCGGGGAAGCGGCGATATCGAAATCGGCCAGCTCCTTGGCCGTCGGCAGCTTGGCGGACGTCATCTGGTACTTGATGGAGCGCGCCTGCTTGTCGGCGACCTCGGTCTGCAGCAGCGTACCGATGATCTGTTGCACCGGATGACGGCGCTTGAGCCCGTCGGCGAGGATGTCGTCGTAGGCGGCGCGCATGCCTGCAAGCTTCAGCGCCGTCATCATCGCCAGCACATCATGACGCTCCATGACCGGCCTCCCTCAGGCGGTCGTAGCGGCGGCAGTCGGCCACCGGCTGGTGGCGAAGCTGCAGGCCCTCGGGCGTTGGGATGGCCGGCGGCGGCGGCGGCTGGCGGTGCCGGGCGAGGATGTTGAGCACAACGTCAGCGCTGCAGGCGCCGCAGGCGAGCGCTTCGGCGCAGGCCGCCTCGACCGCCTCCAGCCCGTCCTCCAGCACCGCCGCGAGGATTTTGACGATCTGACGATCACCGTCGTCGCGGCCGGTGAGCCGTGCCCGCATGCGGCCCAGCGCGCCGGGCAGTTGCCAACCCTTGAAAGGCGCGCCATTCCTCAGCGCACCGGGCTTCCGTGTCAGGATCGGCACGTAGTGCCATGGATTGCAGGCGATCTCACCGCGTCCAAAGCTCCGGGGGTGTTCGGCAACGGTCTCGCCATCCTGGCGGATGACAATCCGATCGGCATAGGCCCGCACGTCGACCGTCCGCCCCACGGCGCGGGCCGCCACGCTGTAGTGGTTGTTGTCGAAGCGCACCAGACAGGTCTTGGAGACCGATACCTCGGTGGCGTGGAAGCCGTCGAAGGGGCCGCGATAGGCCATCAGGAAGGGTCGCTCCTCCTCGAACACCTGCCACACCGTCTTGCCCTCGATCATCGGATGCGGCCGCTTCTTGGCGTCCTCGATGCACCGATCCATCAGCCACTCGTTGATCTCGGCGTAGGAGCCGCCCCGCGGGATGGGCACGAACAAGCGGCCGCGGAGGTAACCCACCTGCCTCTCGACCTGGCCCTTCTCCCAGCCCGCACCCGGAGTGCACGCCACCGGCTCCACCAGATGGTGGGAGCACAGCTCCAGAAAGCGCCGGTTGTAGGCGCGCTCCTTGCCCACGAAGACCATGCTCACCGCCGTCTTCATGTTGTCGTAGATGCCCCGCCGGCAGACCCCGCCGAAGAAGTGGAAGGCCCGTTCGTGCGCCTCGAACACCATCTCCTGGCTCTCGCGCGGGAAGATCTGAACCAGCTGCATGCGGCTGTAGCAGAGCCGCATGTGCGCTGCCTTCACCTTGGTCGTCACACCCGACAGGCGCGCGTACTCGTGGCTCCAGTCGAACTGGTAGGCCTCGCCGGGATCGAAGCTCAGCGGCACAAAACCCTGCGACGGCGACAACAGCCGCCACCGCCGACGCCAGGTCCTGGCGTAGCGGCGCACCGCGTCGTAGCCGCCGCCATAGCCCAGAGCCGCAAGGTCTTCATGAATCCGCAGCAGAGAAAAGCGGTCCCGGCGCGGCTTCTTCTCGTTGGCCTCAAGCCGGCGCTCCAGCTCCTCCACCCACGGCCCAAGCTTCGGCATCGGCTGGATCTTGCGCTCGTAGCTGAACGAGGTCTCATCACCCCGAACCACCTTGCGCACCGTGTTCTTCGAAACCCTCAAATCCCGGGCGATCTTCTTGATCGGAACACCCCTCACCAGATGATCCCGACGGATCCGCGCAATCGTCTCCACAACCAGCATCTCCCCCACCTCGTCTGTCCAAACAACAAGGTGTGTTAAAAATCACAAACCCAGGGGGGTCAATTTTGGACGCCGATAACCCCCAATAGGGGGTCAATATTCCACGCCGAACAACAACGTTCGGCGCTGCGCGCTCATCGCTGAAGCGTTGGTCGATGGCGGCGCCCAGGTGACACTGTTTGCGCCAGCTCAGGCCACACGGCGTATCGATCGCAGCGTGGGTGTCAGCGATCGCCTCACGACCGTAGACTTTGATACTGCCACGAGCGCGGAGTCTCTGCGGACCGGTGTCGCCCACACCGCACATTGGGAGCGCCGGTTGCCGCCACTCGATCGGTTCGATTCGGTGCTTTGCGATAATTTGCCGGAGGTCCTCGCCGTGCGGCGTGATGCGATCTTGTCGGGCAATTTTTTCTGGCATCAGACATTGCCCGACGTTGCACCGGAGATTCGTGTGCGGGCCGTTGCGCTGCTCGCCACACACCGACCGTTAATGATCACTTATGGGCCATTTGCCGCAGAGGAACTCCAGAATGTGACGCGCTGCATACCGGTTGCGCTGATCCAAATTAGGCGCCAAGTTGCCGACAGCCAGCGGGACGCTCTACTCGTCACCTGCGGCCGCAGCGGCGCCTTGCGCGAAGAAACCATCGACCTGATAGAAACGATCAGCGGCGGGCCAAAGCCCGCGGACGTCAAGGTGTTCGTCGAACCCGACCTACTTCCCGACAAAGCTCCCGCCTGGATGGGCCCGGCTGACTATTCGCTTGCTAGGCGGGTTCAACCGGTCGTCGCAACACGTTCAGTTTGACTGGCCTGCAAGCACTGGTCCAGAGCTTCGGCAGGAGTTCTCCATCCGAGGGTCTTGCGGGGCCGTGTATTGAGCGCGTCAGCAACAACTGCGAGTACGTCCGGACTGTGTGCGCTCAGATCGGTTCCTTTCGGGAAGTACTGTCGAAGCAGTCCATTGGTGTTCTCGTTCGTTCCGCGTTGCCAAGGGCTGTGCGGTTCGCAGAAGTAGACGGGAAGGCCGGTTGCGATCCGCAGATCCGCATGCCTGGCCATCTCTGCTCCCTGGTCCCAGGTCAGCGAGCGGCGAAGCTGCGCTGGCAATGTCGTGATCGTCCGGGCGATGGCATCGCGAACCGCTTCAGCCCCATGACCGGCAAGCGCAGGCCCGTTCTTCACGCGCGGGACGGTGCCGTGGCCTTCCATTCGGGGAAGATGCAGCAGCATTGTGAACCGCGTGGTGCGTTCCACCAGAGTGCCGATCGCCGATCTGCCCAAGCCGATGATCAGGTCACCTTCCCAGTGTCCGGGTACGGCCCGATCAGCTGCTTCCGCCGATCGTTCACTGATCATGATCTCAGGCGTGACGAAGGATTTTCCCCGCCGGCGGCTACGTGCCCGAGGTACGCGCAGTGCCCTTCCCGTGCGAAGGCAGGCGGTCAGCTCACGACGGAGTGCGCCGCGGCCCTGTACGTAGAGCGCCTGATAGATCGCCTCATGACTGATCCGCATCGCTTGATCCTCGGGCCCGTCCCCCCAGGATAGTCGATCCGAAGACGGTGCGCGATCTGCTCAGGACTCCAGGCCCTGGCCCATCGCCTGTGCTGCCGCGGCCCATGCCGACGACCGTTCCAGACGACGCGTGGCCCCTCGATCACCGTTCCATCCGGTGCCGAGATCCGACCCGCAAGCCGATCCTGCACATAGCGCCGCAGCGCCTCATTCGTTGCCAGCTTGGCTGGCTTCGGCCTTTTGGCGGACCGATCAGTATGCCACTGCGCCGTCGTTGCTCGGTAGTCCAGGCCACCGCTTCGGGTCGCCGCGTTGCGCCGCACCTCGCGGGAGATCGTCGACGGTGCTCGCTCCAGCCGGCAAGCAATATGACGTATGCCTCTTCCCTGGGCGTGCAGAAGAGCAATCTCCTCACGTTCCTCGAAAGACAGGTAACGTCCTGACAGCGGCTTGGCCGGTTGCGATAAATGTGATGGTGGCATGCCGCCCGACCTCCGGAACCACCTCGAGCCTACCGGAGGGGATACACCGGCATCTCGGGCCGCGTCCTCGCTCGAACGCCCCGTCGCAATCGCTGCCCAGAACCGAACAAGCTCCTCACGCCGTGCCGAGTCCGGTCGATCTGGCGAATGCAACTTGCTCCGTCCAGACCGATCCGACCGCCGTCTGCGTACCGTCATAGCAACCTCCTATGCCAGAGTGTTGCGACGACCGATTGAACTCACCCTATGTATGACCGTTTGATTGGTGCTGTTGCCCGCCCCGGGATGGGGACTGTTGGTGATTGTCTCGCCTCGGGAGTCCGCATCTTCGCCTTTCATGAGCCAGGCAATCTCGAAATGGTCGACAATAGCCGGCAGCTGGTTGTTCTGGGGGTCGGAGAGTATTGCGCTGATGGAAACGATGCCTGGACGCGGGCGACAAGTTACCTCCGAAATAGCCAAGGGCAGGCGGACCTCACCGAGGCTCTCGCCCGACTCGAGTTCGGTGGCGCAAAGGCGGCTGCATCGCATGTTCTAGACGCCGTGCAAAATAGGCGTTCATTAGTTGAACATGAAGCTTGACAGCGGTTTAACCGATCGAAATTATAGGCAACGTACAGCTTCGTTGCCGGGCTGCTGTTGCACCCGGCGTGCGGTAGCGTTTTTTGCAAACCCGATGACTCAGCGATGTGGTTCACGTGTAACCCGTGGACATCCGTGACATCAACACGCGCCCCGACGCCCCGAGTTGAATCGCGTCTTCCGGTGACTCGTAAGAACGTCCTGTTTTCCTGATAGATGCGCTGCGATACGACGTCGTCGCTGACGCCGACCTGCGTGGGGCTATGACGCCCAACATCGACCGGTTGGTGAGCGATGGCTATCTCGGCAAGGTCGTTGCGAACGCTGGAACGACTCAATTCGTCTTACCGTCCTTGACGACCCAGAGCTATCCTTTGGACGAAGGTGGCTACGACACAGGGATACGCCGGCGCGCGATGACCTATGCGGAACTGTTCAGAGCCACAGGCTTTTCGACGTATCTAGCGACCTCTCTCGATCAGTTTTGTATGGCTCACGAATTCGAACATGGCTTCGAGGACGTGCGTGGTCTGTTCAGTTACTCAGCGACGCTGAAGCGGTTAATTATGCGAAAGCTATCGCACGAAATCGCCTTATGGCGTGCTGGTGAACAGGATGAATTGGCGACTGTCGCCGTTGTCCAGGAGGGGCTGTGTCTCGAAAGTGGTGGAAATTTGAGGATGGCGTAATCTCCGGGTGACAAGACAACCACCCAACCGGCGGCTAGCACCGCCAAGGAGATCACGCCATGAAGAACACTACCGAGACTTCGGCGCTTTCGCTACTGGCCAATGACGCCGGCTATGATCCGCTCGAGGACCGGCTGCGGGAGAACATCAGATCCACGATCGAGGCCGTTTTTGAGGAGGAACTTGCGCAGTTTCTCGGGCGCTGCCGATACGGTCGAGAGGACGCGCTTCGGCAAGGGTATCGGAACGGGCACCGGGAGCGGCAACTGACGGGGACATTCGGGACCGAGAGGGTGAGCGTGCCGCGTGCACGGATCGTTGAGGAAGACGGTCGGGCGTCGGAATGGCGTTCGCGGGCGCTGCCGCGCTACCAGCGGCTGACCAGAAAGGCCGAGGCGCTGATCGCTTCGGTGTATCTGTCCGGAACCAACACGCGGCGGGTGAAACGCGCGCTGTTCGGGCTCTTCCGGGGTGCTGTGAGCAAGGACGTTGTGAGCCGGGCGTGGCGCAAGGTGAAGGTCGATTGGGACGCCTGGTGCAGCCGTGGCCTCGCGGATGAGGATATCGTTCGGCTGATCCTTGACGGTACTGTGATCAAGACCCGACTGGATCGCAAGGCCACCAACATCTCGGTTCTCGCGGCTATAGGGGTGCGCCGGGATGGCCAGAAGGTCTTGCTTTCGATCGGGAATATGGGCGGAGAAAGCCAGGCGGCGTGGCGCCAGTTCCTCGACGACCTTGATGCGCGTGGACTGAAACGGCCCGGGTTTGTCATCGTCGATGGCGCGCCGGGACTGGAGGCGGCTCTGTCGGCGCTTTGGGGCGATGACCTTCCCGTTCAACGCTGCACCGTGCACAAGCACCGCAACCTTCTGGGTCATGCTCCCAAACACATGCATGACGAGCTGAGCGAAGATTACCGCGATATGATCTATGCCGACACTGCCTCCGAGGTGGAAACCCGCCACAAGGCGTTTGTCCGCAAGTGGCGGCTGAAATGCAGGGCCGTCGCGGACAGCCTCGCAGAAGCGGGCGACAAGCTCTTTACCTTCACGCGCCTGTCCAAGAGCCAATGGAAATCAGCCCGAACGACCAACGCCATTGAGCGTCTCAACGAGGAGTTCAAGCGCCGGATCAAAACACAGACCGTGCTGCCGTGTCCCGAAACAGTGACCTGACCCCCAAAACTTGGTCCAGGCCGAATGTTAGGCTAGGACTGTTTGAACGGAGGTCAGGATGCCACGTAAACGACATACCGCGGAACAGGTTATCGGTAAGCTACGGGAGGCGGAGGTTAGCCTGTCGGGCGGCCAAACGGTACCTGCGGTTTGCAGGACCTTGGGTGTTTCGGAACAGACGTATTACCGTTGGCGCAAGGAGTACGGCGGCCTAAAGATTGAGCAGGCACGGCGCTTCAAGGAGCTCGAGCGGGAGAATCTGCGGCTGAGACGAGCTGTCGCTGATCTGACGCTGGATAAGCTGATTCTGAAGGAAGCCGCTGAGGGAAACTTCTAAGCCCCGAGCGCCGCCGGGGCTATGTTCAGCACATCTCCACGCGGCATGCCCTGCCCGAGCGTCGGGTGTGCCGGGTCATTGGGCAACCACGCTCGACGCAACGCTATCGGCGTGTCGAGGCTGACGATGAGGCGGCGTTGACCGCGGCCATTGTGCGGCTGGCCAGCGCGTACGGTCGCTACGGCTATCGCCGGATCACGGCGCTGCTCCGCGGCGAGGGCTGGTACGTGAACCACAAGCGGGTCGAACGCATCTGGCGACGGGAGGGACTGAAGGTGCCTGCAAAACAACCAAAGAGGGGCCGGCTATGGCTCAACGATGGGTCCTGCATCCGTCTGCGTCCGAACTGGCCGCACCATGTCTGGGCCTATGACTTCGTCATGGCTCGCACACACGATGGCAGGGCATTCCGCATGCTGACCATCATCGACGAGTACACTCGGGAGTGCCTGGCAATCGACGTCGCACGACGGCTGCGATCCGACGACGTGCTGTATCGCCTTGCCGCGCTGTTCGTCGATCGTGGCCCGCCGGACCACATCCGCTCGGATAATGGTGCCGAGTTCACTGCCACGGCCGTCCGTGAGTGGCTGGCGCGGGTCGGTGTGAAGACGCTCTACATCGAACCGGGCAGTCCCTGGGAGAACGGCTACAACGAGTCATTCAACGGCAAGCTCCGGGACGAGCTGCTCAACGGCGAAATCTTCTACTCGCTCAAGGAGGCCCAGGTGCTGATCGAGCGATGGCGGCAGCACTACAACACGGTCAGACCACACAGTGCGCTGGGCTACAGACCCCCGGCGCCAGTGACCATCGCGCCTAACCGGACTGATCCGGCTTGCGCTATGGATGGGCTCCAGCCGGATCAGCCCTTCCCAATCACCGTGCCAAGACTAACATAGCGATTGGCACATACATTGGGGGCAGGCCAACTCAACGGGCAAAGACATTGCGCTGAAATGAATAGCTGCGACTCGAACTATATTACACCCTTCGTGCCGCACAGCTTTGCAAGCCGCGACCCCAACAATTTGGGTCTAATCATTGCCGTGACTTATGCCGGCCGAGTACGTGCGGCCTTAGATGAATTCAACCGAATGGACATCGAGACAGTCGAGGAACTCGCTGGCGATCTAAGAGACCCACTTTCTGCCTTTCGCGCACTCCTGAGGCGCCAATTAGCAGCAGAATCTCTGACTTCCAATTTACTCGAGGATTTACTGAACGAAGCTGGGCTTGAACGATCACGAGCGGAAAAGGTGAGTCATGGCGAGACGATGCCTGATAGTGACGAGATCGTTTGCCTCGCCGAAGTCCTAAACGTCAATCCTTCCAATCTGATAGTTACCCCGTTAACCCAACAGCAAGAAGTCGTTTTGTGCCATGCGAGTGAATCCACCGGGAGGTTGTTTCCTGCAAACAACCAACCAGCCTACAGGCTCAATCGTCTGGCACGGACACCACATCAGCCCCAATTGAAGGGCTTTGACGTAACCGTACTCGACGATCTTGAACAGAATATTTCGGCAATGCGTCACGGACTTCATGAGTACGTCTACAATTACGGCATGTCGCCTGTAACAATAAGGTGGGATGGCGATCGTGTAGATACCTTGGATCCAGGCGATTCCGCGTAAATAAGACCGTTGGCCAGCCATGCATTCGGACGCGTCGCGGATGCCGAAGGCCATCTTTTTGTTGTCCGTGTTCCGGGCCGTCTTGGCGAAGAGGCCATCACCGAATTTTCGGCTTTCGCACCGGTCGCGCGCACCCGGGTCACTAGAGAAATCATCAAATGGTTCTGACCCATCCATTCCAATCAGCCCGTTGATTAAGTCGGCGCCGTCTGATTCTCTGGTTCCCTGATTTGCAGGGGGGTTTGCCGATGGCGATGGGACGGCAGAAGGCTGGTCAGGGGGATCTGATGGTGAGCTGGTCGGAGATGCCGCGCTCTCCGGGTCATGTGTTTTATGACCGCCTGCAGTCGGTGCTGATCGAGGGCGGCTTCGACGCCTTTGCCGAGGCGAGCTGCCGGCCTTATTACGCGGCCCGGATGGGCGCGCCCTCGGTGCCGCCCGGGCGCTATTTCCGGATGCACCTGGTGGGCTACTTCGAGGGCATCGACAGCGAGCGCGGTCTGGAGTGGCGCTGCTCGGACTCGCTTTCGCTGCGGGCGTTCCTGCGACTGGGGAGCCGTGATCGGGTACCGGACCATTCCTGGCTGTCACGGAGCCGCACGCGCCTGCCCCATGAAGTCCACGCGGCGGTCTTCGACTGGGTTCTGGTGCTGATCGCCGAGGCGGGGCTGATCAAGGGCGAGCGCATCGGCGTCGATGCCTCGACCATGGAGGCCAACGCGGCGCTGCGGAACATCGTGCGGCGCGCCAACGGCGAAGGCTACCGGGAGATGCTGGAGCGCTTGGCCCGGGAAAGCGTCGAGACACCCACGGCCGAGGATCTGGCGCGTCTGGAGCGGAAGCGCAAGGGCAAGAAGCTTTCCAACACGGATTGGGTTTCGAAGAGCGACCCCGAGGCCAAGATCGCCAAGATGAAGGACGGCACGACGCATCTGGCCTACAAGCCCGAGCACGCGGTGGATCTGGCACCGGCGCGGTGGTGGCGGCCGAGCTGCACCCGGCCGATGAGGGCGACACCACGACGCTTTCCAAGACCCTGGCGAAGGCCGAGGCAAACCTCGGGGCGGTGGATGCGGCACCGATGGCGGAGGACCCGGCCGAATGCGTCGCCGACAAAGGTTATCACTCACGGGCGGTCTTGAGGGCTCTGGACGACAGTCCCTGGAAGACCCGGATCGTGGCGCCCAAGCAGACCGGCTTTTCGCGCTGGCACGGTGATGAGGCGGCGCGGCGCGCGGTCACCAACAACCGTGCGCGGCTCAAGTCCGGGGTCGCCCGCGAGGCCTTCAAGCTGCGCGCCGAGATCGTCGAGCGCTGCTTTGCCCACAACCTCGATCGTGGCGGCATGCGACGAACCTGGCTGCGCGGGCGAGAGAATGTGCACAAGCGATACCTGCTCCACGTCGCCGGCCACAATCTATCGTTACTGATGCGCCAGCTCATCGGCGCCGGCACCCTGCGGGAGGCCGTGGCGGGCGGATATGGCGGTATTTTCGTTCTGCTCACGCCCACCGGGGCCATGCTGGCGGCACGGGGGGTTTCGCAAAGCGGCCAGTCGGCTTTCGCCGCCGCATTCTTCATCTGGGGGTGAGAGCCGGAAAAAGCCACTTAATCAACGGGCTGCAATGCCCGACGCGCGTCGTAGAGGGGCACGAATACGACGAGGCGGTTGGTAGGTTGATGGAAGGTCGCTCTTGGTCGTTGGTCACTAGTGCGGGGTGCCGTTGGCCAGTTGATTTCGCGATGCGGACCCCCCGTTGCAATTCTTGACTGTGTAGAAGCAAATCCAACGGTTTCGGGTGTCGTCGATCTTGCCGGCCAAATTCCCGATTGCGACGTCGTTGTGGCGATTGGCGGCGGGAGCGTCATTGATGCGGCCAAGGGGATCATCACACTACGCGACCCAGAAATGAACGCCGACCTGCTGATAGAGCATTTATCGGAAGGCGTCGCGCTGCCAGCCTCGATGTCCGTAATCCCGATCATCGCCGTTCCGACGACTGCGGGAACCGGATCCGAAGTAACACGCTGGGGCACGATTTGGGGTGACGACGGCATCAAGTTCTCGGTCACCGATCCTAAACTGTGGCCCGCCCATGCGGTCTTAGATCCAAAGCTCTGTATTTCAATGCCACACACACTAACCCTGGCGACGGGCCTCGATGCCTTGAGCCACGCAATGGAGGCGGTTTGGAATCGACGACACACCGAGGCGACGGACGCTATCTCCAGGGCTGCAATTGGGCTGCTTTGGAAGCATTTGGAGGCGACACTTGATTCCCCTGAGGATGTCGAATTACGAGCGCGAATTCAAACCGCGTCGCTACTGGCGGGATTGGCAATGGGCACTACGCAGACTGCTCTTGCCCATTCAATCAGCTATCCCTTCACAGCTCGTTGCGGCATTCCACATGGCATCGCGTGCAGCTTTACTCTTGCGGAAGTTGCACGCTACAACATCGAGGCTGAACCCGGGCGGCTGTCGTCGATCGCCGAGGGTCTGAGCTGTTCAATTCCAGATATCCCGGTTGTTATTGAAGATTGGTTCGACCGCCTCGGACTCGGTGACGAAATTTCGAAATACGTGACGCCCGATATCACCGACGAGTTTAGCTATAATCTGATCACCCGCGCACGGGCAGCGAATAATATTAGGGAAATAGACGGTGCCGGTGCAAAGAATCTTGCACGGGTCGCCCTGGAACGCCTATGTGGGGAAAATTCGATTTCTTCAGTTCGAAGCGTGAATAATTGAAGCGGTTTTTTTGATGATAGTTTGGGTTGCCGGATTGTCGGGTGCGGGCAAGACCACGTTGTGCGAGGGCGTATACGGGCGCATAAAGCCTCTCGTTCCGGAGATCGTATTGCTCGATGGTGACAGCGTGCGTTCAGCGTTCGGTTCCGATCTCAGTCATTCCGAAGAGGACCGCCGGCGTCAAATCAAGCGGATTCAGGGCATGACCAAGGTGTTGGTCGACCAAGGGCTGATCGTTATTGTCGCTGTCGTATACTCACATCCCGACATCCAAATATGGAATCGAAAAAATCTGCCAAACTATTTTGAGATACACTTGAAGGCATCGCTCGAAACCGTGATGAGACGTGACGAAAAGGGCCTCTACGCATTGGCAAAAGCAGGTAGGATGCCGGACGTCGTCGGCATGGACATACCATGGTATCCGCCGGACGCACCCGACCTCGTTCTTTCTGCCGACGATGGGACGCCGACCGAAGTGTTGCAACAACGCGTTATCGATGCATTACCGATATCGCTTCAGGCCCGAATAGCTGCGGAGTAACATAATGAGCGCAAAACTACTTGCGCGTGTAAGAAGGCAGCGGCCACGGCAATTGCTCTATCATTTCGGATCGCGAATGGCGATACCGTTTCCGATCTTGAGGGCGGTTGCGGACACGGTCGACATTGCCAGCAACCCCAGCGATTTTATCAAGCGGCGCAGAACTGCGCGTGAAACCCTCAGGGGCTCGCAGTGGCGTGGCCGCATGCCAAGGCATCGTGGCTTTACGACCTTCGCAGCCGGCGAAATACCAGGAACGGGTGATGTCGTTGACATTTGCCGCGAGATTTTGAAACAGCGTGAAGAAACAATTTCCGAGCTTGATCCACAGGTTACGTTCCACAAGCTGCTGACCAGGGACGGTATCCGTTTGCACCCGGCATTGCTTGAATTTGCGCTCGCTGGACCACTGATCCATACCGTCACGGACTATCTTGGAACCTACCGCGGTTGCATGACATTAATCTTTGGCTGTCGCCCGCGGTGGATCGATTGCGCAGTAGCCACTATTATCACCTCGATAAACCGGAAGTGAGATATATCGGCGCATTCATCAATTTTTTTGATGTAAAGCCCGACGACGGACTCCTTACAATCTTGCCGGCGGATATATCGGCGACGGTTGAGCGCCAGACGGACTGTCACCATCGATATATGCGCGGTTCGGACGTGAGGATCCGCGATGCTGAGATGGCGGCCCATATCCGGGAAGAGCAAGAGATCGTCCTTACCGGCAGGGCCGGCGACGTCAATGTCTTTGATACTTCTCGTTGCTTTCACTATGGAAGTCGGTGCAAGCACGATGGACGGGTGATGCTGCAGATCCGCTATGCATTGGCTCATAAATTGCCGGGAAGAAGCAGTCTTCGAACGGGCAATGGGCCGCACGAGAACGACGATTTGCGGAGTCTCTTGCTGGCCGGATTCAACTCGCCGCCGGATGCCGCGGGCACGACTTAGTGCTTCGGTGGATACGATGATCCACCCGATCTCTGACGTCGGCATCGTTATGGCCTGGGCGCGACGTTCAGTTTACAGCGCAATCGCCAGGCGCCTGAAGCAAGAGTTTGGTACCCGCGTTCATTTGTATGTCGCGACCGAGTCGGAGGTGCAGGGTCTACGCGATCGGGAGGAAGAGCGGTTCTGGTCATCGATTACATGCTGGAACGTACTCACCGAGAGGATCACGGATTCGGACCTTGATGAAGCCGCGGTGATTGCCCGCGCCCGTGACTTCGAGGTGCGTCTCGGCGAGACTACGAATCGATTAACGTTTTCGCATCGCCAGTTCGGCCGTGGCCACAGCCCAGGGAGTTGTCATTATCCGCGCGTGGCGCACTTCGAGCGTGCGAGCTACCTGCAAGTACTCCACGGCTACAATGAGAGCGGGGCATTTTGGGAAAGAGAGATTACCGAGAAAGGGCTTCGCCTGATCATTGACGGCGACAAGTTGGTGTCCGCGACGACACGGATGATGGGTGTTCCGTTTCGCCGCATGATCGGATCGCGATACAAGAACTATTGGTTCTGGACGCCGGATGAATATCAGAGCAACCCCGTGATCGAGCCGATCTTCCGAACGCTCTTAGCGTGGGATATCGCTGAACTCACGGAAGGATATCCAACCTCCAGCACGCGCAGCTCAACCTACTACAGGCGTGTAAAATTTCCCAAACTTGTACACCGGTCCGCTTCGGCCGCTGCGCAATATTTATGGTGGCTGTGGCGGGGTTACGAAAGGGCGAACAATTTTGACTTTTGGAACCTCGTTCTGATGCCTTTTAGAGAAGGCTGGCGATACCGTCAAACCCGTCGAATCGCCAGGGCCACGATCGACGATCTTGGAGATACGTCGTTCGCTTTTTTCCCACTTCACAAGGAGCTCGAGACCTCCTTCCTGACGCGTTCGCCCAACTTCACCAATCAACATGCCGCGATCATGGCGGTTACGCGCGACTTGCCGGCTGGGATCCGATTGGTTGTCAAGGAAAACTTGTTGTCCATCGGTACGCGTCCGTCGTCATTCTTACCTCAACTTGCCGACATGCAGAACGTCATCCTGCTCGACGTACATGAAAGCGGAATCGGGGCGATCCGCCGTTGCGCGTTTGTCGCAACAATTACCGGGACTGCAGGACTCGAAGCCGCGGGTCTCGGCAAGCCGGTTCTGACATTTACACCGCACGTAACCTACGGCTTCCTCAACCATGTCAAAATTATCATCGGAATCAGTGATTTGCGACCGGCGGTAGCGTGGGGTTGTCATTCACCGATCAGGACGAACCCGCTTCGCGGCAAGATGGCGCGCGGTTTCTCGAGGCCCTCAAGCGCGCGTCTTTCGACATGGGGGACCATGGAACTGCGTTGGGGGTCAAGAAGTTCGATAATGTTTCCGAGGATACCATCGAGGTTGTATTCGATGCACTGCTCGATAGCCTAGATGAGGTCTCCTCCGATTTGCAGGCGGACCGACACCAAGCCTGATCGAGTCCACGCATGGCAGATTTAGCGATTGACCTTAAGGAGGCCAGCGAAGCGCTCGCTTTCGACGACGAAGCGGGCTGGACAATGGTCAGCATCGGCGACGTGACGTGTTGGTTTGCCGGCTACCTAAACGACGGCAGCCAGGGCCAGGCAGCGGCAACCACGATCGCTAATCGGCTCGACGCTCCGGTCGGGAATATAATTCAATCAAAGATTGCAGACGTACTGCGGAATCTCGATGGCCATTTTGCCTTAGCGGCCCGCGGTCCGAGATGGGCGTTGGCCGCCGTTGATCCAGTTCGCAGCATTCCGCTGAGTTTCATTGAAACGCCGGCTGGGATATTGGTTAGCCTTTCTGGAATGCGGTTGGTTGAGGCAGCCGGCTTCAAAGAGTTTGACGCCGACGCCCTCGTTAGTTTCGCTATGGCCGGATACACCATCGGTCGCACGACGATTTATCGCGAACTAGCTCAATTGATGCCAGGCGAATTTCTTTTTGCTAGAGATCGTCGGACGCCGGAAATAGGTTCTTACTGGACCTACCGGCCCGCAGGCCGCGATCGGCGTGACCGGGTTACGCTGCGCCGTGCTCTTGTCGATGCCACATTGCAGACCCTTGAGAAATTGGTCGCGTCTAGCATCGGGCGCCCGATCGTCGTGCCGCTTAGTGCTGGCTTCGATTCCCGACTCATCGTGTCTGGATTGTATCATCTGGGCGTTCGCGATGTTCGTTGTTATGCGTATGGACGTGTTGGCAATTTCGAAGCGGAAGCCAGCCGAAAGATCGCGGAGCATCTTGGATATGAATGGACGTTCGTACCCTACTCGCTCGATCAACAGAGACGGACCTTCGCCAGCGACGGCCATCGTGCCTATATGGCGTTCGCCGACAGCTTCTCCGCCCTGCCTTTCTTGCAGGACTTTCATGCGGTCCAGGTCTTGAAGGATCACGGATTCCTTCCAGCCGATGCGGTTATTGTCAACGGCCAGTCGGGCGACTATCTAACTGGGAACCACATTCCGATCGGGTTGTGGGAAGCTCCCGAAAACATGGATCAGGAGGCGCGTTGGGCTCGTATCGTCAGCGCGATGATCGAGAAGCATTTCAGTCATTGGCAGGCGCTGAAGACGCCTGTCAATTTGACGTGTCTCGATCTTCTGTTGCGTCGGGAGGCTGCCGCAGCCGGCGTGGACCTCAACCGAGAAGCTATCGACGATTTCGGCATATTTGAAACCTTGGAGTTCCGCAACCGTCAGGCGAAGTATGTGGTCGGTGGTCAACGCGTGTATGACTATCACGGTTTCGACTGGCGGCTACCGCTGTGGGACAAAGATTTTATGTCTTATTGGCAGGATGTCCCACTCAAAGCCAAGCGGGAACGAAATTTGTTTCGGGACATGCTGATGGAGCAGAATTGGGGCGGCATTTGGCGAGGTTGGGATTTCCCAAGAAGAGTAACTCCCGCGCCTCTCGCCACAATCAGGTATGCCCTGAAGGCGGTTCACGCGCCGCTCGGCCGATTGCGGTGGCACTGCTTCGAGCGGCGATATCTGGATTATTTTATGGACCTGCTGTGCAACTATGCAGTCGCATCATACGGTCGGGTCATTCACGACAAACGGGGGTTCCGGAATGGTCTGTCGTGGCATATCGAAGCGTATCTCCGAAATAAAGGGCTAAGCCTGAACGGCAAGCCGTTGCCGGATTCAGCATAAACTGACGCACTCGATGCCAGAGCCTGTTGGGCCGACCGGTGGCGCTGAGCAAAGCGGCACTGAGCCGATACGCGTGCTGGTCGTCTCGCGGTTGTTTACAGGTCTGGTGGATTCGTTGGCGATAGGAACTTGGCGGCCGACCGGCTCACCTGCGGTCTACAAGTTGATTGAAGCCTTAGCGCAGGACCCGAACATCGACGCCACGTTCGCATTCGCTTGCAAGGATAAGGATATCGCAAGTCAGTTTGCCGATAACCGGACAATAAAGATTGCTGGGGTTGGGCCAGTTCGAATCCTTGGCTGGCGACAGCGACGATGGCTTGAACTAGTTGGGCTTGACGGCAAGCTTCGCGAGCTCTCGCACTTGATGTCATGCCTTCGCCTGTACTTTAGCCTTCGCCCGCACGTCACGTATTTTACCAACGCCAACTTTGTGATGGCCGGCGTATTTGCACGTTTAGGCCTAGGGCGTGTGGTGCTGCGCTTGCTCGGCCTGCAGCCGGAACAGAAAGCGATCGCAGATCGCGCCGGTGGACTCATGCGGTGGCTCTACAGGTCGCCGTTCGACCACGTCGTGTGCACGCTCGACGGCAGCGGCGGCCATTTCTATCTGCCCCGCCTGATCCGCCCGGGTGTCCCGGTTTCAATCGAGCTCAACGGCGTCGACCGGGTGACGCCTGAAGAGCACAACGTCGCCGCATTCCGTGCGCGGCTTGGGCTCGGCGAACGGCCGGTAGTGATGTTCATCGGGCGACTTGAGCACACTAAGGGGTGCGGCGAGTTTGTCGAGGGAATGGTCCGTTTGGTTGCTGCCTCAGCCGTTGATGGTGTCATTATCGGCTATGGTAATATGGAGTCGGAACTGCGCGAACGCGTTGCCAAGGCCGGCTTGACGGACGCAATTCATATCGCCGGCCCAGTTCCGCACGACGTGATACCGACGGCTCTCGCCACCGCCGATATTTATGTATCCCTGAACCGGTACGGAAACCTGTCCAACACGAACCTTGAGGCTATCTCGCAAGGCAAATGCATGCTTATTCTCGACAGAGACTTGGAGACACATGTCGACGAGGATACAGTTGAGTTGCTTCCTGCGGAGATCTTTCCTCGGGTCTCCCGGACGAACACGGCGGAGGATCTCGCCAGACAGGTTGGGCATTTGCTGCGAGAGCCGGCTAGAATTGAGAAGATGGCGGCCCAGACCACCGCAGTTGGTATCAGAATTCTCTCAAACTGGACGGATCGAATCGATCGCGAAATAGGAATAATTCGCAACTCTATCGAGCCTTGAAACCGACATCGGCCGGAATTCGGCTCCTCCAATGATCACCGCGACGATATCCGCATCGCAACGTTCGATCGGAACGGAAGATTAGAATTCCAACCGACACTCAACGACCACAGACTTCAGCCCGATCGGAATTGTGCGTTCGGAGTAATGGCTGGCGCGCAGATTGCTAAACAGACGAGTTGATTCTTGCTAATTGCCGCACGATGAAAACACCGCTGCTCAAAATTGCCATCGTTGGATGCGGTTATTGGGGGCCTAACTTGGCTCGCAACATCGCTGCCAACAAACGCATGTCGCTTGCCGCAATCTGCGATCTTAGTACCGAGATACTTGATGAATTCAGGATGCGCTATCCCGAGGTCATGACCTATGAATCGATCGAGACGGCATTGGCCGATGATGATATCGACGCGGTCGTTATAGCGACGCCGTCAGGTTTGCATTACGAACAGGCGCGAGCTGCTCTCAAAGCCGGTAAGCACGTGTTGGTGGAAAAGCCGCTGGCACACACCATGGCCGAGGGTACGGATCTGGTCGCCGCCGCCGCCGCGCGAGGACTCATTCTGATGGTAGGCCATACGTTTCTCTACAACAACATTGTCCACGATGTAAGAAACCGGATCGAGGTGGGCGAACTTGGCGATGTGCTCTACGCCTACGCCCAACGCTTGAACCTCGGTCGTTTTCGTCGTGATTCCGACGTCGTCTGGACACTTGCACCGCACGACGTGTCGATCCTGAACTATTGGTTCGGGGCGGTCCCCGAGCGCGTCAGCGCCCGCGGGATGGTATTTATTCACAGGGATACTGCGATTCCGGAGGTTGCGTTCTGTCAGCTTGATTATCCCGCCGGCCGGGTTGCGCACCTGCATTTGTCGTGGCTCGACCCGCAAAAACGACGGGTAATGGTGGTCGTTGGCAGCGACAAAATGCTGATCTACGACGACGTCAATAGTGATCGCCACATCCAAATTTATGACAAGAGCGTGGCCGTCGACTTTCAAAGCGAGCCCAAGGATTTCGCCGATTTCTCGACTCGCGTTCGCGCCGGGGACTTAGTCGTTCCTAATATTCGACTGCAGGAACCGCTGGCGACGGAAATCGAGGCGTTCGTCGACGCCATTATAACCGGTGACCCGCCGCTGACGGATGGTTGCCATGGCCTCGAAGTTGTTGCAGCCTTGGAGGCAATTTCAGCTTCGATGGCTCGCGACGGCGAAGTCGTCGAAGTTAGATACCCATGACGTTGAACCAATATATCTCTTCCGCTACCGAGCGACGTGCAGCCGGCACGGCGGGCGAAAGAATACCTTTGGTTGATCTCAGCGCGCAGTACTCTGCATACAAGAAGGAATTGGACGCCGCACTTGCCGGTGTGATTGCTGCATCTGGCTTCGTCGGCGGTGCCAGCCACACTGCATTCGAGATCGAGTTCGCGGAATTCTGCGGTGGCGGTCACGTGGCAGCCTGCGGCAACGGTACCGATGCCTTGACCTTGGCGATCATCGAGCTCCTCGGACAGGGCGACGGCACCGTTGAGATCATCATGCCGTCCCATACTTTCATCGCTACCGCTGAGGCGATTAGCAATGCTGGCTATGTGCCGATCTTCGCCGAGATCGTTCCGGACACATACGTAATTGATACGTCCGCCATGACGTCCAAGATTACGCCGCGGACGAAAGCCGTGATCCCGGTTCACATCTACGGTCAGATGGCGCCGATGGACGTGATTGTGGAGATCGCCGAAGATCATGGCTTAGTGGTGATCGAGGATGCGGCGCAAGCTCACGGAGCCACTTGGAGGGGTAAGGGACCCGGTCAGTTGAGCCACGCCGCCTGCTTCAGCTTTTACCCTGGCAAGAACTTGGGTGCTTGGGGAGATGGTGGGGCCGTCTTCGCGCGCGACCGCGAGCTTATTGCCGGAATAAGAAAGCGTGCAAACCACGGTCGCGCGACGAAATACACACATGATTTTGTTGGCACAAACTCTCGACTCGACGGTCTGCAGGCGGAGGTTTTGCGAGTCAAACTCGGGCATCTACTCGACTGGAACAAGAAGCGCCGGCGAGTTGCCGCACGCTACAGCGAATTACTGCGTGGTTTGAACGATGTCACATTACCTGTGATCGAACCGTACGCTGAGCACGTCTTTCATCTTTATGTGATCCAGCTCGGAAATCGCGACGCGGTACTCAAGGCGCTTAGCGACCGCGGCATCGGTGTAGGCATACACTACCCTGTTCCGGTTCACCGACAACCGGCCTACGCGCATCTTGGAGTTGCCGCTGCGGACTTACCGGTAACCAATAGGATTGCGGAACGTGTGCTCTCCCTGCCGATGTTTCCTGAAATGACATTCACCCAAGTCGAACGCGTAGTATCGACGCTACGTGCACTGATATAGCTGGCGCAAGATGGAGGAGACTTTCATACATCCAAGCGCCGAGGTTGCTGCCGGCGCTTCGGTCGGCGACGGTTGCCGCATCTGGCAGCACTGTATTTTGGTCGACGGTGCGGTACTCGGCCAAGCATGCAAGCTCGGTCACAATGTCTTCATCGAAAGCGGCGTTCGGCTCGGAAACCGTGTGACGGTGAAGGACAATGTCGCCCTTTATACGGGACTCGAGATTGAAGATGAGGTGTTCATCGGTCCAAACGCAGTATTTACGAATGTACTCAACCCACGCAGTACAATTTCACGTAAGGAAGAGATCCTCCAAACGAGGATCTTACGGGGCGCATCGATCGGCGCAAACGCGACCATACTCTGCGGCACAACGATTGGGCGCCATGCGATGATCGGCGCCGGAGCGATGGTTACTCGGGATGTAGCGAATCACGCATTGACGGTCGGTAACCCGGCCAAGGCCATCGGCTGGGTCAGCGCCGCGGGTCACAAGCTCGATGACACTATGACATGTCCTGAAACTGGTATCCGCCACAAATCAATTGGGGATGGGTTGGTCGCGCTCGATCGGTAGAACGATCGAACAGCCCGTTGCTGGATTCAACTCAATGAACAAAAGTTCAGACATGCCGACAGTTTCGACGTTGCGGTCGTTCAACTTGAATGGC
The DNA here is from genome assembly GCA_965217615.1 of Alphaproteobacteria bacterium. Taxonomy (GTDB): domain Bacteria; phylum Pseudomonadota; class Alphaproteobacteria; order UBA8366; family CAVOAK01; genus CAVOAK01. Next base: position 350,009 of record CBDCIT010000030.1, read on the forward strand.
GCTAGCATCCTAGTAACCGGAGGAACGGGCTCGTTTGGTCGGCGGTTCATTAGTCGACTCCTGCACGAGCATCAGCCAAACCGTGTTGTCGTTTTTTCGCGCGACGAGGCCAAGCAACATGATATGGCCCTGTCATTGCCACCATCTGTATATCCGTCGCTGCGCTATTTTATCGGCGATGTACGTGATGAATCGCGTCTCGAACTGGCCATGCGCGATATCGATGTCGTGGTTCACGCCGCCGCCATGAAGCATGTCCCGACAGCAGAATATAATCCATTTGAGTGTATTCGCACCAATGTGCATGGCGCGGAGAATGTAGTACAGGCAGCGCTTCGGACCGGCGTAAAGCGCGTTATTGCTTTAAGTACTGACAAGGCGGCTAATCCGATTAATCTGTACGGTGCCAGCAAACTCGCTTCAGACAAGATCTTTGTCGCCGCAAACAACATAAGCGGTTCGAGCGGTGCGCGGTTTTCAGTCGTCCGCTACGGCAACGTCATTGGCAGCCGCGGCAGCGTCGTCCCGGTGTTCGGTCGGCTGATTGAAGAGGGTGCGAAATCCCTTCCGATCACAGATGAGCGTATGACCCGATTCTGGATCACACTCGACCAAGGGGTCGACTTCGTCATCAGTTGCGCCGGCATATTGCACGGGGGCGAGATATTCGTACCGAAGATCGCGAGCATGAAGATCGTCGAAGTTGCCGAGGCCATGGCACCCGATTTGCCGCGCGAAATCGTTGGTATTCGTCCGGGCGAAAAGTTGCACGAAGTCTTGATCACAGAAGACGATGCTCGGCTGACTCTGGAATTGGAGGATCGCTATATTATTGAACCGGATTTTGCGTTCTGGAAACGAGAAGGCTACGAGAAATCCGGTGCCAGGCGAGTCGCTAACGGATTCCGCTACGCGAGCGATACCAACAACAAATGGCTCGATCGCGAGACCTTTATCGCGATGCTCGACGAACTGAAGACGTAGCTAAGCGGCTCTCCGGGCCACAGCCCGCTCAAATTGGCGATGGAAGTATTAATCACCGGCGCCACCGGATTGTTGGGACCATATTTGGTTGCGGCTGCCCGAGAACTCGGCACCGTCGCCACCTCATCGCTCAGCGACGGGGATAAATCTTGTGACCTCACAGATGCTGAAGCCACGTCCTGCCTGCTCCGATTAACCAATCCGTCGGTCGTGATCCACGCTGCGGCCTGGACAGACATCGAGGGATGTGAAAAAGACCCAAATCGAGCCTTCGCGGTAAATCGGGATAGCGTAGCGAATCTTGTCCGTGCCCTCGATGCTAAGTCCCTGCTAATCTATATCTCGACCGATCAAGTGTATCCTGATACTCGCGGCGCACATCACGAAGGTGATGAATCGCCTGTCAACACATACGGTTGGAGCAAACTCGAAGGCGAGCAGGCGGCGCTCAAGCATCCGCGTGCGCTGGTCTTGCGCACCAATTTTTTCGGCCGGTCACGGACACAGGGACGGCAGAGTCTGAGCGATTTTGTCGAGGCAAGTTTGCGTGACGAATCGCCCATTAGCTTGTTTGAAGACGTGCATTTTTCGCCACTCCATCTTCAAACACTCGCCGATCTTGTCGTGGAAACCGCGCGCAGGCGCTTGGCCGGTGTTTTCAACATCGGATCGCGCGAGGGGACTTCAAAGGCCGACTTTGCCTTCATGGTTGCGCGCAGGCTCGAACTTTCGACTGATGGTGTACGTCGGGGCGAGTCCACTGACATCGCGAGTCGGACCCCTCGACCGTTAGACTTAAGGCTTGATGTATCGCGGATTGAAGCGGCGCTTGGCCGCGCTATGCCGACGCTTGCGGAGGAAGTAGCAAAGCTATGAGCAAGGAATTTCGCATTGGCCGCCACACAGTCGGTGTCGACCAGCCGACGTACTTCGTCGCAGATTTAGCCGCAAACCACGACGGTCATCTGCAGCGCGCGAAGGATTTGATCCATCTTGCGGCCGATGCAGGTGCCAATGCAGCCAAGTTCCAGAATTTCCACGCTTCCACAATTGTCTCTGATCATGGATTCACGGCGCTGGGCGGTCAGCAATCACATCAGGCCAAGTGGGGGAAAAGCGTTTATGAGGTCTACGACGATGCCTCCCTGCCGATGACCTGGACCGAAGACCTGAAAAATTCCTGTGACCAAGCTGGCATCGATTATTTTACCGCGCCTTACGACCTAAGCCTGATCGGCGAACTTTCAAAATTCGTTTGCGCTTGGAAAATCGGATCAGGTGATATCACCTGGCTCGATAACGTCGAAGCAATGGCGGCCGACGGCAAACCAGTTCTGCTCGCGACCGGTGCGGCCGAGATTAGAGACGTTCGCCGCGCAGTCACAGCGATCCGGAAATACACCGACGATTTCGTGCTCATGCAATGCAACACCAACTATACAGCGAGTTTGGAGAATTTCAGACACATCGCGCTTAATGTGCTCAAGACCTATGCAGAGGAGTTTCCTGGCGTAGTGTTAGGTCTGAGTGACCATACGCCAGGCCATGCGACGGTACTGGGTGCCGTCGCGCTTGGCGCCCGGGTGGTCGAAAAGCATTTCACGGACGACACCGGTCGAGTTGGACCTGACCATGCATTTTCTATGGATCAGGCCAATTGGCGCGATATGGTTGACCGGACGCGGGAGCTGGAGGCCGCACTCGGGCCGGCGAAGAAGCATGTCATGGACAACGAAAAGGAAACTGTGGTGCTGCAGCGACGGGCCATCCGGGCTCGCCGAGTAATTTCCCAGGGTGAAACAATCTTGGCCGAAGACCTAATCCCGTTGCGACCCTGTCCGGTTGGCGCCTTGCCGCCGTATCATGCCGATCAATTGATTGGCCGAACAGCAAAACGCGACATCGAAGAGGGCGACTGTTTTCTGCAATCCGATTTGACGTAGCGACGTTGTGCGAGCCGCTATTATCCTACCGGCATATGACGAACGAGCTAGTGTTGGCGAGGTCGTCGCATCGATTGCCGCTTACGGGGACGTCATCGTCGTATCCGACGGTTCGACCGACGGAACGGCTGAGGCGAGTCGACGGGCCGGTGCGACAGTGATCGAACACGAAAGAAATCGTGGTTACGACGCCGCGCTGGCCACCGGATTTCACTATGCAGACGACGGCAATTATGACGTCGTCGTAGCGTTCGACGCTGACGGCCAACTGGATCCCGACGCAATAGGTCGGGCGATTGACGTGATCGAGCGGGGTGAGGTCGAAATGGCTCTCGGCCGGCGCCCAAATATGCCTCGCTTCTCTGAAACATTGTTCGGTTTTTACACCCTCAACAGGTTCGGCGTTCCCGACATTATGTGTGGTCTCAAGGCTTTCGCGATGACAGTTTACCGCAGACACCGTACTAGCATGGACCACGCAACTGTCTTTACCGGGCTTGCGCTAGCGGCGCTCCGTGCGAACACGCAATTTGCTCTGATCCCTGTCGCTGTACGGCCTCGAACTGGGGCATCTCGATTCGGCACCAATTGGCGCGCCAACCGACGCATTATTGCAGCTTTGGTAACGGCAGTCCGTACGGACCTTTTGGAACCTCGTGAATGAATGCTGGGCCGACGGTCGCGATCGTCCAGGCCCGGATGACATCGACGCGCCTTCCCGGCAAGCCTTTGGCGCGGTTAGCTGGGAAACCAATGTTGGTCCAGGTGCTTAATCGATTGAAGCGCGTTGACGGCGTCGACGAGTTCGTTGTTGCCATTCCCGAGGGCAGCGAGCACGACTCGATCGTGGATTGTGTCGGATCGATCGAGGATGTCGCCATCGTACGCGGATCCGATGAGGATGTCCTTGAACGTACGGCGGATGCAGTTCGCGCGACCGGCGCCGCTGTCGTACTGCGTGTAACCTCGGACTGTCCGATGGTCGATCCTGGGGTCAGCGCGGCCGTGCTGGCGGCCTATCGAAGTTCCGGCGTAGCTTACGCCCGACTGGCATTCAATCGCGGTTTCCCACTCGGCTTCGACACCGAAGTATTTTCGGCGAAAGACCTTCTCGTTGCTGAACTTGAGGCTACTGATTCCTATGAACGTGAGCATGTCACGCCGTTCATTTGGCGCCGTCCGGATCGCTTTCCGGCGATCTACCTCGACAATTATCCAGATCGTCGACATTTTCGGCTGGTTGTTGACGCGCCGCCGGATTTGAAGTTTGCACAGGCCGTTTACGACGAGCTCTATCCAAAGAATCCGGCGTTCGATTTTGCGAGTCTAATCGCTCTGTTCGAACGGCGACCGGACTTGCTCGAAATCAACCGGGATGTCCGACAGACGCCGTACCTTGGCGTACCGAATGATCAATGAAGACCTTGTGTGAAGTTCCGTTCGACTTGGCGACCGCACAAGCTATGAGCGACTCGTGGCGACAGGATTTCGCTTGGCCGATCTCGCCGTCGGAAGCAACGCCGGCTCTAGATGCACAGTTGACGCGTCTAATGCGGTTCATCGCTGATCTCGCGGATGTGGCCGAACGCGACTGTGTTCTATTGTGCGCCGCACGAGTTTTATTTCGGGTTCGCGCGCTAACAGAAACGGCCCTTGCCATTCAGGCGGAGGCCTCGCGTGGCTTAACATTGATCGGTGGCCCGCCGGAAGTCGCATGGTTGAGAGGAGGCGACGCCGGTAAGCCGCCGAATTCCGAAACGAGTAAGCAGCTTGCGAATGTGATGGATGGAGGTATCCGGCATGCCTTTCTTCGGCGCCTCGTACGGACAGCATCCTGGACCCCACTGTTAAAACTGCCTCAGACTTTTTTCGCACCAGAAGTCACTGCGGTCACCCACTCCGACCTTGTGCGCAAAGAAGCGCGACGTAGCGGCCGACGGATTAAGTTTTTTCAGGCGCACAGCATTCTCGCCTCTGCAAGACAACGTTTTGGGGATCGCCATTCCGACTTGGGCGTTGACGATCTGGTCCAACGACTTACAAAAGTCCTGGCTGCCGTCGAGGAACTAACGCCGGAGATGCAATTACGGCTTCACGCATTGACAAGCGTCGAAGTCAACTCGCGCTTACGCGATGCCGCCAATGACCTCGATTCGTTGTCTGCAGAAGCCAAGCTTCCGGAGGATGTTTGGTCGGCCAGTGGAGGACAGCATGCCGCCCGCGCGATTGGCCTTGAGGTCTTGCGCCGTGGCGGAAAGGCGATAAGGCACGATCACTCCGGTACGACGGGCCTATCGTTGCCGCACGAAATCATAGCCCTGCTTGAATTCGCCGCATCAAGTCATTTCGTTGTTGCGACGCGACAGGCTGCAAAGATCGTAGAGCGTGAATCGATCGCGCAATTCACCGAGCCTTATCGTTCAGTCGAAGTGCGTCACTCAAACGGATTTCCTTCCTATGCCAGCACAGCGAAGCTTGCGCCGGCACCTGGTAGGCCGCTGCCACGGGTCATTTACGCACCGACCATGCTCTCCGGGTTTCAGAGTCATACGCCGGCCCTGCCGCAAGATCCGGTCTATTTGGATCTTCAAATTCGATTGGCACAACTGCTCTCAAAAATGCCGATTGATCTTATATGCAAACCACATCTTGAAGGCCTTTTGCTCGGACAGCTTCACCCGATCGCACGCTACGCGCCAACCAGCACGCTACCATTCGAGCGCCACATGGAGGAGGCCGACGTATTTGTGTTCGACTATACGCGAAGCACCGCAACTTGGAAGGCGTTATGCACCGACCGACGGGTCGTCTTAATCGACCTTGGCCTCTATCCCTACACAGACCACGCTAAACCGCATGTTGAGAAAAGATGTCGGATTGTCCGTGCATCGTTTGACGATCGGGGAAGATCGCTTGTCTCGCCGGAGGAATTGGAGGAAGCCATCTTAGGCGCAGGTTCAAGGCCAGATCCAGCCTGGTTCCGACAGCAGTTCCTTTGTCAGGATTGCGTAACGTAATAATGGCCAAAAGGGAGCGAAACTAGTGGGCGGGGAAAACGACACCTCACAGCTCGACGAATGGCGCGGCGAATTCGGTGTGGCCTACATCGAGCGAAACTCGGCGACGCCGGAACGCGTGCAGCAGCGCGCCGACGCCATGTCCAAGATTCTCGACCATATCGACGACGCGCTCCCACAATCAATTATTGAAGTTGGTGCAAACGTGGGATTGAACCTACGCGCATTGAAGGTGGTTGTGGGCGCTGAGCTAATCGCGGTTGAACCGAACTACGCGGCGCGCAAAATTCTGTCTGCCGACGGTGTCTTGCCCGCCGACCACATTTTTGATGGAACGGCTGACGCGTTGCCTCTGGAAGACGCATCGGTCGACCTCGTGCTGACCTCAGCGGTCTTGATCCACGTGCCGGACGAGCTTCTAGAAGCTTCGTATCGGGAGATCCACCGGGTCGCCAAGCGATACATTCTTTGTCTCGAATACTTCTCACCGAATCCCGTAGCAATTCATTACCGAGGGCGTGACGATATGCTTTACAAACGGGATTATGGTGGACTTTGGCTCGACTGGTATCCCGACTTGGAGCTAATCGCCGACGGCTTTTTTTGGAAGCGAACGACGGGTCTGGACAACGTTAATTGGTGGCTGTTTCGCAAAGCGTGACAGTGGCACCGGTGCGTACACTGCTGTTTCTTTCAGATCTGGATGGTGGTGGGGCGCAGCGCACATTCGTCAATCTCGCCAATGCGCTGCCTCGCGACCGGATTGCTCCAACCCTCGTAGTCGGGCGAGACGCTGGACCAGCGCGTCGCTGGCTTAATGCGGATACCTCCCTGAAGAATCTCGAACGGACGCGGTTGCGCGGTACTATCTTGCCGTTGCGTCGGTTCATACGTCAGGATCGACCAGCGGTCTTACTTTCAACTATCGCCGACGCCAATGTGGTCGCTTGGCTGGCTACCAGTCATCTGCCAATACGGCTTATCCTTCGTGAAACCAACAGTCATCGCGCTCGCGATGATATCGGTTGGCTGCGGCACAGGTTGATCGCTTTGGCATATCGACGTGCGGATGCCGTGGTCGCGCTCTCAGAGGGCGTTCGCCGCGAACTGGTCGAGGATGTCGGCCTCGAAGCTAAAAAGACACATACGATTCACAACCCGGTCGATATTGAAAGCATTACAAATTCGCTAACACGCCGACCAGCCGCACCAATTCCAAAGGGCGGTCCGCTGATACTTGGCGTTGGTCGATTAACGCGGCAGAAGAATTTCGCCTTGTTACTCCGGTGTTTTGAAAAACAGAACAACAAGAACGCACTCCTCGCAATCCTCGGTGACGGACCCGACCGTGCCAAGTTGGCGGCGTTAGCGCGAGAGCTCGGCGTCGGCGATCGATTCGTGATGCCCGGATTTGTCGATGATATGACGCCCTGGTTTGCGCGCGCCGATCTGTTTGTTTTGCCATCGCGATGGGAGGGATTTGGGCATGTCCTTGCCGAGGCCATGGCGGCTGGACTTCCGGTGGTGGCCACTGACTGTCCGCATGGTCCGCGTGATATTATTGAGAATGATTGTACCGGTTTGCTAGTCGCCAACGACAATGTCGATGCGTTGACAGGAGCAATGCAGGAACTGTTGGGTGATAGCAAGCGCGCTAGACGACTCGCCAAAGCGGGGCAGGGCGCGGTAGCGAGATTTGCGCCGGCGACCATCGCCGATCAATACGCCACATTGATCGAGCAAGTAATCGCCAGCTGAGCAAATTGCCATGTGCGGAATCGCGGCTTTGTTTGATCCTGGCAGACGGTTTGACCCATTGTTACTGGCGGCAATTGACGGTGATCTTTTTCATCGTGGACCGGACTCCGGTGGAACCGCCGCCGATGACGGGTGGGCCTTGGTGTTTCGCCGGTTAGCAATTCTCGACCCAACGCCGGCCGCCGATCAACCAATGACCGATGCCGAGGAACGCCTGACCCTGGTCTATAATGGTGAGATTTACAATTACCGCCAACTGCGAGCGGAATTGACTGCCGCGGGTGTCATCTTGCGCACCGACGGTGACACCGAGGTGATACTGGAAGGCTACCGGGTTTGGGGGCGGCGGCTTCTCGACCGCCTCGAAGGCATGTTTGCCTTCGTTTTGATTGATCGGCATGAAGGTATCGCCTTGGCGGCGCGCGATCCGCTCGGCATCAAACCGCTGTATATGGCAAGGCAAGGGTCGCTGACAGCGTTCTCGAGCGAGGCCCGGCCGCTACATCGTTTGGTAGCGGCCCGCGTTGACGAGGACGCGCTGGCGGAATTGTTGACGTTCGGGTGGGCGGCTGGCCGGATGTCTAACTTCAAAGATGTAGAGCGATTGCCCGGCGGTACTTTGGTCACCGTCCCGTTATCTGGCGGCACGGTAACCGAACGACGTTATTGCGATCCTCTCGACACGCTGGATGCTGAAGAAATTTCGGATTCAGGCGGCGTAGAGGACCGCGTGCAAGACGCACTCGAATCTTCGGTCTCGGCCCACCTAGCCAGCGATGTTGGTTACACAGTGCAGCTTTCGGGCGGAGTAGATTCGAGCTTGATCTCGGCGCTCGCAGCGGCGCATACCAAAAGTGGACTTGCCTCTTTCTCCGTAAGCCTCGGTCAACATAGCTACGATGAATCGCCGTATCAACGCACGGTCGCGGAGCGTTACAAGCTGAGTCACCACGACGTTCAGGTTACCGCTACAGACTACGCCGATGCTCTGCCCAGGGCGGTTCGACATATGGAGGGCCCAACGCCACATGGTGGCTGCGTTATGTTGATGTTGCTATGCGACGAGATCCGGAGGCACTCCAAGGTCGTGTTGACCGGCGAAGGTGCTGACGAGTTGTTTGGCGGGTACGAACGGTACAAGATTTGGCGCAAGTTAATGTGGCAGGAACGATTTTCGAAAGTTTTGCCAACCGCGTTGCTTCCTCCATGTTGGCCGTTCGCCGGAATGCGGAGGCTTGGGGGGTAGATGCGGCGACGTACGCCAGCGTCTATTTCGATTTCAGATTTGTGCACCGTATATTTCCTGGCCTTGTGCCCGTGCCAGGAGCTCGCGAGTCGGCCAGCAGTCGGTTTGACAACTTTCTCGATCGTCTATTTGCAGTTGATCAGACATCGTATCTCGAATCTCTTTTGGTTCGTGAGGATAAAATGAGCATGGCTGCATCGGTCGAGGCGCGTGTACCGTTTGTTCATATGCCGCTTCTGAATATCGTAAACCGCCTTCCCGGCAGCTTGCGGGCCCGAGGCGGCATAACCAAACCTCTGCTCAAACGCATCGCGCAGCGTTTCCTGCCGGCCGATCTTGTGCACCGCCGAAAAATCGGCTTATGGCTGCCCTACCATGAATGGTTTTCGCAAGGCGGCGACGCCAGCCATTATCTCGAAACTCTAACCGCCGATGATTCGCGCCTGGCCAACTATGCAAACCGGTCAGTTTTGAAATCCGTGGTCAGTCGGTTTCGCGAAATCGGAAACCGCCATTCTGGCTTGCTGTTACAACGGCTTGTCGAAGTGGAGCTATGGTTGCGTTCCATACCTCGTAGTGCGTCGTAACTGTGGATATGGTTAATGCAGCGGGTCTCGGGTGGCGGCAAAGTGTATCCGAATACTCTGGTAATGATTTGCAGGGTTATCGGCTAGCCACGAGCGAACATCGCGTCTGAGGAGATCCGGGTATTTCGATCAGCAACGATATGAAATCGGAAGCGAACGCGTTGAACGTCACTACGTTTGCGGTGATCTATGTCTTCGCCTTGGCGGTGCGCCTTCTGAACCTCGCCCTTATTCCCGACATCGACACTCACGCCATGATCGAGGACTCGCCGATGTACTGGACAGGCGCCGCAACATGGCTTGACTCTGGATTCTTCTCCCGTGCTAGCGACGCCGGATTCGTGCACGAAACCGAACGGGTTCCACTCTACTTTGTCTTACTAGCTGCTTTTCGCTGGCTGTTCGGCGACACGCTAGTTCCAGTGGTGATAAGCCAGGCGCTACTGGACGCTGGTACGTGCGTCATCATTGCCAGAATTGGAGCCATGGTTGGCAGTACCGCTGGTGTTGTTTCGGGTTTGCTCGCTGCCGTTTGGCCAAATCTGATCATCCACAGCACTATCGTCCTTACCGACACCTTGTTTGTCTTCTTGTTCAGCCTCGTCCTGCTGTTCGCTGCAAAGTTCCTCGCCAAGGGTCGGCTGGTTGATGTCGCGGCGGCCGGATTTCTATGCGGGTTGGCGATCATGACTAGACCGGTTGCCCAGTTCTTACCCTTTGCGATGGCCATCGCAGCGCCATTTGAGTCGGACCCGATTTCCTTGGACACAGAATTGGCTTAATCGAAGTGTCCAAGGAGGACCGGAACATGACCGATAATTTTGAGAAGAAAGTTGCTGTTGATGGGCCTGTGGTAAATGCTGGCGAGCTTGGCTCGTCCACGTTTTCCCCAGGCCAGGCTTTGCCGGCAGGCCCGCTGGGACTTGGCCAGCGATGGACAGTGGCGCGCAAGCGTGAGGTCGTTCTGCAGCTTTTGCGTGACGAGCCGGTGCAACTTCTGTCGCGCCAGTTGGGCGTAGAGATCTTCCGGCTCGAGCAGTGGCGTGAGAAAGCGATCGGCGGGATCGACGCCTCGCTCAAGCAACGCAAGGGCGATCCGGTGCAGGCGGAACTGGATAGCGCCATGAAGCGGATCGGAGAGTTGACCATGCAGGTGGAACTGCTGGAGGCCAAGACGGAGACCTTCGGCCCTTTGGGGCGGCGGAGGTCGCGGCGATGAGTGCCGCCACCTCTCCCGGCACGGGTCTGGCCTACGGCCTGCGGCGGGTCTGCGCCGCCTGGGGCATGGCCCGCTCCTCGTTCTACGCCATGATCTCCGGCCAGCACGCCGAGCAGCCGCCGGCAAAGCGTCGGGGACCGAAGCCCGCGATCTCGGACCAGGCGCTGCTGGTGGCGATCAAAGCCGACCTGGAGGCATCGCCCTGGGAGGGCGAGGGCTACCGCAAGGTCTGGGCTCGGCTTCGGGTCTGTCGCGACATCCGGGTTGCCCGCAAGCGGGTGCTCCGCCTGATGCGCGAGAACAATCTGCTCTCGCCCCATCGCTGCCGCCGCCGTGGCGGCAATCCCCATGACGGTGAGATCATCACTCATGCCCCGAACCTCATGTGGGGCACCGATGGCGTTCGGGTGTTCACGGTGGACGACGGCTGGGGCTGGATCTTCACCGCCGTCGAGCATTGGAACGCCGAGTGTGTCGGCTGGCATGTCTGCAAGCGCGGCGACCGCTTCGCCGCCCTGCAGCCGATCTCCATGGGGCTTGCCGGGCTGTATGGCTCGACCGCGGCCGGCGCGGCTCGGGGGCTGGCCTTGCGGATGGATCACGGCTCCCAGTATCTGTCGGACCACTTCACCAACCAGATCAAGTTCTGGGGCATCCAGCCGTCCTACGCCTTCGTCGCCGAGCCCCAGACCAACGGCGTCGCCGAGCGGTTCAATCGCACGCTGAAGGAACAGATCATCCATGGTCGCATCTACTGCAACATCGCGGAGCTGCGGGACGCCGTCCGCGACTTCGTCGAACTCTACAATGCCCAGTGGATCGTCGAAAAGAACGGCTACCTGAGCCCCGCTCAAGCTCGTCAGGCGTGGCACGCCGCGATCTCAATCAGGCCCGCCGCGTGAGACAAACTTGTGTCCAAGGAACCGGGTGCGCTACAATCGCAGCGCCATTAATCTTGTCGAAGCGTGGGAGAAACTGGAAAACCTGTATCGCCGGTGCACTGATAGTTTTGGCGACAGCGGCAGCTCCAGTTCTGCCAATTCTTGCCAGGAACGTCAGTCAATTTGGAACGTTTCAGCTTACTAACATGACCGGAACGCATGTCCAAAGCTGGGTTGCAGGTTACGCGCGTGCACTAGAGGAGGGAACGTCGTTCAATTTGAGCAGCAAACTAATGAATGAGGGATTTGCCGAGATGCTGGCGCGCGAGGGTATCGATCCTGAATCGCTGAACCCGTTCGAAGAGTCTGCACGCCAGGTGGCTTTCGCGAGAAAGGAGCTCGTGAAACTGCCGCTTTCGACTATTGCAAAGGCCTGGCTTCATGGAGTCGTTCTCAATATTGCGGCGCCAGCACTTGCGGTTGACCCCCGCATACGTAAATTTAATCGAAAGAGCTATATTGATTCCACCGGAATTACGCTTGTCGAGCGTGCCAGAAACTTCGTTTCGAACAATGATTCGACCTACGTTCTTTGGTTGTCGATTGGACTTGCATCAGGTAGCGCGGCGTTAGCATTGCAGTTTTGGGGTTGGCTATTGCTGTGCCATTGGCAACCGATCTTGGTGGTAATTGCAACACTTTCGATACTCTATTTCTTGCTCGTTAATGGCCCCGTGGCATCTCCGAAGTACCGACTACCGTTCGAGCCAATCCTGATCGTTTTCCAAGCTGTCGCGATCGTCTGGTTGGCGACCTGGCTACGGGGCCGCATCGCCGAAAGGCACGCAACTGACCGGTATCACGTCCCTTGCTAACAGGTATTGCATTTAGGGTTGGTTCTGCCTCCAGTGCAATTCATGGGTTTTCGCTCCGCCTGCGATGTCACATGTTGCATTTGCTTGCCGAGCAGAGGTTGTGCATGAGGAGTGCACTGCAGCACCCCGCTTTCTAGGCGCATTCGTTAGTGTTCTTAGTCCGTCAGGCCGCCTCTGTTTTGAGCGGCCCGTTTTTTTGGGCTGGCTGCATCCGTGCCGGGAGGTATTCGGTAGGCTGTTACTCGACGATGATCGGACCGAATTGCGCCTCGACATAGCGGACTAGGGCATCGGTACATTGGCCGATATCATCGGCGACGGTGTCGACCACGAAATTTGGCGACTCCGGAACCTCGTAGGGTGCTGAGACACCCGTGAAATCGGGAATCTCGCCGCTTCGGGCGAGACGATATAGGCCCTTCGGATCGCGCTGTTCACAGGTCTCGACGTCGGCTTTCACATAAACTTCGCGGAAGCCGTCGGCAGCCGCCACGCGGGCTTGGCGGCGATCGGCGCGGTAGGGAGAAATAAAGGCCGAGATCGCAATAATGCCCGCGTCGGCGAAGAGGGCGGCAACCTGGCCCACGCGGCGAATATTCTCAGTCCGGTCCGTGTGGCTGTAGCCCAAGTCAGAATTCAAGCCTGTGCGCAGGTTGTCACCGTCAAGGACATAGACACTGTAGCCTTTGGCGAACAGCCGGCGTTCCAACTCGATTGCCAGCGTCGACTTGCCCGCACCAGGCAGTCCCGTAAACCAGAGGACACCACCGCGGTGGCCGGCGCGCGCCCTGCGCTCGGCGCTGGCGATGCGGCTCTCGATGGTAAAGGCAGTGGAGGAGGTCTTAGTCACGGAGTATGGACGCTGAGTGTGCGGAATTGAAACAACGCGCGCCTGCTGAGAAATCGACGCGGCGGTCGTAATAACGCGCTCTTCGGGTCTTGCGTCAAGCGTTCCTCACGCGCGTCCGGGCATTGCCATCGCCAACTCACTTCTCATCCTTCATAACAGCCGGCAATTTTTGCTCGCAGACGCACCAGCGCGAGCACTGTGTCGATCGCCGGTGTCTCGATTCCAGTCAGGTGACCGAGCTCCTGCACGACCGTCACCAAAGCGTCGATCTCCATTGGACGTCCGCGGTCGAGGTCCTGCAGCATGGATGTCCGATGTGCAGCGACAGCGGCCGCCCCATCGATCCGTTTGTCGACGTCGATTGCGAAGCGCGCGCCGACCGCTTCGCCAATCTGTTGAGCTTCGACCATCATGGCGCGGGCGACCGAGCGGGTTCTCGAATCGGCACAAATCTCGGCCAGCGTCGCCTCCGTCAGGGCGCTGATCGGGTTGAAGCTCAGATTTCCCCAAAGCTTTATCCATATTTCATCGCGAATGCGTGGCCGCACCGGTGCTTTGAAGCCGGCGGCGATCAGGGCTTCGGATAGATGTGTTACGCGGTTGCTGCGGCTGCCATCGGGTTCGCCAAGGGTAAATCGATCGCCTTCAACATGGCGAATACGACCAGGTCGTTCGACTTCCGCTGCCGGATAAACGACGCAGCCGATGGCGCGCTGCGGGCCAAGTCCCGCCCACTGTTTGGCCCCCGGATCGACGCTCACAAGTTGATGGTCTCGGTAAGGTCCCTCAAGACCATAAAAGTACCACCACGGCATGCCGTTCATGGCTGTGACAATGACGGTCTCGGGCCCAATCAACGACAGCATCGCGTCGACGGCGCCGGGGACCGAATGGGCCTTCAGCGTGACGATCACAAAGTCCTGCCGGCCGAGCTCCGATGGGTCATCGGTTGCGGCGGGATGGGCGATGCGCGAGTTGCCATCGCGGATCAACTGCAGTCCTTCACGCTGGATTGCCTGCAGATGCGGTCCGCGGGCGATCAACGATACATCGAGGCCGGCGAGCGCTAGTTCTGCGCCCAGCAGACCGCCGATCGCACCGGCGCCGTAGATGCAAATCCTCATTTCTGCCGCGCCTCAGGCGAGCCCCAGTTTCTCAGCAAGACCAATGCGTTGGAGCTTGCCTGTGGCGCCCTTCGGGATCTCGTCAAGAATGATGATCCGGCGCGGTACCTTGAAGTTGGCAAGTCGCTCAGCCGCAAATTCCCGAATTTCCTGTTCGCCTACATCAGCGCCATCTTGCAATACGACCGCCGCGGCGACGTCCTCTCCTAGCGTGTCATGCGGCAGGGCGAAGGTCGCGACTTGGGCCACAGCGGGGTGGTCCATGATGACCTCATCGACTTCAAGCGGCGAGATCTTCTCGCCGCCCCGGTTGATAAGCTCCTTGAGTCGTCCGGTAATTGCGAGATATCCGTCGGCGTCGATAACTCCCTGATCGGCGGTCCTGAACCAGTCCTCGGTAAAGGCGTCGGCTGTCGCTTGCGGACTGTTCTCGTAGCCGTCGAACACGTTTTCACCGCGGATCACGACCTCGCCGATTTCGCCAAGCTCAAGAAGTTCGCCCCTGGAGTCCATTATTTCCACTTCCGGCCCTGCTGCCAGCCCGACGCTTCCCGCCTTACGCAGTTTCGGAGGCAGCGGGTTGCTCGCCATTTGATGGCTCGCTTCCGTCATGCCGTAGGACTCGATCACGGGCGCCTCGAGGGTTTCCTCAAGGTCCTTCATGACCTGTGGCGGCAGCGAAGCGGATGATGAGCGGATTAGGCGAAGCTGCGCGCGCGCAATGCTTTCTCGATTGCGTCCCGCACGCGCTAGGATCGTTTGATGCATGGTCGGTATCGCCGTGTACCAAGTGGGTTTCGCCTCGTCGAGCCAGGCGAAGAACCTGAGAGCGTTGAATCCGGGGCAACAGAAGACCGAACCGCCGGCCGCTACGGACGCAAGAACCGCCGCCATTAGCCCATGGATGTGGAAGAGCGGCATCACGTTGAGGCAACTGTCCGATGGCGAAAGGCCAATGGCTCGCACGATGTTTTGCGCCGACGCGGCCAGATTTACTTGGCAAAGGGGCACGATTTTTGGTCGCGAGGTCGTGCCGGAAGTATGCAAGACGAGCGCAACGTCGGCAGGCAACGCGCCGCTCGACGTGTCATTTGAGGCATCCGGAACATCCGAGAAAGCGAATGTCCCCGCTGGATCATCGTCCGTCCAGGAAATCTCGATGACTCGGAGTCCCTGGGATTTGGCCACCGCGATCGCGGGCGAGGTGCTGGATTGTTCGACGACCAGGGCTTTGGCGCTGAGGTCGGTCAGGTAGAACTCGAACTCCGCCTCGCGATAGGACGGGTTTAGAGGCGCCGTTGTTGTCGCTGCCGCAATACTAAGAAAGGCGCTCGCCATCTCTGGTCCGTTCGGCAGTACGATTGCGACGCGATCATTGTGTTCGATGCCGAGTGCGCCAAGTGCCGCCGCCGTCACATGAGCTTGGCGCCGCAAACCCGCATAACTGAGCGCCGCCGGCCCGGAGCGACAAGTGCCGTGTCGTCGTCCTGGCCGATTTGAAGAAGTTCGCCAACGGTGCGTGGGGTCGTTGCTACCATCGGGTCGCGGATCAGGTTGGGCGACAATGTGCCGCGGTGGCACGAACATAACATCGCCAGATTGCGGCGTCACAGTTGGACGGCTACCAAGACCGGCCAGCGCGATAGCGCAAACGTGTGGCGCGTCGCCTCAACCGGTAAGTGCCATGCGGCCAGTATGCGGATAGCGTGGGTCGGTAAAGCCCGGCGTCGAGGGATGTCCTGAAGGCACTAGCCGATCAAGGAACGCCTTGTCCTCGGCAGTGAACTCGTGCTTGAGCGCGCCCACATAGTCTTGCCACTGTTCAAACGTCCGAGGTCCGGCGACAACGCTCGTAACGACAGCGTTATTGAGTAGCCACAGAATTGCGTATTGCAAAGCCGTCATCCCACGTTTCTCCGCATAGGCCTGGATCTGCTTGGCGATGACGATGGATTCTTCACGATACTCGGTTTCCATCGTGCGCTGGTCGCCACCGTGGGCCCGGCTGCCCTTGGGCGGCTTCTTGCCTGGTTCGTATTTGCCTGTAAGCACACCACGGGCGATGGAGAATACGGTACGACGGCAATTCCATAATGGTCGCAGGCCGGAAGCATGTCGGTCTCGGGCGTTCGGTTGAGCGCGTTGTATAGCGGCTGGCAGACGATCGGGCGCGGCACGCCCAGCGAGTCGGCAAGGCTGACAATCTCACCGACTTGCCAGCCGCGATAATTGGAGAATCCCCAGTAGGTGACCTTGCCGGCGGCGATCGACTCTTCAAGGGGCGTCGTCTCATCGGGCATGTGAAGATACCAGATGTCCACATAGTCCGTTCCAAGCCGCTTATGGCTGTGGTCGATTTCGCGCAGCATCCACCTGCGGCTGAGCCCCTGCTGATACGAATCATCCCCGCCGACGCTTCCGGCCTTCGTCGCGAGCACCCATTTTTCACGGTGGCGCGCGATGAGGCGGCCGACAATGCGCTCGGACTCGCCCCGGCCATAGCTTTCTGCGGTATCTATGAAATTCACGCCGGTTTCGCGCGCCAATTCGACGATGCGTTCGGCCTCGCGTTCGCTTTCGGCGTCGTGAAACAGCATAGTTCCGACGCAGAGCGGTGATACCTTGAGGCCGCTTAGCCCAAGGTTGCGATTGTCCATACCGTTACCTCCTCGCTTGGTTGCGCGCATAGACCGCGAGCTGCGATCGACATGTTAGTCGGCGCGCGCCAAGTGTGAAAGTTGGGATAGATCACCGTCGGTGTAATACGAAAGTTGGTACTCTGGGAGTTCACCGCAAGTTTAGGGATTTGGCGTGACGCGTGATACTCGACAGTTGCCGCAGGTGGGCGTAGGTGTCGTCGTTTGGCGGGGCGACGAGGTTCTTCTCGTCAAACGCGGTAACGAACCAAGGGCCGGCCAGTGGAGCCTCCCCGGCGGAAGGCAACGGTTCGGTGAAACGGCACGCGAAGCGGCGCTACGTGAGGTGGCCGAGGAAACGGGGTTGGCCGTGACACTGACAAAGCTCCTCGACGTCGTCGATTCGATAACCTGCGGCGGCGCAGACCGCATCGAGTACCACTACACCCTGGTTGACTTCAGTGCCGAATGGCAGGCTGGCGAAGCCAGCGCCGGGGACGATGCGGCGGAGGTGTGCTGGGCATCCGTCGACCGATTGGACACGCTTGAAATGTGGGATGAGACGAAGCGTATCATCCGCCTGTCGGCGGCGCAGCGAACCGCAGGGGAGTAGACGCTTGTGACGACACCTCATTGCTTGAAATTTGGCACCAATGGTTGGCCATCGCTAAGCTTCGATGCGATCTCTTTGACCGCGTTTCGAAGGCCTACGAACCTTGTCGCAGTGGTGGGGTGAGAGGTCGCATGGCTCACGGCCTTGGGGTTAAGTGCGGCCACACGCCGCCAGAACTTCGGCGCGTCATCGATCGGATATCCGGCACGCGCCAAATAATAAAGCCCGACATAATCGGCCTCAGCCTCGAAGTCCTGTGAGTAAGCGCTGCCGGAAACCTTCGAGAACGTGCCCCCGGTGTTGACGCCGAGTCCTGCGAAGACGAGGTTGAGAAGCAGGCCCGGTACTGCGTTGGCGAGCTTTGCGGTCAAATGGTTCATGACGTTGTGGGCCAGCTCGTGACTCAACACGAGCGCGAGCTCCAGGTCGTCGCGGGCAAAGCGCATCATCGCGCGGGTGACGACGACATTTTCACCGTCGGCGAAGGCGTTGATCGACTCGTTAGCCGCAAGTTGCATTGAATAGGCGCACACCGAAGTTGCCTCGACGACAACAGTGCGAGGCCGGTCTCCGCCGATCCTTAGGGCAATCTGCTTGCCTTTGGCTTCCTTGACGCGCTTCGTGAACTTAGGCATGGACTGCGTCTCGCGAGGCTGGTCCTGCCCGCCGACGGCGAGAATCTTGTCGCCGCGTTGCAGTCCTGCAGCGCCCGCCCCTGACCCCGGAGCGACACCGAGTACAGTGAGACCTTCGTCCAATCCATAGAGCGTGCGGGCCGCTTCATGCAGATTCGGCCCCCATTCGCTTTCATTGACGACGTAATAGCCGTAACTCGGCCGAACCTTCTCTTCGCATAAGTCGGCCGCGGCGCTCGCCACGCGAAAGCCAATCTTGTGGAGGCGGAGTTGATCCTCGACGAGGGACTCGAGGACGATTTCTCGCTGCAACTTCAGCTCGGCCGCCGTATCGGCGGGATCGATCGGCGCCGTGCGAATGGTTGGCGCACATGCACCGGCGGCCAGCGCGCAAACTACGACAATCATCAGCCGCCGCGCAGCAAGTTCGCGCGCCTGCCCTGGTGCAATTTGTCGTCGACGCAGAGGAATAAGCATGCCTGGACAATACCATCCGTGCGCAATAATCGACCAGGGTTTGCGCTCCGAGAGCTGCCGAGGCAGCGGAGATTATGGTAGTATTCAATATCATGTGGACGGATGTCGTCGACCTCAACGATTTCTACGTGTCGAGCCTCGGCCAAACCGCGCGGCGCATGATTCGACGCGGCGTTCGCACTCTTTGGCCCGATGTTCACGGAAAAGTCGTTGCCGGTATGGGCTATGCGACGCCGTTTCTCAGGCCATTTCGCGACGAGGCCGAACGCGTCTTTGCGGTGATGCCGGCCGGGCAGGGCATTATGCACTGGCCTAGCGGCGAAGCGGGTCAAGTTGCCTTGGCTGACGAGGCTGAGCTGCCACTCCCCGACCTTTCCGTCGACCGGCTACTTATGGTCCATGTTGTCGAAAGCAGCGAGCAACTTCGCGCGATGATGCGTGAGGCTTGGCGAGTTCTGAACGACAGCGGGCGCCTTCTCATTGTCGTTCCTAACCGACGCGGAATATGGGCGCGCTTGGACCGAACCCCATTCGGCCACGGTCACCCTTACAGCCGTGGGCAATTGGCCCGTCTCCTTCGCGAGTGCATGTTCACGCCGTTGCAGACAGCGCGCGCGCTCTATCTACCGCCAATCGATTGGAAAGTGATGCTGACATCGGCCACCGCGGTAGAGAAAATCGGTAGCCGCTGGTTCGAGGGCTTTGCGGGCGTATTGCTGATTGAAGCCGGCAAACAGATCTATGCGGCGAGCCCGAGCAAGGTGATCGCCCAACGCCGGCGCCGGTTTGTCGTTTTGCCTGGCCGCGCGCCAGCCGCACGTGTGGCGCCAGACAAGCGTGCAGCTCACTAACGAGTGCAAATTCGCTACGACCACGCTACACATTTTCTTCTTGCACTTCCGCCATCGCTTCGAGGAACTCGACACTCTCGGCATCGATGACTTGGCTGGCGATTGCAAAGGAGAATCCTCGGCGCGCGAGCACGGCAAGATCTCTTTTGCGGTAATCGGACCGCCCTGAAATCCGCCACGGTCCAAGTCGACGCCGCCGCGCAACGATGGCAGCGGAAGTAATGTCGGGATCCCTCGCCTCACCATCTAGAGCCGAGAGCGCCTGCTCAATAGTCTCGCGCGCGACGCCTTTGCCATACAGTCGAGCGCGGATTGCACGCAGGGACGTACCGCGACGGTGAAGACTTTGCGCCTGCGCCGTTGCGTAGGCTTCGTCGTCCAATAGGCCTGTCTCGCGGTAGCGGGCAATGATCTCGGAAACGATTTCAGCGCACGCCGCGACGTCGGTTTCATGTGTACGCGATGCGCGCTCCACGCGGCGCATCAGGACACGGCGCAGGTTCTCGGCTGACGAGGCGTAACGCTGGAGATAATAGAGGGCAGCGTTCCTCAACGACTGCGCTGTGGCTTTTTCGGGCTACGTCGGCGGCCCTGCGTGCGATCGATTTCGTTTTTCGGGCTTTTCGCCATGCGCCTGCTTCCGGCATCCGCATTCGCAGAATACATCGTACGAAAATAGTCTCTGCCTGTGACCACCGTCACTGCATCGGGACGGGGGTCGCGCAAAAATCGACCCAACCAGATCGATCCCGCATCGGCGGGAAGGTGTGGTGGCTGTGAGGTCGGTAGTCAACCTTGCCCCTCCTATTAGACATCGACCAACGGTGGTACGGCGGCGGCGTAGAATGCGTCGCCGCCGTTGTGTTTCCAGCACACACGGCGGAACGATTCGACCGCGGCTCAAGTTGACAGCTCGTGGTCGAATGCAGATACTCCGCGGTTTTCGCAGACCATTTGTTTATCTATTTATCTCCGCGACACGTGGGGGATAACCCATGATTCCCGCTGTTATGCCGACCTATGCGAGGGTCGATATTGCCTTCAGCCACGGCGAAGGCGTCTATCTCTTCGACAAAGACGAAGGTCGGCGTTATCTCGATTTTTGCGCTGGCATCGCTGTCAATTCTCTTGGCCATGCCCATCCGCATCTTGTTAAGACGCTCACACAGCAGGCAGCCAAACTGTGGCATACATCAAATCTTTATCGGATTCCGGAGCAGGAACGGCTCGCGGAGCGGCTGGCTGACCATTCCTTCGCCAATACTGTGTTCTTTTGCAACTCAGGCGCCGAGGCAGTCGAGGGCGGCATCAAGCTCGTCCGCCGCTACCAAAGTGCGGGTGGAAATCCCGAGCGCTGGCGCATTATCACCTGCTCAGACTCGTTCCATGGCCGCACGCTTGCAACGCTGGCGGCAGCCCAGAATCCGAAGCATCTCGACGGTTTTGGCCCAATGGCCGACGGTTTCGACCAGGTGCCGTTCGGTAACCACAATGAGTTGCGTGCAACGATAACCCATGAAACAGCGGCGATCCTCGTCGAGCCCGTGCAGGGTGAAGGTGGCATGCATACTCCAGACGGGCAGTATCTGCAGGGTCTGCGCGCGACTGCCGATGAGTTTGGATTGCTCTTGTTTCTCGATGAGGTCCAGTGCGGCATGGGCCGGACTGGAAAATTGTGGGCCTACGAATGGGGCGGCATCGAGCCCGACGTTATGGCGGCGGCGAAAGGTATTGGCGGCGGCTTCCCGATGGGCGCAGTGATGGCGACCGAAGACGCGGCACGAGGTATGACCGCCGGTCTACACGGCAGTACCTTCGGTGGCAACCAACTGGCGATGGCGGCAAGCCACGCGGTACTCGACGTCCTCTTGGGCGAAGGCTTCCTTGACCAAGTTGATGCGCGCGCTCTCTCTCTCCAGACAAAGCTGGATGGATTGGTGGAGAACCATCCGAAAGTGTTTGAAGCGTGGCGCGGCATGGGCCTCATGCTGGGGCTCAAGTGCGTTGTGCCGAACGCAGACATGATGACGCGGCTCCGCGAAGCAGGACTGTTGACGGTGGTTGCAGCCGACAACGTTGTTCGCCTGCTGCCACCACTGACGATCGAACATAGCCATGTTGATGAAGCAGTTGCCATTCTCGATCGTGTCGCTGGCGAATGGACCTCGGGCCGTGGCTGAACCAAGGCACTTCCTCGATATTGATCGGTTCGACCAGGCGACGTTGCGCGATATCCTAGAGCGCGGCGTGGCGTTCAAGGACGGTCTTAGCGATAGCCCGCGCCCGCTCGAAGGCAAGATGTTGGCGATGGTGTTCGAGAAACCTTCGACACGTACACGCGTCAGCTTCCATGTTGGCATGCGCCAGCTTGGTGGCGACGCCGTCGATCTCTCGGCCGATGACACGCAGCTCCGCCGGGGCGAAAGCATCGCCGATACGGCCCGCGTTCTTTCGCGCTATGTAGATGCCATCATGAT
Organism: Alphaproteobacteria bacterium; assembly: GCA_965217615.1. Lineage (GTDB taxonomy): Bacteria > Pseudomonadota > Alphaproteobacteria > UBA8366 > CAVOAK01 > CAVOAK01. Next base: position 372,182 of record CBDCIT010000030.1, read on the forward strand.
CCGCACAAGCGCGCAGGATAAGCTGGCTGAGTTCGCGGACCATGCGAGCGTGCCCGTTATCAACGGATTGACCGATCAAACGCATCCCTGCCAGGTGATGGCCGATGTGATGACGATCGAGGAACGGCGCGGGCCCATTGGCAGCCAGGTCGTCGCTTGGAGCGGCGATGGCAACAACGTGGCGACAAGTTGGATTCATGCCGCCGTCGCCTTCGGGTTCGAGCTTCGTCTCGCCTGCCCCGACACGTTGTCACCGCCGGCACACGTTTTGGCCTGGGCAAAGAAGTGTGGCGGTAGAATACACTTGACCGGGGATGCCGCCGAGGCAGCAGCGGGCGCGGACTGCGTTGTCACAGACGCGTGGCTCTCGATGGGCGACAAATCGCAAAGCCGGCACAATTTGCTGCGACCCTTTCAGGTCGATGACCGGCTGATGGCGTTCGCCAAACCCGACGCCGTGTTCATGCACTGCTTACCGGCCCATCGCGGCGAGGAAGTCACGGCAAGTGTGATCGATGGGCCGCAATCCGTCGTCTGGGATGAGGCAGAGAATCGTCTTCACGCCCAAAAGGGCATTCTTTCCTGGTGTCTTGCTTGACCGTACCCGACGACGACCTGGTGCAACCATTTCAGATCGAAGCCTCGGCTTTGCATGGCAGGCTGGTGCGCCTTGGACCGACGGTCGACGAAATATTAAGGCGGCACGACTATTCGACGCCCGTAGCACGACTGCTGGGCGAATGCCTGGCATTGACCGCGGCGTTGGCGGCCGCGCTCAAATACGAAAGTGTGTTCTCGCTTCAGATTAAGGGCGATGGGCCAGTCAAGATGTTGGTCGCCGATGTGACGAGCGATGGCGGCCTGCGGGGGTATGCCAATGTCTTAGGCCCAGTGCCTGACGATGATGCTGTCGCAGCGGCGCCTGTTCCGCGCCTCATTGGTGCCGGCTACGTCGCTTTCACGGTAGATGCGGGCGATCCGACTCAGCACTACCAAGGCTTGGTCGAATTGCAAGGCCGCACAATCGCCGACTGCGTTCACCACTATTTTCAGCAGTCCCTGCAGTTTTCGGCGGCTGTGCTTGTCGGTGCTGGTCAGCAGAGGGCGGAAGGCTGGCGGGCCGGCGCCCTCATGCTGCAGCGCCAGCCGGAGGATGAGTTGAGCGCCGAGCGAGAAGCGATGGAGGACGCGTGGCGGCGTGCCCTGGCCTATATGGCGACAGCAAGATCGGAGGATCTGCTCGCGCCTGAGCTTACGCCCGACGCCTTGCTCTACCGGCTGTTCCACGAGGATGGTGTTCGCGTTTACCGGCGCCAGCCTCTGAGTTTCGCCTGCCGTTGTTCGCGAGGGCGCGCCGCTTCGATCCTGGCCGCACTGCCGCCTGCCGAAATCGACGATCTGACGGTCGAGGGCCGAGTTGTCGTAACCTGCCAGTTCTGTAGTTGCAGTCAAGTGTTCGGCGAGACCGAACTGGCAAATCTGAAAGGAACCCAACCTTGACGCGCGCTACGCGGGATCGATTCATGACGACAACGGGCGGAAACAGTGCGCGCAGGCCGATCCGTGGGCGCTGGTGCTTGGCCGCATTTTTCCTGTCCCTGGCGGTGGCAGCCTGCGAGACGCCGGTCGAACAGCGCGCCTTATCCGAGATCACCTTCAGGCATTTGACGCCTATCTCGCTCAATGTGGCGGTGATCGACATTGTCGTTACCTTCCAGTCGACGCTGCGCCCTCCTAATGTCGAGTATGAATTTCCTGTGCCGCCGGCCACCGCCGCAAAGCGCTGGGCGGCTGAACGTCTGCAGGCTGTGGGTGCGTCCGGGCGTGCCGTCGTGACGATCGTCGAGGCCTCGGTCGTCGAAGTCGCGCTCAAGAAGAGCACGGGCTTGAAAGGCTTTTTTACGACCGACCAATCCGAACGCTACGACGCGACGGTGCGGGTGGTCATCGACGCGGCCGACCTCAATCGTCAGCTGACAGCCCGAGCCGAGGCGGAGGCAAAGCGCAGCCGCAGCGTGCGTGAGAGCGTTACGCTGGCGGAGCGGGAGAAGACGTGGTTTGCGTTGACGGAGACGCTGATGGCCGACTTCGACAGCGCCATGGAAGAGCAGATCCGCAAACATTTGGCAGCGTTTCTGAGGTAGCGGGCAGCACCCCTAGCGCAGGTTTTCGATCAGCTTGCGGATAAAGGCGGTGCCAGCCTCGACTTGGTCGAGTGAAATCCATTCGTTCGGCTGGTGCGCCTGGTCGATCGAGCCGGGGCCACAGACGATGGCCGCCATGCCCGCCTGTTGAAACAAACCTGCCTCGGTACCGTAGGCCACCGTATAGCTGCGATTGGCACCGCTGAGCGTACGGGCCAGTATTTCCGCCTCGGATTCCTCGACGACCGTGAGGCCAGGAACGCTTGCGACGCGGCGCGTCGAGATGCCCGTTTCGGGCGCTACCACACGCATGGCCGGTTCAATTTCGTCGCTGCACAATCGCTCGAAGCGTTGGAACACGGCCTCCGGGTCGTCGTCCGGAACATGACGCATTTCCCATTCGAAGGTGCAGCGGCGGGCGACGATGTTGAGCGCAGTGCCGCCTTGGACAGTGCCGACATGAATCGTCGAGTAAGGCGGATCGAAGCCGCATGCCGGATCGGCCGCCGCCCGTTTTTCGGCCGCGATTGCGTCGAGAAAGGCGATCAGTCGAGCCCCGGTCATGACCGCACTCACGCCTCGATGCGGCTGGCTCGAATGAACCTCATGCCCTGTCACTTCGGTCGTGAAGGAATTAGCGCCCTTGTGAGCATTGACGACGCGCATGTCGGTCGGTTCACCGACGATCACCGCACTCGGCTGGGGTAGGCCTTCGACCATGGCCGCTATGAGATGCGGCGCACCCCGGCAGCCAATCTCCTCGTCGTAGGAGAACGCAAAGTGGATGGGATGGCGCTGCGGCTGCGCCAGCATTTCCGGAAGCAATGCCAGCGCGATGGCGATGAAGCTCTTCATGTCGGCAGTGCCTCGGCCATAGAGTTTGCCGTCCCGCTCAACCACTGTGAACGGATCGGTGTCCCACGGTTGTCCCGCAACCGGCACAACGTCGGTGTGGCCGGACAGTGCGACGCCACCCTTTACCGATGGGCCTATTGTCGCCAACAGGTTGGCTTTCGTTTTCTCTTCGTTGAGAAGGACCTGGGCCTCGATCCCCTGGTCGCCCAGATAGCTGCTGACGAAGTCAATTAGTTCAAGGTTGGAGTTGGCAGAGACCGTGTCGAAGGAGACCAGCCTTTCGATCAGCTCGACGGGTGTCATCGGCAGCACTCCCTCGGTTACTGTGCTTTTAGCGTCGCCAAAAGGCGGGCGCCAGCAGCACCAGCACGGTAAGCAGTTCCAAGCGGCCGAGCAGCATGCCGCCGGCGAGCATCCATTTGGCCGAGTCCCCTAGCGGCGCGTAGGTGCCAGCGGGACCGATTACGGGTCCTAATCCCGGCCCAACATTGGCGATAGCCGAGGCGGCTCCGGACGCGGCCGTCAGGAAATCCATGCCCGTCAATCCCAATGCAACCGCCAACGCCGTGAAGCAGGTAACGTAAAGAAAGAAGAAGCTCGTGACCGAGTCGACAGCGGACTCGGGGACCGGCTTGCCGTTGTAGTAAGTGATGAACACTCCGTGCGGCTGTGTCAGCTGTCGAATTTGCGTGATGGCCGTTCCCGCAAGCACTTGTAACCGGAATACCTTCAGACCGCATGTTGTCGAGCCGGCGCAGCCGCCGGTGAACATGACAAAGAACAGCAGGACAATGGCGAAGCTGCCCCATTGGCTGAAGTCGTCCGTCGCGTACCCCGTACCCGTCATCATCGAGACGACGTTGAAAGCGGCGAAGCGGAACGCGGAAATTGAGTGCAAATCGAGGCTGACAACGAGATGGAGTGACGTGACAACAACAGCGGCGAAGACAATCAGCGCAAATAGCCGGACCTGGCTGTCGGTAATGAGGGCGCGACGCTGCCCACGAATGAAACGCAAATAGAGCACAAAGGGCAGTGCGCCTGCCAACATGAAGATCGTTGCGATGGCATCGACTGCAGGACTTGCGAAGTGGCCGATGGATTGGTCGTGAGTGGAAAAGCCGCCCGTCGCGATCGTTGTCATGGCATGTGCCCAAGCGTCGAACCCCCCCATGCCCGCCAGCCGGTAGGCAAGCGCGCAAAGCAAGGTGAGCACCAGATAAATGACAGCAATCCAGGCCGTGATCTGCGCCGTGCGCGGCAATACTTTCTCCGATGTATCTGAAGATTCCATATGGAAAAGCTGCATGCCGCCGACCCGCAACATCGGCAAAACAGCGATTGCCATGGCGATGATGCCAATGCCGCCGAGCCATTGCAGAATAGCGCGCCACAAGAGTATTCCGGGCGGCGCCGAGTCGAGGCCGGTGATGACCGTGGCCCCAGTCGTCGTGACGCCTGACATCGCTTCGAAGAAGGCATCGGTGTAACTCAATTCCAGGTCGGCGAACGAAAACGGCAGGGCGGCGAACGTCGGGGTGACGATCCAACAGAGCGTCGTCAAAACGAATGCCTGATGCAGTGTCAGGTGGCGAATCGTCGAGCGCATGGTCAGCATCAGCATGACGCCAATGAAGAGCGTGAGCGTAGCGGAGCCTGCGAACACCTGCCAATCGGGATTGCCTGAGGTGGCGTCGGCGATGGCCGGAATGCACATCGCCATCGCCAAAGTCGACATCAGGATGCCGGTGATAAATAGGATGGGGCGAAAATCGATCACGGGCTCAGGGCTGCCTTCCCGGAAGGGCGGCTTCAGCGTGTCGGCGCGGACCTTGGTTCGCTAGTCTCCAGTGCCAATGCGGTGGGTGCCGATCATGGCCAAGAACTCGCGACGTGTTTTGGCATCGCTGCGGAACTCGCCTAGCATGCGGCTCGTCACCATAGTCACCCCAGCCTTGTGAATACCTCGGGTCGTCATGCATTGGTGCGTTGCCTCGATGACCACGGCAACGCCCTTCGGCTGCAGCACATTTTCGATCGTATTGGCAATCTGTGCCGTCATCTTCTCCTGAATCTGTAGGCGTTTTGCATAGACCTCGACGAGCCGCGCCAGCTTGCTGATGCCAACCACCCGGTTGCCCGGAAGATAGGCGACATGTGCTTTGCCGATGATCGGGAGGATGTGGTGTTCGCAATGCGACTCGAAGAGGATGTCGCGCAGCATGACGATTTCGTCGTAGCCGTCGGTCTCCTCAAAGGTGCGCTGCAGCAGGGAAACCGGATCCTCCGCGTATCCGCAGAAGAACTCTTCGTAGGACCGCACGACGCGCGCCGGCGTCTCCCGCAATCCGTCACGATCCGGGTCGTCGCCCGCCCATCGGATCAGTGTGCGAACGGCATCCTCGACTTCCTTGCGTTTGGGCGGCGCCTCTTCAGGCTGCCGTTCACCTTCGATCTCCACCAAGCGGCTTCGGCCGGACGCCTCGCGCGTAGTCACGTCATCCATCCTTCTTCCTCAAACACATAGCTCGATTACTTCAGGCTCGATTTCGCCGGTTTTGTGCGCTCCCGGCTGCACCCCGTCAAGCGCTTCGTCCTGGACGACAGTCCTGACGGCGGCTGGGGACGAAGATCACTCTAGTGAAGCTGGACCGGCTGGTACGGGCTGTCGAGCGAGAATGCTGGAATGTCGACCTCAAATCGATTGCCGTCGCTGCTTTCCATCTGGTAGCGCCCTACCATGATGCCAGACGGCGTCGGCAGTGGCGTACCGCTAGTATACTCAAATGTCTCGCCCGGCTCCAAAACCGGCTGCTCGCCGACTACTCCCGGCCCGCGCACTTCCTGGATGCGACCAAGCGAATCCGTGATGTTCCAATAGCGATTGCGCAGCTGCACGGTCTTGCCGCCATTATTTTCAATGCGCACGTGATAGGCCCAGACAAAATGGTTTTCGCCTGGAGACGACTGGTCCTCCAGGTAGAATGGCTTCACCACGACTTTGATGTCCTGCGTGACAGCCTGGTACAGATGGCTCTCGGCTCCCTGCAAACTCACTGGCGCATCTCCGTTCTCGTGCCGACCAATCATTGTAGATCAGGAACGCATCTTGTCCAGTAGGGGATGAGAAAGGCTTATTTTCCGCCGGTCTTGGGGATAAAACATGAAGCTATTCGATCACCGGCGCAAGCCCGCCGAGACGCGGATCTCGTTCACGGCCGGCCTCGCCGTGCGGTGCGCCGTCCGCGAGGACTGGGCCAATCTCGACGATGGGCCCGCCAGCGGCTGCCGCATCTGCAGGATCGTGGGTGACGAGTAGCGTCGGCAGCGATTGCTCAAGCGCGTGGTCGAAGACGAAGCGTCGAAACCGTTCACGCAGGCGCGCATCCAATTTCGAGAACGGCTCATCGAGGAGAAGCGCGCGTGGCTCGGCTGCAAGCGTCCGCAACAGGGCGACGCGCGCGCGCTGCCCTCCGGAAAGCGTCGCCGGGTCACGCTCCGAGAACATCTCTAGATCCGCATCTGCCAGGGCTGACGTGACCCGTCCACGGCGTTCGTCCGCCGCCAGTCCGCGCGGTAAACCAAAGGCTAGATTCTCTCCAACGGACAGGTGCGGGAATAGAAGGTCGTCCTGGAACAGGATTCCCATTCGCCGCTCCTCCGGCGGCAAGTGTGTGACGTCAACACCGTTGAGCAATACCCTTCCCTCGGTTGCAAACGCTGGATCAAGGGTTCCGCAGGCGAACGCCAACAACGTCGACTTTCCCGAGCCGCTCGGACCCATGACCGTCACGATCTCGCCGGGCGCTACGGTCAAAGACAGTGGACCAAAAAGCCGTTCGCCACGCAGCGAAAAGCCAACGCCGACAAATTCCAGTTTGTCTACTTGCGAGGCCAACGCGTTTCCATATCCGAAGCGGTCATTGGGCCACCCTAAGGGCGCGGCGGTCACGATACAACCAGGCCGGCAAGCCAAGTGCGACGACAAACGCGACAAATGGCAATGCCGCCTGGAGAAAAACGTAAACGCCTATGACACGACGATCTGCGCCGGCCGCAAGGCTCACTGCCTCCGTCGTCAAGGTGATGTAGCGCCCGCCGCCCGCGAACACCGTCGGCAAGTACTGGCCGACGCTTACGGCAAAACCGACGGCAAGCGCAACGAGCACTGGCCGCAATAGCATCGGCATTTTCACCTGCCAGAAGGTTCGCGCCGGGCTTGCCCCAAGACAAAGCGCGCTGCGGACGTAGCGTTCATCAAGTTTGCGGAAGGGATCGGTCAGCGAAAGAAATATGTAGGGCAGCACAAATAACAAGTGGCTCCATACCAGCGCGGGCCAAGTCCCTGAGAACCCGGCCCAGGAAAGCAGCACCTGGCCGCCGAACAGGAATGCGACCTGGGGGATAAGAAGCGGTGTATAGAGCAACCACAATGCCCTCGTTGTCGGCTGTAGTCCGTAGCGCTGCTCGTTCTCAAGACACCCCAACACCAGTGCGAGGGCGATGACCGCTGCGGCGAGGCCCACCGATACGGTGGTCCACAACGGCCAAAGAAGGCTGTCAGCCTGGCGCGTCCAGTTGGCAAACGTCCATTCGCTTGGCAGCACGTCGGGGTAACGCCAGCGGCGGGCAAACGACCACGTCGCCATGCCTATGAGGCTTAGGAAGCCGCCGCATATTGCGACGATCATGATGCCAACCGACGCCCTGCGACCAAGGCCGCCGGCTCGGCCCCGACTGCCGCCTGTGGTCCAGCGACGGCCCAGTCGAGCGACAACCCATTCGAGCACGTGCCAAAACGCCACAGCTAAGATAACGACTGCGAGCTGCAGGCTGGCGCCTGCTGCGGCGAGAAAATGCCGTGTCAGATCGGGATCGTTGAACCATCGCAAGACAAGCGGGGCGAGGGGAGGCGGTGTACTCGGCGCGAGAATGAGCGCGACGTCGACGGCAGACGTTGAGAATGCGAGGACCGCCAAAATGGGCAGCCTAATCTGGGGATAGACAAGCGGGAGTACTGTCTTGAGCCACGCCGTTGCAGCGCCATAGCCGAGTGAGCGACCGATTGCGAGCGTTTCGTTGACGCGCGTTTGCCCAAGTGCCGCGATGGTCATTAACAGAAGAAATGGCACTTCTTTCAGGACCAGTGCGGCGGTGTAGGACAATCCGTAGGGATCCGGCGCTGTCGCCAGGTCGGGCGGCAGCTCCCATCCGGTCGCCCAAGGGGAAACGGAGCGCAAGATCCAGCCCGAAGGTGCGATCAGATAGGCGAGGCCGATAGCGACCGCAACGTGCGGCACGGACAGGAGGGGCGAGATGAGACGGCGCAAAGTGCCGAACAACCGCGTCCCGTGGCAAGTCGAACAGCAGGCGAAGACGACAACAAGCGAAATCGCCGTGGCTGCAAGGCCCGTTGTTATCGAAAGACGCAAGGAAGCCCCGATGCCGGGCCAGGCGACAAGTTCGCGCCATGGGTCCAGCGAGAAGGTCGTACCGCCAAGCGCCGGCATCAGACCGAAGGACGGTAGGACGGTGCCGATAAGACCTGCGGCGACAGGTGCCAGAAAAAGGGTGAGGGTAAGCGCGGGAATCCAGCGCAGCATCGGACCCTACGCGTCCCCTATTGCCCGTAGCGCTGGAGCCACGATTTTTCGATCCGCGTCATCCACGACGGGTGCGGTTCAGGAAGCGTTGCCCCCAATTTGTCGGGCGGTAGAGTAGCAATGCCACGCGGCAAGTTCTCAAACATCCTGCGGTCTCGCGCGGTCAGCCGATCCATTGCTAAGACGGTGTCATCGCCCCAAATCTGCGGGTTCTGTTTCTCAGCCTGGGCCTCAGGCGATAGCAAGAAATTGGCGATTACCATTGCACCCTCCTTCGCCCTGGCGTTGAACGGAATCGCTACGAAGTGGGTATTGCCGATCGTACCGCGGTCGAGAACGAAAGTCCGGGCTGTCTTGGGAAGCAGGCCATTGACGATCGCTGACGACGCGTCGGCCGGATGAAATGATATTGCGATGTCCACCTCGCCATCATCAAGCAGTTGGCGCTGCGCCGGGCCGTTCTTTGGGAAACTCCTGCCGCGTCGCCATTGATGGGAACGCAGATCCTCTAAAAAGCGCCATAGGGGCGCGGTTACCTCATCGAAATTCTCGCCGGCCGGTTTCTGCAAGACTCCCGGCACAGGCGTCAGCTCGTAAAGCGCCTGCTTTAGGAACGTCGTGCCGATGAAGTCGGGTGGTGCCGGATACGTAAAGCGGCTCGGATTGGATTTCGCGAAGTCAAGGAATCCCGCAATCGAGCGCGGCGGATTCGCTAGGCGCGCCGTATCGTACATGAAGACGAGCTTGGCCATGCCCCAGGGTGACTCATACCCCTCGGTGGGGACTGTGAAGTCGAGAATCGTTGTCGGCTTATCTATTGTGTCGACGAACGTGAAGTTCGGCAGGCCCCCGGCAAACGGGCCATGCAGCAAATTCTGGTCTTTCATGGCCTTGAAATTCTCGCCGTTGATCCAGATGAGATCAACCGAACCGCCGTCGCTGCGGCCGGCCGCTTTCTCAGCCAACACCCTGCGCACGGCTTCGGCGGTGTCGGCGAGTTTCACATGTCTAAGCGTAACGCCGTGAAGAGCTTTCACGCGGGCGCCGACCCAGGCGATATATGCGTTAATCCGCTGATCGCCGCCCCACGCGTTCCAGAACACGTCCTGTCCGCGCGCCTTGGCGACAATGTCGCTCCACGGCTCGTCGGCCGCCGCTGCCGGCATGTTTCCCAGTCCCAAAAACAGTCCTGTAAGTAGGATCGCGGCGCTGGTTGCGGACCGGCGTTTCCGCCAATTTGCCATCCCGGTATTCCTTGGTTCCAATTCGCCGGTTCCAATGCCGACGGCCGCCATGAGACTAGAAGGCCGCGTCAGCGTCAAGAAATCACCTTTTTGCGTGCACCGGCGCGCCTGTCCGCTGCGCGATGATTGATGGGCCGGTTACCTGCGTGCAAAAATGATTGCAATGGAAATCTGCCGCGCAGGAGCCGGGCGATGAGCACCTTCGACGCCGTTGAGCATGCGGCCGCGCTAGAAGAACGACGCAGCGAGGTCAGCTTCGTTGGAAGGCGAGGCCCACTCCTATCGCTTGTTCTCAAGAATACTCTGCTCACCATTCTTACGTTTGGACTGTATAGATTCTGGGCGAAAACGTGGATTCGCCGTTACTTCTGGAACAACGTTCGAATCGCCGGCGATGCCGTAGAGTATGTGGGTCAAGGTAAAGAGCTCTTTGTCGGATTTCTCATTGCTCTCGCCGTGCTGTTCCCGCTCGCGACTGTCTACGAGCTCGTATCCACAGTTCTCATTGGCGTGTCTGACGGCGCGCAAGCTGCGTGGGGCTTTGTTTACGTGCTTTTGATTTTTTTGCTGATCCAGGTGGCGATTTACCGGATGTTTCGCTATCGCCTAAGCCGTACGATCTGGCGCGGAATCCGATTTGGTCTCGACGGTTCGGTGATGCGGTTCGTCCTGCTGGCATTCGGTTGGACCCTGCTTACAATATTTAGTCTGGGGCTTGCCTACCCATGGATGCGCGTTGCGCTGATGGGTTATCGCGTCAGCAATGCGCGCTACGGCACAACAAAATTTGACTTCAACGGCAGTGGACGATCGTTGTTCGGCGTTTGGTTGATAAACTATGTCCTCTTCCTCTTATTCGTCATAAGTGCTGTGACGTTTCCTCCCATTGCATTTCTGTTCTTCGCAGCCGCGCTTTACGTATTTGTTTTGTACCGGGTTCGCGAGTTCAGATATCTCGTCGGCGCAACGAAGATTGCCGGTGTCGCGTTTGAGTCGTTGGCCGAGACGGCGAAGGTTTTCTGGATATATCTTTGGACTGGGGTCGCCCTGTTCGCAGGCGTTTTCGGTATCATAATCGTCGTCGGTTTCGTGGCAGGCGTTACCTCTATTGTGGCTGGAACACAGCTCGACGCTGGTCTCTCTGGCCTGGAGGCTGGCCTCGAAGCGGCGCCGGGTTTGTGGGCGGTCATTGTCATAACCTCAGTTTTGGCGCTTCTGCTGGGTCCACCCGCGATTATTGCGCTTATGTTGCGGTATCGGCTGATGGCGCACATTTGTGCGACATTGGACATAGCCGATCCGACGGCTCTGGAGCAGGTGGTTCGCTCGACCGAGCCGGCTCCGCGTTTCGGCGAGGGTCTCGCCGACGCGTTTGATGTGGGCTAGGTCATTCTGGTGACCTGGTCCGCCATCTATCACGATGGAGTTACGGCCGTCGGACTGAGGGCAAACGCGTCCATCGATGGCGAGGTGTTGGCAATCGAGAGCGAGAACGGCGCCTTCCTTGCGCGGTGGAATTTGAGCGATATCCGTCTCGTTGCCGACACCGGCAGCGATGACATGGTTCGTCTGCGTTGTGGCTTTGCGGGAGACGAACGCTTGACGCTTGCAGATGCCGATATCCTTGTCCCTCTGACAGCGCGCTGTCCAAACCTCCGTCGCACGACACCCGGATGGCGGACCGCCCTTCGATCGATTCTGTTGTGGGCGGCTGTGGCGATTGTCTCATTGGTGCTGCTCTTCAAGGTCGTCATTCCCGAATTGGCAGCACAGTTTGCCGCGATCGTTCCCCAAAGCTGGGAGCAACGCATCGGCGAGCGGATTGCCGAGCAGATCATCGGCACATTATCCCTGCTCGAAAGCAATTCTGCGGCCGTGGGCTCTTGTCGCGGCGGAAGCGCACAGGAGGCGCTCGACGAACTTGCCGCAAGGCTTTCTGCGGAGGCTGTCCCGCCGCCGATCATCACCCTTCGCGTTGTCGACCTTAAGGCCGCTAACGCGCTTGCCCTGCCAGGGGGGCAGATCCTGATATTTCGCGGACTTCTGGAATTTGCCGAGCATGGTGACGAGCTGTCCGGCGTGTTGGCGCATGAGATCGGTCACGTAGTTCTGCGCCATCCGCTTGAAGTTGCGATAAAGGCGGCAAGCGTTTCAATTCTCGCAAGTCTGATTGTCGGCGACATAGCTGGCGGTGTAGCAATCGCCGGAGTAGGAGCAGTGCTACTTACGGCGGCGTACACACAGAATGCTGAGCGCGATGCCGATTCGCTCGGAATCGAGCTGTTGAATAACGCCGGTCTGCATAGTCTTAGGTTGGCCGATCTGTTCGAGCGATTTGGCCGTGAGGCGCATGAGCCGGAAGGAGCGCTGTCGCTACTCTCGAGCCATCCGCTCTCACAAGAGCGGGCGCAAACTGCGCGCGCGCTGGCCCAAGCCGGACGTCCCGCGTTCGACGCCGAAACCTGGCAGGCGATCCGCTCGATGTGCGAGTGAGGCTCCACTTCGCTCGCCTTGTCCGCGGATCAGCTGTGGCCTATAAGATTCGGCGCAAAGATCGGGCGCGGGTGTAGCTCAATGGCAGAGCAAGAGCTTCCCAAGCTTTAGACGGGGGTTCGATTCCCCTCACCCGCTCCACGCCTGCCCAGACTATGCATCTTCAGAGGCGCACCCGCTGGGTTTTGGAGCTAGAGGTTGCAGGAGTTAAAGATCATGACAACTCACAACGACGTGTTCGGCAGCGATCGGCCGCTGGTCGAAACGGACTGGCTGGAAGCGAACCTCGATGAACCCGACCTGCGGATTGCCGATTGCACGGTGTTCCTGACCCCTGATCCAGCCGGCGGAACGCGCGCGGAAAGCGGCCTTGCAAAGTGGCAGGAGGCGCATATTCCGGGCAGTGCCTTTGCCGACGTGTTGGGCGCGCTTTCGGATCCGGACGCGGAGTATCGCTGCACCTTGCCTCGGGCCGATCGCTTTGCCGAAGCGATGAGTGCGCTTGGCGTTGGTGAGGGAACACGCGTTATCCTCTATTGCGCCGTAGGGCCCGCATACGCCACCCGCGTATGGTGGATGTTGCGTGCATTTGGCTTCGACAGTGCGGCCATTCTCAACGGTGGACTTGCCAAGTGGACGCAGGAAGGGCGGCCGCTGACGGACGCTCCCTCGAGCCATCCGCCGGCTGAGTTTAAGGTCCGTGAGCGGCCCGAGCTGTTCGTCGACAAGGCACATATGGTCGCCGCCTTGGCGGCGGGTGACGCCTGCATCATCAATGCCCTGAGCAAGGAGCAGCACACTGGTTCGGGCGGACCAAACTACGGCCGTCCTGGCCGCATTCCCGGTACCAGCTGCGTGCCGGCCATGAGCCTCGTCGATCCTGAAACCGCGACCTACAGACCGTTGGCCGAACTCCGCGCCGCCTTCGCCGAAGTCGGCGCGCTCGATGCGGAGTGTGTCATCACCTATTGCGGTGGCGGCATCGCTGCCAGCAGCGACGCATTCACTCTCAACATGTTGGGCGTGGACAGGGTTTCGATCTACGATGGCTCGCTGCGCGAATGGAGTGCAGACCCCGACCTGCCCATGGCGACAGGATTACGGCGTCGCGTCGGCGCGCCGCGAGGAGATCGAACGATGGACGCGCTTCAATCAACCCCAAGCTTCGCAGACCTGATGGCGCTGCGCGGCGGCGATCCGCGGCAAGGCACGACGGTCAGCTTTGAAGGCAGCGATCCGGTTATCCAGAGCCGGTTCAAAATAGGCGAAGTTGCGGCAGCAGTAATGGCTGCCGGAGCGGTCGCCGCCGACGACATCTGGCGACTGCGCAATGGCGAGCGACGACCCCAGCAGATCGCGGTCGATCAAAGAGCCGCGGCGGCATCGCTCAGGAGCTACATGCTCATCAAGGTCGAAGATGGCCCGCCACTCGGTACCGGCTGGACCCTGCCGACCTTGGGCTTCTATCGCTGCCGCGACGGCCGGTTCCTTCACCTGCAGGGGACTTTTCCGCATCACCGTAAAGGAACGCTGAAGTTTCTCGAATGTGGTGACACGGTTGAGGAAGTTGGCGCCAAGCTCGCCCGGCGCGACTCGTTCGACTGGGAGGAGGCGCTGGCCGAGCGGCGGCTGTGCGGTGCGGTTATCCGGTCCGCGGACGAATGGATGGCCCATCCACAGGGAAAGGCGATCAGCAATGTGCCTCTCGTCGAAATCATCAAGATATCGGGAGGTGAACCCGAGCCCCTGCCACCGGCGTCGCGTCCACTTGGCGGTGTCCGGGTTCTCGACCTGACGCGGGTCCTGGCGGGACCGGTCAGCGGGCGGACCATGGCGGCGCATGGCGCCGACGTGCTGCATGTCCGGAGCCCCAATCTCGCAAGCGTCGAGCTGTTCGCCGCTGACACCAACCACGGCAAGTTTTCAACCTTCCTAGATTTGACGCGCGATGAGGACGCGGCGCGTCTGCGCGAGTTGGCGCGCGAGGCCGATATCTTCGTGCAGGGCTATCGTAGCGGTGCGATGGAGCGTCGTGGCTTTGGTGTGGATGCGCTCGCAGGTCTTCGTCCAGGCATCATTTACGTCTCGCTCAGTTGTTACGGCCACACCGGCCCGTGGGCGGGGCGACCGGGTTGGGAACAGCTTGCTCAGTCGGTGAGCGGGCTAGCCGAAGAGCACGGGCGTCCGGGCGATCCAAAATTGGTACCGGCGGCGCTGTGCGACAACTCAACCGGCTATCTGGCTGCTTTTGGCGCGATGATGGCGCTGAGGCGCCGCATGCAGGAAGGCGGGAGCTACCATGTGCGGATCTCGCTTTGCCGCACCGCCATGTGGATCACCTCTCAGGCGAGATGCCCGGCCAACAAGGCCTCGGAAGCGGCGGCGGTGGCTGCGGAGGACATCGATTGCCGGAACGCGATGACGGTCTCGGAAACGCCGTTCGGCAAGTTGCACCACTTGGACCCGATCATCCGCATGTCGGAGACGCCGCCACACTGGGTGCGAACTACCGTGCCGCTGGGAACGCACGAGCCGCAATGGCCTTATGAGGGGGCCAAATAGGTGGTCCGCATGACGGAAAATACCGTCATGTAGACGCCGATGCGCTTCCAAACGCGATGTCGGTCGTCTATGCTTTTACCATGCCGATCCATGAAATTTCGAGGCTGTCGCTGCTCCGGAAACGGACGCAATGAATCGGCATGCAGTATGGTTGATGGCCCTGCTGGCCTTGTGGGTGGCGCCGGGAACTGCATTCGCGCAAAGCAGCGGGCTCTATCTCGGGCTTGCCGGCGGCGCGCTCCTCCCCCTGGACTCAGACATCAGCGGCACCGGTGTTTCCACAACCGCCGATCTCGACGCCGGATGGACGGGCGTTGGCATCATCGGCTACCGCTTTGCGAACGGCGTGCGAGGCGAGTTCGAACTGGGCTACCGCACGGCGGACGTCGGTTCAATCACCGGTGTCAGCAGTGGTACTGGCGAGATCAGCGTCGGCAGTGCAATGGGTAATGCGACCTACTCGTTCCGAAGTGAGTCGCCCTTCACGCCCTATCTCGGCTTGGGAATCGGCCTCGCCTCGGTCGAATTCGACAACGTACAGCCAGTCGGTGGCTCGGTGCTCAACGATAGCGACGCCGTCTTTGCCTACCAGGGCATTGTCGGTCTCGGGTATCGTCTGAGCGAGCGGGTGCAACTTTTCACCGGTTACCGTTATTTCGCGACCGTCGATGCCGGCCTTTCAACGCGCGCAAACAGGAGTGTAGAAGGCGAATACGCGGATCACACGCTGCTTGTCGGATTGCGATTTTCGTTCGCCGCGCCGAAGCCGGCAATGACGGTGGAACCCGCGCAACCACCGGCAACACCGGCGCCAGCACTTGTACCGGCGCCTGTGCCCGCCGCGCCGAAAGTTGCGGCGCCACCACCGCCCGTTGCTGAGGTTCCCCGCACCTACATCGTGTTCTTTGATTGGGACAAAGCGGACATTAAGCCGGAAGCGCTGGTGATCCTCACGCAAGCTGCAGCCAACGTGGAACGCGTGCCGGTCACGCGCATTCAGGCGACGGGCCACGCCGACCGCTCGGGCTCTGACCAGCACAATATGGAACTTTCCCGACGGCGCGCAGCTGCGGTGCGCGCTGAACTAATCCGACTTGGCGTGTCGCCGCAAGACATCGTCATCCTCTGGAAGGGCGAGCGAGAGCCGCTTGTGATTACAGCCGATGGGGTTTTAGAGCCGCAAAACCGTCGGGTCGAGATCAGCCTTCAATAAGCGGGCGGACAAGACACCGACGAGTCGAGGTGGCGGAACGACGACCGTCCTGCCGCTACGTTCTCTTGCGCTGACAAGAGTCTCAGCTTGTCTTCGCGTCGATGTTGAAATTCAGCGGAGCGATGCTTGCCTTGGCGGCACACGTCCCGATTCCGTGCTGTCCGCCGCTGCCGAGTGCTGAGGTCAGCGTTTCGAGTTCAAGGGGTTCATGCTGCATGGCAAACGCGAACTGTGACGCTGTGGCCGTGCAGTAGGATGTGCCTTGCATCAGGCTGCGGTACGAAGCCTCGTTTGCAAGGCGGGTAATGAAATGGTCGAGGCGCCGTGTCGCCGCCGCGCCGTACTCACGTTCGAACAGCTGGCGCAGCGTCTGTCCACGCACCGCCAGGCCGTTGCGGAACTTGGTGACGAAGTCGTTGTAGTGTTGCTGCTGGCCGCATGTGAGCGCCGCGACCATGAACTCGGTCTGCAGGATGCGCGCATTGAGCGCCGACTGTTCCGAAGGCGATGCGCACATCAGCGCAACTGCCGGACCGGTCGCCATCAGCGTCAATCCGGCAACTCCCAGAGCCAAGCCACGCATATAGCTTCGCTGCAGACGCAAACGGATCCTCCACCTCCAACTCTCTCCCGTTTGGCCTGGAGTCCCATTCATATGCGGGCTGCCTAGAACCAACCTTATTATGCCAGTTTTCTGATTCACAGCAAGATAGTGTGGTTTCTTCTTGAAGACCCGTGTTCGACGTAGTCCGGCCGTGTGAGGGGTAAGAAATACCTGATGCGTTCGCACGGCAATCGGCGATAGGTTGGCTGGTAGCGAATTCGCAGCACTTAGGTGTGTGACCTGATGACGCCGGCCCACGCACTCACGCTATACGTCCTGCTCGGGCTGTTGGGGCTGAGCCTCATCATTCCAGGCCTGATAGGCATGTTCCGGCTGAGCGAAGGGAACAGATGGCTGTTTGCCGAGACCGTCGATGCGAAAAATCATCTCCGCGCGCGGAATGGGATGATGACGGCGGTGGCGATAATCGCCTTGTGGGCCTGCTGGGATATCACCGGGGCTCGCGGGATCGTCATCGGCCTCGGTATCGTCATTGTGGCTCTCGTCGCGGCCCGACTCTACTCGATGGTGATCGATGGCCTGCCCGGTGGCTTGACGATCATTTACCTCGCCGTCGAGGTGCTGTTGGCCACGGTCTTCCTTGCTTGGCCTCCACCTCCGCAGTGATACGCGTCGCTCGGATCTCGGCGCAGCGGACAATCGGCAATTTCAGGGTTGACCAGACGCCCGCAAATGGGTCCAGAATCACGAAACGAAGGGAGAGTGCATGATGACCGAACAGACGGAGACAGATCACAGATCACCCGGATTCGCCAAACACCCGGGCTACCGAGTCGACTTCGAGCCGAGCCCGCGCCGCGTGCGGGTGGAGTTCAACGGTGAAATCATCGCCGATACCACGGCGGCGATGCTGATGCGTGAGACACGCCACACGCCGGTCTATTATTTTCCGCGTGCAGACGTGAAGATGGCGGCGCTCCAGCGCACAGATCACAACAGTTATTGCCCCTTCAAGGGCAACGCGTCCTACTGGACTATCTCAGTGGATGGACAGGAAGCGGAAAACGCCGTTTGGAGCTACGAAGACCCGTTCCAGGAGAAGACGGAGATCAAGGACTATGTGTCCTTCTACTGGAGCAACGTGGACCACTGGTATGAGGAGGACGAGGAGATCTTCGTCCATCCGCGCGATCCTCACAAACGCATCGACGTTGTGCCGAGCCGCCGGCCGGTCCGCGTCATGCTGGGGGGCGAGCAGATCGCCGAGACGACATGCGCGCATTTCCTTTTCGAAACTGGACTTCCAACGCGGTATTATTTGCAGGCTGAGGATGTGCGCACCGACTTGCTCGAGCCGAGCGACACCCACACCCAATGCCCATACAAGGGGATCGCGTCCTACTGGACTGCGGTAGTCGGCAGCCAAAGTTTCGAGGACATTGTCTGGAGCTATCCACAGCCGATCCCGGAATGTCCGAAGATCAAGGACTATCTCTGCTTCTTCAACGAACAGGTGGACGCGATCTTTGTCGACGGTGCGGAGATACCGCAGGTCGAGACACCTTGGAGTAAGCGATAAGCGCGGGCGCGACGCGTTAAGAAGGATTGTCGGTTACGCTTGTTTGGCGGCGCTAGGCCTCAAAACCCTTACGCCTGTTCGCGCGGTCGACGATTGATCGCGTACTCGCCGGCGCCGCGCTTGAACGGCTGAACGAGCATCTTGTGCAGGTGCAGATCGCCGGCCTCTCTGAAGGTGTCGAGGCCGATCGTCATTCCTTCGTGTCCTAAACTCGGTTGATCCCGATAGGTGCCGAAGAGGCGGTCCCAATACGGCAGGCTGAACCCGAAGTTGCTGTTGGTTTCGGCCGGAATTTCGGAATGATGGACGCGGTGCATGTCAGGCGTGACAACGAACCAGCGGAGCACGCGGTCGAGCGCCAGTGGTAGGTGCACGTTGCCGTGGTTGAACATGGACGTGCCGTTGAGCAGCACTTCGAAGATGACGACGGCGACTGCGGGTGGTCCGATGACGGCGATGGCTGCGAACTTGAGCGGTATCGAGAGGATGATCTCGACTGGATGGAATCGGGCGCCGGTCGTGACGTCGAAGTCGAGGTCAGCGTGGTGCATGCGATGCAGCCGCCAGAGGGCGGGCACGGCATGAAACATCACATGCTGCAGATAGATGACGAAATCGAGGACGACGACCGAAAGCACGACGGTTAACCAAAATGGCAAGTCGATGAGATTGAGGACGCCCCAGCCGCGGGCCTCGACCGTGACCGCGAGCGCGACGGGTACGAGGGGTACGACGAGGCGCACCGCCACCGTGTTCAGGACGACGATGCCGATATTGCTGTACCAGCGCAGCCATCTTGGTTGGCTGAGTTTGCGGCGGGAGGCTGCAAACTCCCACAAGATAACAGCGACAAATATGCCAAGAAAACAGCTGAGCCTGATCGCTGGTTCGTTGGCACTGATGAACGCCGACATTGTTCCTTCCTATCGCACGGTGCCCGCTCGCGTAGTGGCGGTGAACGTCTTCGATCCATGCCGCTGATACGCTGCTTGTGGCAACCAGGACCCAAGGCTACACTCGCGACCAGTCAGACGCATCGACCTCATGGTAGCACAACAAAACAATACAGTCGGACCACCAATTGGGCGGACCGAGGACCAACGGCTGCTGACGGGGTGCGGCCGTTTTGTTGCGGACCTTGAGCTGGCTAATCAACTCTTCGCTTATCTATTGCGGTCACCGCATGCACACGCGCGCATTGTTCGCATCGACGTGGCAGCGGCGCTGAACGCGCCGGGCGTTAGAGGCGTCTATTCAGCGGCCGACCTTGGCGACGCTGGTCTTGCCGATATGCCGCAAACGAAGATGTGGATGCCAGCCGGACCAGCCATTCCCTCGCGACCACTTCTAGCGAAGGAGACAGTCCAGTTTTGTGGCGAAGGGGTTGCTTTGCTCATAGCCGATACGTTGAACGAAGCGCAGGACGCGGCAGAACTCATCGAGGTCGAGTACGATGTTCTGCAGCCGTTGATCGACATGCGCGAGGCCAGCGAATTCTGTTTCGACTGGGAGGAGGGCGATCGCGACGCCGTCGAAAAGGCGTTCGCGAGTGCGGCTCATATAACGTCTATCGAGATGGTCATCAACCGCATCGCCATCAGTCCCTTGGAGCCGCGAGCTGCGATTGGCGATTACGATGTGGAGCGCGGCTATCGGCTGAATGTTCAAAGTCAGGGTGTGCACCACATTCGCAACGTGCTGGCTGACACGATCCTTGACGTTCCACGCGATCAAGTTCAGGTCCTGACCGGCGACGTCGGTGGTGCCTTCGGCATGAAGGTTTCCGCTTTTCCCGAATATGCGCTCGTGCTTTACGCCGCGCGCCAATTAGGACAGCCGGTCAAATGGGTGAGCGATCGTGCCGAGGCCTTTCTCAGCGATACCCACGGTCGCGATCAGATCATGGAAGTCCAACTTGCATTTGATGACGCCCAGCGAATCGTCGGACTACAGGCGTCAAAACTATCGGCGATGGGCGCCTATGTTACCGGCGATGGGCCGGAAATGGCGACCAACCAGTTTGTCAAAGTGTTCGGTCACACCTATCACGTGCCGGCGTTGCATGTCCGGGTCCGCGGCGTTGCCACAAATACGACCCCGATCGCCGCGTATCGTGGATATGGAAAACCGGAAGCGATCTCGGTGGTCGAGCGACTGATCGACAGGGCGGCGCGCGAGATGGGTATCGATCGGATCGATCTCCGCCGCCGCAACCTCATTTCTGAAGCCTCGATGCCCTACACCAACACGCTCGGCAAGACGTACGATTGCGGCTCCTTCGAGCGGATCATGGACGCAGCGCTGGAACGCGCGGATTGGCAGGGCTTCGCAGCACGGAAGTCGGAGGCTGAAGTGCGCGGTGTGAAGCGCGGCATCGGGGTTGGCCTAAGCCTGCAGATGACGATGGGCATTCCGATGGAGATCAGCGAGGTCGCTCTGTCGCCTGATGGCGCGGTTGTTGTGCGAACCGGTATGCAGGCATGCGGGCAAGGTCACGAGACAACCTACGCTCAGTTGGTCTCAGACTATTTAGGCATCCCGTTTTGCGACGTGCGAGTCGAGCAGGGCAATTCGGCACATCTACCCGACGGGGTCGGCACCGGCGCCTCCACCGGACTAACAGTCGGTGGCAGCACCATCTATCGCGCGACCGAAGACTTGGCGGAACAATGCAGGACGCTAGCCGCAAATCATTTGGAAGCTGCGCTCGACGATGTCGTGTTCGACAACGGGCGGTTCGTCGTCGCCGGGACGGACCGCCAAGTCGACTTGCGCGAACTCGCTCGCGCGATGACCGACAATGGAGAGAAGACTTGCGTCGCGCGCTTGCAGTTGGACTGCAATCTCGAGACCACGCCCAATGGCGCATATGTAGCGGAGGTGGAGGTCGATCCTGTGACCGGTGCGACGACGTTAATCGCTTTCACAGCGGTCAACGATCTCGGCCGCGTCATCAACCCGGCACTTGCTGAAGGACAAATCCATGGGGGTATCGCACAAGGCGTAGGGCAAGCAATGGTCGAAGACGTGATCTATGATGCCGCGTCAGGCCAGCTGCTGACCGGTTCTTTTATGGATTACTGCTTACCGCGCGCAGATGAATTTCCCGATCTCGTTGCTGCGACCCAAGGCATTCCAACAACCAATAATCCACTGGGCGCGAAGGGCGCAGGCGAAATCGGCGCAATCGGTGCACCGGCGCCAATCTTGAATGCCGTCGCCGACGCAATCGGTGGCGACGATTTCGACATGCCGACGGCACCCGAGCGGATCTGGCGCGCGGTCTGCAACCGCGATAGTCAGGCTTGAATTTCTCTTCCTAGCCCGATGTTGGGTCTTCGCCCTCTCGATCCGCCGCGGCAGGTTCGCGGCGGATACGCTCGATCGAATAGATGGTTAGAATTATAAATGCACCGAGC
This sequence comes from Alphaproteobacteria bacterium, assembly GCA_965217615.1. Taxonomy (GTDB): domain Bacteria; phylum Pseudomonadota; class Alphaproteobacteria; order UBA8366; family CAVOAK01; genus CAVOAK01. Next base: position 393,859 of record CBDCIT010000030.1, read on the forward strand.
AGCGGGAAGAGGACAAAGTCGGTCCAGGTAAGCCAAGCAACAACGCCGAATACGCTCAGGATCGTTATCAGCAGCGGCGTGAAGCAACACAACCCGGTGAGCACAGTGCCGGTAATGCCAACCCGCAGCAGTTCGCGCGACGTCATGACTACACTGCGCCATCGCCGGCAACAAAGGCCGCGAACATTTGCTCGATGGGTTCGCGATTGAGTTCGCGCGTGATCATGACGATGCGCGAGCGCCGATCGTCGTCGGGCCAGGACTCGAGCAGTGTTGGCGGGTGAAATACGTGCTGCACACCGTGAATGACGACGGGCTGATCAGTTTGGTCGACGTTGAGGACGCCTTTTATCCGCAGCAGGGATTCGCCGTGAACCGCGATCAGAGCTTCGATCCACATCACGAATCCTTCCCATTTGAGGGGCTCGTCATAGGTCAAGCAGAAAGCATGGATGCTTTCGTCATGGCGGTTCGGGTCGTGATGATGGTCGTGTCCATGACCGTGTCCGTCGCCATGGTGATTATCATGGTGCTCTTCTGAGTAAGCCTCCTCGCGGAGCCACTTGGCGACGTCCGGCACTTTCTTGGCCGGATCGAAGAGTCCGCAGTTGAACAGTGTAGAGGGTTCGATCTCGCCATGCTGGACCGAAAATACTGGCGCCCCCGGATTGAGTGCCTGTAAACGCTCGGTCAGCGCAGCGACATCGTCCTCATTTGCTATATCGCCCTTTGTCACCAACAATCGATCTGCAACGGCGGCCTGCTTCACTGATTCGAAATGACTGTCCAATTGCTTTGCGCCATTGACGCCGTCGACAGTGGAAATTACGCCGTCAAGCCGATAGCGGGCCGCGAGCACGGGGTCGCTCATCAGCGTGTGCAGGATAGGTGCCGGGTCGGCAAGTCCCGTCGTTTCAATCACGACACGGTCGAACTCCGGGACCTCGCCTTTTACGCGGCGGACAAAAAGGCTTCGCAGCGTGTCGATCAAATCGCCGCGGATTGTGCAGCACAGGCACCCGCTGTTCAGCAAGATCGTATCCTCGCCCGACTTCTCCACAAGCATGTGATCCAGTCCCACTTCGCCGAACTCATTGATGACAACGGCCGTATTCGCCATCCCGGGATGGTGTAGCAGTTTCGACAGCAGTGTCGTCTTTCCGCTGCCGAGGAAACCCGTCAGCACCGATACTGGAAGCCGGGCATGTGCATCAGGAACCTGAACCTCAGCCATGGCGCGTCCCTTCCAATTGTGGCTGCGTACTCTTGATGCAATCGGGGCAAAGTCCCTTAATTTCAATTGTTTGCTGCAAAGGCTCGAAGCCCTGCTCACGGGCGCCTTCGCGAATCACGCGGGCAATATTCGGATTGCTCATCTCGTGGGTTGAGCCGCATTCACCACATATCAGGAACTGGCTGGCGTGAGGCAGGCGCGGATTGGGGCAGCCGATATATGCGTTCAGAGACTGGATACGATGGGTGAAGCCATGCGTTTCCAGGAATTCGAGCGCGCGATAGACGGTCGGCGGCGCGGCGCGGCGGCCGTTTTCATTAAGCGCATCGAGAATTGCATAGGCGCCGATCGGCTCTTGGCCGCGCCAAATCAGCTCTAGGACGCGCCGCCGCGTCTTCGTCAATCGCAATCCCTGGCGCGCGCACAACTCTGCCGCAATCGCGATCGCGTCGTCGATGCAGCGCTGATGGTTGTGGCCGTCGCCGCAAAAAGGGGAATGTTTGGCCATCCGTCATCATAGCATCGGTTGCGCGGCCGCTGACAACGGTGTCGTATATAGCGATTGCTACCACATCAATACTGCGGACCTCGACCATGCCTGCCGATCAAAGTTTGACCATGCTGACGGCCTGCCAGGCCGTTGATCTTTTGCGGGCCGGGGATGTCAGCCCGCTCGAACTCCTCGACGCGTCACTTGCGCGCCACGAAGCCATCGACGGTGCTGTGAACGCTATGCCGACAATCTGTGCGGAGCGCGCACGTGACCATGCGCGCCGCATTATCGATACGGGCGCGCCCGACAGCGTGGAGGAGGGTAGTGTCTGGCTGGGCGGCCTGCCGATTGCGGTCAAAGACCTACAAGCCGTGGCCGGCGTGCGGACGACATACGGATCGCCGATTTACGGTGATCATATCCCCGATCGGTCCGATCTTGCCGTGGAACGGCTGGAGGAGCGTGGCGCGATCATCGTCGGCAAGTCGAACACGCCGGAGTTCGGAGCCGGTGCCAACACCTTCAACGAGGTTTTTGGAAAAACTCGCAACCCGTGGAACACGGCACTAACTTGCGGCGGATCGTCAGGTGGTTCGGCGGTCGCGTTGGCGACCGGTCAAACTTGGTTGGCTACCGGCTCTGACCTCGGTGGCTCGCTCCGCATACCTGCGAGCTATTGTTCGGTTGTCGGACTAAGGCCTAGTCCCGGCCGCGTCGCGCGCGGTCCGGCAGAGATACCGTTCGACGTCTTGAGCGTCGAGGGACCAATGGGCCGCACTGTCGGCGACGTGGCATTGATGCTGGATGCAATGAGTGGCTGGCACGCTGCCGATCCGATCTCACTTCCGGCGCCGGACAAATCTTTCACAGTCGGCCTCGTTGGTTCGATCCCTCCGCGCCGCGTGGCGTTCAGCCGCGATCTTGGATTCATGCCGGTCGAGGGTGAGGTCGCGGATATCTGTGCTGCCGCCTGCCGAAATTTTGAGGCCATGGGTGCCGCGGTCGAAGAGGCGTCCCTTGACTTCTCGGATGCGCCGGAGATTTTTCAGATACTGCGCGCAGCCCTGTTTACAGCCCGGTTTGCGCCACTGCTCGCCGAACGCCGCGAAGACCTAAAGCCGGAAATGGTCTGGAACATCGAGAAGGGTTTAGCGTTGACCGCTGACGAGATCGGCCGGGCCGAACGCGCCCGCGCGACCATGTATGCGACCGTGAGTAGGTTTTTCCAAGACGTTGACCTTCTCCTTTGCCCGGCGGTTGCCGTCCCGCCGTTCGATGTCGATACCCGCTACGTAACCGAAGTGGCTGGGCAAAGTTTCGATAACTATGTCGACTGGCTTGGCTTCACATACGCGATCTCGTTGCTCGCATGCCCGGCAATCTCGGTACCCTGCGGCTTTACCGATGGCGGTTTGCCCATTGGATTGCAAATGGTCGGCCGCCCTCGGGGTGAGGCCGAACTGCTGATGTTCGCATCGCTTTTTGAAGACGCTGCCGGAATCAACGCATTTGCGTCACTGCCGATCGAGCCGAAGTAGACCGTCAAACAAGGCAGCGGCTATACAATCTGACTTCACCGCACTATATGGTCGCGCTTCCGCCGCGGTCGGCCGGCGTCGGGGACCGAGCATGCAGATCATCCGACACTACGAAGACGTGCCAAGCGAATTTCGCGGGGGTGTCGTTGTACTCGGCAATTTCGATGGTGTGCATCGCGGTCATCAAGCGGTCATCGGACGGGCATCGCAAGCAGCGCGTGCGGCTGGCGTTTCCTTGGTTCTGATAACGTTCGAGCCGCATCCGCGGCGCTTCTTCCGCCCAGAAGATCCACCGTTCAGTCTCACTCCGTTTCGCAGCAAAGCGCACTATCTCGCCCCCTTGGGCGTGGACTTGCTTGTTCTTTTGCATTTCGACGAGCGCTTGTCCCAGAAACCGGCGGAAAAATTTTCGCAGGAAGTCCTGTGTGATGCCTTTGCTGCAACTCAGGTGGTCGTTGGATATGACTTCGTATTCGGCCATGGCCGGAAGGGCAATGTCGAGCTATTAAGAAAGCTGTCCGCAAAGCAGGGGTTTGAGCTAGTTGTTGTCGAGCCCGCCGCTTCAGCCGATGGCGGGATCTATTCCTCAACACGTGTGCGAGAATATCTTGCGACCGGTAAACCGGGTCACGCAGCTGCCTTGCTCGGCCGTCCGTTCGAAATCGAAGGCCGCGTGCTACGTGGCGACCATCGTGGAGAAAAGATCGGATTTCCAACCGCGAATATCGGGCTCCAGGACTATCTGCGGCCGGCCTTCGGCGTCTACGCGGTCCGCGCCGGTGAGGCGCGGGGCGACGAACTAGTTTGGCGCGGCGGCGTCGCAAACCTTGGGGTGAGGCCAACGATCGAGGGATCTACCCCCTTTCTCGAAGTGCATATCTTCGACTTTTCGGGCGACCTTTACGGCAAGCAACTCAGGGTCGGTCTAATCGAGTATATTCGGCCCGAGCACAAGTTCGAGAGCCTCGACAGCTTGAGCGCGCAGATCGCAGAAGACTGCGAGACAGCGCGCAGGCTCCTGCGAACGCGCGAGGCGGGCGCCTCTTGACCGATTCCGATACCACGCCATAGGATGCGCGCTATGTTCGCACACCCAGACGCACACACGTCGCGCTTGATACGAATTATGGGCCCGGTCCTGTAGTCGCAGGCGCCGGGACTCCGTCTACCATCTGTGTGCCGTCGAGAAATGGGTGAAGCATGACCCCGTCCAACCTTAAGAACGACCCTTCGGGGCGAAGAGTGTGGCGATGAGTGCCGACTATCGCGATACGGTTACCTTGCCGAAGACTGCGTTTCCTATGAAGGCTGGTTTGCCGACGTTGGAGCCGAAGCTGCTCCAGCAGTGGGAGGAAATGGACCTTTTCAAACGCCAGCGCAAGGCGGCTGTGGACTGGCCTAAGTTCACGCTTCACGACGGCCCTCCCTACGCCAATGGCCACCTGCATATCGGTACCGCGCTCAACAAGATTCTCAAGGACGTCACCAACCGTTCGCAGCAGATGTTGGGACGTGACGCCAACTACGTTCCCGGCTGGGATTGCCATGGCCTGCCGATTGAGTGGAAGATCGAGGAAGAATACCGCGCGAAAGGCCGGGACAAGGACGCGGTTCCAATCATTGAGTTTCGGCGCGAGTGCCGCGAATTCGCCGAACACTGGATAAAGGTCCAGCGTGAGGAGTTCGAACGCCTGGGTGTGCTCGGCGATTGGGATCACCCCTATACGACGATGGCCTACGAAGCCGAGGCGCAGATCGCCGCCGAAATCGGCAAATTCCTGATGAACGGGAGCCTCTATCGCGGCTCAAAACCCGTGCTTTGGTCGGTTGTCGAAAGGACGGCGCTCGCCGAAGCAGAAGTTGAGTATCAAGACCATACCTCGACGACGATTTGGGTGCGGTTTCCAGTAGTGACCGCACCACGACCGGCACTTGAGGGAGCGTCGGCCGTCGTATGGACGACGACACCGTGGACCATCCCCGGCAACCGCGGCATCGCCTATGGTGCAGACCTGGATTATTTGATTATCAAGGTTTCGTCGGCGGCAGATGGATCTCCCCTACGCATCGGCGAAAAATTGGTGGTCGCTGTTGCGCGGCTTGAGGCGTTGAAAGAGGAAATCGGCCTGGTGCAGTCGGAGGTCGTCGAGTCCGTTGCCGGTAGAGACTTGTCTGGCACGGTCTGCGCCCACCCGATTCGAGGCGATGCTGCCGGTGGCTATGACTTCGATGTGCCGTTCATGGAGGCCGATTTTGTTACCTTGGATCAGGGTAGCGGTCTCGTTCACGTCGCCCCGGGCCATGGTGCAGACGATTTCGTATTGGGCCAGTCCCACGGGCTAGAGGTGCCGCAAACGGTGGCCGAAGACGGCCGCTACTACGATCATGTACCGCTGTTCGCCGGCATGTCCGTTTACCGCGACGACGGCAAGACGGGTGATGCCGATTCCGAGGTCGTGGCGGCGCTCGAGCGGATGGACGCGCTGCTTGCGAGCGGGCGGCTGACCCACAGCTATCCCCATTCCTGGCGATCGAAGGCGCCGCTCATATTCCGCAATACCGACCAGTGGTTTATTTCGATGGAAAGTACGGGCTTGCGCTCTACGGTGCTGGACGCCATCAAGCAGACCACCTTCTTTCCTCCGTCGGGTCAGGTTCGGCTAGCCTCGATGATTGAAAACCGACCCGACTGGTGCATTTCGCGTCAACGGGCATGGGGTGTGCCAATCGCCGTGTTCGCCGACAAGGAAACGGGCGAACCACTCCGCGACCAGAAGATCGTCGACCGTATTGTCGCTGCCTTCCGCGATGAAGGTGCGGATGCTTGGTTTACCAGCGAGCCGTCGCGCTTTCTGGGCGATGATTACGACGCCGCGCTCTATGAACAGGTTACCGATGTCGTGGACGTGTGGTTTGATTCGGGTTCGACCCACAGTTTTGTTTTGGAAAACCGTGAAGACCTCGCATGGCCGGCCTCGCTCTACCTTGAAGGATCCGATCAGCATCGCGGCTGGTTTCAATCCTCCATCCTGGAATCCTGCGGCACACGTGGTACAGCGCCTTTCGAGGGTGTGCTGACGCACGGGTTTGTAATGGCCGAGGACGGCCGCAAGATGTCGAAGTCGCTGGGCAACATCGTGTCGCCGCTGGAAGTCGTGGAGCGACATGGTGCGGAAACCCTTCGGCTTTGGGTCGTTGCGTCGGACTATGCCGAGGACGTTAGGATTGGTCCCGAGATCATCCAGAAGCAAATCGATACATATCGTCGCCTCCGCAATACGCTGCGCTATCTGCTCGGCAATCTAGGCGATCATAGCGATACGGCGAGCGTTTCAGCGGGGGACATGCCTGAGCTTGAGCGCTGGGTGCTGCACCGTCTGTGGCAGCTCGATCGCTATGTCCGGCAGAGCTGTGAAACGTACGACTTCCATGATCTGTTTCGCGCTCTTTACAACTTCTGTGCCATCGACCTGTCGGCTTTCTACTTCGATATCCGAAAAGATTGCCTATATTGCGATCACCATGGCGATCCACTCCGCTGCGCCACGCTGACCGTCCTCGAACATCTGTTCGACTGCCTCACCGCCTGGCTTGCCCCGATCCTTTGTTTTACAGCGGAAGAGGCCTGGCTCGCACGCAATCCCGAATCAAGCGTCCATTTGCGGAGGTTTCCCGATGTGCCAGAGGATTGGCAGAATGATGTGCTGGCAGTAAAATGGGAGATCGTGCGGCAAGTGAGGCGTGTCATCACCGGCGCGCTAGAAATCGAACGTGGCGAAAAACGTCTTGGATCAAGTCTGCAAGCCGCTCCCGAGGTTTATCTAACTCCCGAATATGCCGAACGGCTCGACGGCGTCGATCTTGCGACTGTGGGAGTCACCTCGGCGGTAACAATAGTGGAAGGTCCAGCACCAGACGGTGCGTTCGTGCTCGACGACGTATCCGGAGTAGGTGTGGTCGTGCAGACTGCGGTCGGCGAAAAATGCGAGCGATGCTGGCGTATTCTGCCGGACGTCGGCTCCGAACCCGAGCTACCGGACCTCTGCGGACGGTGCGTGTTGGCGGTTCGCGCGCTGCGACCGGCCGCCGAGTAGTATGCGCGAAGGTAGGCCTCGGCACGAAATGTTCGTCGGAGTTAGCGAGGGATCGTAGACGTCATGTTGCGTTTAGGGCTTGGCATCGCCGGCAGCATCGCACTCATCGATCAGGCGACGAAATGGCTGATCCTAGTGCAAGTCATGACGCCGCCGAGATCAATCGAGGTCCTTCCCATATTCAACATCGTCTTGGTGTGGAACCGTGGCGTGAGCTTCGGGTTGTTCGATTCAACTTCATCCTGGACACCGATCCTACTTTCGGTGTTTGCAGTGGCCGTCGCTTTGTTTTTGCTTTTCTGGTTGCGTCGAGTCGAACACAGATTGCTTGCCATTGCCATCGGTCTCGTGATCGGTGGCGCACTCGGAAATGTGGTGGACCGTCTACGGCACGGCGCTGTCGCGGATTTCTTGGACCTGCACATTGGTGCGTATCATTGGCCCGCTTTCAATGTCGCGGATTCGTCGATCACAGTCGGTGTTTTTCTGATCCTGCTCGATGGCCTGTTTGCAAGGCGTCGATCAGAGGGGTAAAATCATCATAGCCAGCTGGAGATTTGGTGATTCGATCAACGTTGAAGTGCACCGCCGTTGTCTTAAGCACCGCCTTGATTTTGGTAGGGTGCGGAGGCCGGTCGGGCAACATCCTCGGACTGGGTAAGACGGCACCCGACGAATTTTCTGTCGTTAGCCGAGCGCCGCTTAGTCTGCCACCCGACTACGCGCTGCGTCCGCCGAGCGTGGGCAGCACACGTGCCCAGGAAACCGCATCGCGGAATCAAGCCCAGCAAGTCCTTCTTGCTAAGAATACAGCCAGCGCCGGTGTATCGGCTGCCAATGCAACTGGCGACCGCTCCGCGGGCGAGGTCTCCCTCTTAGCGCTGTCGAATGCGCTAACCGCAGACGCCAACATCCGAGAAATCGTCAATCGAGAAAGCGCTGTTCTCGCACGGGAGGACGGTCAATTCGTCGAGAAACTTATTTTCTGGCGCTCGAAACGGAAGCCTGGTGTCATTCTCGATGCAAAGCTCGAAGCTAAGCGACTGCAAGAGAATGCAGCACTTGGAAAGCCCGTGACCGAGGGCGAGACGCCAATGATCAAGCGCAAGAAAACCGGCCTCTTCTAGCGGACATAGCCACCAGAGCCAACACGTTGCCGTGAGGATTTACGCGACCTGTTGAAGACGGCGTGATGCGAGGCCATCTTTAGCGATGAGTGCAAAAGTTGGCCTCGGCTTGTGCCGAAGTATCGGAAAGGAACTCTACAGAACATCATGACGTTTACGACACTTCGCCATGCAATTGTCGGCGTGGGGCTTGGGGTGCTCTTTGCACTGCTCGCGGAGACGATGCCGGCAGCAGCGGCAGTCTTCGATGCAAAATCGTTTTCGTTAGCAAATGGTTTGCAGGTCGTGGTGGTTTCCAACCACCGCGTGCCGATCGTCACACATATGATCTACTACCGGGTGGGTGCTCTCGACGAACCTGCGGGCCAATCTGGCATCGCCCATTTTCTTGAACATTTGATGTTCAAGGGAACCAAAACTCTGGCACCTGGCGAGTTCTCGGCCATCGTCGCGCGCAATGGCGGTCGCGAAAACGCGTTCACAACGTCAGATGCGACCTCGTACTTCCAATCGATTGCACGAAATCGGCTGGAGGTCGTTATGCGCATCGAGGCGGATCGTATGACCAACCTCGTGCTCACAGATGAAATCATTGAGCCCGAGCGTCAGGTCGTATTGGAAGAACGCCGCAGCCGCGTCGATAACGAGCCGAGCTCACAACTACACGAGGAGGCGCAGGCGGCGCTCTATCTCAACCATCCCTACCGCAAACCCATCATTGGCTGGGAACATGAGATCAGAGGCCTGACACGAGAGCAGATCGTCGATTTCTACGGCGCTTGGTATGCGCCGAATAATGCTGTTGTGGTGATGTCAGGCGACATCAAAGTTGGGGAGGCGCGTGCGCTTGCGGAGAAGTACTACGGTGCTATTCCCGCGCGTACCCTCCCCGTGCGTAACGCGTGGCAAGAGCCGCCGCAACGCACTGACCGGCGCGTTGAGCTCAGGCATCCGCAGGTTCGGCAGCCGTCATGGACGCGGCGCTTTCTTACGTCGAGTTATGGCTATGGGGACTCAGAGAACGTGTATGCACTGCAAGTGCTGGAGGAGATTTTGAGCGGCGGTTCGACAAGTCGACTTTACAAGTCGCTGGTTGTCGAACAGAAAATAGCGGTATCGGCGGGCGCCTGGTACCAGACTAGCTCGCGTGGTCCTACGACGTTCGGATTTGCAGCTACGCCGCTATCGGTCGAGGGGATTTCGGCCATGGAGACAGCGGTGGGCGCAGAGATCGTACGGCTTGTGAAGGACGGTGTAACCGATGAGGAAGTGACACGTGCCGTTGACCGGCTGCAGGCTGATGCGATATTCGCACGCGATTCGAATCGCGCTCCCGCACGCACACTAGGTGGCGCACTTGCAATCGGACGCAGCGTTGAGGACGTCGAGGCTTGGCCTGAGCGCATTGGGGCAGTAACTGCCGATGATGTAATGCGTGCGGCGCGCGCTGTGTTCGCGGACCGGCCTTCGGTGACGACGTTGCTGCTGCCAGGACAGAAGACTTGAGGACCGACATTGTGATTTGGCATTCCCAAGATTTCATATCTCGGTTGAGGCGAATTGCCGCGGTTTCTATTGGCCTTTTGATGTTTGGGCTCGCGCCGGCGCATGCGGCTACGGTGCAACAGGTCACGAGCCCTGGTGGCATCGTTGCATGGTTGGTTGAGGATCATTCGATTCCGCTGACCTCTATCGAGTTCTCGTTCCGCGGTGGGGCGGCACTCGATCCTGCGGGCAAGGAGGGTCTCGCCAACCTAGTGGCGAGCGTCCTCGACGAAGGTGCGGGCGAACTCGATAGCCAAGCCTTTCAAGGCCGACTCTACGAGCTCTCTGTCTCGCTAAGTTTTTCGGCTGGCCTCGATACGTTTCGCGGCAGCTTGAAAACGCTTAACCGCCACCGCGACACGGCTATTGAATTGCTCCGCCTCGCCGTAACCCAACCACGCTTCGACGCGGAACCTGTAGAGCGAATACGACGCCAGATCACGACATCGATACTTCGCCAAGCCAACGATCCGGATCGGATCGCAAGGCGCATCCTATGGCGTGCGGTGTTTGCCGATCATCCCTATGGGCGCCCCTTAAAAGGAACGGAGGAATCGGTCGCAGCGATTACTGTTGACGACATTCGCACGTTTGTCACGCGACGCCTCGCCAAGAACACGCTTATCGTCGGCGTCGTAGGTGACATCTCGGCCACGGAACTGGCACCGCTGTTGGACGAGGCGTTCGGCGACCTACCCGATACCGCAACTCCGCCGAAACTGGAAAAGGCGCTAGTGGCAGACAAGGGGCAAACCTTTGTCATCGAGAAGGACGTGCCGCAGTCCGTCATCACCTTCAGCCAACCCGGCTTGGCGCGCGACGATCCTGAGTATTACGCCGCCTATGTCATGAACTATATCCTGGGTGGCGGCGGATTCTCGTCGCGGCTCTATGAGGAGGTCCGCGAGAAGCGAGGCCTCGCCTATTCCGTATACAGCTATATGAATCCGCTCGACGCAGGTGCGTTGATCGCTGGCGGCGTTTCGACGGTCAACGCCCGCGCGGGCGAGTCGCTAGCAGTCGTTCTGGCAGAGTGGGCGCGTATGCATGACGACGGCGTGAGTGAGCAGGAACTTGACGATGCACGACGCTATCTCACTGGGTCGTGGCCACTCAGGTTCGATAATACGGGCCAGATGGCTCGTATGCTGGTCGGCATGCAATACAACGATCTTGGAATCGACTATCTCGACCGTCGCAACGACTACATTGCGGCGGTCGGACGCGAAGACGTGAAGCGGGTGGCACGGCGGCTTCTCGATTCTGCGAAACTCACAATTGTCGTGGTCGGCAATCCAAAAGGCATAGAAGCGACCGCCGAAGCGCCGGGCGGCGAGGGCTGACGCTAAGGAGTGCTAATCTTCCGGTGCGCGGTTGCGCGCGACGGGGCGCTGGGTCAGAATTGTCCCGCGCCGATGGTCTATCACCAATCGATCGAATCCTGCTTCCCAGCTGCCGGTGGGGTAGCTCTCAGAGAGTCGTACAACGACCTGCTGAACGCGGCGCTGCAGCACCTCAAACAACTTGGCGACGAGGGCGCACGGCGCAACATCGCCTTCCTCGATCTGTCATCGCAAAGCGACGGTCTTGATGCCGTTGAGGATCTGGCGAAGCAGCACCAGGAGCAGTTCGAAGACGTCGTCGTGTTTGGTACGGGGGGATCGAGCCTTGGCGGGCGGGCGCTTTGTGCTCTCGCCAGCGGCGACTCGCCGCGGCTTCATTTCGTCGACAGTGTTGACCCGCACACGATCGCAGGGCTTTTTGCCCGGCTCGAGATTTCAAAGACCGGTTTCATCGCGATCTCCAAGTCAGGCGAGACTGCAGAAACGATAGCGCAGGTCTTGGTCACGCTGGACCGGTTGCGGACGACACTCGGCGAAGAAAGCCTTAGCGATCGGATGACAGTGATCACAGAACCGGGCGACAATCCGCTGCGCGGTCTGGCCGACCGCTTTCATATCCCAACGCTGGACCACAATCCCTCGCTCGGTGGGCGCTACGCCGCCCTCTCAGTTGTCGGCCTACTGCCGGCGATGATCGCGGGCCTAGATTCGACGGCGGTGCTTGCCGGCGCTGCGGCATCGCTCGACGTTGCGTTCGGTGCTGAACCCGGGGTAAGCAATCCACCGGCGGCAGGTGCCGCGATTTCCGTTGCACTCGAACGCGGGCTTGGCATCAGGAACGCCGTCATCATGCCCTATGTAGACCGGTTGGCGGACTTTGCTCGCTGGTATCGACAGCTTTGGGCCGAAAGCCTGGGAAAGGGCGGAGAGGGAACGACGCCGATATCAGCCCTTGGGACGGTCGATCAACACAGCCAGCTGCAGCTCTATCTCGACGGCCCTGCCGACAAATTTATCACAATCATCTGTGGTCCGACGGCGGGCGATGGCGCGGGTCTTGACGCTTCGCTTTCGGGCGACCCAAGGATAAGCTACCTCACAGGCTATTGCCTTGGAGATCTTCTGGATGTCAGCGCCAGAGCCACCGCAGAAACCCTCGCGCGTCAAGGCCGGCCGGTCCGCACAATCCGTCTTGAACAGACAGGCGAGGCAGACCTAGGGGCGCTAATGATGCATTTTATGCTTGAAACCGTCGTTGTAGCCCGTCTGGTTGGCGTCAATCCGTTCGACCAGCCGGCGGTCGAGGAAGGCAAAGCGTTGGTTCGCCAACAAATGATGGAGTCTCAAGGAGTGGAGTCATGACGATCCGCCGTCTGCCGGAGACACTCGTTAATCGCATTGCTGCGGGCGAGGTAATCGAACGGCCCGCGGCGGCGGTTAAGGAGCTTGTTGAAAATAGCTTGGACGCGGGCGCGACGCGCGTAGACGTCGCACTACGCGACGGTGGAAAGTCGTTGATTCGGGTGACCGACGACGGCGTCGGCATGCGTCGAGAGGAGTTGGCGCTGGCTATCGAACGCCACGCGACGTCCAAGCTGCCCGGCGACGATCTGGTCTCGATTTCGACGCTCGGTTTTCGCGGCGAGGCGCTGCCGTCTATCGGTGCGGTAAGCCGGATGACGATCACAAGCAAGACCGCGGACCAGGACGCGGCGTGGCAGCTATCGATCGCGGCAGGCATGGTTAGCGGCCCGACGCCGGCGGCACAGGCCAGCGGTACCTGCGTTGACGTGCGCGATCTATTCTTTGCGACGCCGGCGCGGCTCAAGTTTCTGCGGACGGAACGCACCGAGACGTCGCAGGTAATCGAAGCGGTGACACGCCTTGCCATGGCCTCACCTGGCATTGCGTTCTCGCTCAACGATGGGCGGCGCGACCGCATGGCCCTGGTGGGTGTTGAAGCGGATCTAATCGATAACCAATTGTCCCGGTTGGGGCAGATCATGGGTCGCGAATTTTCCGAGAATGCAATCGAGATAAAAGCCGACCGGGAGGGGTTGCGGCTCTCAGGATACGCAGGTCTGCCGACCCTGAATCGCGCCAATGCCGCGAAGCAGTATCTGTTCGTCAACGGCCGTCCGGTCCGCGACAAATTGTTATTGGGTGCTGTTCGCGGCGCCTATGCGGATTTTCTTGCGCGAGACCGTCATCCGGTCGTTGCGCTTTTTCTCGACGTTGATCCGGCGTGGGTCGACATCAATGTTCACCCGACCAAGGCCGAAGTTCGGTTTCGCGACGCGGGTCTAGTACGCGGGCTAATCGTCGGCGCTCTGCGGCATGCATTGGCCGAGGCTGGACACCGTGCGTCGACCACCGTTGCCGCCGCCGCTCTGGGCGCGATGCGGCCGGAGACGGCGATGCAAAATCGGATGCTCCAGGCGACGCCCTATTCGCGCGCGCCGGCGCATCCAGCGCACGGCCTTTCCGATCGGGCGCGGGCCTTCCAGGCGCCGTTGGACGAGGCGCGGCACGACATCCTCGCGCCATCGGCACGTGTCGCGGCGAATGTCGGCACCGACGGGGAACCCGACCAGGATGACCTCAGCAAATACCCGCTCGGTGCCGCGCGGGCGCAGCTTCACGAAACCTACGTGGTCGCCCAAACCGATGACGGCATGGTCGTCGTCGATCAACACGCGGCTCACGAGCGTTTGGTCTATGAACGTATGAAGAAGGCCCTGAGCGAAAGCGGTGTGGCTCGGCAGGGGCTCTTGCTTCCAGAAGTCGTCGAACTCGACGAAGACTCGGCGCTGCGGCTGGAGCGTCGAAAGGACGAGTTGGCTGAACTGGGCCTCGTTTTGGAGGCCTTCGGTTCCGGTGCGGTCGTCGTGCGGGAAGTTCCAGCACTCCTTGGCGAGACTGACGTGCAATCTCTGGTACGCGATATGGCGGATGAACTCGCTGAGCTCGGCGAGACATTCTCGTTGTCAGAGAAGCTCGAGGAGGTGTGTTCGACGATGGCGTGTCACGGTTCGGTTCGCGCCGGCCGGCGTCTCAACGTCGAAGAAATGAACGCCTTACTCCGGCAAATGGAGGCAACGCCGCATTCGGGTCAATGCAACCACGGTCGGCCGACCTATGTGGAACTCAAACTCGCCGATATCGAGCGCTTGTTCAGTAGACGCTAGGTGGCGGGGCCATCGTTGTGGCCGATCAATCTGCCGGTGCTTGCCAGCGCAGGATGACGATCCGTGCGGCGCCGTATATGCGGTCGTCCAACAGCTCGAATCCCAGCGGTGGCGAGATTTGCTCCAAGTTGCCGATCTCGATGATGCAAAGCGCACCGTGCTTAAACCAGCCCTTTGTGGCCAGTGCCGCAAGCGCCGGTGACGCCAATCCCTTGCCGTACGGCGGGTCAAGAAATGCGAGAGTACAGGTGGCACGGGCCCTCGGTGGGTTGGTTGCATCGTCACGGGTAATTTCGGCGCGTTCACCCTCGCAGCACAGCGCCACGTTCTTCGCCAATGTTTCAAGCGCCATTGGCTCATTCTCGATAAATACAGCGCGCGCCGCGCCGCGACTCAGGGCCTCAAGGCCTAACGCACCGGTGCCTGCAAATGCGTCGAGAACGATTGCGCCGTCAATATCGATGCCAAGCTTGCCATGCTGCAGAATGTTGAATAGCGCCTGGCGCAATCGGTCCGAACTTGGGCGGACCGTCTGTCCCGAAGGGGCTGCGAGTTTTCGTCCACGATGCTTACCTGCGATGATTCGCATGTCGCGCTTTCGCGGTGGAATTCTTTTCGCCTAACTGCTGTCGGATAACACGCGTTGGCACCTCGTCAACGGCACCTCGCGGCAGGTGTCCAAGCTGAAACGGTCCAAAACTCACCCGGATGAGCCGCGTGATGGGCCAGCCGAAATGTTCACAAAGCTTGCGAACTTCCCGGTTGCGACCCTCGCGGAGGGCGATCGAAAGCCAGGCGTTGCTGCGCGCCTGGTTCTCCAACTCGGCCTCAATGGATCCGTAGCGAATCCCACCGATTGTAATGCCGTTACCGAGCGTCACTAGCTTCGCCGGATCGATCCGGCCGCGGACACGGACGCGATAGCGTCTCACCCAGCCAGTCTTCGGCAGTTCGAGTTGGCGCGCCAGTTCGCCATCGTTGGTGAGCAACAACAGCCCCTCTGAGTTGAGGTCGAGACGTCCAACGCTGATCACGCGCGGAAGGTCGTCCGGTAAGCTGTCAAAGACGGTCGCACGGCCCTGTTCGTCCCGAGTCGTTGTGACCAGTCCCTGCGGTTTGTGATAGCGCCAAAGTCGCGTGGGTGTAGGTTCGGCGAGCGGCTTACCGTCGACTGTGAGCTTGTCGTTTGACGCGACCCTTACTGCCGGTGAATCGAGCACCTGTCCGTTGAGCGCGACGCGGCCGTCTGCGATCAAGCGCTCGGCTTCGCGTCGCGAACAGATACCTGCGCGCGCAATCACCTTGGCGACGCGATCCCCAGTAATCGCCGTTGCTCTCTTTTCGCCGGTCATGGCCGCGACTGTACGATTGCGGATCATACCCGGCAACGGCCGTGGCTGCTTGACGCCCTCTGTTTGCGAGGCCAAGTTGCCAGCATGATGGAGACAGATGCCGAGACCGCTGAGGGATACATGTCGGCGGCGCTGGAGGCAGCGGAAGCGGCTGCAGCGCGTGGTGAAGTGCCGGTAGGTGCGGTTGTCGTAGACGGGATGAGCGGCGACGTGGTTGCGCGCGCGCACAACCGTGTCGAAGAGCTTGGCGACCCGTTGGCGCACGCAGAAATGCTGGCGTTGCGAGAGGCGATGCGCGCAAAACAGATGTCGCGTCTCGTCGATTGCGACCTATACGTTACGCTGGAGCCTTGCGCGATGTGCGCAGCCGCGGTCTCGCTCGCCCGTATTCGCCGGCTTTATTTTGGCGCGTCCGATCCGAAGGGCGGTGGCGTCGAGCATGGAGCACGCGTCTTTGCCCAGTCGACCTGTCACCACGCGCCAGACGTCTACGGCGGCATCGATGCGGCCCGCTCGGAGGCACTGCTGCGCACGTTTTTTGCTAACCTGCGCCGGACGCCGACGAGCTGAGTTGCGCTCTTTTCAAGCCGCTTCACACTTGCCCAAGAATGACCGCCGGGCGGCGTTGAGTTCTATCAATCGGCGCCTGTAGCGCGCCAGCCGATATCGCGGCGGCAGAACCCCTGCGGCCAATCGATCAGATCAACCGCCTTGTAGGCGAGGGCCTGGGCGGCATCCACCGACTTACCGCGCGCGGTCACATTGAGCACACGGCCGCCGCCGGCGAGGAGTCGGCCGGCTTTGTTGCGTTTGGTGCCGGCATGGAAGATGACAACGTCTCCCTCGCCGCCGATTGCGGCTGCATCCTCCAGCCCGCGAATATTGGAGCCTGCTTCGTATGCGCCGGGATACCCTTTGGTTGCCATTACAACGGTAAGCGCTGCTTCAGCGTGCCAGCGGAGTTGAAATTTGTCCAGGAGGCCATCATGGGTTGCGACGAGTGCCGGAAGAAGGTCTGACATCAAGCGCATGCAAAGAACCTGACACTCGGGATCGCCGAAACGGACGTTGTATTCGAGCAGCTTCGGGCCATCGGCGGTCAAAATCAGACCTGCGTAGAGTACGCCCTTGTATGGCGTGCCGGCTTCGGCCATGGCGACAATGGTCGGTTGGATGAAGCGCGCCATTATGTCCTCGGCAAGCGTCTCCGACATCGCTGGCGCCGGAGAATAGGCGCCCATACCGCCGGTATTGGGACCTTTGTCGCCGTCGAATGCGGTCTTGTGATCCTGTGCTGAGGCCAGCGGCAGCGTCGTCTTGCCATCGCAAAGCGCAAAAAAGCTCACTTCCTCGCCCTCGAGGAACTCCTCGATCACAAGTTCTTCGCCGGCGCCGCCAAACCGCGCGCCGACGATGGCCGCGTCGACAGCGGAGATGGCTTCGTCGACAGTGCGAGCGACCGTTACGCCTTTTCCTGCTGTGAGGCCGTCTGCCTTGACGACGATTGGCGCGCCTTGATCCTCGATGAAGCCATGCGCCGCATCGGCGTCATTGAACCGGCCGTAGGCGGCTGTGGGAATGTCGTGGGATGCGCAGAGATCCTTCATGAAGCCCTTTGAGCCCTCAAGCCTTGCCGCCGCTTGGGAGGGGCCGAAAGCCTTCACACCTGCGTCGTGGAGTTGGTCGACAAGCCCAGCGACCAGGGCGACTTCCGGGCCAACGACAACGAAGTCAACGGCCTCTTCCTTGGTGAACTGCACCAGACCGTCGATATTGTCCGCCTTGATCGGCACACAACGCGCCTGCTCGGCGATGCCCGCGTTGCCCGGTGCGCAAAAGACTATATCGGCGAGCGGAGAGGCGGCAATCGTCCAACAGAGTGCATGCTCGCGTCCGCCAGATCCGACGACAAGGACTCTCACACCAATCTCCCATCCTTCACGTTTTCACCGTAACCAATTCAGCCACGGGCGGTGTCCTGGAAATTTTGCATTGTCAGGTGTGCCTACATATCATGGGAGCACGCGCGAACCGAGAATTCAGATGGCCGATTCAGAAGCTGATCTAGTCCATAATTTGCCGGAATACACCGTTTCGGAAATTAGCCAGGCGCTCAAACGCACGGTCGAACAGGCGTACGCGCGGGTCCGTATTCGGGGTGAGATATCCGGATTTAAGCGCGCGGGATCGGGCCACTGCTATTTGTCGTTGAAGGACGAGAACGCGGTTCTCGACGCAGTATGTTGGCGCGGAACGACGCTTGGCGTGCAGCCCGAAGACGGTCTTGAAGTCATTGTATCAGGTCGGCTCACGACTTATCCCGGTCGCTCCAAATATCAGGTCGTTATCGAGGCGATGGAAGTGGCTGGCGAGGGTGCGCTTCTCAAACTGCTGGAGGAGCGCCGGCGCAAGCTCTCCGAAGAGGGCCTGTTCGATGAGGCTCGCAAGCAGGACCTACCCTACCTGCCGGAAGTAATTGGTGTCGTTACCTCGCCAACCGGCGCCGTGATCCGAGATATTCTCCACCGCCTGCGTGACCGCTTCCCGCGCCATGTCCTCCTGTGGCCTGTATTGGTGCAGGGTGAGGGTGCGGCCGAGCAGGTCGCCGCGGCGATCGAGGGTTTTAACAGACTCGATGGTGGCCCAACACCTCGTCCCGACTTGCTGATCGTTGCGCGCGGCGGCGGCAGTCTTGAAGATCTTTGGGCCTTCAATGAGGAGATTGTGGTGAGGGCCACGGCCGCATCGGAGATTCCGGTTATCTCTGCTGTCGGTCATGAAACCGACGTGACCCTAATCGACTTCGCAGCCGATCGCCGGGCGCCAACGCCTACGGCAGCTGCCGAGATCGCCGTGCCTGTGCGCACCGAGTTGGCGACAAGCCTCATGGATGACGGCCGGCGGCTTCTTGCGACGGTGTCGCGGCTGTTTGACGAGCGGCGTGCGTTGCTCGACGGATTTGTGCGTGGATTGCCGGACCTGCTGCGGCTCGTCGGCACAAACGTGCAGCGGCTGGACGGGGCATCGGAACGACTCGTCAACGCGATCCGTGGTTTCACACAGACACTTTTGCAGGATATTGCGCGACTTGGCGCTGGGCTGGTGGATCCGCGGCGGCAAATTGCAAACGCCGGCGAATTGCTCGCCGAATCTGGTCGCGCGCTAGAGTTTGCCTATGTGCAGCATGTGCGTGTTTGCTCGGAGCGGCTTAGTGGTATAGGTGGGCGACTCGACCGCGCGCCTCTAGATCGCGCCATTTTCGACCGGCGCGCGCGCATTGATGACCTTTTGCCGCGGTTTGGCGAGGCCGTTCAGCGGTTGGTGGCGAATGCGAGTGCGGCGGCTCAGCAACAGGTGGATCTGTTGGAGAGTCTTTCGTTTGAGCGTGTTTTGGAACGCGGCTATGTGGTCGTCCGCGACGCCGCCGGACAGCCTATAAGCCGGGGTCGAGATACCCAAAAAGGTGACGCCGTTACCCTCCAGTTTGCGGACACAAGGGTTGGCGCAAGGCTGGGCGAGCCCGCGCTGCCAGACAAGGCAAAGACTACTGCTCGCAAGCGCAAGGCCGCGCCGAAAAGCGCTGACCCTCAACGCCAGCTGCTGTGAGAAGCTTCGCATTTGCGCTCACCCTGGCGGTGGCATTGCCCGCGGCCGCACTCAACCTTCAACTCGATGGACAGTTTGTCCAAGGCGGACTGGTACAGGGCCAAACCGACGCGGGCGCTGAGGTGTTGTTTGCGGGTCGCCAGGTCCGCGTTTCGCCAAACGGCGTATTTCTCATCGGCTTTTCGCGCGACGCAACCTCGACGGCAGTATTGACTGTGCTACACGCCGACGGCAGCTGCCAGGCACGGACGCTGACGATCGCCAAGCGCAAATACAACATTCAGCGGATCGATGGCCTGACGCCTGCCTTGGTCACGCCACCGCCGGAGGTTCTCGAGCGCATCCAACGCGAGAATGCCCGTATTCGTCTTGCCCGGCACCGGGATACGCCCGAGCCATTGTTCGAAAGCGGTTGGATGTGGCCGGCCCAAGGCAATATTTCCGGCGTATACGGTAGCCAGCGAATCCTTAATGGTGAGCCGCGTCAGCCGCACTACGGTGTCGATATCAGCGCGCCTGTTGGATCGCCCGTCGTTGCTCCTGCCGCCGGCGTCGTCGCCCTTGCCGCGAATAGCATGTACTTCAGCGGCGGGACGCTTATCGTCGATCATGGTCATGGGCTCACATCTGCATTTTTGCATTTGAGCAGAATTCTTGTGCGGGAAGGCGAGAGGGTCGGACGTGGCGATTTAATCGCGGAGATTGGTGCGACCGGGCGTGCAACGGCGGCTCACTTGGATTGGCGCATTAATCTCTTCGATGCGCGCCTCGACCCGGCGCTACTGGTAGGCCCAACCGCGCCGTGAAGCGCAGTCGTCGGACCTCATTTGGGCCAACGACGGTGAACCCAGAACCACTGTTCGGGCCGTTCGCGAATCCATGATTCCAACAATTGATTTATCTCGGTCATCAGCGCGAGCGTGTTGGCGTCTTTGTCGCCGCTATCGGGCAGCGTGAGGGGTTTGTAGACGGTTATTCGATGACGGACGCCGGGCAGACGTTCGAAGCGCACCGGAACGAGGGGGCATTTGAGCCGCAGCGCGAGTTGCGCCGGCATCGGCGCGGTCATGGCAAGCCTCCCGAAAAACGGCACAGCGATACCAGTATTGAGCTTCTGGTCGACCAACACGCCGAGATGCCCGCCTCCCCGCAGAATCGCCAGTGCACGATGAGCACCTTCACGTCCCTTAAAGAGGACTTCGTCGACGAGGTCGCCTCGGACATTGTGAAACAGATGTTTGAGCCAAGGGTTGTCCGCACCGCGATAAAACAGCGCTAGCGGGAGGCCGATCTGCGTTGCCACCAGGGCGGCGCATTCCCAGTTGCCTAGATGGCCGCCTACGAGAATGCCGGGTTGCCCATCGTCGCGCAGCATTTTTAGGATCTCGCCACCGACCACCTCGATGCGGCCGTTGGGGTCAGTCGTGTCGACGCGGTCGAGATGCGCGTATTCACCTGCACCGCGACCGAGATTATCCCACATGCCGCGAACGATCCGGTCGATCTCTGTTTCGGATTTCTCTGGAAATGCCATGTGCAAGTTGTGCCGGGCGACGCGATCGACCGCCATGCGGGCGCCGATCATGCGAAAGAGAAAAGAACCAAAAGCCGATGCCCACGCGATCGGCATCAGACGGCAGAGGCCGTAGGCGGCATAGATCGCTATTGCTTGCGACGGGTAGATCAGTCCGCGTTTTAAAAACTGCCTTGTCATCGTGCGGTCGTCAGCGCGCAAGCGCCTGGTCGAGCATCTGGTCCAATGCTCCCTCGTTCGGCCAAGCAACCTCAATCGGCAAAACCTTGACCATGGGCCTTGCCAAGGCCGGCAGTCGCGCCGCGTCTTTTGTGGTCGTCACTGGCGTCGCGTTTAGGCGGTTAGCCGATTCAACAATCTCCATTACTTCATTTGGAGAAT
Source organism: Alphaproteobacteria bacterium (assembly GCA_965217615.1). Taxonomy (GTDB): domain Bacteria; phylum Pseudomonadota; class Alphaproteobacteria; order UBA8366; family CAVOAK01; genus CAVOAK01. The sequence goes on from CBDCIT010000030.1 coordinate 415,294, forward strand.
AGAAATGATGGTCAGCAAACTCGAAGGTGCTGACGATCTCACAGCCGACTTGCGACAATGTTTGCAGAAACTTTTTCGGCCTAGCTATCCCCGCGAATGCGATAACCCGGCGCCCGCTTATGGCAGCCGCAGCGTCCGGTGGTACGACCAGCGAAACATTGAGAACCGGCACATGGAGTTTTAGTTGCACGCTCAGTCCAAGTTCGTCAGGTCCAACGATAACGACTTGATCTGTGCGATCTAGCGCATCGATAACCGGTTCACGTAACGGACCTGCCGGTACGACTCTGCCGTTGCCGAAGCCATAGCTTCCGTCGACCACAAGCAGAGAATGGGTCTTTGCCAATGTTTGATTCTGCAGGCCGTCGTCCATGACAAGGACGTCTGCGCCGGCATCTACCGCGACCTTGGCGGCGGCGGCACGGTCGTGGGCGATCCAAGTCGGTGCGACGTCGGCCAGCAAGAGCGGCTCGTCGCCAACTTCGTGAGCGTCGTGATGATCGCTGTCAACGCGGACCGGGCCCGTCAGACGGCCGCCATAGCCCCGTGACAGGAAATGCGCCACACGGCCCCGGGCGCGCAGCCGGGCGCCTATGGACAACGCGAGCGGTGTTTTTCCAGCTCCACCGACGACGACATTTCCGACGCAAACGACGGGGACTGGCGACCGCCACGGCGTGTGGCGATGGCGAAGGATACGTCCCGCGATCGCATATAGTCTTCCGGCAGGAGCAAGCAGAGTCGAGGCGCCACCTCGCTGCTGCCAGAATTCGGGAGCCCGCATACTATCGATGCTCGCAGATAGCGTTAATGTGCGGGGCGAGGTCATTGAAAACACCCTCAGCGACCTGACTGTTGGCACGCGCTATCTCTATTGCCGCGCTGCTCTGGCGTTCGCGTTTCAACTTGTCGGTCAGTAGACACCTCACCGTATGCCAAAGCCCAGCAGTACCGTCTATGCGAACGGCACCTTTGGCCTCCGCCAATTGCTCCGCCACTGTCGAGAAATTTGCCATGTCGGGACCGTGTATGATGGCGCAGTCGAGCTGGGCGGCTTCAAGCGGATTGTGTCCGCCATGACCGCCCATACTGCCGCCGATGAAGACGACATCCGTTAGCCTGTAGTAGAGACCGAGATCACCCAGCGTGTCCGCCAAATGAATGTCGTCTCCAGCCTTGATATCCCTGCCTTCGCTGCGGCGGCTAACGGTCAGCCCGAGCTCGGCCAGTTCATGGGCGAGATCCGCACCGCGCCGCGGATGGCGAGGAACGATAATCGTAAGCAGACCGGGCAGCGTCTTGCGCAGCTCAAGATGCGCATCGGCCACCATCGCTTCCTCGCCCGGATGGGTGCTTGCCGCGAGCCAAACCGGGCGCCCCGCGATCGCAGCACACGCCGAAGCCAGTTCATCTGCGTCAACAGGCAGTGCAGCTGCTGAATATTTAAGGTTGCCGACGTATCGTACATCACATGCGCCCAGCGCCGTCAGGCGTTCCGCTTCGGACTCGGTCTGCGCGAAGCACAAAGTGAATCCTCCCAAAAGCGAGCGGATAACGCCAGACGCATGGCGCCAATGCGCAAACGAGCGCTCGGACATTCGTCCGTTGATCAGCATAGCTGGTGTGCCACGCCCCAGCGTTTCTGTGATGAGGTTGGGCCAGAATTCCGATTCCACCCACAGTGCGAGATCGGGCCGCCAATGATCAAGAAACCTACGCACCCAGGGCAGTCTGTCGACCGGTACAAACTGATGAAAACTGCGCGGTGGCAGTCTGTCCTCCAGCAGCTCGGCGGACGTAACTGTGCCGGTCGTCATCAGGAGTTTCAAACGCTCGTCTGACGCCAATATGAGCTTGATCAGAGCGAGGGCAGACTGCGCTTCGCCGATGCTGGCGGCGTGTAGCCATAAGAGAGGTCCGCTCGGACGCGGTTGTGAGGCGATTCCATGGCGTTCGGAGAAGCGCGCGGGATGCTCTTTGCCCAAAGCAAGCCGTCGTCGTAAATATAGATCGATGATTGGGGCGGCCATTCCCGTGAGGCCGCGGTAAAGCGCAAGACCGTTCATCGCCTCACTGCCGCATTCCGGCAGCGGCATTTGCCGGTGTCTCCGGCGACGTCTCGTTGGTCGTGTCGCTCGCACCATCTGGAAGGGCACTGGGATCAGTGAGCGGCGCCGGCTCGATCGTAGTCTGCCCCATCAACCGGTCGGCGCGCTCGGTGAGACCGAGGAGGGAGTTCTCAAGCTCGAGCCTTTTCGCCTCCATTGCCGCCTCATCTGCATCTTCAGGTACGAAGATGGGATCTCCCCAAAGAAATACGCCTTGTGCGAAGGGAAACGGCAGCACAAATCGGTCCCAAGTTGCAAATATTCTACGCCGCGACGCGGAATAGGCCAGCGGCAGAACCGGCACTTTTGCCATCCGCGCAATAGTGATCACGCCGTCGCTCGCTCGCATCCGTGGACCCTGCGGTCCATCGGGAGTGATACCGACGATACCGCCCTTGCGTAGAGTTCTGACAATTGAGCGTATGGCGCTCCAACCGCCGCGCGTTGTCGATCCAATGATGCTAGGAACGCCGAAATGGCTCATGGTGCGCGCGACAAACCGACCGTCGGGATGGCTTGAAATCAACATGTTGACAGCCGATTTGTGGCGCCAGGCGCAACTCATCATCAGCAACCGCCCATGCCAAAAGGCGAGCACGAATGGTCGACCTTCCTCGCGAAACTGGTTGGCGGTTTCCTCGCCCTCGATCTGCCAGTTTCCAGTCACATGGACGAAACGGATGTAAAGTGCTGCGAGATAGCACAAGACTGCCAGCACCAGCGGATTGCGCAAAATGTGCTTGGAGAGTCTCAATACGTTCAGACCTGTGCCGCTAAGTTCGCTGACAGGGCTGTCTGGCCGTTAAACTCGCCGTCGCGGAACTGCAGGTGGCAGAGACGAGCATAGGCGCCGTCCTGCGCCATTAGCTCGTCGTGGGAGCCGCTTTCGATAACGCGGCCGGCGTCCAGGAAGTAGATCATATCCGCGTCCACAACGGTCGACAGCCGGTGGGCAATAACGAGCGTCGTTCGGTCTTGCATGAGTTGCCGGAGTGCCGTCTGCACCGCTCGTTCCGATTCGCTATCGAGAGCCGATGTCGCTTCATCCAACAGGAGGACAGGTGCGTTCTTGAGCATTGCACGGGCAATCGAAAGTCGTTGACGTTGGCCGCCGGAAAGCTTCATCCCGCGCTCGCCCACTACCGTGTCGTAGCCATTCGGCAGCGCTGTGATGAAGTCGTGCGCCGCCGCCGCCTTTGCAGCGCGGATGATCTCTTCATCACTGGCGCTGAGCTGGCCATAGGCGATGTTCGTGCGCACAGAATCGTTGAAAAGCCCTGTCTCCTGGCTCACCAGCCCGATCGCGGACCTCAGCGACTCCAGTGTAACGTGGCGCACGTCTTGTCCATCGATGGTTACAACTCCCCTGTCCACATCGTAAAATCTAGGGATCAAGTTCAGTATCGTCGACTTGCCGGCCCCTGACGGGCCAACCAACGCAACGGTTGAACCGGCAGACACATCGATAGAGACGTCTGCAAGGGCGTGTTTCGTGGATTCATAGGAGAAGGTCACGCCGCGTAGCGTGAGTGTGCCGCTGGCCGCATTTAGTGGCTTTGCGTCGCTGCGGTCGATAATCGTCGGCCGGTAGTCGATCATTGCGAGTATGCGTTGAGCCGCGGCCAAGCCTTCTTGCAGGCTTGCATTGAGGTTGGCGAGGCTGCGCATCGGCTCGTAGGCCATGATCATCGCGGCAAAGAATGCCATGAAGCGGCCAACTGTCGTCTCGCCCGTCAACACCTGATAGCCGCCATAAGCGACAATTGCCGCAATCGCCAGACCCCCGAGAGTCTCCATAATCGGATAGTTGCGTGAGCGGGTTTTCACTGCCTTGAGAAAGAGCCGGAAAATGTTCTCGAACAGATTATCGGCGCGCCGTTGCTCGTAGGCCTCCATCCCATACGCCTTGACCTGGCGCGCGCCCTTGAACACGTCGTCAAGCATGGCCGTAAGCGACCCGATTTCGGACTGTGTATTGGCAGAGACACGTCGCAATCTGCGGCCAATCTTGACGATTGGCACAACGCTAATCGGGAAAACTATGAAGGCCACGGCGGCGAGCCGCCAATCCGTGTAGAACATGACGCCGACCAACACCACGACGATCAGGGCATCGCGTGCCATTCCCGTTATCGATTTGACAATCGCGTCGCGCAAGAAGTTTACATCGCTGGTAAATCGCGAGAGTAGTTTTCCCGTTGCGTCGCCTTGCATAAAAGCGAGATCCGCTTCAACAAGCCGCTGGAACATCTGGCTCTGCATCGTGGTTATTACGCGCAGGCCTACCATCTGCATGAGCACGCTTTGTCCGTAACTCGCGAGGCCTTTGACTATAGCGATGCCGAGAAAGGCAAGCGGCAAAACCCAAACCAAAGTTCTGTTGCCTTCCACCAAAACCTTATCGAGTGCTGGTTCGACCAGACGCGCCTGCGCGCCGACGCTGGCCGCGACGACGATCATGCAACATATCCCAGCGGCGATTTTGCCGAGATGGTCGCGCATATAGTCGCGCCATATGCGTCCGACCAGGACACGTGTCGATTCGTCGAGCCGGTTTGCCTTTTCGGAGCCGTCCGCCAAGCAGCTAAACCTTATGAAAGTTCAGGTGAGATATACCACCAAGCGATGGCGACGGCCAAATACAGCGTCGCCGCTTGGCGGAATGCGAGACTGCTTGTGGCAGGTTGTTTGCATCCCCAAGGTGGCAAGAAGTGCAGGGCTTCTCCATAAATTACGCTGGTGCGTTCAGTTGGCGCATGAAATGTGGTGCACTATGGTCATTATGACAGGGGCTCGATGCCGGGCACGCCAGAATGGCGCCCGCGAGCAAAATAAGGGTTGGAGAACGGCATGAAAAAAATGGGACCTATATACGTGAGTGCCCAAGCCTACTTGCAGGCGTCCGCATTCACGCGCAGATACTCGTCGATGAACTTGTCCGTGTGCTGCGACACGCTCGACAGGATGAAGTTTGGATTTCGACTATGCGTTCCAGTTGAGCCCACACCCCAAGTCGTAGCTGTATTTTCTAACATGGTGGCACGGTCTACCACCTCTTTGTTGTATTCAACCCCTATATGGATGACGGAGCTAACGACATTCACGTTGAAGTACAAGTACGACCACGCCGCTTCTCTGTAGAGTCGCGCTGCGCGTAGCCTACTGCGCACGGCGATTACGATTGCCTCTCTGGTAACGTCGATAGCGGTTGCCTCGTCGCCCGGGTCCTCAACCAGTAAATCCATGGGACGGCAATCGTTCCATAGCCGGAAACGGTCATAGTCGCTTACATCAGTGGACGATGCAGATGTGGCGGTGAACAAGAGCGCGGCCGCGAGATATAGGCTGACATGGTGTCTCATTACATGTGGCTCCGCAGGGCAAATCAGATTTGACACACCGCCCCAATCATTAGAAAAGCACGAACGGCGTGTCCTGTTGGAAGGAGCACGCCGTTTGCTCTTGCCCTTGTGCAAGGGGGCAGAGTGTCGGGGGGGTAACTAGGATATGCCTTCGGAGGATCACTCCGAGGCTCGCCGCGAGCCTAGTGGTGATGGGCTGTCTGTAACCCAGCCCATTAAAAGCCAAACGATCCATGGTATCTCCTTTCTATCGGCCTCTATGCAGGGCTGACTTCTGCTGACGTTTGACCGCCTGACAATGGTGCCTCGGAGGAAATATCCCCCGAGGTGTCCGAGTCGACAGAGGCAAGAGCCTAGCCTCACCTTGGGCACTCACGCATATAATTCCCAAAAAAATGGCTGTTGTATTATTTGCGTTGTCGCTGGTTGGCTGTTCAAACACTTCGGACCGCGACAACATAGTCGCAGTTAGCACAATTTTCGGCGCTATCGCGGGCGGCTTCATCGGCTACGAGTTGATCGGGTCGGGAAGTGGCCGGTGGTTTAGTGCGGCGGTACTTGGTGCTGGTGGCGGGGCGGGAGCGGTGTGCCGTGAAAGGCACCATCTTACAGCGGGTGCAAATCCCGCCCGGCAACTGTCGTTCCAGCCGGTAGCAATCGGAGCGAGTTATGGAGGTAACGACATAGCCTGAAGCACTTCGATGGAACGGGCCGCCATTGGGCGGCTCAGCGACCATGCGGGCGTGTGCCAGGCTAACTGGCAGAGGATAGCCGGTGAGAGTCCGGTAGGGAGTAGAGGTTAACCACCACTCTCGCCCCGAGTCATGCGCCGGTCGTCGCGAGGCGGCAGGTGAAGCGTTGACAGGGGTGCGGATGGGCAGGGCAACGGAGCATCGAAAGGTTGCTTGTCTGGAGAGCCGAGACTGTGCCTGCGGTCGAAGGCAACACCGACATCACCGACATGGTGAGGGGATGTTGGGCTCCACGGTGTCGAAGAACCCATGCACGTTCGTACGTCCTCATTGCCGGGACCTGGGAGGTCTCCATTTTGCCCCGAAGTCGTAACGGGGCCGCAAAGGAAAGGATGTATCCGTAACCGATGACGCACGGAATGGAGAAGTCGGATGAGGGAATAGTACCGATGAAAGCGACGAACAAGGGCGCGCAAGCGCCTGCGGAGTCGCCGGAGGGAAGTGCCTCAACCAAGGGGAATCCGCGAGATCAAAGCACGTGCCGGACGCAGTGTCGGGAAAGCGTGTCACAGGCGGTCGCGTGGATACGGCAGGCTGTAACGAGGAAACCGCAGGAGAAACTCACTGCGCTGCTACACCATGTCACGATAGATGCCCTGACGTGGGCGTTCTTCGAGTTGAAGAAGGACGCCTCGCCGGGGGTGGATGGGATGACGTGGGGAGAGTACGAGGAAGGGCTGGAAGAGCGGCTGCTCGACCTTCACGGACGCGTGCACTCGGGAGCGTATCGGGCGCGGCCATCCCGGCGGGTCGAAATACCCAAACCGGATGGCGGGACACGACCGCTCGGCATTGCCGCACTGGAAGACAAGATTGTCCAGAAAGCGGTGGTGGAAGTTATCCTGACGCCAATTTACGAGCCGGATTTTCTCGGGTTCAGCTACGGGTTCCGACCGGGGCGTGGGGCGCACGACGCGCTTGATGCTCTGGCCTTCGGGATAGAACGGCGCAAGGTCAACTGGATAGTGGACTGTGACATCCGCGGATTTTTCGACAATGTCTCTCGGGACTGGCTGGTCCGGTTTCTTGAGGATCGCATCGGAGACAAGCGGGTCATCAGGCTGATCGCCAAATGGCTGAATGCCGGCGTCATGGAAGATGGCGAGTGGCGGGATAACTTGCGAGGAACGCCTCAGGGCGCGGTGGCTTCACCGATTCTCGCGAACATCTACCTGCACTACGTCCTCGACCTCTGGTTCCAGAAGAAATGGCGCACCCGTGTGGCCACGGGGGCAACAATCATCGTGCGGTATGCCGATGACTTCGTGGTCGGGTTCCAACGCAAACAGGACGCGGAGCGGTTTCTCCACGATCTCAAGGAAAGGCTGGGCCAGTTTGAGCTTGAGCTGCATCCAGACAAGACCCGACTCATCGAGTTTGGCAGGTTCGCGATGGCGGACCGCCGGGCACGAGGGGAACGGCGACCGGAGACCTTCGAGTTCCTTGGATTCACGCACTATTGCCGGAAGAAGAGGAACGGGAAATTCGGACTGGGGCGCAAGCCGATAGCGAAGCGGGTCACGCGGACCCTGAATCGGATCAAAGGGGAGCTCCGTAGGCGGATGCACGAAGATGTCCACGAAACCGCGCGCTGGCTGGGTCAGGTGGTCAATGGATGGCTGAACTATTTCGCCGTCCCGACCAGCAGCTCGGCCGCAAGGGGGTTTGTGCGGCGGCTCTCATGGATCTGGGTGAATGTCCTGCGAAGACGGTCACAGAAGGACCGGACCACGATCGCCGATATCGTGCGCATTGCCGCATTGCATTGGCCACCCGTCCAGGTTCGGCACCCTTGGCCGACGGTGCGTTTTGCCGTCAAACACCCGAGGTAGGAGCCCCGTGCCCCACCGGGCATGCGGGGATCTGAGCGGGGGGAGCGGGGTAACCCGCTTCCCTACCGCGACTGCAACGTGAGTGAACGCCGAGCAGGCCTCGAAACTAGCGACGTGGGAGCCGACCCGCCCGTTCTCCGGGGAAGGCTGCCATCGGTTGGGAAGCGAACGACGCAGGCACCGACCGATCCCACCGGGGTAATGGCGGCAGCACGCATGGAAGAGGAGGATGGGAGCAACACGGGAAGCCCTGTCGGTGGTGCGCACACACCAACCGGAACCCCGCGAGGGGCAGGCTGGGCCGGCAGGGTGGCGGATGGGCTCGTACTACCGCGGAGGCCGGGTAATGCCGGCGGAGGAAAGGAGCCCTGGTTCGAGAGCGATACGGAAAGGAAGCAAGGCGTGATCACTGGCGAAAGCCTAACAGGGTCAGAAAAGGTTCGGAAACTCCAGACCGTGTTACATGCGAAAGCTAAGGAAGAACCCGACCGGCGTTTCCATGCGCTGATCGACAAGGTGTGGCGCGAGGACTTCTTGATGGAAGCCTGGAGGCGGGTCCGCCGAAACGGCGGCGCCCCCGGGGTGGACGGAGAGACCGTCGCGGACGTCGAGTCATACGGCGTGGAGCGCTGGCTTGGGGAACTGGCGCGGGATCTGAAGGACGGGGCCTACGCACCAAAGCCGGTGCGGCAGGTTCTGATCCCGAAGAAGCAGCCCGGCAAGTTCCGGCCATTGGGCATCCCCTGCATAAGGGACCGGGTGGCGCAGACATCGGCCACGCTCGTGCTTGAGCCGATATTCGAAGCCGACCTGCAACCGGAGCAGTACGCCTACAGGCCGGAACGGAGCGCCCATGGCGCGATAAAGCGCGTCCGCCGCCTCTTGTACGGGCGGCACCACGAGGTTGTTGACTGCGACCTGTCGAACTACTTCGGCGAAATCCCGCATGTCGAGCTCCTAAAGAGCGTGGCCCGCCGCGTCAGCGACGGACGTATGCTCGGGCTCATCAAGGCATGGCTGGAAATGCCGGTGGAGGAAGACGACGGCGAGGGCGGCAGACGCCGCACGAACCGGGCGCGCAGGGAACGGAAAGGGACCCCTCAGGGCTCCCCGATCTCGCCCCTGGTCAGCAACATCTACATGCGGCGCTTCATACTGGGCTGGAAGGCGCTGGGCTATGCCCGGCGCTTCCGCGCGGAGATCGTGAACTATGCCGATGACCTCTGTGTACTTGGCAAGGCCCCGGCGGCGGAAATGCTGGCGGCGGTCGAGCGGCTCATGGCGGGTCTGAAGCTCACGGTCAACACGCGGAAAACCCGATGCTTGCGGTGCCCGGTGGAGCCTTTGGAGTTTCTGGGATACCGCATCGGACACACCTACCGCCCGAACGGGAAGGGGGCCTACATCGGCACCCGGCCCAGCAAGGCGAGCGTCCAGAGCATCTGCCGCAGGATCAGCGACATGACGGTAAGGGGGTACGGTGGGCAACCATCGGAGGTGATGGTGGGGCGTCTGAATCGGACTATGACCGGGTGGGCGAACTACTTCAGCCTCGGGCAGGTCAGCCCGGCCTTCAACGCCGTTAACCGACATGCGGTCCGGCGGCTGCGCCAGTGGCTCTGCCGAAAGCACAAGACGCGGCACGGGGCGGTCGTGCGCTACCCCGAGGAGAGGCTATACGAAGAATACGGCCTCACCCGTCTGACGCGGGACGCATTGGGCCTTCCGAGCGCGAAGGCATGATCTCGTCCGAAAGCCGGATGCGGGAAATCCGCACGTCCGGTTTGACGAGCGGGGACTGGAAACGTGGCCATGGGAGCCGGACTGAGGCCCGGAGCGAAAGCGACGGAACAGCCACCGGACCCTTAAGCTGGCGCGCCAGTCCTCGACTCTACTATTACGCCGCGCAAAAACTTTTGCCTAAGGATAAAGCGGAGATGAGCAAGGCCGGTTACGAGAGCCTCGCCATTCTGCCGATCGGCGACACCAACGAGTGGTCTAATCCGGAAACGGGCACATTTGGCAGCTTTACGCCGACACGGGCATTTCTCTCTCGAGACGGACTGCCCTGCCGCGAACTAACGGCAACTATCAATATCGAGGGCGAAGAGCACGAAACGCGGCGCACGGTTTGCCAAACGGTCGAAGGAACCTGGGTTACGACCTAGGCGGCGGTCGCACTGCGGCTGTTACACTCCATGTAATGTAGTTGGCTGGCGTGCTGGCAGTCGTCCGGCCTGAGTCGTGCTACTGCGTTAGTTTAGCGCGACTAACGACTCGTGCCCAACAGGACGTCCGTCGAACTCGGCCATCGCATCGAGAACCGCCGTCCAAAAATAGACCGCAGACGTGCCGTCGGCGATCAAGTGATACGCCAAAGTGGACCCACGATCGTCTCGGATGGCGATAGTGCTGAGACGAGCGATCGAGGTTTGAGCGACGCTGTGGTTTGCGAACTTATGTGGGCGGATATCCACACCGCAGATTTTGAGCAAGCAGTCCGGCGCGTGAACGCCAATCAGAACAAACCAGAAATAGGTGTCGCCGCGCGGCACCGGGCAGCACCCAAGCCCCGGATCTAAGGAATCTAACCTCGCAATGGTTCCTGATTTGGCCTCGAGATCGCTCAAGACGATAGCTTCGGTATCGGCGAGACGGGCCACGAGACTGCCGTCCGGCTGGCGGTCCGCGCGATTATTGAGGGAAGGCACCACCACATTCTGCTCGGCCAACCAAGAAAGCGCTCGCCGCCCCTTAAATCCGATGCGCGGCAGCGGCGACAGGTCGGCAAGACCAAGCATTGATGCATCGCCCTCGTTGCGAAACCTACTAGCGACGGCAGCGTCTGCAAGGCTCGCGAATTCAGCGCCCGCAGACTTGAGTTGCCGGTAGATGAAACTGCGGCGCTTATGGTCGGTCGGCTGCGCCATCAGAGGTCCTGACGTGTGTTCTCAGGGTCGTAGAAGGGCGTGGACGCGACTCGTGCTTCGATCATCTGACCGCCTGAACCCTTGATCGAGAACGACTGGTCGGGCTCCGATTGATCCGGCGCGACAAACGCAAGTCCGATCGGCAGGTTCAGCGTCGGTGAACGAACGATCGAGGTCACGCGACCGGTGATTTCGCCATTTCGAACCACGAGGTGGCTCTCTTCAGGAAGCGGTCCATCGGGGTCGGCCAACGTAAAACCGACGAGTTTGCGGGTCAGGCCCCGTTTCATCTGAGCCGCGATCGCTCTACGTCCGAAGAAGAACGGCTTGCGGCGGGATAGTGCCCACGCCATGCCGGCTTCGTGCGGGTGCGTAAGTCCGTCGGTGTCCTGGGTTATGATGATATGGCCTTTCTCTAGGCGCAATATACGCTGCGCCTCGACGGCAAACGGCTTGATGCCGATTTCGGCACCGGCGTCCATGAGCGCGTCCCACAAGGCTTCTCCCATGCTCGCCGGGGCATGGATTTCATATCCAAGTTCGCCAACGAAACCGACTCGCATCAGGCGGGACGGTATGTCTGCGACGCGAGCGGGGCGCACGCCCATGTAGGGGAAGGCCTCAGCCGACAGGTCTACGTCATCGCATATCTTGGCCATCACCTCGCGTGACCGCGGGCCGGCGATATTCACCGCGGCGAGGCCACCGGTCAGGTTCGTTATGTCAACGTCAAGCCGCCACTGTGCATTCCAGAACAGCATGGTGCGATAGACGGCTTCGGAGCCCCCACTCGTCGCGGTCACATAGAAATAGTCTTCAGAAAACCGACAGGCGACGCCATCGTCGGTGATCGCCCCCGATTGGTCGCACATCAGCACATAACGCGCCCGACCGACCTGTTGGCGGGCGTATGAAAGCGTATAGACTCGGTCGAGAAACTCCGCTGCGTCGGGACCACGCACGTCAAGGCCGCCTAGTGTCGAGACGTCGATCAGGCCGACATTTTCGCGAACGCACATGACTTCGTCCCGCAGCGCCTGCTCACGGTCAGCGCCGTAATAGGCCGGACGCAGCCATGCGCCTGCCACCATCATTTCAGCACCGGCCTCGACATGACGGTCATGCATCGCGGTTAGCCGCACAGGCTCGAATCCACGCCCGCACAAATGGCCGAACTTCTCTGGCGTGACCGGCGGTCGGTTTGTTGTGCCGTGCGCGCCCTCGAGTGGTCGGCCGGCGTGACGTTGCACGAGCCGCAATGCGTTTAGTGCTGAGACGCGGCCCTGGCTAGGGCCCATGACCACGGTCGAAAAGCGCTTTACGAGTTCGATATCTTCGAATCCTTCAGCGACAGAGTTCCGCATGTCCGCGACAGTCAGATCTTCATCGAAATCAACGAAATCCTTGCCCTTCTCGTGCGGAAAAATAGTCCAGGGCTGCGGCGGGCGATCGTCATGCGGTCGCGGCACTGTGACCGGTTCATCGGTCTGACCCGAGGCTGCGGCGCCCGCCCGGCGACCTTCGTCGATGGCAGCGTCGACGATCCACTCGCTGTTCACGGCGCCTGCGACCTGCATGTTTTGGGCAGTGGAGCGGACGAGGAAACTACCCAACCGCTCGGCATAGCTGACGTCACCTGCCGCGTGGGCGACGAGCGATGCCGCAGGTATCCAGCCGGTCGACATACACAGCAGGTCACACTCGATCGTGCGATGCGCCTCGCCAAGTTGTCCATCGCCCGTGATTGGTGCTGCAACGACGGCGGCGACATGCGCGCCATCGCTACGCGCAATTGCTTCGCGCAGGCCATAGCCCTGCAGGACCTCAATGTCGCTATCCACCACCGCTTGGCGTCGCGGATTGTCCGTGGGCGTCGCCGACAAATCGACGACCGCTGCAACGTCAACGCCGGCGTCGAGCAGATCGAGCGCGACGCCGTAGCCAGTTCCGCCGTAGCAGGCAACGACGGCACGCTGTCCTGGCCTGACGCCATAAAGTCTGATCAGACGTTGCGCGGCCGAGCCGAGCATGATGCCGGGAAGGTCATTGTTGCGGAACACGACAGGTTGTTCGATCGCACCGGTCGCCATGATGACTTGCTCCGCCCGCAGCTTGACCATGCGGTTGCCGGCGATGATCGGAAGAAAGTTGTCGGTGAACCACCCGGTGCAGGTCGCCTCGGTCATGATGGTTACGTTATTCGCCGATTGGAGTTGGCCGACCAGATCCCGGACAAGCGCCGAGCCTTTTGTTCCCTCGACATCGACCCGCGTATAATTGAGCGATCCGCCGAGCGTCGGTTGGCGTTCAACAAGGACGACTTCGATTTCGGCCTTTGCAGCTTCCAATGCCGCGGCCATGCCGGCCACACCGCCGCCGATCACGGCAACGTCGGCGAATGCGTAGGATTTGTCGTAGTAACCATGCGGAGTCGCCGTGTCGACGCGGCCGAGACCCGCCTTGGCACGCACGAACTTTTCCCAGAAGTTCCAGATTCCCTTCGGCCTGAAGAACGCGCGGTAATAGAAACCAACGGGTAGGAAGGACGAGAACCTCTCGATCCAGCGATCGCGGTCCGCAATGAGGCTTCCTGAATAGTGTTGACCGGTAATGGCGAGCCCATCGTTGATCGGAAATGTATCGGCAAGCACATTCGGCTCTTTGCCGACCTGTACCATGGTATTGCCGTCGTCGCCCGACATCGTCAGGATTCCGCGTGGGCGGTGATATTTGAACGAGCGTGAGATCAACCACACCTCGTTGGCGGCAAGCGCGCTGGCGATTGTGTCACCGGCAAACCCTTCGTAGGTCCGGCCTTCGAACGTGAAGCTGACGGGGGTGTCGCGGTCGATCAACGAACCAAATGGAGCAGCGAGCCGCATGCGACTATCCTTTCCCTCCCTGACCTTCGCTCTCGTCAGGAAGCGGCTCGAACTCAACTCGCTCGGCGAATACGTCGCTCGCCGGGTAGGCACGGAGTATCTCATCGCTTGCGGTGTGGCGCTCGGCGATGAACCAGTAGCCGGAGGTCACATGCAACCACCACTCGCGAACCACCTCGGCGGCGTTATTCTCCATGAATACGTAGCTTGCCCAGGCGCTGTCGGATGCGGACACGGCAGGCGGCATCTCGGTCACTTCGCCGCCGCAAACGAATTCTGAGATATCGCGGAGACCATTGAGTGGGCAGGGCATGAGTTTCATGGGCTTGCTCGCTATTGGCCGACCGAAGCCGCACCACGTTCACCGACCTGCAGAAACGAGTCGAATCGGTCGAGCGCGAACGGCTCCAGCAGGTCTGGCTGGCGGTCGGTTGCTATGCACTCCGCCATGCGGAAGCCGGCGACCGGAGTTGCCTTGAAGCCCCACGTACCCCAGCCGGAATCGATATAGTAGTTTTCAATCGGTGTCAGACCCATGATCGGCGAGAAGTCGGGCGTCATGTCGGCCATGCCGGCCCACTGTCGCATCAGCTTTACCTCGGCCAGGAACGGGAACAGCTCCAACACATGCATCATCAGCCCTTCCTTGAACTCAAGGGAGGACCGTGTCGAATAAAGCGGATATGGATCGGTCGATCCGCCCATGACAATCTCGCCGCGTGCGGTTTGCCAGATGTATACGTGCAGGCTGCCGGAGACGATGATCGGGTCGAGGAACGGCTTCAGCGGTACCGAGACGCACGCCTGCAACGGAATGGTGCGAATTGGTAATTTCATCCCCGCCATTGCGGCGACCAGCGATGATGAGCCGGCCACCGCCTGCAGGACTTTGCCGCAACTAATGTCTCCGCGCGACGTCTCGACACCCGCAATGCGACCGGCATCGATCTTAAGACCGGTCACCTCAGTATGCTGGTGAATTTCAACGCCACGATCCGCAGCTCCTCGGGCATAGCCCCAGGCCAACGCGTCGTGGCGTGCCGTCGCGCCGGGCGGGTGATAAAGCGCGCCAAGGATCGGATAGCGAACTTCGCGGGACATATTGAGCTGCGGGCATAGTTGTGCGACCTCGTCGGCATATGCGAGCTCGGAGTCGACGCCCATATGCTTGTTCACTTCCGCCCGCCAACGCATCGTGCGCAGCGCGCCGTCGGTGTGGGCGAGTGTCAGGTGCCCACGGCGCGAATACAGCAGGTTGAGGTTGAACTCGCCGGACAGGTCCTCCCACAACGCCATCGACTCTTTGTAGAAGTCGACGCCTTCGGGCGTGAGGTAGTTGGCGCGGACGATGGCCGTGTTGCGCGCCGTGTTGCCGCCTGCGAGATAGCCTTTGTCGAGCACCGCAATGTTGGTGATTCCGTGCTGGCGTGAAAGATAATATGCTGCCGCGAGGCCGTGCCCGCCAGCGCCAATGATGACGACATCGTAGGAGCTCTTGAGGTCGGATTCCGGCGGTATTAACCGGTCGGCCGGATAGGTTTTGTTCAGGCCGTATTTGAGAAGTCCGAATGGCATATTCTTGGTGATCCGCGTTTCGCGGCTGGCAGCGATTTTGGTGCCGACCCTATCGCGCAGAATTGTGAGGTGCAACAGCGATCGACCGTCGGCGGATCAACCCGCCATGCTGCTGCGGAAGGTGTGCCAAAGTGCGACGGGTGTCGATAACAAACTGAGTTGACCGCTTTATGTACCATATGAATTGACCGCTTCTGTTGTGGTGGTTTGGCTCGGTCGCGTCGAAGCGGGTCACGCGGCCTGGAGCCTGTCGTCGTCGATGGTTTCGCCGTCGGCGCGGTAGCGCGCCAGACACCTGGGTCCGTGGAAGACGGCCAGGTGGCCGTCGGGATATTCGTGCACCCGGACCTGCGCCTTGACGTAGTGGTGGCGGTGGCGATCGGCCGGGATCTGCAGCGTGCGGTTCTTGTAGCGCACGGTGTTGTCGCCCGCGACGACGCGGTCCTCCTGGGCGCAGAGGATGTCCTCGAGCGTGCCGGCAAAAGCCACGAAGGCCGAGCCGGTGTCCGCGGCCGGGCGGGCGAAGCGGGCGTTGTGCGCCGGCCAGAAGAGCTCCTCGAGAAAGCGATTGGCCTCGGCCATGGTGGCGATCCCGGCGAGGCGCAGCTCCTGGGGCAGGCGCTTCTGCAAGGTCCCGAACATGCGCTCCGAGCGGCCCCGGGCCTGCGGCGAATAGGCCGCGATCAACTCGATGCCGAGCTGCGCCAAGGCCCGGCCGACCTGGGTCGGGTTGTCCTTGTCCACACCGCCGCCTGCCTCGGGCGTGTGCCAGTAGTGCGAGGCCCGATCGGCGTAGAGCGAGCAGAACAGCCCGTTTTCGGCGATCACCTCCCGAGCCCGCGGAACGTGCTCATCGTGCCCTCCTCGGCAACGAAGAAGCCCGAATAGACCTCCGATGTCGCATCGTCCATGGTCACGATCAGATCCCACCACTGGCCCGCAACCCACTCGTGGCTCGAGCCGTCCTGGTGCAGCATCATCCCCACCACCGGTCGGCGCGGCCGCTTCCGGCGGTGCGCCCCGCGCCTGGGCGCCGGCTTGATCTTGCCGTGCGCCTGCAAGCTCAGGCGAAGCCAGTTGTAGCTCAGCCCGAAGCCATGCTCGCAGACCAGCTTCTCGTGGAAGTGCTTGGCCGTGAAGTCCGGGTAGCGCGTCTCGAACAGCTCCAGCACCCGCATCACCTCGTCCACCGGCGCGCGGCGCGCCGAGACCCGCCCAAGGCGCCGGTCGTACAAACCCTCGGCACCCTCGGCCTCATAGCGCTCCCGCCAGCGCCGGAACGTCCGCTCCGACATGCCCAGGATCTCCGAGGCCTCGGCCTGGCTCAAATCACCCCGATAACAACGTCCGTAGACATCCTCGAACTTCATCAATCTCAGTCCCTGCAACTGCTCCGTCCGGCGCATCCGATTCCTCCAAGATTTGGAGGAAATCTAAAACCGGACAGATCATCTGTTACATAGACCGGTCATATCGTGTGTTAGCGACATGCCAAAGTGCGACGGGTAGCGCAGTGGAAGCCAAGGATGTAACGTTAACTCTACAGTGTGCGGAGGCGCCGCAGTTGTGTCGTGTGCGCCGGATATTGACCGTGGATTAATCATGCCACCGCTTGAAGGAAAGACGGAGCGCTATCAGCACGGCGAAATCATCTTCGAAGAAGGTGAGGTCGGCGCGGAGGTATTCATTCTGAGTGAAGGCCGTGTCGAGCTCATCAAACACGGCAAGAAGATGGCCGTCGAGATTGCGGTTCTCGATCCGGGCGCGATGTTTGGAGAGATGGCGGCGCTCGATAGCAAACCTCGCAGCCTAACGGCGCGCGCTTTGGGTGAGGTCACTGTAGAGGTCATCGAACAGGAAACTCTCCTCGATGCGATGCATCGCGATCCAGAGTTCGCACTTGAGGTTATGGTCGGTCTCTCCGATGGCATGCGTACCTTGCACGACATGTTGGTCGGGAACCTCGAAGTGAAGGCATTGGCGGCAGACGTCGAGGAGACAGAAAGCGAAACGCAGGAGCGTGCAGATAACGAGATATTCGCGCTTCTTAAGAGGATCTTTGGACGCGGCCGCGAGGAGGGCGAAGAGGGGCTGCTCGCGGAGGGTACATCGCCGAAAGACGTGTCCACCATTTCCTCTGGCGATGTATCGGCTGGCGCTGAGGGAGCCGGTCAGACCCCTGGCCCCGTCGAAACGCATGAAATGGCGCTTGCCGCCCAAAATCTGTTCGAGATCTGGCAATCCACACAGGAACCGGTGGTCGTGCTAGTTGCAGATCTCGCAGGTGATGCGGATGGAACAACGGCTGGTGAAATCGCCGCCGCGATCGATGGGCGGCAGGGGCTTATGTCAAGGCGTTTCGAGGAGCTTCTCGAACACGACGACCAAGGTGATATCGAGCGTCAGCTTGCTGGCGCGGCGCAACGTGGTCGCGAATGGCTGACGGCGGAGAACGCGTCGGTTCTGGTCTGGGGCGGGTTCTCCCACGAAGGCTCCGTGATTAGCCTTCACTTTATCCCGTCACGCGGCAGCGGCGAAACCACACCCGGCGGGTTTTCACTGGTAACTAAACTCGATCTGCCCCGCGAGTTCACGATCCAGGCAGCGGATCTCTTGTGCGCTTCGATTATTTGTGCGCTCGGGCCTAAGTCTCAGGCTCAGCGTGAGCGGCTGAAGGCGCTGGTGCCGCCCCAACTAGAGCAGGCTCAGAGCTCAGGCCTCATCCCCACGTCCCAACTTCCGGAACCGGTCACGATGTCGTCGCTCACATGTTATGGCAACGCCCTGGCGATAATCGGACATCAAGAAGAAAACACCAACTGGTACGAAGAGGCGGCTGAGTCCTACCGTGCTGCGCTCGCGGTCGCCGTCCACTACGAAACGCCAATTGACGTTGCGGTGACGCAGCGACACTTGGCGATTGTGTTAGAATCTCTAAGCGAGCGTCTGGAAACCACGGACTTGCTCGACGAGGCGCGGGACGCGTGCGGCGCGGCCCTTGAGGTCTTCACAGACGCAAAATACAGATGGAACTGGGCGGTGACGCAGAACTGCCTCGGCAAGATTCTGTTTAAACAAGGTGTCGCCTTCGCAGAAACGGCGATGTTTAAGGATGCGATCATCGCTTATCAGGGCGCGCTCAAAGTGTTTGGGCGCAAGATTGCCCCGGAGCGCTGGGCCGAAGTCATCAATAATATCGGCGAACTCCTGCAATTCTTCGGCGCGCGTACGAAGCGTGAGGATGTATTGGGCGGGTTCAACCGGTCGTCGCAACACGTTCAGTTTGACTGGCCTGCAAGCACTGGTCCAGAGCTTCGGCAGGAGTTCTCCATCCGAGGGTCTTGCGGGGCCGTGTATTGAGCGCGTCAGCAACAACTGCGAGTACGTCCGGACTGTGTGCGCTCAGATCGGTTCCTTTCGGGAAGTACTGTCGAAGCAGTCCATTGGTGTTCTCGTTCGTTCCGCGTTGCCAAGGGCTGTGCGGTTCGCAGAAGTAGACGGGAAGGCCGGTTGCGATCCGCAGATCCGCATGCCTGGCCATCTCTGCTCCCTGGTCCCAGGTCAGCGAGCGGCGAAGCTGCGCTGGCAATGTCGTGATCGTCCGGGCGATGGCATCGCGAACCGCTTCAGCCCCATGACCGGCAAGCGCAGGCCCGTTCTTCACGCACGGGACGGTGCCGTGGCCTTCCATTCGGGGAAGATGCAGCAGCATTGTGAACCGCGTGGTGCGTTCCACCAGAGTGCCGATCGCCGATCTGCCCAAGCCGATGATCAGGTCACCTTCCCAGTGTCCGGGTACGGCCCGATCAGCTGCTTCCGCCGATCGTTCACTGATCATGATCTCAGGCGTGACGAAGGATTTTCCCCGCCGGCGGCTACGTGCCCGAGGTACGCGCAGTGCCCTTCCCGTGCGAAGGCAGGCGGTCAGCTCACGACGGAGTGCGCCGCGGCCCTGTACGTAGAGCGCCTGATAGATCGCCTCATGACTGATCCGCATCGCTTGATCCTCGGGCCCGTCCCCAGGATAGTCGATCCGAAGACGGTGCGCGATCTGCTCAGGACTCCAGGCCCTGGCCCATCGCCTGTGCTGCCGCGGCCCATGCCGACGACCGTTCCAGACGACGCGTGGCCCCTCGATCACCGTTCCATCCGGTGCCGAGATCCGACCCGCAAGCCGATCCTGCACATAGCGCCGCAGCGCCTCATTCGTTGCCAGCTTGGCTGGCTTCGGCCTTTTGGCGGACCGATCAGTATGCCACTGCGCCGTCGTTGCTCGGTAGTCCAGGCCACCGCTTCGGGTCGCCGCGTTGCGCCGCACCTCGCGGGAGATCGTCGACGGTGCTCGCTCCAGCCGGCAAGCAATATGACGTATGCCTCTTCCCTGGGCGCGCAGAAGAGCAATCTCCTCACGTTCCTCGAAAGACAGGTAACGTCCTGACAGCGGCTTGGCCGGTTGCGATAAATGTGATGGTGGCATGCCGCCCGACCTCCGGAACCACCTCGAGCCTACCGGAGGGGATACACCGGCATCTCGGGCCGCGTCCTCGCTCGAACGCCCCGTCGCAATCGCTGCCCAGAACCGAACAAGCTCCTCACGCCGTGCCGAGTCCGGTCGACCTGGCGAATGCAACTTGCTCCGTCCAGACCGATCCGACCGCCGTCTGCGTACCGTCATAGCAACCTCCTATGCCAGAGTGTTGCGACGACCGATTGAACTCGCCTTGGGTGCGGCCGCCAATATATTCCGCACCGCGGTAATGCGCGATCGCGCGAGGAGGCGCCAATCTTGTGGGCAACCAGCCACAACAATCTTGGCACATCGTTGTTCTTCCTCTCCAAAGAAACACCAAATGAGGAGGTATTCGATGAGGCAGCGCAAACATTTCGGCAGGCACTCAGCATATTTCGGGCGTTCGGCTCCGTACGCATGACTGGGCTCGCCATGGGCAATATGGCGCGACTTGAGGAATACAAGAAGTCGTTGCTTGGCGTGGAGCTGGCTGAGCCGGACGAAGATGATATCCTATCCTCGGTCGACGCGGTCGATGACGACGAAGCGGCGGAAGACGGCAGCGATCAGGTGGCTTCGCCGGAGCATGTTCCCGAGGCGTCGGGCGACAACGAAGTCGAGGACGAAAACGCGTCCGCTGCATCCGAATAGCGCTGGGCGCCTCATTTCAACGCACTGTCGCCGGTGCAAGTCAGCTCCGCGATAGTTCTGGCGGCACCACCAGCGGGAATTAGTATGGATAATCTACGGATCGACGGCGTGCGGTTGTGGAACAGCCTTATGGAAATGGCGCAAATTGGCGCGACGGCGAAAGGTGGCGTTTGCCGCCTCGCGCTGACCGACGTCGACCGGCAGGCACGCGACCTATTTGTTCGCTGGTGTGAAGAGGCAGGCTGCAAGGTCACCGTGGACGCCATTGGTAATGTATTCGCGCGGCGTGAGGGCCTACATCCCGACCGGCCGGCATTTCTTACCGGCAGTCACCTTGATAGCCAGCCGACCGGCGGCAAGTTCGATGGCGCCTACGGCGTCCTCGCTGGGTTGGAGGTCTTGCGTACGCTCAACGATGCCGACGTCGTGACCGATGCGCCAATCGAAGTTGTTGTGTGGACCAACGAGGAAGGCAGCCGATTTGCTCCGGCAATGACAGGTTCGGGCGCGTTCGCAGGTGTATTTGACTTGGAATATGCGTGCGGACTCAGCGATATTGACAAGGTGACGCTCGGCGACGCTCTGCAACAAATTAACTACCGGGGCGAAGGCTGTGGCGGGCGCGAAGTTGCCGGTTACCTTGAGGCCCATATCGAGCAAGGGCCCATACTGGAAGCGGAACGGAAAACCATCGGCGTCGTGACTGGCGCGCAGGGTCAGCGATGGTACGAGATCATCTTAAGTGGCGAGGAAGCGCATGCGGGCCCGACCCCTATGGCGCGCCGAAGAGACGCGCTCGTCGGTGCGGCCGCCGTCGTTTCAGCCGTGAACCGGATTGGTCACGACTTTCAGCCCGGCGCCTGCGCGACGGTTGGCATGCTGCGGGTCAGTCCAAACAGCCGAAACGTGATCCCTGGTGAAACATGGCTGACCGTCGATCTGCGGCATCCCGAGGATTCCAAGTTGACGGCGATGGATGCCGCCTTGCGTGAAGCCGCGTCGGCGGCGGCGGATATCTGCAACCTCACACTTGCGATCGAACAGATCTGGCATTTCGCGGCCACGGCGTTCGATCAGCGTTGCGTTGACGCGGTCCGCGGTGCGGCGCAACGATCCGGCCTGGAGCATCTGGATATTGTCAGCGGCGCCGGGCATGACGCCATCTACATGGCGGGTATTACGCCGGCTGGCATGATCTTCGTTCCCTGCGAGAACGGCATCAGCCATAACGAGTTGGAGAACGCGACGCCCGAGGACATCGAAGCGGGTTGCCAAGTCTTGTTACATGCGATGCTCGATTTGGTCGGCGCGCACTAAAACTAGATCAGCGCAGGGAATGTGCCGTCCAAACCGCGGCAATAAAGAGCGCGACAGCACTTGCCTGATGGGCAACCGCGAGCAGGAGCGGAACGACCAGCAATAGCGTTGCGACGCCGAGCATGACTTGTAGCGCGACAACCGCGAGGAGCACCTGAAGGGCGCGAGCTGCATGGGCTGAGCGTGACGCGCGGCGTTGCCGCAGCCAAAGGGTGACGACAAGCCCGGTTGTCAGGTAGGCCAGGGCGCGGTGGTCGAATTGAACGGTCGCGGGGTTTTCAAAGAAGTTCGACCAAAGGGGTGTTTCGACGAACATCGCCTCAGGGGCGATGCCGCCATCCATCAACGGCCAAGTATTGTAGATAAACCCCGCATCGAGACCGGCGGTTAGGCCGCCGGAAAGCACCGTCACACTCACAACGGAAAGGACCGCAAGCGCGAGGACGTACCCACTCGCGGGGAGTTGGTCATTTTCCCGCCGCTGCTCGATCAGCGTCAGCGCCAGCCACAACATGTAAGCGAGAATGGCGAAGGCCATGCCGAGGTGGATGACAAGACGATACTGGCTAACATCGGTCCGGTCCGCGAATCCGCTCCGAACCATCCACCAGCCAATGACGCCCTGTAATACGCCGAGTAGGAAGAGTGCGACGAGATGTGGAAGCAACCGCCTGTCGATCTGTTTGCGCCGGAGCAGCCACAGGAATCCCGCGGCAAATATGATGCCGATGAGTCGCCCCCAAAGTCGATGGATGTATTCCCACCAAAAGATCGACTTGAACGCGTCCAACGTGATGTGCGGGTTCTCGACGCGAAATTCCGGGGTCTCGCGGTAGAGACCGAAGATGCGTTCCCACTCCGCCACCGACAGCGGCGGCACCATGCCGATGAGTGGCCGCCACTCGATCATCGAGAGACCCGATTCGGTCAGCCTCGTGATGCCGCCGATCACGACCATTGCGATCACCATACCGGAGCATAGGAATAGCCATGCGGCAACAGCGTGATCGCGGATTAGGCCATCGCTGCCGGCGGAACTCGAACCAGCCCTACTAGGCGACATTGTCTTCTTGAGGCGCCATAGCCGCTGACGTCGAGACGACGCTTCGTCTGCCTCGGCTCAGGTGATTGGTGTTTCGATATGGTGTTCTGAATCTACGGACCAGGTATAGCCATCACGCAACACCTCGTTGAGATCGTGCTGCTTGCTCCCAGACTTGGCCAATTCGATCTGTAGGCCTATGGCGTCCTCATAGGCAGGCGCCGGCCGGCAAAACAGTACGCCCAAAGCCGTTGGAAATGCGGGCGGTTGCATCGCCGCCAGCATGGTTGCCAGCGAGCGATTCGTCTCATCGTGAACAAGCAGGTCCTTTTCACTGACGCCGTCGATACCGACCTCAACCACGTCGAACTCCAATTTCTCGGCATTTACTCGTATGCCCTTATTGCTTTCAGCCCCGAACAGCATTGGCTTGCCATGCTCAAGATGAAGTTGCTGATCAGCCGCGACTTCCTTGGCGGTAAATTCGCTGAAGACACCGTCGTTATAGACAATGCAGTTCTGGAATATCTCGACGAACGAGGCGCCGCGATGGTCATGCGCGCGAATCAGTATCTTCGGCA
This sequence comes from Alphaproteobacteria bacterium, assembly GCA_965217615.1. GTDB lineage: Bacteria > Pseudomonadota > Alphaproteobacteria > UBA8366 > CAVOAK01 > CAVOAK01. The sequence goes on from CBDCIT010000030.1 coordinate 438,836, forward strand.
GGTGAGTCTGCAGCGTATCGACCGAGCGAGCCACGAACTGCGCGCCCGCACCAAGCGCCAGCGCCGCCGCGGAAACCGGTCGCTCGACAGATCCCAACGGCGTCGACGGTGAGCGTGTGCCGAGCCGCGAGGTCGGCGAATACTGACCCTTGGTCAAGCCGTAAATCTCGTTATTGAAGAGCAGAATCTGCACATTCACATTGCGCCGCAAGACGTGCAAAAGATGGTTTCCGCCGATCGATAAGCCGTCGCCGTCGCCCGTCGCAATCCAGACGTCGAGCTCGGGGTTGGCAAGTTTAATGCCCGTCGCGATGGCCGGTGCGCGACCGTGGATCGTGTGGAACCCATATGTTGCCATGTAGTAGGGCAGGCGGGCGGCGCAGCCGATACCTGACACAAACACGGTGCCTTCCTTACTGACATTCAGTTGCGCCAGCGCATTGCGGACCGCCTTGACGATGGCATAGTCACCGCAACCGGGGCACCAGCGGATTTCCTGGTCTGTTGCGAAGTCTTTAGCCGTGAGTTTGGCCAGTGGTGATACGACCGTCATCCTAGGTCTCCATTCGCAGACGTATCTCGTCCTCGATTTCGTGAACCGTGAACGGTCTGCCAGTTACCTTGCTTAAGCTTTCGGCGTGCGACAGATATTGGCTTCGCAACAGCGTAACCAATTGACCGTGGTTCATTTCCGGCACTAAGACCTGCTCGAAGCCGGCGAGCAGCCCGCCGAGGTTACGCGGCATCGGCCAAATATGTCGCAGATGGATATGAGAGACTTCAATTCCGTCGTTACGCGCATTGCTGACTGCATGGCTGATGGGACCGAATGTCGAACCCCAGCCAACGACGGCAAGTTTTCCTGTGACCGTGCCCTGTACTGTCGCCTGCAACGGGATATCGTTTGCGACGCCGTCGATCTTCGCTGCGCGGAAGTCGGTCATCCGCTGATGGTTCTTGGCGCTATAGGAGATGTGACCCGTGTCGTAGTCTTGTTCGAGCCCGCCGATGCGGTATTCCATATTGGTTGTTCCAGGTTTGATCCACGGCCTGGCTAGCGTCTCCTCGTCCCTGGCGAATGGCTGACTGCCCACTGCCTCGGTTCGAAAATGGACCGGGAACCGCGCGAGCTCGTCGACCGACGGAATCATCCAGGGCTCGGACGCATTGGCAATGTAACCGTCGCTCAGAACGATGACCGGTGTCATGTATTTGGTTGCCAGCCGTACGGCCTCGATCGCGACCTCGAAACAGTCGGAGGGTGAATTGGCGGCGAGAACCACCAGCGGGCTGTCGGCGTTGCGTCCGAATACCGCTTGATAAAGGTCGGACTGTTCTGTCTTTGTCGGCAACCCGGTAGACGGACCGGCGCGTTGCGAATTGATGACGACGATTGGCATCTCCGACGCAATAGCGAGGCCAAGTGCCTCGGTCTTGAGGGCGACGCCGGGCCCGGAGCTCGATGTCACGCCGAGTGATCCGGCATAGGACGCTCCGATCGCTGCGCAAGCGGCTGCAATCTCGTCTTCCGCCTGGAAAGTGACGACATCGTGCTCCTTCAGTCGTGCGAGTGCGTGCAACAATCCCGAAGCCGGTGTGATCGGGTAGGAACAGAACACCAGCTTGAGGTCGGCCAAATGGGTGCCAGCGACAAGTCCCCAGGCGAGTGCCTCGGTGCCGGTGACATTCCGGTACAAGCCGGGCGGTAGTTCTGCAGATGGCACTTGATAGGTGCCAATGTCGTTGGACAGCTCGGCGGTTTCACCAAATGCGTGGCCCGCGTTAAGCGCAGCGATATTCGCCGCCGCAATTTCTGGTCGCCCCTCGAAATGCGCCGCAAGCCAGTCGGCGGTGGCCCGCCGCCCGCGACCGTAAAGCCAATACACAAGCCCTAACGTCCACATATTCTTGCAGCGCAGAGCCTCCTTTTGGCCAAGTTTCTGTTCCTCGACCGCCGCCAGGGTCATTTTTGAGATGTCGATCGCCAGCTTCCGGTACTTAGCGAGACTTCCGTCTTCGAGCGGATTCGATTCAAAGCCTGCCTTTTCCAGATAGCGCGCAGTGAATGTGCCGGTGTCGGCAATGATCAGCCCACCGGGCTTTAGTTCGTCCAGGTTGACGGCAAGCGCGGCCGGGTTCAGCGCTACTAAAACATCAGGTTCGTCGCCAGATGTTTTGATTGGTTTGGCACCGAAGTTTATCTGAAACGCGGAGACCCCGTACTTCGTTCCAGCGGGTGCGCGAATCTCTGCAGGATAATCGGGAAAGGTTAGAAGATCGTTGCCGGCGAGCGCGGTAGCTTGGGCGAACCGGCCGCCGGTCAATTGAACACCATCGCCTGAATCGCCAGCGAATCGGATTACAACGGCGTCAAGCGCCTTCCGCTGCACTTCCGGCTGAGCCGTAGCGGCTACTCCTTCCATGTTCTTCGATCCGTGTCCTATGAGAACAGGCAAACGCCACTCGCTTGGCCGATGTGCCAGCTGCTGCGTACTATGAGGCTATCGCTATGTAAAGTCACTCTTAACCGGTGCAAAGACTAATCAATTGTCCGCTAGCGAACGTTACAAGGACGGCGCGATTTACCTCTCCGCACTCGTCCACGGCTGTGTCTCGAAAGTGGTGGAAATTTGAGGATGGCGTAATCTCCGGGTGACAAGACAACCACCCAACCGGCGGCTAGCACCGCCAAGGAGATCACGCCATGAAGAACACTACCGAGACTTCCGCGCTTTCGCTACTGGCCAATGACGCCGGCTATGATCCGCTCGAGGACCGGCTGCGGGAGAACATCAGATCCACGATCGAGGCCGTTTTTGAGGAGGAACTTGCGCAGTTTCTCGGGCGCTACCGATACGGTCGAGAGGACGCGCTTCGGCAAGGGTATCGGAACGGGCACCGGGAGCGGCAACTGATGGGGACATTCGGGACCGAGAGGGTGAGCGTGCCGCGTGCACGGATCGTTGAGGAAGACGGTCGGGCGTCGGAATGGCGTTCGCGGGCGCTGCCGCGCTACCAGCGGCTGACCAGAAAGGCCGAGGCGCTGATCGCTTCGGTGTATCTGTCCGGAACCAACACGCGGCGGGTGAAACGCGCGCTGTTCGGGCTCTTCCGGGGTGCTGTGAGCAAGGACGTTGTGAGCCGGGCGTGGCGCAAGGTGAAGGTCGATTGGGACGCCTGGTGCAGCCGTGGCCTCGCGGATGAGGATATCGTTCGGCTGATCCTTGACGGCACTGTGATCAAGACCCGACTGGATCGCAAGGCCACCAACATCTCGGTTCTCGCGGCTATAGGGGTGCGCCGGGATGGCCAGAAGGTCTTGCTTTCGATCGGGAATATGGGCGGAGAAAGCCAGGCGGCGTGGCGCCAGTTCCTCGACGACCTTGATGCGCGTGGACTGAAACGGCCCGGGTTTGTCATCGTCGATGGCGCGCCGGGACTGGAGGCGGCTCTGTCGGCGCTTTGGGGCGATGACCTTCCCGTTCAACGCTGCACCGTGCACAAGCACCGCAACCTTCTGGGTCATGCTCCCAAACACATGCATGACGAGCTGAGCGAAGATTACCGCGATATGATCTATGCCGACACTGCCTCCGAGGTGGAAACCCGCCGCAAGGCGTTTGTCCGCAAGTGGCGGCTGAAATGCAGGGCCGTCGCGGACAGCCTCGCAGAAGCGGGCGACAAGCTCTTTACCTTCACGCGCCTGTCCAAGAGCCAATGGAAATCAGCCCGAACGACCAACGCCATTGAGCGTCTCAACGAGGAGTTCAAGCGCCGGATCAAAACACAGACCGTGCTGCCGTGTCCCGAAACAGTGCCGATGCTCCTCTGGGCGCTCCTCGCTTCCGGCCAAATCCAGATGCGCAAAGTCGATGGATGGGAAACCCTCGATCAGCTAATCGCCGACGAAACCCTTGACCGAGCGGCCTGACCGCCGCAAAACTCAGCCCGCTCGGAGAGGCGCCAAAACCAATTTCCACCACTTTCGAGACACAACCCTCATCCACCGATTTAATATTAGAAGGCGGATGTCCCGGCCCCGCGGAGCCGCCAAGCTACACTCTACCCTAGTACGTCGAGCATCTCCTCGACGCTAACGAATTTCTTGCGCGGTGCGCCGGATGTCGCGTTGGCGACCTCCGCAGCATCTATTTTCTGCCAGTCCTCGTAGGTTACCCAGCGCACACCATTTTCGCGCATCAGTTTTTCCAGTGCCTCGCGGCCCGGTTTGCGACCGACTGGGAAGTCCTCGCGCACATGGCGTGCGACTGCATCGCCGTCATGCTTATTGGTGCCAATGACGCCGGATGGTCCGCGTTTGATCCAACCGACCGCGTATAATCCCTCCTCGATTCGGCCGTCGGTATTGGCGACCGTCCCCGTTTGCAGATCGATCGGCACGCCATCCAATGGCTTTGCTGCGTATCCGATGGCATAGATAACGAGACCGCAAGCGACCTCGAAATACTCGCCGGTGCCCGTTGCCCGCCCGTCAATGACCTGCGTTCGTTCGAGTTTCAGACCCTCGGCCTTCTCGCTTCCCAATACCTCTACCGGACTTGCGAAGAATCGAAAGTGCACGCGTTTTTTCTTTGATGAGGGATCGCACGTGGCGAACTCGCGAAAGTTCCCAAGGTTCTTTTCCTTGAGCCTGCGGTCGCGGTCGGACAGATCATCGGGCAATTGATCGGGCAGGTGTGTCGCGTCGACGACGGGAGCGCATTCTTCAAGCTGGCCCATTTCACGCAGCTCGACGTTCGTGAATTTGCATTCGACGGGACCGCGACGGCCAAAGACGTAAACATCGCTTAGCGGAGACTCGCGAATGGCCGCCACTGCGTAATGCGCAATGTCGGAGGTAGACATTTCTGATTTCGATTTTACTAAAACCCGCGCGATGTCGAGCGCTACGTTTCCGTTGCCAATGACCGATACTGCGGTTGTGTTCAGGTCCGGCATGAGATCGCGAAATTCAGGAAGTCCATTGTACCATCCGACAAAGGCGGCAGAACCGATGACGTTTTTTTTGCCGGCTCCCGGAATCGCCAGCGGCCGGTCGTCGGGCATGCCAACCGCTAAGACGACCGCGTCGTAAAACTCTCGTAAATTGGCGAGCGTCACGTCCTGCCCGACGGTTACGTTCCCGAAGTAGCGGACCAGCTCAGATAAGGCCGTGCGATCGTAGGAGCGTGCGACCCGTTTGGTGGACTGATGGTCGGGAGCGACGCCACCGCGCACCAATCCAAATGGGCTGGGTAGGCGCTCGATCACGTCGATACGGCAGTCAAGACCGGATTTGATCAATGCGCCCGCGGTATAGAACGCACTAGGACCCGAGCCAACGATCGCAACATTAACTGACATCAAATGACCTCTTCGAACTGACCGGGTCCGCATCGACGGAACGCTACTACAACAAACGTGGGAAAGTTAGTGAGTGCGCTCGTCGCTGGCTAATCGCTCGGACATATGCCCTTTGCGGCGGCTTTGGTGCATGGAGCCACGATGGTGTGATCGCCCATTACCCGGTTGGTTAGCGGATCCTGATTGTGTTTGGGTTCGCCGCACGGATAGAGCGATTGAGTGCGTCGATCTGCATGGCGATTTCGGTTTGTTGGGATTGGAATGTGCGAGCGGTGAGCTTGCCGCCGTTGAGCCTCTTGACGCGAGCCATGGCTGTTTCGCCAAGCGCTCTCAATCCGTAGCCCTGTCGTTTCTGCCAGTTCATCCTTCCCTTCGACGCGATCTCCGCCGCATGGTGCTCCCGTTCCGATCCGCCATGAGGGGTGTCCGGGGGAGGAATGGATGTGGCGCGTGGCGGGATGATGATTTCAGGTGGTGAATTCGGTGGCCGAGCTTCTCGGATCGCTTTTGTCACGGGCTCCCCGTCATAGGCGCCGTCGGCAAACACGCGCCGGATCATCCCACCGGAACCGGCGACCAACGGTCCCGCCATCGTCGCATCGGCCGTGTCGTCACCGGTCAGTTCATGCGTCCGGATCTCGCTGCTGGCCGGGTCAACCGAGATATGCAGTTTGCGCCACGAGCGCCGCGTTTCACCGTGCTTGGCGCGAGCCCACTCGCCAGCGCCAAAGAATTTCAGGCCCGTGGAATCCAGCACGATATCCGTAGGCCATTTGTTCGTGCTAGTTTCCACAACGACATCCACCGTTCGCCGCCGCCGCGACAGCGTGGTGTGATCCGGCACCGGCAGATCGCACCCCATAAAGTCCACGAGGGAACGCACAAAGCCTTCCGTCTGGCGCAGCGGCAGTCTGAAGACCATCCCCAGCATCAGTGTCGTGGAAATCGCCAACTCTGAAAACCGCCGCTGGCCACCAGGAGTTCGCCGTTTGGCTGCGTCCCATTGCTCCAGGGCGCGCTCATCAATCCAGAAACGAATGTCGCCGCGCCGAACCAAACCACGGTCATAATCCGGCCAGTTCATGACCCGGTACTTGGCTCTGGGGATATGGTGGCGACGCGATGCGTGGAACTTGAAAGGCATGACAAACTCTCAAAGACGGAAGCGGAGCCAGATATACTAATCCTCAGGTCCATGCACCAAAGCCGTCTTCGCGCCCTTGCGCAGCCGGGCGTTCTCCCGGGACAGCGACTTGATCGTGGCCTTCTGGCGCCGCGACCTTCGCAGGGCCCTGCGGAGATCGGCGTCTGCAACGGACAGCGACTTCGACAACGTCTTCCCGACCGCTCGAAGCCCGGCAAGCTCGGACTCGAGTGCCTTCCTGATCGCGCGAAGTTTGGCAGGCCGAACCTCTAGCGCCGCTTTCCGGGTCTCCAACTTCCGCACGGTCCTGTGCAGCCGGGCATTCTCCTTGCGCAGCGTGTTGAGCGTCGTCTTCTGGCGCCGCGATCGCCTCAACGCCGCGCGCAGTTGAGTGGCCTCGTCGCACGGAAGCTTCGACAGCGTCGCCCCGGCCGCCCGGAGCTTGACAAGCCGGGCCTTCAACTTCTCCTTCCCGGCCTTGGACACCTCCAGGGCATGGCGCAGCCAGAAAACCTCGTCGGACAGCGACCGGGCACGGGCCTCGCTGTGGCCCAATATCCTCACCTCCCGAGGGAGCCGAAGGGACTCGCTGGACAGCTTCCTGGCGGTCTCCCTGATGCTCTCCGTCCTCTGCTTCTCCTGGCCGAGGCGCTTGTTCAGCTGGAGGATCCGCTTGTCCCGCCGGACCACCTCATTGTTGAGCCGGGTGATCTCCTTGCGTAGCGTCCTGATGGTGTCTTTCTGATCCGGAGATCGCTCCAGGGCGGTGCGCCGCCGACGGGTCTCCGCGGGCCGCGGGCGGATCGTGCCCTGTCGGGCCTCCGGTGCGACCAGAGCCTTGCGCAGTCGTGCGATTTCCTTACGCAGCGCCTCGATCTTGCTGCTCTCATTCGACTCGATGCCGGCTTCGAAGAGGAAGCGTCTCCAGGCGCGCCACCTCGGCCTGCAAGGAAGGCACATCCCTTGCCGCGCGGCGAGCTTCCTTCGTCTCCTCGACGGCCTCGCTCAACCTGCCCCGGCAAGCTTTGAACCGCGACTTCCACGCACCGGCATCGGTACGCGAGGCCACTTCCGCCCAGCGTAGCTCTTCCGCGTGCGCTTCGGCCGCGTCTGCCCGCGCCCGTTTCCGCTCACACTGTGACCGCCAGCCGCGCGGCGCGCGCTCCGGCACCGACACGGGGGACGACCGGACCCCGCCATTACCCTCGGCCAGCGTCAGGTCGGTGCCAAAATCCTCGTCCAGAACCGCCATGCGCACGACGATAGCGCATGGCAAATTGCGTTACCAGCAGAAAGACAGCCCCTTGTGGGGCTTCGCCTCAACGCGGGAGATGCGCCTGACGACACCCATTCCATGGCCTGAACGAACACTTACGGGATGGGCGTAACCGTTCGTCCAAGCCGTGGAACCGTCCGCCCGGCGGTCAGGCTGGCGCGCGAAGCAAAGCTGTGCATCAAGGGCGAGACCGATGTGGGGGCGGCGGGGTTCGCGCTGCTCGCCTGGGAGGATCCGAACGGCGCGGATGGAGCACTGTCGCCGATCTGCGCGTGGGGGCATCGCTCGACGGCATGCTGGTGGCGCTGCAGGCCGCCACGGGGGTGCCGCTCAGGGGGCTGAGGCTCGGAGAGTGCGGCCTAGCTGCTCAAAGGTGAGCGCGGTGGGCGTTGCCGGTGAAGGTTCTCGGCGCTTGCCCCTTCCCGGAGGGTGCCGGTCTCGAGGTGGGGCTCGGCCTTCCGGTGGCGATCGAACGCGCGTGGGAGATACGCGGGCGGCGCCGCTCCTCGGCGAGAGCGGGTCCGGGAAGCGTGTCATCACTTCGGCGTCTGTGCACGGGGTGCGACGCATTGTCGAGTTCCGACAAACTTCCTATACTTTCAGGCGGCCGAGGCGCACAATCTCTGCCAAGGCGCGGGCGGGCCGGACCGGGTGAATCGTATCGGCAATGGCGAAACAGCGAGGTAGAGAACTCATGAAGAAGCTCCTCATGACATTGGTGGCTCTTGGCGCGTCGGTGAGCGTTGCGCACGCCGGCCAGTACTTGCAGGCCTCCTCGTCGGTTACCCAGTGCCCGGGCGAGGCGCCCAAGCTGGTGGAGATGGACATCGTCGATGCCGCCAATGGCATCACGCTGGCGAACAACAAGGTGACCGTCGGCGAGGCCGGGCCCTATTTGATCGTCGCCGCGCCGCAAGTCGGGCGCGAGGGCAGGGGGCCCTACGGCTGCTTCGACCTGTGGCTGCGGGTCAACGGCACGGATGTCCCCAACTCCAACGTGCAGCTCTGCCAGGACGAAGGCAGCATGGCGAAGGACGTCATCATTTCGCAGGGTATCGTTTCCATGGAGGCGGGCGACGTGCTGGAAGTGATGATGTCGGCCAGCAACCCCGACGCCAATATGTGCATCGAGGCGATTCAGCCGGCCGGCGAGCCGTTGGTACCGGCGATCATTTTCTCCATGATCAAGTAAGGGGCGGAGGGGCAACCGACAAACTCGCCGGAATGCGGCGCGCCCCTGTCCGCGCTGATCCGAGGCAGAGCTGCGGTCACGGCGTGACGGAAGGATTACCGGGCCGTATCCCTTCCGTCACACCGTGGAGGCGTCCGACCAGCGGGTGAGGTTCGAGTGTCGAGCCGCACGGTTTCCTGCCACAGTGGCCATTCGCTGCCTCCGCGCATCCGGGCAGCCACGGCTTGGCCGAACGGGTACGGATGGGCCAGTTTTGCATAAATCTTCGATAAGGAAGACCAGTCAATCGAAGTACTGATTGCAGTCTGCTTTCGATATTTCACATTTCTCCATGATGCTAAGCCAATAAATTTGCGCAAAGCAGCCATCTACAGTTTACCGAGTGTTGATCGGCGTCCAATTTTGACCCCCTAGGTCGCGTAAAATCAAAGAGTTAGCGTGCTTATCGGCGTCCAATCGGCACGCTGATCAACAGTTGGGTGGAATATCCCTGACCGTGCTGGCTCGTTTGACCGCTGCGATTAGCCTTTTCAACGGCACCTCAGGTGCAACCGTTAGAATTTTGCGGCAGACGTTGATCGACTTGTTCCAACCCCGCCTCACCCGATCAAGACTCCAGTAAATCCGGCGATCCCGATCAAGCCAATCCAGTGATGGAATCTTGGAGACTCCAGACGCCGCAATGTCCAACGACAGAGGATCTGCCTGCCGGTCCGCATTTACGACCTGGTCAAGCTTGACAAAGTCTTGATCGACCGCAGCTTCAACCAAGATGGTCCAGCTGCACTCAATCTCGTCCGCTTGATCAGACGGCAGTAAAAAGGCGTCCTGACCAATGGTACTGTAAACGAGGTTCCATTCCACTTGGAACGTATTCTTCGCCGCGCTGAATGCTCCGTACCCCAGATCACGTTGCGTGATCCCATGTCTCCGAAGCAAGCCTGGGAGAGTCACGGTGGCCAGCGGCGCATTTTCTTCAATAAATGTAATTGCACGATACAGAATTGGCGTGGATATACTTTTCTTCTGGATCTTCTTGATCGCTTTCTTCGCGATCTGTCGTATCCTCTCCCGACTTACTGGCGATGTTCGTCCCGAGGCAATCGGATCACTGCCCAACTCCTCAAGGGTCCAGACGCGGTCTCCATCCCAGCCTGTGCGTCTCATGACTATTGCACGCTCACTTGTGCCAACTGCCGCCTTCACGGCAGCGCAAAGTTCGTCCTCCAGGAATGCGAACGTGCCGATGGACGTCTGGGTTGGGTCAAGCCGGTCCCGTGCTCTGGCCTCAAGCAGAAATGCAAGTTCTTCTTCTCGTGGCCAATTCTTGATGGTAACTCCCAATGACAAGCCGAGTTGGGCCAACACGGTCTTGAGATTGTTTATCGTCATTCTACCAACGTTGCGCGTACGGAGTAGCTCACTTTCGGTCAACCGTACGAGCTCGCCAACCGTCGAAATCCCCTGATCCTCCATCACGTTGCTAGCTCTCGTCGTCAATTCCAAGGTTTCGACTCGTCGTAACAACGTCGACGACAGCGGTTCTTCGATCGCAAGAAAGTCCAATGCATCGCCTTCGTCCGTGCGTTCCTCTCTAGGGGTCCAACCTTCGGTCGATGAGAGCAATGCCTTTACTTCATTCAAGGATTTCCTGCCGAAATTTGGTTGCCTAAGAAGTTCGACGTCTGACAGGCTTGCAAGTTCGCCGAGCGTGGCCAAGCACATGCGGTAAAGGCAGTTGGAGGTTCTGACGGATAGATCAATGTCGGAAAGGCGGATGCTCTTCCAGTTTTCGTTGGGGTGAGCGCAGTTGACCATCACTTTTCCAATCTCTCGCCCTTGCGTCACGTGCAAACAGACACTCTGCCATCCTTCGCGGTCCCTTCGATGGTAGCAATCCGTTGTATTCCAAGGAAGACGTGCGCTGCAATTCGTCGAGGCCGGTCTCCGACCGACGTCGTGTCACTCGTCAGGTCACCGCTCCAAAGATGGGCCCAGTTGCGCGTACGAAGTTATTCAGCCGACTTGCGCTCTCCCTTGGTGGCGGTTCACCCGAGGAGGCAACGCTCGGGGTCCGTTTGGAGATCATGCACGTGTCAGGCGACCCCTTCGAACGAAGCATCAATCGGCCAGTCCCTGGCCGAGACCGAGGCTGGCTTCGAAAACGAGCGACCCCTCCATCCCAAGGCTCGACTTGGATCCCCAAAAAGGGTCTGGCCAACAGTCCGTAAAAAAATTCCACGCAGGGGGGGACGGTTATCGTCGGGCCAGCACTGACGAGTTCAGCATACGCGTGGGGAGCTACCGCACTTTGGTGAGCCCATTCGCGCACCAGCCGTGACGAGGGAGAGCGTGAGGCGTGCCTTCGTCTGCCATTCGGAGGCCATCAGATGTAGTAATTCAGACCCACGGCCGGATCGGATTGAGTCTTGTCGATGTCGGAACGACCGACCAGGTCCACGTACTCAGGTCGGCAACCTCGTTCTCGATCGATCTCTGCAGTTGCGCTGCTGCATCGAAACCGAGTAGCCGTTGCCTTACCGGATCACGCGTTATCCAATACCAGTCGGAGCCTGCGAAAGGCCCACGCAAGCCACCGCGTCCAAGTCCGACAGCGTTCGCCGTGATGACAAAACGACGCCCGATAATCCATCCCACCGGCCGACGAGCCGTATAGTCACGACACCGTATCGTGCCCGCGAACGCGGTCTCGTCAGATTCTTCGACGACCTTGCCTTCCCCTCGGTCCATTCTTTGGTCGGATCGCCATGTCTGGTTCGACCTGTCGGGCCCCAATCTTGTCTTAGCTCGTCACGCAGCACCGACCTACGAAGCCGCGCAACTTTCCTCTCAAATCTTCGATCGCCTTCGCCTCACAGGACCAAACGACCAAGACACGCCATCCCCGATCTCGTAATGATTCGATTGCTCTCTTATCCCGCTTTACGTTTGCAGCAAATTTCTCCTCCCAAAATCGGAAGTTCGTTTTTGGAGTGGTAGCGTACTTGCACCCAGGATGGCGATGCCAATAACATCCGTGTACGAAGATGGCCTTGTTTTCTGCATGGAAGACGATGTCGGGAGTACCCGGCAGTTGGTCGACCTGCGTCTCGAAATCGTATCCCAGCGACGACACCCAGCGACGACACGCACCGATCGTTCCGGTGCGGTGTTTCGCCGTCTTACGGCGGCCATCCTTCGACTGGTCTCTGGCGCTGCATCCATGGGCCATTCGATCCATTCGCGCGACGAAGACGCTATTCCATCGTGTCTCCCTAGGCCGACCCGATGGTGATCAGGGGCAGCTTCGCTTGGCCTTCGAGGCTGGCGGAAGCGCGCGCTGCAAACAACCTTTCCAATCAGATGGAAGACAATGCTGCAAGTCCCATCACGTAACCCAATTGTGGCGGAACCGCATCCCCGATCAAATGCGCCAATCTCTGCCGCGGCACGGTATCCCCTCTGCGCCCGGAGAATCGAAAATCATCTGGGAACCCTTGAAGACGAGCCCCCTCGTGTGGCGTCAACCCTCTGGCGCGAGTTGGATGCGTGAACCGTCCTCTACCAGGGGAAAGGAAACCCGTCGTAATAGTCTGAGAGGGTTGATCGGCACGAATTCTACCGTAGATCGATCCGTAAGTGTGATTACCGTCCTGATGGCAGACAGGGCGTTCCTCGTCGGGAAGGTCCCATACGTCGTTTTCGATCAGATACCTCACCCGTTGGTCGTTCTCAAGAGATAGACGAGACGGCGAATCGAAATCCTTGAGAGGTTCCAAGTCGACGAGATCCCCGAGCGCATCCATGGCAGACAACGGCTGACACGTAAGCGCGTCGAAGCCAGTAGGGAAGTCGAAGGCGCCGCTCTTCGAAGCTATCAAGAAATGCCGGCGTCTTCTTTGTGGCGTCCCGAAGGACGACGCATCAAGCACGCCTTCGCCGTCGTCAATCTTGTAGCCAGCCGAGAGAAGCATCTTGATCGAACGCTCGACCACTCTTTGGCGGGCCCTTCTTACGGTGACGACGTTTTCGATCACCATGGTTCTTGCGCCGAGCATTATGGCGCAAGCAGTCGCTGCCACGTATAGCTCGTTCCGAGCATCCGTGCGCCGGCTCTTGTTGTTGAAGTTCGAATGCCCCTCGCAAGGCGGGCCAGCGATTACCATGTCGACCTTGCCCTTGAGCGAAAGGAGGGCTTGGTTCGCGATCCCTATCTGCTGGGACGGGTTGTCGAGCCCGGCACCCGTTCCACTTCGGTAGGTAACCAAGTTCGCTATGTTCTCGCTCAGCACCCTGAGAGGACGAAGATTGTTCTTGTAAACTTTGGTCGCTTCGGGAAGTACGTCCACGCAAAGCTGGAATACGGGCCTCACGCCGACCGCTTCGCAGGCCCAACGGACTCCAGTGGCGAGGCCACCACACCCCGAGCACAGATCAACGATGTTAAATTCGGGCCGTCCAGGGCTCGTTTCGACGCGCGGAACGACACCGCGCAAACGGGCGTTCCACCAAACCCATCTCAAGTCCGACTCGCGGAACGCCTCGCCCACTCCCTCTGGCAGTGCCATTTCCGACACGCCGAAGAAAGAACCGGCTCTGGTCTCCCGAACGAGTCGATCTCCTTCAAATCGAAACGTCTCAGTTGGCGCCATCGCTTGGCCTTCGCAACTTTCCTCCAGCACCGAGTGCCTCATTCGGCGCTGCCCCATGCATGGCGTCGTTCCCAAATTTCACGAATGAGCTCCAGGCTTTCTGCGTCGTCAAGCAACTCGAAAGCCATCGACGCATTCCTCCGGGTTACTTCTCTGGCCAATTGCCGGTATTGATCTCGGCGCAGAAACTGGTTTTCCTCATCAGGAAAAACGAACCGAACGAAAGCTCGAGCCAACTGCGGTACGCTACCGAAATCAATTCTCACGACATGGGATTGCCACACGTCGACGTCACCCCGGCGAGATAGTTCATATGGATCTTCCAACGTAAGATCCAATACCGACTGTGCACAAAGCCACAAGTAAGCGTACATGCCCTCCTTCATCTGTCCGAACCCAAAATACTGCTCCCGCGCATGTCCGGTTTCTTGCCCGGGATAACGCCAATCAACGAGATCCGCGAAGACCCCTTCGCCGGAAAACGTCAGCCAGCGCCAGAATTCTGCGTCACCGGCCACGATTGGATGAAGTCCAAGATGCCGATGTACCAGCGATGCCGCCTGTCGTTCGAACCCATAGCCTGGCTTTTCGAATCCATGAGCCAACTCCCAGAGAACGTTAGACAAATCAATTGATTCTGCTTCGTCGAATTCTGGCCCACTCACTTGCACCGTGGCCTTTTGGACCATGGATTCGATCGATTTCTCAGCCAAATGTTCTTCGAACGCTCGACGGGCCGCCTCGACTGACAGCGTCGGATAGGACGACACTACTGCTGCTCCCTAAAGCCTGGCGAAGGAATTGTTGAGACCAACGTACTCTTGAGCCCAGGCATGGACAATTCCCACAAGATTAGGCTGTTCCTTTAGCGCTAGAATTTCTTCGCCATTCAGTCCCGATGCACTCGACAACTGTTCAAACATGACCTTTCGCAAGCCCGTTTCCTCGATCGGTATGTCGCCCTCAACGATGGCTCTCGTCGCGAGTTCGGAAAAAATCGAGGCGGTCATCTCGTAGCGAATGAGGTTCGCCGTTTCTCCATCGTTTTCCAGAACTTTAAACGCGTCCTGCAAATTTTCGTTCAACAGAACTTCCACGGTCTCTGCGGGAGAACGCTCCAGATCTTCCCCCAACCAATTGATGAGCCACACCGTATTCCGGGACGTTCCTCGTTTTTCGAATTCCTCGGGAGGCACCCAACGAGAGGGTATCTTGGACGACTGCGTCATTGTGCGTAGCTTGAACGTGCGGCGTGCCACCACGTCCGCCTTGTGGGAAGCAACGCCGGGCCCTCGGTCCGCAGTCTCCACGGGCGTGGCGACCACGCTCACGTCCACGCGGCCAGATTGAGAGAATTCGGACCACGCGGACGTTAGTTCCACTGGCTCTGCAGGCAATACCCAAGCCTCGCATTGGTATGCCCGTGAAAACTTGTTGAGATCCCTATCGCGGATCACCACCGACACCATGATGCCGTCGCGATCCAGGCCCGTGGCGACTGCCAGCTCATCCAGGTTTGCGCCTAATTGGACCGCCGGCCGAAAATCCGTCCAGAAATCAGGCGCGGTGATTACTCGCGTGTCTGCCTGGTCGAATGATTCCGAAGACCGAAGTCGAAGCGCACAGGGCTCGAGCCCCTTGCTGAAGGTCTTGAAGGGCTCGATGGACTCGGTCTCGTTCGCGCTCCAAGAGAAATTCGTCTCGCTCATTCGCCCTCACCCCCAGGCGACGCCGACGGTTCTCTCGCGACCGTCACGGTCCAGCGCGTTCTCCAAGTCGGCTGCACACGCGCCGATGCGTGGAACGTCAAGCCTACGCCTGCGGTGAGCTCGACTTCAAACGTGCCCGAGCCGTTGGACATCGATTCGCCTTCGTCGTCAAACACGGTACAGGAAACGGACGCGCCCGGTCTGGCCTCTGCATCTTCCAGGACCCGCAAGACGGCTTTCACCTTGCAATTGACTGGCTCCAAACTGACCCCTTCCGTCAATGCGATGGTGAAATCGAGGTAATCGATGATGGGATCACTCTCGAGGTCTCGCCACCCCTTCTTGTGGACGGTGAACGCCCTCCGTACTGGCTCCGGAAGAGGCGGGGGTCCCTTCTTCCTTCGTCGGAATATCGGACCAAGTATGTCATCCAGGAAATCTAAGCCCTCGCTCGCGCTCTTGCGAGTCACGTTCTTTTGTCGTGTCTGAAAATCCCGAAAGCTAGCCTTGATCCGATCGTGCGTGAGTCGAACCAACGTTACTGCCGACTCGCCTAGAGACCTTTGCAGCCGAGAATTACTGTAGTTCCATTGATCGTGTGCTTCGGGTTCCGATAGGGTGAAGCACTTGTTCGGCCGCTCGCCGATCGCCTCGAACACGCCCACGGCATCCGGGTCATCTTCCCTTGCATAACTTGAATTGTACTCGATGACCAAACCACTACGAATGAGTGCGACGGTGTTTGCCAGGTCGTTGTGCTCCGCTTCCGTTCCCCTAAGTGCCTTAGCAGCCCGTTGATTAAGTGGCTTTTTCCGGCTCTCACCCCCCAGATGAGGAATGCGGCGGCGAAAGCCGTCTGGCCGCTTTGCGAGACCCCCCGTGCCACCAGCATGGCCCCGGTGGGCGTGAGCAGAACGAAAATACCGCCATATCCGCCCGCCACGGCCTCCCGCGGGGTGCCGGCGCCGATGAGCTGGCGCATCAGTAACGATAGATTGTGGCCGGCGACGTGGAGCAGGTATCGCTTGTGCACATTCTCTCGCCCGCGCAGCCAGGTTCGTCGCATGCCGCCACGATCGAGGTTGTGGGCAAAGCAGCGCTCGACGATCTCGGCGCGCAGCTTGAAGGCCTCGCGGGCGACCCCGGACTTGAGCCGCGCACGGTTGTTGGTGACCGCGCGCCGCGCCGCCTCATCACCGTGCCAGCGCGAAAAGCCGGTCTGCTTGGGCGCCGCGATCCGGGTCTTCCAGGGACTGTCGTCCAGAGCCCTCAAGACCGCCCGTGAGTGATAACCTTTGTCGGCGACGCATTCGGCCGGGTCCTCCGCCGTCGGTGCCGCATCCACCGCCCCGAGGTTTGCCTCGGCCTTCGCCAGGGTCTTGGAAAGCGTCGTGGTGTCGCCCTCATCGGCCGGGTGCAGCTCGGCCGCCACCACCGCGCCGGTGTCCAGATCCACCGCGTGCTCGGGCTTGTAGGCCAGATGCGTCGTGCCGTTCTTCATCTTGGCGATCTTGGCCTCGGGGTCGCTCTTCGAAACCCAATCCGTGTTGGAAAGCTTCTTGCCCTTGCGCTTCCGCTCCAGACGCGCCAGATCCTCGGCCGTGGGTGTCTCGACGCCGCTTTCCCGGGCCAGGCGCTCCAGCATCTCCCGGTAGCCTTCGCCGTTGGCGCGCCGCACGATGTTCCGCAGCGCCGCGTTGGCCTCCATGGTCGAGGCATCGACGCCGATGCGCTCGCCCTTGATCAGCCCCGCCTCGGCGATCAGCACCAGAACCCAGTCGAAGACCGCCGCGTGGACTTCATGGGGCAGGCGCGTGCGGCTCCGTGACAGCCAGGAATGGTCCGGTACCCGATCACGGCTCCCCAGTCGCAGGAACGCCCGCAGCGAAAGCGAGTCCGAGCAGCGCCACTCCAGACCGCGCTCGCTGTCGATGCCCTCGAAGTAGCCCACCAGGTGCATCCGGAAATAGCGCCCGGGCGGCACCGAGGGCGCGCCCATCCGGGCCGCGTAATAAGGCCGGCAGCTCGCCTCGGCAAAGGCGTCGAAGCCGCCCTCGATCAGCACCGACTGCAAGCGGTCATAAAACACATGACCCGGAGAGCGCGGCATCTCCGACCAGCTCACCATCAGGTCCCCCTGACCATCCTTCTGCCGTCCCATCGCCATCGGCAAATCCCCCTGCAAATCAGGGAACCAGAGAATCAGACGGCGCCGACTTAATCAACGGGCTGTTAGGCGCCGCCAGCTTGCTTCCGGCAAGAAAAAGGGCCGGCTGAAGGATCAGCCGGCCCTGATGCAATGTTCAGAAGAGACTATTTCTTTTTCTTGTCTGGGATTTCGTAGTCGTTCAACCAATCGAGCGTCGCAAACCAGTACTGGCGCCGTTCCGCCAGGAAGTCCTCGTGCCATTCGATCCAGTTATTGACGTAGGTCAGGAAATCTGGGTCTCCCTTACGCATGGCAAGTGCCGCCGGATTGGGTTGAATCGGGCTCGTGATTGGTGAATGTATCGCATCTTGATTTTGAAAGGTCCACAGAGTTACCTGAGGCCAGCTCGAGGGAACGCCGTGTGCATTTCCGTTGAGAACCTCTTGTAACGCTGTTTGCTCATCGTCGAAGAAGATCCACTTGGCCTTCGATGTGAACGCGCGGACTTTGTCGCAAGCCGTGCTGGCGCGGCGGCAGGCCATGACGACATCTTTCCTGTTGAAGTCCGCGAGATCCTGGAAATCTCCCGCGATCTTCTTGCTCGCGGCGATCATCGTGCCCGTTCTGTTATACGTGCGCGAAAAATTGACCTGAAGTCCGCGCTTCGGGGTTTTCGACATGCCACCGACGATGATGTCGAACTTGCCCGACAGCAGCGCAGGGATAATGCCATCCCACGCTGTCGTAATGAAATTTGGCTTCACGCCCATGTCTTTTGCGAGCTGCGTTCCGACGTCGATTTCATAGCCGACAGATACGCCTTTTATGTCGCGCATGACCCATGGCCGGAATGGCGAGTTCCCAATATTTATAACGCCGCGTTTCTTGATCGTCTCAAGCGTGCTGTCTTTTGCGAGCGCCTGCGTGGCGTTCTGGGCCAAAGCCGGTGCCGCAATGCCTGCCACGAATACGGCGGCGGCAGCCAACGGCAGCCAGAGATTTCGATAGGTTTTCATTTATGGTCTCCCGTACCTGTTTGACGTGCTGGGTTTGTTGCACATCCCCGCACTAAATTAGAACGTTGACTTTATTGCACATCGAAACGTCAATGCCAAAGCTTAACCGGATGGTGGCATTTTTCAGATTGCCGCATACGAACCGGCTGGCCGCGTTTGTTGCGGTACACACGAGCACCCGGTTGATAACGATCCTGTGTGTCTGCTAAGGGGAGAATTCTTGATGGATCGCCAACAGGAACGATTGATCGAATGGGCATGCCAAAAGGTCATGCGCAACTATTACAAATACGTGGATCAGTACAAATATGAAGATGCCGCAGCTTTGTTCACCGAGGATGCGACCTGGAAGGTTATGGGGGTCGACCTCGAGGGGCGCGATCAAATCCTCAAGGGTCTTTATGAAGGGCTGCAGACGGGGACTATTCGTCATGTGCTGACCAATACCGTCGTCACCGTTATCGACGAGAACCATGCGGAAGCACGGTCCTACAACAACATCTATTATTCGCCGCGCGCGCGTTCGGACGAGATTGAAGGCTCACTGCCGTTCGATGGCCCAAACCGGATATCCGATCACTATGCTTCATTCGCACGCACAGACGACGGTTGGAAGATGACGAGCCGTGTAGGACGCGTAATATTTCGTAGCAAAGCGGAGGAATTGGCCCTGGAAACCTGGGCAGGCAAGGAAGGTTTGCTTGCGGAACAGAAATCGTAGTCCGCGACGAATAGGAATGGAACAGGAGAGCTGAAAATGGATCGGGAGCAGGAACGGGAAATCGAGTGGGACTGCCAAAAGGTGCTGCGTCAGTACTACCACCATGTGGACCAACGCGAGTATGACGAAGCGGTGCAATTGTTCACAGCGGACGTTCACTGGGTCGTTATGGGGCTGGATCTGCACGGCCGCGAGGCGGTGCGCGGCTCGTTCGGCGGCCTTACGGATTCGACGATCCGCCATGTTTTGACGAACACCGTGGTTACGGTGATCGACGAGAACAACGCCGAATCAATTTCCTACAACTCTATCTATTGCGAGAAAGGGTTTCCGGACGACGGACCGATCCCGTTCGAGGGCCCCGATCGTTTGGGTACGCAACTCGCGAAACTAAGGCGCACCGACGAGGGGTGGCGCATTTCCGAGCGCGGCTCGTCGCCGGGGTTCAAGCAAGACCGCGGGTAGGGTTGAGATCGTCAATAGGCTCGTCTTTGGCGGGCCGCCGCAGGCGTCGAATTCGTGTGATCTAGTCTCGCGCAAAGGCGCGCTCACCGCCACGATACGCAATCCGCCAGCCTTCATCGGTACGCACCATCTTGTCGATATTTGCACCGAGGCGGTTTGGGCCTTCGAACGGGATCGGTCCGCCGTCCGGAAATCCTTTTTCGACATAAATTGTGACATACGACGTCGCATCCACATGGTCTTCGTCGACGACGTCGACGATCGTATTCGTCAACACATGGCGTCTGTAAGGCCGCCGAATGCTTCGCGCACGGCTTCGCGGCTGTGCAGGTCCAGCCCCATCACCTGCCAGTTAACGTCCTCCGCAAACAGGTTTACCGCATCATCGTAATTGCGCTCGTCCATAAGGTGATAGTACTGGCGCAGAACCTTCTGGCAGTCCCACTCGATTGCATGTCTCTGTTCCTCATCCATGGCGATGTTTCTTCTCCCCGTGGCGATTCAATCTCTATTTGGCGGAGACCTCTTTGGCTTCATCCTTGGCCCGGGACTCCAATGCCGCCGGCTCGCCGGGGTTGCGACTGAAGATCAGCTTAACGTCCCGCTTGGAAATCAGCCAGTCGTCGTCTGCGCGCACCAGTTCGGTGTAGTTATCCTCAAGCCGATGTGGCCCAACGAAGGGACGCGCGCCCTCGCCATCTTCAACCCTGGCGCCAAGCCGGCAATAGTCGCTGTTGTACGACTTCGCCACGGCGTGCGTTTCGTCGATCACGTCAACCACCGTGTTGGTGATGACGAGGGCGATCGTGCCCTTGGCCACACCGCCAACGAGTCCCTTGAGGATTTTGTCGCGGCCCTTCAGCTCCACGCCAAGCACGTGCCACTCAACATCCGACGTGAGCAAGTTTGTGGCTTTCTCGTATTCGCGCTGGTCCGCAAGGTGATAGAACTGGCGCAGCACCTTCTGGCAGTCCCATTCGATGGCGTGTTTCTGGTCTTCATCCATTGGATGTTCCCTATCCCCACCGCCTCTCACCTACGTATCGGCCGCCGCCTCCTTACCTTCCGCCTTGGCCCAAGACTCCAATGCCACAGGCTTGCCTGAGCGCCGAAAGATTATCTTCACGGCTCGTTTAGAAATCAACCAACCCTCGTCCGTGTGCACCAGTTCGGCGTAGTTGTCATGGATCCGATGCGCCCCCTCGAAGGGAATCGGGCCGTCGCTATCCTCAACTTTGACGCCGGGCTCGTAGTAGTCCGCGTTGTACGATTTTGACACCGCGTGGGTCTCGTCGATCACGTCGACGACGGTATTGGTGATAACGTGGCGGATAGTGCCCTCGCCCAGACCCCCGACGAGTCCCTTCAAGATCTCATCGCGGCCCTTCAAGTGCACGCCCATCGCCTGCCAGTCCACGTCGGGCGTGAACAGGTTTGCAGCCTTCTCATACTCACGTTGGTCCACATAGTGATAGTACTGGCGCAGGACCCGTTGGCACTCCCACTCTATGGCCCGTTCTTGTTTGCGGTCCATTTTTTCCCTCCCAATTGCTGGATTGTGGCGACAACCGCCGCGCTCGCTCGATGGCGGCCTGATGCGCGTCAGTAGGGCGCTTCACTCTTGACCGTCACCCGGTAACAAAGGCGATCATATTTCTCGGCGTCGAACATGGTCGCTCGATGCAATGTACAGCGATTGTCCCAGAACATCGCGTCGCCCGCCTGCCAATGTTGTGTGTAGACGAATTGCGGTTGGGTCGCGAACTCACGCAGCTCGTCGAGAAGTTTGCGGCCATCCTTGATCGGCATACCTTCTGTCTCTGCCGCCTCGGTTCCACGGAACCCCAAGAACAGCGCTTTACGGCCCGTCTCAGGGTGGGTCCGAACGACCGGATGCACGACATCCGGCGTCGCAGTTTTTTGTTCCGGCGTTTGTTTCCGGTCTGTCCAGACAAGCTCCAAATCACGGTTCAGGCTGTAGTTGCATTTGAGACCGTCGATCAGCGCCTTCGTTTCTTCCGGCAGCGCGGCATAGGCGGCCGTCATGCTGGCGAAATGCGTATTGCCTTTTTCCGGCGGAACTTCCTTGGCGTAGAACATCGAGCCGGCCGCTGTCTCGCGGTGATAGAAGAAATCGCTGTGCCAGGTGCCGTCCTCCGGCGGATTGCCGATGTATTCGCCGTTCTCCTTGAGATTGGAAAAGATCGAGACTTCCGGATAATCCGGATGCGGTGTGCGCGTGAACGTGTCCCACAACTCACCGAACCGCCCGACAAATGCAGTCTGTTCAGGAATATCCAGATTCTGGCCGCGGAACAGCATAATACCGTTATCTAGCCAAGCTTGGTGAACCTTCTCGAACGTCGCGTCGTCCAGCGGCTTGGAGATGTCGATACCGACCGCTTCCACGCCGAGGTTTTCACTCAGAGGTCTAAATTCAACATCCATCGCACGTTCCCCCATTGCCCGGAGTTGCTTTCACCCTAGCAGCACCAGGAACAACTTATGTCGTACAATCTAGGCGAACTCCGAGTTGAAGGCAAAGTACTAAAGGGAGGGACGACATGATCGCATATTCCATTGCTATCGCGACCATAACGGAACCAAAAGCGTGGGATGAATACGCCAAACGCTCGCGCGACCTAACGAAGGAGAGCGGCGGCAGGATTGTCATACGACGCGGACGCCAGGTCGCGGTGGAAGGTGATGCGTTGGACGGCAAGGTTGGTGTCGTCGAATGGCCGAGTTTCGAGAAGGCCGTCGCGCACTACGACTCATCCGAATATCTTGCGGTAAGATCATGCCGGGAGGGTGCGGGGACAGTTCACAGGTTCATCGTCGAAGTTGACGACCGTCTCGATTCCGAGGATTAGCGAACAGCCACCGAGAATACTAGATGACCACCCAACAGATCGTTGTCATCAACCCGAACTCGACGGAGGCGGTTACCCAAGCGATCGATCGGGCGCTCGATCCCTTGCGGATGACCGGCGGGCCCGAGATCGAATGTATGACGTTGTCCGAAGGTCCGCCGGGTATCGAATCGCAGGCGGATGTGGACAGCGTAGTCGCGCCCATTTGCAGTCTTGTGCGGGCGCGGGACAATGACGCGGCGGCCTTCGTGATTGCCTGTTACAGCGATCCGGGATTGCAGGCAGCCAGGGAATCGACGGAGCGGCCGGTCTTGGGAATTGCGGAATGCGCCATGCTGACGGCACTCACGAGGGGCGAGCGTTTCGGCCTGATCTCGATCCTTGAAAGCGGCATTCCGCGCCATCTGCGTTACGTGCGGGTTGTGTCTCGAAAGTGGTGGAAATTGGTTTTGGCGCCTCTCCGAGCGGGCTGAGTTTTGCGGCGGTCAGGCCGCTCGGTCAAGGGTTTCGTCGGCGATTAGCTGATCGAGGGTTTCCCATCCATCGACTTTGCGCATCTGGATTTGGCCGGAAGCGAGGAGCGCCCAGAGGAGCATCGGCACTGTTTCGGGACACGGCAGCACGGTCTGTGTTTTGATCCGGCGCTTGAACTCCTCGTTGAGACGCTCAATGGCGTTGGTCGTTCGGGCTGATTTCCATTGGCTCTTGGACAGGCGCGTGAAGGTAAAGAGCTTGTCGCCCGCTTCTGCGAGGCTGTCCGCGACGGCCCTGCATTTCAGCCGCCACTTGCGGACAAACGTCTTGCGGCGGGTTTCCACCTCGGAGGCAGTGTCGGCATAGATCATATCGCGGTAATCTTCGCTCAGCTCGTCATGCATGTGTTTGGGAGCATGACCCAGAAGGTTGCGGTGCTTGTGCACGGTGCAGCGTTGAACGGAACGGGAAGGTCATCGCCCCAAAGCGCCGACAGAGCCGCCTCCAGTCCCGGCGCGCCATCGACGATGACAAACCCGGGCCGTTTCAGTCCACGCGCATCAAGGTCGTCGAGGAACTGGCGCCACGCCGCCTGGCTTTCTCCGCCCATATTCCCGATCGAAAGCAAGACCTTCTGGCCATCCCGGCGCACCCCTATAGCCGCGAGAACCGAGATGTTGGTGGCCTTGCGATCCAGTCGGGTCTTGATCACAGTACCGTCAAGGATCAGCCGAACGATATCCTCATCCGCGAGGCCACGGCTGCACCAGGCGTCCCAATCGACCTTCACCTTGCGCCACGCCCGGCTCACAACGTCCTTGCTCACAGCACCCCGGAAGAGCCCGAACAGCGCGCGTTTCACCCGCCGCGTGTTGGTTCCGGACAGATACACCGAAGCGATCAGCGCCTCGGCCTTTCTGGTCAGCCGCTGGTAGCGCGGCAGCGCCCGCGAACGCCATTCCGACGCCCGACCGTCTTCCTCAACGATCCGTGCACGCGGCACGCTCACCCTCTCGGTCCCGAATGCCCCCGTCAGTTGCCGCTCCCGGTGCCCGTTCCGATACCCTTGCCGAAGCGCGTCCTCTCGACCGTATCGGCAGCGCCCGAGAAACTGCGCAAGTTCCTCCTCAAAAACGGCCTCGATCGTGGATCTGATGTTCTCCCGCAGCCGGTCCTCGAGCGGATCATAGCCGGCGTCATTGGCCAGTAGCGAAAGCGCGGAAGTCTCGGTAGTGTTCTTCATGGCGTGATCTCCTTGGCGGTGCTAGCCGCCGGTTGGGTGGTTGTCTTGTCACCCGGAGATTACGCCATCCTTAAATTTCCACCACTTTCGAGACACAGCCTACGTGCGCCAGCTTGGACTGACGGAGCGGTTCGCCGGCGATGACCCGGTCGGCTTCGGCGTCACCGAGTTCGGCGATGAACCCGTCGTGCTTGGGCGGATGATCGAGACCGGTGAGCGTCTGCGCGACGACCATGGCGCCGACGTGCTGATCTTCGGCTGTGCCGGAATGGCGAGCTACCGACACCGGGTCGAAGAAAGCGTCGGCTTGCCGGTCGTCGAGCCCTCACAGGCCGCGGTGATCATGGCGATCAGCGCCGTGCGCTGCTAGGCGGTGGATCTCGTATCGGTAGGTCGCAGCGATCCACTTTCAAGACCTGGCGCGAAGTGAGGAGAATACTTATCTACTGCATGCAATCCCACGGTGCAGCCATGAAATATTACGCAATCCTAGCATTCATAATTCTTGTCGCCACGGCGATCCCCAATTTCGCTCGCGCCGGCTACGACGTGGGAGTCCGCGCGTACAAGAATGGCAACTATGCAATGGCACTTCGCGAGTTTCGCGAAGCGGCAGACCGGGGTGACGCAGGGGCTCAGTACGAACTCGGCATGTTGTACAAGAATGGCCATGGCGTCCCACAGAATTATGTGAAGGCGGTTGAGTGGTATCGCAAAGCCGCTGATCAGGGGTACGCGAAGGCGCAATTCAGCCTCGGCACGATGTATGATCGTGGCCGAGGCGTCGTACAGGATTATTCGGTAGCGGCTCGATGGTTTCGCAAGGCCGCTGATCAGGGTGCAGCAAACGCGCAACGCAATTTTGGCCACATGTACCTAAAGGGCCAAGGCGTCACGCAAGACTATGTGGAAGCGGCTACTTGGATTCGCAAGGCAGCCGATCAGGATGACGCATATGCGCAGCATTATCTTGGTTATATGTACGTTGCCGGCGAAGGCGTCGTGCAGAATGATGCTGAAGGGGTGCAGTGGTTTCGCAAAGCTGCCGACCAGGGCAATGCCGACGGGCAGCTGAATCTCGGCCTCGCATACGGATTGGGGAGAGGCGTTGCTAAAGATGATGCGGAAGCGGCTAAGTGGATTCGCAAATCCGCTGACCAAGGGAATGCAGTTGCTCAATTCTCACTAGGCTTAGCGTATAGCGTAGGGATGGGAGTCGAGGAGAATCATGCGTTGGCTGTGCAGTGGCTTCGCAAAGCTGCTGAACAGGGCGACGCGCGAGCGCAGTACTTCCTTGGTCGCATGTACGATGATGGCCGCGGCGTTTCGCAGGACAATGCCGAAGCGGCTAAGTGGTATCGCAAAGCTGTCGACCAGGGAGATGTTGATGCGCAGGTCTATCTCGGTGAATTGTACCGGACGGGCCAAGGCGTCGCTCACGACTATTCGGAGGCAGCTAGATTGTTTCGCCAAGCTGCCGACTATGGCCATGCCGGTGGACAATACAACCTTGCTGTCTTGTACAGGAAAGGCAATGGCGTCCCGCAGGATTGGGCGGAAGCGGAGCGGTTGTACCGTGATGCCGCTGATCAGGGTGATGCGTATGCGCAATACTCTCTCGGCATGATGTACAAAAAAGGCGAAGGCGTTGGTAAGAATTACGGCGAGGCAGTTAAGTGGTATCGCAAAGCAGCCAACCAGAGTGATTCACAGGCCCAATACGCTCTCGGTCGTGCTTATCAGTTAGGTGAAGGCTTTCCACAAGATGATGTGGAGGCAGTTTGGTGGTTTCGTAAAGCCGCCGGCCAGGGTGACGTCAATGCGCAGTACTTTCTCGGACGCGCGTACCAGGACGGTGAGGGCGTATCGCAAGACCACACGGAGGCGATCAGCTGGTTTCGCAGAGCTGCCGACCAGGGCGACGAAGTCGCGCAATATCGTTTCGGCTACGCATACGAGGAAGGCGAAGGCGTCGAGAAGGACGACGCGGAAGCAGCGCGTTGGTATAGCAAAGCCGCCGAGCAGGGATACGTGGATGCATATCTCAAACTCGGTGAAATGTACGAAGAGAGCAGAGGCGTCTGGCGGGACTACGTGCGGGCCTACATTTGGTTTGATTTAGCTGCTGCAGCGAATGTCGAGCTTGCATTGCTAGGACGACAGTCGGCTGCCGAACATATGACTCCAGCGCAGATCGCCAAGGCTCAGAGGCTGGCCGGCGAATGGAAGCTAAGAAGTCGAGCACTGCGGGCGACTAGCTGCTAGCCGGTTTCCACCGGCTTCTTCGAACACCACTCCTCATATGTCATTAGCGGCATTTCGAAACGCTCGGCGGTCTTTGTGTAGAGCGCGCGATGCAGCCGGCCGATCGGGTGGTAGGCCTCCTCGTTGATGCGGTGCGTTTCGGGATCGACGAGGCCGTCACGGGCGTGGAGGTGGAGAACCTCGCCGATCATCAAAGTGCGGCTCTTGTCGCCAACTTCAATCGCCTGATATTTGCGGCATTCGAGATTCACCGGAGATTCGGCAATGCGCAAGGCCTGAACTTCGGCGGAGGGCGCAAGCGTGAGGCCCGCCGGGTCAAGTTCGCTTTCGCCGGGCGGGAATTCGATGGCGCAGAGGGTCATCCGCTCGGCAATCGATTCATCGACGAGATTGACAACGAACTCGCCGGTTTGGTTGATGTTGGCCGTCGTATCCTTGAGCGTGCCATCGGGGCGTCCGCCGAGACCCAGCATGACGAGCGGCGGATCCTCGCTGAACACGTTGAAAAAGCTGAAAGGGGCAGCGTTATCGATGCCAGACTTGCTGCGTGCCGTGACAAGCGCGATTGGCCGTGGAACGACGAAGCCGATCAGGAGCTTGTAGCGCTGCTCCGGCGCAAGTGCGCGCAAATCGAAATGCATCGAGCTATTCGCTTTCTGGTGGCGGGATCGCGCCGGTGCGCTCAGTGATGAGTTTGTAATGCTCGATCCGGCGATGTTTTTCAAAGTTGAAGATTTGCTGCTTGATGTTGTTACCGAGGTCGAAATCGCAGTCGTATTGCAGGACCTCGTCCTCCTCGGTTGTTGCCAGGGCGACGATTTCGCCGATCGGCGTGACGATGCAGGAGCCGGCGACCAGACCGAAGCCGTCCTCACGGCCACCTTTGGCCGCGCCGATGACCCAGGTACCGTTCTGGTAGGCGCCGGCCTGCATGGAGAGGTGATTGTGGAAACTGCGCAGGTGCGCAGGCTCGTCCCAGAAAATGTTGTCGGTCGGCAGGTTGTAGCCAAGCATGACCATTTCGACGCCCTGCAGGCCCATGACGCGGTAAGTTTCCGGCCAGCGCCTGTCGTTGCAGATACACATGCCCATGATGCCGTTGGCCCACGAGTTGTAGGGCGTGCGCCAGACCGGAAAGCCGAGGTCGCCGACCTCGAAGTATTTCTTCTCGAGATGCTGAAACGCTGCCTCGGGTAGGTGCTCGGCGTGGCCGGGTAAATGAACTTTGCGGTATTTGCCGATGATCCGCCCGTCGGGCCCGACAAGAATGCAGGTATTGTAGCGACGCGTCTTGCCGTTCTCTTCAGCGAGCTCGGCGTAGCCGAGGCAGAACCCAACGCCAAGCTCCACCGCTGCCTCGAACAGCGGTCGCGTTGCCTCGTTCGGCATGTCGCGCTCGAAGAAGGCGTCGATTTCGTCGTCGTCCGTCATCCAATAGCGGGGGAAGAAGGTGGTGAGCGCGAGCTCCGGAAAGACCACCAGTTTGCAGCCGCCGGCGTGGGCTTCCTGCAGCATCGCCAGGAGCCGCCCGACGACGCTCTCTCGGCTGTCCGCCAAATGAATCGGCCCGAGCTGGGCGCAGGCGACCCTGACCTTGCGTAACATTGTTTTCTCCCGTCTTGTCAATCAGAAGGCGAGTGTTGCGCCGAAATTTCGCTTCGGATCGAGTTCGGGCATGGTCCGGCCCAGAGGTTTTGCCGACTCCGGAGATGCGCAATGTAAGAACTCGCCGCTGCCAGTATCGACGTGGAGTTCGCCTTTATCGACGACTATGCGACCGCGGCTGATGACAGTCTCCGGCCATCCAGCGATTGTGCGGCCTTCATAGGGCGTATATCCGGCCCTGTCGTGCAGCATGTCATAGGTGATGGTGACGGTCTTGCCAGTATCCCAGATCGCCAGATCGGCATCGGAACCGATCGCGATTGTCCCCTTGCGTGGATATAGACCGTAGAGCCGTGCCGCGTTTGTACTCGCAAGTGCGACGAATTGGTGGATGTCGATCCGGCCCGAACCAACGCCCTCCGAATAGAGTAGCGGCAGGCGCAATTCGATGCCGGGAATGCCGTTGGCGACTTCCTTGAAGGATGGGTTCGGCCCTTTTGCGAGCTTGCCGGTCTCGTCGAAGCGATAGGGCGCGTGATCGGAAGAGACAATCTGAAACACGCCGTTGCGCAGACCCTGCCAAATCGCGGCTTGGGCGGCGGCATCGCGGGGTGGCGGGCTGCAGCACCACATGGCGCCGTCCATTCCCGGCTTGTCCAGGTCGTCGGCCGTGAGCAACAGGTATTGCGGGCAGGTCTCGCCGAAAATCTTAAGGCCGCGAGCCTGTGCGTCGCGGATTTCCTCCATCGCTTCCGCGGCCGACACGTGGACCAACAAAAGCGGCACGTCGAGCAGTTCAGCCAGGCTGATCGCCCGGTGGGTCGCTTCGCCCTCGGCGATTCGGGCGTGGCTGACGGCGTGGAATTTGGGTGCGCGGTGACCACCATCGAGGAGCCGGTCGGTCAGCCAACGGATGATGTCGTGGTTTTCAGCGTGGACCATGACGAGCGCGCCATCTCGGCGCGCCACCGCCAGCACGTCCAGTATCTGGTAATCGTCGATCTTCAGGCTGTCATACGTCATGTAGATTTTGAACGAGGTATAGCCATCACGAATCAGCGCCGGCAACTCCTGTCCGAGGACTTCGGGGCGGGGGTCGGTGACGATCAGGTGAAAGGCGTAGTCGATCACCGCCTTCGGGCGGGCGCGTTCTTGATAGTCGTCAACGACGGTGCGCAGCGATTGCCCGCGATGCTGGCAGGCAAATGGAATGATGGTCGTCGTGCCTCCAAATGCTGCGGCGATGGTGCCGGATTCGAAATCGTCGGCATTGCGTATACCCAACGCTGAAAGCTGGTCGATATGACAGTGGCTGTCGATGCCGCCCGGTAGCACCAGCATGCCGGCCGCATCGATCTCTTCTGCGCCGGGGCCGAGGTCACGCGCAAGCGCCACGACTGCGCCGTCGCTAACGCCAATGTCGCAATCCATCATGTCGGTGGCCGTAGCGACGGTTCCGTTGCGGACGACGAGGTCGAAATCGGGCATTTGTCCGTTCGCATTCCGCGGTGTGAGAGGGGCCTGTTCATACCGGCCCGCGGGACCGGACCACGGTCGTCACCCTATCGCCAGCGCACCGGACCTTCAAGCCGTCAGGGAGCTGCGACGATGCGCGCCGTTCTCTTCAGGTCACAGGTTGCGCGATGGCGGGCCTGCCGAATTTACTCTCGCGGTAGGCAATGTAGGTCGCGCTCGCAAAGATCATCGTGCCACCCATCCAGGTAAAGACGCTGGGAATCTCGGAGAAGAAAACGAAGCCGATGATCGATGACCAGATGAGCTTGAAGAAATCGAGCGGCAGGAGAACGTTGATATCGCCTTCCTTTATCGCCTGCGTGCCAATGAGCTGGGACCCGGTCGAGAGAACGCCGATTGCGATCAGCCAGATGATTTGCCGTGGGTCCGGCCACTGCCAGACAAAGACGGCGGCGGCGAACGACATCGGAGTCATCAAGAGGACCGAATAGCATGTGATGGTGACGGCGGAGTCCGTTCGGCTGATCACCTTGGTCAACAGCAGGGCAAACGAGAATATGATCGAGGAGAGAACCGTCAGGATAGAGCCCAGATCAATTGTGTCGATACCAGGTCTCAACACCACGAACACTCCGGCAAAGCCGAACAGAATGGCAAGCCAGCGCCGCAGACGGACGGTTTCGCGAAGGAAGAATATCGCAAGCAATGTCGTGAAGATCGGTACGAGAAAAGTGAGAGCAGCGACCCTTGCAAGCGGCGTTATGGCAAGCGCGTAAAACAGCATGGCCGCGGACACGACGGTGATCGTCACACGAAGGAGCTGCAGCCCGAGGCGCGTTGTCCTGAACGGTGCGAAACCATAGCGGACGAACCAGGGCAGCATGACGAAAAGCCCGACAAAATTCTGGAAGAACAGCAGTTCGAAGGCATGCATGCCGGCCGACGCGTGGCGGATGAAGGCATGAAGTCCGGAGCGGGCGACAGTCGAGACCATCATCAGCCCCATCGCGTGCATATTGCCCGATAGGCTTACGGCGGTGGACGAAAGATTAAGGGCGCGCAGGGCCACGAGTATTGAACTCCATTTGAGCGGTCGGCGCAGGAGTTACGCACGGGAAATAGCGCAGGGACCAGTACATTCTCAGATCTCGGCCCGTATTGGATTTGATCTGCTGCTCTATAAATACATTCTCCCCTTTGCATCAAGAGTGAGCGCGCGACGGAAGCGTCACCTTTGGAGCCATAACTGCAATGGCGAATAGGTGTGGCTGAAATACTTTGCAGACCGACAGATAAAGCAGCGAAGAGGTCGACATATTGCATGCGATGAACTGAAACAGCGCAGTTTAGCCTTATCCAGTCATAGCGAGATCCCTCAACGTGTGAGGCTGTCTACTGGAATGTTCGTCTGTAATTTGCAAGAATTCCGAATGGATTTCGTCAAGAAAAAACTATGGCCGCTGTTCCTTCTCATAGCCGTAATTTGGTTTGTCGAAATCATTAACTTCGGTTTGGGCCATCGTCTGAATGTATGGGGGATACTCCCGCGCAACTTCAGCGGGCTAATTGGCATCCCTCTGGCACCATTCATACATGCCGGATTTTGGCACACGGTGTCGAATACGATCCCGTTGCTCGTCCTGGGGGGCCTGACAATGACTGGGGGGAGCAAGCAGTTTTGGACGTTGACGGTCGGGATTGCCTTGCTGTCGGGTATCTTCGTCTGGCTATTCGCGCGGGACGCATATCACTTGGGAGCCAGCGGACTGATCTTCGGCTATTTCGGCGCTTTGTTGGCCCGGGCAGTTATCGAGCGCACTCTCCTATCCATCGTCGTCGGTTTCATTACGATCACCCTGTATGGAGGACTATTGTGGGGAGTCCTGCCAATCTGGGGACACTTTTCATTCGAAGGCCATCTATTTGGGTTGATGACTGGCGTTGCCATCGTCTGGCTCGACCGC
Source organism: Alphaproteobacteria bacterium (assembly GCA_965217615.1). Classification (GTDB taxonomy): domain Bacteria; phylum Pseudomonadota; class Alphaproteobacteria; order UBA8366; family CAVOAK01; genus CAVOAK01. Next base: position 470,424 of record CBDCIT010000030.1, read on the forward strand.
AGGTTCCGCAAGCTTCAAGCCTAATCGCGCAAGCAAGCGGGCTGAAGTTGGCGTTCCAAGCCCTTTGGCCGTAAGGCTTGTGCGATGATGTTCGGTCTATTTCCGGTTGGAGCGTTGTTAACTCCCCGAGCTTACGGCCCTTGCTCCGAATCCGCCTCGTGCAACTGTTCGAGTGCGGGCCTGCGGCTTACTGACCACCGATTTACGAACAAGCGTCCGGCCGGAACTCGACACAGCGCCGATCGGCCTATTGTTGGCGGTATAGAAACGACCGGTATCATTGCTCGGCCGGTAGAGGGGTTGCGTGTAAACCGACGTCACGCCGCGAGGCGCCAACATGTAGCCCACCATGAACGGCAAGAAGAACGAACCACTGGAGGATCGGTATCGGTAGCAACGGTCGTAGCCGAAGTCGGAGTAACATTGGTCGGCCCTGTCGTAGCGTGGAGCGACCGCGTTGTGGCGCTCTTGTGCCTTCGCAAACTCCGCCGCGCACGTGGCCGCGTCTTGCACGCCAGCGGCTGTGCAAGCTTCGACGGATGCATAGGTAAGAGCCTCTTCTTTGTTTTCGCCGCAAGCGCTGAGGATTAGGGCGCATCCCCCCAACAAAGCTAGCTTAAGCGTCTTAGTGTGAGACATAAGCATCGCTCCTTTCTCAAGTCGTCATGCTGGCCGCATTGAGGATGCCCCCGACAAGGGATGCCGCGCCAAGCCAAATTCCGGCCGCGACTTCGTTCGCAGTGATACGCTCGGAAATTCGTGGCATGGGCAGGCGAACGAGGAGGTAAACGATGATCTGGACGATCAGGGCAATGATACCCCAAATCACCATTTCTATGACAGTCACGGAGCTAATCATGGCGCTGGCAAGGGGCAGCGCGAAGCCGATCAAGCTACCCGAAAACGCGATCGCCGCCGCCGTCGATTTCTCCTTGATGAGTTCGAATTCGTTGTGCTTAGTCACGGCAGAATACACACCGACAAATACGATCACGAAAACCACCGCAACACCAAAAAACTTCAAGAACTCATAAAAGTCAGCCATGTTATCGAGTACAAAGTCGCTCATCACATACTCCCTTGCGGTGCGTGGTCCCTGTGCTTGGTTTCATCCGGCCAAATAAGCACGTGCAATTGTCACCCCTAAATGATCTTCAGCAGGGAGAACTCCAGGTCGACACCAATGAACAGCTCTACCGTCTCCTCTGCCCCATACGACTCGACACTTAACAGGAGATACTCGTTTCTTTTACCATCCGTGAGATTTCGGCCGTATAGCATCGACTTTTGGAAGTTCTCTCGGTACTCGTCGGAGTCTGGATCTTCGTAAACACACTCCCTAAATTGAACCGGCTCCGCGTATCCGTCGGTCGTATCGAACCAGATACGTTTGTATTCCGTGCCGTCATCCATTCGATAGCTGGCGGCACCTAATTTACCACCTTTTCCCGTCCATTGGGCCCACTCGCCGGCGCTGTCGGGATAGAGGCTCTTGTAGGGTACATAGAGAGTAATTTCCTCCACGTGCTGGTCTTCTGTGCCGTTGACCGTCATGACCTGAATCATCGTATCGTTGCCAGCGTAGTAGCGATGAGCGTAGCTGCCATCCCCTAGGTCGATGAAGCCTTGGGCGACGATCAGCATGGTTTCCTCGGGCAGTTTGATGTGTAGATCTTCTTCGTGCATACGGAACGGCAGAGTGTCTATGTCGACGGCAGCTCCAATCCGCAAATTCAACGGAGTATCAAGCTCCTCATCTTCGCCCGGTTTGGCAAATTTTGCCTTCAGGTCTCGGGCGCCGCTCTTAAAGAGTGATCTCATGATTCTACTGACCATGGTGGCTCCACATCGTTATCGTATGCCGGACACTCAAACGCGCTCACCCGGCGTTTAGTATCACCCAATTAATTTCCGTGGCCTCGATACGTCTCGCCGCCATGAAGTACAGGATCGTCCCGGGTCCGACCTGACGGCTGACGGGTGCATTCAGTACGAGATCCTCGGCAAGCGCGCTCTCCGCTACGCCGAACAAGGTTGCGTCATGCTTGCTCTTCAATTCCGAAAACAGTGCCCCATAACTCACCGCTTCAATGTCTTGGGGAACCTGGAGGCTAAATTGCGTCGGTCCCTCCAGAGTGGAAAGAAGTTGCCGCTGCACGCGGCTTGAACCGGGGTCCTGCGCCGAGCGGACCATCAGTTCAATGGCGAGAGAGACAATGCATTCCGCATGTGGACAGTGCGCACTGAGTAGATCGGCAAAGCTCTGTTGATCGAAGTAGGCGACGAGGTGGGCATCACGATTAATTGCTGCCGCACCGAGCGCCGCTGCAAGGGTTTCGTTGTCATCATGCCCAAGCGCGATGATGTATTCTGCATTGGAAACAGCGGCGCGGCCCAAAAGATCGGGCGTATTCAATGCGGATCCGCGCACAAATCGGACCTGGTCCGGCATCGGATTTTCAATCGACTGGGCCGAGCATAAGACAATCTCGCGATCATGCTCACTTCGATCTCCCCGAATATGGTTGACCATCCGTTGTGTTCGGGAGCCATGCCAACCGAGAATAACTATATGATCCTTTAATGTTTCGTAGCTTGATAGACCGCGCATTCTCTTCCTCCACGCAGCGGAAATCTGTTGCACCACCTTAGCGATTATTGTGGTGAATAAGGCTATGCCGCCAGGCATTATCCACAACACCGTTACTAGGCGGCCGATTTCTGTAATTGGCGAGTAGTCGCCGTACCCAACGGTAGTGGCAGTGGTCGCGTAGAAATACCAATAGATGTTGCTGTTCGCGATATTCTCGCCGCCGACCAGTATCAAAAGTCCCCAGGATACGGCGAAATGGGCAGCCGTTAGAACGATGACGGTGCTCCAGCTCATTCCCGAAACGTGGGCGTAAAAGCGTTTCGAGATGCGCGCGAGAATTATGTGCATCGCAACTACCCATCGGGCAATTTGCCCATTTCCACGTAACCTTCATACGCAATTCACGCCAGCCTGTTTGTACAATAATTGTAACTACCCAGGTACCCCGCTCCTGACCGTGAGAGGATGATGTAGGTGGTCGGCGGGGCCGGGTTTCCGCCGCCGCGTCGTTGATCGTCTCTTGACTCCATAGAATCGGGCGTCTATGGGTTGCGCTCTCGTGTGACGGGAGCGGCGCGTGGGATATTTTGGGTCGAAGGCGACGAGCGGTCTGTGCCAGGCGCTGATTGCGCTGATGCCGCCGCACAGCGTTTACATCGAGAGCCACCTGGGGGGCGGTGCGCTGATGAAGCGCAAGCCAACGGGCGTGCGCTCGATCGGCATCGACCGCGATGCGCAGGCGCTCGAGGCCTTTGCCTGTGACTACCCGGTCGAGTTGGTGCATGGCTGTGCCCATGCCTTTTTGGCCTCGTTCCCGTTTCTGGGCCCGGAGCTGGTCTACAGCGATCCCCCCTATCTGCACGCGACCCGCCGTTCGGCACGGCGCTATCGCTTCGACTACGAGGAGGTCGACCATGTCGCGCTCCTGGACCTGCTCAAGGATCTGCCCTGCCAGGTGATGGTCTCGGGCCATCCCTCGGCGCTCTATGACGAGATGCTGGCGGGCTGGCGCAGTCTGGCGCTGCAGGTGACGACCCAGGCCCAGGTGCGGACCGAGGTCGTGTGGTTCAACTTCGCGCCCGACCGGGTGCATTGGGCGAGCTACGCAGGCCGGAACTTCACCGACCGCCAGCGCATCAAGCGTAAGGCGGCCAACTGGGGCCGGCGTTACAAGGCCTTGCCGGCGGGCGAACGCCTCGCGGTGCTGGCCGCCATGATGGCCGTCGATGCCGAGGACCCGTGACGCTGTCGCGCTGGCACGAGGACCTCGCCGCCCATGACGAGGCCTTCGCGTGCCTGCAAGATCTTCTTGACCCCTCATCCTTCGCAACAACAGTCGTCAAGGCCTTCCGGGATTGGGGCCAGGGGCTGTTGCGCCTGGCCACGGTGCTCGTCCGGGAGAATGCCGCGCTCGAGCGGGAGAACGTGACCCTGCGGGACCGCATCGCCGAGCTCGAGCGGAGCGCGGCGCTTGACAGCACCACCAGCAGCAAGCCGCCCGCCAGCAACGGCCTGGGCAAGAAGAGCGGAACCCAGAGGCGCACCCGAAGCCAGCGCGGCAAGTCCGGCAGGCCAAGCGGCGGCCAGCCGGGCCACAAGGGAACGACGCTGGCGCGGACCGAGAGCCCGGACCATGTTGTGGATCATGACCCCTCCGCCTGTTCGGGCTGCGGCGCACCGCTGTCGGACGCCGACCGTCACCGCGCGCCCGTCTGTCGACAGGTCTTCGATGTGCCCGAGCCACGCCCCCTGGAGGTCACCGAACACCGCGCCCATCGCTGCCTCTGCGGCGCCTGCGCCACCGTGACAGGAGCCGTCTTCCCGGACGGCGTGACCGCCCCGGTCCAGTACGGGCCACGCATCACCGCCTGGGTGAGCTACCTGCTGTACGCCCAGGTCGTTCCCGAGAAGCGCTTGGCCGAACTCATGAGCGACCTCTTCGCAGTGTCCATCTCCACAGCCACGATCACCGCCATGGGCCGGCGAACCGCCAGGCGCTTCGAGCCCTTCCTCGCCCATGTCGCAGACGTGATCCGCACAGCGGTCCCGGTCAAGCACCTCGACGAAACCGGCCTGCGGATCGCCGCCCGTACCCGCTGGCTCCACGTGCTGTGCACCCCATTCCTGACCGTCCTGCGCATCGGCGCGGGACGCGGCGATGTCGAAAAGGACCTCGAAGGCATCCTCATCCATGACGATTACGCCGCCTACTTCACCCTCAAGGGCGTGCGCCACGGCGCCTGCAACGCCCATCACCTGCGCGAACTCCAGGCCCTGATCGACATCGAGAAGGAAGACTGGGCAAAGAGCATGCAGCGCCTCCTTGAGCGCGCGCACAGGGCTACCCGCTTCTCCCGTGAGAACGGCCGCGACGTGCCCGCCTCCCTGGTGGCCCGGATCTCGCGGGCCTGGGCCCGCATCCTCGACCACGCCATCGCCTTCCACGAGGCGCAGCCGCCGCTCCGGACCGGCAAGCGCGGACGAAAGAAACGCCGCATCGGTCATAACCTCGCGCTCCGCCTCCGCAAGCACAAGGAGGGATGCCTGCGATTCCTCACCGACCCGCGCACGCCGTTTACGAACAATGAGGCCGAACGTGACCTCCGAATGGCCAAGCTGCGCCAGAAGATCTCCGGTGGCTTCCGCTCCGAGAGGGGTGCCTACAACTTCGCCAGAATGCGTGCCGTCATCGCCACCGCCCGAAAGCAACGCTGGAACGTCCTCCAGACCCTGGTGCATCCCGATCCGATGCAACTAATCCCCAAACTGCGCCTCTGAGAACACCGGCACCGCTACCAGCCCGGACCGCCACGATCCCTCACATACAAACGCTCGGGCCAATCAGACCTGGGTAGTTACCAATAATTGGCCATTCGGCGAAATTCGCAGAAACGGGCTTCATCGCGATTTCGCTCTTGCAATTTATATTACACGTAATATATTACATGTAAATCATTAATTGGGAACTTCAATGGCGCTAAAGAAATCGTCATATTACCAATCGAGGTATCGCGCGCGTCTCCGAGAGCAAGGATATGTAAAGCGCGAAATCTGGATACCGCCCGATTACTCAAATGCATTGAGGGATTGCGAAACTGCGTTGAGGGCCGGTGTAATACCGATAATTCCAAAAACTGTGACGGAGAGACAAATGAGCCAAGAAGAAAACTGGACCACTCAGAGTCTTTGTGAGGCGCTTGCACAGTCCGAGGCCGTAACCGAGGGAGCGATTGACGTTGAACTCATTGAAGGCGCAGATCCCGGGATACTCATCACAATGAACGAGTTTGGTGACTTGCCGTTGCTCATGAGCGTAAGCGGCAGCCAAATCATCGTCGACACCCTGCTTTGGCCGGTCGAAGACGTCGACGACAGCGCGACGTTCAACACGATGATCCTGAAATCGCACAAGCTATTTCCGCTTTCGACATTTGGTATTCGATCGGGGCCCGACGGACGGGAGTACTACGAGTTGTTCGGCTCGTTGAGCGCAGGTTCGATTCTCGAATCTGTCATTTTCGAATTCGAAACGCTTGCCGACAACGCTCTTCAAGCTGCCGAGGTTTACCAGTCGGAACTGAAAAACGTCGCCTAACGGCGCGATTTGAGGGTCAACACCAAAAGTTTAGCGAAGGAGTGAATTATCATGAGTATTTGGGCAAGAGTCGCGACCGCGGTCAGAGGTGGTGTCAGCGAAGCCGGCGAAGCAATCGTCGACAGCCAAGTCCTGCGGATTTTGGACCAAGAGATACGAGACGCCGACAGCGAGCTCGCTAAATCCAAGGACGGTCTCACCGGCATCATCGCCAAGCGGAAATTGGCCGACAAGAAAGTCGAGAGCATCAAATCTTCACTCGTTGAATATGAAGGCTATGCAATGCAGGCGATCGACAAGGGCGATGAAAAATTGGCGACGGAGATTGCTGAGAAGATCGCTGGACTTGAGACTGAGCTTATGGGCGAAGAGGGACAGGCCAAGTCATTCGCCGACAGCGAAGTGCAACTCCGGCGAGCCGTCGGCCAGACGGAAGCCAACTTGAAAAGACTGAAACACCAAGTCGATACGGTTAAAGCAACCGATATGGTCCAGCGCGCCCAGTCCGCAGTCGCAGAGCGCCATTCGGGTGCGGATTCAAGTATGCGAAACGCCGTCGACAGCTTGGAGAGATTGAAGTCGAAGCAGGCGGAGCGGTCAGCACGATTTGAGGCGGCAAACGAGCTCGCCGACTCTACCGAAGAGGTTAGCCTCGAAGGCAAGCTGAAGGCCGCCGGAATTGTGGACGGTGGCGCGAGTAGCAGCGATGTGCTGGCTCGCCTAAAAGCAAAACGCGCAAATTGAAGTTGGCGCCGGGATGTAGTTTTGGCCGGAGGGGCGATCCGGGTCTCGAATTTGCCTGGTCCGCTCTCGGTGGAGCTAAGGTGAGCAGATTTGTATACGCTTACGTTGAGCGGGGAACTTGGCACACCGTGACGTTGAATATTGTGGCAGACCGCGAGAGCATTCGGTCGACACAGCAGACCTAGCGGCCAACCGTAATACCCGATGCAGCGTATTCCCACCGCGCAGCGGCCGGACTTAGAGCAGACGGCCTTGGAACACGGCTTTGAATTCAAAGCCGGTGAAGGTATTCCTTACTGGGATGAGCGCGCGTACTACCGATTTACTCTGCGCCAAATCGAGGAGGACCTCGAACAGCGTGCAGAAGACATCCAAATCATGTGCTTTGCAGTTCTGGATCGGGCCTTAAGAGACGATTCTGTGTTTCGGCGCCTGCAAATTCCAGAACCATTTTGGAACTATGTCGCGGATAGTTGGCGCAACAGGGAGAAGGATTTGTACGGGCGCATGGACTTCTCCTACGACGGTAACGGTGATGCCAAACTGCTCGAATACAACGGCGATACGCCGACAACGCTTTACGAATCCTCAATTTTCCAATGGATTTGGTTGGAACAGGCCATCGAGCGCAAAATAGTTCCACCCCACTGTGATCAATTTAACGAACTCCATGAATATCTGCTCGAGACCATCTCGCACTTGGGTATCGAGGGGTGCCTTCATCTGGCCTGTGTCGGAGACATCGAGGACGACAGGGGAACGGTCGAATATATTGAAGATTGTGCCCGTGAGGCGGGCTTGGAAACTTGTTTCTTGGGTATGGAAGAGATCGGTATCGATGCACAGCAACGGTTTACCGATCTTGACGATCGAATCATTACAACGCTCTTCAAGTTGTATCCCTGGGAGTGGATGATGGAGGAAGAATTCGGCTGTCATCTTCCTGTCAGTCGCGTGCACTTTATCGAGCCCCCTTGGAAAGCCGTTCTATCCAATAAAGGCCTACTTCCGCTGCTTTGGGAGATGTTCGAAGGGCACCCCAATCTGCTGCCGGCATATTTCGAGGACGATCCACGGGCGGCGTCGCTCTCAAGTACTTACGTGCGAAAGCCGCTTTTGTCGCGGCAGGGTTGGAACGTGGAGATCGTGCGCGATGGCAGAAGGGTCTTTCGAAAGGAAGGACCCTACGGACGAGAAGGCCATATAGTGCAGGCCTTTCATCCTCTGCCCGATTTCGATGGAAACTTCACTCTAGTAGGCTGCTGGATTGTGGCAGGTCAGGCCGTTGGCATATGCCTTCGAGAGGATCAAAATTGGGTCACCACGGAGGACGCTCGCTTCGTACCCCACGTAATTCAAGATTGACTTGTTGCGATGGTTTGGGAGTGATCTTACCGTTAGCGAGACTACGAACGTCATCGCACACGATCTGAAGTATATCCGGTGGCGCCCAGACCAATACCTGTTTCGACAATAAGGCAAAAACTGAAAATATGACCAAAGCAGCTCTGCTGCAGTTGTCAGATACACTGCAAAAATCCGGAAATATGACCGCAATTTGCTCAAATTAAAGAGACCATATGACAGTGCATGATCAGGCGGATACGACCTACGGATTTGAGCTTGTGTTGGATTTACACGGCTGTGACACAAGCAAATTCAATCGCACCGATATCGACGCCTTTTTTACGGAGCTTTGTCGGCGCATCGACATGCAGAAATGTGAGGTGCATTTCTGGGACGACGTCGGAGTTTCTTTGGACGAGCAACAGACATCGCCACACACCAAGGGAACGTCGGCGATCTGTTTCATCTTGACCAGCAGCATCGTCATTCACACCCTTGACATGCTGGAAGCGGTCTACGTCAACATCTTCTCTTGCAAAGACTTCGATGCGGACCTCGCGGCCCGGTTTACGAGGGAATGGTTCGGGGCGGACACCTGCGATCCAATCTTTCTTAAACGTCGTTAATCTTTTAGAACTCAATGTAAATGGGGAGGTCGTTCGTGCGCCTTCATGAGGAAGAATTCGTGATCCCGGTCGCCCCGGAGCACCGGGATCTGCTCTCGCATGTCGACCAAGCGATGCGGTTTCGCCTGGCCGACGCAGGGACACCCTTGCGCTTTGTCGTGACTGCGACTGACGCGGAGCACTATCACTGCGAGATCGGCGTCTTGACCGGTGGCACCGCTCCGGGGCCGGAGGCCCTAGAGTCGCACTCGATCTTCCGCTTCGTCCCCCGGGGCAGCGAAAACACCGAAAGCTTCAACGCAGTATTGTTGGTACCGACCGGTATTGGCGCCGAAATAGGCGGCCATGCGGGTGACGCCACGCCGGTCGCCCGGCTGCTTTCCACAGCCTGCGATCGTCTAATCACCCACCCGAACGTGGTCAATGCGAGCGATCTCAATGAGATGCCGGAGAACGCGCTCTACGTCGAGGGTAGCGTGATCTCACGTTTCATGATGGGAGCGGCTGGGCTGAGCCCGGTGCGTGCCAACCGTGTGCTGGTCGCGATCGACAAACACCAGGACAATTTGTTCCGGAGCGCAGCTATCAACGCTGTTAACGCGGCGCGCGCCTCGTTCGGCCTCGATTGCCCTGTGATCGTCGAACTCGACCCTCCGGTGCGGATGCGCGCGGTTTACACAAAGTCCGGCCGTGCCACCGGCGAAGTCACGGGGCTGGAAAATCTATGGGAGGCGCTGGAGGAACACAGGGGCGAGTACGACGCGGTAGCGCTTTCGTCGGTGATCAACGTGCCCGAGTCGTATCACCGGGACTACTTCGACAGCCAAGGTGAGATGGTGAACCCCTGGGGCGGCGTGGAAGCGATGTTGACGCACGCTGTCTCGAACCGCTTTGGCGTGCCCTCGGCCCATTCACCAATGTTCGAGTCACGCGAGATTGCGAACGCCGATCCCGGTATCGTCGACTCTCGGATGGCGGCAGAGGCGGTCTCGCTTGCCTTCTTGCAGTGCATCCTGAAGGGGTTGCAGCGCAGCCCTATCATCGTCACCGATCCGGAACTAATGCAGCGCCCCGATGTGCTGACCGCCGCCAACGTGTCTTGCCTCGTTATCCCCGACGGTTGTATCGGCCTACCGACCTTGTCGGCGTTGGATCACGGTATTCCAGTCATTGCTGTCCGCGAGAACAAGAACCTGATGCGGAACGATCTCGCCGCCCTCCCTTGGGCGCCAGGTCAGCTGCACATCGTCGAAAACTACTGGGAAGTCGTCGGGGTGATGAATGCAGTTAGAACCGGAATCAACCCGCTGTCCGTTCGCAGACCAATACTGAAGGCGCCGGTTATTACCAAGACCGCATCAGCGGGCCGTGAAACGATGCCCCTGGCAAAAAATGAGATATCGTAAGCATCTCAAATTCGAAGCCAGAACCTGCCGATAGAAGGCCCCACGCGGACGCTGCCGCGAGATAATCGTCGGGGCAGACTTCTCTAACTACGACGTTCGCGTGTGCCCCAGGCCGGACGAATCGATAATCCGGCGATATGTTCAAGTCCACCGCCCGCGACTCATAATTCGAGGTCATGGTCTGCGCAACACTGCCAGACTTCGCCGGTCTTGCGCGCTCGTGATAGGGTGCGGCAATACAGCCTGCGTCCGGCAGCGCATGCTGCACTAAGCAACAAAGTCCTCAATCGGATGTCGGCCTAACCTTGGGAGGTTTCGGCTCATGGCACACCACGATTTGCAGCTCACGAATGCCCGTATTCCCGACCGGGGCGCGGTAAACATGCTCGTACGTGATGGCATCATCGCCGACATTTCGGGCGAAGAGTTGATGGCGCCTGTCGGTGTTCCGGTCGTTGATGCCGGCGGCGATCTTTTATGTCCGGGATTGGTCGACGGCCATCTGCATCTTGATAAAACGCTGCTTGGTCTGCCCTGGATGCCCCATTCTGCCGGGCCGACCCGCCAGGACCGTATTCAGAACGACAAGAGCGTCATGCCGACGCTGCCCCTTTCGGTCGAGGTGCGCGCGGCGAATTTGGTGCGCCAGGCGATCGGCAAAGGCACCACTCACATGCGCAGCCATGTCGACGTGACCAACGAGGTCGGTCTCGACAGCCTGCACGGCGTCATGAAAGTGCGAGAGCAGTATGCCGGTGCAATGGATATTCAGATTGTTGCTTTTCCACAAGATGGCGTTGTGTCGAGCCCAGGGACCATCGAGCTTCTGGAGGCTGCTGTCGAAGAAGGGGCGGAGCTTATCGGCGGTATAGATCCGGCCGTGATCGACCGCGATCCCGTTGGCCAGCTGGATGCCCTGTTTGCAGTTGCCGAGCGGACTGGTGCGGGCATCGATATCCATCTTCACGAGCCAGGAGACCTTGGTAATTTCAACATCGTGCTCATATGCGAGCGCGCCAAAGCACACGCCATGGCGGGCAAAGTGACGGTGAGCCACGGTTTTGCATTGGGCGCCATAAACGGCGCGACATTTGAGGAGACAGCGGCACTGATGGCCAACGCCGGTGTTTCGGTTATGACCTTCGGCCCTGGTTCGTCACCAATGCTGCCGTTGAAGAGGCTGCATGTCGCCGGCGTCAAGGTGTTCGCTGGCTCGGATGCGATCCGTGATACTTGGTGGCCATTCGGCAATGGCGACATGGTGGAGCGGGCGCAATTCATCGCCTACCGGATCGGATATCGGCGCGACGACGACATCGAATCGGCGCTTGAGCTCGCGACCTATGCAGCAGCCGAGGTCTTGGGTATCGAGAATTATGGATTGGAAGCAGGCTGCTGCGCCGACTTCGTAACATTGCCGGCGGAAACGCTCGCTGAGGCGATTGTCGACCCCCAGCCGCGCTCGCTGGTCGTCAAGAACGGGCGGGTGCTAGCGCGGAACGGCGAAATCGTAGACGGAATTGGCTGACGGTCACGGCGTAGACTGAGGTGCTGGCTACACCTTCAAAGGCTGCGCCGGGCGGCCCTCACGGTGGGCTCGGATGTCTTCGACGGCACCGACATACATTACGCGAAGACCTTCTTCGGCAACGACGCCCATGTGCGGCGTCAGGATCGTATTGTCGAGACCGCGAAACGGATGATCTTTGGTCAGCGGCTCGACATCGAAGACGTCAAGCGCAGCACCGGCGATTTTCCGGTTTTGCAAGGCGTTGATGAGCGCTGCCTCGTCGACGATTGGTCCTCGGGCGGTGTTGACGAGGTAGGCCGACGGCTTCATGAGCGCGAGCTCACGCGAACCTATGACGCCACGCGTCCGCTCGCTCAGATAGAGGTGGATCGTGATGACGTCGGCGGTTCCCATGAGGGTGTCGAGGGCGACCCGCTTGACGCCGCATTCGGCGGCTCGCTCGTCTGTCAAATTTTTGCTCCAGGCCACAATTTCCATGCCGAAAGCACGGCCGAGCACGGCCATTTGGGCTCCCAGGTTACCGAGACCGACTATACCCAGAGTCTTGTCCTTGAGCGTGTGACCTAAACGCGTCTGCCATTTCCCTTGACGCATGGCCGCGTCATCGGCCGGGAGGCCCTTGACGATTGCCAGGATCAAAGCCCAGGTAAATTCAGCCGGCGGGTGCGCAATAAGCGGCGTCCCGCAAACGACAATACCGTGGCTGATCGCTGCGTCGAGATCGATCGAACGGTTACGGGCACCGGTACTGACCAGCAAGTTGAGATTGGGCAATCGCTCAATGAGGCTTGCTGGAAACGGCGTTCGTTCCCGCATAGCGACAATGACGTCGAAGTCGGCGAGCGCGGCGGCAACGGTCGCTTCATCAGCCATATGTTCATTGAACACTGTGATCTCGGCGTCGGCGCCGATTGACGCCCAATCGGCGAGACCCAACGCCACATTTTGATAGTCGTCGAGGATGGCAATGCGCATGCTGGCGATTCCGTGGACAGACAGCTACGAGTGTGTCCGAGGCTACCCCTGACATGCCTGCTTCGCCAAAGTATTTGGATCAAGCGACTTGGAATCCGTCCGCGCCACACCGAACGTAGCCCGGTTTACCGATACTCCGACCTGGAAAGCGACTTGCTTGAAGGAGTCCTAGGAGGTGACTGCGGGACAGACCGCTGCACCAAGAATCGGGCCTAG
>CBDCIT010000031.1:0-41743 GCA_965217615.1 Alphaproteobacteria bacterium
CGTGACGAACCTCGATTTCGATTTGCTGCTGGTTCATGCCGGCATAGAAATTCCATGCCTTGTTATATTCTCGAACGTGTTCGAGGCAGAACCAGTAATACTCGCGTAGATTATCGCGTGACTTCGGCGCACGAAAACTCGGCGGCAAAGTCACATTCGGGGTGGTCGCACGTGCGGAGCGGTTCGTTCCATGCGCCACGTAGTCTGTCGATGCTGCGCGTACCAACCATCGCCCTAGTATGGTAGTCCTAATTATTCTACGCAAGCGCCCGAAAATAGCCGGCACCATGCAGATTTGCCTTGGTGATTAGGAATCCGACATGCTGGACGTGCGTGGCATTTCGCGACTCTTGAGATCGTCGGCTGTCGATAACAAACTGAGTTGACCGCTTTATGTACCATATGAATTGACCGCTTCTGTTGTGGTGGTTTGGCTCGGTCGCGTCGAAGCGGGTCACGCGGCCTGGAGCCTGTCGTCGTCGATGGTTTCGCCGTCGGCGCGGTAGCGCGCCAGACACCTGGGTCCGTGGAAGACGGCCAGGTGGCCGTCGGGATATTCGTGCACCCGGACCTGCGCCTTGACGTAGTGGTGGCGGTGGCGATCGGCCGGGATCTGCAGCGTGCGGTTCTTGTAGCGCACGGTGTTGTCGCCCGCGACGACGCGGTCCTCCTGGGCGCAGAGGATGTCCTCGAGCGTGCCGGCAAAAGCCACGAAGGCCGAGCCGGTGTCCGCGGCCGGGCGGGCGAAGCGGGCGTTGTGCGCCGGCCAGAAGAGCTCCTCGAGAAAGCGATTGGCCTCGGCCATGGTGGCGATCCCGGCGAGGCGCAGCTCCTGGGGCAGGCGCTTCTGCAAGGTCCCGAACATGCGCTCCGAGCGGCCCCGGGCCTGCGGCGAATAGGCCGCGATCAACTCGATGCCGAGCTGCGCCAAGGCCCGGCCGATCTGGGTCGGGTTGTCCTTGTCCACACCGCCGCCTGCCTCGGGCGTGTGCCAGTAGTGCGAGGCCCGATCGGCGTAGAGCGAGCAGAACAGCCCGTTTTCGGCGATCACCTCCCGAGCCCGCGGAACGTGCTCATCGTGCCCTCCTCGGCAACGAAGAAGCCCGAATAGACCTCCGATGTCGCATCGTCCATGGTCACGATCAGATCCCACCACTGGCCCGCAACCCACTCGTGGCTCGAGCCGTCCTGGTGCAGCAGCATCCCCACCACCGGTCGGCGCGGCCGCTTCCGGCGGTGCGCCCCGCGCCTGGGCGCCGGCTTGATCTTGCCGTGCGCCTGCAAGCTCAGGCGAAGCCAGTTGTAGCTCAGCCCGAAGCCATGCTCGCAGACCAGCTTCTCGTGGAAGTGCTTGGCCGTGAAGTCCGGGTAGCGCGTCTCGAACAACTCCAGCACCCGCATCACCTCGTCCACCGGCGCGCGGCGCGCCGAGACCCGCCCAAGGCGCCGGTCGTACAAACCCTCGGCACCCTCGGCCTCATAGCGCTCCCGCCAGCGCCGGAACGTCCGCTCCGACATGCCCAGGATCTCCGAGGCCTCGGCTTGGCTCAAATCACCCCGATAACAACGTCCGTAGACATCCTCGAACTTCATCAATCTCAGTCCCTGCAACTGCTCCGTCCGGCGCATCCGATTCCTCCAGATTTGGAGGAAATCTAAAACCGGACAGATCATCTGTTACATAGACCGGTCATATCGTGTGTTAGCGACACTCTTGAGATCATCGGCTTGTCGATGACGGTTTTATCGGCCAGACTCGTGCGTTGAAACGCAACGAAGAGGAGCGCCAGATGCCCGTTGCCGAGCAAATTCGTACCAAATTGACCGAAGGACTTGCGCCACAGCAGCTTGAAATCGTCGATGAATCTCATCTTCACGCGGGTCATAGCGAAGCCCCAGACGGAGGCGAGTCGCATTTTCGGGTTGCTGTCGTATCCAACGTCTTCGAAGGAGTCTCGCGCGTGCAACGCCAGCGCATGGTGTACGAGCTTCTGGCGAGGGAATTGCGGGGACCGGTGCACGCGCTCTCGCTGACGACCTGGACTCCGACCGAGGCGGCGTCCCGCAACGTCTAAAATACGTTTATCAGCTGCCCGTGCAGAACTCGGACCACTCCTGCTTGACGACCGGACCGTCCGGGCGCAGGGCGTGACACGTGTCAATATGTGACGGTCTTGTGTTCGAGGAGTCAGTCGTGGCGGGCCGTTGGTCGTTCCTTGTACGTGAGAACACCGTCTGGAAGGCGACTGTCGCCAGCGTTTGCAGCAGCTCTACTAGATGCGTGCAGCCCTGCACGCCGCCGACATGCGCGCGCACTTTCCGCATCCAACCTGGGCCGATCCGCAAGCCTTTGAGTTTAGCGAAGTCAGGTGTGATATCGCCGCAGATCGGATAGGGACCCGAATCTGTCACCGCCTCGATGTCTTGGATGAGCATCTCCGCGTCGAGTGTAAGACGAAGCCACATGTCATGAAGCGGCTCGCCGGGGTGAACGGTGCCGCGCACCGCGTTGGGAAAGGCATACGTCTTGGTGTCTTGAAGATGCGCTTCTATGTCCCACATTCCGTCTTCCGGCGCGTAACCGCGGCAGTCGATTGCGCGCGTATGAGGATGCTCACGGGGTACGGGACTTGAAAGCGGCATCGGAGGTCTCTTCGTTGCGTGCGCGTGCTGCGACCAAGAAATGAGGCACGGACGCGCGGCTAGCGCGCAAATGTTTAAGCTCACAGGCTCAGTGTGGTGTTATCGATACCCAGTGCCAAACATGTAGGATTCGGTGTCCTCGAGATTTTGTTTCAGCTCGACTGTCATCGCAGAGTAAAGATCGCGGAGCGATAAAACGGCGACGACGCGATCCCCATCGACGATGGGGAGATGCCGATATCCGCGTTTGCCCATCATTTCCAGTGCATCGGCCGCGGTTGCATCAGGAGGAAGTGAATCCGGATTCCGCGTCATCACTTCTTCGACCTTGGTTTCAGTCGGGTCTCGACTCGCTGCGACGACGCGTGCCAGCACGTCGCGTTCGGTGAAGATTCCAACCAAACGCTCGCTCCGCAACACAACCAGCGAGCCAATCCGGCGCTTGACCATCAATTCGGCCGCCTCGTGGACTGTGGCGTCCGGCCCGATCGTCGCCACGTCCTGCTCGCCAACAACGCCTGGATATATCGTTCTCTGCATCCAACATCTCCTGTCGCCTACGTCGGATCACAAAAGTGTGAGCCAGTATGCCTGTCGAGGTCAAGTGAGCTTGCGCCGAGAGCACGCAGTCGGCGGTCAAACGGCGGTTTTTGGAGCAGGAGGCGTTATCCGAATCAGCGTGATTTGATTGCGGGCGCGGCGCATTATTTCGAAGCGGAACCCGTAGAACGTGAAAACTTGGCCTGGGTTGGGAATTAATCTGGCCTCGTGCAATATCAGTCCTGCGATGGTTGTCGATATATCGTCGGGGAGTTGCCAATCATAATCGCGGTTGAGATCCCGCAGCGTCACCGAACCGCCAGAGATGTAACTGCCATCGGCTTGCGGCCGGACTGCGGCCGCAGCGACGTCGTGTTCGTCGTCAATCTCGCCGACGATCTCCTCAAGAATGTCTTCTAGAGTAACAATGCCCATGAAAGACCCATATTCATCGACGACGACCGCAAAATGTTCGCGCCGTTTCCGAAACGCTTGGAGCTGGTCAAGAAGGGTCGTTGTCTCCGGAATGAACCGTGGCTCGGCGGCAAGTTTGTTGAAGTCGAGGTCGTCGACGCGTCCGCCGCGAACATGAATCTCGCGGAGCAGATCTTTGGCGTGAACAACACCCGCGATGTTGTCGGGATCATCCCTGAAAAGCGGGATACGCGTATAAGGACTCTTCAACACATCGTCGATGATCTTTTTCGGGGCGTCGTTTGCGTCGATCATTGTGACGGTGCTGCGGTGCGTCATTACTTCCTGAACACCGACATCGTCTAGGTCGAGAATGCTGCGCAGCATTGCGCGTTCGTGTTGAATCTCCGGCTCAGGGCCTTCATGCAGGTCGATGACGCCGCGCAACTCCTCTTCGTGCAAAGCACCTCCGAGTTCCGAGCCGAGCTCTATTCCCATAGGCCGCAAGGTCGTCCGCACGAACAAGTAGATTGCGTGCGTGACCGGTGCCAAGACGAGGACCATTGGCTTGAGGAGTGGTGCGACCGCCAGCGCCGTTCGGTCGGCATGGCTGAAAGCGTAAGTCTTCGGCAACACTTCCGCAAACACGAGAATAAGAAGTGTCATCACCAGCGTTACATAGGCGATGGCGGCGTCGCCGAAATAGCGCAAGAAAATGCCAGTGGCGAGTACCGACGCAAAGATGTTGACAAGGTTGTTGCCAAGTAAGATGGCACCGATCAGCCGCTCTTTTCTTTCGCGCAAAGCCAAGATCATGTCGGCGGAGCGGTTGCCTTTCTTTGCCAACTGGTGGATGCGTCCTTCCGATGCTGCCGTCAGCGCGGTTTCCGATCCGGAGAAAAACGCCGAAAGCAGCAGTAGGAGGAAAATGACTGCAGCAGATACCATCGGGTCATCGATCATACTGTAATAGCCCCTTCAATTACGGTGAGCAGGTCATCGCGCATCACCTCAGCGCTCAGGAAGGCGCCACCAATCCCCCTCACGAGAACGAAGGTATTGCGGCCGTCCTTTACCTTCTTATCTGATGTCATGTGTTCAATAAGGCGAGCAGGATCCCAGCTGACACCTTCAAATAGCTCAAGGTTTGTTGGCAGACCGACAGCCGCCAAGTGTCGCCTGACACGGGCTGCATCTTCTGCTGGGCAAAGTCCCATCGCGACAGAGAGCTCGAAGGCCATGACTGTGCCGATCGCCACCGTCTCGCCGTGCAGTAGCAAATCGCCAAATCCAGTTTCGACCTCCAGGGCGTGAGCGAATGTGTGTCCTAGATTAAGAAGCGCTCGATTACCGCTCTCATGTTCGTCCTCGGCGACGATCGCCGCCTTGGCGCGGCAACTCGTGACAATGGCCGTCCGTTGCGTTTCCGATGATCCATCGCAAATCGCTGCCCCATGACCTTCGAGCCAGCTAAAGAACGCGGCATCGTTGATGAGACCATACTTAACGACTTCGGCGTATCCGGCTAGCAACTCGCGTCGGGGAAGCGTGTCGACGACATTGGTATCGGCAATGACGAGCCGCGGCTGGTGATACGCGCCCACCAGGTTCTTTCCATGCTTGGTGTTGATCGCGGTCTTGCCGCCTACCGAACTGTCGACGAGCGCCAGCATGGTCGTCGGAATTTGTATGTAGTCGATTCCACGTAGATGAATTGCAGCCGCAAAGCCCGTAAGATCACCAATCACGCCGCCCCCAAGTGCGATCAGCGTCATGCCGCGTTCGACGCCACGTGTCTGAAGTTCCTCGATTAACTGGATCAGGTGCGCAAAGTCTTTAGTCTGCTCGCCGGCCGGCAAAATAATCGAATCGCTTTCGATTTCCGCTGTTGTCAGCGCTCGCTCAAGCGTTGGCAAATATAGTGGCGCGACATTCTCGTCTGTTACCACGGCGACACGCGGTTGGCGAAGCAGGGGGGAAATGTATTGACCGGCCTCTGCGATTAGTCCGCTACCGACAACGATGTCATAGGACCGCGCTCCGAGCACAACCGTCACTCGATCGTATTCGCTCATTTCGGCTCGTATGCCGCCAGATGTTGCGAAAGTGCCTCTATGACACGCTCGGCGGTTTGCTCAAGGGGGCCGTCCGTACTCTCGACCATGGAATCGGCGAGCGCATAGACTGGATCCCGCTGTTCCGACAGCTCGATGAGCCGGACGCGCTGGTCTGTCGACTGCAGCATTGGTCGGTCGTTTCGTCTCGAAATGCGGCGCAAGAGCACATCGATATCCGCCCGCAGCCAAATCGAGATACTATTTTCTGCAATAACCTCACGCGTCTGCGCGTTCATGAATGCGCCACCGCCTGTGGCAAGGACATGAACCGGTCCGGCGAGCAAGCGGGCAACCACACGTCGTTCGCCGTCGCGAAACTCAGCCTCACCGTGACGTTCGAAAATCTCTTCAATCGAGCAACCGGCGGCCGCCTCGATTTCTGCATCAGCATCGATAAACGGCAATGACAACCGGGCGGCGACTCGACGGCCGATAGACGATTTGCCAGCACCCATCATGCCGACGAGGACAATTGACTTTCTTGGCGGTAACTGGAGCGTCACTTGATGTAGCCCACAATAATCCAAGCGTCCATCGGCACGAATCGTGCCGTTGAAACGCGCTTTTCAGGTCTATAAACTGCCGCAGAATTGCCACAGTCAAGGACTAGCGTTGGCGCTGAACCTCAATCAGTCCATTTGGCGAACGCGTCGTCTGCGACATATGCCGTCACCACAGGTCCTATGAATCTATTGAGCAAACTGGCATTGTTCGTTCTCGTTGTCGCCATAGGCGGCGGCGGCATGTTTTTGGCGAATTGGGACATCCCGCCGCCTTCCAGGACCGTTGAGAAGGTGTTGGATGATAGCCGTTTCCCACGTTAAGTGCGCCTTGGGCGCGATTGCCGCCTTAATCGTGCTTCATATTGTGTCCGGCCCTGCCAGTGCAAGTGATCAAGCGCTGGTGAGTACCAATGGCATTACGATTGCCCAACAGACCAGTCCGGTGGGCACCCCCCTGCCATTATGGCCGCCGCGCGCAGCGGGGGGGACAAAAGCCACAGGGGCGGGCGGACAGCCGGTGTCAGCCGCTACCGCGACGTCGTCCACGAATACGATAAAGGTGGATCAACTCACTACTCCGGATTCCGAAACTGTGGGAACTCTGGAAAGCGAGATGGGTGGGCTTGGACTGGACATGTGGCGTGGAACGCCGCGCTCGTTAATTGATAGCCTACTACCACAGCTTCCAATCGCAATTCGTTCGCCGACGATGCGAGATCTTGCCCGCCGGCTTCTTCTTTCCACGGCGGCGGTCCCGCCGCGCGACGCCGCCGCAACGGATGGCAAGAGCCTGATCGCCATGCGCGTCGAGCAACTACAGGCTATGGGTTTGATTGGAGCGGCGGCGGAACTGATCAGTGCAGCACCGACCCGGGATACCGATCCCGACTTGCTTCGCGCCAAGGTCGACAATTTGCTTCTATTTAACGATCTCGGTGGTGCTTGCAATGTTGTGCGGCGCCAGGGGAACCGCCTTGTTGAAGGATATTGGCAACGCTCGCTGGTCTTTTGCCAGGCGCTCGAGGGCAATGTCGATGGTGCGGCATTGGGTGCAAACCTCCTTGCTGAGGGCGACGAAATCGATGATCCGGCATTCTTTGTGCTCGTTGATGTGCTGACAAATGGCCGCAACGTTACCGTCGAGAGTCTGACCAACCCGACGCCGCTGCACTTAGCGATGCTTCGAACCGCCAACATGCATATTCCGCCGAATGCGCTCGACCGCGAGTCTCCGGCACTCCTGCGCGCTATCGGCATAAGCCCGAATGCGACAAATGATCTGCGGCTCGACGCCGCTGAGTGGGCGGCGGTTTTGGGGTCGGTGCCACCCGGGCGGCTGGGCCAGGTATATGCCGGTGCCGAATTTGAAGCGAACGAACTCGATAACGCTCTGAGTGCTGCCGATGCGCAGAGAAATTCTCGCGGCCGGGCATTGTTGTATCAGGCCGCGGTTGTCCAGAACGTCCCGATGGCCAAGGCCGCAGTTTTGCAACAGGCCTGGCAGCTCGCGCGCGAGGATAATCTCTATTCGCTTGCAGTACGGCTATATGAGCCCATGATCCTCGAAACGCCGCCGCTAAGCGGGCTTGGGTGGTTTGCTGCGGATGCCGCTCGCGCGCTATTCGCTTTGCGCAGGTCGGTCGCGGCGCAGCCATGGCTGACGCTTCTCCGGCAGGAGACGCTGCGCGATCCGGACGCCAAGCGCGCCGCTGACGCTCTATGGCCGATCATCGAAATTGCAGGCGGCAACAGCATTGCGACCCTGGATCCAGCATCGCTAGCGGCGTGGCAAGCGGCTCAACGCGAGATATCGCCTGGAAGTGCCAACGCGCGTATTGCCCTCGGTCTCGCGATGTTCGAGGCGCTTGACTACGATCTGGATTCAGAGAATTGGCGCGGCCTGCTGAACGAGATCACACGGTCGAACAAGTCGGTGCCTGGTGCGGCACTTCGCCGTGCGTTGCGCGAAGCTGGCGACGCCGGGCGGATCGGCGAAACTGTCCTACTCGCACTGCTTGCATTGGGGCGGGAGGGCCCGGAGGGCGCTGATATTTGGCATCTCCATGACCTGCTCGTGTCGTTGCGAACCATTGGTCTAGAGACTGAGGCGCGCGCGCTCGCACTCGAAGCCATGCTGGCGGCTGGGTTGTAGAGCAATCTCCCCGCACCTAGAGGACTTCCTGGAAATGCTCATTGCCGAACGAGGCTCGGCGGTGAACACGGTCCAAGCTTATCGCCGGGACCTAGATGACTATTTTGGCTATCTAAACCAGGCGGGTAAGGCACCGGACCATGCGACCTCCGAAGATGTAAGTGCATTCGTCAGGTCGTTGTCACGCCGCAACCTCGCTCCCAGCACCAGCGCGCGGCGACTCTCGGCGGTTCGCCAATTCCATCGATTTCTGTTTTCGGAAGGTCTCTGTGATGAGGATCCTTCCACATCGGTGGATAGTCCGCGACGCGGTCGGACACTGCCGAAAACGCTGAGCGAGGATGACGTCGGAAGGTTGCTCGACCGAAGTCGCTTTACCGATAAGCCGGAAGCTGTGCGGCTGCGCGCATTGTTGGACGTGCTATACGCGACCGGGATCCGTGTCTCCGAACTCGTCGGCTTGCCACTGGCCGCGACGCGTCAGGATCCGGAGTTTCTTTTGATCCGTGGCAAAGGCGATAAAGAGCGGATTGTTCCGCTGACGCCCGATGCGCGCGAGTCGGTTCAAATTTACGAGACGGTGCGCGAACCAGTCTTTGCTAACGGCCGCCGGTCCCAGTGGCTCTTCCCGTCGCGCGGACCGGAGCGTCATTTGACGCGTCAGCGTTTCGGCCAGTTGCTGAAGGCCCATGCGGGAGTCTGCGGTCTTGAGGTAGAGTTCGTCAGCCCACATGTAATCCGCCACGCATTTGCCAGCCATTTACTTGCCCGCGGCGCCGATTTGCGGGCGCTTCAACAAATGTTGGGCCACGCCGATATCTCGACGACGCAGATTTATACCCACGTCTTGGATGAGCGGATGCGCCAGCTCGTCGAGTCTGCCCATCCGCTGTCGAAGCATCAGGGCAGGCGACAGCAGCCTTGCTGAGCATAATTTGCAGGCCGCAGAGTACCGCGCGCTCGTTTTCAATCGCTCCTGCTTATGATAGGAACGGCTCGCCCAGACCGGCAGCAGGTTGAACCCACTCATGATGACATTCCTCGACTTCGAACAGTCGATCGCGGAACTTGAGGGAAAGATCGAGGAGCTGCGGCATCTCTCCGATGGCGGCGATATCAACATTGCGGACGAAGTTGCCCGACTACAGGCCAATGCCGATCGGCAATTGAAGCAGATCTACCAGAAACTTTCGCCGTGGCAGAAGGTGCAAGTTGCCCGACATCCTGAGCGTCCGCATTTTGCCGATTACGTCGAGCGCCTCTTCGAGGACTTTACGCCGCTGGCCGGAGATCGTGCCTTTGCAGAGGATAACGCGGTAAAGGGCGGGTTAGCGCGATTTCGAGGCTATTCCTGCATTGTCGTCGGAAATGAGAAGGGTGCGGACACGGGTGATCGTCTCGCCCACAACTTCGGCATGGCACGGCCGGAGGGGTATCGCAAAATCCGCAGGTTGATGGAGTTTGCGGACCGGTTTGACCTTCCCGTAATCAGCTTGGTGGATACCCCGGGGGCCTATCCCGGCGTCGGTGCAGAAGAACGCGGGCAGGCGGAGGCGATTGCACGCTCGATCGAAGCCTGCCTCGCAATTCGTGTGCCTTTCATCAGCGCCATCATCGGCGAAGGTGGTTCCGGCGGCGCCATTGCCTTAGCGGCAGCGAATACGGTGATAATGCTCGAACACGCGATCTACACGGTGATTTCCCCAGAGGGATGTGCGTCGATATTATGGCGTGACACCGATCAAGCGCAGGCCGCTGCTGCAGCGCTGAAGCTGACCTCCGAAGATCTGCTTGCGCTTGGCGTCATCGATGAGGTTGTGGCAGAACCGTTGGGCGGCGCTCATCGGCTGCCGGAGGAGGCGATATCCTCACTTGGTGACGCCCTACAGAATGCCTTTAAGGAACTAGTAACGGTCGATGGTGGAACCTTACGTGCGCGGCGTCGCGAAAAATATATGGAAATGGGCAAGAACGGTTTGGATTAGTCTTGCCAGTACACTGTTGCGTCGTCGAGCGGCGAAACCACTACGAATATCAACGAAAAATTAGTGTTGCGTAACTGGCAGCGTCAGTTGCGACCGTGACATTGTTTGTACTTGCGGCCGGATCCGCATGGACAAGCGGCGTTGCGAGATACCTTGCCCCAAGTGGAGGGGTCGTTGAGGTCGATGACTTCGGCCGCCTTGCGCCGCACCGGCATCACGGCCAAAGCCGTATCGGCATCGCCCCCAAACGCCGGGTCGTTTCGCGTCTCAACCATGTCAACGTGTTTTGCCCGTTGCTGCATCGCCTCCTCCGGCGCCTCCATCTGCAATTCCAGGTGACTGAGGACCTGGATCACCGACTCGCGCAACCGGGCCAACATGGTCTGGAACATGTCGAAAGCTTCACGCTTGTATTCGTTCAGCGGATCACGTTGAGCGTACGCCCGCAGACCGATTCCCTGACGCAAGTGATCGAGCTGCAGCAAATGGTCCTTCCAGATCTGATCGAGCAATTGCAATAGGAGGCTCTTCTCAGCAACGCGCATCAACTCCGGTGTGTATGCAACCGCCTTTTCCGCCATCTTGCGATCAATCTCGGCGACAATACGTTCATGAATTTCGCGGTCAGCGATGCCCTCCTCCTTGGCCCAGTCGCGTATCGGCAGATCGAGTGCGAAAACCCGCATGCATTCCTCGTGCAGCGTGTCGAGCTCCCACTGTTCCGGCAGTGCGTTCTCGGGAATGCAGCGATCGACGAGCACTTCGATGACTTCGTGGCGCATGTCGACGATCGTCGATTGAACGTCGTTGGCGCGCATCATCTCCTTGCGCTGCTCGTAGACGACCTTGCGCTGGTCGTTCATGACGTCATCGAACTTGAGCAGCTGCTTGCGAACCTCGAAGTTTCTAGCCTCAACTTTCTGCTGGGCCTTCTCCAGCGCCTTGTTGATCCACGGATGAACAATCGCTTCGCCGTCTTGAAGTCCCAGCCGCTGCAACATCGAATTCATCCGCTCCGAACCAAAAATGCGCATCAGGTCGTCTTCCAGGCTGACGAAAAATTTGGATGCGCCGGGATCACCCTGGCGGCCCGACCGGCCGCGAAGTTGGTTGTCGATGCGCCGCGATTCGTGGCGCTCGGTACCAAGTACGAAGAGACCGCCGGCGTCGATCACGATTGATTTCTTTTCGGCGATGTCGCTCGTGATTTCTTCGGTCCGGCTGGTCTGTTTGGTCTCGTCCTCGAGGTCCTCAAGTTCGCGCAAGAGCCGCATTTCAAGATTGCCACCGAGTTGGATGTCCGTGCCGCGGCCCGCCATATTGGTCGCGATCGTTACGCCACCTGGTGCCCCCGCCTCGGCAATGATGTGCGCTTCCTGCTCATGATGCCGGGCGTTGAGCACGTTGTGCTTGATACGCCGCTTTTTCAGGAGAGCCGACAGCTCTTCGGATTTCTCGATCGTGATCGTGCCCACAAGGACAGGCTGCTTGCGCTCATGGCACTCCGCAATCTGGTCGAGGATCGCCTCGTGCTTTTCGCGCGTCGTACGATAGACTTCGTCGTCGTTGTCGATGCGGATCATCTCCATGTTGGTCGGGATTTCAACGACTTCGAGCTTGTAGATGTCGGCAAACTCCGCGGCCTCGGTCATGGCCGTTCCGGTCATGCCGGAAAGCGTTGGGTAGAGCCGGAAATAGTTCTGAAATGTGATCGATGCCAGGGTCTGGTTCTCGTTCTGGATGTGGACCGCTTCCTTGGCTTCTAGCGCCTGGTGCAAACCCTCCGAATACCGTCGACCTTCCATCATGCGGCCGGTGAATTCGTCGATGATGACCACCTTGTCGTCTTTGACGATGTAGTCGGTGTCTCGCGTAAAGAGCTTGTGCGCTCGCAGCGCCTGGTTGGTGTGATGCACGAGCGAGATGTTCTGAATTTCGTACATACCGCCGTCTTTTAGGAGCCCAGCTTCGCTGAGCAATTCTTCCATTCGCAGCGCACCTTCTTCTGTCAAAGTGACGGCGCGTTGCTTCTCGTCCTTTTCGTAATCCTCCTCGTTGAGTTTCGGCATCAGTTTGTTTACGGCCTCGTACATTTCAGACGAGTCCTCTGTCGGGCCGGAGATGATGAGCGGCGTACGGGCCTCGTCCACCAGGATCGAGTCGACTTCGTCGACGATTGCGTAGTTAAACTCGCGCTGAACCATGTCCTCCAGTCGAAACTTCATATTGTCGCGCAGGTAGTCGAATCCGAACTCGTTGTTTGTGCCGTAGGTTACATCGCAGGCGTATTGCGCTCGCCGTTCGTCGTCTTCGATGCCGTGAACGATGCAACCAACGCTCAGCCCAAGAAACTTATAGATCTCTCCCATCCACGCTGCGTCACGTTGGGCGAGATAATCATTCACCGTGATGACGTGCACGCCTTGGCCGGACAACGAATTGAGATAGACGGGTAGCGTTGCGACGAGAGTTTTTCCCTCGCCGGTTTTCATCTCGGCGATCATGCCGGAATTCAACACCATACCGCCGACCAGCTGCATATCGAAATGGCGCTGGCCGAGCGTGCGCCTGGACGCTTCGCGAACCACTGCGAAAGCCTCTGGGCGGATATCGTCCATATCTTCGCCGTTTGAGAGCCTTGCGCGAAACTGCTCAGTACAGGCCGTGAGTTCTTCATTACTCAACGCCTCGAATTCAGGCTCAAGTTCGTTGATGTGAGCGACCTGCTGATGCAAGCGCTTAATAATTCGCTCGTTTGCGGAGCCGAAAACCTGCTTGAGTACGCTACCGATCATCGAACCCCCGGGGAATCGGCTAATGCCGTAATTCAGTGCGGCTGGTGTCCTGGATGTCGTTGTTAGGGCAACCAAGCAACGGACCTTTGGTCATCGGGCCCGTCGGCTTATTGCGCCGATCGCCGAAATCGGCCGTCAGTAACGGGACATTATGGCGGACAATGTCCTTGCACAAGGTCACATAGGCTCCCGCACGCTCGCTGTCAATTGGGCGCCGGACGCCATCCCATTTCAACGCCCCGCCACGTTTTGCGGACGGCCCTGCTGTGGTGCAAGGTGATCTCACGGAGCCACTTCTTGTAAGCACCGCGCGGTTGTGCATTATGCGGCGTTTCCAGGCGGAGTTCCTTTGACCCGGCGCAAGTTGTCGTCGCTGGACATACAACACCAGCCGATACCGATCTCCGCAGCGACACCCGGAAAATAACAAGAGACGAATTCGAGCACGAGCCGCCATGACCGCACGTTCACCCTTGGCGCCAGACGTCTTCCCAACAATTTCGCCGATTGCCGGCGTGCGTATTGGCGGCGCAGCGTGTGGCCTCAAACGAAATGGCATGCGCGATCTCTTTCTGGCTGAACTGAAAGCAGGGAGCACGATCGCTGGCGTTTTCACGCGGTCGCGTTGCTTCTCGGCACCCGTAGCTTGGTGTCGCGAGGCACTGTGCGGCGAAAAGGTTCGGGCCATCGTCGTCAATTCTGGCAATGCAAACGCATTCACCGGCTTGGCGGGTGACCGCACGGTCGACGCGACCGTTGCCGCCGCTGCGGGCCTGTTCGGCTGCCCGGAGACCGAAATTTTTGTCGCCTCGACGGGCGTCATCGGCGAGCCAGTGCCGGCGGATCACATTGCATCAAAATTGCCGGTTCTCCAGGGTGCGTTGGACTCGGCCGCTTGGGAGGATGCTGCCAGCGCGATCATGACGACCGACACCTTTCCCAAGGCCGCAATGCGGACCGCACATATAGGCGACACTCAAGTGACGCTCGCGGGGATCACCAAAGGATCGGGGATGGTTGCGCCGGACATGGCAACGGTGCTCGGTTTTCTTTTCACGGATGCAAAGATCCCGGCACCGGTGTTGCAGAAGCTCCTCGTCCAGTCGGCCGACCGGTCCTATAACGCGATCACCGTAGATAGCGACACGTCAACGAGCGACACACTGTTGCTGTGCGCGACCGGTGCCGGTCCGCAACATAGGGATGTGAGTGCTGTTGGCGACCGACATTTGCGCGATTTCCGCCGCGCACTTGACGAGTTGGTCGTCGATCTGGCGACGCAGATCGTCAGAGACGGCGAGGGCGCGCAGAAGTTCATCACAATCGACGTCTCAGGCGCTGTGTCCGCGCGCGCCGCGCGCCGGATCGGCTTGGCGATCGCAAACTCGCCGCTCGTGAAGACAGCCGTTGCCGGTGAGGACGCGAATTGGGGCCGCATCGTGATGGCGGTCGGAAAGGCCGGCGAGAAGGCGGATCGGGATCGACTAGTTATCGCTATGGGCGGGGTGCCGATTACCGAACATGGACAGTTACGTGCGGACTATGACGAGGCGCCGGTGGCCGAGCATCTGAAAGGCCGCGAGGTGCACATATCTGTCGACGTGGGCGTCGGCCACGGCAGCGCCAGGGTGTGGACCTGCGATCTGACGCATGGCTATATTTCCATCAATGCCGACTATCGAAGCTAGCGCGGAGCCATGACCGTGGTCCGGCCGGTTGTGCTCGTCGTGGCAGCGGGCTTGATCGACGTCGACGGGCGCGTCCTCATCGCACGTCGACCCAAAGGCAAGACAATGGAAGGCCTTTGGGAGTTTCCCGGCGGCAAGGTGAAGCAAGGCGAGTCGCTTGAGGCGGCACTTATCCGCGAACTCAAGGAAGAGCTGGACATCGATACCGAGCTAAGCTGCCTCGCCCCATTTACGTTTGCCAGCCACGCTTATGACGCCTTTCATTTGCTGATGCCGCTTTATGTCTGCCGCATCTGGGACGGCACGCCCAAGGCCCTGGAGGGGCAGGAGCTCGCCTGGGTGCAACCGCAGCGCCTTCATGACTATCCCATGCCGCCGGCCGACCAACCGCTGGTCGCCATGCTGCGCGACTTGTTATGAGCTGGGGTCTTTAACCGGTCGGCGTCCGGGCCGTGCGACATCGCCGGCCGGTTGCTCCTCAGTCTCCAGGGCGCTTGCGAGTCGCGTTGTTGCGCTGCCCGGAGCAAGCGCCCGCCGTTGTGAGGCGTGCGGCGCCCAGCCGTGCAGGTAGATGACCTGAAACGTAGCTGGAATCGTCCCGTCGGCGCGTGCAAATCGTTCAAGATAGAGTGCGGCAGCCCGCATTAGGACAGTCCGCGCAGTAAACGATTTGCGCCTGGAGACGACGGCATTGGCCTCACCCATGCCTCGCAGATCGGCCAACAACTGAAATGCATCGGTGTAGGTAAACGTAAGCGTGTCGCCGTCTGCGACGGGCATCGCAAAACCGGCACGCTGGAGTAAGGCGGCGGCATCGCCAAGCGCCGGCAGTGGCGACAGGCGCGGTCCGGCGCCGCCGTGTGTTTCGATTTCCGCGTCCGTCAGGCATTCCCTCAATTCCATTAGTGTCCCCGAACCGAGGAGCGCCGCGACGAAAAGACCGTCGCCTTTCAGCCCCCGTCGTATCTGGATCAGAGTGCCCGGAAGATCGTTCACCCAGTGGAGGCTTAGGTTGCTCGCGACAAGGTCGAACTTCTGATCGGCGAACGGCAGCATCTCCTCGTCCGCGACGAGCGCATTTGCGCCGGCTTGTCGTGCCATCGCAGGCGACAAATCACATTGTACGAGCGTCTCGATCCCACTCTTTTTGGGTAGCTGGTCTGCTAGTCCGCCGCCGTGGCAGCCTAAATCGAGCGCCAGCGGAAAATTGCGTTCTACATCGAGCAGGCGATCCGCCAATCGCTTCGCTACTTCGCGGAAGAGAACGTCGTGATTGGTGAAACTCTCCGCAGCGCGATCGCGCTGCAATCGAACTTGCCGACGGTCGAAAATCTCAAGATCATTTGCTGCGCCAATCATGGTTCGCCAATATGGCCTCAAGCCGGTGACATCGCTAGATCCGCAAGCCAAAGTAAGCGCCGCTTGATGCGTCTCATGGCGCAACCTAGTATGGCCGCGGGATTTAGGGAGGTGCCGCCATGAACGCGTCGACGGACAGAGAACGTGCGGTTGCAGAGACCGTTTCGGCAGTACGCGCCATAGAAGCGCAGCAGGGCGTTACACGCGAGTCGCTCGATGCAATTCGGACGGTCTTGATCGAACTTGCGAGGCGCCGCGAGATTTTCAAGGAAGAGGATTTTCCACCGCGCGATGACGACAACGGTTTTCTCTATACGCTGTCGCAGGATGAAGATCGTCGGTACGCCCTCTATCTCAACAGTTCAGCCTGCGGCGTCGAGACGCCACCACATGACCACACAACATGGGCTGTTGTTGTGGGTGTTCAGGGCGACGAACTTAACCGCTTCTACCGTCGGGTCGACGACGGTTCAGTCGACGGCAAAGGTGAAGTCGAGCAGGTCGATACCTTTAACATTACCGCTGGCACCGGCGTCACGATGATGCCGGACGATATTCACTCCATCCACCAAGAAGGGCCGTCGCTCAACTTGCACCTGCACATGTACGGGCGGGCGCTTACCGAACTGACAGCGCGCGTCCAATACGATGTGGACAGCGGGACGTACGAAATTTATCCGCCAACACCGAGTGTCGTGAAATGACAGCCAAATCCATCGATGCCTCGACCCTGCGAACAGCGCTGCTCGACGGGGGCGAGATCGCCCTGATCGACGTTCGCGAGCAGGGTCCGTTCGGTCACAATCATCTTTTGCTGGCCGTCAATATTCCGCTCAGTAGGTTCGATCTTGTGATCGGCGATTTTGTGCCTCGGGCGAAGACTCGCATCGTGCTGTGCGACGACGACGGAGCCTTTGCAAAGCGGGCCGCGGCCATACTTGACGGAGCGGGCTATAGCGACGTTGCAATCCTGGATGGCGGCGTTAAATCCTGGCAGGACGCCGAGTTCGAGTTGTTCAGCGGCGTCAATGTGCCGTCTAAGGCATTCGGCGAGTATGTCGAGCATCATTTCGGCACGCCGAATATTTCCGCCGAAGATCTAAAAGCGAAAGTCGATGCCGGCGACGACGTGGTGATCCTCGACAGCCGGCCGCTCGACGAATTCCAAAATATGAGCATCCCGGGTGGTATCGATACGCCGGGCGCCGAGCTCGTCCATCGCGTGCGCGCCGTGGTCTCCGATACCAAGACGCTGGTGGTCGTCAATTGTGCTGGTCGCACGCGCTCCATCATCGGCTGCCAGTCGCTCATCAATGCCGGGCTCGAAAATCCGGTGGTCGCCCTGAAGAACGGGACAATGGGGTGGCGTCTCGCTGGCTTTGAGCTCGATCGAGGCGCCGATAAGGTGGCGGGACCTGTGTCGGCGGCGGCCCTATCTTGGGCACGCGATGCGGCGGCGCGCGTGAGTGAACGTTTCGGCGTGCGGACGATAGACCGTGAGACGCTCGGCAAATGGAGCGCCGAAGCCGAAAGTCAGACGCTCTACCTATTCGATGTGCGACTGCCCGAAGAGTACGAAGCAGGTCATCTCCCCGGCTCGCGCTCCGCGCCCGGTGGTCAACTTGTGCAGGCGACGGATCGGTATCTTGCAACCCGTCATGCGCGTATCGTCCTTGTGGACGACAACGGCGTGCGTGCTGCCATGACGGCCAGCTGGCTCGTCCAGCTCGGATATGCGGATGCAGTCGTGTTGGAAGGAGGACTCGACGGCGTGGAATTTGTGCAAGGTCCGCATACGCCGCCACTGCCAGAACTTGATGAAACCAAAACGACGGCCGTCGAGGTCGACGAGTTAAAACAGCGCCTCGATAAGGCAACTGCCGTGGTCGTCGACTTCGCCGATGGTCTGATTTATCGGGCCGGCCATATTCCGACGGCGCGCTGGACCGTACGGTCCCGCATCCATCAGCTCATCGGTTTTTTGCCGCCGGCTGAAGTCTATGTGGCAACGGCGACAGACGAGGGTATGGCACGATTGGCAGCGGCTGAGATGGTAAAGATGACTAGCACGCCGATCGCCTATCTCAAGGGCGGAAACGCCGCCTGGCTGGATGCCGGTTTGCCGCTGGACACGGGCATGGAGCTTGCGGTTGGTCCGGTGGATGACGTCTATGAACGTCCCTACGATCGCGAAAAAGGCATCGAAGAAGCCATGAATCTTTATCTCGATTGGGAAATCGAACTCGTCAACCAGATCGAGCGCGATGGCACTCTGAACCTGCCGCATTTTGCTCCTTGATGCAGATTTCGCCCCGGATAACAGCCCGTTGATTAAGTGGCTTTTTCCGGCTCTCACCCCCAGATGAAGAACGCGGCGGCGAAAGCCGACTGGCCGCTTTGCGAAACCCCCCGTGCCACCAGCATGGCCCCGGTGGGCGTGAGCAGAACGAAAATACCGCCATATCCGCCCGCCACGGCCTCCCGCGGGGTGCCGGCGCCGATGAGCTGGCGCATCAGTAACGATAGATTGTGGCCGGCGACGTGGAGTAGGTATCGCGTGTGCACATTCTCTCGCCCGCGCAGCCAGGTTCGTCGCATGCCGCCACGATCGGGGTTGTGGGCAAAGCAGCGCTCGACGATCTCGGCGCGCAGCTTGAAGGCCTCGCGGGCGACCCCGGACTTGAGCCGCGCACGGTTGTTGGTGACCGCGCGCCGCGCCGCCTCATCACCGTGCCAGCGCGAAAAGCCGGTCTGCTTGGGCGCCGCGATCCGGGTCTTCCAGGGACTGTCGTCCAGAGCCCTCAAGACCGCCCGTGAGTGATAACCTTTGTCGGCGACGCATTCGGCCGGATCCTCCGCCGTCGGTGCCGCATCCACCGCCCCGAGGTTTGCCTCGGCCTTCGCCAGGGTCTTGGAAAGCGTCGTGGCGTCGCCCTCATCGGCCGGGTGCAGCTCGGCCGCCACCACCGCGCCGGTGTCCAGATCCACCGCGTGCTCGGGCTTGTAGGCCAGATGCGTCGTGCCGTCCTTCATCTTGGCGATCTTGGCCTCGGGGTCGCTCTTCGAAACCCAATCCGTGTTGGAAAGCTTCTTGCCCTTGCGCTTCCGCTCCAGACGCGCCAGATCCTCGGCCGTGGGTGTCTCGACGCCGCTTTCCCGGGCCAGGCGCTCCAGCATCTCCCGGTAGCCTTCGCCGTTGGCGCGCCGCACGATGTTCCGCAGCGCCGCGTTGGCCTCCATGGTCGAGGCATCGACGCCGATGCGCTCGCCCTTGATCAGCCCCGCCTCGGCGATCAGCACCAGAACCCAGTCGAAGACCGCCGCGTGGACTTCATGGGGCAGGCGCGTGCGGCTCCGTGACAGCCAGGAATGGTCCGGTACCCGATCACGGCTCCCCAGTCGCAGGAACGCCCGCAGCGAAAGCGAGTCCGAGCAGCGCCACTCCAGACCGCGCTCGCTGTCGATGCCCTCGAAGTAGCCCACCAGGTGCATCCGGAAATAGCGCCCGGGCGGCACCGAGGGCGCGCCCATCCGGGCCGCGTAATAAGGCCGGCAGCTCGCCTCGGCAAAGGCGTCGAAGCCGCCCTCGATCAGCACCGACTGCAGGCGGTCATAAAACACATGACCCGGAGAGCGCGGCATCTCCGACCAGCTCACCATCAGATCCCCCTGACCAGCCTTCTGCCGTCCCATCGCCATCGGCAACCCCCCCTGCAAATCAGGGAACCAGAGAATCAAACGGCGCCGACTTAATCAACGGGCTGATAAGGGTGCCGATCCTGTCTGTACTAAATGCGGTATTGCCTCCCCGATGTCTGGCCTGCGGCGTGGAGACGGACAGTGCCGGTGCACTTTGCTCCGAATGCTGGTCAGACGTCGATTTCCTGGCGCCCCCCTTTTGTGCTTGTTGCGGACGTCCGTTTGAGTTCGAAGTTGCACCGGGTAGCTTGTGCAGCACATGTGCGCGCAACAAACCGGTTTTCACACGTGCACGGGCGGTCTTTCGCTATAGCGATGTTAGTCGAGCGTTGGTCCTGCGCTTCAAGTATGGCGATCGTACGGATGCTGCTCCGGCCTTTGGACACTGGCTTGCGCGGGCGGGCAAAGAGCTGCTCATGCAAGCGGATTTGGTGGTTCCCGTACCGCTGCATCGCTTCCGCTTGTTTACGCGACGATTCAATCAATCCGCGCTGCTTGCACAGGCGCTTGGGCGCGAGTCTGACGTTGCCGTAGCGGTGGATCTCATGGTGCGGACACGGAACACGCCCACACAAGCGGAATTGTCTTCCGTCCAACGCGCGCGGAATATGCGCGGCGCATTTACGGTCCGTCCGCAATGGCACGATCGCGTCCGCGGGGCGAGCCTCCTTCTTGTGGACGACGTAATGACGACCGGCGCCACGGTGGAAGAGTGTTCGAAAACGCTTCTCGAAGCTGGAGCAGCAAGCGTTGATGTGATCACGCTGGCACGCGTTGTGCGAGGTGCGGATTAGAAAAACAGGACCTTAGCCTAGATGAACAAGAATTCTTGAACGATGCTGGCTTGGAACAACTCGGGCGTTATATTCGCGCGGATCAAGCACGTCATCAGGCGAGCGGCGGAGTCCCAAGTCGATGTGTAGCGCACCCGGTTCCTTGGACACAAGTTTGTCTCACGCGGCGGGCCTGATTGAGATCGCGGCGTGCCACGCCTGACGAGCTTGAGCGGGGCTCAGGTAGCCGTTCTTTTCGACGATCCACTGGGCATTGTAGAGTTCGACGAAGTCGCGGACGGCGTCCCGCAGCTCCGCGATGTTGCAGTAGATGCGACCATGGATGATCTGTTCCTTCAGCGTGCGATTGAACCGCTCGGCGACGCCGTTGGTCTGGGGCTCGGCGACGAAGGCGTAGGACGGCTGGATGCCCCAGAACTTGATCTGGTTGGTGAAGTGGTCCGACAGATACTGGGAGCCGTGATCCATCCGCAAGGCCAGCCCCCGAGCCGCGCCGGCCGCGGTCGAGCCATACAGCCCGGCAAGCCCCATGGAGATCGGCTGCAGGGCGGCGAAGCGGTCGCCGCGCTTGCAGACATGCCAGCCGACACACTCGGCGTTCC
The DNA here is from genome assembly GCA_965217615.1 of Alphaproteobacteria bacterium. Lineage (GTDB taxonomy): Bacteria > Pseudomonadota > Alphaproteobacteria > UBA8366 > CAVOAK01 > CAVOAK01. The sequence goes on from CBDCIT010000031.1 coordinate 21,292, forward strand.
AATGCTCGACGGCGGTGAAGATCCAGCCCCAGCCGTCGTCCACCGTGAACACCCGAACGCCATCGGTGCCCCACATGAGGTTCGGGGCATGAGTGATGATCTCACCGTCATGGGGATTGCCGCCACGGCGGCGGCAGCGATGGGGCGAGAGCAGATTGTTCTCGCGCATCAGGCGGAGCACCCGCTTGCGGGCAACCCGGATGTCGCGACAGACCCGAAGCCGAGCCCAGACCTTGCGGTAGCCCTCGCCCTCCCAGGGCGATGCCTCCAGGTCGGCTTTGATCGCCACCAGCAGCGCCTGGTCCGAGATCGCGGGCTTCGGTCCCCGACGCTTTGCCGGCGGCGGCTCGGCGTGCTGGCCGGAGGTCATGGCGTAGAACGAGGAGCGGGCCATGCCCCAGGCGGCGCAGACCCGCCGCAGGCCGTAGGCCAGACCCGTGCCGGGAGAGGTGGCGGCACTCATCGCCGCGACCTCCGCCGCCCCAAAGGGCCGAAGGTCTCCGTCTTGGCCTCCAGCAGTTCCACCTGCATGGTCAACTCTCCGATCCGCTTCATGGCGCTATCCAGTTCCGCCTGCACCGGATCGCCCTTGCGTTGCTTGAGCGAGGCGTCGATCCCGCCGATCGCTTTCTCACGCCACTGCTCGAGCCGGAAGATCTCTACGCCCAACTGGCGCGACAGAAGTTGCACCGGCTCGTCACGCAAAAGCTGCAGAACGACCTCACGCTTGCGCGCCACTGTCCATCGCTGGCCAAGTCCCAGCGGGCCTGCCGGCAAAGCCTGGCCTGGGGAAAACGTGGACGAGCCAAGCTCGCCAGCATTTACCACAGGCCCATCAACAGCAACTTTCTTCTCAAAATTATCGGTCATGTTCCGGTCCTCCTTGGACACTTCGATTAAGCCAATTCTGTGTCCAAGGAAATCGGGTCCGACTCAGTCCCAAGTCGATGGCACATGTCGAGATTTACTCCAGCATGCTGTGCGGGTTTTGCCACAGCGCGAAACGGTTGTTGAAGGCCAAGCAGGCCGAATTTACCGAGTTCGACGTCTTGTTTCACTTGATGCGTAGAGGCGAGATGATGTCCCGTGCTGGTGGTCGCACGAGCGTCTTTATCGATGGCCGGCATATTGGCGGCTGTGAAGAGCTCTACGCCATGGATGCCGAAGGTAAACTCAATAAATCGCTTACGGCGCAGGGTGATCCGCCTTGACTTCTCGATTGTGATGCCGTGCTGCAAAACGAGATGCGTGGAATCTTGCAAGTCCCTGAAATTTTGCTAAATATGTGACGATGATTGTCTTTAACCTCCGTTGTGCAAACGATCACGAATTTGAAGCGTGGTTCAACAGCAGCGCCACCTATGAGAAACAGGCGTCGTTAGGCACCGTGGTTTGCCCACATTGCGGCGATGCAAAGGTGGTCAAGGCGCCAATGGCGCCGAACGTGGCGACTGGCAATTCTCGTGGCGGAGCTGAGAGCGGCGCCGAGGTCGAGGCCATAAGACAAGGGCGTGAAATGCTGACGAAACTGCGGAGCGAGGTCGAGGCGACCTGCAGTTATGTCGGTCAAGAGTTCGCTGAGGAAGCCCGCAAGATTCACTATGGTGAATCCGACAGCACCAATATTTATGGCGAAGCGACGGCGTCAGAAGAAAATGAACTGCGCGAAGAGGGTGTTGCCTTCGGTCGGATCCCCTGGCTGCCGCGGTCGGACAGCTAGCAAGCCCTCCATACGCTGCTAGGCAAGCTTCGGTCGGTCGCAGACGCGAATATTCACTGCCGAATTCCGCTCCGTGCCGCTCGCCGTCCGCGCGGTTCTTAATCGCGAAAGGCGAGCGCCATATAATTCACATCGAGGTCGTCGGGTGAAATGCACCATCGGTCGGCGATCGGGCTATAAGTGATGCCGGTGAGCTTCTCAAGAGTTAGACCGGCACCGCGCAGGATGCCGGCGAGTTCTGAGGGACGGACGAAGCGGCGCCAATCGTGGGTTCCACGCGGAATCCAGCCAAGGACGTACTCGGCGCCGATTATGGCTAAGGCGTATGCCTTTAAGGTGCGGTTTAGCGTTGCCGCCACCATCATGCCATCCGGCCCAACCATACGCGCTGAGGACTGCAGAAATTCACTCGCGTCTGCGACATGTTCAACGACCTCGAGATTCAGCACGATGTCGAAGGATTTCCCTTCCATAACAATTTGGTCGACGTCAGCGCAGCAATAACTGATATCGAGGCCCATCTGGGTTGCATGTTGACTTGCCACGGTAATTGCCTCGGCACTGGCATCGATTGCCGTGACATCTGCGCCAAGTCGCGTCAAAGGCTCAGCAATCAAACCGCCGCCGCAACCGATATCTAGGACGGAAAGTCCGGCGAGCGTGCGATCGGCATCGACGACACGGTCAAAGCGCACGCAAGCCTCATCGCGAATGAAAGTAAGGCGTGCCGGATTCAATTGGTGTAGCGCTCTAAACTTTCCATGCGGATTCCACCATTCGTCGGCGAGTGCGGCGAATTTTTTCACCTCGTCCGTATCGACCGAGTCCGTTCGGCTCCGGGCTATCGTTCTTGGCGCCGCAGTCTTGCTCATTAGTGATCTCTTGAACCTCTGGCTGACCGTCCACTTGCAGCCCAATTGGCTTTGAGAGTATGGATACGCGACCGCCGATGGGCAACCTCCGGACTCTGAATAAGGTAGGAACTCGAACCGATGGCGCGTATCGTGCAAAAATTCGGCGGCACTTCCGTGGCTGACGTGGAGCGGATCGGCACCGCCGCTCAGAGGGTAAAGGCGGAAATCGAGCGCGGTAACGTTGTCGCGGTTGTGGTTTCAGCGATGTCCGGCGTCACCAATCAACTGATCGAATATGTGCGGCGGACCAGCCAGGTGCATGACACGCGCGAATATGACGTCGTGGTGTCGGCCGGGGAGCAGGTCACGAGTGCTCTGATGGCGCTCGCCCTCAACGAGCTCGGGGTGCCGGCCCGGTCGTGGCTCGGATGGCAGGTACCGGTCTCTACCGACGACGTCCATGGCAATGCGACAATCAAGGATATCTCGACGCAAGAAATTGTCCATCGCTTAGCCGAAGGCCAGGTGCCGGTTCTGGCCGGATTTCAGGGCGTTTCACCGGAAAATCGCGTCACGACAATCGGTCGTGGCGGATCCGACACCACGGCAGTCTCGTTGGCGAGTGCCTTGGGCGCTGACCGCTGTGACATTTTCACCGACGTTGATGGTGTATACACGACTGATCCACGCATCGTCGCGAGTGCCAGAAAGCTTGAGAAGATAACGTATGAAGAGATGCTCGAGATGGCGTCTTTGGGTGCCAAAGTATTGCAAACACGATCGGTCGTGCTGGCGATGCGCAGCGGCGTAAAGCTGCAGGTATTGTCGACTTTCAGTGACGCATCCGGCACTTTGGTCGTGGAAGAGGGCGAGATCTTGGAACAGCGAGTTGTCAGCGGAGTAGCCTATAGTCGCGACGAGGCGAAGGTCACATTGCTTCAGGTCGACGATCAGCCAGGTGTTGCCGCAGCCATATTTGGACCGCTGGCCGATGCCGGCATAAACGTCGATATGATTGTGCAGAATATCTCGGCTGACGGACGTAAGACCGATATCACTTTTACGGTTGGGCGCGCAGATATGGCGCGAACGCTGAAGATGCTCGACGACATACGCGATGCCGTGACCTATGACGCGGTCCTGCCCGATCCAAACGTTGTCAAGGTTTCGGTGATTGGCGTCGGCATGCGTACACATGCGGGTGTCGCAAAGACGATGTTTCAGACGCTCGCGGACGAAGGCATAAACATTAAACTGATTTCGACTTCGGAGATCAAAATCAGCATCCTAATCGACGAGAAGTACACGGAACTCGCGGTGCGTGCGCTGCATGCCGCCTACGAGCTGGACGACGCTTAACCCCTGTGTTCGATGCGCAGGGCGTTGCGCCGTTCCGCCGTGTGCAAGGTGAGCTTCTTGCGTTGCACCGCGAGATCGCCATTTCGACATGATCCAACATCGCTCGATATTGAGTCTTGGGCAGCGCTATGGCATTCTGACCTTGCCGTTCGATTTGCATGCTCTCGGAAGTTTAAAGGCGAAGGGAATTCGCGCTGTACTTGCGCTTTGTCCGCCACCGGAATGACGGACATCGGCGCCGGGTGATATATTGGTTGGTGGGCCCGCGCAATGGCGAAACAGATGTGGAAGATTAGGCAGGCCGCCGCATCGGACGGATCCGAATCCGATGTTGTGCAAATCGCGCGCGATGCGACAGGTCCGACGACGACGGGCGGGTTGCTGCGCGCAACGCGCGAGGCGTTAGGCTTCGAGCTCCGCGATGTCGCCGGGATTCTGCGTATTCGCTATCCCTATTTGGAAGCGATCGAGGAAGATCGCTTTGACGAACTGCCCGGGTCCACATATGCGGTCGGGTTTGTGCGCGCCTACGCTGAACATCTTGGATTAGACGGCGCAGAAGTGGTCTTGCGCTTTAGGCGTGAGACAGACGTTTTGAATGAAAAGCCGCAGCTCGTTTTTCCGGCACCAATAGTCGAGGCCAAAGTACCGGGCGGGGCTGTTCTACTGATCGCGGTCTTCCTCGCAGTTCTGGTTTATAGCTCTTGGATTTACGTTTCTTCGCAAGGCAGCACACTTGGCAGCATTATTCCGGAGATCCAAAACCGGGTAGCACTGTTGATCGGGGGTGGAAGCGCAGATCAGTCTTCACCGTCACCGACGGTGCCGCTCCGCGAGAGTTTGGAGACAACAACGACTCAACTCGTTGGAGACGAGGCGGGGAACGATGCAACAGCGGCCGCAGCAGCGGAGAGCGAAGTTCAAGCCCCCCCGGTGCCATCCGCGAGCATCCAAGAAGGTGCAGAGACGTTGGTGGCGGACGCCGACGACGCGAGGTCGACAACGGATACGACAGTCAGTCCTGCAGTGCAGAGCGTCGATAGTGATGCGGTTGCTGCTCTCGATGCATCGACCGAAGAAGCTGTGCTGCCGACGCTTCCTCTTGATCAGCCGCCGGCGGGTCCAGTACGCGAGCCGGCCGTTTACGGCTCGGAGAATGTGGATGCCCGAATCATTATCAAAGCGACAAGCGACAGTTGGGTCGAGATCAAAGACGTCGACGACGCGCTGTTACTGACCCGTGTCATGCGAACCGGAGACTCGTTCCGAGTGCCGGATCGGTCGGGCTTGACGCTGATGACGGGAAATGCTGGTGCACTGCTCATCACGGTTGATGGCGAAGCCGTGCAAAATATTGGGCCCAACGGTGCAGTTCGTCGAGATGTCAAGCTGGAGCCCGAATTGTTAAAGAGCAACACCGCACACATTCCTTAGCAAAACTGTACGTCTGCTCACGCGGGCAAGTCCTGCCTTGATCGCTGCGGACAGTTGTTCCGTGTGAATCGCATGCGGTTTATAACGGCTAGTCGATCCAGTTTAGCCAGGCGTCGCGGAGTGCGAGCGGCCGCATGTTGCGGTCGGAGGTCGTGAACCCAAGGGGATTAGAGTGCTACAGCCAGTTCGCGGGACTCATGATGTGCTGCCGGAGGAGATGCGGGCGCATCGTCACGTATCGGACACTTCGCGCGCCATCGCCGAGCGGTACGGTTTCGATGAAATGGCAACGCCGATCTTCGAGTTCTCAAGCGTCTTTTCGCGGACCCTCGGTGAAGCGTCCGACATCGTCGCAAAGGAGATGTATAGCTTTGTCGATAAGGGAGGCGACGAGATCACGCTTCGTCCCGAAAATACAGCGGGCATTGCTCGCTGTTACATTACACATGGGCTAGCACAGCAATTGCCAGTCAAATTTTTTTGCAGCGGCCCAATGTTTCGTCACGAACGACCGCAAAAAGGCCGGCTGCGACAGTTCCACCAGATCGATGTGGAATATATCGGCGTCGCAGGCCCTCAAGCGGATATCGAGGTCATCGCCGTCGGCGACCAAATTCTCGACACGCTTGGCATCCGCGACCACACAGTCTTAGAGCTCAACACTCTGGGTGACGAGGCCAGCCGAACGCAGTTTCGCGAAGCGTTGGTCGCATATTTCAACGATTACGTGAGTGACCTATCGGAAGACAGCCGCCAGCGTTTGAAACGCAATCCGCTACGTATCCTCGACTCCAAGGATCGAGGAGACCGGCGCCTTGTTGCAGGCGCGCCGAACTACCAGGAATACTTGAATGCGGAGAGCAGTGATTTTTTTTCGCAAGTGAAGTCGGGCCTGGATCTGCTGTCGATCGAATACGAGATCAATCCACGGCTGGTGCGCGGACTCGATTACTACTGTCACACCGCGTTTGAATTCACAACGACTCGCCTGGGTGCCCAGGGTGCGGTACTTGCCGGCGGCCGCTACGACGGATTGATCGAAACGCTTGGCGGACAGCCGACGCCTGGGGTCGGCTGGGCCGCCGGCATCGAACGCATGGCAATGCTTGCGCAGGGCGTCCCGGAAGCGCGCCGGCCTATCGCCATCGTCCCGATTGGGGATATTGCGGAGGCTCCGGCGCTCAAGCTGAGCGAAGAGCTTCGGCGCGCCGGCTTCAGGGTGGACCTTGGCGATAGTGGAAATCTGAGCAAGCGTATGCGCCGCGCAAACAAGATCAATGCAGTCGCTGCTATCCTTCTAGGCGAAGACGAACTGCAGAAGGGGGTCGTAACAGTGCGTGATATGGAAACAGGCGATCAAGAGTCTGCCGTTGCAGATTCGCTGGTCGCGCAGCTTTCTCGTTACTTGTAGCTGAGCCGATGTCGGAACTTCGCAAAGCACGGCCGTTCGTCGTCGGAGCCAATCACCGCTCAAGCTCCGTCCTGCTGCGCGATCGGTTGTTTGTCGATGAAGCGCGCGCGCCAATCATCTTCGAGCGCTTGTCCCGGTCCGGAATTCGTCAAGCGGTCATTGTGTCCACGTGCGATCGCGTCGAGGTCCAGGGCGCACACGAGGAGCCGCGCGACGCGATGCAGAAGATTCGCGATGTCTTCGCTTCAGCCATCGGCGGCCCAGCAGCTGAGCTAGACGACCAACTCTATCTAATTCAAGGAGAAGAAGCAGTCCGCCACATGTTTGCGGTCGTCGCATCGCTCGACAGCCAAATGATCGGCGAAACGCAAGTTCTTGCGCAGGTTAAGGAGTGTCACCGGCTCGCCAGTGAGTACAGCATGGTTGGGTCCGAGCTCGAGGGGATCTTGCAGTCCGCGTATGCTGCGTCGAAGCGCGTACGCAGCGAGGCCCAGATCGCCGAAGGACCGGTCACGATTGCCGCATCCGCGCTACAAATCGCGCGCAATGTGCACGGCGATCTCGACTCATGCACCGGCTTGGTGCTTGGCCTTGGCGATATGGGTGAGTTTATCGGCGGCCATCTTCGAACGGCTGGGCTCGGCAGAACGATCATGGCCGGTCCGTCGCGCCGCACCGAAGCGGTGGCGCGGCGCATGGGGTGGCACTTTTCGCCCATGGAGAACCTCGAATTGGCCCTTGTGGAGTCGGACATCGTCGTGACGGCGGCGGGAACCGGCCGCTACCTTGTGACATCCGAAGCAGTCGCCGCGGCGCTAAAACTAAGACGTCATCGACCCATGCTGTTGCTCGACGGTGCGGTGCCTGGAGATGTGGAACCCGCGACCGATCGTCTGGACGCGGCATTCGTTTATACGTTGGACGATTTGGAGCGCGTCGCCCTCGCTGGCCGAACATTTCGCGAAGGCGCCACCGAGCAGGCTTGGCGAATCGTCGATGAAGAAGTGGCGGCATGGCGGCAGCGACAGGTCGAACAAGGCGCCGTCCCGGCGCTGGTCGACTTGCGGCGGCATTTCGAAGCGGCCCGCGAAGAGGTGCTGGCAGCCAATCTGCACGCAGACGCTCCAGAAGTGACTCGTCTGCTGATAAACCGTCTGCTGCATCATCCAAGCCGGGTGATTCGCGAACTCGCGGTCTCGGCCGACGCGTCGGACGAGACCGGCAGCGCCGAGCTCAAACAGATGATCGAGCGCCTGTTCCAGATATCGAGGAGGAACGACGAGCAATGAAACAGGGCGATCTGCTATCGAAACTCGAGCGGGTCGTTGTGCGGCACGAAGATCTGAGCGAGCAGCTCTCGCATTTTGACGGTGGTTCTGCGGAACTTACCGCACTCTCTACGGAATATGCCGACCTCACGCCTGTGGTCGACAAAATTAAGGAGCTGCGCGCAGCGACCGAGGAGCTTAGCGGACTGGAAGAGATAATTGCGGATCCGGAAAGCGATCCGGAGATGCGCTCGCTTGCTCAGGGAGAATGTGAAGAACTCAAGAATCGGGTTGCCAGCATAGAGGACGACGTCAAGATACTGCTTCTGCCACGTGACGAGGCGGATGATCGCGGTGCGATCCTTGAGGTTAGAGCCGGGACCGGTGGCGACGAAGCCGCCCTGTTCGCCGCAGACTTGTTCCGGATGTATCAACGCTATGCCGAGCTACATCGCTGGAAATTTGAGCCACTGCACGTAAGCGAGACCGGTATCGGCGGATACAAGGAGGCGATTGCCTCGGTGACCGGCCGCGGCGTGTTTGCGCGCCTCAAGTACGAATCGGGCGTTCACCGGGTACAACGAATACCAGTGACAGAAAGTGGCGGACGCATTCACACCTCGGCGGCAACGGCCGCAGTGCTTCCCGAGGCTGAGGAAGTGGATATTCAGGTCGACGAAAAGGATCTCCGAGTAGATACTTACCGGTCGCAGGGCGCGGGCGGACAACACGTCAATACGACCGACAGTGCCGTGCGTATCACCCATCTGCCGACGGGGATCGTCGTTACTTGTCAGGACGAGAAATCACAGCATAAGAACAAGGCCAAGGCGATGAAGGTACTGCGCGCGCGGCTTTACGATCATGAGCGTACGGCGCTTGAAGCCGAGCGGGCCGAAGCGCGCCGCATCCAGGTTGGAACCGGCGGCCGCTCGGAACGCATCCGCACCTACAATTTTCCGCAGGGCAGGGTGACCGATCATCGCATCGGCCTGACGCTGCATAAGCTCGAACGCGTGATGAACGGGGAGGCGCTTGATGAGATTGTCGAGGCGCTTGTCGCTGAGGATCAGGCGGCCCGATTAGCCGAGATGCATTGATATCGTGTCCGTCGAAGCCTGCATACGCGAGGGTGCTGTCCGGCTTGCAGCGGCATCTGTAGACGAGCCAAGGCGGGAGGCGCGCCTCCTACTTGCCCACGCCACAGGCGTCGCCTATGACAGACTTCTCGGAGCCTCGGAACTGCTCGTCGTCGATGCCTCTAGCTATTTTGATCTCGTTGAACAAAGGGCGGCACATGTTCCACTTTCCAGGATTATCGGCAGACGCGAGTTCTGGAGCCTCGATTTTTGTGTCACCGACCACACATTCGACCCACGTCCCGACAGTGAAGTGGTTGTGGAAGCCGCCCTGGGTGTCATCGTTGACAGCGATGCTGCGTTGCGTATCGCCGATTTGGGCACAGGGACGGGGTGTATGTTATTGGCGCTTCTGAGCGAGCTGCGAAACGCCAGTGGTATCGGAATCGATCGAAACCCCGCGACCGTCGTGGCCGCGGCGTTCAACGCCGCAGAATTAGGTCTATCCGACCGCACGACGTTTGTTGCAAGTGATTGGGGTGCTGCAGTTGTCGGCGAATTCGACCTGATTGTCACCAATCCGCCCTACATAGCGACGACGGCGATCTACAACCTGGCCCCGGACGTTCGCCTTCGCGAGCCGAGACTGGCGCTCGATGGCGGTGAGGATGGGCTGGCGGGCTATCGCGCTGTAGCGCCGGACTTGGCCCGGCTTCTGGCGCCGAAGGGGAAGGCTGTCGTCGAGGTCGGAATTGATCAGGCGCTGGGTGTCCAAAAAGTTCTCCATGCGGCCGGCCTCGAGGTGACCGCTCGCAATTCGGATCTGTCGGGTGTGGAGCGTTGCCTTGTTTGCGGTCCTGAACAAAGGTGACATAACATCAAAAAAAATCTTGGATATCTGCGTTTCTCCGGCTAATGTCCGAGTTGGCTAAGGCCGACATTGAGCTGGGCGTATCAGGGCGTACAGCACGATCCCGCACAAAAAAGTGGCAGTCCGGTACACGGACCTTATTGCATGGAAATTGATGTGCAACGGCGGGACAAAACATCAATACGAGGAGTCATATGAGACAAGGTCAAACCCCGAAGCGCTCTCGCGGGCGGAATTCCGGAAGACGAAACGTCCCCGCTCGACATCAGACATTCGACAGCAATGGACCGAGCGTCCGCGTTCGCGGAAATGCTCATCAGGTGTACGAAAAATACTTGGCGATGGCCCGTGACGCCAACGCGTCGGGCGATCACACTATGGCCGAAAATTATCACCAGCATGCGGATCATTACTTTCGCATAATAAATAGCGAGCCTGACGAAAATCGTAACGCGCGACAGGCTCAGCGGAACGGTAACGGCGCGGCGACGCATGCGCCGCCGAGCAGTGAATCTCAACCACCTCAGGTCGAATCGGAGATCCTCACCGAGACACCTGTCGTCGATGAAGATACAGGTCCAGCCAGCAACAACTAACTTCATCCAGGGCGTTGGCGCAGCGATCCCGGGCTTGTCGGGCCAACCGGTATCGGAATACCTGAAGTCGTCATTAAGCCGTTCGCATCGGCCAAATGCGGCTCGACATCAGCCAGCGGAATTGGCCACTGGCTTTTGCCGGCGCGGCGCGGCAACATTGTAGCTCCGTGACCATGCCTTGCCTGGAGGGAAGATTGCCGGCTACGCCGCTCGACGCGACCGATGTCGCCTTACCGAAGTTCCAACCTGGCGACCGGTCAGATGGCGAAGCATTCGCCTTTTCCAGTCACGCGCGAGCGCGCGAGGCGATCGAATTCGGCCTGTCGATCAGAGAATTCGGCTTCAACATTTTCGTACTCGGCGATACCAACAGTGGCCGCATGACCGCGACGTTGGACTTTCTGACGACGTTCGTCGCCGACATGCCGCCAGCCAACGACATTGTCTACCTCAACAATTTTGTTCGTCCTCACCGACCCAAGCCCTATGGATTGCCGGCGGGAATGGCTCGCAAGTTTCGAGACCATATGACGGCGCTTGTACCGAAATTGCGGGAGGCATTCGTACAGGCGTTCGGGGGCAAAGACTATGAGCGTGAAATCACGACGCGCCGGGAGTCGATGCAAAAGGAGCTGACCGGCCAACTTGAAGAACTCAAGACCGAGGCCCGTGCTGACGGTCTCGATGTTGTCCAGACCGAGCACGGCATGATGGTGGTTGCTATCGGCCCGGATGGCGAGCCGGTTGCGCTCGATACGTTTGCGCCGCAGGAACGGGAAAAACTGGAGGCGTCGGCAAAACAACTGAATGAGCGCGTGTTTGAGTTCAACCGTAGTGCCACGAAGCTCAATGTTGAGTTCATGTCGGAGGCGGCCGACCTCAATCGGCAGGTCGCGGACAGCGCGGTCGGCCACCTAATCGACGAATTGGAGACGGAGTTCAGCAGCTACGGGGGCTTGCGACGTTGGATCGTCGAGCTGCGAGCGGACATCTTGGAACAGCTTCACCTCTTTCGTCCGCATCCCGAGGGTGAGGGATCGCATGCGAGCGAGAGCGTGGAAGCTCGATACGCTGTCAATCTCTTCGTCGACAATGGCGACGAAGAAAGCCCCAGCGTAGTGCTCGAGCCTAATCCTACATACGAAAATCTGTTCGGTCGCATCGAATATCGTCCGGTAGCGGGGTTGCTCGAAACTGATTTCTCAATGATGCGGGCCGGTGCGCTGCATCGCGCAAACGGTGGCATACTCGTGCTCAGGGCGGAATCTCTGGCGCGGGATCCTGCAAGCTGGGAGTTGCTAAAGGGCGCGCTGCGCGATCGCAAGTTTCGGTTCGAAGAGCTGCAGCGCGCGGGCTCCCTTCCAATCGCGGGCGCGCCTACCCCCAAGCCCGTTCCCCTCGACTTGAATATCGTCATCATCGGCTCGCCGCAAGCGTATTACGCATTCTTCTCAATCGATCCGGAATTTCGCACTTATTTCGAAGTCAAGGCCGATATCGATAGTGACATGGATGCGACGCAAGAGAACATTGATCAATATTCGGGACTGATTCGCGCCATGGCGCGCAAGCAGGGCGACGAATGCGATGATGAAGCGATCGTCCGGTTACTGGGCGAGTCGTCGCGTTCGGGGGCAAATCGCACGAAACTAACGGCCCGTTACGAACTCTGGCCGACGTATTGAACGAGGCGGCTAGGCTCGTAGACGGTGTGAAACCAAGACGGATCAGTGCTGGCGCCGTGTCGACGGCGCTCGATAACAGGCGTCGCCGCAACGCGCGCGTTGAGGACCGCATGCAGGAAGGTATCGCTAAAGGCACTGTGATGATCGATACGAGCGGTAGCGTGATTGGTCAGATCAATGCGCTGGTGGTCCGCGATCTCGGTGATCACGAGTTTGGATCGCCGTCGCGTGTTACTGCGCGCGCCTCGGCCGGAAGGCTCGGCGTCATCAATGTGGAGCGTGACACCGAACTTGGCGGTCCGATCCAGCAAAAGGGCGTGATGGTCCTGCAGGATTTTCTCGCCGGCCATTTCGCACGGCATTTCCCTCTTTCGTTCAACTGTTCCATCACCTTTGAGCAGAGCTATGGGGGCGTGGAGGGCGACAGCGCATCCATGGCCGAACTTTGCGCTGTCTTGTCTACTCTTTCGGGACTACCGCTGCGCCAAGACCTTGCCATTACGGGCTCGGTCAATCAGCGCGGGCAATCCCAGCCGATTGGCGGCGCGATTGAAAAAATTGAAGGATTCTATCGTACCTGCGTCGAGGCTGACTCCTTGACCGGCTCACAAGGCGTCGTCATACCTGCTTCGAACGCGGTAAACGTCGTGTTACGTCAAGACGTAGTGGAGGCGATTGCTGATGGCCAGTTCCACGTCTATAGCGCTGACTCCATCGATGAAGCGATTGAGTTGCTGACTGGTGTGCCGGCTGGCGTGCCGGACGAGGACGGCGCCTACGCGCCAGGCACCGTATACGGCAAAGTGACGACACAACTCGAGGCGTTCAACCGCGCGCTGCTTGAGCGAGGTCACACGGGCTAACCTGTAGCGCGTTGACTTCCAATCACGCGGTGTCTGCATTTTCCAAAAATTGGATGACAGCTAACTTAAGCAGCCAACCAATTGTTCGTTGAAGCTGCGGCTCGTTGCTGTCGGTTTGCGTGTCGACAAGCTCAGCGATGCTGATCCCCGGCTGCGCCCCGATCGCATGGATGAGTTGGGGCAACCGCTCCGGCGCCACGAGAATTTCTGGCGTGAACATATTCATGCGATGGTGGAGGAGCGCGGTGACCTCGTCGTAGGAGCTGATTGATGACTGCAACCTGTCCTCGCGCGTGAGACGGCGGGTCGGGTGCGTAGCAAAGACTGTATACGGATCCGGCAAAATCGGCTGAGCGGGCTGAGGAATTGACTCGCAGTTTGCCTCATCGTCCGCCGTGCGTCGGCCATCAAGTTCTCGCCAGAGTGCCTCGTACTGCGGAATGATCACGCGCCAGTCGAACAGCGCTTTTGCATGCTGTTTGCCTGCATTACCCATCCGCCGACGCAGGTCGGCATCTCGGACGAGGGTCGTCAGAGCGCGGTTTAGGGCTCTGCGGTCGATCGCGGTGGTCTGAGCGGCGCCACCAATGAAATGACCATAGGTATCAATGTCGGCAAAATATCTAGACGCCAAATCTTCGCCCATGCCCGCATCGGGCGCCGTTGTCGCAACTAAGAAACCATCGGTTTGATGGCGCACGGTCTCGCGGTAGCCGTTCCAGTCCGTGACGATGACCGGCAAGCCACACGCCATCGCCTCGACAGGAGCCAGGCCAAAGGTCTCCTGAATGTTGTCGGCGAGCGAGACGAAGATGTCAGCCGCCGCCCATAATCCATCTGCGAAATCCGCGTCGGAATTATCTACGAAATGAATCGTGGCTTTGCTGCACAAGTCGTTGGCCAAACTGCGAAACTCGCTGCCGATGCGCTCAGTTGGATGATAGCCGTAGAATGCGAGATGGACTGGGCCCTTTTCTCGTTCGGCAACCTGCTCGATGGCCTGAAACAATGGCAGTGGATGGGCCTTGGAGAAATAGCTGTGCCGACCGTGCGCCAAAATCAAAACGGCAGATTGGGGTACTTGAAGCTGTTTGCGTTGTCGTTGCCGCTTCGCTTGATCCGCGCGGGATGCGAAATCCTGCGTATCGATGCCGAGTGGGATCACCGGGAGATCCACAGGGCAAAGACGCCCACTGCTGCCGGTCTTGATTGTGCTCGGGCCGTTGTCACGTGCATCATCGGCGAGCCGCGCCTCGATATGGTCGTACTATCCTTGCCAGACCGCTTCGATCGTCGCTTTTGCCGCGTTTGATGTGCAGACGATGGCGTCCCATGCCTGCGTCGGATCCAAAACACAAGCGCCGATCGCCGCGATGACGGGAGCTGTGGAGAGGCTGTGGCTTATGCCGCATAGGCTGAACTTTCGCACGCCTACACGCTGGCGCTGCAAAGCGAACGGCGCGATGTTCGGGTCGCGAAGCGCAAGGCATCCTGCCTCAGCGATCCGGTCTGGGTTGTCTAGAGGCAGGAACACGCAGCGTGAAGGATCGACACCCCATCGCGCGGCGGACTCCTTGAAGTCGGCGAAATGTGCCGCATCCGGCGCGCAACAATACAGGTTCTCCTGCGTCGCAAATCGAAGGAATGCGTCGAGAAAGCCATCTGCTGCGACGTCCATGCCGAAATAATGTCGACTCTGCTGTGCCGGCTTTTTGATGAGATGGATGGCGCCTGACACCCTGCTCCGCCTTATCGCTTGAGCCTGCACAACTCTTGAGGAGGTCGAAGCGAATTCACAAGTCTACGAATGTAAAAGACCATAGGCGGGCCGCACCCATCCTTGTTTGTCGTGCCGGCGTCGCGTTCACGGGAAAGGTGCAAGACCGACGCGGAAGTATACCTGTCGCGTGATCGCAGATCGACCTCGAATGCGCTGCTATCCCCTTGTGCGGGCTATGTGAATGGCCATATACGGGGAACGGATGCCAACGCAGGATCCGTTTCTAAGTCCCAGTTTTGGCCGTCTTGCCTATTCCAGGGAGACGAGGAGACGTATTGCAACATGAATCTTGAGAAATACACGGAGCGCGCCCGAGGGTTTGTTCAGTCGGCGCAGACTTTGGCCTCACGCTTGAGCCATCAGCAGCTCCGCCCGGAACATATTCTGAAAGTTCTATTGGACGATTCGGAGGGTATGGCCACCGGTCTGGTCTTGTCCGCCGGAGGGAACCCAGCCGCTATTCATGCCGCGGTTGACACGGCTCTCAATTCGATCCCTCGCGTTGAGGGTTCGGGCGCCGGCCAAATCTATTTGGCGCCGGAGTTTGCGAGAATTTTTGAACAGGCAGAGCAGCTCGCTGAGAAAGCAGGTGATCAGTTTGTTTCAGCTGAGAGAATACTTCTAGCGCTGGCACTGGCCGAATGTTCTACAAGCGCAACGTTGCTAAAGGATGGCGGTGTCACACCGCAGGCGTTGAGCACGGCAATTGACGATATGCGCAAAGGCCGGCGTGCAGATAGCGCCACTGCTGAAGATCAGTATGCGCTCAAGAAATACGCCCACGATCTCACGGCCGCTGCCCGCGAAGGTCGCCTGGACCCGGTCATTGGACGCGATGAGGAAATTCGGCGTACCATCCAGGTGCTGTCTCGTCGCACCAAGAACAATCCTGTGCTGATCGGCGAGCCAGGTGTCGGCAAGACAGCAATTGTTGAAGGTTTGGCACTCCGGATCGTCAACGGCGACGTTCCCGAATCTCTCAAGAGCAAACGGCTGATGTCGCTGGATCTGGGCGCGATGGTCGCGGGATCGAAATTTCGCGGCGAGTTCGAAGAACGCCTAAAGGCCGTGCTTCAAGAAATTGCCGCCGAACAGGGTGAGATCATCGTCTTCATCGACGAGCTGCACACGCTGATAGGCGCCGGAGCGGCGGAAGGGGCGATGGACGCCTCCAACATGCTAAAGCCGGCGCTGGCAAGAGGTGATCTTCATTGCGTTGGTGCGACGACGTTGGATGAATATCGCAAGCACGTTGAGAAGGACGCCGCCCTCGCGCGCCGCTTCCAACCCGTGTTTGTCGCCGAACCTACGGTCGAGGACACAGTCTCGATTCTGCGTGGCCTCAAAGAGAAGTACGAACTTCATCATGGCGTTCGCATCACCGACGGTGCGATCGTGGCCGGCGCAACGCTCTCCAGCCGTTACATTGCGGATCGGTTTCTTCCCGACAAGGCAATTGACTTGATGGACGAGGCGGCCAGCCGGCTGCGAATGGAAGTCGACTCCAAGCCCGAGGAAATTGATGAGCTCGACCGCCGTATCATTCAACTTAAGATCGAGCGTGAGGCGCTTAAGAAGGAATCAGACAAAGCGTCGAGGGAGCGTCTAAAGAAGTTGGAAGCCGAGCTAGCGGAATTGGAAGGCAATTCAGCCGAGCTCACCGGACGCTGGCGCGCCGAAAAGGAAAAGTTGGCCGGCGCGCAGACGCTAAAAGAGGAGCTCGATGCAGTCCGGTTCGAGCTTGCACAGTGCCAGCGGGAAGGGGATCTCGCGCGGGCAGGTGAACTCGCCTACGGCATTATTCCAGAACTGGAAAAGAAGGTGGCCGACGCAGAGACGGTCTCCGAAGGTCATATGCTGAATGAGGAAGTAACCGAGGCCGACATCGCGGCCGTCGTTTCACGCTGGACAGGTATTCCCATCGACAAGATGCTGGCGGGTGAGCGTGAAAAGCTGCTGCGAATGGAAGAGACGCTCGAATGGCGGGTCGTCGGCCAGTATGATGCAATCTCTGTGATTTCCGATGCGGTCCGGCGTGCCCGGGCCGGTCTCCAGGATCCCAGCAGGCCGATCGGATCATTCCTTTTCCTCGGCCCCACCGGTGTCGGCAAGACTGAACTCACGAAGGCAGTTGCGGAATTCCTGTTCGACGACGATCAGGCGATGGCGCGTATCGACATGTCCGAATATATGGAAAAGCACTCAGTTGCCCGTCTGATTGGCGCGCCCCCTGGTTACGTGGGCTATGAGGAAGGTGGTGCACTCACAGAGGCAGTTCGGCGTCGGCCCTACCAAGTAGTCCTTTTTGACGAGATTGAAAAAGCGCATGCGGACGTATTCAACGTGTTGCTGCAGGTTCTCGACGACGGGCGGCTGACCGATGGCCAAGGTCGAACGGTCGATTTTAGGAACGTGCTTATCGTCATGACGTCCAATCTGGGCACGGAACTACTATCGAGCCAAGCCGAGGACGAACCTACCGAGCGCATAGGCGAGCAGGTTATGGACGTCGTACGCGCCTCGTTTCGGCCAGAGTTTCTCAACCGAATTGATGAGATAGTGCTCTTCAACAAGTTGGCCCGTGATCATTTGACGCGCATTGTCGAAATCCAGATCGCGGTGCTACAGGGGCTCTTGGCGGACCGAAAGATCGTCATCGAACTCGACGATGCGGCGCGCAGATGGCTCGCCGAGCGCGGTTACGACCCGGTCTACGGCGCGCGGCCGCTCCGGCGCGTTATTCAGCGCTCGCTGCAGAACCCACTGGCAAGTTTGATCCTTGACGGCAAGATCAAGGATGGGGATGTGGTGCGGGTCTCGGCCAGTACCGATGGGCTCATCATCGATGGCGAGATCGTCGAAGCTGCCGCCGCATAAAATTTGAGCGTTATGGGCCGCCATGCCCTCTTCGGCCCCATGGGCCTTGAGTGTTCGTCCGACCTTCTGCCGACGCGGCGGCTTCTTGGATAGGCGCTGGCAAAGTTTCTCCGCGGTTGAGAAAGTTGGATAATGCCCGGACGGCCGGCTTTGGCGTTTCACGGGGCGTCGCCTCGCATGCGGGTTCGCTTGCCATCAGTATTTGGCGGCGATCGAGGGACGGGCCGATTTCCAACTGTGCCTCACGCAAATTGCCGATTTGTAAAGTGTCGGCCGAACTCCCGCGCAAGAAGCGTATCGTGATTAGGCCAGTTACAAAGCCGCCGATATGGGCCCAATGGGCGATGCCGCCACCGCCTCGCTCCGGATATAACAAATTGAACGCGCCCGACAACAGATCCAATCCTATCCAAATGAACGCGAATATGGCCGCTGGCAATGCGAACATTGTTAGCAGAATCGGTGCGGCTAAGAAAACGCGCGCGCGGGGCCATGTCATTACGAAGGCGCCGATCACACCGGCGATGGCTCCGGAGGCACCGATTACGGGCGCGCCGCTATCGGGAAATACTGCAATATGCGCAAAATTCGCCATGAAACCCGAAAGGAAATAGAGGGTCAGAAATCGGCCTGCTCCCAGCCGGTCTTCCAGTGGCCGGCCGAACAGCCACAAACCCCAGGCATTAATTACGAGATGCCAGACACCACCGTGCATGAACTGGTTGGTAAGGAGCGTAAAGAATGTGATTACGCGTGGGGCCGCGCCACCGTCGAACAACCAACTCGTAAATATCACGGGAACAAGGCCGTAGCGGTGCGCCCAGGCGTCCGGGCTCGCCACCCCAGAGGCTATAAGGAATATCACAACATTCAATACGATCAGTGCGGTGACGATGATCGCGGAGTCGACGACCTTGATGTCCGTTTGCAGCGGAATCATGGCTCACCCTAGTGTGTGAGCAGATATTTCAGCAAGTTGGATTGGCCTGCGCGGCCGGGCAGGCGCTATCGCGCTAGCGTGTTTCGCCGGATTTGGCGAGCTGGGTAGTCGCCCCTAAGGCGACATACTGCCGCTCGAGGAGCTGAACCTTCTCGCGGAACTTTGCCAATGCCCTACCGCCAAGCTTTCGCCCGGTCGGCAGCTTGATCTTTTGCGGGTTCACCCGTCCATTATTCCGCAGGACCTCATAGTGCAGATGGGGTCCTGTCGAGCGACCCGTTGTTCCGACGTATCCGATGACCTGTCCCTGCTTCACGCGGCGGCCAGCGCGGATCCTCTTGCCGTAGCGGCTCAAATGCGCATAGGCCGTCTTGTACATACCGTTGTGACGAAGGCGGACATATTTTCCATAGGCGCCATAACGGCCAGCCCGTTCGACAATTCCGTTGCCGGCGGCAAATATAGGTGTCCCCCTTGGTGCGGCGAAGTCGAGCCCACGATGCATCTTGTTGTAACCGAGGATCGGGTGGCGCCGCATGCCGAATCGAGAGGACATTCTCGCACCGTCAATCGGCGTGCGTAGCAGCGCCTTTCTCGCGCTGCGACCCTTGGCATCGTAGTAATCGACTTGGCCGTCCGCGGTCTCAAACCGATAAAATCGCATCGCCTTGCGGCCGAGTGTCATTGCGGCGACCTCAATCTTGCCGTCGCGGACGACCAATCCCGTCTCATCCCTATAGCGGGCATACACCAAAGAGAATCCGTCACCACGTCGGATATCGCGTTGGAAATCGACGTCAAAACTGAAGATTTGGATAAGTTCGGCAAGAACCGAAAGCGGAACTTCGGCATCGACAGCAGCGGCGTAGAGCGAGGACCCGATGCCGCCTTCTGCGAACGCGAGGCTTCGTGTAAGCGGGTGGTCAATCGCCACAACGTTATAGCCGGAGTTGTCGAGCCGGGTAACGACGAAGTCGCGTTCCACTGACGCCACGAGTTCGATCTTCAAAAGACTGGCAGATTGATCGGCAGCCAGCGGAAGCCGAGCAGTTAGGAATACATCCTGCTTTGGCCTGAGATTGCGCGGCCGGAATATCTTTGACAGTGCGGCGATCGCAGAATGCGCCTGGCGACGTTCAATTCCCTCGTCGACAAGCATCGCCATCAGTGTATCGCCTGGTGCAACGGTAAGTCGAAGCCGCATCGGTTGGGCGAGATGCTTGGCATCCGCGGCGCCGTCCGACGCGTTGGCAAAGGTTACCGAGGGAAGCCGCTCTGCCTCGATGTCCTTGGTTAAGGTCATCAGGCCAACATCTTCACCTTGCGGGCCCGACACGAAGATCATGCCAACGAACACCGCAGTTGGAATCATCAGGCGTCCCGTTGCGCCAATATAACGCAAACTATTCTTTACAAGTGTCTTGGCTTTACTGAATGAGAACATGAATACTATTCTTCTACAGTTTGTTTTTCTATTCACGCATGAGTGCCCAAAATGAATCCCCGGAATCTCTCTGTCAACAAATTTTCCTGATTTATGGCTGGATCATGCGAATTTCATGCCGCTGAGGCAATGCGTGTAATAGTCCGAGCGCCGCGTTTTGCCGATCCCAAGGTAGCGATTCGGCGCTTCACTCTAGAACTGGTTTTTCATGCTCTCTGGCGGCGGTCCAGGCGGGTCGTGTTTTTTCCAATAGCTCTCGGCGTGTGGATCG
>CBDCIT010000032.1:0-130674 GCA_965217615.1 Alphaproteobacteria bacterium
TTGCTCGGCGTTCTGGCCATTACACTGTCAGAGCGTCGTAGTGTATCTGCGCAAGACGCGACATCGTTTGCGCGATCGGCCGTTGCCATTGAAACGCAGACCGGTCTGCATCGATTCACCATGGAATTGGCGAAAGCGCCGGCGCAACATGCGCGCGGCCTTATGGGACGGCAGTCGCTTGCGGCGGATGCCGGTATGCTCTTCATCTACCCGAGGCCGCAGCGCGCGGCGATGTGGATGAAGGACACGCTTTTGCCGCTGGATATGTTGTTTGTCAGATCCGACGGTGTAATCGACAGCATTGTAGAGCGGGCGACGCCGATGTCGCTGGCATCGATCCGCGCGCAACGGCCGGTGCGAGGCGTGGTCGAGGTGAATGCCGGGACCGTTAAACGCTTGCAGATCAAAGCCGGCGATCGTGTGCTCCATGAGGTGTTCGGAAACGCCGACTAGGCAGACATTGTCCGCGCTGCCGGCCGTAGGTCGAATCGCCACCGCCGCCTTCGGCAAAAGCAAAGTTCCCGCCAACATCGCCACCGGCTTTTGTGCATCCGCCGCTATGAGTTAGTTGGGGTAGCAGCCCGTTGATTAAGTCGGCGCCGTCTGATTCTCTGGTTCCCTGATTTGCAGGGGGGTTTGCCGATGGCGATGGGACGGCAGAAGGCTGGTCAGGGGGATCTGATGGTGAGCTGGTCGGAGATGCCGCGCTCTCCGGGTCATGTGTTTTATGACCGCCTGCAGTCGGTGCTGATCGAGGGCGGCTTCGACGCCTTTGCCGAGGCGAGCTGCCGGCCTTATTACGCGGCCCGGATGGGCGCGCCCTCGGTGCCGCCCGGGCGCTATTTCCGGATGCACCTGGTGGGCTACTTCGAGGGCATCGACAGCGAGCGCGGTCTGGAGTGGCGCTGCTCGGACTCGCTTTCGCTGCGGGCGTTCCTGCGACTGGGGAGCCGTGATCGGGTACCGGACCATTCCTGGCTGTCACGGAGCCGCACGCGCCTGCCCCATGAAGTCCACGCGGCGGTCTTCGACTGGGTTCTGGTGCTGATCGCCGAGGCGGGGCTGATCAAGGGCGAGCGCATCGCGTCGATGCCTCGACCATGGAGGCCAACGCGGCGCTGCGGAACATCGTGCGGCGCGCCAACGGCGAAGGCTACCGGGAGATGCTGGAGCGCCTGGCCCGGGAAAGCGGGGTCGAGACACCCACGGCCGAGGACCTGGCGCGTCTGGAGCGGAAGCGCAAGGGCAAGAAGCTTTCCAACACGGATTGGGTTTCGAAGAGCGACCCCGAAGCCAAGATCGCCAAGATGAAGGACGGCACGACGCATCTGGCCTACAAGCCCGAGCACGCGGTAGATCTGGACACCGGCGCGGTGGTGGCGGCCGAGCTGCACCCGGCCGATGAGGGCGACACCACGACGCTTTCCAAGACCCTGGCGAAGGCCGAGGCAAACCTCGGGGCGGTGGATGCGGCACCGACGGCGGAGGACCCGGCCGAATGCGTCGCCGAGGTTGTGTCTCGAAAGTGGTGGAAATTGGTTTTGGCGCCTCTCCGAGCGGGCTGAGTTTTGCGGCGGTCAGGCCGCTCGGTCAAGGGTTTCGTCGGCGATTAGCTGATCGAGGGTTTCCCATCCATCGACTTTGCGCATCTGGATTTGGCCGGAAGCGAGGAGCGCCCAGAGGAGCATCGGCACTGTTTCGGGACACGGCAGCACGGTCTGTGTTTTGATCCGGCGCTTGAACTCCTCGTTGAGACGCTCAATGGCGTTGGTCGTTCGGGCTGATTTCCATTGGCTCTTGGACAGGCGCGTGAAGGTAAAGAGCTTGTCGCCCGCTTCTGCGAGGCTGTCCGCGACGGCCCTGCATTTCAGCCGCCACTTGCGGACAAACGTCTTGCGGCGGGTTTCCACCTCGGAGGCAGTGTCGGCATAGATCATATCGCGGTAATCTTCGCTCAGCTCGTCATGCATGTGTTTGGGAGCATGACCCAGAAGGTTGCGGTGCTTGTGCACGGTGCAGCGTTGAACGGGAAGGTCATCGCCCCAAAGCGCCGACAGAGCCGCCTCCAGTCCCGGCGCGCCATCGACGATGACAAACCCGGGCCGTTTCAGTCCACGCGCATCAAGGTCGTCGAGGAACTGGCGCCACGCCGCCTGGCTTTCTCCGCCCATATTCCCGATCGAAAGCAAGACCTTCTGGCCATCCCGGCGCACCCCTATAGCCGCGAGAACCGAGATGTTGGTGGCCTTGCGATCCAGTCGGGTCTTGATCACAGTACCGTCAAGGATCAGCCGAACGATATCCTCATCCGCGAGGCCACGGCTGCACCAGGCGTCCCAATCGACCTTCACCTTGCGCCACGCCCGGCTCACAACGTCCTTGCTCACAGCACCCCGGAAGAGCCCGAACAGCGCGCGTTTCACCCGCCGCGTGTTGGTTCCGGACAGATACACCGAAGCGATCAGCGCCTCGGCCTTTCTGGTCAGCCGCTGGTAGCGCGGCAGCGCCCGCGAACGCCATTCCGACGCCCGACCGTCTTCCTCAACGATCCGTGCACGCGGCACGCTCACCCTCTCGGTCCCGAATGTCCCCGTCAGTTGCCGCTCCCGGTGCCCGTTCCGATACCCTTGCCGAAGCGCGTCCTCTCGACCGTATCGGCAGCGCCCGAGAAACTGCGCAAGTTCCTCCTCAAAAACGGCCTCGATCGTGGATCTGATGTTCTCCTGCAGCCGGTCCTCGAGCGGATCATAGCCGGCGTCATTGGCCAGTAGCGAAAGCGCGGAAGTCTCGGTAGTGTTCTTCATGGCGTGATCTCCTTGGCGGTGCTAGCCGCCGGTTGGGTGGTTGTCTTGTCACCCGGAGATTACGCCATCCTCAAATTTCCACCACTTTCGAGACACAGCCCTACGGGGAGTCCAACAGACAGTCCGATAGAGACGCATAGTCTAATTAGTCAGACTGAGTCCGGCAGTCAGTCCGGCACCCTCATAAATAATTCCGAATTAAATGGCTCGAAACAGGGAAGGGGAAAGAGGGCGAAAGCTGCGTACTCTTGACCGCTCCGCGCACACCCGCGCGACGGCCCGGAAGCAGGCCCACAACGCGATCCGCAGTTCGCTGACACGTATGTCCGCAGGGAGCCTACGAATCCATTTCTAGTTAGCGGAGAGCGCGACTGGTGGCCGTTGGCCTTGCGGCTGGTATGGAAGCCTATCGGTGTGCGCTCGTGGCTCGCCAGCGCCGCTCCCCGTGTGCCGCAATCTGTCTCAATTCAAGCCACTTTGCCACCATGGTTTGCCAATACGGCACCGAGAAGCACCGCCTAGCGTGGACTTCCCCACTGATATTAATCAGTTTCAATCCCTGGTTGAAGGTTCCATAGTCCGATCTATGGACGACATGGACGATGCCACCAATACTCAATTGACGTTCACGGCCGCCGAAGGCCGGATGCTGGCCGCGTGCGTTGCCGAGGCCGTTAGCGCGGCGTTTGCCGGTCTGCCGATGGCTTGTGAGTTCGACCCGGCGAGCGGCGTGTTCACGCTTCGGGCTGTGATCCCGGACGACCGGGTGCTGCATTGATTTTCGCGCCAGCCACCCGGCAGAAAAACTTTCCTGTGCCTGAAAAAGGTCAAGTGGGATCCTATTTCCGTAAATCGTCGGACGGGGCGGGAAGGAAACAGCTTCAAGATGTCTGCATGACACCCCCCCCTCCACTGTGGCGATTTTTTCTGTCCCAGGCGTCGCAGGCAAAAGGGGTCCCCGGCTAATCCGTTCGCAGCTCCGGGCAAACGAGTTCGCGAAATATTTTCAAAATTTTGTACTGCGGATTGAGGAAGGGAGTCGGCAATGTATATTGCAGGCCTAGACGCACAGTCGCGTAAGGAAGTCCCAGCGTTTGACCTTGGGGTGGTCGCGGCGTCTGCAAGCGATGGAACAAAGGTTTACCTGCTTATCCGTGACAGTCCGCTTGGGAAGGCATATGTTCTTGGTACGTTCCTGACGAGGGAGGTCACGGATATGGGGTTCAAGGTTGCATCGCGGGTGCGCGGGTTGAGCGACGAGGCGTTTCGCGAAGCCTTCGGCGCCGAGGAGCAGTGCCGCTCGGCATTGTCCCGGCTGCGCTGGCCGGACGGCTTCGTCTGCCCCGCCTGCGGCCATCGCGGGCATTGTGTGCTGGCGGGCCGGAGCCTCTACCAATGCAACCGGTGCAAGAAGCAGACATCCTCCACGGCGGGCACGATCTTCCACGCCACCAAGCTGCCGCTGACGCTGTGGTTCGCGGCCGTCCACCTGATCGTAACGGCGAAGAACGGGATTTCCTCGGTCGAGCTGGGGCGCCGTCTCGGGGTCAAGCAGCCGACCGCCTGGACCATGAAGCACAAGATCATGGCGGTGATGGCGCGGCGCGAGGCAGACACGCCGCTGTCGGGGCGGGTGGAGATGGACGATGCTTACCTCGGCGGCGCGCGCGCCGGCGGCAAGCGGGGCCGTGGCGCGCCGGGCAAGACGCCCTTCGTGGCGGCGGTCTCCACCAGCCCCGAGGGCCGGCCGCGCAAGGTCAAGCTGGTCCCGGTCAAGGGCTTCCGCAAGCGCGAGATCGCGCGCGGCGCCAAGCGCTGGCTGGCCCCCGAAAGCGAGGTCCTCACCGACGGCCTGCGCTGCTGGAACGCGCTCGACGGGGTCGTCGGAAGCCATCGCGCGATCCGCACCGGCTCCGGGCGGCAGGCCGCCCGCATGGCGCCCTTCAAATGGGTCAACACGACGCTCGGCAACATCAAGAGCGCGATCACCGGAACCTACCGCAAGCTCGGCCCCGATCATGCCCAACGCTACCTCGCCAGCTTCGCCTGGCGATACAACCGGCGCTACCAGCTCAACACCATGATCCCGCGCTTCGTTCACAGCGCCGCACGAACCAATCCCATCCCATACCGGGCGCTCATCGCTGGATGACTTTCATGGATAAGCAGGAAGGTTTATATTTACGTCCAGGCTAACGGCGCGATTGCCGTAAACCGGATGGCGCAAATCCGAGCGAACTATCAGGCCACGACGTCCACGACCGAGCAGATCGGGGCGTCCCTCGGTGTTGCGACCGCAGCTTTTGCGAACAACGAGTACGGCTGGGTTTAGGTGTTTGGCGTTGCCGACGGACGGGCCGGAGGCTCGATCAGTGCCGGGAATGGTCTCAACCTTCACTCGGTTGCTGGCGAGGTCATCGCGAGTGCATCAAACCCGGAGATCCTTGGGGCGTTTTCGATTGGCGCTCTTGCGGACAATGGCGTTGGGCCGCTGCAACTTAACTTCCCGGTTCTGCGGGCATAGGCGATGGCAGTTAAGGCAAAATTGAAACAGACTGAGGAGACGCTTTTGAGCGTTTGCGAAAACCTACGCACGGGAATTTCGTTTACGCGGAGCTGCAAAGTTTCGGGGATATCCAAACAAACAGGGTTCGCTTGGCGCAGTTCCGGGTGGCAGGCGATTGAGGATGCAGACCCGGATTCGACCGAGGCCATTTCTTTTGTGGCGAAATTTGCACTTGAGACCGAGCTGGCGTTAGCCGATTTTCAGCGCCCGTTGATTCAGCGTATCCGCGATGGCGCGAGCGGCAAATCCAAGGGCGACTGGCGAGCGGCACAGCAACTCTTGGCGTCAAGATTCCCGGACGAATGGTCCGATCGGACGCATGTTGCAAAGAGCGGGCGGGTGGAAATATCTGCCGCAATCGCGGTTGAGCACCAGCATGGCTACCGAGAATTTCTGCACATGCGGAATATGAGCGCGGAAGAACTGCAATTCGAGATTGAGCGGCTTTCTTCGCAGGTCGATAATGCGACAATTTCGGGTGCAGAACTTGATGCCGAAATAACATTCCTTCAAGCGAGGGTGTCCGCGATGGTCAAGGCGAGCGCGGATGGCCGTTCATTTAGTAAGGGCAATTGGTTGGCATTAAATCCGGCTATCCGGCCCACTGCGCACGAGGTCATTGATCTAGACGCATACGAAATTAAGGACAATCTGGCTGCAACCGACTCTTCTGCGGTCGTGCCGATTGAGGAAGGTGTGGGAGCCCCCGTCCATGGTTTCGCACCCGCCTACGCCGAGGGTGCGGTCGAGCCGCCAGCTATGGCCGCACCCTTGGCACCCCCAACGAGTAGATCAATCGCATTTGATGCCAACTCTGGGTTGGCGTTCAACGTGCCAGCGGATGATGAGGATCTTTCGTTGTGAATATTCCGCACGGATTTGTTGAGGCGACGCTATCGGACCCGACCGAAAGTCTGCCGGTCGTGATTGACGTTGGCGAAGTCGCAGCGGTCAAGCAGGCTTCTCAATATGGGAGAACGACTAAAATCCTAATCGTTCTGAGGTCGGGCGAGACAATTCAATCCTCGACACCGTTCGACGCATTTGTTGAGCGGCTTTCACAGGCCGTAGAAAAGGAAAAGTAGACCATGGCATCAATTGCAGTGACCACCGCATGGTCGGACCCGTCTGCAAATCTCACGGCGGATCAGACTTATATTGTACAGAACCGGGCAACCCAGGCCATTCAATTTTTTGAGGGCGCGACGTTCGATGCAACAACGAATGCGAATGACGGCGTAATTTTGGTTCCGCTGAGCGATGGCGGCAGCGGCGCAAATTCGATGCGCTGGTCATACGACTCAACGAACATGGTCCGCGTGAGGATGGTTGCTGCGCCGTTCGGCGGATCGGCAGCGAACCTTTTAGAGTTTGCACTGGCTAGCTAATCGCATGGCTCCAATTGTTGAAATGCTCGACAACCGGCTGATGGATTTTGTCGGCAGGGATTCGGCCCTTGGGCTTCGAACGTCCCAGGACTACCGGGGGCGTGTTACTGCGGCGATCCCTTCTGGTGGAATCATCCTCAAGGGTGCCTCGGGCGGGACGGCGCCGGTCACGCTCACCGTATCTAATCTGCCGGTTGGCCTTGCGTTTAACACGACCACGAGAACGATCACGGGCACGCCGATTGCCGTCCATGCGACGCGAGGACATATACGGCGACCGATTCGGCAACTCCGGCGGAAGTCGTCAACGTGACATTCCAGTTCCCGGTTGTGGGTTCGACGGCCGCCATCACGCGCGACGATTGGGACAACCGAGGCTATGGGCGTGAGACGCGGACGACCTACTTGCTCGCCTTGCTTGAAGGCACAGTGAACGTCGGAAGCGCCAACGTCACTGTCTGGCAAAGGCCGCCGTCTGGTTCCTCGATTGGGATGCTACTCGACGATGACGGTAACGCGCTAACGGACTTGTCCGATATGACGTTCACCGCAGCGGGTGAGATGGTCCTGGCCAGCCGCATGACGTTCCTGGTTTCGCAGGACCGTGTGGAGTTGCGCGAGGCCACGACGCCAGATGTTCATTTCGGGACCTATATCAGTTCCACGCTCGGCAGTCCGTCGTTGTACCTGCGCACCCTGGCTGATGGCGAAAATGAATTGGCTTGGGACCGAGGGTTCGGAGCCAACGGACAATGGCGGCGCTCGACTCCTGATATTGGGGCGTTCCTGCAAAGCATCGACAATGGCGTCCGGTATCTTGTCGCGGTGGCTTCGACATGATGCGACTCGATCAAGTTACGTGGCTTACGCCTGCGCAGCGCGAAGTGCTGGCGAAGCATCATATTAGATCGGCCGAAGCGCTGGCGAGTTTCGAACTGAAGGACTCTTTCGTCGACCAAATCCCAATTGACGGACTGCGGCAGTTGGCGAAGCGCGCCCGTCAAGAGCTGGGCACTCCGGACCCGCTGGAAATGATCGGCGCGGCCGCTGGTCAGCGCGGGCCAGTGCGTTATGCGGGCGGCATGAAATTCGGAGGGCATGATGGCTGAGATTGAAGACGAAGCTACAACCGATATCGTTGGCAAGCTCGACCAAGGCGACGAATCGACGGCGCACCCTTCGGCGGCCTTTGGTCCCATGCACGGCGGCAGCGCGACGCTGGACTCAATTCATGCTTCGTCAGTCACGACGCCCCTCAGCGGCGCAACGATGCACGGCGGGGTAGGAACTGCACCCTTGGGCGCTGGCTACGACGTTCCAACTGACAATGCCGCCGATCTAGAGAAGATCCGGGCACAAGTGAAAAGGGATCAAGTGGCAACGGCGGAGTCTTTGAGGCGGCACGCGAGGGGCTATGTCGAGCCGAGCGGGCATGTATCCGGTTTGAGTGAACCAAGCGACGAAAGGATAAAAAGATGAGCAATCCGAATCCAGGTAGCAGCGCGGGCGGTATCGGTCCCGGTCTACATGGCGCTGGCGAAGCGGCGAGCGATGCCGATTGGGACTCGCCAGATGATGGTAAGGGCATGAGTGTCGAGGATGCCGCCACAAGCGCGTATGACGACCACGACCGCGCCGAAAATGGAATTGCCGAGGGCGAGCGTGAACATATGGGTAAGTGGTTGAAATATAACGAAAATTATGCCGGAACTACCGTGCGGGACGGACTGACAAACCTTGTCGATACCGCCAGCGTTCTGCGAAACGGAAGCCAAGCCGAAAAGCGCCAAATGCTTAATGGCATTATCGACGATCACCACATTTTGCCCGAGCCGACCACTGAGGCCGCGCCGCAGTATGACGCGAGCGGCGACCCTGATATGGGCCTACCGTCGCGGCCAATACTTGACCCGCAACAGGCCAACGATGCCGTGGCCGAATTCGTGCAGGCGAACCGGCCGCGGGCGATCCCTCTATACAACAAGCGATGATTGAGGTTGCCGAGGATATGCAACGCAAAGGGCACGCGCCGCATTTGGGAACGATGTTCTCGGTCGCGGTACAAGCCGGTCCGCGCTTCAACGAGGGTGTGAAGCGCGCTCAACAGGCCGATCAGGTGGAGAAGGCCAAGGCCGCGAGTGTCCAGGTTAGCGGTGGTGGAAACAGCACCAGCGCGGCAGGCAAGAGCGCTGACGTAGGCGACATTCTGGACGAACTGGTCCTAAGATAGGAGAAGGTCATGCCGGGAAGTCACGCGATGAAGAAATACCAAGCCGGAGGATAATATGTAGGGCCGGATTATTCCGAGCTGTGGAAGAGGCAAGCCGAGGCAAACAACGCGAAGTGGCGAGGGCTTAATCAGCCAGCACCCGCGCAACCGATGCACCGGATTGCGCCGCCACCCGCGATGAGCGCGAACGCACAGAAGGTCATGGCTAGTGCAATGGGTATGCCAAGCAGGAATATGGGCGAAGCCGTTTCTAAACTCGCGAATGTCTGGGCGTCGAAGCGCGCCAACGAACGCGAGGCCGAAGCGAGGCAGCTACATGCCGGCGAGCGCGACAGGAAACGGGCCGACTGGATTGGTGCCTTGAATGAGGGAGCAACCCCGCAATTCTTGGCCTATACCGACCCGAGCTTTGTCGATGATAAAGAATTTCACGCTTGGTGGGAGTCGAACAAACCGGGACCCGAGCCGGAGCAGTGGGACACAGTACAAGATCCGTACGGGTTCGGCGGCGCGGGGCAAAGATCCTCGGTGAGCGGGCAAATCACCGGCTATCAAAGTGCGCCCAAGGAGCCTGAGACGCCAACGACCTTACGTGAGTTCCGCATGGCGAAAGAGGCCGGGGAAATCTCGGCAGATATGAGTCTCGCTGACTTCAAGGAGCTTGGGAGGTCGAGCGCAACGACAAATGTTCATGTTTGAGGTGCAGCGCCGACGCCAGCGAGCGGCTACGAGAATATATTTGATGCGCAGGGTAATTTGCTCAGACAATCGCTGATTCCGGGCTCTGCTGCGGCACGGAAGATCGAGGAAGAACAGGCCAAGGCCGCGGCTACCAGCCCGTTGATTAAGTGGCTTTTCCGGCTCTCACCCCCAGATGAGGAATGCGGCGGCGAAAGCCGACTGGCCGCTTTGCGAGCCCCCCCGTGCCACCAGCATGGCCCCGGTGGGCGTGAGCAGAACGAAAATACCGCCATATCCGCCCGCCACGGCCTCCCGCGGGGTGCCGGCGCCGATGAGCTGGCGCATCAGTAATGATAGATTGTGGCCGGCGACGTGGAGCAGGTATCGCTTGTGCACATTCTCTCGCCTGCGCAGCCAGGTTCGTCGCATGCCGCCACGATCGAGGTTGTGGGCAAAGCAGCGCTCGACGATCTCGGCGCGCAGCTTGAAGGCCTCGCGGGCGACCCCGGACTTGAGCCGCGCACGGTTGTTGGTGACCGCGCGCCGCGCCGCCTCATCACCGTGCCAGCGCGAAAAGCCGGTCTGCTTGGGCGCCGCGATCCGGGTCTTCCTGGGACTGTCGTCCAAAGCCCTCAAGACCGCCCGTGAGTGATAACCTTTGTCGGCGACGCATTCGGCCGGGTCCTCCGCCGTCGGTGCCGCATCCACCGCCCCGAGGTTTGCCTCGGCCTTCGCCAGGGTCTTGGAAAGCGTCGTGGTGTCGCCCTCATCGGCCGGGTGCAGCTCGGCCGCCACCACCGCGCCGGTGTCCAGATCCACCGCGTGCTCGGGCTTGTAGGCCAGATGCGTCGTGCCGTCCTTCATCTTGGCGATCTTGGCCTCGGGGTCGCTCTTCGAAACCCAATCCGTGTTGGAAAGCTTCTTGCCCTTGCGCTTCCGCTCCAGACGCGCCAGATCCTCGGCCGTGGGTGTCTCGACGCCGCTTTCCCGGGCCAGGCGCTCCAGCATCTCCCGGTAGCCTTCGCCGTTGGCGCGCCGCACGATGTTCCGCAGCGCCGCGTTGGCCTCCATGGTCGAGGCATCGACGCCGATGCGCTCGCCCTTGATCAGCCCCGCCTCGGCGATCAGCACCAGAACCCAGTCGAAGACCGCCGCGTGGACTTCATGGGGCAGGCGCGTGCGGCTTCGTGACAGCCAGGAATGGTCCGGTACCCGATCACGGCTCCCCAGTCGCAGGAACGCCCGCAGCGAAAGCGAGTCCGAGCAGCGCCACTCCAGACCGCGCTCGCTGTCGATGCCCTCGAAGTAGCCCACCAGGTGCATCCGGAAATAGCGCCCGGGCGGCACCGAGGGCGCGCCCATCCGGGCCGCGTAATAAGGCCGGCAGCTCGCCTCGGCAAAGGCGTCGAAGCCGCCCTCGATCAGCACCGACTGCAGGCGGTCATAAAACACATGACCCGGAGAGCGCGGCATCTCCGACCAGCTCACCATCAGATCCCCCTGACCAGCCTTCTGCCGTCCCATCGCCATCGGCAAACCCCCTGCAAATCAGGGAACCAGAGAATCAGACGGCGCTGACTTAATCAACGGGCTGCTAAGGCGCAGTCTGGCGGCAGATCGCGGCACGCTTGTAGGCGAACATGCAGAAGCTATCAGAACAAGTATGGAAGAGTCGTTGTTGCCGACAACGGGCATGATCGGCACGGCAACGCAGGGTATCCCCGGAACCGCAAGCCACGATATTTCAAAGAGGCTCGACACCCTGAAGGCGCTAACCGGTTTCGAGCAATTAAATCAGATGCGGGCGCAGTCGCCGACCGGCGGTGCGTTGGGGCAGGTCAGCGAGAGAGAGCTAGGCTTCCTCCAGTCCGTCATCGGTTTGCTTGAGCAATCGCAGTCCGAAGAACAATTCCGCGAGAACCTGAAGCGCGTCGAGGATGCGTTTTCAACTGTGGTCCACGGTCCAAAGGCGGGCCAGGGCGGACCACCAGCACCTACCGGCCAGCCGCAACAGGCACCACGAGGTGACGCAGCTCGGATTGGCATGTATGCACGGCTTGATGCGGCGGGGATGAAGAGACAGGCGGCGGAGATGCAGAGCAATCCCGACCGATATTCAGATGCCGAACGGCGCGCGGCGGGGCTCCGTTGGCGTGCCCTGTTTGGAGAGTGAGCATGGCCACCCCTTTGCAGCATACTTGAACGACGATCCCGAAAACGTAAACCCGTTCAAAGATCATCTCCCCGCTAAACCCGGCATGGTTGAGCGGGCCGGGCGCTTCGTAAGCGGCCTTGGCGACATGACGGAACAAGGTGTGACACTCGGATTTGGCGATGAGATCGCATCGGCGATCGGGGCAAGCGCAAGAAACTCACAGGGTCCGATGAGTTGTTCAGCGACATGTACCACGAGAGACTTGCCGCGCGTAACTCTGACTTGGACCAATTCCGAGGAAAACACCCTATTGCATCCACAGTGGCCGAAATCGGCGGCGCGATTCCAACTGCGGCTGTAGGCGCTGGCGCGGCGGCACTGGCACGCGGCGTGCCCGCTCTTGCTCGTGCTTTGACCGGCGGCGCGGTCGGTGGTGGTTTGTACGGCGCAGGAACAGCACAGCCCGGAGAGCGAGCTAGCAATGCTGTTGTCGGGGCAACCTTGGGCGCTGGTCTAGGTGGCGCTGGCTCTGGTATTTCGAAAGCCATAGCAGGCCGGACGGCGAAGCGGGCAGGCGATAAGGTAATTGAGGGCGCGGCGTCAGCGGACGACTTGAGGCAGGCCGCAAGGGCGCAATATGACATAGCGGATCAGGCGCAAGGAACAATCCCTGAGAGGGTCTATACTCCATTCGTGGAAGGTCTGACGAAGCGGCTCAAATCGGAAGGCACGGACAAACTACTGCATCCAAAAATGTCCCGCGTGCTCGATTTGATGAGCGAGAATGCGACAACGCCACTGACGCTAGCGGATCTTCAAATTTTGCGGCGGCAAATTGGCGCTGTGAGCAAGAGCGCGGAGCCGGACGAGCGAAGGCTGGCCGGGATCGCAACCGAAGCGCTGGACAGTTTTGTTGAAGAAGGAAGCGGCGATCTTGGCGTGGCTCTAGGTCAAGGACGCCAATTGTGGGCACGGCTGCGAAAAAGCGAACTTATCGACGAAACGATTGAGCGCGCTAGCAGCAGAGCATCCGGAGTTGAAAGCGGATTGAGAAACGAGTTTAGCCGATTACTCAGAAACAAAAAGCTGATGCGCGGATTTTCGGAGCCAGAAAAGGCCGCGATCAAGGCCGTTTCGTCCGGCACACCTACCAGAAACGCACTCCGTATTCTCGGCGGCTTATCAATGGGCGAGGGCCAGCGGCGCAACGTCTTAAACGCCCTTGTCGGTGGTGGTGTCGGCATGGGGCTAGCTGGCGGGGCTGGCGGAATGCTCGGACTTGCCGCACCGGCAGTTATCGGTGGCGTTGCTCAAAAGCTGGCCCAACAAGGAACGATGAGGCAGGCCAAATTAGCGAGGGCAATCACAGCCGGACCTAGACCTAGACCAACT
Organism: Alphaproteobacteria bacterium; assembly: GCA_965217615.1. Lineage (GTDB taxonomy): Bacteria > Pseudomonadota > Alphaproteobacteria > UBA8366 > CAVOAK01 > CAVOAK01. Next base: position 13,217 of record CBDCIT010000032.1, read on the forward strand.
CCACCGACGGCAGGTATGACGCCACCACCGGGACCAGGCGTGCCGCGCCTACCAGCACCAGCTCGCCCCGCGCTCGACGCTTTTCTTGAGCAAGGCCAGCGTCGGCGGCGGTTGCGATAGATACTCGATGATCGCGCCTTGGCCCGCATGGACGCCGACCAGCTCCGGCAATATGTCACGACGTTGCATGAAGCGCTCGCCCACGTCCTAGACGCGGCAGGCACGGCGCACGGGCACGTCCAACGATCACGCGAACGCAGCACTAAACCCAAACCCGGCGACCACATGCTTGAGCTTGCCCGCGCTTTGTCTGGCGGGGTTGTGTCTCGAAAGTGGTGGAAATTGGTTTTGGCGCCTCTCCGAGCGGGCTGAGTTTTGCGGCGGTCAGGCCGCTCGGTCAAGGGTTTCGTCGGCGATTAGCTGATCGAGGGTTCCCCATCCATCGACTTTGCGCATCTGGATTTGGCCGGAAGCGAGGAGCGCCCAGAGGAGCATCGGCACTGTTTCGGGACACGGCAGCACGGTCTGTGTTTTGATCCGGCGCTTGAACTCCTCGTTGAGACGCTCAATGGCGTTGGTCGTTCGGGCTGATTTCCATTGGCTCTTGGACAGGCGCGTGAAGGTAAAGAGCTTGTCGCCCGCTTCTGCGAGGCTGTCCGCGACGGCCCTGCATTTCAGCCGCCACTTGCGGACAAACGCCTTGTGGCGGGTTTCCACCTCGGAGGCAGTGTCGGCATAGATCATATCGCGGTAATCTTCGCTCAGCTCGTCATGCATGTGTTTGGGAGCATGACCCAGAAGGTTGCGGTGCTTGTGCACGGTGCAGCGTTGAACGGGAAGGTCATCGCCCCAAAGCGCCGACAGAGCCGCCTCCAGTCCCGGCGCGCCATCGACGATGACAAACCCGGGCCGTTTCAGTCCACGCGCATCAAGGTCGTCGAGGAACTGGCGCCACGCCGCCTGGCTTTCTCCGCCCATATTCCCGATCGAAAGCAAGACCTTCTGGCCATCCCGGCGCACCCCTATAGCCGCGAGAACCGAGATGTTGGTGGCCTTGCGATCCAGTCGGGTCTTGATCACAGTGCCGTCAAGGATCAGCCGAACGATATCCTCATCCGCGAGGCCACGGCTGCACCAGGCGTCCCAATCGACCTTCACCTTGCGCCACGCCCGGCTCACAACGTCCTTGCTCACAGCACCCCGGAAGAGCCCGAACAGCGCGCGTTTCACCCGCCGCGTGTTGGTTCCGGACAGATACACCGAAGCGATCAGCGCCTCGGCCTTTCTGGTCAGCCGCTGGTAGCGCGGCAGCGCCCGCGAACGCCATTCCGACGCCCGACCGTCTTCCTCAACGATCCGTGCACGCGGCACGCTCACCCTCTCGGTCCCGAATGTCCCCGTCAGTTGCCGCTCCCGGTGCCCGTTCCGATACCCTTGCCGAAGCGCGTCCTCTCGACCGTATCGGCAGCGCCCGAGAAACTGCGCAAGTTCCTCCTCAAAAACGGCCTCGATCGTGGATCTGATGTTCTCCCGCAGCCGGTCCTCGAGCGGATCATAGCCGGCGTCATTGGCCAGTAGCGAAAGCGCCGAAGTCTCGGTAGTGTTCTTCATGGCGTGATCTCCTTGGCGGTGCTAGCCGCCGGTTGGGTGGTTGTCTTGTCACCCGGAGATTACGCCACCTCAAATTTCCACCACTTTCGAGACACAGCCGTCTGGCGGCGGCGTGCGCCAATGACCAAGAGTGTTGCCGATGCGCCTACAGGCCGACCGGCGAGGCCGTGCTCATGTTGCGGGCGCAAATTTCAGCCGACTCTCACTTGCCGCATGTTATGCGTGAGATGTTTCAAATTGGACGGGCCAACGAAGCCTTGGAACGACCTTCGGCGCAAACCGAAGACGGCTTGAGCTCGACGCCTAAGTGCTATGTCTACTTCAGACCTATCTACCCGGAGCCCTCAGATGGATCAAAAATTTCATCACTGGGAGATCAAGGGCATTCAGCAGAAATGCCCTCAATTGCCGCACCTCAGCAAGCTGATCAGGTGACAGATTCAGCGAAGGATTCTTCAGAAGTTCAACACAGTGATCGAGAGAATCCCGTATATGATCACGGGATGCACCATCTTCTGCACTTCGTGGCATATTTGTGTAGAGCGCAAATGCAAGAGCGGAAAGAAAGGCAGCAACCGCTTTCCGACTGAACGGGGTGTCGTCGGTCATGACATCCCGCTTGTCATCGTTCGTCATGATTCCCTCCATTGTTTGATTTGCCAATACGTTGTCAACACACACGATCCTCACTCCAAGCGATCGTCATAATTACCTTTATTTTTCAATGATTTAATTTGGCGCCCCCGGCAGGACTCGAACCTGCGACCTGCTGATTAGAAGTCAGCTGCTCTAATCCGCTGAGCTACGGGGGCTGGGTCACGTGTGGCGGCGCTGCGGCCGATCTTCTCACGCTTTAATGCGTCCAGGGCTCGCGTCTCGACTTAGCGAAATTATCGGCGTAATTCTTGAGCTTGATTTGGGGCTCCTTCGGCTTTTCGACATTGTAGATATAACCGTGCCGGCGGGCATAGGCGACCGCCTCCTCCTCGCTGTCGAACCGCAAGAGCACCTGGCGGCGCATATCGCTCGAGCTGCTCCAGCCCATCAGCGGATCGGGAGTGGACGGCGCCTCGGGCTCGAATTCCATCACCCACTCATTGGTCTTGGTCCGCCCAGACTGCATCGCCGTCTTGGCCGGACTGTAGATTCTGACCTGTATCATTTGCCTCTGGTTGCCCGTCATCCTCGCGGACTGTCAAAATGGTCGGGGAGACTGGATTCGAACCAGCGACCCTCTGCTCCCAAAGCAGATGCGCTACCAGGCTGCGCCACTCCCCGCCGGTTGTCAGAAAGTAGGATGAGTCCGTGCGCTCCGCAAGAATGCTCGGCATCGAGATCAGTGGAGCGTGAAGACGCCGTCGACGGCCTTGAATTCGGCTGGCTTGATGAGCCGGGCGTTCATGACGCGCACCGAGTGCAAGCGCCCATCCAGACTATCTTCCCAGAACTTGAGAAACTCATGGAGTTTGGGAAATTTGGGCGCGAAATCCATCTGTTGCCACAGGAAGGTTTGCAAGAGCGCTGGATGGTCGGGCATGTGATAGAAAATCTCTGCAGTGGAAAGTCTATATCCCTGCAACTGCAGTTCAAGCATTCGACCATGACGTCGGTTCATTCCTCACTCCGCCCGTTTTCGCTCGCCAATTAAGCTTGCAACAGTCCAATGCGACAATCAAGCCAAAAGTACGAAAATATGTTAAGAATCAAGCGATTGGCAGCAGCAAGCGGAGTCTGCTAACAAACATCCGTTAAAAAGATTAGGAAACGCCCTTGACAGAGTGGCGGGGTTTTCCTACTTCCCGCTTGGCATTAGCGCTCTCCTATTGAGAGTGCCAATTCCACTATCGAACTCAAACTTAGTGATAACCGGTATGTTTACGGAGGTTTAAGGCATGAAATTCAAGCCGTTACACGACCGTGTCCTGATTCGTCGTCTCGACGAGGACGAGATGTCGGTTGGTGGAATCATCATCCCCGATACGGCAAAAGAAAAGCCGATGGAGGGCGATGTCATTGCGGTCGGCCAAGGCGCACGCGACGACCAGGGCAAACTTGTCCCGCTCGACGTCAAGCCGGGTGACCGGATCGTGTTTGGAAAATGGTCGGGAAACGAGATCAAGATTGACGGCGAAGAGCTGGTGATCATGCGCGAGTCCGACATCATGGGCGTCATTGAAAACGTCAAGAAGATCAAAAAAGCTGCCTAACCAGGAGGACACTCAATAATGGCTGCAAAAGAAGTTAAATTTGGTACCGACGCGCGCACGAAGATGCTGCGCGGCGTCGACATTCTCGCAGACGCGGTAAAGGTTACGCTCGGCCCGAAAGGACGCAACGTCGTCCTCGACAAATCGTTCGGGGCGCCGCGCATCACCAAGGACGGCGTCACCGTTGCCAAGGACATCGAGCTTAGCGACAAGTTCGAGAATATGGGTGCGCAGATGGTGCGCGAAGTTGCCAGCAAGACCAACGATGTCGCCGGCGATGGCACCACGACGGCCACCGTTCTTGCCCAGTCGATAGTACGCGAAGGCGCCAAAGCGGTTGCCGCCGGTATGAACCCAATGGATCTGAAGCGCGGTGTCGATCTTGCCGTAGAGGCCGTGGTTGGCGAACTTGGGAAACGCTCTAAGAAGGTCACGACCAACGCCGAAATCTCTCAAGTGGGGACGATCTCAGCTAACGGCGACGCGGAAGTCGGTGCCATGCTGGCACAGGCAATGGAGCGGGTTGGCAACGAGGGCGTGATTACGGTCGAGGAGGCCAAGAGCCTGGAGACCGAGCTCGATGTGGTCGAAGGCATGCAGTTCGACCGCGGCTATCTCTCGCCGTACTTCATCACCAATGCGGACAAGATGTCTGTCGAACTCGAGGACCCCTATATCCTCATCCACGAGAAGAAACTGTCCGGCTTACAGGCCTTGCTGCCGATGCTCGAAGCCGTTGTCCAATCCAGCAAGCCGCTCTTGATCATAGCCGAGGACGTCGAGGGCGAAGCCCTTGCCACGCTCGTCGTCAATAAGCTGCGGGGCGGACTTAAGGTTGCTGCCGTCAAGGCGCCAGGATTTGGCGATCGCCGCAAGGCCATGCTTGAGGACATCGGTGTCCTGACACGCGGCCAGATGATATCGGAAGATCTCGGTATCAAACTTGAGAATGTCGCGCTCGACATGCTGGGCAGTGCTAAGCGCGTCGTCATCAGCAAGGACGAGACGACGATCATCGACGGCGCTGGCAAGAAGTCGGCCATTCAGGGCCGTTGCGGACAGATCCGAAACCAGATCGAGGAAACCACTTCCGAATATGACCGAGAAAAGCTGCAGGAAAGGCTTGCTAAGCTCGCCGGCGGCGTTGCGGTCATCAGGGTCGGCGGTGCGACCGAGATTGAGGTTAAGGATCGCAAGGACCGGGTCGACGACGCCATGCATGCAACGCGGGCCGCTGTCGAAGAGGGCATCCTTGCCGGTGGCGGTGTGCCGCTCTTGCGTGCCGCGAAGGTGCTCAAAAACCTCAAGCCTGCCAACGACGAGCAACGCGTCGGCATCGACATCGTGCGACGTGCCATCCAGTCACCGGCACGCCAGATCGTTGAAAATGCGGGTGTAGAAGGCTCGGTCGTGGTTGGAAAGCTGATGGAAAACAGCAATATAAGCTGGGGTTACGACGCCCAAAATGGAAAGTATTGTGACCTTGTGAAGGCCGGCATCATCGACCCAACGAAGGTCGTCCGTGCAGCACTTCAGGACGCGGCTTCGGTTGCCGGGCTCCTGATCACTACCGAAGCAATGATCGCCGAGAAGCCGGAGAAGAAGCCGGCGATGCCCGCCCCAGACATGGGCGGCATGGGCGGCATGGGCGGCATGGGTGGAATGGATTTCTAGCCGAATTCCACATTTGTTACGGAGAGGGTCGCGATACACCGTTGCGGCCCTTTTTCTTCGGGCGAGGCTTTATCCGTCGATCGCCTGCACAGGTCCGGCGAACCGCGCGTATCGCTCAATGTAAAAATCGAGCGGCATGGACTCCGCCTGTACCGCCCGACGTGCCCGCATTGCATCCGCCCATCGGCTGAGACGCTTGCAGTGACTCGGAAACTCGAGACCGCGATAATGGCTATGAAGCCCGAGGCGCTCGAACCACGGCCAGAAGACGACGTCGACGACGCCTACCTGCTCACCAATCCAGTGGGGCCCCGCGTGGACCAGCCCACGCTGCTCGATGAACTCGAGATGGCCGGTCACTTGCTCCAATAATGCAGGCCAGCGCGCGCGTTTCTGCTCCATGATGAGTTCGCGAAACGCGGGCATAACAGCCCGTTGATTAAGTCGGCGCCGTCTGATTCTCTGGTTCCCTGATTTGCAGGGGGATTTGCCGATGGCGATGGGACGGCAGAAGGATGGTCAGGGGGACCTGATGGTGAGCTGGTCGGAGATGCCGCGCTCTCCGGGTCATGTGTTTTATGACCGCTTGCAGTCGGTGCTGATCGAGGGCGGCTTCGACGCCTTTGCCGAGGCGAGCTGCCGGCCTTATTACGCGGCCCGGATGGGCGCGCCCTCGGTGCCGCCCGGGCGCTATTTCCGGATGCACCTGGTGGGCTACTTCGAGGGCATCGACAGCGAGCGCGGTCTGGAGTGGCGCTGCTCGGACTCGCTTTCGCTGCGGGCGTTCCTGCGACTGGGGAGCCGTGATCGGGTACCGGACCATTCCTGGCTGTCACGGAGCCGCACGCGCCTGCCCCATGAAGTCCACGCGGCGGTCTTCGACTGGGTTCTGGTGCTGATCGCCGAGGCGGGGCTGATCAAGGGCAAGCGCATCGGCGTCGATGCCTCGACCATGGAGGCCAACGCGGCGCTGCGGAACATCGTGCGGCGCGCCAACGGCGAAGGCTACCGGGAGATGCTGGAGCGCCTGGCCCGGGAAAGCGGGGTCGAGACACCCACGGCCGAGGACCTGGCGCGTCTGGAGCGGAAGCGCAAGGGCAAGAAGCTTTCCAACACGGATTGGGTTTCGAAGAGCGACCCCGAGGTCAAGATCGCCAAGATGAAGGACGGCACGACGCATCTGGCCTACAAGCCCGAGCACGCGGTGGATCTGGACACCGGCGCGGTGGTGGCGGCCGAGCTGCACCCGGCCGATGAGGGCGACACCACGACGCTTTCCAAGACCCTGGCGAAGGCCGAGGCAAACCTCGGGGCGGTGGATGCGGCACCGACGTCGGAGGAGCCGGCCGAATGCGTCGCCGACAAAGGTTATCACTCACGGGCGGTCTTGAGGGCTCTGGACGACAGTCCCTGGAAGACCCGGATCGCGGCGCCCAAGCAGACCGGCTTTTCGCGCTGGCACGGTGATGAGGCGGCGCGGCGCGCGGTCACCAACAACCGTGCGCGGCTCAAGTCCGGGGTCGCCCGCGAGGCCTTCAAGCTGCGCGCCGAGATCGTCGAGCGCTGCTTTGCCCACAACCTCGATCGTGGCGGCATGCGACGAACCTGGCTGCGCGGGCGAGAGAATGTGCACAAGCGATACCTGCTCCACGTCGCCGGCCACAATCTATCGTTACTGATGCGCCAGCTCATCGGCGCCGGCACCCCGCGGGAGGCCGTGGCGGGCGGATATGGCGGTATTTTCGTTCTGCTCACGCCCACCGGGGCCATGCTGGTGGCACGGGGGGGGTTCGCAGAGCGGCCAGTCGGCTTTCGCCGCCGCATTCCTCATCTGGGGGGGTGGAGAGCCGGAAAAAGCCACTTAATCAACGGGCTGATAAGGCGCGTGTTGCAGAAGTCCATCCAGCTACGCGCCAACGCCCTCGTACCTGGATCCGGCGGCATCATCGACGGCGACGGATACGCCTCGTCGAGATACTCGCAAATCACAACAGATTCCCACACATAATCGGACCCGCATCGCAGCGTTGGCACTTTGCCATATGGCGACACCGCGTAATACTCGTCGGCGCGGTTGCTCAGGTCGATATCGGTCTGCGTGTAGTCGATGCCCTTCTCGGCCAGCATGAGCCGGACGCGATGGCCAAATGGACTGAGCGCCGTGTTGAAGAGCTCAACGTCCGCCATTCTCAAACTCTTCCTATGAAATTGACGAGATAAATACTTCATCGCTGACGGATGACTGTGAACAAAATGCCTAGCGCATGCTCACGGCAAGTATACCGTAAGGGTCGCTGCGATACAGGCTGGCCTATCCTCACCATCTATTTCGACTACCACTTCGTTGGTGACCTTGACGTTGCCGCTCTTCAGAAGCACGACTGACTGAACCGTCTGCCGCGCCCTCACCCGGCAGCCGACGCGCACGGGATTGATGAAACGCACGCGGTCGACGCCATAGTTGATGGCGGTCCCACAATCTTCGACACGCGCGATTCCGCGCTGCAGCACCGTGACCAATGAAAGTGTCAGATAACCATGTGCGACTGTTGAACCAAACGGCGACGCCGCTTCGGCGCGATCCGGATCCGTATGTATCCAATAGTCGTCGCCCGTCGCTTCCGCGAATCGGTCGACGCGATCCTGAGTGATGTCCAGCCAATCGCTGACACCCAGCTCCTCGCCGACAAGCGCACTCAGTTCTTCCGCTCCGTGAATGACGCGCATGGCGGACTCCTGCACGAATTTGGAGCTCCCGGCAACGTTCGATCGGGTCGGTTGCCCGATCCTGACCCCTTCCATTTTGTGCTGCATCATGCTGGACTGAGCGGAGGTAGCAGCAGGCAAACGATCGTGAGTTGATATTGCCTCGCATGCAGTATCCAGTGCGAGCTTCTGGAGAAACGAGATGACGATTTCGCTGCGGCCGCTCATGACGAAATTTGGCGCCGAGGTTACGGGAGTCGACTTGTCGCGCGAGGTCGCCGACGACGCGTTTCAGGAAATTCTCGACACTTACTACGAACACTCGCTGTTGCTGTTCCCTGGCCAGGATTTGTCGCCCGCCGACCAAGCGCGCTTCGCCCATCTCTTTGGCACCCCAAAGATCGAAACCCGTAAACAGTACAACCTGCCCGATGCACCTGAAGTCTCGAAGGTCGGCAATATCGTTGACGAGAGTGGCGAACCGATCGCCTTCTACAATCGCAACGGCGTGTCCTGGCATACGGACGGCAACTCGACCAACCACGTCAATGCGGTGACATTTCTCTATGCGATGGAAGTCCCGCGCGAAGGCGGCGACACGATGTTTTGCGGCACCCACTCGGCGTATGAGACGCTTCCCGCCGACCTCAAGAAACGAATCGAGGGCCGGCGCTGCCTGATCAGTTTCAACTGGCGCAACGACAAGATCCGCAAACGAGACCCCAAGTCTCACAAACCGCTTACTGCGGCGGAACGTGCCGCTATACCCGACGTCTGGCAGGATATGGTTCAGACCCATCCGGTAACTGGCCGACAAACCTTCTATTTTGGCGGTGCAGCCGGCGTAAAAGAGATCGAGGGCATGAGCGATGAGGAGAAAGACGATCTGCTAGTGGCGCTCGTCGCTCACGCGACGCAGCCTCACCTCGTCTACCGCCACAGCTGGACGCCGGGAGATCTTATCATTTGGGACAACCACGCGACGATGCACAGCGCGACCGAAATCGAGCCCTACGAGGACGACCGTCGGCTTTTGCATCGCTCGTTCATCTATACGCTGCCGACCGCGCACCCACTGCCGAACCTCGACGAAATCAACGCCCTATTCCTCAAGGCCGGCTAGGCGACACCGCCTGTGCCAATAGGGGACCCGCACCAAACCGCGAACGATCAGCAGCTCTCTCAACAAATTCAACGCTATATAAACATTGTTTAAAGTAATAACATGCAATCGAATTCTCAGTATCGCGTAGTATGGCAAGCAACAATTCTGCACGTTTAGTCGCAGTATTTAAGTATGTCCAAATTTGTTTAAGACTGTATCCCAAGAATCGCGCATTTCCATTGTTGAAACAATGTGTTGGTACAGCTAGATTTCCTTCGCGCACAATATGTGCTGAAGTATTCGACAACTGAAAACAGGTAACTGACCGTTTTGACGGACGCACCGCATATTCTCGTGGTCGATGATGAGCCTGACATATGTTAGGGCTTGAAGGACTATTTGCCCGACCAGGGATTTCACGTAAGTGAGTCGGACCCGATTTCCTTGGACACAGAATTGGCTTAATCGAAGTGTCCAAGGAGGACCGGAACATGACCGATAATTTTGAGAAGAAAGTTGCTGTTGATGGGCCTGTGGTAAATGCTGGCGAGCTTGGCTCGTCCACGTTTTCCCCAGGCCAGGCTTTGCCGGCAGGCCCGCTGGGACTTGGCCAGCGATGGACAGTGGCGCGCAAGCGTGAGGTCGTTCTGCAGCTTTTGCGTGACGAGCCGGTGCAACTTCTGTCGCGCCAGTTGGGCGTAGAGATCTTCCGGCTCGAGCAGTGGCGTGAGAAAGCGATCGGCGGGATCGACGCCTCGCTCAAGCAACGCAAGGGCGATCCGGTGCAGGCGGAACTGGATAGCGCCATGAAGCGGATCGGAGAGTTGACCATGCAGGTGGAACTGCTGGAGGCCAAGACGGAGACCTTCGGCCCTTTGGGGCGGCGGAGGTCGCGGCGATGAGTGCCGCCACCTCTCCCGGCACGGGTCTGGCCTACGGCCTGCGGCGGGTCTGCGCCGCCTGGGGCATGGCCCGCTCCTCGTTCTACGCCATGACCTCCGGCCAGCACGCCGAGCCGCCGCCGGCAAAGCGTCGGGGACCGAAGCCCGCGATCTCGGACCAGGCGCTGCTGGTGGCGATCAAAGCCGACCTGGAGGCATCGCCCTGGGAGGGCGAGGGCTACCGCAAGGTCTGGGCTCGGCTTCGGGTCTGTCGCGACATCCGGGTTGCCCGCAAGCGGGTGCTCCGCCTGATGCGCGAGAACAATCTGCTCTCGCCCCATCGCTGCCGCCGCCGTGGCGGCAATCCCCATGACGGTGAGATCATCACTCATGCCCCGAACCTCATGTGGGGCACCGATGGCGTTCGGGTGTTCACGGTGGACGACGGCTGGGGCTGGATCTTCACCGCCGTCGAGCATTGGAACGCCGAGTGTGTCGGCTGGCATGTCTGCAAGCGCGGCGACCGCTTCGCCGCCCTGCAGCCGATCTCCATGGGGCTTGCCGGGCTGTATGGCTCGACCGCGGCCGGCGCGGCTCGGGGGCTGGCCTTGCGGATGGATCACGGCTCCCAGTATCTGTCGGACCACTTCACCAACCAGATCAAGTTCTGGGGCATCCAGCCGTCCTACGCCTTCGTCGCCGAGCCCCAGACCAACGGCGTCGCCGAGCGGTTCAATCGCACGCTGAAGGAACAGATCATCCATGGTCGCATCTACTGCAACATCGCGGAGCTGCGGGACGCCGTCCGCGACTTCGTCGAACTCTACAATGCCCAGTGGATCGTCGAAAAGAACGGCTACCTGAGCCCCGCTCAAGCTCGTCAGGCGTGGCACGCCGCGATCTCAATCAGGCCCGCCGCGTGAGACAAACTTGTGTCCAAGGAACCGGGTGCGCTACAGGATTTCACGTAAGCACCGCGGAAAGCGGACTGGCGATGCGCGAAGTGTTGGAGCAAAGCGCCGTCGATCTTGTGATTCTCGACCTGATGATGCCGGGAGAGGACGGCCTGTTGATAACCCAGAGAATTCGAAAATCGAACAACGTCGGGATAATTATCCTCACGGGCAAAGGCGATCCCGTCGACCAAATTGTCGGGCTCGAGATTGGTGCCGATGATTACATATGGGCACCTCTAAGAATTCGCGATTTGACAGAGGATGATTGGTTAAACGGGCTGTGGCCGTCTGCGGCCATGCTGGCACCGGGATTTCCGGGAGTTTCCCGCGCTCCAATTGAGCTATTTCCGCTTCAAGACCGTGCCCAGGCGATCTCCTACTCAGAGTATTGTCACACCGCCGCGGCGAGGCGGTTCAGTTGGACCAGACGGCGCATGTTGTAGGCGAGGTTCTTCAAGCCCTATCCGAGCCTTTGCCCGCGCCAGCCCGACACTACGCAGCAGCGTCCCGCCCATGTCGTTGCTCTGGGCCCCGAAAACATGCTCGACGCGGACCCGAACGGACGAACGGGTCTTGTTGCCTTGCTTCTCGCGCTCGCTCAGCGGCTTGTTGCGGCGGGCTTTGCGATGGATCCGGCTCCTCAACCCCTTCTTCTTCAGCGCCGCCTCGATCTCCGCCGAGCGATAAGCGCTGTCCGCCCATACGCCCAAGGCCGTGTTGTCCCCATCCAGGATATCGTCGAGAACCTTACTGTCGTGCGTCGCCGCGTCGCTCACCTGATAGCGCCGCACCAGCTTGTGCCGACGGTCCACGTTGACATGGTTCTTGTAGCCGTAATGGCTCCTGCCGTGCTTCTTGGTCCACCGCGCCTCGACATCCTTTTGGCGCCGCTTTGCCGGCTTATCCTGCCAGCATTCCGGCGTCTCGCCAGCCTTTATCCCCGCGTTCTCCTTGCGGCTGTTGCGCTGTTTGGGCACCGCCACGATCGAGGCGTCGATGATCTGGCCGCCCATCGCCAGATAGCCCTGATCCTTCAGGTGGCCATCGAACGTCTCGAATAAGGTCTCGATCACCCCAGCTTGCGTCAACTGTTCGCGGTACAGCCACACTGTCTTGGCATCGGGAACCCGGTCCTCCAGACCCAACCCCAAAAACCGCATGAACGACAGACGATCCCGGATCTGATGCTCAACCTGATCGTCCGACAGATTGTAGAGTGCGCTCAGAATGATCGTCTTGAACATCACCACCGCGTCCCACGGCTTGCGTCCCGCCCGCGACTTGCGCGCCTTGTCCGAACGCCGACACACCGCATCCAAACACCCACGGAAGTCTTCCCACGGAACAACCTCGTCGATTTTCGCCAGAGGCTCGTTCTTGGCGTCCAGCCCGGTATACCGCTTCGAAAGATCAAAAAATCCTATCTGACCCATGAACACCCCTCCCGATGTCAACAAATCGTCAACCCGATTCTAAACCGACGGTGCGCGAAAATGGCATTTTTAGAGGTGCCCTTATCCAAGCCGTGCGACCTGCGGCAATTGTTGGCGCGCGTGCGAAGCGTGTTACGTCGCGCCAAGAGCGCCGGCGGCATGGAGTCTGGTGCCTACACGCAGACCCTGGAGTTCGGCGGCTGGACGCTCGACCTTGGAAAGCGGCAGCTTAGAGCGCCCGATGGAAACAGCATTCCGTTGACAACCGGGGAATTTCAGCTCCTCGAGGCCCTGGCGACAAATCCTAGCCGGGTCCTCAGCCGCGACCATTTGCTCGACATAACGAAGAGCCGAGATTGGTCGCCGTTCGACCGCACGATCGACAACCTCGTCAGCCGTCTACGACGGAAGATCGAGGAGGACACGAAACATCCACAATTCATCAAGACGGTACATGGCGCCGGGTACGTGTTCCCACCAAAGGTAGAACGAAGGGTTGTGTCTCGAAAGTGGTGGAAATTTGAGGATGGCGTAATCTCCGGGTGACAAGACAATCACCCAACCGGCGGCTAGCACCGCCAAGGAGATCACGCCATGAAGAACACTACCGAGACTTCCGCGCTTTCGCTACTGGCCAATGACGCCGGCTATGATCCGCTCGAGGACCGGCTGCGGGAGAACATCAGATCCACGATCGAGGCCGTTTTTGAGGAGGAACTTGCGCAGTTTCTCGGGCGCTGCCGATACGGTCGAGAGGACGCGCTTCGGCAAGGGTATCGGAACGGGCACCGGGAGCGGCAACTGACGGGGACATTCGGGACCGAGAGGGTGAGCGTGCCGCGTGCACGGATCGTTGAGGAAGACGGTCGGGCGTCGGAATGGCGTTCGCGGGCGCTGCCGCGCTACCAGCGGCTGACCAGAAAGGCCGAGGCGCTGATCGCTTCGGTGTATCTGTCCGGAACCAACACGCGGCGGGTGAAACGCGCGCTGTTCGGGCTCTTCCGGGGTGCTGTGAGCAAGGACGTTGTGAGCCGGGCGTGGCGCAAGGTGAAGGTCGATTGGGACGCCTGGTGCAGCCGTGGCCTCGCGGATGAGGATATCGTTCGGCTGATCCTTGACGGTACTGTGATCAAGACCCGACTGGATCGCAAGGCCACCAACATCTCGGTTCTCGCGGCTATAGGGGTGCGCCGGGATGGCCAGAAGGTCTTGCTTTCGATCGGGAATATGGGCGGAGAAAGCCAGGCGGCGTGGCGCCAGTTCCTCGACGACCTTGATGCGCGTGGACTGAAACGGCCCGGGTTTGTCATCGTCGATGGCGCGCCGGGACTGGAGGCGGCTCTGTCGGCGCTTTGGGGCGATGACCTTCCCGTTCAACGCTGCACCGTGCACAAGCACCGCAACCTTCTGGGTCATGCTCCCAAACACATGCATGACGAGCTGAGCGAAGATTACCGCGATATGATCTATGCCGACACTGCCTCCGAGGTGGAAACCCGCCGCAAGGCGTTTGTCCGCAAGTGGCGGCTGAAATGCAGGGCCGTCGCGGACAGCCTCGCAGAAGCGGGCGACAAGCTCTTTACCTTCACGCGCCTGTGTCAATCGGCGTGCAATATTGACCCCCTATCGGCGTGCAATATTGACCCCCTGAGTGGCACGGCGGAGGTTGTCCCGGTAGTCAATAGGGGGGACCCGAGCGGCTTCGTGTAGCGCCTTGCGGTGCGCGGAGCGAAGCCGCGTGGGCTTGACGTATACGTCAAGCCTGTTGACCCACCGGGGCAAGCGGGCCGCAGGCACGGCCGGCGTCCGGTCAGGAGCGGTTCTTGAAGCGCCAGCTCTCGTTTCGATGATCTCGCAATGGTGGGTCAGGCGGTCGAGCAGCGCGGTGGTCATCTTGGGGTCGCCGAAGACGGAGGGCCATTCGCCGAAAGCGAGGTTGGTGGTGACGATGATCGAGGTGCGCTCGTAGAGCCGGCTCATCAGGTGGAACAGCAGCTGGCCGCCGGCCTGGGCGAAGGGCAGATAGCCGAGTTCGTCGAGGATGACGAAGTCGCGTCGGACGAGTTGGTCCGCGGTACGGCCCTGGCGTCCGGAGCGGAGTTCGGCCTCGAGGTGGTTGACCAGGTCGACGACGTTGTAGCAGCGGCCACGGGCGCCCTTTCTGATACAGGCGCGGGCGATGGCGACGGCGAGATGGGTCTTGCCGGTGCCGCCGACCAGCACGATGTTGCGCTTGCTCTCCAGGAAGTCGCCGCCGGCGAGTTCCTGGATCAGGGGCTCATTGCCCGGGGAAGCGGCGAAGTCGAAGTCGGCCAGCTCCTTGGCCGTCGGCAGCTTGGCGGACGTCATCTGGTACTTGATGGAGCGCGCCTGCTTGTCGGCGACCTCGGTCTGCAGCAGCGTACCGATGATCTGTTGCACCGGATGACGGCGCTTGAGCCCGTCGGCGAGGATGTCGTCGTAGGCGGCGCGCATGCCTGCAAGCTTCAGCGCCGTCATCATCGCCAGCACATCATGACGCTCCATGACCGGCCTCCCTCAGGCGGTCGTAGCGGCGGCAGTCGGCCACCGGCTGGTGGCGAAGCTGCAGGCCCTCGGGCGTTGGGATGGCCGGCGGCGGCTGCTGCTGGCACTGCCGGGCGAGGATGTTGAGCACAACATCAGCGCTGCAGGCGCCGCAGGCGAGCGCTTCGGCGCAGGCCGCCTCGACCGCCTCCAGCCCGTCCTCCAGCACCGCCGCGAGGATTTTGACGATCTGACGATCGCCGTCGTCGCGGCCGGTGAGCCGCGCCCGTATGCGGCCCAGCGCGCCGGGCAGTTGCCAACCCTTGAAAGGCGCGCCATTCCTCAGCGCACCGGGCTTCCGTGTCAGGATCGGCACGTAGTGCCATGGATTGCAGGCGATCTCACCGCGTCCAAAGCTCCGGGGGTGTTCGGCAACAGTCTCGCCATCCTGGCGGATGACAATACGATCGGCATAGGCCCGCACGTCGACCGTCCGCCCGACGGCGCGGGCCGCCACGCTGTAGTGGTTGTTGTCGAAGCGCACCAGACAGGTCTTGGAGACCGATACCTCGGTGGCGTGGAAGCCGTCGAAGGGGCCGCGATAGGCCATCAGGAAGGGCCGCTCCTCCTCGAACACCTGCCACACCGTCTTGCCCTCGATCGTCGGATGCGGCCGCTTCTTGGCGTCCTCGATACACCGATCCATCAGCCACGCGTTGATCTCGGCGTAGGAGCCGCCCCGCGGGATGGGCACGAACAGGCGGCCGCGGACGTCACCCACCTGCCTCTCGACCTGGCCCTTCTCCCAGCCCGCACCCGGAGTGCACGCCACCGGCTCCACCAGATGGTGGGAGCACAGCTCCAGAAAGCGCCGGTTGTAGGCGCGCTCCTTGCCCACGAAGACCATGCTCACCGCCGTCTTCATGTTGTCGTAGATGCCCCGCCGGCAGACCCCGCCGAAGAAACGGAAGGCGCGCTCATGCGCCTCGAACACCATCTCCTGGCTCTCGCGCGGGAAGATCTGAACCAGCTGCATACGGCTGTAGCAGAGCCGCATGTGCGCCGCCTTCACCTTGGTCGTCACACCCGACAGGCGCGCGTACTCGTGGCTCCAGTCGAACTGGTAGGCCTCGCCGGGATCGAAGCTCAGCGGCACAAAACCCTGCGACGGCGACAACAGCCGCCACCGCCGACGCCAGGTCCTGGCGTAGCGGCGCACCGCGTCGTAGCCGCCGCCATAGCCCAGAGCCGCAAGGTCTTCATGAATCCGCAGCAGAGAAAAGCGGTCCCGGCGCGGCTTCTTCTCGTTGGCCTCAAGCCGGCGCTCCAACTCCTCCACCCACGGCCCCAGCTTCGGCAGCGGCTGGATCTTGCGCTCGTAGCTGTAGGAGGTCTCATCGCCCCGTACCACCTTGCGCACCGTGTTCTTCGAAACCCTCAAATCCCGGGCGATCTTCTTGATCGGAACGCCCTTCACCAGATGATCCCGACGGATCCGCGCAATCGTCTCCACAACCAGCATCTCCCCCACCTCGTCTGTCCAAACAACAAGGTGTGTTCAAGAGCACAAAACCAGGGGGGTCAATTTTGGGGACCTATATACGTGAGTGCCCAAGCCTACTTGCAGGCGTCCGCATTCACGCGCAGATACTCGTCGATGAACTTGTCCGTGTGCTGCGACACGCTCGACAGGATGAAGTTTGGATTTCGACTATGCGTTCCAGTTGAGCCCACACCCCAAGTCGTAGCTGTATTTTCTAACATGGTGGCACGGTCTACCACCTCTTTGTTGTATTCAACCCCTATATGGATGACGGAGCTAACGACATTCACGTTGAAGTACAAGTACGACCACGCCGCTTCTCTGTAGAGTCGCGCTGCGCGTAGCCTACTGCGCACGGCGATTACGATTGCCTCTCTGGTAACGTCGATAGCGGTTGCCTCGTCGCCCGGGTCCTCAACCAGTAAATCCATGGGACGGCAATCGTTCCATAGCCGGAAACGGTCATAGTCGCTTACATCAGTGGACGATGCAGATGTGGCGGTGAACAAGAGCGCGGCCGCGAGATATAGGCTGACATGGTGTCTCATTACATGTGGCTCCGCAGGGCAAATCAGATTTGACACACCGCCCCAATCATTAGAAAAGCACGAACGGCGTGTCCTGTTGGAAGGAGCACGCCGTTTGCTCTTGCCCTTGTGCAAGGGGGCAGAGTGTCGGGGGGGTAACTAGGATATGCCTTCGGAGGATCACTCCGAGGCTCGCCGCGAGCCTAGTGGTGATGGGCTGTCTGTAAACCAGCCCATTAAAAGCCAAACGATCCATGGTATCTCCTTTCTATCGGCCTCTATGCAGGGCTGACTTCTGCTGACGTTTGACCGCCTGACAATGGTGCCTCGGAGGAAATATCCCCCGAGGTGTCCGAGTCGACAGAGGCAAGAGCCTAGCCTCACCTTGGGCACTCACGCATATAATTCCCCAATTTTGGACGCCGATTACCCCACCAAGGGGGTCAATATTCCACGCCGATCAACAGCGGAGAAAGCCAGGCGGCGTGGCGCCAGTTCCTCGACGACCTTGATGCGCGTGGACTGAAACGGCCCGGGTTTGTCATCGTCGATGGCGCGCCGGGACTGGAGGCGGCTCTGTCGGCGCTTTGGGGCGATGACCTTCCCGTTCAACGCTGCACCGTGCACAAGCACCGCAACCTTCTGGGTCATGCTCCCAAACACATGCATGACGAGCTGAGCGAAGATTACCGCGATATGATCTATGCCGACACTGCCTCCGAGGTGGAAACCCGCCGCAAGGCGTTTGTCCGCAAGTGGCGGCTGAAATGCAGGGCCGTCGCGGACAGCCTCGCAGAAGCGGGCGACAAGCTCTTTACCTTCACGCGCCTGTCCAAGAGCCAATGGAAATCAGCCCGAACGACCAACGCCATTGAGCGTCTCAACGAGGAGTTCAAGCGCCGGATCAAAACACAGACCGTGCTGCCGTGTCCCGAAACAGTGCCGATGCTCCTCTGGGCGCTCCTCGCTTCCGGCCAAATCCAGATGCGCAAAGTCGATGGATGGGAAACCCTCGATCAGCTAATCGCCGACGAAACCCTTGACCGAGCGGCCTGACCGCCGCAAAACTCAGCCCGCTCGGAGAGGCGCCAAAACCAATTTCCACCACTTTCGAGACACAACCCAGATAGGTTTTGTATCTGGTCAGGCTCAGCCAGTAGCAGTCACTCTTGTGGACCTCGTGGTCTCCACTGGATTCTTGCGCGGTGTCGTTCACGTAGTAGTCGGCCATGTCAGCCTCCTATTGTGTGCGGAGGCAGGTTGACGCCAAAATGCCAGCGACGTATATACAAAGCGTCGTCGACACGTCCGCACCTGCTTCCAAAGTCATTTGCGGGCCCACAGCCAGGAATGGAGATTCCTGACTGTGGCGCATCTATAGGCACAATATACGGCGTGATTTGGTCTGACAAGCGCTGCATCTTGTAGAAATACTATGATTAGAATCACGTAACAAAGGTCACCTCTTGACCTGTCGAGTCACGCAGCGCTACGGTGATTCGGCAGGAAACATGAGGCTTGCACTATGACCGACAAGAAATTGCCAGACGATAGCGATATAGAAGTATCGAATCCGCGCTACGCTGGAGCCACGCCAGAGATGGTGGCGCGTGCCCTACTCAAGCGCCCAACGAAGGAGGGGAAGGCCAGCGTCGAAGAGCCAGAATCCTCATGAATAGACGGCGACTGTTCGCACTCCTTGCATTCGCCTCCGTGGGATACGTAGCAATTTTGGCCGGCGCGTTCCTGATATATGCGGTGCAAGCGTTAGGGAATATCCCGCCAGTGATCCCTAGCGGAAGTCCATTAGCAGATATCGGGATAGCAATTGGTGCGGTGATTGCTGGTCTAGGTGTCCTTATCGCCAGCGTCCGTTATCTCATCATCCCGAGGGTGTCGGAAGTATGGGAGCAAAAGCAGCCCCATCGCAGTGAAACAAGCCTCGGTAATTTATTCAAGTATATAATTCCCTTTTTTTAAACGTCACCTCGTGGCGGCGGTAGAAAGCGTGGAGTGTGCTGATTGCAAAGCTCTCGCCCCGCTCGGCGATTAGCTTCTCGCGCAGTTCCATCAACGTGATGTCAGGTGTCTCCTCAATGGCGCGCATCAGAAGATCAGCCTGCGCCTCGATCCGGCCGGAACGGCGGTCGCCGCCGCGCGGCTTCGGCGCCGTCCGCCCGCACCGCAAATATTCATCCATCCAGCGCACCGCGCTGGCGATGCTGACACCGAACCGCCTGGCCGCCCCGTTGCGCGACATCCCGCCTTCAATCGCGCCGATCACCCTGATGCGAAGATCTTCTGATAGATACTGAGCCATGCATGCTGACCTCCTACCCAGCATGCAGTTTGAATCACAAAATTGACGGCCTGTGAATCCCTCGCGATTCATTCAGACACGGAAATGCTCTAGTGCCAAACCCATACTGGCGACCTACAACAAGGTCACGCGGTATGATGAAATCGCCAGCGACGCGGAACAGCACCTCCTGGAGGCCCGATCGGTCTATGCTTTCGTTCGCAGTAAGCTAGATTGGATGAAACCGGAAAGCTGAATTCGAGCCGGTTGGGACGTGCACCGATGAACCTTCGTCTACAGACACGCCATACGCTGACATTTCTCGGACTTCTTGCGGTCGTGCTTGCCGTTTTGTCCAGCGCTCTACTGATTCAGTTTAGAACCCTTACAAACGATATCCAGGATTCCAGCAGCGACGCCATGAGCGCGGCGTTGCTCGAAGAATTGCGCGATTCAGGATTGTCTCTCGGAACATTCCTATCTTCGACTTTACAGGCGCCACTCTACCAACTCGATTTCGCTACGGTCGGCCGATTGGCGGGAAGCGCCTTGGATCAACAAGGGGTGGCCTACGTCTACGTGTTCGACATCGAGGGCCGAGTTGTCCACGACGGCACAGAGGCATTGCAACATTACGGAGTTCTGCTCGAAGACCCAGAGACCGAGTTGGCGCTCAGATCGGCGACCTCCGCGACGATGTTTGACGGCGCCCTGCTGCACGTATCCGTCCCCGTGGTTATAGGATCGCAGATTCTCGGTGGCGTGCGTATCGGCATCTCCACCGAACACATCCAACTGGATATTGCATCAGGCTTAGACCTACTGAAAAGCATCAGCGATATCGGATTCAAGCGCCTTCTTCTAGCGACCCTGGCTATTACGACGCTTCTCGCAATCGTTGGCGTTCTCAGCAGCGTGCTCTTGGCGCGAAACTTGACGAAACCGATCCGAATTCTTTCTGATTTGGCGCGACGTATCGGTCGAGGTGAATACGACGTCGAATTCCCGTTTTCGCGCCGCGATGAAGTCGGCGATCTTGCGCGTTCATTCAAGGAAATGGCCGAGGAACTGGCGCGAGCGACGCACCGCAATGCATTGCTGGCAACCTTCGTCGAACATGTCGGTGACGCCATCGAGGTTATCAATGCCGATGGCAAAATCGAGTCCACCAACCCGGCGCACGAACGGATAACCGGCTATTCACTTGCCGAAGCAATCGGCAGAACACCGGCCGAGTTGCATAAACCGGACAACGGTGATCCGGCGTTACATGAGCAAATTGTGGGTACGACACAGTCGGGCCTTGTGTGGCAGGGCAGCATGCTCGGCCGAAAGAAAGATGGAACCCAATGGCATCAGGACGCCACGATTTCCCCGGTACGCAACGAAAAGGGCGAGATCACCCACCAAGTTGCGATCAAACGAGACGCGACCGCCGACATCCAACGCCAGCAGGCACTCGCGAATAGCGAACAGCGATTTAAGGATTACGCCGAAGCGTCTTCGGACTGGTTATGGGAGACGGACGAAAATATGCGTTTCGTTGCACTCACCGGCAACAAAACGACTATTCGTGGGCGGACGGCCGAGGATGCCGTCGGCAAGACGCGGGGGAATTGTTCGGTGCCGAACCGGACGAAGATGAAAACTGGCGGCAGCACAGAGCGGACCTCGAGGCGCACCGACCATTCCGCGACTTCCAGTACGAATGCCGCCAATCAGATGGTCAGACGTACTACCTCAGCGCCAGCGGTAAGCCGACATTCGACGACGACGGCCACTTTAAGGGATATCGGGGTACTGCCCGAGATATGACGGCTGAAGTCGAAAGCGAGAAGGCTTTGCAAGAAAGCGAGCAACGCTTCAGGGATTTTGCCGCTTCGTCCTCGGACTGGATGTGGGAAATGGACGAGAATCTGAAGTTTATTTCGTATACGGGCAAAGAATCGGACATCGGTAGATGGCGACCTGACGAGGCCCTCGGCAAAACTCGATGGGAATCGTACGACGTCGATCCCGACAAGGACGAAAACTGGGGACGACACAAGGCGGACCTCGAGGCACGACGACCGTTCCGCGACTTCCGGTATTCGATCTCCAGGCGCAGCGACCAGACACACTACGTCAGCGTCAGCGGCAAGCCGATTTTTGGCGAGGACGGCCACTTCAAAGGGTATCGAGGAACCGCCAGCGACCTGACAGCCGAGGTTGAAAGCGACAAAGCGTTGCAGGAGAGCGAACAGCGGTTTAGGGATTTGCCGAGGCCGCATCGGACTGGATGTGGGAAATGGACGAGAATCTGCGCTTCGTCTCGTTCACCGGGAACGAGACGGACGTCGACGGACGGCCCGCCACCGAAGCAATCGGCAAGACACGATGGGAACTATTCGGCGTCGATCCTGACGAGGATGAAAACTGGGGACGGCACAAGGCCGACCTCGAGGCGCGGCGGCCGTTTCGCGACTTCCGATTTGAATTCAGCGGCGCCGACTGCCGACTCTTGCATCTCAACGCTAGTGGTAAGCCGACGTACGATGGGGACGCCGCTTCACGGGGTACAGGGGTACTGCCTGCGATATGACGGTTGTGATCGAAAGCGAGGCGGCATTGCGCGAAAGCGAGGAACAACTTGCCAATATCGTCACCAACCTGCCGGGCCGCGTCTACCGCCGAATCCTCCACAGCGACGGCAGTATTAGTTTTCCCTACGTGGGTATCGGAGGCGATGGAGTTCCCGCGTTTCCTCCCGAAAAGAAAATTTTTAACACTTCAGAAATCTTGCAGCATGTTCATCCCGACGATTGGTCGGCGTGGGACGACGCTCTGAAGCGCTCAAGTGAAAACCTAGAACCCTATGATTTCGAGTTTCGTCGAATCCTTACTTCCGGAAATTTGAGATGGGTTCGCGTCATTGGGCGCCCGCACAAGCGCGAGAATGGCGACATCGTGTGGGACAGCATTAGCCTTGATGTTTCGGATCGCAAACGGGCTGAGTCGGCGCTCGATGCGAGCGAGCCAACCCGCGCGGCCATGCTTGCGGCGATCCCTGACCCGTTGTTCAGCCATGACAGGAATGGTGTGTTCCTCGATTTCCACAGCGCCTCCGATTTCCAAACCCCGGTGCCGCCAGCGGAACTCCTTGGCCGGACGATCTGGGAGGTCATGCCGGAGGATGTGGCGGAAAAATCGATGGCATGTATCGAGCGCGCCATCGAAACCGGTGAAACGCAGCTCCTCGAATACCCGCTCACGAAAGACGGCCAACTGCACTTCTTTGAAGCACGCTACGTCAGCTCCGGTAATGAGGAGGTCCTCGCCGTCGTTCGTGACGTAACCGAAAGCAAACACGCCGAAGATGCCTTACGGGCGAGCGAAACCCGCTTCCGGCGGCTCGTCGAGAATGCCGCAGACGCCTTCTGCTTGTACGACATCGACGCCAACCGGTACGCCGAGGAAATATTCGGCTACACCCGTGACGAGCTACTCTCGCTTCATTTGCGCGACATCGCCGTCAATTTCGATCCCAGGAAGCTCAAAGATCTCTGGGATAAGCTTTCGACCGGCGAACCAGGGACTGTTAGTAGATTGTATCGGCGGAAAGACGGCACAACATTCTCGGCCGATGTTCGCATAGGCGGTGTCGAGATCGACGGGCGGCCACACTATCTTGCGCTAGCCCGCGATACGACGGAGCGCGACCGCGTGCAAACGCAGCTCGCGCACGCATCCAAGATGGCGACGCTCGGCGAGATGGGGGCCGGCATCGCCCACGAACTGAACCAGCCGATGCAAATCATCCGGATTGCAGCCGATCACTGTATGGCGATGTTGGAAGACGGTGCAGCCGACCTGAAAAAATTGAAGAGTCGACTAAGAAAAATTTCCAGCCAGACAGGACGCATGAGCCAGATCATCGATCACATGCGCGTTCTCAGCCGCCGCGATGATGTGCCACCGGAATTGCTCAACCCAGTGGCTTGCGCCACCGCGGCTATCACCTACACTTCAGTTGAGTTTCGCCGGTCTGGAATTCAGGTCTCCACCGACTATTCTGAGGGCTGCAGTAACATCGTTGGCCACTCGGTTCAGATTGAACAGGCGATCCTCAACCTGCTGACCAACTCAAGAGATGCGATCGTTGCCACGCGTGCCGATCGGAACGGCGACGCTACAAATGGAACCGATAGAAGCGGCCATATCGAAGTCACAGTCAAAGAAGACGCGAAAGTCGGCCAGGTGAATATTACCGTCGCCGATGACGGAGGTGGCATTCCCGAAGCGATCATGGATCGCATATTCGACCCGTTCTTCACAACAAAGGAAGATGGCACGGGAACCGGGTTGGGACTGTCTGTGAGTTACGGATTCATAAACGCCATGGGTGGCTCACTCGACGTCCGCAATACGAAGAACGGCGCGACGTTCACAATTACTCTTGCCGCGGCGGATAAGTCGAACACGCAACCTGAAGCCGGGCTATCGGCGGCCGAATTGCGTTCAATCGTGTAGCCCGCGCGCTATGCAGTATGTGCTGGTCAAGGGCTACTGTCATTGCGAAGCCCTATCTCATCCCACGATATCGAAACTTCGACGTGCGCGAATTCTAAACTGTTCGAGGAAGATGACGCCGTCGGGCGTTCCACCTTCGTCTTCCCCTTGCAAATCGGCACATGCGAAGCCGTTTCGAACGATATCCTCGACGTAGACGAGATCGATACTCTTATCGGGGAGTTCTCCTGGTTCTATGTGGAAGAGGCCAAAGAGAACTTCAGCCGACGCATCGAAGCGCTCCGACTTGATGATATCTACATATCGGGCAATCGGTGTATCCAAAGAATTGTCGTCCCAGGCTATGCAACGCGTCTCCAACGCGAACTCGTCTTTTGCGAGCGGCGGGACGAAACCATCGGGCTTCGGTCGGTCGACATCGCCACCATGTGTAATGAGGTGTATTTGGAAGAACTGTTCTGGCGATGGCGTCCTCCTATTGGCGAACAACCAAGCTGCGGCGCTCATATTGTCAGACACCGCGTACGTTACTTCGTCGACATACGCAAAATCGAACGAAACGGTCACCAGCACGGCTTCATCGCCGGCACCCGAAGCAAATGTGTTGCCTGCGATTTTCGGTGTATCGGCAACGAAGGCAATTGGATCTATGCAGCCAGCAAGCGCAGCCAGAGCCGCAGCCGATATGCACAATCTTGAGATCAAACGATGCAAGAGCAACGCTCAACGTTGTGTCACCTAACCGCTGAGTATAGGGGTCGTCAGGGCCCTGTGCCAGAAGCCCCGAGCGGTGAATGTCGTGATCGGAGGAAACACACATGCGCAGCGGCCTCAAATCGGCTACATGAGTGCCCTCCGTCGCGCACATTGAGGTACTAGCGGGACAACACCGAACCTACGGAGCTGAAAGAAGCATGCCGAATCGAACTGTAAATATGACCGACAGACTCTACGACTATTTGCTGGATGCATCGGTAAAGGAGAGTGACATTCTCAAGCGTCTCCGCGAGGAGACGGCACAGCTACCCCAATCGGGGATGCAGATTTCGCCGGATCAGGGGCAGTTTTTCGCCTTTCTCATTCAACTGATTGGCGCCCGGAAGGCTTTGGAAGTTGGAACGTTTACGGGTTATTCCGCGGCAGCGGTCGCCAGCGCGCTGCCGCCCGACGGCAAATTGATCTGCTGCGATGTAAGCGCGGAATGGACGTCGGTCGGAAAACGTTACTGGTCGGAAGCAGGCGTAGCGGACAAGATTGACCTGCGGCTTGGGCCTGCGGTTGAAACGCTGGATGCCCTGATCGCCGCCGGTGAGAGTGGAAGCTTCGATTTTGCTTTTATCGATGCCGATAAGACTGGATACGACGACTACTACGAACGATCGCTCAAGCTCATACGTGCAAACGGCGTAATTGCGATCGACAACGTCTTGTGGCAAGGGAATGTTGCCGATCCTGAGCATATGGACGAGTCAACGGAAGCCCTTCGAGCAATCGCCCGCAAGGTTCGAGACGACGATCGCGTAAGCGCGTGCATGCTAGCCATTGGAGATGGCGTAACGTTGGCCCGAAAGTTGCCGTGACGGATCTGCAAATTGGTGGCGCCTGCATCCCGGCTTAACATTGTCTCTTCATATCTCGAGGAGTTTGAACATGTCCGACACATCGCATCCGCCAAGCATTCAGTCGCTCGACGCCGTGGTTTTGATCGCCAAAGATTTCGAGCGACAATGTGAGTTCTACGGGAACACGCTCGGACTCGTAGCAAAGGCCAGCTACCGCGACGCGGCATTCTTTGGCGCTGGCAACCAGGCCGTGGCGATCTTTGCGAAGTCGCACCATCCGGAGGGAAAAAACCTCTGCAAGGTGCCGCGCATGGGCTGTCCCACTTCGAATTCGGGCTACGCCGCAGCGACCAGTCGGCGATGTTCGAACATTTGAATTCATTAGGTGCGCACGCGTATGGCGAGAACTTTCAGGACGCCGACGGCAATCTTTTTCACTTCAATCTTCGACAAATAATTTAGCGCGGTGCGTCACCGTACTAGACTCGCCGCCCCAGTGTCATACAAGTAAGCCATGCGCAAGAAAGTGGCTGTGTCTCGAAAGTGGTGGAAATTTGAGGATGGCGTAATCTCCGGGTGACAAGACAACCACCCAACCGGCGGCTAGCACCGCCAAGGAGATCACGCCATGAAGAACACTACCGAGACTTCCGCGCTTTCGCTACTGGCCAATGACGCCGGCTATGATCCGCTCGAGGACCGGCTGCGGGAGAACATCAGATCCACGATCGAGGCCGTTTTTGAGGAGGAACTTGCGCAGTTTCTCGGGCGCTGCCGATACGGTCGAGAGGACGCGCTTCGGCAAGGGTATCGGAACGGGCACCGGGAGCGGCAACTGACGGGGACATTCGGGACCGAGAGGGTGAGCGTGCCGCGTGCACGGATCGTTGAGGAAGACGGTCGGGCGTCGGAATGGCGTTCGCGGGCGCTGCCGCGCTACCAGCGGCTGACCAGAAAGGCCGAGGCGCTGATCGCTTCGGTGTATCTGTCCGGAACCAACACGCGGCGGGTGAAACGCGCGCTGTTCGGGCTCTTCCGGGGTGCTGTGAGCAAGGACGTTGTGAGCCGGGCGTGGCGCAAGGTGAAGGTCGATTGGGACGCCTGGTGCAGCCGTGGCCTCGCGGATGAGGATATCGTTCGGCTGATCCTTGACGGCACTGTGATCAAGACCCGACTGGATCGCAAGGCCACCAACATCTCGGTTCTCGCGGCTATAGGGGTGCGCCGGGATGGCCAGAAGGTCTTGCTTTCGATCGGGAATATGGGCGGAGAAAGCCAGGCGGCGTGGCGCCAGTTCCTCGACGACCTTGATGCGCGTGGACTGAAACGGCCCGGGTTTGTCATCGTCGATGGCGCGCCGGGACTGGAGGCGGCTCTGTCGGCGCTTTGGGGCGATGACCTTCCCGTTCAACGCTGCACCGTGCACAAGCACCGCAACCTTCTGGGTCATGCTCCCAAACACATGCATGACGAGCTGAGCGAAGATTACCGCGATATGATCTATGCCGACACTGCCTCCGAGGTGGAAACCCGCCGCAAGACGTTTGTCCGCAAGTGGCGGCTGAAATGCAGGGCCGTCGCGGACAGCCTCGCAGAAGCGGGCGACAAGCTCTTTACCTTCACGCGCCTGTCCAAGAGCCAATGGAAATCAGCCCGAACGACCAACGCCATTGAGCGTCTCAACGAGGAGTTCAAGCGCCGGATCAAAACACAGACCGTGCTGCCGTGTCCCGAAACAGTGCCGATGCTCCTCTGGGCGCTCCTCGCTTCCGGCCAAATCCAGATGCGCAAAGTCGATGGATGGGAAACCCTCGATCAGCTAATCGCCGACGAAACCCTTGACCGAGCGGCCTGACCGCCGCAAAACTCAGCCCGCTCGGAGAGGCGCCAAAACCAATTTCCACCACTTTCGAGACACAGCCCAAGAAAAGAAATACCGATATGGTACTATTCATTGTTTATTAGAGACTATTATTGTAACTAGACATTGGACAGCTTTGAGATGTGGCCGTTCAAAGTACTGCACGCCGGGCTGAGGCCCCACAGGAGGCCGCGTCGGCCGCCATGGCTAAAACCGCACCGGAAGCTGAACCGATAGCGAAAGCTGCAAAACCTGCCCGACGGCCGCGGGCGGTGGCGGGCAGTAGGTCGACCAAAGGCGAGAGCTCGGAAAGCGCTGGTCGCCCGGCTGCCGGTGAGAGTGTCGCCCGAAATCGGCCGGCGTCGGAGGCTGGTACAACACCTCGCACGTCTGCCGCGAGTCCGGCGGTTGCCCGGCCATCGCAAAAGGAACCAGAACCGCAAGTGACTCCCGAAAATGCGGATCCACCTCAGCAGGTGGGACGCCACCTGCACAGAGTGGCCGGCCAGAAGCGGCGCCTGCCGGAGCTCCACGGCAGGCATCCCCGACCGCGCCGATCGTACAGACCAGATCTGCGGCTAGGCCTGGTGCGGCGCCCGCCGGGCAGCCAGCGCGTGCGGCGGCGCCCCAGAGCGCGGCGACGAACGATCTGACGCGCGATGAATTGCGGGCGTATCTTTCAGCAGTTGAAGCACAGGTTCGTGCGGCGCTGCGGCAGGTCGATGCTCAGTCCAAAGAAGTGCAGCAAGCGCATACAGCACTTCGCGCCGACCTGTCTGCTGCGCTGATTCACCTTGCAGTCCGACAACAAGGACGCCGTCCAGCAACTCGAACCCAAGATCAACCGCTTAATTGCGAGCATGGAAGGTGGTTCCGGTCAGAACCGGCTGATGCGAGCGGTCGCCACCATCGCCTTGCTGGCACTTTGCATCTTCATAGGTGCGCTCGGCGCCGTCACCTGGTTGACTCTATAACGCACCAGTTAGCCGCTGGCAGGGCGGCGTAAACTCACGACCATAGTTCCGGAAACGGGCCCGTCGGGGTTTTCTTGCTCCTTTGAGCTGGGTGCTTCCCAACATGGTATGCTGCACCTGGAATGGTGCATGGGAGGTGGACTTGGACGACTTAAAGAGTTCGGCAGAATGGGCCTTTAACATCGACGACCTCGATCAAGGCATTCATCGCACACTGTCCGAGGGCATCGAGACGAGAATATTCTGCGGCGAAAACGTGATGCTGTCGGTCGTGCAGCTTGAGCCGAATAGCGTCGGCGAAGTGCATAGTCACCCAGAGGAGCAGTGGGGATTGCTTCTCGATGGAAAATGCACGCGCATTCAAAACGGCGAAGAAATCGAAATGCAAAAGGGCGACTTTTGGTGCACGCCCGCAAATGTAGTGCACGGGATTCGAACCGACGACGTTTCGGCAACCGTCGTCGACATATTTAGCCCGCCACGCGACGCCTATAGAACCGGCGGCAAAGGCTTCAGCGCCTGACGCACAACTCGGCGCGCAAAAATCTGGCTTGTTTTCAGCGGCGTTATGCAGGTAGCGCCGCCGCTTCCTCGCGAGCAAGTGTAGTGACGCCGAAGTCGTGCAGAATGGTGTAGAAAGCCGGGACGACGACGATCACTAGAATTGTCGCGGCAAGCAGGCCAAAGGCAAGCGAGGTCACAAGCGGAACGAAGACCTGTGCCTGAAGCGACCGCTCCAGCAGCAGCGGCAGCAATCCGAATATCGTTGTAAGAGACGTCAGGAACATGGCGCGAAAACGCTCACGGCTCGCCTGGCGCGCGGCCTCTTCGATTTCCATCCCTCGTCGAACATTACGCTTCACGAATTCAACCAGCAGAATGGCGTTGTTCACAACGACACCTGCAAGCGAGACGAAACCGACGACACTCGGCATCGACATATCGAGCCCCATCAGAACGTGGCCCCAGATAACACCGATGAGCGACATCGGGATCGCGAGCATGACGATGATCGGTTCCAAATAACTTCGGAACAGGAAGCTGAGCAGAAGGAATACGCCGAGGATACCGATGAGCAGCGCCTTGAGGACTGAAGCGCCAGTCTTCGCCGACTCCCGGGTCTCACCCTCGATCGTGAACTCGAGGCCAGGAAAGCGTTTGAGCAGATCGGGCATGAAGCGACTTCGCGTATCGGCGATGATCTCGGATGCGTTGGCAACGGCAGGGTCGACATCTCCCTGAACTGTCACTGTTCGGCGCCCATCGACGCGGTTGATGCGAGCGAAGCCACGACCGAATTCGACAATCGCAACGGCGCTGAGGGGAACCTGTGCACCTGACGGCGTTGTCACCGAGAAATAGTCGAGGTCGGCCAAACTGTCGCGGTCACTGCTGACAAGCCGGACATCGATCTCATATTCTTCCGCTCCGACCTGAACTTCGTCGGCCGTGTGTCCGTAAAAGGCGGAGCGAAGCTGCGAGGCAATCTCTGTCGCGTCGAGCCCTGCAACCAAGGCGCCATCACGTAGTCGGATACGGGATTCAGGCTTACCGGGCCGCAAATCATCTGAAATGTCGAACACGCCGCGATAGGTCTTCAGCCAAGCCTGCAGCTCACGCGAGGCCTCTTTCAGCTCTGCGAGATCTACACCTTTAAGGCGGACGTCCAGCGGACGGCCGCCGATGCCGATCTGGAATTCGGCAAACTTAAGGCCAAGCGTATCAGGAATTTCGCCCACTTCACGCCTCCAGCGGCCAATGAGATCGTCGACGCGGCCAACGCGCTGCTCGGCACTCAACAAATCGGCCGTCACCGTTGCAACGTGCGGGCCTGACTCGAAAGCATCGACATTTGTATTGAAGCGGACGCTGACATTGCGCACGAACGGCTGACGGTCAGGTTGTTGCGGCGTGAGCTCGGTGTTGATCCGATCAAGGGCCGTAACGAGCTGCGAAACCACAGCCTCGGTGCGCCGCAACGGCGTCCCTTGCGGTAGCAGCAGCCGCGCCTCGACAACATCGCCGTCCAAGTCGGGAAAGGCTCGGAATTTCAAGGCGCCGCCAGCGACCAAACTGAGCGAAGCGAGGAGGCAAAAAACCGCGATCCCAACGCAGGCGTAACGCCAGCGAATTGCCAGATCGGCGACACGCCCGGCGATCCTCTCACGGGCCCAGGCGACTGCCTCGTCAACAAAAGCTCGCAACCGCTCGGGTCCGCTCCCCTCGCCGGATCGATCGCCGTCCAAAGAATGGCGCAAGTGGCTTGGCAAAATCAGAAACGCTTCGATCATGCTCACCGAGAGCGTGAGGATCAGCATTATTGGTATGAACTTGAGCACGTTTCCTATATCGCCGGAAATCGCCGTAAGCGGCGCGAAAATACAGATCGTCGTTGCGAAGGATGCGAGAACGCCAGGGGCTACTTCGCGAGTCCCGTCAACAGCGGCCTGCAGCGAAGTCTTGCCCCGTGCGGAGTGGCTGGCGATGTTTTCGGCGATGACGATCGCATCGTCGACGAGCAGCCCTGTCGCGATCAACAGGCCCACCAGCGTAATCATATCAAGTGAAATGCCGAACGCCGACATCGTGAACAAGGCACCGAGAAACGACACCGGCAATCCAAGCGCCACCCAGAAGGAGATCCGCAACCCAAGGAAAAGCCACAGGGTGAAGAGAACGAGGACCAACCCTTGTGCACCGTTGCGCATCACCATGCGAAGACGATCACGCAAGATGGTGGAGACATCCCTCGTCACTTCAAACGTCATGTCCGGCGGCGCAGTCCGTCGCTCATCGTCGAGAAAGGCCGCCAATGCGTCGATTGCGCGAAGCGTGTCGTCTGCCCGCGTCTTGCTGATCTCGAGAAGAGCCGCACGTTCGCCATTGAAGAGGATCTTCTCCTCATTCTTCTCGAAGCGATCCGTGATCCGAGCGATATCTCCTAGGCGAACCTCAGCACCGCTTTTCGCGCCGACGACGACCAAGTCCTGGAAATCTTGAACCGAGCGCCTTTCGTCGGCGAACCGCACAACGACGTCCTGTTCCCTAGTTTGCAGCGTGCCAACAGGCAAATCGATGCTTTGGCGGCCAACGACATTAGCAATGTCGCTCACGCTCACAGCGAATTGCCGTAACGTCAGGGCAGGAATCTCTATGCGAATCTGGTGATCGGAAAAGCCCCGAACCTGAACCAGGGAAATCTCTGGAAGTTGGCTAAGGCGTTCTTTCATATCCTCAACGTAAGCCTTGAGGTCGGACGCCCTCATCGGTCCAGTCACCGCGACTGCCGCGACAAAATCGTTGCGGCCGAGCTGGCGGAAGGACGGTTTCTCTACGCGTTCGGGGAAATCATCAATTGTCTCCACTTCGGTCTTGATTTCGTTGAGGAAGCGATCGATGTCACCGTCTTCGCGCATCGTTGCAACGGCCGTCGCCCCACCCTCGCGCGCCTCGCACCGTAACTCCTCGACATCGTTGACAGTGTCGATTGCATCCTCGAGCCGTCGGCAAATCGCATCTTCAACTTCATCGGCTGAAGCCGCTGGATAATTGACGCGGGTCTCGACTTCGTCGAGCGGCCGCGCGGGGAAGGTCTCTCGTTGCAGATTGGGAAGCGCCATCAGACCGGCACCCAACAGGGCAAGCATCAGCAGATTGCCAATGGTCGGGTGCCCGGCGAAGTAACGGATCATCTGATCGCGCCCGCCCCCGTTGCCTGCGTTCTCAGGCGCTCAAGGAGATCCGGCGCCTCGACGACGCGGAGAAGCATCCCCTCGACCGCCGGCGAGAGATCGCTGATGATCACCCGCTCCCCTTCCTTGAGACCTGCGGTGATGGTCACGAAGTCGGACTGGCGGAGGCCGACGTCCACGGTGCGTCGTTCAAGGCGGCTATCGTCGTTGACGACATAGACCATACCTTCATGGACAGCGTTGCGCGGCACGACGATGGCGGCAGGCCGACGTCGGCCTTTCAACTCCACCGCGACATACATGTTCTTGGTCAGCGGCGGCCGCTCACCTAGTCGCGTCCCGCGATAGGGCTCATCAACGGAAACGACGACACCAACGGTCCGTGTGACTGGATCGACGGTTTCGCGAACACGCGTGAACCGCGCTGGCCACTCGAATGTTACGTCACCTGCAGTCAAACGCACGGTCGCCTGAAATCCGATTTTCTCGATGAGCCGACCTATGTTGTCGGGTGATACTTCAAGCTCGATTCCGAGATCCGGAGGTATCAGCGGAAGCAATTTGTCGACCGGAATCTGGGCTGCTATCTCCGCCACATCGATGCTGTCGGCAACCGCCAACACTTCTCCGGTCGCGGCAAATTGGGTGCGTTCGACATTAACTTCGGCGATACGAACGTCAAATGGCGCCGACATTGTCGTGCGGTCGATATGTTCGCGTGCTTCCTCACTTTCCGCTGCCAACGTGGCCAGCTTCGCCTCAAGCGTTTCATGCCGGGTGGGAATGAGATTTAGCGAATTCCGTTGCTGCTGCACTGCCTGCTTACGCTCGAGCACGCTGCGTTCCTCACTATCGAGTGCCGCCTGAGAGATGGTCCCCCGTTTGCGGAGCGTCCGCTTCCGTTCGAGTTCACGTTCCGCCAGTTCAAGCGAGCGCCCGTCGATGGCAAGCGAACTGCGAATGTTGTCACCCTCGACCTTGAGTTCGGCCAGGGCAGCGCGGACACCGCGAATATCCCCGTCGATACGCCGCACCGCGAGTTCGTAATCGGTCGGGTCTATCCGCAACAGCACCTCACCCTTGGCGATGATCGCCCCTTGCTTCAACAGGGGATGTTTTTCAACGATTTTGCCACCAACCTGAGCGACGGCCTCCCAGACCCGGTCCGGTTGTACGTATCCGTAGCCCAGCGCGCGTGGCACGATCTCGATCTTAGGCGCGGGAATTGCGCGCACAACACGGCTGCGCTCGGCCAATGGAACCCTTTCCGGGCCCGGGCGGTTGGCGGCCATCCAGGCAACAAGGGCGACACCGACAACGATTGGAGGAAGGATGAGAAGGCGTCGGAGACTTGATTTTTCCGCCATCGCAACTCCTTCGGGTGTTTGTCAACCGATCCTTTCGACGGACTGGATTACGCAAACATGTTTGCAAACAAGCCTTCGAAAAACCGGTCCTTGAGCAACCGTCTAGTTTGCGGGCGAGTTCGCAATCGGTCGAGCCAGGACTTTACGCATGCCTACTCGTGCGTCACCAAATCAACGTGTACCAACACTGCACCAGCCGCCACGTTTCGGTTGTGTCTCGAAAGTGGTGGAAATTGGTTTTGGCGCCTCTCCGAGCGGGCTGAGTTTTGCGGCGGTCAGGCCGCTCGGTCAAGGGTTTCGTCGGCGATTAGCTGATCGAGGGTTCCCCATCCATCGACTTTGCGCATCTGGATTTGGCCGGAAGCGAGGAGCGCCCAGAGGAGCATCGGCACTGTTTCGGGACACGGCAGCACGGTCTGTGTTTTGATCCGGCGCTTGAACTCCTCGTTGAGACGCTCAATGGCGTTGGTCGTTCGGGCTGATTTCCATTGGCTCTTGGACAGGCGCGTGAAGGTAAAGAGCTTGTCGCCCGCTTCTGCGAGGCTGTCCGCGACGGCCCTGCATTTCAGCCGCCACTTGCGGACAAACGCCTTGTGGCGGGTTTCCACCTCGGAGGCAGTGTCGGCATAGATCATATCGCGGTAATCTTCGCTCAGCTCGTCATGCATGTGTTTGGGAGCATGACCCAGAAGGTTGCGGTGCTTGTGCACGGTGCAGCGTTGAACGGGAAGGTCATCGCCCCAAAGCGCCGACAGAGCCGCCTCCAGTCCCGGCGCGCCATCGACGATGACAAACCCGGGCCGTTTCAGTCCACGCGCATCAAGGTCGTCGAGGAACTGGCGCCACGCCGCCTGGCTTTCTCCGCCCATATTCCCGATCGACGCCGCTTTCCCGGGCCAAGCAAGACCTTCTGGCCATCCCGGCGCACCCCTATAGCCGCGAGAACCGAGATGTTGGTGGCCTTGCGATCCAGTCGGGTCTTGATCACAGTGCCGTCAAGGATCAGCCGAACGATATCCTCATCCGCGAGGCCACGGCTGCACCAGGCGTCCCAATCGACCTTCACCTTGCGCCACGCCCGGCTCACAACGTCCTTGCTCACAGCACCCCGGAAGAGCCCGAACAGCGCGCGTTTCACCCGCCGCGTGTTGGTTCCGGACAGATACACCGAAGCGATCAGCGCCTCGGCCTTTCTGGTCAGCCGCTGGTAGCGCGGCAGCGCCCGCGAACGCCATTCCGACGCCCGACCGTCTTCCTCAACGATCCGTGCACGCGGCACGCTCACCCTCTCGGTCCCGAATGTCCCCGTCAGTTGCCGCTCCCGGTGCCCGTTCCGATACCCTTGCCGAAGCGCGTCCTCTCGACCGTATCGGCAGCGCCCGAGAAACTGCGCAAGTTCCTCCTCAAAAACGGCCTCGATCGTGGATCTGATGTTCTCCCGCAGCCGGTCCTCGAGCGGATCATAGCCGGCGTCATTGGCCAGTAGCGAAAGCGCGGAAGTCTCGGTAGTGTTCTTCATGGCGTGATCTCCTTGGCGGTGCTAGCCGCCGGTTGGGTGGTTGTCTTGTCACCCGGAGATTACGCCATCCTCAAATTTCCACCACTTTCGAGACACAGCCATTTCTTTTCAAAGAAAAGGCTTTTGAATCAATAGGATTCACTTTCACTTGAGAGTGATTTATGTATATTCGTAGATTTTTCTCCCGCCAATCGAGCGATCTACTTACACTAAGTCAGCGGTCTGTTTTACTCATTCATAGAGGTCGAGGTCCAATACTGTCCTCATCCAAGAAACGGGCGGAAGCAATTGGCGTCGGCATTGCCGGAACTTCGGCCGAATTTAGATGCGACACGCCGGTGGGTGCCAAATGTTGGAATCTCACCGGGTGGCGGGAAGTCGCAGGCTGTCATGGTAGATAACGCGCGCATGTTTCGTGGAGGTTTAATGTATTTCTTGGTGGGCGTTATTGTCGGCTATGGACTGTTGGTTGCGGCGCTGTTCGCGTCTCAGCGCAGTTTGCTGTATCACGCCGATTCATCGACTCCAGATCCGGCCGAATACGGACTTGGGCAGATGGAGGCGATAAGAATTCCCGCCGAAGACGGCGCACAGCTATTCGCCTGGTGGCGAGCGCCGTCGCAGCTAGGTCAGCCTGTGTTGATTTATTTCCACGGGAATGCCGGCAACCTGGGGTTCCGGGCGGACAAGGTGCGCGAATTCCTTGAGGCCGGTATCGGCGTTTTGCTGGTAACCTGGCGTTACAACGCCGGTTCGGGCGGCAAACCCAGCGAAGCGTCGCTAATTGCCGATGGGCGCGCGGCGCTGAGCTTCGTCGCCGAAGCGGGCATCGTTGACGAGCGGATCGTGTTGTATGGCGAGTCGCTTGGATCGGGCGTCGCAGTCGCACTCGCCGCCGAGCGTCGGATTGGCGCGGTCGTCCTGGAAGCGCCCTACACCAGCATCGCCGAAGTCGCACAACATCACTACTGGTACGTTCCAGCCAAGTGGCTGGTGCGCGACCGTTTCGATTCTCGCGCGCGCATTGGACGCGTATCGTCGCCGATAATGATCATCCACGGCGAACGTGATCGCGTGATACCGCCGCGATTCGGGCGCAGACTTTTTGAAGCGGCGCCCGAGCCCAAAGAGGCGCATTTCATAGCCAATAGCGGACATGAAGGCTTGTTCGATCACGATGCTGCGCGGCTCATCCTGGCATTCATAGAGCGACACTTGGGGCGATAGCCGGCGATCTCAGAAGCTTGCCTCACCCAGAGCTTGCTCCAGCGCGACAAAGGGCAGCAGCACGCAGAGATGCCGGCTTTTATAGTCCCGCACCGGCAGAAACACCTCCAACTCATGCCATTGTCCACCGGGCGGGTCGGCGTCGGTCTCCAGAAGAGCCTTGACTGAAGCATGGATGTCGGCGATTTCGGTTTTGCTGGATCCGACCGCGTGCGCCGCCAAAATCGATGCCGCAGCGTGGCACAGCACACAGCCGCGCACCCGGTGGGCGATGGCGCCAATCCGGCTCCCATCGCGGCGAATGTCGATGCTGACCCGATCGCCGCACAGTGGATTGTCAAGGTCAACTTGAACATCCTTGTCATCAAGCTGCCCATCGCCGACCGCACGCCGGGCATGATCGAGTATCTTCCTCTGATAAAGTGTATCGACCATGGGAGCGGCGCTAGATCACACCTTGGCGTCGGCCAGGGCTTGTGGCGTGTCGATGTCCACCAACACGCCTTTGCTAGCCATCTCGACCTCGGTGACGAGTTTGTCGTGCACGCCGATCAGGTGGCGGGCGCCAATGTCGCCTTCGATTTTCTGCATTTCAGGGAAGAATCTCTTCGCCCACAGCACCGGATTGCCTCGCTTGCCGTCATATGTGGGCAAGCATATGGAGCGACCTTCACGCGGATTGAAGGCGGCGATCAGGCGGTCGATTTCGGCCGCCGTTACCTGAGGCATATCGCCAAGACAGATGACAGCGCCGTCGATGTCGTCGGGAAGAGCGGCAATTCCCCGCTTGAGCGACGCGCTAAGACCGGTCTCGTAGTCCGGGTTATCAACGAACGTAACTTGCTGATCCGACAGCGTCAGGCGCACCTTTTCGCTTTCGTGGCCGACGATCACATAGACGACTGCCGATTTCGAGGCGAGCGCCTCGTCCACAACACGCGTGACCATCGGTTGGCCGCCGATTTTTGCCAGAAGCTTGTTTACCCGTCCCATACGCCTTGATTGACCGGCCGCGAGAATGATCGCCGCTATGGACGGCGTGCCTAACGTTACCGCTTCCTTGTCGACATTCGATCGCGGCAACGGCCGGGTTGTAATATCGCTCAACAGCCCGCCGGCGCCCATTTTCATGATGTCCGTGGAGGTGACAGGTAGGCGTGCCGCCAGCCGCCTCAATACCCAGTCGAAGCCATTGAACTTGGGTGACCGCGCACAGCCAGGCAGGCCGACGACGGGCATATCGCCCCTATGGCCCAGCAATAAGAGATTACCCGGATCGACGGGCATGCCGAAATGGTCGATGACGCCGCCGGCATCGACGATCGCTGACGGGATAACGTCGCGACGGTCGGTGATCGCCGACGCACCCGAAATCAAGACATAGTCCGTATCCTGCTTTCGCATTTCCGTGATTGCGGCCGCTACGCTGTCAACGCGATGGTCGCAGCGAACCTCGGCGGATATTCGGCTGCCAAGCGTCTCGATCCGCCCCGCGGTCACGACCGCTGTCTTGTCGAGAACCGACTCTTTGGTGCCGGACAATCGCGTTTGAACGAGGCCAACCCGCTGCGCCACAAGCGGGACGATGCGGATCAAACGTTCACGGTCAGGCTTGCCTCGCGCGATATCGCTCGCGGCGTCGACGATCGCACTGTCGACCGCAAATGGGATGATCTTGATTGTGGCGATTGTCTGCTTGGCCTCAACCAATTCGAACAGCGAGACGGCGGCGATTGTGATTGCCTCGTCTACCAGGTTGACTTGGTCGAGGCAGGTGCGATCGATGACGACTAATCCTCGCGTTTCTGCATAAAGATTTACTCGGCCCGTAAAGG
This sequence comes from Alphaproteobacteria bacterium, assembly GCA_965217615.1. Lineage (GTDB taxonomy): Bacteria > Pseudomonadota > Alphaproteobacteria > UBA8366 > CAVOAK01 > CAVOAK01. Next base: position 51,210 of record CBDCIT010000032.1, read on the forward strand.
CGGCACTGCTTGAAACATGTGCGCCGGTTGCTGCTTCGGCAATTTTCTTTGCCGCTACGTCCTCGGCGATATCACCGGATTCGATCTGTGCGGCCATCACGGTTTCGATACCGGCGCGCGCGAGTTCGGCAAGGTCGTCCGCGGTCAAAGCGCGACCCTTCTTTATTGTGCGGCTGCCCACGCGTTGGCTGTGGGCGAGAATGGCGCCTTCGGCATCGGCAACGGGAAGCTCACCAAATTTCATGCCGGGCGATCCGATCCCGTCACATGCAACTCCTGAGTCATCTGGCCAAGTATCGAAAGCGCTATTTCCGCTGGCGATACGGCGCCGATGTCCAGGCCGACCGGGCCGTGAATGCGTTTTAGTTCGTCTTCCGAATTTCCGGACTCGCGCAGCCGATCCAGTCGCTGCGCATGGGTGCGTCGGCTTCCCAGCGCGCCAATGTAGAAGGCTTCGCTGCGCAGCGCCACGGTCAGTGCAGGATCGTCAAGTTTGGGGTCGTGAGTCAGGGCTACGACTGCAGTCCGCCGGTCGGGAGCCAACTTCTCAAGTGCGTCGTCAGGCCACCCATCGGCCAATTCAACGCCCGGAAAGCGTTCATCGGAAGCGAATGTGCCGCGCGGATCAACGACCGTTACATCATAGCCTGCAAGTACCGCCATGGGTGCGAGCGACTGTGCGATATGCACGGCGCCAACGATGACTAGGCGCTTTGGCGGATTGAACACATGAATGAACAACCTGCGGCCGTCAGCGTCCTCGGGCAGGATCGTGCGGCTTCGATCGTCTGCGCGCGTACGTTCGACCTCGGTCAAGGTCATCGGGTCCAGATCCAAGTCACCGGATCGATCGTCTCCAATCAAGAGTGCCTGAGAACCGGACGTCAAATCGGTGACCAAAACCGCCGGCTGTTTTTGCGCACGGGCCGTTTGCAAGCTTTCGAGAAGTGCTGCCCTCATTCGAGCCTCTCGACGAATACCTCGACCTTGCCGCCGCAGGCCAGACCAACTTCCCACGCCTGTTCGTTGGTGACGCCGTACTCCAGCACGCGCGACTTCCCCTTGGAGATCACCTCACGGGCCTCAAGAACGACGGCACCTTCGATGCAACCACCAGATACGGAGCCGACCATGGATCCCTGGTCGTCTAGCGCGAGCTGGCTGCCAACTGGGCGTGGCGAGGATGCCCAGGTCGCAACGACTGTGGCAAGGGCGACCTGCCGGCCATCGGCCAGCCATCTGGCGGCCTGCTCCAGGACGTCGCTGTTCTCTTGGTGCGCGGTATCGCTCGTGCGTTCATTCACGCGGCTTGCTCCCGCCAGTTCGCCATCGACGGCTGGTGGCGCAATCCGCCACCGCCCACGATCTCCGCCAATTGCGTTAGGCTTTCGAGGTTATGAATCGGCCTGAACTCGTCTACGTAGGGCATCATTGCCCTGATCCCTCGTGATTTTGGTTCGAACAGGTCATAGCGCAAGAGGGGATTGAGCCATATCAGGCGCCGGCAGGATCGGTGAAGTCGATCCATCTCTACCGCCAAGCCCTCGCCGGAATCACGGTCGAGACCATCGGTAATCAGTAACACTTGCGCGCCTTGCGCTAGAACGCGACGCGACCAATTGTGATTAAATGCATGTAGACAATTGCCAATTCGGGTGCCGCCCGACCAATCGTCGACAACATCGCTGATCCTGTTCAGCGCCACGTCGATATCCTTGAAACGCAAATATCGGGTCACGTTTGTCAGCCTGGTCCCAAACAAAAACGTATGTGTGCGATCCCGGTCGTTGGTTATGGCGTGCAAGAAATGCAACATCATACGAGCGTAGCGATCCATCGATCCGGAGATATCGCACAGGATGATGATTGGCGGATGGCGCCTCCGCTTGACCCGTCGCTTGAGCGGGATGATGTCGCCGCCGTAGCGCAGTGCAGCCCTTAATGTGGCCCGCATATCGGCGCGTGTTCCTGCGGTATCCGGTCGGTAACGTCGCGTTGTGACTGTGCCGATAGGCAGACGCATACGCTCGATAGCCGCGCGCGCTTCCGCAATCTCGTCTGCCGACATGCTCTCGAAGTCCTTAGTTCGCAGTACTTCTTCCAGACTCCATGTCATTGCTGCATCGTATTCTAGCTGATCTTTTTCGGAACTGGCACCGTCACTGGGTCTTTCTGCCGCAATTGCGTCGGCGATCCGGCGCGATATTTCCTCACGACCGTTTTCCAGTTCGTCCGCCCGAAATGTTGGCAGGATGAGCGACATCATGCGTTCCAGAAATTGTGGATTTCGCCAAAAGATATGGAAGGCCTGATCGAACAGTTCGCGCTGTTCCCGGCGGCTGACCAGCACAGCGTGCAGCGCCCAATAAAAATCTTCGCGACTGCCGAGCCCCACCGCCGCGGCGGCGCGCAGGGCATCGAGTAACCGACCAGGCCCGATCGGTAATCCCGCCGCACGCAATGTGCGGACGAAATACATAATATTAGCGGTGAGTAGACCGTCTTCGGCGTTCTCGTTCATGCCGAAATCAAGCCCCGACGGTCGCGAGTTCGGATTTTACTTCGTTCAAGATGCGGCCGGCTTCGCTGCCCTGAATTTTCGCGATATCGTCTTGATACTTCAGGAGTGCGCCAAGCGTGTTGTTTATTGTCTCGGGATCGAGTGCCAGGCAATCGAGCTGCACCAACGCATGTGCCCAGTCGATGGTTTCGGCGATCCCCGGCAACTTGAAAAGGTCGGTGCCGCGCAGCGCTTGCACGAAGCCGACGACTTGTTGCGAAAGCGCCCTCGCCACGTCTGGTGCTTTAACCGCAAGTATCTCGAGCTCGCGGAACGCATCAGGATAGTCGATCCAGTGATAAAAACAGCGACGCTTTAGCGCGTCGTGGATCTCGCGCGTGCGGTTGGACGTGATTACGACGATTGGCGGTTCGCTCGCCGATACGGTTCCGACTTCCGGAATCGTGACCTGGAAATCGGACAGAACTTCCAAGAGATAGGCCTCAAAGGGTTCGTCGGTACGGTCGAGTTCGTCTATTAACAGGATTGGCGGTCCGTCCAAGTCGGGCTCAAGTGCCTGCAGAAGAGGGCGCTTGATGAGGAAACGCTCGCTGAAAATGTCGTCTTCCAGCGTGTCGCGGTCGCCCGACGCTTCGACAAGGCGAATTTCGACCATCTGTCGCGCGTAGTTCCATTCGTACACGGCGGAAGCAACGTCAAGGCCTTCGTAGCATTGCAATCGCAGAAGTTTGCGCTTCAGCGTCCGTGCCAAGACCTTGGCGATCTCCGTTTTTCCAACACCAGCTTCGCCTTCGACAAACAACGGCCGAGATAGGCTAAGCGCCAGATAAAGCGCCGTCGAAAGACTGCGATCGGCGATATAGTCGCCGCTGCGCAGAAGTTCGGACGTTTCGTCGACCGATTTGGGTATGGAACTTGTCATTGCTCGCTCGTCCAATGCCGGCCTCGCTGGTTCATTTCAGCGCTGCAGTTTCCCGGATTATCAAATGGAATTCGGCGTCCCCGCCATTCGACCCTGGCAAACGCCGCGGCTCGTAACGTCCTATGCGCTTATGAAATCTTTATTCGTCAGCCGCATCCCGCCACTGCGCGTTTGACCATGACGCCGATCAGATGGGCGCGGTACTCCGATGACGCATGGATGTCTGAATTGAGGTTGTTCGGCGAAACGCTGATTCCGGCGATGGCATCGGGCGCAAAATTAGCCGACAGCGCTTCCTCCATCTCGGTCTGACGGAATACGCCATCCTGACCGGCTCCTGTTATGGCGACGCGAACGCCGCTGTTGGTCTTCGCCACGAACGCGCCAACCAGCGCGTAGCGGCTCGCCGGATTGGGAAACTTCATATAGAAGGCTTTCTCTGGCGCCGGGAAACTCACCGCCGTGATGACTTCGCCGTCCTCGAGCGCCGTTTCGAACAGACCCTTGAAAAAATCGTCCGCCGTGATTTCACGCTTATTCGTACGGATGGTTGCCGCCAGGCCTAAGCACGCCGCTGGATAGTCAGCCGCCGGGTCGTTGTTGGCAATTGAACCACCGATCGTTCCTCGGTTTCGGACCTGCGGATCTCCAATTCCGTCCGCGAGCTCGGCTAACGCCGGAATCTTAGCTTTCACGTCCGAACTGCTTGCAACGGAATAGTGCGTATTCATCGCGCCGACGACGATACTGTCGCCTTCTGTTGTAATGCCTTTGAGTTCTGCGACGTCCGCCAGATCTATCAGGTCTGAAGGCTGGGCAAGGCGCAGTTTGATCGTCGGCAGGATGGTCATGCCGCCAGCTAACAGGCTACCGTCGTTGGCGTTCTTCAGGGCGCTTAAGGCCTCGTCGAGCGCTGACACACGTTTGTATTCGAAGTTGTACATCTCCGGTTCCTCTCTATTCGACGGCTTGCTGCGTTGGCGCAGACTGTATGGCTTGCCACACATTTTGTGCGGATGCCGGCATATCGATATGGGTTACGCCAAGCGGCGCAAGCGCGTCGGCTACGGCATTCATGACAGCAGCGGTCGAGGCGATTGTGCCCGCTTCGCCGCAGCCCTTCGCACCGAGCGGATTGTGCGGGCAAAGCGTTACTTGTGATCCCAGCTTAAACTGCGGCAAGTTGGCAGCGCGCGGCAGCGTGTAGTCCATGAACGAGCCGGTGACGAGTTGACCGGTGTCGTCGTAGATGCAGCCTTCCAACAGCGCCTGGCCGGCGCCGTGAGCAATTCCGCCATGGACTTGGCCGGCGACGATCATCGGGTTGATAACGCGTCCGACGTCGTCTACTGCGGAATAATTGCTTATCTCGACAACGCCAGTTTCCGCATCGATCTCGACTTCGCAAATATGGCAACCCGCCGGAAACGTGAAGTTGATCGGATCGTAGAAACTCGTTTCGTCCAAACCTGGTTCCAACTGCTCGAGCGGATAGTTGTGGGGCACGTAAGACGTCAACGCGACGTCAACGATCGACACGTTCTTGTCAGTGCCGGCAACGCTGAAGACGCCGTCTTGGAACATGATGTCATCGGCCGAGGCTTCGAGCGTGTGCGCGGCGATTTTCTTGCCTTTTTCCACCAGTTTATCGATCGACTTCATGATCGCCGAGCCGCCGACGGCAAGCGAACGCGAGCCGTATGTTCCCATGCCGAAGGGCACACGGTCTGTGTCGCCGCGCACAATTTCGACGTTTTCTATCGGAATGCCGAGCCCATCTGACACGAGTTGTGCGAATGTCGTTTCATGGCCTTGGCCATGGCTGTTCGAGCCGGTGAATACGCTCACCGAGCCGGTCGGGTGGATGCGCACATCCGCTGCTTCGTAAAGTCCCGCCCGCGCGCCGATAACGCCAGCGACGTTGGACGGTGCGAGGCCGCACGCTTCGATGTATGTAGAGAACCCGACGCCGTAGAGCTTGCCACGGCTTCCCGCCTCCTGGCGGCGTGCGTCGAGACCCACATGATCGGCAATCTTTAATCCCTCGTCCAACAGACCTGCATAGTTGCCGCTGTCATATTCCAGAGCCACCGGCGTCTGGTAGGGAAAGGCATCGTTCGGTATGAAGTTTCGCCGGCGGAGTTCCACCGGGTCAATTCCAGTTTCGGCCGCCGCAATATTCACCAGCCGCTCTAGGAGATAGGTCGCTTCCGGACGACCGGCGCCACGCAAGGCATCTACCGGCGCGGTGTTGGTGAACACCGCCGTGACGTCGCAATGAATGGCTGGCGTGTTGTATTGCCCCGACAACAAGGTTCCATACAGGTAGGTTGGGATCAACGGGGCGAAGGTCGACAAGTAGGCACCCAAATTGGCGGTCGTCTTCACCCGGAGTCCGAGAAGGGTTCCGTCCTCGCTGAGGGCGAGTTCGCCGTGGGTCACATGGTCGCGTCCGTGGGTATCGGACAAGAACGACTCAGAACGTCCAGCTGTCCACTTGACCGGGCGTCCCACTTTCTTTGCGGCCCAGATGACGATGGCCTCTTCGGCGTAGTGAGGAATCTTCGAGCCAAAGCCGCCGCCCACATCAGGGGCAACGATGCGCAGCTTGTGTTCGGGAATACTGAGCACGAAGGCGCCCATCAAGAGACGGATTACGTGGGGGTTTTGGCTGGTCGTATAGAGTGTATGGCTGTCGTCACCAACGTCGTATTCACCGATCGCGGCGCGCGGTTCTATCGCGTTCGGAATGAGCCTGCTGTTGATCAGGTCCAGTTTGGCAACATGGTGCGCGTTGGCGAAGGCCTGATCTGTGGCCTCTTGATCGCCAATTTGCCACTCGAAACATATGTTGCTCGGCGCATCGGCATGGAGCTGAGGCGCGCCAGAACCCGCGGCATCGGCTGCAGAGACGACACAAGGCAGCGTTTCATAGTCGACGGAAATCAACTCCGCCGCATCTTTCGCCTGGTCGAGCGTCTCGGCAATGACAACCGCGACGCGGTCGCCGACGTAGCGCACTGTCTCATCGGCAATGACCGGATGCGTTGGCTCATTCATTGGGCCGCCGTCCGGCGCAAAGCCGCAGGGCATACCATTGACACCTTCCAAATCGGCACCCGTAAAGAGGGCAACGACACCGCTCGCAGCTGCGGCGGCCGTCGTATCGATCTGTTTGATATTGGCATGCGGGTGGGGGCTGCGAAGGATGTATGCCTGGGCCTGTCCCGGACGATTGATGTCGTCGGTAAATTTTCCGCTCCCAGTCAAGAAGCGACGATCCTCTTTGCGGCGGACAGAGGCACCGATTCCCGTTTCCGTCATCGGCTAACTCCGCATGGCCTCGGCGCCGGCGAGGATCGACTTAACAATGTTGTGATAGCCGGTGCATCGGCAAAGATTGCCTTCAAGCCATTCCCGGACCTCACGTTCGGAAGGGTCTGGATTGCGCTTCACGAGATCGAGCGCACTCATCACCATTCCAGGCGTGCAAAACCCGCACTGAAGACCATGGTTTTCACGAAATGCTTCCTGCATCGGATGGAGATCGTCGCCATTGGCGACGCCCTCGATGGTCTTGACGTCGGCCCCGTCGGCTTGCAATGCGAGCATCGTGCAGCTCTTCGCCGAATCGCCGTCGACATGGACAACGCAGGCGCCGCATTGGCTGGTGTCGCAGCCAACATGCGTACCCGTCAACCGCAAGTGCTCACGCAGAAACTCGACGAGCAAAGTGCGCGCCTCGACCTCCCCGGAAACGGATTTGCCGTTCACGGTCATCGATACAGTGGGCATGGGTAACCTCCCTGAATATCGTCGGAGACGGTCTACCGGACCAGCCCCCCAAACTTCAACTATGACGCCATGTACCGCAGGCGTTCTTTCGCCAAGTTTCAACCCCTAGACGCGCGAGGTCAAGACGATGCTCTGTGTGTATGTCGCGAGCGTCGTCACAATTGCATATTGAACGCGATCGCCAAGCGCAACGGCGACATTCCTGAACATTGGCCTCAGTTCGCGGGGAACAGGCTGAAGATGATGAGAAGTATGAAGACGACAAGGACGATTCCGCCGACCCACACGGCCGGACGAAGTCCACGCTCTTTTTCATCTGCGCGCTGCGGCTCGGGTGAAGAAATAACGGCGTCGTCCGGCATCGCCTCGTCTCCATGTGGCACACCGGTGACTACTTCTGCGAAGCGACTGAAGAAATCGGCAGCCATTTTCTTTGCGGTCGCGTCGATGAGCCGACTTCCGATCTGCGCAAGTTTGCCGCCGACAGTGGCGGTGACCGTGTATTTGAGGAGCGTTCCATCACCGTCCGGTTCCAGAGTAACCGTTGCGCCACCCTTTGCGAATCCAGCAGCGCCGCCCTTACCTTCGCCACTGATTGTGTAGCTGGCGGGCGGGTCGATTTCGGAGAGTGTCACCGCGCCTGAAAAATTTGCCTTCACCGGACCGACTTTGGCGGTAACCTTCGCTTCGAAGGTCGTATCGCTGGTTTTCGCCAATTCAGTGCAGCCTGGAACCGATTGTTTGAGGATGTCTGGATCGTTTAACGCCTCCCAAACACGGTCTCGCGGCGCGGGCATCCTGAATTCACCTGTCATGTCCATTGTGAGATCTCTTTGTTCCCGGTGGGGCCGAGGGCGACTGATGACGGTCGAGTTATACTGCGAAATCGCGATGTGCGCTTTGTCACAGCCTATCCTGAAGCTATGTTATATCTATCAATACCGCTTATCATGGTGAATACAGCACATTAGGGATGGCCATGCCGGTAACGGTTGTCGAATCGACGTTCGATGTCGCGCTCTGGTTCCAGGACCGAGCACGCCGCGAGGATACTTACCTGCAGGCGCAAAAGCTGCAACGCCTGCTGTACCTCGCGCAGGGCTACTATTCGGCGATGAACTACGGTCGGAAGTTGATGCCGGCGATCTTTGTTGCGCAGGAGATGGGCCCTATCGAGCCCAATATTTATCGCGTATTCGAGGCTGGTCGTCCAAGCATGCCGAGTACTCAGCCGCCGCCGGTGGTGGAGAACTTTCTTGAGCTCATGTGGCTGCGCTTCAGCCACCACACGACCGAACATCTGACGTCTATCATATCAGCCCGTTGATTAAGTCGGCGCCGTCTGATTCTCTGGTTCCCTGATTTGCAGGGGGGGATTCGCCGATGGCGATGGGACGGCAGAAGGATGGTCAGGGGGACCTGATGGTGAGCTGGTCGGAGATGCCGCGCTCTCCGGGTCATGTGTTTTATGACCGCTTGCAGTCGGTGCTGATCGAGGGCGGCTTTGACGCCTTTGCTGAGGCGAGCTGCCGGCCTTATTACGCGGCCCGGATGGGCGCGCCCTCGGTGCCGCCCGGGCGCTATTTCCGGATGCACCTGGTGGGCTACTTCGAGGGCATCGACAGCGAGCGCGGTCTGGAGTGGCGCTGCTCGGACTCGCTTTCGCTGCGGGCGTTCCTGCGACTGGGGAGCCGTGATCGGGTACCGGACCATTCCTGGCTGTCACGGAGCCGCACGCGCCTGCCCCATGAAGTCCACGCGGCGGTCTTCGACTGGGTTCTGGTGCTGATCGCCGAGGCGGGGCTGATCAAGGGCGAGCGCATCGGCGTCGATGCCTCGACCATGGAGGCCAACGCGGCGCTGCGGAACATCGTGCGGCGCGCCAACGGCGAAGGCTACCGGGAGATGCTGGAGCGCCTGGCCCGGGAAAGCGGCGTCGAGACACCCACGGCCGAGGATCTGGCGCGTCTGGAGCGGAAGCGCAAGGGCAAGAAGCTTTCCAACACGGATTGGGTTTCGAAGAGCGACCCCGAGGCCAAGATCGCCAAGATGAAGGACGGCACGACGCATCTGGCCTACAAGCCCGAGCACGCGGTGGATCTGGACACCGGCGCGGTGGTGGCGGCCGAGCTGCACCCGGCCGATGAGGGCGACACCACGACGCTTTCCAAGACCCTGGCGAAGGCCGAGGCAAACCTCGGGGCGGTGGATGCGGCACCGACGTCGGAGGAGCCGGCCGAATGCGTCGCCGACAAAGGTTATCACTCACGGGCGGTCTTGAGGGCTCTGGACGACAGTCCCTGGAAGACTCGGATCGCGGCGCCCAAGCAGACCGGCTTTTCGCGCTGGCACGGTGATGAGGCGGCGCGGCGCGCGGTCACCAACAACCGTGCGCGGCTCAAGTCCGGGGTCGCCCGCGAGGCCTTCAAGCTGCGCGCCGAGATCGTCGAGCGCTGCTTTGCCCACAACCTCGATCGTGGCGGCATGCGACGAACCTGGCTGCGCGGGCGAGAGAATGTGCACAAGCGATACCTGCTCCACGTCGCCGGCCACAATCTATCGTTACTGATGCGCCAGCTCATCGGCGCCGGCACCCCGCGGGAGGCCGTGGCGGGCGGATATGGCGGTATTTTCGTTCTGCTCACGCCCACCGGGGCCATGCTGGTGGCACGGGGGGTTTCGCAAAGCGGCCAGTCGGCTTTCGCCGCCGCATTCTTCATCTGGGGGTGAGAGCCGGAAAAAGCCACTTAATCAACGGGCTGCTAAAGTCACACGATGTTTATCGGACTGCCTTCGAACAAGGTCCTGGCGAGGAAATCGCCTTCGAGGCGATCATCGAGTTCTTCAGCGACAAGGAGCGGAAAGATCCGCCGAAATCGGTACGCACTGCAGATGGCCGCACGGTCAAGAAGTGGGTGCCATCGGGGCGCCCGATCGCGCGTCCCATGAGCTAAGCCACATAGCTATAAGTCAATTTCCGACGTGGACGAGTTATGCGCCGCGAAATTGCCCGCGCGGCCGGATGTTTCCCACAAGCGCAGCCAACCCCAGCCACTATTGTCCAATCCGCCAGGCGGGATATCTGTTTCTATGGCCATGTTTGACTGCGTCGGAATAGCGGGGCAAGTATAGGGTCGATTCACCGGGCCATAGGTCGGCACACAACTGCGTAATTACACTGCATTGTGACGGGGGCAGGTTGGTTCAGGCGATCTCATTGGGCAGCGTGTTATTCGTCACCTGGCTATTGTTGTCCGGCCATTTCGACCCTCTCCTGATTTCTTTGGGTTTGGTATCTTGCATCGCCAGCGTTGTGATCGCACGGCGGATGGACGTCGTCGATCTCGAGGGCCACCCGATACACATTACACCCCGGATCTTTGGCTATTGGTTGTGGCTGGCCCGCGAAATTGTGAAGGCCAACATCGACGTGTCGCGTCAGGTGTTGTCGCCGCACCTTCCAATCAGCCCGACGTTGGTCAGGGTCAAAGCCAGTCAGCGGAGCGAACTTTGCCAAGCCATATTTGCGAACTCCATTACTTTGACGCCCGGTACGGTGACCATTGAACTCAAGGACAGCACACTCTTAGTCCATGCGCTCAGCAAAGACGCGGCAGCGGATTTGCTGGAGGGTCAGATGGATGCACGGGTAGTGCGAGTCGAGCGATGATGTTCGCGGTTGCAATTGCCGCCGTGCTTGTGGGCATGGGGCTCCTCCTTGTCCGCGCCATTATGGGCCCTACGGTCTACGACCGAATTCTCGCGGTTAACAGTTTCGGCACGAAGACCATGCTGATCATTGCCCTCATGGGATTCCTTAATGGCCGGCCAGACTTTCTCGACATCGCATTGTTGTATGCGCTGATAAACTTCGTGGCGACGATAGCCGTGCTTAAATTTTTTCGATTCGGCAACTTGGGGCGAAGTGATAATGCCGCATCGGGCGACGGTACCGTCACATGATGGTTTTCGATGTTGTTGCCTGGGCATTTCTGGTCAGCGGCTCGTTCTTCGTTGTCACTGGCGGCATCGGCATGATTCGATTGCCTGATGTATACGCGCGAATGCACGCTGCAGGTCTCACCGACACACTCGGGGCAGCCCTGATCTTGGCCGGATTGATGATCCAGGCAGGCGTCAGCCTGGTCGCTGTGAAGTTGGCGTTTATCGGCGTCTTTCTGTTCTTTACCGGGCCAACATCGACATACGCATTGGCGAACGCCTGCCTTGGCGGGGGGATAAAGCCGCTATCGGTGGACGGTGCACCGATTGATGCAGAAAGCGACGTCTGGAACGCTGGGGGCCAGGACGCAGGAGAGGACGGAACATCGGCGTCGTCATAGATATTACCCTCCTGACGTTTATGGCGTCGGTGATTTGGTTCGTGGTTCGCCTGCGCAACTTATTTGCGGTTGCCATGCTGTCTGGACTCTACAGCCTGCTCGCGGCCGCATTGTTCGTACAGCTCGACGCGGTGGACGTGGCGTTTACTGAGGCGGCGGTGGGTGCGGGCATTGCTACCGTTCTGACCCTAGGGGCACTTGCGTTGACGACGAGCCGCGAGGCGATTCCGGAACGCGTGCCGCTCCTGCCGATCTTCATTGTCTTAATTGTTGGCGCGGCGTTGGTTTACGGCAGTCTGGATATGCCACTCTATGGCGATCCATCCGCGCCGGCCCATCTCCACGTTGCGCCACACTACATCGCGAACTCTCTGAGCGAGACTGGCATTCCCAATATGGTGACGGCTGTGCTCGCCAGCTATCGAGGCTACGACACGCTCGGCGAGGTAACGGTCATCTTCACTGCTGGCGTTGGCGTCTTGGTGTTGTTGGGAGTCGCGTTAAAGGCAGCGGCATCCGGCGGGCAGGACGCAGACAAATGACGCACTTCATGATCCTGCGGGTGGTTGCCAAGCTGCTGATACCGTTCATTTTGTTGTATGCGCTCTATGTTCAGTTCCACGGTGATTTCGGGCCGGGTGGCGGATTTCAAGCAGGTGTGATCTTCGCGGTTGCGTTCATTCTCTACGCGCTCCTTTACGGCGTGGACATTGCGACCAAGGTTGTGCCGGACTGGGCTACCAGGTGGGGCTTGGCGCTCGGCGTATTGATCTTTGCCGGCACAGGCGTGGCCGGGCTCCTGCGCCAGGGCGAATATCTGAACTACTCTGTACTTCGCGATGATCCAGTCGCCGGCCAACATCTTGGTATCTTGCTGATCGAATTTGGCGTCGGCCTTACGGTCGCTTGCGCCATGATTTCCATCTTCTTTGCGTTTGCCCGCCGACCGCGCTGACGACCGCCATGGAACTCCCCGGTCTCTATAACTACTGGATCGTCATCGGATTGATGATGGGCGGGCTCTACATCGTCATCAGCCGGCACAACTTGGTTAAGAAGTTGGTCGGGCTGACTATCTTTCAGGCATCGGTGTTTGTGTTCTACATCACCATCGGCAAGGTCGCCGGCGGCACGGCGCCGATTACGATCGGCACGGCGGAGACATACTCAAATCCGCTGCCGCACGTGCTGATTCTGACAGCGATCGTTGTCGGAGTCTCGACGATGGCCGTGGGTCTGGCGCTGGTGGTTCGCATCAAGGAAGAGTATGGCGCAATCGAGGAAGACGAGATCAATAGGCAGGACAACAACCGGTGATCTCGGTTCATCTGCCGATTCTACCGGTCGTGGTTCCTCTGCTGGCGGCACCGGTATGTCTGCTGCTGAGGCACGCCTCGCGAACTTATTGGCTAGCTCTTGTTGCGAGCTGGCTGACCTTTCTTATCGTCGTGTTGCTGCTGCTTCAGACCATGGAGACCGGGCCGCTGTCCTATGCAATCGGCGGATGGGCACCTCCGTGGGGAATTGAGTACCGGGTCGATAGTCTGAACGCCTTTGTGCTGTTGTTCGTGTCGGCCCTTGGGGCTGTTGTCGCGACCGCTTCCCACCCTAGCGTGACACGCGAGATTGGACCCGATCGCGCCTATCTTTTCTATTGTTGTTTTCTTCTTTTCGAGACGGGGTTGCTCGGTGTCGCGGCAACGGGCGACGCGTTCAACCTCTTCGTCTTCCTTGAGGTCGCCTCGCTCGCCTCCTACATTTTGGTTTCCTTCGGCCGCGATCGGCGGGCGTTGGCGGCCGCCTATCGCTATCTGATCCTGGGCACGATCGGCGCGACCTTTTACCTGATTGGCGTCGGGCTGCTCTATCAGGCGACCGGCACTTTGAATTTCGCTGATCTCGCTGAGCGCGTGCCTTTGTTGAGCGACAGCCGAACGATTCGCGCTGCATTCGCGTTTCTTACGGTCGGAATTTCACTGAAGCTGGCATTGTTTCCGCTGCACTTGTGGCTCCCTAACGCCTATGCATTTGCACCCTCGATCGTAACCGCCCTGCTGGCAGGGACCGCAACCAAGGTCGCACTCTACGTTTTGCTGCGGATCTTCTTTACGCTCTTCGGTGGCAGCTTTGCGTTCGACGCCTTGGCGGTCGAAGTGATCCTTATCCCGCTAGCAATAGCGGCCGTGTTCGTAGGATCGGCCGCGGCAATCTTCGAGAACGATGTCAAACGCATGTTGGCTTATTCCTCGATCGCACAGATCGGATACATGGTGCTTGGTATCGCAGTGGCGACCGTCCTGGGTCTGACCGGGAGCATCGTCCACATGTTCAATCACGCGGTGATCAAGACGGCCTTGTTTCTGGCCCTCGCCTGCGCGGTTTGGAGAGTGGGGCCGCCAACGCTTGATGCGATCGCCGGGCTCGGCCGGCGTATGCCGCTAACGATGGGGGCATTCGTCCTCGCCGGCATGAGCCTGATCGGTGTGCCGGGCACGGCCGGATTTGTGTCCAAATGGTATTTGGTCATCGGCGCGCTGGAACGAGACTGGTGGTGGATCGCGTTGGTCATCGTTTTCGGGTCGCTGCTCTCGGTCGTCTATGTTTGGCGGATTGTTGAGGTTTCGTATTTCCGGTCTGTGCCCGAAGGGGCGCCAAGCGGCGAGGCGCCGCTCCTCATGCTCGTCCCGACATGGGGGCTCGTCGCGGCCAGCTTCTATTTTGGGATCGATACGCGGCACAGCGTCGGCATAGCGCGGCTCGCGGCGGAGACCCTACTGGGACTTGTGCCGTGAGCGGCTCGGCTTTGCTCCTAGGCGCACTCATCACACCATGGGTCGGGGCTGCCCTCATCTCATTGTGCGGGCGGTCGCCAAATTTGCGGGAAGCCATAACGTTGTTATGCGCCGTGACCCTATTCGGCTTCGTCGTCGCGCTCGTTTTGCTGGTCCTGTCCGGTGGTGGCGCCGAATTGAGACTCTTGGAAGTCTTTCCTGGCGTCAGCATTGCCTTTTCAACCGAGCCGCTTGGGCTGTTGTTTGCGTTGATCGCCTCGTCGTTATGGATTCTCACCTCAATCTATTCGGTTGGCTATATGCGGGCCCGCAGCGAACCGCATCAGACAAGGTTCTACGTCTTCTTTGCAATCGCCCTCGCCAGCGCAACGGGCGTCGCGCTGGCCGACAATATGTTGACGCTATTTCTGGCCTACGAAGTTTTGACGCTATCGACATATCCCTTGGTGACGCACTCGGGCGATGAGCAGTCCATGCGGGCCGGACGGACCTATCTGGGTCTTCTTCTTGGGACCTCGCTCGGACTGCAGCTCTTAGCGATTCTTTGGACCTGGCAGATCGCCGGGACTCTTGATTTCCAGGATGGTGGAATCCTCGAAGGCAACATCTCTGGTGCTATGGCCGGCCTCTTGTTGCTGCTCTATGTCTACGGCATCGGCAAAGCAGCGCTGATGCCTTTGCACCGCTGGTTGCCCGCGGCGATGATCGCACCGACCCCGGTAAGTGCGCTCCTGCACGCTGTCGCTGTGGTCAAGGCGGGCGTATTCACGATTCTCAAAGTCGTGATCTACATTTTCGGCCTCGATTTTCTGAAAAGCCTCGAAATGAGCCAATGGCTCATGTATGCCGCGGCGGCGACCATTCTGATTGCCTCGCTCGTTGCTCTAAATCAGGACAACCTGAAGGCGCGGTTGGCCTACTCAACCATCAGCCAGCTTGGTTATGTGGTTCTCGGAGCGTTGCTTGCTAACGCGGCCGGCATCATTGGCGGAGGGCTGCAAATCGGCATGCACGCGTTTGGCAAGATTACCCTGTTTTTTTGTTCGGGCGCGATCTTGGTTGCCACGGGTAAAACCCAGATCAGTGAGATGCGCGGCCTGGGAAGGTCGATGCCGATTACAATGTCGGCATTTCTGATAGGGGCGTTGAGCGTCGTCGGATTGCCGCCGATGGGCGGGCTGTGGAGCAAGTGGCATCTGGCCCTTGGCGCGCTGGACAGCGGCCAACTTGCGATGCTTGCGGTTCTTCTCATCAGCTCGATGTTGAACCTCGCCTATCTGATGCCGATTCCGATTCGTGCGTTTTTCAGTCCGGCCGAAGGATCCGACGACGACCACGTCAGTGAGGCGCCTACCGCCTGTTTGATTGCACTGTCGCTTTCGGCCATGGGCTGCATCGTGCTGTTCTTCTTTCCCGAACCGCTGTTCGATTTGTTGCGCCTGATCCCGCTGGCGGCGAGATAACCTGCATGTCAGATCAACCACCCGATACCGACGCAGAGGTCACGACCAGACAGCCGCCTGAGCAGCTCCGGTTTTTCGATAGGCCGGGCAATGTAAAGCGCACGCTTGGCACGCTTTACGCGATCTGCGCGCTCGCGCTCGGTCTTGATTTTGTCATCGAGCGCCACGTCGAGCATCCCTGGGAGGCCTTGTTCGGATTTCACGCGCTTTACGGTTTCGTCGTCTGCATCACGCTCGTGCTGACCGCCAAGGAGCTACGAAAGATCGTCATGCGGTCGAAGGAATATTACGACGGAGACGGCGATGGTTGAATTGCCGCCGTTTATCTTCTTTGTAGGGGGCGCCGTTCTCGTCGCGGCGACACGTGGATCGCTCCGCGCAATTATTCTACTCGCAGTTCCAGTCGTTAGCGCGATTAGCCTGTTCGGTATCCCGGACGGGTCCCACTTCAACGTCGCGCTTTTTGATTATGAGCTGCAGCTCCTGCGGGTCGACAAACTGAGCTTGCTGTTTGGCTATTTGTTTCATCTGGCAGCACTGATCGTGGTCATCTATTCGCTTCACGTACGCGACACGGTGCAGCATGTCTCCGGGCTGGTTTACGCGGGCGGCGCGCTTGCCGCTGTCTTCGCAGGCGACCTCATAACGCTGTTCCTGGCCTGGGAAGCACTCGCGGTGTCCTCGGTATTCTTGATATTGGCACGGCGAACGCCGCGCGCGCAGACCGCGGCCATGCGCTATCTCGCAATCCAGGTTGTGTCAGGATTGATCCTGCTTGCCGGTGTTCTGGTGCGGTTGAACGAGATGGGATCCACCGCCTTCACGTTTATTGGGCTCGATGGTCCGGGGGGCCTTTTGATCTTCGTTGCCTTCGGTATCAAGTGCGCTTTCCCGCTGTTGCACAACTGGTTGACCGACGCGTATCCCGAAGCGACCGCGACCGGGGCGGTGTTTCTGAGCGCATTTACCACCAAGGTTGCGGTTTATGCCTTGGCCAGGGGATTCCCCGGTACCGAGGTGCTCGTCTACATCGGCGCCGTCATGACGCTGTTCCCGATCTTCTACGCCGTCATCGAAAACGACCTTCGGCGAGTGCTCGCCTATTCGATGATCAATCAGCTCGGCTTCATGGTGTGCGGTATCGGACTTGGCACCGCACTAGCCATCAACGGCGCGGTCAGCCATGCCTTCAACGATGTAATTTTCAAGAGCTTGCTGTTCATGTCGATGGGCGCCGTGTTGCGCCAGACTGGTCGGATCAACGGCAGCGAACTGGGTGGTCTTTATAAGACAATGCCGTTCACGACTGGCCTGTGTATTGTCGGCGCGCTTTCAATTTCGGCCTTTCCCCTGTTCTCGGGCTTCGTCTCGAAATCCATGGTGATGGTGGCAGCGCTCGAAGAAGGCCATCCCGTGGTCTGGCTGGGGCTGCTGTTTGCCTCGGCAGGCGTCTTTCACCATGCCGGGATCAAGATCCCGTTTTTTGCATTCTTCGCACATGATTCCGGAATACGAACACGCGATCCGTCGTTCAACATGCTGCTCGCCATGGGGGTTGCAGCGCTGATTTGCATCTTCAACGGCGTCTGGCCTTGGCTATTGTATGACCTGTTGCCCTTTCCGGTCGTCTACGAGCCCTTTACGGCGACCCATGTGCTTGTGCAGTGTCAACTCCTGTTCTTTTCTGCACTGGCCTTCGCCTGGCTCAAGCTTTCGGGCCTCTACCCGCCTGAACTGCAGGGCGTCAACATCGATGCGGAGTGGGTGTACCGCAAGCCTCTCAAATGGCTTGCCGCGACGACGATGCGGGCCGGTAGCCGATGGCATACCGTGATGCTCGATGCCTTTAGCCGACGCTTGGCTTGGGTCGGCCGTCTTGCATACAGGCATTCCGGTCCACAGGGCGTTCTCGGGCGAACCATGGAGACCGGCTGGGCCGCCTTGTGGGTGGCGATCCTGCTGGCCGCAAGCCTACTGCTGTATTACTTGTGAGGGGTCGCGGTACGGACCAGCGGTACTGTTCGACGCCGACATTCGGGAGGAAGGAAGATGAAGCTCTTGACCCAACCGTTGACACAGGATTCGTTCGAACCCTTTGGTCAGGTATTTACAGCGCCCGAACAGCCGGGCCGCGACCGCAACAAGGCCAAGCTTGAGAATCTCAGAGCCGCCGCGCCGCCGATACTTTCGGTATTTCATGTGGAACCAAGTCCGATGCCGCTCACCATCGACAATATGGAGCGGCACGAGTTCTCATCGCAGAGCTTCATGCCGCTCGATGTGGTGAACTATCTGGCCGTTGTCGCGCCGCCGGACAGCGCGGGTAAACTTGATCCGAACGATATTCGCGCCTTCGTGGTGCGCGGCGATCAATGCCTCAATTTCAACGCGAATACCTGGCATTACCGGTTGACCACGCTCGACGGTACGGGCCGGTTCGCAACGCTAACCTGGCAGGACGGCGGCAACGGCGACACGGTTTTTGTCCCGCTCGAGGATCCAATCGAGATCAGTCTCGGCCCGGACACGTAATCCCGCGGCTTCGGCCGCACCATAACGCCACGGTTATGGGTTCAGCGGCCCTTTGAGTTCGACCGTGTTGCCATCGGGGTCCTCGATATAGAAGGACGGACCTGCTCCCTCGGCGCCGTAGCGCGATGCGGTCTTGCCGGCGCTGATGCCATGCTCTTGGAGATGCGCACGCAGCACACTCTCGTCGAATGGGTCGACGATCAGGCAGAGGTGATCCATGTTGCGCGCATCCTTGGTCGCAACCGCATCGCCGTCCACCGCGGGATGGCTTGTATCCACCAGATCGATCATCGAGCGACCGGCCCGCAACTGCACCAGACGCGTATCGTCGACGCGCCGCTCCTCGCGGCAACCCAATATGCCGCAATAGAATGCCAAGGCGCGCTCCATGTCGGCGACCCGCAACACGACATGGTCGATCTCCCGAACTTTGAACTGTATTGACTTCGCCATCTCGTTGCACGCTGCAGGTATTCTCAGCCCATTGGGACTATATAACCGCGGGGCGGCGCATTCACAGTAGTTCCTAGATCGCCCTACGCCAGCCGCGACCCGGAAAATCCCGTCTGCGGCTTGTATTTGTTATGAAAGGCACACTTATTATGGACGTGTGGGCGCTTGGCATTGTGGCAGGAAGTGCTGCAGTTCATACCTGGGAAGTGAGATTGGGGGACGATCTATCGCGCAATGAGTAACACCAGTCTTTATTCGGAAAGCGGTCCTCAAGGACGCCGGCAATACAAAACGTTGCTGACGTTGTTGCCTTATTTATGGCCGCGCGATGCCTTGCAGATCCGTGGCCGCGTGTTGCTGGCGTTGATATTCCTCGTCGGCGCGAAGATGGCCACTGTCTACGTTCCGATTCTCTATAAGGAAGCGGTCGATCTCTTGAGCGCAACGGCGGCGTCCGTGATCGCGCTGCCGATCGGTTTGCTGTTCGCCTACGGGCTCGCCCGCCTGCTCATGGTCGCCTTTGCGCAACTGCGCGACGCCGTGTTCGCAAAGGTTGCGCAGCGCGCGATCCGCACCGTCGCGCTCAAGACCTTCGAACATCTGCATCGGCTTTCACTGCGCTTTCACATCGATCGGCAGACCGGCGGCTTGAGCCGCGTCATCGAGCGTGGCGTCAAGGGGATCGAGTTCCTTTTGAGCTTCATGCTGTTCAACATCATCCCGACCTTGCTCGAGATCCTGCTCGTCTGCGGGATCCTGTGGGGTTTCTTCAATGTCTGGTATGCGGTCGTCACCTTCGTGACGATCACCGTTTATATCGTCTTCACGATGGTGGTCACCGAATGGCGGCTCAAATACCGGCGCGAGATGAACGACCGCGACACTGAGGCCAATACCAAGGCGGTCGACGGCCTGCTTAACTACGAGACCGTCAAGTATTTCGGCAACGAGGAGTATGAGGCCGAGCGTTACGACACCTCGATGGAAGCCTATGAGCGCGCAGCCGTGCGCAGCATTGTCAGCCTTGCAGCGGTCAATATCGGCCAGGGCGGCGTCATCGCCATAGGACTTGTCATCCTGATGATCATGGCCGGCCATGGCGTTACCACTGGTGCGATGACGATCGGCGACTTCGTGCTCGTCAACACCTACATGATTCAGCTGTTTCTACCGCTTAACTTTCTCGGATTCGTTTACCGTCAAATCCGCCAGTCGCTGACCGACATGGAGGTGATGTTCCGGCTGCTCGATGTGAAGGCGGAGATCGCCGACCGCCCAGGCGCCGGTCCACTGCATGTGAATGGCGGCGAGGTCGTTTTCGACAACGTGCAGTTTGCCTACGACCCGCGGCGGACGATCTTGGAAGACGTATCGTTCGTCGTCTCGCCTGGCCGCAAAGTTGCGATCGTCGGGCCGTCGGGTGCCGGAAAGTCGACGATCAGCCGACTGCTGTTTCGATTCTACGATGTGTCGTCGGGCAGCGTGACGATCGATGGGGAGGATGTACGCGATGTTAGCCAGGCGAGCCTGCGCAATGCAATCGGCATCGTTCCGCAGGATACCGTGCTGTTCAACGAAACGATCTACTACAACATCGCCTACGGCAATCCTTCGGCATCGGACCAGCGGATCGAGGACGCGGCCCGGCTCGCCCGGATCCACGATTTCGTCATGAGCACACCCGACGGCTATCAGACGCGTGTTGGCGAACGCGGGCTTAAGCTCTCAGGCGGGGAAAAACAGCGCGTCGCGATCGCCCGCATGATCCTGAAGGATCCAGCGATCATGTTGTTCGACGAGGCAACGTCCGCTCTGGATACCCATACCGAACGGGAGATTCAGGAGAGCCTGCGCGACGTTTCGATGAACCGCACGACCCTGGTGATCGCCCATCGTCTTTCCACAGTCGTCGATTGCGACGAGATCATCGTTCTCGATGGCGGCCGCATCATCGAGCGCGGTCGGCACGAGGAATTGCTGTCGCGGGACGGGGCGTATGGGGCGATGTGGAGAAAACAGCAGGAATCTACGGAACTCGCCCGGGAGGTCATTTAACAGGAAACCGGTTCGGGCGCCTGATTTGCAGGGGAGGGGTATATGCTGTCACCGGATGGCCGTGTGATCATGATCAGCGGCGCAAACAGGGGAATTGGCTATGAATTTGCCAAATGCCTTCATGACCAAGGCTATAGCCTGAGCCTCGGCGCCCGTGACGAAGCCAAGCTCGCAGAAAAAGTCGGCGATTTTGACGCCGATCGTCTGCTGACCCATCGCTTCGAGGCTACGGAGATCTCAACCTCGGAGGCTTGGGTTCTGGCAACCGCCGACCGGTTCGGTCAGATCGACGGCCTGATCAACGTTGCCGGTATTGGAACGCCGTTCGCCATCACCGACGAGGACGAGAGTGCTCTCGACCTGATGTTCGAGATCAACGTCAAGGCGCCGCTGCGTTTGATCCGGCTCGCTCTGCCCTATCTCAAGAAGTCCGGCAGTGGCCGCATCATCAACGTCTGCTCGGCTTCGGGTAAGCGCGTCAGCACCGATTACGTTGGCTACCACATGACCAAGTTCGCAGCGGTGGCGCTCTCTCATGCGGCGCGCCGGATTGCCTGGGAAGACGGCGTGCGGGCCGTCGCCTTCTGCCCCGGCGTGACCAACACCGATATGAGCGAGGGCAAAGGAAAGGGGCCGACCGAGTTGATGACGCAGCCGGAGGATCTTGCGGAAGTGGCTGCGACACTGATCGCCCTGCCCAACAACGCTTCGGTCGCCGAGATCGTCGTCAACCGGCGGCTCGAGGATATGCTGTAGGCACCCCCCGAAACGGGCAGTACGGGAAAAGACTGGCTCTGCTTCGCCGTCATGTCCTTGCTCTGTGTCAATGTCCGCTTATAGCCATAAGCGGACATGGCGGTCGATCGAGAAGAGTTGCGTAAACGACGAGCTTATCGCCAATGGTGTTGGTACGACACTGGAGCGTAGGAAGGACTCGAACCGGTGTGTCAATCGGCGTCCAAAATTGACCCCCTGAGTGGCACGGCGGAGGTTGTCCCGGTAGTCAATAGGGGGGGCGTGCGGCTTCGTGTAGCGCCTTGCGGTGCGCGGAGCGAAGCCGCGTGGGCTTGACGTATACGTCAAGCCTGTTGACCCACCGGGGCAAGCGGGCCGCAGGCACGGCCGGCGTCCGGTCAGGAGCGGTTCTTGAAGCGCCAGCTCTCGTTTCGATGATCTCGCAATGGTGGGTCAGGCGGTCGAGCAGGGCTGTGGTTATCTTGGGGTCGCCGAAGACGGAGGGCCATTCGCCGAAAGCGAGGTTGGTGGTGACGATGATCGAGGTGCGCTCGTAGAGCCGGCTCATCAGGTGGAACAGCAGCTGGCCGCCGGCCTGGGCGAAGGGCAGGTAGCCGAGTTCGTCGAGGATGACGAAGTCGCGTCGGACGAGTTGGTCCGCGGTACGGCCCTGGCGTCCGGAGCGGAGTTCGGCCTCGAGGTGGTTGACCAGGTCGACGACGTTGTAGCAGCGGCCACGGGCGCCCTTTCTGATACAGGCGCGGGCGATGGCGACGGCGAGATGGGTCTTGCCGGTGCCGGTGCCGCCGACCAGCGCGATGTTGCGCTTGCTCTCCAGGAAGTCGCCGCCGGCGAGTTCCTGGATCAGGGGCTCATTGCCCGGGGAAGCGGCGAAGTCGAAGTCGGCCAGCTCCTTGGCCGTCGGCAGCTTGGCGGACGTCATCTGGTACTTGATGGAGCGCGCCTGCTTGTCGGCGACCTCGGTCTGCAGCAGCGTACCGATGATCTGTTGCACCGGATGACGGCGCTTGAGCCCGTCGGCGAGGATGTCGTCGTAGGCGGCGCGCATGCCTGCAAGCTTCAGCGCCGTCATCATCGCCAGCACATCATGACGCTCCATGACCGGCCTCCCTCAGGCGGTCGTAGCGGCGGCAGTCGGCCACCGGCTGGTGGCGAAGCTGCAGGCCCTCGGGCGTTGGGATGGCCGGCGGCGGCTGCTGCTGGCACTGCCGGGCGAGGATGTTGAGCACAACATCAGCGCTGCAGGCGCCGCAGGCGAGCGCTTCGGCGCAGGCCGCCTCGACCGCCTCCAGCCCGTCCTCCAGCACCGCCGCGAGGATCCTCACGAACTGCCTGTCACCGTCGTTGCAACCCGTCAGCCGCGCCCGTATGCGGCCCAGCGCGCCGGGCAGTTGCCAACCCTTGAAAGGCGCGCCATTCCTCAGCGCACCGGGCTTCCGTGTCAGGATCGGCACGTAGTGCCATGGATTGCAGGCAATCTCACCGCGTCCAAAGCTCCGGGGGTGTTCGGCAACAGTCTCGCCATCCTGGCGGATGACAATACGATCGGCATAGGCCCGCACGTCGACCGCCCGCCCGACGGCGCGGGCCGCCACGCTGTAGTGGTTGTTGTCGAAGCGCACCAGACAGGTCTTGGAGACCGATACCTCGGTGGCGTGGAAGCCGTCGAAGGGGCCGCGATAGGCCATCAGGAAGGGCCGCTCCTCCTCGAACACCTGCCACACCGTCTTGCCCTCGATCGTCGGATGCGGCCGCTTCTTGGCGTCCTCGATACACCGATCCATCAGCCACGCGTTGATCTCGGCGTAAGAGCGGCCCCGCGGGATGGGCACGAACAGGCGGCCGCGGACGTCACCCACCTGCCTCTCGACCTGGCCCTTCTCCCAGCCCGCACCCGGAGTGCACGCCACCGGCTCCACCAGATGGTGGGAGCACAGCTCCAGAAAGCGCCGGTTGTAGGCGCGCTCCTTGCCCACGAAGACCATGCTCACCGCCGTCTTCATGTTGTCGTAGATGCCCCGCCGGCAGACCCCGCCGAAGAAACGGAAGGCGCGCTCATGCGCCTCGAACACCATCTCCTGGCTCTCGCGCGGGAAGATCTGAACCAGCTGCATACGGCTGTAGCAGAGCCGCATGTGCGCCGCCTTCACCTTGGTCGTCACACCCGACAGGCGCGCGTACTCGTGGCTCCAGTCGAACTGGTAGGCCTCGCCGGGATCGAAGCTCAGCGGCACAAAACCCTGCGACGGCGACAACAGCCGCCACCGCCGACGCCAGGTCCTGGCGTAGCGGCGCACCGCGTCGTAGCCGCCGCCATAGCCCAGAGCCGCAAGGTCTTCATGAATCCGCAGCAGAGACAGACGATCCCGGCGCGGCTTCTTCTCGTTGGCCTCAAGCCGGCGCTCCAGCTCCTCCACCCACGGCCCCAGCTTCGGCAGCGGCTGGATCTTGCGCGCGTAGCTGTACGAGGTCTCATCACCCCGAACCACCTTGCGCACCGTGTTCTTCGAAACCCTCAAATCCCGGGCGATCTTCTTGATCGGTACGCCCCTCACCAGATGATCCCGACGGATCCGCGCAATCGTCTCCACAACCAGCATCTCCCCCACCTCGTCTGTCCAAACAACAAGGTGTGTTAAAAATCACAAAACCAGGGGGGTCAATTTTGGACGCCGATAACCCCCAATAGGGGGTCAATATTCCACGCCGAACAACAGACCGAGAGGCCCTTCTGGCAGGCCGCCAAGCCGAGACCGAGGGCGATGTGGGTCTTGCCGGTGCCTGAGTTGCCGAGCGCGATGAGGTTCTCGCGGCGGTCAACGTACTCGCAGCGGGCCAGCTCCAGAACCAACGTCTTGTTGAGCGAGGGGATGACCTTGAAGTCGAAGCTATCGAGGCTCTTGATCACGGGGAAGCGCGCCGCCTTGATGCGGCGCTCGCGGTCGATCAGCTCGAGCTCGGCAAGACGCAGAAGATAGCGAACGTGGTCGACGCCTTCCGAGGCACACTGCCGGGCGATCTTGTCGTACTCCCTCAGGAACGTCGGCAGCTTCAGCCTCTTGAGGTGGTGGACGAGCAGCACCTGCGGTGTGTCGGTCATGCGCCGAGCCCCGACAGCAGGCTCATGTACGACTTGGCAGACGTCGTCGCGACCCGGGCGCGCGGCAGGTACGGATAGACGTCGAGGTTGAGTCTGGGCGGCCGCCGCTCGATGCGGCACAGTACCAGGTGCTTCACCGCATCGAAGCCGATTGCGCCGAGCCTGAGCGCGTCGCCGACCGCACCCTCGACCTCCTCGAGCCGGAAGGTCTCCAGCAGACGGAGCACCTGGACGTACTCGCGCTTGCCCGCCTTGCCCATGCGGGCTTCGAGCAGGCGTCGCAGAGTGATGAAGGCCTCGGGCAGGTCCCAGCCCGCCAGCGGCGCGGCCTGGTCAAGCGCACCGATCTTCCGCTCGATCAGCGGCAGGGAGTGCAGCGGATCGAAGATCAGGTCCTCGCTGTCGTAGGACCGGCGGTGCCGGGCGATCACCTCGGCCCCGCAGCTGATCATCACCTCGTCGACATAGCCCCGGATCAGTACCTCGCGGTGGCCATAGGCCACCGGCACCGAGTAGTCGTTGCCGCAGCGACAGCGAGCTCACCCGTCCAGGGCGCTTGTCGCAGGCATCGTATGGAGCCGGGGGTAGCGGTAGCAGAGCTTCGCGATCCCGTGCGAGGCGCTCGCCGATCGTCTCCCCGTGGCCCCGCAGCCGTGCGGCCTGGCGCCGGCGGCACTGTCCCGCGAGATCATCGTTCAGCGCCTCGATGCTCTCAACCCGCGGAACCGGCACGAGGAAGTTCCGCCGGATGAAGCCGACCAACCCCTCGACCTTGCCCTTGTCGTTGCCCTTGCCCGGCCGGCCGAACCTGTCCTCGAACAGATAATGAGATTGCAGCTCCGTGAAGACGCGCGTTCGCTGCCGCTTT
The DNA here is from genome assembly GCA_965217615.1 of Alphaproteobacteria bacterium. Taxonomy (GTDB): domain Bacteria; phylum Pseudomonadota; class Alphaproteobacteria; order UBA8366; family CAVOAK01; genus CAVOAK01. The sequence continues at coordinate 76,810 of CBDCIT010000032.1, forward strand.
CCATCGCCCAGGATGCGGGCGACTGCCAGCTTGGTGTTGTCGTACAGGATGGAGCGGGGGACGCCGCCGAAGAACGCAACCGCCGCGTCGTGGCCATCGCAGAACGCCTCGGTCGTCTCCGCCGGATAGGCCTTCACGAAGCAGGCGTCACTGTGGGGAAGGTTGAAGGCAAGGAAGTGGACCTTGCGCGCACACCGCCGATCACCGCCTCGCCGAAGTCCGCCTGGGCGTGGCCGGGGCAATGGACGAGCGGCACGAACATCTCGCGCGACCGAAGCCGCCGCTCACGGACATAGTCCTTCACGATGCAGACCGTGTGAAAACTCGGGCGGTGACGGGGGATTCCGTCCGACTCATGGCGATGTTAAGGTCCGCCATGAGACACATTCCTGGCATTGACCGCTCTCAGGTTCTGCTTCTGCCGGAAGCAGTGGACGATTACGTGGGCCGGGATAACCCGGTCCGTTTCATCGATGCCTTCGTGGATGGTTTGGACCTGGCGGCCGCTGGTTTCGAGCGCGCCGCGCCGAAGGCGACAGGTCGTCCCGGCTACGATCCGGCGGACCTGCTGAAGCTCTACATATACGGCTATCTCAATCGGGTACGTTCGAGCCGCCGGCTGGAGGCTGAGAGCAAGCGTAATCTCGAAGTGATCTGGCTGTTGCGGTGTTTGTCGCCGGACTTCAAGACGATCGCCGATTTCCGGCGGATCAATCGGGCGGCCTTCCGACAGGTATTTCGGGAGTTCGTGAGGCTATGCCGCGAACTGGAGCTGTTCGGACGCGAGCTGGTGGCGGTTGACGGTACACGGATCAAGGCAGTGAACAGCCGGCAGCGGAACTTCACGAAGGCCAAGCTGGAGAAGGCGTTGGCCGAGAGCGACGAGAGGTTGTCGCGTTATCTCGGCTCGACGAGGCTGACGGGCAAGACGAGGGCGGCGGCGGCGAGGTGGAGCATATCCAGGAGAAGATCGCTGCGATCCAAGGGCGGCGTGAGCGGTTTGAGGAACATCGAGACGCCCTGGCTGCGAGTGGCGAGGGCCAGCTCTCTTTGACGGATCCGGACAGCCGGGCGATGCACGCCGAGATCCGGGTCGGTGTCGGCTACAACATCCAGATCGCCGTGGATGCCAAACACAAACTGATCGCCGAGCAGCAGGTCCATAACAAGGTCAGCGATCTCGGTCTATTGGCCGAGACGGCGGTGGCGGCCCGGCGGAACCTGGCCGTCGATCGGATCGACGCGGTCGCCGACGCGGGCTACTTCAAGATCGAGGATATCGAGGCCTGCGAGAATGCCGGCGTCATGCCGCATGTGCCCAAGCCCCAGCGCGGATCAATGGTGAGCCAGGGGCTCTTTCCCAAGGAACGCTTCCGCTATGACGGCGGCGAGGACATTTACATCTGCCCCAACGGCCAACGCCTGGCGCTACACAGCAAGCGCAAGCGCCGCGATCTCTTCTTCGCCAGTTACGCCAATCGCGCCGCGTGCAAGGAGTGCCAACTCAAGTCGAAGTGTACGATAAGCGCCTTCCGTCGGGTCCTGCGCTATGTCGACGAAGCGATCTTGGAGCGCATGGCAGAACGATTGGCGGCCCGCCCGGAGCTGCTCGATGCGCGCCGTGAAAGCGTCGAGCATCCCTTCGGCTCAATCAAACAATGGATGGGCCAGGGTGCCTTCCTGACCCGGCGGCTGGAGAACGTGCGCGGCGAGTTCAGCATCACAGCGCTGGCTTACAACATCCGCCGCGCGATCTCGCTGGTAGGTGTTCCCGCCTTGATCGCCGCCGCGAGGGCATGAGACGGGAATCAAGCCAATATCGAGCGCCGCACATCGATCCACGGAGGCCTGGAGCCCCTTCCACAGGGCTACCGGCGCCAAACCGCCAGATTACGTGGGATCGCCGCAAATCATGGTTACCCAAACCTCCATCCCCGTCACCGCCCGAGTTTTCACACGGTCTGCATCGTGAAGGGACTATGTCCGTGAGCGGCGGCTTCGGTCGCGCGAGATGTTCGTGCCGCTCGTCCATTGCCCCGGCCACGCCCAGGCGGACTTCGGCGAGGCGGTGATCGGCGGTGTGCGCGCAAGGTCCACTTCCTTGCCTTCAACCTTCCCCACAGTGACGCCTGCTTCGTGAAGGCCTATCCGGCGGAGACGACCGAGGCGTTCTGCGATGGCCACGACGCGGCGGTTGCGTTCTTCGGCGGCGTCCCCCGCTCCATCCTGTACGACAACACCAAGCTGGCAGTCGCCCGCATCCTGGGCGATGGAAAGCGGCAGCGAACGCGCGTCTTCACGGAGCTGCAATCTCATTATCTGTTCGAGGACAGGTTCGGCCGGCCGGGCAAGGGCAACGACAAGGGCAAGGTCGAGGGGTTGGTCGGCTTCATCCGGCGGAACTTCCTCGTGCCGGTTCCGCGGGTTGAGAGCATCGAGGCGCTGAACGATGATCTCGCGGGACAGTGCCGCCGGCGCCAGACCGCACGGCTGCGGGGCCACGGGGAGACGATCGGCGAGCGCCTCGCACGGGATCGCGAAGCTCTGCTACCGCTACCCCCGGCTCCATACGATGCCTGCGACAAGCGCCCTGGACGGGTGAGCTCGCTGTCGCTGCGGCAACGACTACTCGGTGCCGGTGGCCTATGGCCACCGCGAGGTACTGATCCGGGGCTATGTCGACGAGGTGATGATCAGCTGCGGGGCCGAGGTGATCGCCCGGCACCGCCGGTCCTACGACAGCGAGGACCTGATCTTCGATCCGCTGCACTCCCTGCCGCTGATCGAGCGGAAGATCGGTGCGCTTGACCAGGCCGCGCCGCTGGCGGGCTGGGACCTGCCCGAGGCCTTCATCACTCTGCGACGCCTGCTCGAAGCCCGCATGGGCAAGGCGGGCAAGCGCGAGTACGTCCAGGTGCTCCGTCTGCTGGAGACCTTCCGGCTCGAGGAGGTCGAGGGTGCGGTCGGCGACGCGCTCAGGCTCGGCGCAATCGGCTTCGATGCGGTGAAGCACCTGGTACTGTGCCGCATCGAGCGGCGGCCGCCCAGACTCAACCTCGACGTCTATCCGTACCTGCCGCGCGCCCGGGTCGCGACGACGTCTGCCAAGTCGTACATGAGCCTGCTGTCGGGGCTCGGCGCATGACCGACACACCGCAGGTGCTGCTCGTCCACCACCTCAAGAGGCTGAAGCTGCCGACGTTCCTGAGGGAGTACGACAAGATCGCCCGGCAGTGTGCCTCGGAAGGCGTCGACCACGTTCGCTATCTTCTGCGTCTTGCCGAGCTCGAGCTGATCGACCGCGAGCGCCGCATCAAGGCGGCGCGCTTCCCCGTGATCAAGAGCCTCGATAGCTTCGACTTCAAGGTCATCCCCTCGCTCAACAAGACGTTGGTTCTGGAGCTGGCCCGCTGCGAGTACGTTGACCGCCGCGAGAACCTCATCGCGCTCGGCAACTCAGGCACCGGCAAGACCCACATCGCCCTCGGTCTCGGCTTGGCGGCCTGCCAGAAGGGCCTCTCGGTCGGCTTCACCGCCGCCGCCGCACTGGTCCACGAGCTCATCGAGGCCCGCGATGACAAGCAGCTGCTGAGGTTCCAGAAGAAGCTCGCCACCTACACGCTTCTGATCGTCGACGAACTCGGCTTCGTGCCGCTGTCCAAGACCGGTGCCGAGCTCCTGTTCGAGGTGTTCAGCCAGCGCTACGAGCAGGGCTCGACCCTGGTCACCACCAATCTGCCCTTCGACGAATGGACCGAGGTGTTCGGCTCCGAGCGCCTCACCGGCGCTCTCCTCGACCGCCTCACCCACCACGTCAACATCCTCGAGATGAATGGCGAGAGCTACAGGCTCAACCAGAGCCGCAGGCGTCAAACCCCGACGGCGAACTGAACCGACCACCCAACCCACGCTTGACCCCGTGGGCCTACAGGTCCCTCCCGCGCGCGCCGCCGCGTCAGCCTGTTGCGGGCACGCCGCGTCGCACGCGGGCCCTCCCATGGACTACGGGGACAAGCCCGCAGCCGCCAAGTGGTCCCTTCTTACACCGCCACGGTGGTCCCTTTTTGCTCCGCCATTGACAGCTACGCCAAGTCCTGATCTTGCCTCGCACGAAGCGCAATGCGGTCACACAGGCCGACGCCGCGCTGGCAACTGCCAGCACGCACATTGTCATAGCTACCTTGTGAAGCACGCCGTTCTGGACCATTCCCTTCCCCTCTTGGACAGGCCCACTGCGTAACCGGATTTATATAGCACTTAAGCTTATCCTGTTACATGCCAGGGGGCATGGTGGGAGCGACAAACCTCAAACATGTGGAAATAGAGTTAAGAGGATAGGTCTGCTTTGGGTCACAAGCGGACATTCGCAACTAGGGTCCGGACTCATTACAGCCACCAGATGACGGCGGCGGCAAGGGCGATTGCGGTGATGAAGTTTTTGATGTTGCGGTCGAAGCGGGTGGCTATACGGCGCCAGTCCTTGAGGCGGCAAAACATGCGCTCGATGATGTTGCGCTGCCTGTAGACGGTCTTGTCATAATGGTATTGGACCTTGCGGTTCTTGCGCGGTGGGATGACGGCCGTGGTTCCGCGTTCTACCAGCCAGTCGCGCAGGGCTTTGCTGTCATAGCCCTTGTCGGCGACGAGTTCGGCGGCGGGCGGCATGGCTTCGATACAGCGCTGGGCGACCTTGGAATCATGGACGTTTCCTGGTGTCAGGAGCAGGACGAGGGGCCTGCCTTTCGCATCGCAGACAGCGTGGAGCTTGGTGTTGCGGCCCCCCTTGGTGCGGCCGATGCCATGGGCCAAGGCCCCCTTTTTCCGCCGCCGGCGCAGCGATGAACCTTGATGCAGGTTGAATCGATGAACAGCCGGTCGGGGGCGTCTTCGCCGCCCGCCAGCGCGCTGAAAATCCGTTCCCAGATGCCGCGCTCCACCCAGCGTACAAAGCGGTTGTAGAGCGTCTTCTTCGGTCCGTAGACCTCACGCGGACAGTCGGCCCAGCGCCCGCCATTCCTCAGGGCATGGACGATCCCGCTCAACACCCGGCGATCGTCAACGCGCGCCATGCCGCGCGTATCCGTCGGCAAAAGCGGCCCAATCCGAGCCCATTGCGCATCCGAAAACCAAAAGAAATCCGACATTTCCATCGCCTCCTCGCTGGAAACAATGAATCATGCCAGCCCCGCTTCGGGAATCCCCTTAATGGGTCCGGACCCTAGAGCATTTTCGGATCAATCCGGCTTGTAACCCGAGTTTGTAAAATAGTTGGCGCATTCACTGGGGGGGAAGGCATCGAGCGCTGTCGCGATGGCGGCCTCGAGTGTGTCGATGGTTCTTGCGGCGGCTTTTCGCAAGAGCGCCTTGAGCTTTGCGAAGACCTGCTCGATCGGATTGAAGTCCGGCGAGTAGGGCGGGAGGAACATCAGTGTCGCTCCGGTCCGTTCGATTGCCGCCCGGGCGTCCGCGGCCTTGTGGGCGGGGAGATTGTCCATGATCACGATGTCGCCGGGGTTCAGCGTCGGCGCGAGGAGGGTCTCGGCATAGGCGGTGAAACCCTCTCCGTTCATGGCGCCGTCGATGACCATGGGGGCGGTCAGGCCGTCGAGGCGCAGGCCCGCGACCAGCGTCGTGGTTTTCCAATGGCCATGCGGCAGCGCGGCACGGCAGCGGTTGCCGCGCGGGGCGCGCCCACGCAGGCGGGACATCTTTGTGGTTGCGCCAGTCTCGTCGAGGAACACCAGCCTTGTCGGATCGAGATCTGGCTGAAGGGTGAACCAAGCCTCGCGCCGGATTCTCACATCCTCGCGCTCCTGTTCGCTGGCGTGGGCAGTCTTTTTTTGAACGTCACCTCGTGGCGGCGGTAGAAAGCGTGGAGTGTGCTGATTGCAAAGCTCTCGCCCCGCTCGGCGATTAGCTTCTCGCGCAGTTCCATCAACATGATGTCAGGTGTCTCCTCAATGGCGCGCATCAGAAGATCAGCCTGCGCCTCGATCCGGCCGGAACGGCGGTCGCCGCCGCGCGGCTTCGGCGCCGTCCGCCCGCACCGCAAATATTCATCCATCCAGCGCACCGCGCTGGCGATGCTGACACCGAACCGCCTGGCCGCCCCGTTGCGCGACATCCCGCCTTCAATCGCGCCGATCACCCTGATGCGAAGATCTTCTGATAGATACTGAGCCATGCATGCTGACCTCCTACCCAGCATGCAGTTTGAATCACAAAATTGACGGCCTGTGAATCCCTCGCGATTCATTCAGACACGGAAATGCTCTAGGTCTCGTTAGGTCCGTATTGAGGGGTAAAGCGGACTTTCAAAATCACACAGTAAGAAACGCAGAGACCGGTCTACGAATTGGTAGGGATCGTGCCCCCACAATAATCGTAAATGCACCTAAATTACCGAGCATTAGATCAAGCAAATAATCAGCTTTGTATAGCCGATGATGAACGAGCGACGGTATTCGCGGGGCTACAGGGCCTCATCGAGCTCGCTTGCGAGTTCGGGCAAAACATCGAAAAGGTCCGCGACCAATCCATAGTCGGCGATCTGAAAAATTGGCGCGTCCTCGTCTTTGTTGATGGCGACGATGACCTTGCTGTCCTTCATGCCGGCGAGATGTTGGATCGCGCCAGAGATACCGATAGCGATGTACAGCTCTGGAGCCACGACCTTGCCGGTTTGGCCGACCTGATAGTCATTGGAGACGTAGCCGGCGTCCACCGCGGCTCGGGTCGCACCTATCGCCGCGCCAAGCTTGTCCGCGATCCGTTCGAGCAGCGCGAAGTTCTCGCGTGATTGCATACCGCGGCCACCGGAGATGACTATACCGGCGCTAGTGAGCTCAGGTCGCTCCGTCTCGGTCAGTTCGGGGCCGATGAACCTCGCGAGACCGGCATCTCCCGTGCCGGCGATCGCTTCTACCACGGCCGTGCCGCCTGCCGTGTCCGCCGCCGAGAATGCGGTGCTGCGAACGGTGATCACTTTGATCCGATCGCTCGTGCGGACGGTGGCGAAGGCGTTGCCCGCGTAAATCGGACGGACGAAGGTGTCGTCGCCTTCTATGCCGCTAATATCCGAAATCTGATTTACGTCGAGAAGCGCCGCTGCGCGCGGCATCACGTTCTTGCCGAAGGTCGTGGCCGGCGCCAGCACGTGGGTGTAGCCCTGCGCCTGCTTTGCGATCAGGGGCGCCATGTTCTCGGCCAGGAATTGGGCATACTCCGGCGCGTCAGCGTTCCAAACCTTGGCGATCCCGTCGACGTGCGCGGCCTCCTCCGACACGGCGACGCAACTTTCACCCGCAACGAGCGCGTGAACGTCGTCTGAGATCAAACGGGCGGCCGTCACTGTGTTGAGCGTTGCCGTCTTCAAGGCTGCATTATCGTGTTCGACGACGACCAGGACGGTCATGGGAGCACCTTGGCTTCATTCTTCAGTCTATCCACGAGTTCGGCCACGTCGGCCACCCTCTTACCTTTGGCGCGTGGCGGCGGCTCTACGACCTTGAGCGTTGTGACCCGAGGTGTCACATCGACGCCCAGTTCCGTAGGCGAAATGATGTTGTACGGCTTCTTCCGCGCCCTCATGATGCTGGGAAGCGAGGGGTGACGCGGCTCGTTGAGGCGTAAGTCCACGGTGACGACGCTCGGCAATGTCAGCTCCAGCCTTTCGAGACCGCCGTCCACTTCCCGCGTGACCCTGAGACAGCCGTCAGCCGGCTCTATTTTCGAAACAAACGTGCCCTGCGACCAGCCCAACAGGGCGGCAAGCATCTGTCCAGTCTGGTTATTGTCACCGTCGATGGCTTGCTTGCCGAGGATCACCAGTTCGGTCCCTTCCTTGTCCACAACGGCCTTTAGCAGCCTGGCCACGGTAAGCGGCTGCAACGCCTCATCAGAATCGATCAAGATCGCTCGGTCAGCGCCCATGGCGAGCGCCGAGCGCAATATCTCCTGCGCCTGGTCAGGACCTGCAGAGACAGCAATCACCTCGGCAGCCGCGCCCGCATCCTTCATGCGCACAGCCTCTTCGACGGCAACCTCGCAAAAGGGGTTTATGGCCATCTTCACGTTGTCGAGATCGACGCCCGACTGATCTCGCAAGACGCGGACCCGCACATTTGCGTCGATGACGCGCTTAATCGGTACAAGGACCTTCATTCGTGACTTTGATTTTCGTCGAACCGCATCGGTCTCGATCTACGACGTGAGGCTCTTGTTTTCTCGATCGTGGGGCGACGGCGCGATTACGGTCGCCGGCTTGTTCGCGCTCAAGATCTCGATCTCTACCTCTGTGCCCGGGCTGCCAAGTCCGGCCGTGACATAGCCGATGGCAAGGCTCTTTGCGGTGAAGTGACCATACGCGCCGGCCGTGGCACGACCGACCATCTCTCCGTCCCGATAAATCGGCTCGTTACCGATGGGGTCCGCATCCTCGATTTCGTGCACTTCGAGTGTCACGAATTCCTGCGGAACGCCCTCCTCTTTCTGTTTAATCAATGCCTCACGACCGGTAAAGGCACCTTTGTCGAGGTGGATAAATCGTGCGAGGCCCGCTTCGAGGGCCGTGTATTCGGTGGTCAGATCCTGGCCCCACATGCGGTAGGACTTCTCGATCCTGAGCGAGTCCATCGCGCGCATACCGCAATGGCCGATGCCGAAGTCCTGTCCCGCGGTCATCAGGAGGTCGAATATGTGGTGCTGGTACTCGATCGGATGATGCAATTCCCAACCGAGATCGCCGACGAAGTTGATACGCAGCGCCCACACCGGTGCCAAGCCTATATTGATGTGCTGACAGGTTAACCAGGGGAAGGCCGCGTTCGAAACGTCGGTGTCCGTGACCTTGGATAGCACGTCGCGCGCCCGTGGGCCGACCAGCACAAGGACGCCATGGGCCGTTGTGACATTATCGAGCGTGACACTGCCGTTATTCGGCTGACGCCGGAGCAACATGTCGTAGTCATAGCGTTCCGCCGCGCCGGAGCTGACTAGGTAGTAACTGTCCGGACTCTTCTTCGTCACGGTGAATTCTGAGCGGACACCGCCCGTCTCGGTAAGCGCATGTGCGAGCACAATTCGCCCGGCCCGTTGGGGTAGCCTGTGCGCCAACAACTCGTCTAGATAACCCTCGGCGCCGAGACCCGTAACCTCGAACTTGGAAAAGCTCGTAATGTCGATGATCGCGACCTTCTCACGCACAAGCCGGCACTCATTACCGACGTGCTCGAAATAGTTGGTTCGTCGGAAGCTCCAGCTGTCCTTGCGCTCCACGCCTTCTGGCGCAAACCAATTGGGACGTTCCCAGCCATAGCGCTGGCCCCAGACGGCGCCAGCGCGGTCCAGTTTTTGGTGGATTGGGCTAGTCTTGGCGGGCCGGCCGGCCGGACGTTCCTCGTCCGGAAAATGGATGGTGAAAACGTTTTCGTAGGCTTCCTCGTTCTTCTTCCGTGCGTATTCTTTGTTCGCGTACGCGCCGAAGCGGCGCGGGTCGACGTCGAGGAAATCGATCCCCGGTTCGCCTTCGACAATCCATTCGGCGAGCTGCCAGCCAGCCCCGCCCGCAGCGGTGACACCGAAGCTGTGTCCTTCGTTGATCCAGAAGTTGTGGAGGCCGTAGGCTGGCCCAATCAAGGGGCTGCCGTCCGGCGTGTAGGCGATGGGGCCGTTTATGACGTCCTTGACGCCGACCTCCCCGAAGATCGGCACACGCTTGATCGCGGCCTCAATGTGGCGTTCAAGGCGATCGAGGTCGCCGGGGAAGAGATCGCGCTCGAAGGAGTCTGGCACGCCGTCGACGAAGCAGGCCAGCGCTCCCTTCTCATAGGGTCCAAGAATCAATCCTTCGCGTTCCTCCCGCATGTAGTAGGAGGCATCGCTCTCTCGGAGCACCGCCAATTCGGGCAGGCCCTGTTCCTTTCGGCGCACGAGCTCAGGGTGCGGGTCGGTGACAATGTACTGGTGCTGGACTGGGATAACGGGAAGGTCGAGGCCGACCATCGCGGCGGTCTGCCGTGCGTAGTTGCCCGTGGCGCTGACAACGTGCTCGCAGACGATGTCGACTTCCGGCGTCTCAACACGCCACTCTCCGGAGGGCGTTCGCTCGATGGCTGTCACTTCCGTCTGCTGGTAGACCTCGGCACCGCCGTCGCGCGCACCCTTAGCCAGGGCCTGAGTCAGATCTGCGGGGGCGATGTGACCATCGTGGGGGTGGTAGAGTGCACCAACGAGTCCATCGATATTGCAAAGCGGCCAGAGGTCCGCAATCTCCTTGGGCGTAATTACCTCGAAAGGCACGCCGATCGTGTTCGCGGTTCCGCAGTAATGGTGGTACTCGTCCATGCGCTCGCGGTTGGTCGCGAGACGCAGGTTGCCGTTGACGTGGAAGCTCACATCCTGGCCAGTTTCGTCTTCCAGGGTCTTGTACAGATCGACGGAGTACTTGTGGAGCCGGCCGACGCTGTAGCTCATGTTGAAGAGGGGAAGCAGCCCCGCGGCGTGCCAAGTGGAACCTGCCGTAAGCTCTGTGCGCTCACAAAGCACGACATCCGACCAGCCCTTCTTTGTCAGGTGGTAGAGCGTGCTCACGCCGACGACGCCGCCGCCGATGACGACCACGCGTGCCTGTGTCTTCATCCGCCTTCCCCCGGTTCGCCAGCCCTATTCAGCCCAGCTCCTGCTTCGGAATGTCCTTCTCAGGGTCCTTGAAAGGCGTCGGCACGACCGCAGCGTCAACCGGTCCCGGCTCATCCGGCAGCAATGCTTTGAGCTTCGTACCAACTTCCGCAAACGCCACGGGCAGGGTCGCCAAAGCTATGTTCGTGTCGAATGTCGGCGACCAAAAGGCACTCGTGATGTAGCCGACTGGGTCATCCATGGGATCCGTCACGAGCCAGAAGTCCTCGTTGTACCAAGTGATCGGATCACCGCCCATCTTCAGTCCTACGAGCTTCTGACTAACACCCTCGTCCTTAATCCTTTGGAGCGCATCCTTGCCAATGAAGTCGTATTTTGTGAAGTCAACCTGCCAGCCAAGCCCGACCTCGAAGGGATTGGTTTCGACGTCCATGTCTTGGCCGTGGGACAAAATGCCCGCCTCGAGCCGCCTGATGTGGCTCGGCGCGATGACCTTGAGATTGAACTCGACTCCGGCCTCCCTGACCGCGTTCCACAGTTGGTCGGCGCGGAGCGTGGCGTCACGGAGATAGATCTCGAATCCTATTTCACCGGAAAAACCTGTCCGCGAAATTACGACGGAGAGATCGCCCAGGCTAGTGTCCAACAATCCGTAATAGTTGAGCTTCAAAACTGCGTCGCCGAACAGCTTGTCCATCAAGTCCTTGGATTTTGGACCCTGGATCTGGACCGGCGACACGTCGATCTCGTCGATTGCGACGTCGTACCCGGCCTTGTAGTTGACGCCCTTCACCCACAGCAGCACGTCGGAATCGGCAATTGAGAACCAGAACTCGTCCTCGGCGATGCGCAGCAGCACTGGATCGTTGATGATGCCGCCCTTCTCATCGCACAGAATCACGTAACGTGCCTGTCCGACGGGCACCTTCGTGTGGATATTGCGGGTGATTAAAAGGTTGACGAAATTCGCAGCGTCCGGGCCCTTCACGCGTATCTGCCGCTCCACCGCCACGTTCCACATGGTCACGCCCTGCGTCAGGTACTCGTATTCCTTCATCAGCCCGCCGTCTTCGGGTCTGACAAATGCGCGGGGATGGTACATATGGTTGTAGACTGTATACGCCCAGCAGCCTTCCTGGTGCGTCAAGTGCCAGAATGGCGACTTGCGGACGCGGGTCGAGATCAACATCCGCGCGTCGCTATTGCCGCTCTGTCTGAGATTGATTGGAACATTGCGGCTCTTGACCTGGAGCATCCTGCCGCTCTCTGTAACGGCACCCGACTTCGGTCCTTTAACCTTGGCCTGTGTCATGGAGTGGATTCCCGTCTGATCTGTTGGCGATCGCTCGCCACCCTCACGAAACACGTGTTACTACACCGTCGGTTGGCGTCGAACAATAGCGGCTTAATGCAAGGCACAGCTGGGCGTCTCTTGTCGATGCGAAGCGCCACTGTCACAATAGCGTCGCGAGCGGAAAGGCAAACATGGCGCGCTATTCCATTTTCAGCATCCTCAGAAATGCGCTCAGCCATCACGAGAACTGGCAGCGTGCCTGGAGGAGCCCAGATCCGAGTCCGAGTTATGACGTCGTCATCGTCGGGGGTGGCGGCCACGGTCTTGCGACCGCCTACTATCTGGCCAAAGAACATGGGATAACCAACGTTTGCGTCGTCGAGAAGGGATGGCTCGGCGGCGGCAACACTGGGCGCAATACGACGATCGTCCGCTCCAACTATCTGCAGGACGACAGTGCCCAGCTCTACGACCACGCGGTCAAGCTGTGGCAGGGCCTGAGCAGCGAGCTCAACTTCAACGTAATGTTCAGTCAGCGCGGCCTATTGCATCTCGCGCACAACGTCCATGACCTTCAGGAAATCGGCCGCCGTGGCGAAGCAAACCGCCTGAACGGAATCGATGCCGAGTTCTTAACCCCGCAGCAAATCAAGGCTCTGGTGCCGATCATCGACACATCGGCGCGCATCCGCTATCCGATCCTCGGCGGCCTGCTCCAGAGACGCGGGGGCAACGCGCGCCACGACGCGATGGCTTGGGGATATGCCCGGGCGGCCGACGGACATGGCATCGATATCCTCCAGAACTGCGAGGTTACTGGTTTCGACATCCGACAGGGCCGGGTGTGGGGCGTGGAAACGACGCGTGGGTCGATCACCACCAACAAAGTGGGCGTGGTCGTCGCGGGTCACTGCTCGGTGCTGGCGGAGATGGCCGGGTTGCGCTTCCCGATCGAGAGCACGCCGTTGCAGGCGCTTGTGTCCGAGCCCGTCAAGCCAGTGCTCGATACCGTCATCATGTCAAATAGCGTGCACGTTTATGTGAGCCAGTCCGACAAGGGTGAACTCGTCGTCGGCGCTGGATCTGACATGTACAACTCCTATTCCCAGCGTGGCGGGTTCGACATCATCGAACAGCTGAGCGGTCCCCTTATCGAGTTGTTCCCGGTGTTCTCACGCCTGCGCATGCTGCGCCAATGGGGCGGTATCGTCGATGTGACGCCCGATCGCAGCCCAATCATATCCAAGACGTCGGTCAAGGGGCTATATTTCAACTGTGGCTGGGGCACCGGCGGGTTCAAGGCAACGCCTGGTTCAGGCCAAATTTTTGCCCACACAATTGCTCGCGACGAGCCACATTCCTACGCGGCGCCCTTCGCGTTGGAAAGATTCATATCTGGCGCGGTCATTGACGAGGCGGTCGCGGCCGCGGTCGCTCACTAACGGCGGGACTGGGGCCAGATGTTCCTCATCGAGTGTCCATGGTGCGGACCGCGTGACCAGCGCGAGTTTTCCTGCCATGGTGAGGCACATATCGCACGTCCGGCCGAGCCGCAAGCGCTAGATGATGACGCCTGGGCCGATTATTTGTTCATGCGCAAGAACCCAAAGGGTATCCACTTCGAACGCTGGGTTCACGACCGTGGCTGTCGTCGCTGGTTCAACGTCGCCCGGGACACGGTGACCGACAAGATACTGGCAGTCTATAAGATGGGCGCGCGGCCGCCGGAGCTTGGGTGAACGTGCAGCACAATCGTCTTGCCAAAGGCGGCCGGATCGATCGATCGCGGTTGCTCAGCTTCCGGTTCGACGGCAAGGAGCTGGAGGGCTATGCAGGTGACACGCTAGCCTCGGCGCTGCTCGCCAATGACATTCATTTCGTTGCCCGCAGCTTCAAGTACCACCGGCCCCGCGGGATCCTTTCCGCGGGCGCGGAGGAGGCAAACGCACTGGTCACAGTAGGAAAGGGTGCGCGGGCAACCCCGAATCAGCGCGCCACGCAGATCGAGCTCCACCAGGGACTCGAGGCGAAGAGCCAGAACCACTGGCCATCGCTGCACTTCGACGTAGGCGTGCTCAACGACTGGCTTTCATTCCTCTACCCGGCAGGCTTCTATTACAAGACTTTCATGTGGCCGCCGGGATTCTGGATGTACTACGAACGATTCATTCGGCGGGCTGCAGGGCTCGGCCGCTGCCCGTCCGCGCCGGACCCGGACCGCTACGAGAAGCGGTACGCGCACGCAGACGTCCTTGTTGTCGGCGCGGGTCCAGCCGGGCTCGCGGCAGCTCTAGCGGCCGGCAGCACCGGTGCACGGGTGATCCTTGCTGACGAACAGGCCGAGTTCGGCGGTTCCCTGTTAAGCGAGACAGCGGAGATCGCTCATCGGCCAGCCACGGATTGGTTGGACGCGACTGTAAATGAGCTCAAGGGGTTAGAAGAAGGGATCCTCTTGAAGCGAAGCACAGTCGCCGGCTACTACAACGACAACTTCCTCACCATTGTCGAGCGCGCCGGTGACCACGCGGAGAGTACAGATCACACTAGCCGGGTGCCACGCGAACGTCTGTGGCTGGTACGCTCCAAGCAGGTGGTGCTGGCGACGGGCGCCATCGAGCGGCCGCTCGTATTCGCTGGCAACGATCGCCCGGGTGTGATGTTGGCAGACGCCGCCCGGACCTACGTCCGCCGATACGGCGTGCAGCCAGGCAAGCGTGCCGTCGTCTTCACGAACAACGACAGCGCTTATGGCGCGGCTCTGGCAATGGCCCAGGCAGGTATGGGGGTGCAGGTGATCGACCTTCGCTCAGAACCGGGCGGTCCGCTAGTGGAGAGAGTTCGAGACGTGGGCGTCGAGGTGCTGCACGGACACGCCATCGTCGCCACCTGGGGGCGCAAGCGGGTCCGGGCTGTGGACGTTATGACGCTCGACGGAGCGGGGGCGTCGATCGGAGGCCGGTCCCGTCGCTTCGAGTGCGATATTGTCGCGATGTCCGGAGGCTGGAATCCGACGGTACACTTGTTCAGCCAGTCGCGCGGCACGCTCGAATACGGCGCGGATCTGTCGTCTTTCGTCCCCGGTGAATCATTCCAGGCCGAGCGCTCGGCCGGCGCCTGCAACGGCGCCCAAACGCTTGAGCGCGCGCTGGAGGAGGGGTTTAAGGCGGGCGCTTCGGCGGCGTGCGATGCGGGCTTCGGCGACGGCCGGCCCCCGACGACACCATCCGTAGAGGCGGACGGCACGAGGACAGTGGCCCCACGGGCCCTGTGGAACGTCCCGTCGGTCGGTGGCGGGCAAAAGCTGACCCGTCATTTTATCGATCTGCAGAACGATGTTACGGCGGCGGATATACGACTTGCCGCGCGCGAAGGCTATTTCGCGATCGAACATCTTAAGCGCTATACAACAACGGGGATGGGCACGGACCAGGGTAAGACTTCGAACCTCAACGCTTTGGCAGTCATGGCTGAGATTCGTGACGCGACGATTCCTGAAGTTGGTCATACGACGTTCCGACCGCCCTATACACCGGTGACATTTGGTACCATTGCGGGCCGGGATATTGGCGACTTCCTCGACGCCACGCGGCGTACGCCGATGCATGACTGGCACGAGTCCCACGGCGCAGTCTTCGAGAATGTCGGACAGTGGAAGCGACCGCGTTATTATGCGAAGTCGGACGAGACGATGCTTGACGCCGTCAACCGCGAGGCCCTCGCCGCGCGAACCGGCGTCGGCATTCTCGACGCCTCGACCTTGGGCAAGATCGAGATCGAGGGTCCGGACGCGCTCTCACTCCTCAATATGGTCTACACCAACGATCTGTCGAAACTAGAGATCGGACGCTGCCGCTACGGTCTTATGCTGCGCGAAGATGGCATGGTCTTCGACGATGGGACGACGACGCGGTTGGGCGACAACCATTACCTGATGACCACCACTACTGGCAACGCGGCTGCGGTGCTCTCGTGGCTTGAGGAGTGGCTACAGACCGAATGGCCGCAGATGCGTGTCTTCTGCACTTCGGTGACCGACGCGTGGGCCACGCTCTCGATTTGCGGGCCACGCTGCCGGGAGTTGCTGAGCCGTTTGACCCGCGACATTGACCTCGGGGCCGACGCCTTTCCCTTCATGACCATGCTTGAGGGAACCGTCGCCGGTGCGCCAGCGCGCGTCCTGCGCATCAGCTTCACGGGCGAGCTGTCGTACGAGATTAACGTGCCGGCGGGATACGGGGTGGCGCTCTGGGAGGCACTGATGGAAATTGGTAAAGACCTTGACATCTGCGCTTATGGGACAGAAGCGATGCACGTTCTGCGCGCCGAAAGGGGCTTCATCATTGTTGGCCAGGAAACCGACGGCACGGTGACGCCGGACGACATCGGCATGGACTGGATCGTGTCCAAAACCAAGACGGATTTTCTGGGACGCCGCTCGCTTGTTCGCAGCGACACTGTGCGGCCGGACCGAAAACAGTTGGTGGGCCTGGTATGTGACGACCCAGCAATCGTCCTGCCCGAAGGCGCCCATCTCGTTGAGGCCGACGGCCAGCGTCCGCCAATGGCAACGCTCGGTCACGTTACGTCGAGCTACTTCAGCCCCAACGTCGGCCGCGGCATCGCCTTAGCGCTCATCCGCAGCGGTCGCAGCTGTATCGGACAGCGGCTTTACGCACCGCTAGCCGACGGCCACTCGGTCGCGGTCGCGGTCAACGAAGCCACTTTCCTCGACAAGGAGGGTGCACGTGCCCGCGGCTAGCGACGTAGAACGACGCGCACTACTCGTGCAAACCACGGCGACCGTGCGCGGTCCCGTGACGTTGCGCGTAGCGCCACCGCGTGGGCAAATCGGGTTGCGCGGCGACCCAGCAGTGCCCGACTTCGGAATCGGCATCGAAGGCGCCATCGGCCTCAGTCTTCCAACCAAACCCAACATGACGACTGCGGCGCAAGGGTTGAGCGCGCTTTGGCTCGGACCCGACGAATGGCTGATCCTAACCCCACCGGATGGCCAGGATGAGGTGGTCCGCAATTTGGGCCGAGCGTTAGAAAACGTGCACGCCTCAATCATCGATCTCACGGATGCGCGAGCGGTCATCCGTGTCTCGGGCGCGAAGGCCCGGGAACTCCTGGCAAAGGGATGCCCGTTAGACCTCCACCCGCGAGTATTTGCATCTGGCGCTTGCGCGCAATCGCTGTTCGCCAAGGCCAACATAATCCTACACAAGCTCCATGCGGACGAAACATTTGAACTATACGTTGCCCGTAGTTGCGCGACCTACATGTGGGATTGGCTTGAAGATGCGGCGCTTGAGTATAGAAGCTAAATAACTGCAGGACTCATGCCCACAGTTTCAATCGACACTGCGGCGATCGGCGCGAGGCGGACGTCCAAACTGTGCTCGATAAGCGCGCGAAAAGTAGGAGGCGCAAGGAAATCCGCAGGCCATGCCAACCTCAGTGACGCTCATACTCGTCTGTTGCAGAAGCTGGCGTGCACGCGAGAGGCGAAGTTTGCGGTAGTAGCCCGTCGGTGTATCGGTGAGATAGTCGCAGAACAAACGCTCGGCCTGGCGGAGCGATACGCCGCCAAGCGCGGCGAGCGACTTGGGACCAAGCGGCTCCTCAATATTCGCCTCCATCGCCTCGACCATCCTCAGAAGGCTAGGGTGGTGAACGCCCAGGCGTCCCGAAAGCTGCATGCGCTGGTGGTCTGAACGGTTGCGGATGCGGTCGTGAATGAACTGCTCGGAAATGCCGACAGCCAGGTCATGGCCGTGCTTGGCTGCTATTTGGTGCAGCATCATGTCGAGAGCGGCTGTGCCACCGGCACAAGTGTATCGGTCGCGGTCAGTCTCAAATAGTTCGTACGTGACCTCGATGTGCGGAAACTCCTCCATAAAGGCCGGTATGCTCTCCCAGTGCATGGTCACGCGATAGACATCGAGCAGCCCGGCAACTGCAAGGGGATGGCAGCCGGTATCGAGCGCACCAATTGCGGCACCTTGGCGTTCCAATCGTCGCAGCCGCGACAGCAAGTCCGGCGTCTCATAGCACTCCGGCTCGAAACTCGAGCAGACAATGATGTTAGAGAGCGAATCCGCTGTCCAGAATGGCGCGTCAGCGAGGATGGTCATGTCATTACTAGCGGTGACCGCCTCCCCGTCGAGGGAAAATACCCGCCAGCGAAAGAGAGTTCTGCCGGCAAGTCGGTTCGCGACCCGCAATGGCTCCAGAGCGGAGAAGAACGCGAGCATCGCGAAGCGCGGGAGGAGCAAGAAGTTGAGGCAATCCGGCTCGCGGTCGATTGAACTAGCAAACAAGTTACCGTCTCATTCCGTTCGTCGGTCTGAAGGTGTCCACTGCGGTCCATCCGGCGGGCCGGTAGAGCGTCTCCCGACGCTTTCGCGCCCTGCGGCGATCTTACCGCCCCAGCCAGTCGCCTTGAAGTACGTGATACTAGTTAGGCTGCGCGTGTCGCGGTAGGTCACGGTGCCGTCGGTGGCGGGCAAGCTGTAAGCCGTTCACTCACTAGGATCATGCAGCTTATGGCTGGACCAACATGACGCGACAAGACAACCTTCGGCGGCTTCTCTATCCCGACCGGGTCGCCTTCATCGGCGGCCAGGATCTCGCGGAGACCATCCGCCAATGCAAAGCGACAGGATTCGGCGGCGAGATCTGGGTCGTCAACCCACGACACAAGGAGATTGCTGGCCACCGGTGTCACTCTTCGGTCGAGGACCTGCCGGCCGCCCCGGACGCCGCCTTTATCGCCGTCAGGCGGGAGCTCAGCATCGGGATCGTTCGCGCGCTCGCAGCCCGCGGTGCGGGAGGCTGCGTCTGCTACGCCGCGGGCTTCGGGGAAGCCGGGCGGGAAGGCGCAGCGCTTGAGCGCGAACTCATGGATGCGGCCGGGGAGATGGCCGTCGTCGGTCCCAACTGTTACGGCGTGCTTAATTGTCTCGACGGGGTGAGCCTGTTCCCCGCCCCCCACGGTGGAAGGCGCGTCGATCACGGCGTGGCGATCGTCTCGCAAAGCGGAAACGTCAGCCTCAACGTGACCATGAACGAGCGGTCCCTGCCGCTCGCCTTCGTCATCAGTGCGGGCAACCAGGCGCTGCTCGAACTCGCCGACTACGTCAAGGCGCTCGCAGAGGACGGAAGGGTGACAGCGATTGGACTTTATATTGAAGGCTTGAAAGACGTTGCCGCCTTCGACCGCGCTGTGGCCCGCGCGACGGAGAAAGGCAAGCCGGTGGTCGCCCTGAAGGTCGGCAGCTCCAGGGTGGGGGCGCGGATGGCGCTTAGCCACACCGGCTCACTCGCCGGATCGGAGGCGCTTTACGAGGCACTGTTCGATCGCCTGGGCGTGATCCACGCGGCCTCGCTCACCGCGATGCTAGAAACGCTCAAGTTCCTCGCGATCTCGGGACCGTTGCCGGGTAACCGACTTAGCCTTCTGACGGCTTCCGGTGGGGACGCGGCCATGGCGGCCGACCTTGCGGCCAGTGTCGGACTCGAGATACCGCCGCTCAGCAAGCGTCAATTCGCGGACCTGCGCGCGCAGGTCGGACCCACTGTGGAAGTAGCCAACCCACTCGATTACAACGTCCCCCTTTGGGGAGAGGCCGAAGGGCTTGAACGCTGTTTCGAGACCATGATGGAGGGCCCAGCTGACGCGACGCTCCTTATCCTCGATTATCCGCGTCCCGGCTCGTTGGGAGTCGAGGCGTGGGACGCCGCGACCGACGCGTTCATCCGGGCCAAGTCCAGAACCGGCAAGCTCGCGGCTGTTGCAAGCACCATGTCCGAGTCGCTGCCTGAGTCGGTACGCGAGCGCTTGATAGCCCACGGGGTGACACCACTCCAGGGGCTGGAAGACGCAATCCGCGCCCTTGGCGCTGCCGCATGGCTCGGCTCTAGGCATGAGGCGGAAGGTATGGGAAGGGCTGTACGCATGGAACCGTTGCTCGCACATGGCCCTGCGCCCAAGGCGCCGCGGGTACATGACGAGTGGGAAGCAAAACGCCGACTCGCGGAATTCGGGCTGAAAGTGCCCGAAGGCCGTGTCGCTTTAGCCGCGGACGCGCCTGCGGTAGCCAAAGCGATAGGATTTCCGGTTGTGGCCAAGGCGACGAGCCCGGCCCCGGCGCGCAAGCTGGCGACTGGGGCCATGGCGCTCGACCTCAGGAGCGCGGACGAGGTCGCGGCGGCCGTAGAGAGCATTGGCTCAGCGGTCGCCAACATTTCGGGCGCTGGCCGGAAGTTTCTCATCGAGCGGATGGTCCGAGGCGCTGTCGCCGAGCTCATTGTCGGTGTCAAACGCGACGAACAATTCGGTCTTGCGCTGGTCATCGGGTCGGGGGGCGAGCTCGTCAATCTGGTTGCGGACACCCGAATCCTTTTGCTGCCCACTAACCGGCGCGAAATTTCCGTCGCTCTCGGCTTGCTGAAGGCGGCGCTACTGATCACTGGCGCATGCGGGCGCCCGGTTGGCGACATGGACGCTACGATTGACGCCGTGCTCGCCGTGGCGGCCTTCGCAGAGCACCACCGCGGCAGCCTGGTGGAGCTCGACATCAATCCCTTGCTCGTGTTGCGCAGCGGCGAGGGAGCGGTGGTTGCCGACGCGCTCATTGTGATGGCGGCAGAGGACGGCGGCGATGGGACCGCGGTCCTATAAGGCCGACGTCGCCAGCGGGAGATTTTGTCAATGGATTTCGGATTGAGTGTCGAACAACAGCTCCTTGTCGAGAGCGTCCGCGCTTTCGTGGAGGAAGAACTCTATCACCACGAGGCGGAGGTGGAGCGCAGCGACGAGGTGCCGGACAATGTCGCCCGGGCGATCCGCGAGAAGGCGATCGCACAGGGCTTCTATGCTGCGAACATGCCAGAAGAGATCGGCGGCGGTGGGCTCGACAATCTGAGCCAGACCTTACTGGAACGCGAACTCGGTCGCGCCTCCTTTGCGCTGCAAGCCTTGGTTGCCCAACCCAGCCGCATCCTCAGGGCCTGTTCCGACGAGCAGATCGACGCCTACCTAAAACCATGCGTGCGCGGCGAGCGCATCGACTGTCTGGCGCTAACCGAACCTGGCGCTGGTTCGGATCTTGGCGCGATGGCAACGAAGGCAGTGCGCGATGGCGACGACTACTTGATCAATGGCACCAAGCATTTCATCAGTCACGCCGACTGCGCGGACTTCGTCATTCTGTTCGCGGTGACTGGCAATGACGAGACGCCGCGGGGTCCCAGAAACCGTGTCACCTGCTTCCTTGTCGATAAAGGGACGCCGGGATTCGAGGCCCGCCCCGGGCCTGGCTGTGTGTCACACCGCGGGTATCATCACTCGGAACTGGTGTTCAGCGATTGTCGGGTCGACAGGGGTCACGTGCTGGGTGAGGAAGGCAACGGCTTCGAGCTCGCCAACGAGTGGCTCGCCTCCAGCCGTATCACAGTCGCTGCCATGTGCGTCGGCCGCGCTCAACGCGTGCTGGAGATGGCTGCCGAGTGGGCAGCGACCCGGCGCCAGTTCGGCCAGCCCATCGGTCGCTTCCAGGGCACCTCATTCAAGCTCGCTGACATGGCCACCGATATCGCCGCCGCCGAGCTGTTGACCTTGAACGCGGCCTGGAAGCTCGACCAGGGGACGATGACTTCGGAGGACGTCGCCATGGCAAAGCTCAGCGCCACCGAAATGCTGGGCAGGGCGACGGACGATGCCGTACAGATCTTCGGCGGTATGGGCCTCATGGACGAGCTCCCGATCGAGCGGTTTTGGCGAGACGCGCGAGTCGAGCGCATCTGGGACGGGACCAGCGAGATTCAGCGCCACATCATCTCCCGGGCGCTCTTGCGGCAGCACGAGAGATGAAGCGAGAGAGCCCTCGATTGGCCACGTCAATTACTGAGTTGAGGACTAAACCATGACAGATGCGGTGAAATGTGAGCGGCGGGGCACGGTACTTGAGATCACCCTCGACCGCCCTAAGGCCAACGCCATCGACGTCGCAACGAGTCGGGTCTTGGGCGACGCCTTCACAATGCTGCGCGACGATCCGGCACTCCGTGTGGCGATCGTGACCGGCACCGGCGAGCGGTTTTTCAGTGCCGGTTGGGACCTCAAGGCGGGAGCGGAGGGCGAAGCGGTCGATGCCGACCATGGACCCGGCGGCTTCGCAGGATTAACCGAGCTGTTCGACCTCAACAAGCCGGTGATCATGGCCATTAACGGCATGGCCGTTGGTGGCGGCTTCGAGCTAGCGCTGGCCGCAGACCTTATTGTCGCCGCGGAGCACGCGGAATTCTTCCTGCCCGAGGTCAATATCGGCATGATCGCGAGCTCCGGCGGAGTGCTACGACTGCCGCGCTGCCTGCCCCCGGCGATCGCCATGGAGATGCAGCTGACCGGCCGCCGGATGGACGCGGCCGAGGCGGCGCGCTGGGGGCTTGTAAATGCGGTTGTGCCGGTGGCCAACCTCATGGCTCGGGCACGTGAAATCGCCGAGACCATCGCCCGCGCGGCCCCGCTCGCCGTCGCCGCGGTCACGGAAGTGGTGCGGGCCACCGAACACCAAGGCGTGGAACAAGGCTTCGCCGCATTGCACAGCGGGCAGCTTAGTGCCTATACGCGAATGCTCGCCTCGGAAGACATTGACGAGGGCGTGCGGAGTTTCGTCGAGAAACGTGCGCCAGTCTGGCAGGGAAAGTAGCATATGGACGCTGGCCGGGTTGCCAGGCTACGGCGCGTTCAAGCGCTTTGCTTGTAATCTTCCAGCGCCTCCATGATGCGGATCAGGCAGTCGTCGCGCTCGCGCACGAGGTCATCCATCGAACGCGAGCCCGCCTCAAGGATGCAGCCTTCGACCATGCGATCGCGCAACGCGGACGTCAGCGGTGGCGCGTCCAGCCGGGTCCACGGCTCCATCAAAGCCGGCCCGAAATGGTCTAGCATGTGAGCCATCCCGCCTTCGCCGCCGGCGAGGTGGAAGGTGAGACAAGGCCCCATGACAGCCCAGCGCAAGCCCGGACCGTAAATCGTGGCGGCGTCGATCTCCTCGACGGTCGCCTCACCGGTGGCAACCATATGCAGGGCTTCCCGCCACAGCGCCTCCTGCACGCGGTTGGCGATGAATCCCGGCAATTCGCGCCGCAGCTTGAGGACCTGCTTTTCCGTCGCAGTGTAGAACTCCACGGCCCAGTCCACCGCCTCGGGACTGGTTCGCTGGCCCCCCACCACTTCCACCAGTGGGATGAGGTAGGGCGGATTGAACGGATGGCCGACCACGGTGCGTTCCGGATGGTTGCAGCCTATTTGGATGTCCGACATGGCGAATCCCGACGTGCTGGAGAGAAGCACGACATCCGCCTGCGTGTGGGCGTCGATCTCGGCGTAGAGCGCGACTTTGGTCTCCAGGTCCTCGGGACCGCATTCCTGAACCACCTCGACATCACGGACCGCGCCGGCAAGTTCGAGTTCAAAGGTGAGGTTGCCAGGATCGGCCCCCGGCGCGAGACCGAGGCGCTCCATAGTCGGCCAATGCCGCTCGACAAAACTCGCGAGCCTGTCACCGGCGCCCGGCGCATGATCGAAGACGACAACCTCCATCCCCTTTCGTAGAAAATGCAGCGCCCAGCCGCTGCCGATAACACCCGTGCCGACAATGCCGACGCGTCTAACCTGCGCCGCCTTGGGCCTGGTCATGGACGAGGTCCTGCCATTCAGAACGCGACCCGATCGGCGCCCTTCAAGGCAAGCGCGGCGCGCGCCTCCGCCGGGGTCGCGATCTCGAGCGACAGTTCTTCAAGGATGCGGCGAATCTTTGCCACCTGTTCGGCGTTGGACTTCGCCAGCGCCCCCTTTGCGATGTAGAGGTTGTCTTCAAGTCCGACGCGCACATTGGCGCCCATCACGGCGGCCGTCGTCACCAGACCGAACTGGTAGCGACCGGAGCCCAGCACCGACCACACGTAGTCCTCGCCGAACAGCCGGTCTGCTGTCCGCTTCATGAAGATTAGATTGTCGACCTCCGGGCCGATGCCGCCCATCGTCCCGAAGATCGACTGCAGGAAGAACGGCGTCTTGACCAGTCCGCGATCGAGGAAATGGGCGATGGTATAGAGATGGCCCACATCATAGGCCTCGCATTCGAAGCGGGTGCCGAGGTCGCCGATCTTTTCCAGCATGTATTCGATGTCGGCAAAGGTGGACACGAAGGGCTCATTGCGCGTCGATTCGAGATAGGGCTCCTCCCAATCGAATTTCCAGCGGCCTTTGAATTTCTCGATCATCGGATAGCCGCCATAGTTCATGGTGCCCATGTTGAGCGTTGTGAGCTCCGGCTGGGCCTTAAAGACGACATCCAGGCGCTGCTCCACCGTCATCCCGGTGCCGCCACCGCTGGAAATGCTGATGACGGCGTCGCAGCCCTGCTTGATCCGTGGTAGAAAATCCATGAACACGTCTGCGTCGGGAACCGGTCTACCGTCCTTGGGATCACGGGCGTGAACGTGAATGATCGCCGCACCCGCCTTAGCGGCATCAACCGACTGTTCGACGATTTCTGACGGCGTGCAGGGCAGATAGGGCGACATTGTCGGCGTATGAGCCGAGCCCGTCACCGCGCATGTGATGATCACTTTGCTGGCTGAGGCCATGATGTCCCTCCCTCGCCGTTATGAGCAACCGAACGCCAAGATGTCATGGTAGCGCCATCTGAGCGCCAGTCTTGTCCTAATCTGCCAGTTTGTTGACCCCTGCCGCCCAAGGCATGCGGCCCTGGTGGACCGCGAGTGCCGCTCGCGCCGAGTTCAGCGGACGACAAGACAGTTGATCTTGGAAGTATTGCTGACCTTGCGGGATACGCTGCCGAGCAGCATGCCTTCGACCTGACCGAGACCGCGTGTGCCCATGACGATCAGTTCGACGTTATTGTCCTCCGCAAAGCGTATGATCCTGTGGCCCGGATCGCCAGTGTATATTTCCGTTCTGATGTCCGTCATGCCATTCGAATCAGCAGCTTTCTTCGCTTCGTCGATAATCCAATCACCTGCCCTCTTGAGGACGTTCAGTCGGCCATCGAGTTTCTCTGCCTCGGCCATTTCGCGCAAACCTTTGGGCAACTGCATGTTCCGGATCACGTGCAGGACCAGGAGCGATGCCTCGAACCTTTGGGCGATCAAGCTCGCGAGTTCGACGGCCCGCCTGGACGGGTCCGAGCCGTCGACGGCGACCAAAATTCTTTCCAACATCGCGCCCTCCCCAAATTCGGATGAAATTCCCGCGAGTTATCACCCGCGATGGAGTTTAAGTTGGCCGATCAGCAGAGCTGTCCTTTGGACGGCAAGCATACGCAAACATTGAGAAAAGAGCAGTGGTTCGCAGCCCTCAATCACTTCCTTGCCAGACGGTCGTCGAGCTGCCGTGCGATACTAGGTCCAAGGTGACAACTACGGCCAAGGGCAGTATCATAGGTTCACAATCGCGTACGGTCTACGGCAGGGAGGATACGGGGTCCGATATGACCGACGCCGTTATAGAGTGTAACAACCTCTGGAAGATATTCGGAGAACGCGCTGACGAGGCCATGACCGCGGTGGGTCAAGAGGGTCTCGGCAAGTCGGAGGTTCTCGACCGTTTCGACTGTGTCATCGGCGTCGCCGACGCTACGTTCTCGGTCGAAAGAGGCGAAATCTTTTGCATCATGGGACTTTCGGGTAGTGGCAAATCCACGCTCGTTCGCCACATCAACAGACTGATCGAGCCCACAGCCGGCGAAATTCTGATCAACGGCGAAAGTATCAACGACAAGAACGAAGTGGATCTGCGGCAGATCCGGGCCGAGAAAATCGGCATGGTGTTTCAGGCGATGGCGCTTTTTCCGCACCGCACCGTACGTGACAACGTCGCCTTCGGGCTCGAGGTCCGCCGGGTCAACAAAGAGGAACGTCTCGGGATCGCCGACCAGAAGCTCAAGGTGGTCGGCCTCTCCGGATGGGAGGACCGCTACCCAGACGAGTTGTCGGGTGGGATGCAGCAACGCGTCGGCCTCGCGAGGGCGCTCGCGGCTGATCCGGACATCCTGCTTATGGACGAGCCGTTCAGCGCGCTCGATCCCCTGATACGCCGGCAGCTCCAGGACCAGTTCCTCGAGCTCTCGGCGGTCATGAAGAAGACGACGGTTTTCATCACCCACGATCTCGACGAAGCGATCCGTCTCGGGAACCGTATCGCAATCATGAAGGATGGCGTCCTCGTGCAGATTGGTACGCCCGAACAGATCATCACCCAGCCCGCCGATGATTACGTCGCCGATTTCGTACAAGGCATATCGCGCCTGAACCTCGTCTATGCCGGCACCGTAATGCAACCGATCGACGACTATCGCGCCGCTGGCGGCGACGATCTCGATGGCTGTCCGACAGCGAACGAGGAAGCGGACCTCGACCACCTCATCGATATCGCCGTCGACAGCGACAAGCCGACCGTGGTCATCGTGGACAAAGACGGCAAGCAAATCGGCGTGGTAACGCGACGGACGCTTCTGCGGGCGATCCAGGGGGAGGAGTAAAACCATGAGCGAAGTGCAGTCAACTGCCGGGTCCGTGGCGGTGGAGAATGACGCGCCATCCTCTGAAGGCCGGGGATCGACAGAGATGATAGCGGCCTTCGCTGGTCAAAACGCAGCCTATTATGCGGACCAGTTCCAGCGCCTTTCGCGCGGCATTCCGAAAGCACTTGCCATCAACTGGTCGGCGGCGCTGGTCGGCCCTCTTTGGGCGGCGAGCCGCAGCCTGTGGGCGTGGTTCTGGACCGGCATGGTCGGCGAGACCATCGCCCTGATCCTCATCGGCCTCGGCCTGTGGGGCCCGAGGGAAGAAGAGGCGGCCACCGGAATCGACGGGGGCTTGTTGCTGACCGGGCTCTTGCTTCTGGTCGCCGTGAGGGCGGCGCTGGGTCTTAGCGCCAATTGGGGATATCAGCGGCGTTACACGCAATGGCGGATCGACCGTGATCTGCGCACCGGAATTGGCATGGGCTCGGCCGGCATCGGGGCCTTGTTGATGGTGCTCATCTACCCGCTGACAGTTTACCGATTCAGCGCTCCGAAGGTTCCCGAACTCATCACCGTGTTTCCCACCACGCGAAAGATCGCACTCGGCACCAGCAGCGGCATCGACTTCGTTGTCGACTGGTTGACCATCAATCTCGAGGCGTTTTTCGATGGCATCACGCGCGTTGTGCAAGTCATTCTCAACTCTCTGGAGGTCGTCTTCGTCTCGACTCCGTGGCCTGTAATGGCGCTACTCCTGCTCATCATCGCCTGGCGGGTGGCAGGTTGGAGGGTGATGGTGTTCACCGGCACCGCGCTGTTCTACATCGGCATCTTCGGATTCTGGGACAACGCCATGAGCACGATTTCTCTCGTCGGCTCGTCGGCGTTCATCTGCATCCTCTTCGGCATTCCGGTCGGGATCTGGTGCGCGAAAAGCCCCCGGGCTAATCTCATTATGAAGCCGATCCTCGACTTCATGCAGACCGTGCCGAGCTTCGTATATCTGGTGCCCGCGATCGCCTTCTTCTCGATCGGCAAGGTGCCCGGCGTTCTGGCTACCGTGATCTTCGCGGCGCCGCCGATGATTCGGCTGACGACGCTCGGCATCCAACAGGTGCCCGGCCACATTAAGGAAGCGGCGGTCGCCTTCGGCGTGAGTCCGGGCCAACTCCTCATGAAGATCGAGCTGCCCCTGTCGATCCCGACCATCATGGCGGGGATCAATCAAACGATCATGATGAGCCTGTCAATGGTGGTGGTAGCGGCCTTGATCGGTGCCGGGGGCCTTGGTTATGACGTCGTTTTCGCCCTGCAGCACGTGGAGGCGGGGCGGGGTATACTCGCCGGCATCGCGATCGCGCTCTGCGCGATGATTCTCGACCGCATCATCCAAGGAGGACAAGAAGGTCGGCGATCGGGCACAATGGGTTGACGTGGTATTATGGAGGACAAGGGAAAATCGAAAAGGAGGTAACGCGATGATATCCCTACTAAAGACTCTAGTACTCGCGCTGGTGCTCGCCTTCGGGCTTGCGGGCGGCGCAAACGCGAAAGAAAAGGTGGTTCTTGGCGAGCTCAACTGGACGGGCTCGACGGCGATCACCCACGTCCTCAAGGTCATCCTCGAGGATCGTATCGGCGTCGATGTTGGCGTCGTCCAGGCCAGCGGGCCAGTAATCTGGGCGGCCATGGACAAGGGAAAGGGCGGTCTCGACGTCTACACAGACCTGTGGATGCCGAACCAGTCCGCCAGTTGGGCCAAGTTTGTGCAGAAGGGCTCGAAAGAAACGGTCCTCGCCAATTCCAAGCCCTATACGGGCGTGCAGGGCCTCTTCATCCCGGGCTTCATACAGGACGAACACGGCATCAAGTCGGTGTTCGATCTGGCCAGCCCCGAGATCGCCAAACTGTTCGACACCGACGGTGACGGCAAAGGGGAGTACTGGCCGGGCGGTCCGGGTTGGAGCTCCACGAACGTCGAACAGGTCAAGGCCAAGAGCTACGGCTACGACGAGTTCTTCGAACCCTTCGTGGTTGAGCAATGGGTCATGGAAGCCAAACTCAGCGCAGCGTTCAAGCGCAAGAAGCCAATCCTGTTCTACTTCTGGACCCCGGAATGGATTCACTCCGCTTACGACCTCCGGCGCCTCGAGGAACCCGAGTTCGACGGCTTCGCGATGACCAGCAAAAAGGATGATCCACGCTACAAGCCCGATGGTTGCTGGAACATGATCGATGCGAAGGAAAGCGAAGACTGGATGGCGAAGAGCAGCGTCAAATGCGCCTGGGCAGACGCCAATGTCTATGTTGGCTATTCAGCTTCGTTGACCAAACGCGCGCCAAAGGCCGCGAAATTCTTGAGCCAGGTCTCCTTCGATCCCAAGCTGATCAACGAGTGGATCCTTGCGATCGCTCAGGACAAGCGGGAGCCAGCCGAAGTTGCCAAGGACTGGATCGCCAAGAATCCAAACGTCGTCAACGAGTGGCTCAAGGGCATTTAATCGAGGCCACAGACAACACAACACCAATGCAAGGGGGCCCCCGGTGTGCCCCCCATCTTTTTTGATGGAGAAGCACGGCCACGCGCGCGTTGCGTGTTCGGCTAGTCGTGAACCGAGCCGTCGGGCATCACCGTCCCTTTGAGCCTCGCGTCCGCGAAATTAACGCCCGCCAGGTTCGCCCTGTGAAGATCGGCATGCCGCAGGTCCGCGCCTTGGAGGTTGGCGCCCTCCAGATCGGCATCCTCCAGGGAGGCGCCGGACAGGTTCGCGCCCGCGAGGTTGGCCCCTTTGAGGTTGGTGTAGGTAAGAGACGAGCGCCGCAAGTCCGCGTTTGTCAGATCCGCCCCCTTGAGGTTCGAGCCGTCGAGATTGGCACGCCGAAACCTAGAGCATTTCCGTGTCTGAATGAATCGCGAGGGATTCACAGGCCGTCAATTTTGTGATTCAAACTGCATGCTGGGTAGGAGGTCAGCATGCATGGCTCAGTATCTATCAGAAGATCTTCGCATCAGGGTGATCGGCGCGATTGAAGGCGGGATGTCGCGCAACGGGGCGGCCAGGCGGTTCGGTGTCAGCATCGCCAGCGCGGTGCGCTGGATGGATGAATATTTGCGGTGTGGGCGGACGGCGCCGAAGCCGCGCGGCGGCGACCGCCGTTCCGGCCGGATCGAGGCGCAGGCTGATCTTCTGATGCGCGCCATTGAGGAGACACCTGACATCACGTTGATGGAACTGCGCGAGAAGCTAATCGCCGAGCGGGGCGAGAGCTTTGCAATCAGCACACTCCACGCTTTCTACCGCCGCCACGAGGTGACGTTTAAAAAAAGACTGCCCACGCCAGCGAACAAGAGCGCGAGGATGTGAGAATCCGGCGCGAGGCTTGGTTCACCCTTCAGCCAGATCTCGATCCGACAAGGCTGGTGTTCCTCGACGAGACTGGCGCAACCACAAAGATGTCCCGCCTGCGTGGGCGCGCCCCGCGCGGCGACCGCTGCCGTGCCGCGCTGCCGCATGGCCATTGGAAAACCACGACGCTGGTCGCGGGCCTGCGCCTCGACGGCCTGACCGCCCCCATGGTCATCGACGGCGCCATGAACGGAGAGGGTTTCACCGCCTATGCCGAGACCCTCCTCGCGCCGACGCTGAACCCCGGCGACATCGTGATCATGGACAATCTCCCCGCCCACAAGGCCGCGGACGCCCGGGCGGCAATCGAACGGACCGGAGCGACACTGATGTTCCTCCCGCCCTACTCGCCGGACTTCAATCCGATCGAGCAGGTCTTCGCAAAGCTCAAGGCGCTCTTGCGAAAAGCCGCCGCAAGAACCATCGACACACTTGAGGCCGCCATCGCGACAGTGCTCGATGCCTTCACCCCCAGTGAATGCGCCAACTATTTTACAATCTCGGGTTACAAGCCGGATTGATCCGAAAATGCTCTAGCGCCCACGAGGCGCGCACCCGCGAGGTCGGTATTCCTCATGTCCCCCGACTGGAGATTCGCCCCGGCCAGGTTCGATACCGTGAAGATCGCTCCGCAGAGCGTCGCCCCGTTGAGAGCCGCCCCCTCGAGGCTAGCACGTGCACACATTTTTGATTGTGTGTAAGAGGATGATTGCGCGGAGTTTGAGAAGATGATTCGCTGGGCTCATTGGATGCACGTTGGAGGGTCTCATGAGCTTGCATTTCCGGGAGATGTTCAGGCACCGCTTTGGCGATGAGCGGCGGGCAAAAAGGGGGCTCTTCTGGCAGCCCGTCTTGACGAGGGACAAAGTTCGATTGTGCGCAAGCTTGGGCGCGATCGGGCTTGCACGGTGGGATTTGGAAGGTTTCTGTCGAACCCGGCGGTGACGTCGGGAGAGGTCTTCTCGGGCTCGGCCGTGGGCAGGCGGGCCACGGGGGCGGCATGTTCTGGCGATCCAGGATACCACGCACCTGAGCTTTCTGCGTCGCGCCGGGGGCGGTCTTGGGCCAGGCGGCGACGGTCGGGTTCCGGATCTGTTTGTGCATCCGGTGCTGGCGCTGGATGCGGCGACGGGACGGCGCTGGGGCTGGCGGCAGGTCGGGTCTGGACCCGGGATGCGGAGAAAGTGCCGCCACGGCGCTCGCGGTCGCTGGAGGAAAAGGAGTCGGTGCACTGGATCGAGGAGGGCGCGGCGGCCAAGGCGGCACTGGCGTCGGCCCGTCAGGTGACGCCGATCGGGAGAGCGACATCTATGAGGAATGGGCGGCCCTACCGGAGCTGGGCTTCGACCTGATCACGCGGGCCAGCCGCGACCGCAAGCTGGTCGGGGAGCAGCGTCTGTTCACAGTGGCCGAGGTCTGGCCCATGGCCGCCCACAGAGGGCTCGACGTGCGGGCGCGCAAGGGCCAGACCAGCGCGCCATGCCACGCTGGCCCCCAAATACGGCACGGTGAGCCTGTGCCGGGCGCGCCATTGTTCCACGCCTGGGCTGCCCCAGACGCTGGCGCTGCAGCTGGTGGAGGTCCAGGAACTCGACCCGCCCGAAGGTACGGACGCAATCCACTGGCGGCTGTTGACCACACACCCGGTGGAGAGTGCCGACGAGGCCTGGCAGATCGTCGACTGGTACCGGGGGCGGTGGCGCAACGAAGAGTACTTCCGGGTCCTGAAGAAGAGCGGTATCGACCTCGAGGAAGCGATGGTCGAAGGGGTCCATGCGCTGATCAACCTGGTGGCCATGGCCGCGGTCGTGGGGGTGGCGGTGAAGCAACTGGTCGAGGGCCGCGAGGCAGGCCCGGAGCGCCGTGCCAGCGAGGTCATCACGCCTCAGGAGGTATCCTTCGCCCAGGCACTGAACCACACGCTCGAGGGCAAAACCGAAAAGCAGAAGAACCCGCATCAGGAAGGCTCCCCCGCCTGGATTGCCTGGATCGTCGCCCGCCTCGGTGGGCTGGAGCGGCTATCAGAGATACGGACCCGCAGGCCCCAAAACCATGGCCTACGGATGGGGCCAATTCAAAGGGACCTATATACGTGAGTGCCCAAGCCTACTTGTAGGCGTCCGCATTCACGCGCAGATACTCGTCGATGAACTTGTCCGTGTGCTGCGACACGCTCGACAGGATGAAGTTGGGATTTCGACTATGCGTTCCAGTTGAGCCCACACCCCAAGTCGTAGCTGTATTTTCTAACATGTGAGTCGGACCCGATTTCCTTGGACACAGAATTGGCTTAATCGAAGTGTCCAAGGAGGACCGGAACATGACCGATAATTTTGAGAAGAAAGTTGCTGTTGATGGGCCTGTGGTAAATGCTGGCGAGCTTGGCTCGTCCACGTTTTCCCCAGGCCAGGCTTTGCCGGCAGGCCCGCTGGGACTTGGCCAGCGATGGACAGTGGCGCGCAAGCGTGAGGTCGTTCTGCAGCTTTTGCGTGACGAGCCGGTGCAACTTCTGTCGCGCCAGTTGGGCGTAGAGATCTTCCGGCTCGAGCAGTGGCGTGAGAAAGCGATCGGCGGGATCGACGCCTCGCTCAAGCAACGCAAGGGCGATCCGGTGCAGGCGGAACTGGATAGCGCCATGAAGCGGATCGGAGAGTTGACCATGCAGGTGGAACTGCTGGAGGCCAAGACGGAGACCTTCGGCCCTTTGGGGCGGCGGAGGTCGCGGCGATGAGTGCCGCCACCTCTCCCGGCACGGGTCTGGCCTACGGCCTGCGGCGGGTCTGCGCCGCCTGGGGCATGGCCCGCTCCTCGTTCTACGCCATGACCTCCGGCCAGCACGCCGAGCAGCCGCCGGCAAAGCGTCGGGGACCGAAGCCCGCGATCTCGGACCAGGCGCTGCTGGTGGCGATCAAAGCCGACCTGGAGGCATCGCCCTGGGAGGGCGAGGGCTACCGCAAGGTCTGGGCTCGGCTTCGGGTCTGTCGCGACATCCGGGTTGCCCGCAAGCGGGTGCTCCGCCTGATGCGCGAGAACAATCTGCTCTCGCCCCATCGCTGCCGCCGCCGTGGCGGCAATCCCCATGACGGTGAGATCATCACTCATGCCCCGAACCTCATGTGGGGCACCGATGGCGTTCGGGTGTTCACGGTGGACGACGGCTGGGGCTGGATCTTCACCGCCGTCGAGCATTGGAACGCCGAGTGTGTCGGCTGGCATGTCTGCAAGCGCGGCGACCGCTTCGCCGCCCTGCAGCCGATCTCCATGGGGCTTGCCGGGCTGTATGGCTCGACCGCGGCCGGCGCGGCTCGGGGGCTGGCCTTGCGGATGGATCACGGCTCCCAGTATCTGTCGGACCACTTCACCAACCAGATCAAGTTCTGGGGCATCCAGCCGTCCTACGCCTTCGTCGCCGAGCCCCAGACCAACGGCGTCGCCGAGCGGTTCAATCGCACGCTGAAGGAACAGATCATCCATGGTCGCATCTACTGCAACATCGCGGAACTGCGGGACGCCGTCCGCGACTTCGTCGAACTCTACAATGCCCAGTGGATCGTCGAAAAGAACGGCTACCTGAGCCCCGCTCAAGCTCGTCAGGCGTGGCACGCCGCGATCTCAATCAGGCCCGCCGCGTGAGACAAACTTGTGTCCAAGGAACCGGGTGCGCTACATATTTTCTAACATGGTGGCACGGTCTACCACCTCTTTGTTGTATTCAACCCCTATATGGATGACGGAGCTAACGACATTCACGTTGAAGTACAAGTACGACCACGCCGCTTCTCTGTAGAGTCGCGCTGCGCGTAGCCTACTGCGCACGGCGATTACGATTGCCTCTCTGGTAACGTCGATAGCGGTTGCCTCGTCGCCCGGGTCCTCAACCAGTAAATCCATGGGACGGCAATCGTTCCATAGCCGGAAACGGTCATAGTCGCTTACATCAGTGGACGATGCAGATGTGGCGGTGAACAAGAGCGCGGCCGCGAGATATAGGCTGACATGGTGTCTCATTACATGTGGCTCCGCAGGGCAAATCAGATTTGACACACCGCCCCAATCATTAGAAAAGCACGAACGGCGTGTCCTGTTGGAAGGAGCACGCCGTTTGCTCTTGCCCTTGTGCAAGGGGGCAGAGTGTCGGGGGGGGTAACTAGGATATGCCTTCGGAGGATCACTCCGAGGCTCGCCGCGAGCCTAGTGGTGATGGGCTGTCTGTAACCCAGCCCATTAAAAGCCAAACGATCCATGGTATCTCCTTTCTATCGGCCTCTATGCAGGGCTGACTTCTGCTGACGTTTGACCGCCTGACAATGGTGCCTCGGAGGAAATATCCCCCGAGGTGTCCGAGTCGACAGAGGCAAGAGCCTAGCCTCACCTTGGGCACTCACGCATATAATTCCCAATTCAAAACCATGAGCCTGGGATGAGAACTAAGTCAAAATGTGTGAATCTGATAGCCTTCGAGGTTCGCGCCGCTGAGGACGGCGCGGCGCAAGTCCCCGAGATAGAAGTTGGCCCGCGCGAGCTCGGCACCTTCGAGATTCACGTCGACGAGCCGTGCGTAGGCGAGATCACATTCGGCGCATTGCTTGGTCTCGCGCAGACGCTCGAGGTTTTCGCTCTCCTGCCCAAGTGCGGAAGCGGCGAGCAGGGCGCCGCCGACAAGGACGGCGACGCCCAGCCAGATTCTAATCCGTCGCATAAGTTCCTCCCGTCGCCGTCGGGCTTCAGCGTGTCCGGCGCTGAATGTTTTCACCGAGCGACCCGTTTCGGTTCCAACCCAGGCGAGATACTATTATTGTACGGCGACGACCCCTCACTTCCAACCATGGGCGCGGGGTCAGTCGATCCGCTCCCTCCTGGCGCCACCTTCGCAAACTGGGGCTGACGCCGCTTGCATGCCAGCTTGGACCCACCGTCCACGCGACGAAATGGCAGCTACCAAAGGCTTCCGGCGCTTACGGTTAGATCCTGCATGGTGAGACCACGGGCCTCCTCACGACAGAGATAAAGCGCAAGAGCTCCGATTTCCTCTGTCTGTATTAGTCGCTTCTGGGGATTGGCGTCCCTGGCCTTGGCAACATAGGCTTCGCCCGACCGCCCCTCTTGATCCTCGGCGATTCGCGTCATCCAATGGCGGCCGAAGCCGGTTTCTACCCAAGTCGGGCTGATAGCGTTGCAGGTAACGCCATGCTCGGCGCCTTCCAGGGCCACGCAACGAGTGAGCCCCACGACCGCAGCCTTGGACGCGCAGTAGGCGCCTGATGTTGGCGCGCCGACGGAGGCGGCGGTCGACGCGATGTTGATAATGCGGCCCCACTTTCGCTCGATCATCCCCGGCAGGCACAGTTTAATGGCGCGGTAGGTGCCGTTCAGGTTCACGTCGATCACTTTGTGCCAGAGCGAGTCAGCATGGCCGCAGATCGTTTGCTCCGCCGTAATTCCGGCGGCGTTGGCAAGAATGTCCACTTTCCCGAAGGCCCCGACCGCGGCCTCGAAAAACATCTTGACGGAGGCGGTCGAGGTCACGTTGAGTTCCATGGCAAGGAGCCTGACACCCTTGTCCTCGATCTCCCGTCCGGTCTCGACGAGTTCGTCTTCGCCCGGCAGATAGGAGAGTTCACCTCCGGCCCGAGAGGCCGCCGTGTCGGCCAACAGCGATCCGATGGCAACATCGGCTCCCGCGCCTGCGAAGGCCAGCGCCAGCGCCTTTCCCATACCCGAAGCGCCTCCCGTCACTATCGCGGCACGGCCGTCGAGAAACGAATCGCTCATGTTACGTCCCGTCCCGCGGCGCGCTCAATACGGACAGTCGACATCGCCCATTTCCACGTAAACGCTCTTGAGCTGCGTGTAATGCTCAATGGTGACGAGACTGTTCTCGCGGCCGATACCGGACTGCTTGTAGCCGCCGAACGGCATCTCGATCGGCGTTATGTTGTAGTTGTTGATCCAGCAGGTTCCTGCCTGCAATAGGGCGATTACCCTGTGCGCGCGCTGAATGTCACGGGTGAACACGCCGGCGGCGAGACCGTAGCGCGTGTCGTTTGCCCGGGCGACGACCTCGTCTTCCGATTCGAAGGTAAGTACCGCCATCGCAGGACCGAAGATCTCCTCGCGGACGATGGTCATGTCGTCGGTACAATCGTCGAATACCGCGGGCCTAATGAAGTAACCGCTGCGAAGTGTCGGATCGGCTGGGCGCACACCGCCACAAAGCAGCTTTGCGCCTTCGGAAACGCCGGCAGCGATATAATGGTCCACTTTCTCGAGGTGTTCCGCGCTGATAAGCGCCCCGATCTGAGTCTCCGGGTCCATGGGGTCACCGAGCTTGAGCTTCTCAACTCGGGGCAGGAGGCTTTCCAGGAACGGTCCGCGGATAGCCTTCTCGACGAACACCCGGGTGCCGTTCGAGCAGACCTCCCCTTGCGTGTAGAAATTCGCCATCATCGCCGCAGACACCGCGTTATCGAGATTGCAATCGGCGAAAATGATAAGGGGCGACTTGCCGCCCAACTCCATCGTAACGTTCTTGAGTGTGCTGGCAGCGTCGGCCATGACCTGCTTGCCGGTCGCCACCTCGCCCGTTAGAGACAGTTTGGAGATATCCGGGTGTAAACTGAGCGCCCGGCCCGTGCTGGCAGGGCCATGAACGACATTAAAGACTCCCGCGGGCACGCCGGCCTCGGTGTAAATCTCGGCAAGCTTGGAGGTTGTTAGAGGCGTCTGCTCGGCGGGTTTGAAAACCATCGCGTTGCCACAGGCGAGCGCCGGTCCCGACTTCCAACAGGCGATCTGCAAGGGATAGTTCCAGGCGCCAATTCCCGCGCACACGCCCAAGGGTTCGCGCCTTGTGTATGCGAAGGCGCCGCCGAGGTCGAAGTGTTGGCCGTGGAGGCTGGCTGCGAGCCCCGCGTAATACTCGATCGCGTCCGCGCCGGAATGCACATCGACGGTGCGCGCTTCCTGGATCGGTTTACCCGTATCCATAACTTCGAGCTGCGCCAGTTCTTCGTTGCGGGAACGCAGGATTTCCACGGCGTTATTGAGAATGCGACCGCGTTCGGCGCCGTTCATGGCTGACCAGCGACGGAATCCTTCCATCGCCGATTCGACGGCCCGAGCTACATCGGCCTCGCCCGCGAGCGCAACTTTGCAGATCACCTCACCGGTGGCTGGGTTGATGGTCTCAAAGGTCTCCCCGGAGCCGCCGTCGAGGTATTGACCGCCGATGTAAAGTTTCTGCAAGGGCAGCATTTTCATCTGAGCAACGGTAGTGTGATCGGGTCGCAAGAAGCCCGTGACTTCACTAAATGGTTGAAGCTACCGGTCGTCGCGATCTCGACAAACGTCTTGAGGTGTTGATGTTCATGGGCATCTGCGCGATTGACCATCGAGAATTTCGATAATATTAAGCAAAAGGTTTTGTTATTCAAATAGTCGAGCTTTGGGCATATTCTTACTGCGATAGTATAGACGGCGTTAACTGCCGTTGGCTATGGGATATCCGACCTTAGCTCTGGATTCCAAACGGACGTGCGCAAGTGAGATCGACCATGCCGAGTGAGGTCGTCGACATCGCGGGGGCTGGCCCCGATACTGAGAAGCGGCGCGCGATAGCCGCCGAACCTCTCGAAAAACAGGTCCGCGTGACGTGGAACGACGGACGCACGGCCGTCTTTCACTTCCTCTGGCTGCGGGACAATTGCCACTGCCCCCAATGCAGACATCCCGAGACGTTGGAGCGCAGCTTCGACTTGCTATCAGTGTCTGAAGACCTCCATACCCGTTCGGTCGCTGTCGCGAAGAACGGCGCGCTCAAGATCATTTGGTCTGTAGACGGTCATGAAAGCGTGTACGAGCCACAGTGGCTCAGCGAGTACTGCGGTGCCGATCAGGTATCTGCATCACAGGCGCCGCACCGCCGGCCGTGGGGCGCAGGAATGGCGGAACAATTGCCGACGGCAACCTATGACGCGGTAATGGCAAGGGACCGCGACCTGCTGGAGTGGCTGCAGGTGCTACGCGACCAGGGCGTAGTGGTGATGCGCGGCGTCCCTTGCAAATTTCAGCAAGTGCTGCGTGTCGCTGAACGCATCGCTTTTGCGCGTGCCTCCAATTTCGGCGTGGTCTTCGATGTCGAGGCGAAGTTGGAGCCGAACAGCACGGCCTATACCGCGCTTGCGCTTCCGAACCACACCGACATCCCATTTTACGAGCTGCCGCCCGGCATCCAATTTCTCCATTGCCTAACGAGCGACGCCAAGGGTGGAAATTCGGTCGTCGTGGACGGATTCGCTGTGGCTGAAGCCTTGCGCGAAGACGACTCCCAGGCGTTCGAGTTGATGGCGCGCGTGCCGATTGGCTTTCGCTTCGAGGACGCCAATTCAGATTACCGCACATCGTCTTCGGCGATTGTGCTCGACGCGCAAGGGTCGGTCTGCGAGTTCCGCTTCAATCCATTCTTGACCGCACCCTTCACTGTTCCGACCGACGAGATGGACGCCCTTTACAAGGCCTTCCGAAAACTGATGGCGCTCACCCGGGACGCGCGGTTCGAGGTTAGGCTGAGACTCGGGCCCGGAGACCTCATCGGCGTCGACAACCGCCGCGTGCTCCATGGCCGTGACGCCTTCGAGGCGGATAGCGGCCACCGCCACCTGCAAGGCTGCTACGTGGACCGCGACGAGATTATCAATAGAATTCGCGTGCTGGAACGTGCTTTGGGCAGCTCGGAATCGCTGCGCAATTCCGTCTGAGATCTGACGGACACGCCGGATTTGGCAGATTCTGCACCGATCGGACCGCTGCTCAGGGCCCGCGGCGCGGCCAATCCAGCCAAATCACCGCGCATCCGTAAGATGTTTCAGTGCCGCATCATGGGACCGCGCGTCACCGGTGGCCAGAAAGCGTGGTCCTGAGTCGATGGTCAGCGCGCGCCCCTGCCAGTCGGTGATGATGCCGCCCGCCCCTTGGACGATGGGTGCGAGCGCACAGTAGTCGTAGATGTGACAGGCGACCTCCAGCCCGACATCGATATGGCCGTCGGCAATACGCCCGAAGGCGTAACAGTTTCCGCCGTAGACCGTCCATTTCGCCGCTGATCTAAGCCGTTCAAATGCCGAGCGTTCCTCGCCAGTGAAAGCGTCAGGCGAACTGGTGCAAATCAATGCCTGCGAGAGGTCGGAGCATTCGCGCACGCGGATCTGACGCCCGTTGTAAGTAGTCGGCCCGCCGGCGACACCGATCCATCGCTCCGCAGTGCAGGGCTGGTCGATTACGCCTAGGGCGGGGACGCCGTGTCGAGCGAGCGCGATAAGGGTCCCGAATACCGGTAGGCCGGCTATAAATGCCTTGGTACCATCGATCGGATCGACCACCCATACGAACTCCGCGCCTTCGTGCAGTGAGCCAAGTTCCTCGCCGATGATTCCGTGCTCAGGATACTCGGCTTCGATTGCCCGGCGGATCGCTGCTTCCGCCTCGCGATCGACCGGCGTCACCGGCGTCGAATCGCTTTTCTCCAGGACCTCCTTGAAACCGCCGAACCCGGCCCGAATGATGGTCCCGCTCTTATCGGCGAGGCGATGGGCGAAGCCCACAAAGTATTCCAATTCATTCTCGGTCATATCAGACTCGCCCATTCCTTTAAATACCGAAGCTCCTGGTTCGGGAAGAAAGCCGTCCCACGGGCCACGGCCGTCGGAACTAATCCTAGCATACGGCGCAATGGTCGCAGACTGATTAGGCGGCGAGACGCGCAGCCGCCGTCATGTTGCGGAGCTTGTCGAGCGCAAGCCGGCGACCGAGAAACACTAGACCGCAGTCAGGGGCGAGGAGCAATCGCTCCTTCTCAACATGACGAAGAGCCAACGTAATCCGCTCGTGAATTTCCTCTACCGTTTCGACACGGCTCTCGGCGATTGCAATCACGCCCAGGACGATGGTGGTGTTGCGGAAACGCGGAAGCAGGTTCGAGAGATCGTTGTGACGATGGGCATCCTCGAGACTCACTTGGTCGAGCGGCGCGGCGTCGAGCGCCTCGGCCAATTCCAGGTAGGCCTCCTTCGGCGCCTTCGGATAATCTGGATCGTCCAACCTATCAGGATATCCACAGCAAACATGCGTGATTTTCATGACCTTCTGCGGCAGCCCGTCGAAACAACGCACCAGATTTTGCAAGCCGTAATCGAGCGCTTGCGCGGGCCTTCGCGCGAACAGTGGCTCGTCCACTTGGATATGGGAGCAGCCGGCCTTGGCTAAGGCGCGAACCTCTGCATTCAATGCCTTGGCGAGAGCCTCCCCCAGTTTCACTGGATTGCCGTAGAAACGGTCCACCGTTGAGTCGGCGATCGTCATTGGACCAGGCAGGGTGATCTTCACCGGCCGCTCTGTGACCTCCTGCGCCACTCGCCAGTCCCTCGGCAGGAATGGCTCGCCCACGGAAATTCGACCGGTCACAGTTGGCACCAAGGCGCGGTAAAAGCCGCGCATTACGTGCTCTTCCAACTGCTCGAAGTCGAATCCCTGGAGATGACGGCAATGGTAGTAGATGTAATTCTCTCTTCGGATTTCACCGTCCGTCGGAATATCTACGCCGGCCTCAACCTGATCGCGTACAACCTCATGGGTCGCGCGAACGAAAAGGTCCTCCGCCTTGGCATCGCTCGATGCTAGCGCCTCGGCATAGGCAACCGTCGGGATCCGGTGGTCACGCCCATTCGGCAATTTGAACCAATCAGGTATTGAAACGTAGTTGGGCTTTGGATAGGCGCCAATCGTCGTGGTCAGCAAGGCCATTGACTTCTTTCCCCCTTCTTGGCTAGTCGGCGCGGTGCTTTCATGCCGCCAGCGATAATGTGGGATCCAAACCCGGCCCGGGTCTATCGCAAAGCGCCGGTGCTGATTGGATCTCGCAAACACATCCGAATTGGATACTTCGAGCCAGCTTTATCCTAATTGAAAGAAATTCCCTTACGGCCGGGTAGCAATTCCTGCACCTTCGAATACTGACCAAACTCAATTAAATATCAATAAGTGGTTCCAGGAGCGGAGCGTAGTACCCGAATTCAGGCACCGTAATTCCGAAGACTTTTCCGGCATCGTCCCAGCGCCTAAGCTGAATCGCCTCTTGACTATGGGGGCTGGACCAAAAATTCTGGGCTTCCTTGCCGGACATTGGCCCTCCTTGCAGGCTAAGCGTGCGTCGGGAAGGAGGCGAAAGACACTCCAGGTAACTCGGCTCAACACAGCAGAGATAGCGCTTGGCTTCCACGTGCAAGCGCACCGGCTCGCAAACCTCGGGACCGAAGAATTGCCTCAGATGGCGTCCGCCAACGACGTCGTGGTGGCGATGCCAGTCGTCGTCCACGGAGGCGTCCTGGACCAGGTGACCGAAGTCGTGCATCAGCGCCGCAACGATGAGCGCCTCAGGCGCGCCATCCGCCTCCGCCCGCGACGCGGTTTGGAGCATGTGCTCTGCAATTGTAACCTGTTCGCCCAGATAAACTGCACCGCCCCGTACGGCAAATATCCGGGCAAGATCGGCGACGACGCGCGCCTTGGTCTTGGTCATGCTGCTTCTTCGCTTCCTATTGTGGTATCCCGTCCGAGATCCGGCGCAAGAGCGAGTCGAGCGCATCGCGATCGGCGTAGCAGCCCTGCAGATGACGGTGTTCATGGGCCGAATACTCTCGCCGGCCGTGAAGGACGCGCCGGTTGTCGACGATGAAAAGATCGCCTGGTGTCAGGCTGAATGAGACCTCGGCGTCCCAGTCGCGCAAGAGCTGGCCGAAGTGCCTGTAGGCGGCATAGAAATCCGTCATGACAGCAGTCGGAAGTTCGAAGGCCGCAGCAGAACGGTTGTTGTAGCGGATTGCTGTAACTGCACCTTTCCGATCAACCGCAATCAGCCGGCCGCTTGCCCGAAGATCGGTATTGCGATCGGTGAAACGGAAGGGCACCTCATAGCGCGAGAGAAGATCGAAATGGCCTGGTGCCTCTGCACGGAGCCTTTCCTCCGCCAGGAATCCGTCGACGACAAGTGACGCGCCGCCGGACCCCGTTGCAGCCAGGCAGTGCAGTAGTTGCAGACCCGGCACGGGATCGCGGTAGGGGTTGTCGGTGTGCACGCCTAGAGCCGCGGCCGTGTAAGCCAAATTGTTGGGTCGCGGTTTCAATATCACGTCGAAGACGCGCCCGTAGTTGGTCTCCCGAACGTGACCGAAGAGTTCCGCCACACGGGCAACCTGACCCGTTTCCGTCGGAACACCGCGCAGCATAGCGAACCCGTATGTGCGAACCATGTGCAACCAGTTTCCGAGCGCCCACCGGCTCGCCGTGACCTCCACATAATCGGCGGACGGTAGCTCCTGCGTAAGTTCGCGGCCCCAAAAACAAGCGATCAAGTATCGCTCGCGACGTCCCGCGTCGTTATAGGAATTGGAACGCAACCAGTGGGCATCGATCACTCCCGCATGTCCCTCGGGTGCAAAGCACAGCGAGAGGTTGCCAGATCGAGTGACCGAGGCATCGGTTACCACGAGCTCGTCGGGGAGGGTGGTGATATCGAAAAGTCGCTGGCCGCTGACCTCGTCCCTGCAAAGCGAGCAGCCGCAGTTGTCCCGCAGCCACTGAACTTGGAACTGACTCGCACACCCGTCGCTCCACCGAACTGACACGCTCTCCCCCCGATTGGACACGCGCGCGATCCGGCCGCGTTCCGTCTCATCGCCGGCGTGCGGTCGCAGCTCGGAAATCTTCCTCGGGCGAGCTTGTGTCATCCCAACCGCAATGCTCCGGACGAGCGGCTTCGTCAGCTCAAATTTGGGCCGTCGCGCGCCGAATTGCAATGCACTATGCTAAGTTCGCGCCCTCAGGGCATATATCGGTTCTCAATGTGAGGATGTCATTTACAATAACTTGCAACCACCAGGCGGTCCCAACCGTGGGATTTGTGCGGACCGCGCTGTTCGATTATAGACTGCTTGCTTCTTGTTCCGTCGCCAAACTGATGCGACGTTTGAGTAGTACCACAACAGCGCCCGCTTGCATGCAGAGCAAGAAGAGAATAGAAGGCGTGTCGATATGTGCAAGCGTAGTTGGGCTCAAGTTCGAAGCGGTAAATGGTTGCGCACGAAATTGGCTGCTGACAATTTGACCCCCCCCTTAAATACGCGGCCATTTTTCGCACAACTGCCTACCGGTCTGTCAATCGGCGTCCAAAATTGACCCCCTATCGGCGTGCAATATTGACCCCCTGAGTGGCACGGCGGAGGTTGTCCCGGTAGTCAATAGGGGGGCGTGCGGCTTCGTGTAGCGCCTTGCGGTGCGCGGAGCGAAGCCGCGTGGGCTTGACGTATACGTCAAGCCTGTTGACCCACCGGGGCAAGCGGGCCGCAGGCACGGCCGGCGTCCGGTCAGGAGCGGTTCTTGAAGCGCCAGCTCTCGTTTCGATGATCTCGCAATGGTGGGTCAGGCGGTCGAGCAGGGCTGTGGTCATCTTGGGGTCGCCGAAGACGGAGGGCCATTCGCCGAAAGCGAGGTTGGTGGTGACGATGATCGAGGTGCGCTCGTAGAGCCGGCTCATCAGGTGGAACAGCAGCTGGCCGCCGGCCTGGGCGAAGGGCAGGTAGCCGAGTTCGTCGAGGATGACGAAGTCGCGTCGGACGAGTTGGTCCGCGGTACGGCCCTGGCGTCCGGAGCGGAGTTC
Source organism: Alphaproteobacteria bacterium (assembly GCA_965217615.1). GTDB lineage: Bacteria > Pseudomonadota > Alphaproteobacteria > UBA8366 > CAVOAK01 > CAVOAK01. The sequence continues at coordinate 120,415 of CBDCIT010000032.1, forward strand.
GGCCTCGAGGTGGTTGACCAGGTCGACGACGTTGTAGCAGCGGCCACGGGCGCCCTTTCTGATACAGGCGCGGGCGATGGCGACGGCGAGATGGGTCTTGCCGGTGCCGGTGCCGCCGACCAGCACGATGTTGCGCTTGCTCTCCAGGAAGTCGCCGCCGGCGAGTTCCTGGATCAGGGGCTCATTGCCCGGGGAAGCGGCGAAGTCGAAGTCGGCCAGCTCCTTGGCCGTCGGCAGCTTGGCGGACGTCATCTGGTACTTGATGGAGCGCGCCTGCTTGTCGGCGACCTCGGTCTGCAGCAGCGTACCGATGATCTGTTGCACCGGATGACGGCGCTTGAGCCCGTCGGCGAGGATGTCGTCGTAGGCGGCGCGCATGCCTGCAAGCTTCAGCGCCGTCATCATCGCCAGCACATCATGACGCTCCATGACCGGCCTCCCTCAGGCGGTCGTAGCGGCGGCAGTCGGCCACCGGCTGGTGGCGAAGCTGCAGGCCCTCGGGCGTTGGGATGGCCGGCGGCGGCTGCTGCTGGCACTGCCGGGCGAGGATGTTGAGCACAACATCAGCGCTGCAGGCGCCGCAGGCGAGCGCTTCGGCGCAGGCCGCCTCGACCGCCTCCAGCCCGTCCTCCAGCACCGCCGCGAGGATCCTCACGAACTGCCTGTCACCGTCGTTGCAACCCGTCAGCCGCGCCCGTATGCGGCCCAGCGCGCCGGGCAGTTGCCAACCCTTGAAAGGCGCGCCATTCCTCAGCGCACCGGGCTTCCGTGTCAGGATCGGCACGTAGTGCCATGGATTGCAGGCGATCTCACCGCGTCCAAAGCTCCGGGGGTGTTCGGCAACAGTCTCGCCATCCTGGCGGATGACAATACGATCGGCATAGGCCCGCACGTCGACCGTCCGCCCGACGGCGCGGGCCGCCACGCTGTAGTGGTTGTTGTCGAAGCGCACCAGACAGGTCTTGGAGACCGATACCTCGGTGGCGTGGAAGCCGTCGAAGGGGCCGCGATAGGCCATCAGGAAGGGCCGCTCCTCCTCGAACACCTGCCACACCGTCTTGCCCTCGATCGTCGGATGCGGCCGCTTCTTGGCGTCCTCGATACACCGATCCATCAGCCACGCGTTGATCTCGGCGTAGGAGCCGCCCCGCGGGATGGGCACGAACAGGCGGCCGCGGAGGTAACCCACCTGCCTCTCGACCTGGCCCTTCTCCCAGCCCGCACCCGGAGTGCACGCCACCGGCTCCACCAGATGGTGGGAGCACAGCTCCAGAAAGCGCCGGTTGTAGGCGCGCTCCTTGCCCACGAAGACCATGCTCACCGCCGTCTTCATGTTGTCGTAGATGCCCCGCCGGCAGACCCCGCCGAAGAAGTGGAAGGCCCGTTCGTGCGCCTCGAACACCATCTCCTGGCTCTCGCGCGGGAAGATCTGAACCAGCTGCATGCGGCTGTAGCAGAGCCGCATGTGCGCTGCCTTCACCTTGGTCGTCACACCCGACAGGCGCGCGTACTCGTGGCTCCAGTCGAACTGGTAGGCCTCGCCGGGATCGAAGCTCAGCGGCACAAAACCCTGCGACGGCGACAACAGCCGCCACCGCCGACGCCAGGTCCTGGCGTAGCGGCGCACCGCGTCGTAGCCGCCGCCATAGCCCAGAGCCGCAAGGTCTTCATGAATCCGCAGCAGAGAAAAGCGGTCCCGGCGCGGCTTCTTCTCGTTGGCCTCAAGCCGGCGCTCCAATTCCTCCACCCACGGCCCCAGCTTCGGCATCGGCTGGATCTTGCGCTCGTAGCTGTACGAGGTCTCATCACCCCGAACCACCTTGCGCACCGTGTTCTTCGAAACCCTCAAATCCCGGGCGATCTTCTTGATCGGTACGCCCCTCACCAGATGATCCCGACGGATCCGCGCAATCGTCTCCACAACCAGCATCTCCCCCACCTCGTCTGTCCAAACAACAAGGTGTGTTAAAAATCACAAAACCAGGGGGGTCAATTTTGGACGCCGATAACCCCCAATAGGGGGTCAATATTCCACGCCGAACAACAGCCAGGTCCACTAACGCCAGATCACTCTTCGAACCATCGGCGTTAACCGCCAAGCCCTGTGGTGCACTGATTTCCATTACCTAGATCCTCACACTTCGACGTTGATCAGTTTGTCGCTTGCGTATTCCTGGGGCGGCGCTTCGGCATCTCCATTCGCGTCCGCTGCTTCCTCGTCGCCTTGCTCGCCGGTGCCTGGTGCCGACTGGTCGGCGAGTTCGCGGTTAGAGGCGCTGCCATCGCTCCGCAGATTGAAGCTCAGGCTACCGGTGTCCGTTTTCAAACCGGCATCCTCCAACGCTTGCTGCAGACCGCGGGCGTCGCGCTGCAGCATTTCCAGAGTCTCTGGTTTCTCTACGGCAATTTGAGCAACCACTCGGCCCTGCGCCATGATTTCCAACTTAACGTCCACGCGTCCGAGTTCCGGCGGGTTGAGCTTGATAGAGATATGATCGGCGCCCTGGCCAACCGCCTTCTGAATTTGGACGGCTATTTGGGTTGTAACTGCACGCGGCGCGGCTAGTGCTCTCGGCGGCTGCGGCGGGGCTACTTGGGTTGCACGGACGACCTGTGCGCCGAAGTCCGCCTGACCTGTACTGCCTGAAATGCTGTTCGGACCGCCGGGTTGGGTCGGTTGGCCACCCGCCGCGCTACGTGCGGCAGCAGCCTAGGTCGATGACACGGCAGCCGTCAGGTGGCCGGTCTCGCTCGCGACGCCGGCAACGGAATTAGCGGCTGCGTTGGGTAGTGCCTGTCCGCCGCCATTCGTGCCATTTGAAGTCGATTGATTGCCGGTCTGTCCGGAGCCGGCACCGGTCCGCGAGCCGTTTGTGGTGGAAGCAGACAATGCAAGCGCCTCTTCGGCGGTGACGTCGGCCGCCGCGCTGCTAACTGACTGAGCCACAAGGCTTGCATTAGATGAGATGTTGCTTACGGGTTGTGAAACCAGGGGTTCCGTAGCGCTAGCTATGGTTATATTTGCAGGTAGTTGGTTACTTCCTTGGCCATTGGCGTTGTTGCCGCTATCCGCAGGAAGGTTCTGAACGACTGGTTTAACCAGCGCGTTCGAAGTCTCATTGCCCGTTACGACCTGCGCACCCGAGACATTGCTTGTGGTGGGCGCATTGGACAAAGACCCCGGCGCCGAGTTCAAGCTTGCATTCGTCCTGCCGGCGGCCTGGGCGAAGACGTCGGATATGATGCTGCTGCCTTGTTCGGCGATGGCGACGTCGTCTGCATTGTTTGCAGTGCCGTTGTCAGCGCCACTCGCTGCAGACGCCACTACACTATCGCTAGGCGCATCGCTCTCATCGTAGGTGGTGGTAGGAGCAGTGCTCGTACCGTTCACGCGCTCGCGGCCGCTTGGAGCGTCATTGCTGTCGGGCCGGTCGCGCAAATCGCCCGCATCGGACGATTGGGAGTTGTCGGTGTGCGAGTCGGCGCCCTCCGAAACGTCGTCGCTCGCACGGACTGGCGGCACGGTTCCTTCGTTGACGGCTGTTCGCGACTCGAGATCAAGCTGTTCGCCGTAACGCAAGACGCCGGTCTTGTGTTGAATGACGCCCTGAATCAGCGAAGCGAAGATAAGGTCCGTTATGTCCTGGCCATTGGGCTGGCCGTTCTTGTTGTCACCAATATCTGTGGAGCCGGCGACGGGTTGGCTGTTTATTGTTGTTATTGTCATGGCGCGTCCCTGTGAGCCTTATTTTGGCTCTTAGCAGCAAACCTCGGGCCAGTTGCCATGATGCGCCATAAGCGGCTGTAATATTTACGGATTACGACGCCGGCGGCGAGGGCCTCTATGTGCGAATGGAGCCCGTCGACGGCAAATTATGCTAGGAGGGGGAAGAAATTTCCTGAAGAACGGTTATGGCGCAATTAGCACATGTAAAATCCACCGAACACCAGCGGTCATTAAAGACAGACATTAGGTTGTAGGCGCACTCCACGTGTCTTGGGAAGCGCAGGTGCTCCCAAGCCGCGGCCTTCGATTACGGACGTGTTAGACCGACTGGTCTAGGACCGCGCCGCTTTGCTCCGGTACTTCTTCCGTTTCACCGCGTTCGATCAGGCCGGAGAAGAATCGCACCAACTCTTCGGGTGGGATCGTTTCGAGAATCTCATCCGTTTTGGTGTCAACGACTTCCAGGAAAACACGGTTCAACTCACTGTTGAAGCCAAGTTGAGTACGCCGGTTGGTCAACCGCTCTCCACCCTGCTCGCTCAGCGCACCGATAAATTCCTCCGGCAACTGTCCCAATGTATCCTTGCGACGATCGCCACGCGCTCCATCACTTTCTGCGGATGGTGTGACGACGTTGTCAGGGGAAGTTTGTACCGTGGCAGTGTCGGTCGATGTCCCAGCAACAGACGACGCAACGTTCGTCTGGGACTGTGACGGCTGCACACTTGCTAAGTTAGGAACCTCCATAACCACCTCCGAGTAAGGCTTTCTGCCTCGCTCACTTCTATCAAATGATACAGGGTCTCAGAATGTTCGCACAAATATACCAAAATCACCGCTACTATGCGATCAGGATGGCCAAACGAGATTGTTGAATCGTCAACCTCCTGATGGAAGACCCCGGGTTCCGTCGACTCCGCTTGCCGTTTTCGGTTCCTCCGTCCGAACGACAAACCGCCGAACTCCGGTATTTTATATGCAAGGGATATGCCATCTCCACAGATTTAGCATGGTTTAATGATGGTGATGATGCTGCTGGCCGAAAATGGTGGATTATGTACGAATTTCGTCGCAGTTTTGATACGAATGCAAGCCATGCAAATGCCCAACATCTTCGAAAGTGCCGCCCCAAAGATGGTTCTGCCCGGCAATTCTTGCCGGTATTGGGAACGGGTTGCCCGGCAAATCCTTCCTATAACAGCGGATTGTCCTCAATAGGAGCGCGGAAGCGCGGCCGGTTCATGCCGTCCTGCCCATCCCAAGGATCTCGCATGAGTGATACCCAGCAGCGCTACGATGAAGCCAAGCGCCTTCATGAGGCCGGTCGTCACGGCAATGCACACGCGATCTACATGGAGGTGCTCAAAACCTGGCCAAACCATGCAGATACCTTACACATGCTCGGTGTGCTCGAGTTTTCGGCTCGGCATTTCGAGAACGCTGCAGAATTTATTTCTCAGGCTGTTGGCATAAATCCGCAAAACGGTCAATATCACAACAACCTCGGCATGGCGTATCGCGCGGTCGACCGTTTGGACGATGCCATCCAATGCTATCGGCGCGCGATGGATATCGACAAACGTGTTGGCGAAGCGGAGTACAATCTTGCCAACGCGCTTACCGCCGCCAACGAGCCCCTGGCCGCCATCACGCACTATGAGCATGTGCTGGCCAGAGCACCCAATCACAGCGGTGCACGTAACAATTTCGCGCTTGCTCTGAAGGCACTTGGGCGACTGCAGGATGCCCGCGAACAGCTCCTAGAATTGATCAAATAAGAACCTAATAATAGTAGTAGTTTCTGTAATTTAGGAGTTGTTCTTATGGAATTAGGTTATGTCTCAGATGCCGTCTCTGCCTATAACGAGGCGCTGGCGATTTCGCCCGATATGGCGGATGCACAAAACAATCTGGGTGTTGCCTTTCTCGAGTTGGGCGCCGAGGACGAAGCGGAGGAGCGCTTCCGATCGGCATTGTCGAGTGACGCCTCGACGGCCGAGCTCCATTCGAACCTCGGCAACGTCTTGCGCAAGCAAGGCAAAATCTCGGAGGCGCGGGAGTGCTATCGGCGTGCCCAGACGCTGCAGCCAAACGACGGTGTTGAAATTCGGATGGCGACACTGTTGCCGGTGATTGCCGACTCAGCGGATGAGATCGCCGGGGCACGGCAAGAGTTCCGGGATGCGGTTGGGTCGCTTCTTAAGCGCGATCTCACCGTCGAAAATCCTCTCTTCGAGGTTGGAATGACGAATTTTCATCTTTCCTACCATGACGAAAACAATCGCGACTTGCAGCGCATGTTGGGGGAGCTATTCCTCAAGGCTTCGCCAGGGCTGGCGATCGAAGCGCCGCACTGTGATCGCGGCGTGGTCGGCGGTAGACAGCTAAGAGTTGGATTTGTCTCGCGCTATATGCGGACGCACGCTGTCGGCTGGTGTTTTCACGGCATTCTCCGATTTATCGGCCGCGAAGGTCTGCATGTTACCGCTTTTGGCTTTCCTCAGCGGCCTGACCCACTCTGGGACGCGATCGTCCGTGATACGGATGCGCAAATTATGCTGCCTGCGACGCTAAAGGGCGCGCGCGATCGCATCGCCCAAGAACAGCTCGACATCCTTGTATATACAGACCTCGGCATGGATCCACTGACGTATTTTCTCGCATTTTCGAGGCTCGCACCGTTGCAGGTGGCGCTCGCAGGCCATCCCGACACGATCGGCATTGCAACCATCGACTACTATGTTAGCTGTGACGATCAAGAACCGCCGGACACCGCGCAGCACTATAGCGAAAAACTGGTACGACTTTGCCGGCGCTCCGACCTATTACAGCCGTCCGGATGTGCCCGCGCCGCTACGTCCGCGCAGCGAATTCAAGCTGCCCGACGACGTCAACCTGTACTTCTGTGCGCAGACGCTTTTCAAGGTGCACCCGGATATGGATGTGCTGTTCGCGCGCATTCTCGATGCCGATCCCGATGGGCTGCTCGTATTGCCAAGCGGATTTCACGAACGTTGGGCGGAATTATTTTCCGCGCGATTTGCGCGCTCGCTGGGCGAACTGACTAAGCGCGTTCGGTTCCTGCCAGCTATGACCGCGGCGGATTTCATGAATGTTATGGTTCTGGCTGACGTTTCGCTCGACACGCGCCCGTTTGGCGGCGGCAACACCAGCTGGCAGGCAATTGCCGCGGGGACGCCGGTCGTAACTTGGCCCGGCCAATTTCTCAGGGGCAGGTATACACAGGCTCTTTACCATCGGAACGGCGTTGACAAGTGTATCGTCGACAACGCGGACGACTACGTTTCGACAGCAGTTCGCTTTGCGACCGATGATGCATTCGGGGCGACGTCAATGCCGACATCGCAGCGCGCAGCGACGAATTGTTCGAGGATATGACGGTCGTTGATGCTTTGGCCGACTTCTTAACCACCGTGGTGGCCTGTTAGCGCGCCAGCACACAAGCGATTGATCTGACGAAGAATATAGACGGTAAGTCTTGCCGATCCCGGCACTTCTTACCCGGCAGAACGGGTTGTCCGCCTCGTTATGCTTCTCGTCGGCATTCTAATTTCTCCATAAAATTCAACGTGTTCTCTAATTCTCACGGCATGGCACACGGGTTGCCCAATAGGGGTCACCCCACCGGCGAAGGCCGCTCGAATTCTGACACTAAGGTCGGGCTGGCGGTCGGAAAGCCGGGAGAAGGAGAAGAACAATGGCTGACAAAGTCAACCTATCTGCACCCGTTCGGACAAACCTGCTGACGCTCGTTCGGACGTCGAGCTTGATTGACAGGACTGCAAACCGCCTTGCGACGGGTCTCAACGTAAATTCGGCGCTCGACAACCCCACTGCCTTCTTCGCGGCGCGGTCTCTGTCTTTCCGGGCCGACGATCTGCTCGCGATTAAGGACACGGTCGATCAGTCCGTCAGCGTGTTAAAGGCCGCGCTCGCCGGGCTCGACGCGATAACCGATCTTGTCCAACAGGCAAAGGCAATCGCCAACAGCGCCAAAGCGACTGGCGACACGAACGAACGTTCGACGTTGGCCGTGCAGTTCAACGCCTTGCTTGATCAAGTCGACTTCCTGTCGAACGATACGAGCTTCAACGGCGTCAACCTGATTCAAGCGACGCCCGACAACCTTGAAGTCACATTTAACGAGGACGCGACGAGTAACCTCACGGTTACCGGCATCGATTCGACAACGGCGTCGACCGGTATCAACATTGCCGATGCTGCAACGAACTGGGTGAACGATACAGTCGTCAACACGGCGTTGACGGCGGTCAATTCTGCACTCACGACGTTGCGCACGAGCGCCGCGACACTCGGCTCGAGCAACACAATTCTTCAATCGCGATTGGACTTTACCGCGGAACTGACCAACACGCTGCAAGAGGGGGCTGGCAAGCTGACACTTGCCGACCTCAACGAGGAGAGCGCCAATCTACTGGCCCTGCAAACCAGACAGCAGCTCGGCCTCAACTCACTGGCGCTTGCTGCGCAAAGCGAACGATCTGTACTCAGCCTGTTCGGGTAGCCGAAGCGGGACGGGGTGATTTGGCAAAATTTGCCTAAATTCTGGGTAATTCTTGCCGGGTTACCGGTCAGAATTTCCTACTCGGCGTAAGCACGCAAATTGGAAATTCCTGGTATTCCGGGGTTTCTTGCGCGGACCAAACTCCGCAATCTATTGGCATGGCACTTGCTTGCTATATAGCGAAAGTCGGCAAGAATATTGTCGGCTTGGCTTTTCGGCATGTAGCCGTGTACAAGGGACGAAGTCCTGAGTAGGGTGCCAGGTAAGCCCGGCCCGGGTACGCAGAATGCGGCCCGTAATTTGTCCTAGAATAGGAGACTCCTAATGGCAGATAAAGTTACACTTACTGCTGCGGTTCGAACGAACCTTCTTACCCTTCAACGAACAGCTGATCTCATTGGTCGAACGCAGACCCGCCTTGCAACGGGCCTGGAAGTCAATTCGGCTTTGGACGATGCGAGTGCGTTCTTCTCCTCGCGGGCGCTATCAAACCGCGCCAACGACTTGAACGTTCTGAAAAGCGACATTGACCAAGCGGTCAGTTCGATCACGGCGGCGATTAACGGCATCGACGGCATCACCGAGCTGGTCGAGCAAGCGAAGGGTCTTGCCAACAGCGCAAAAGGCACCGGTGATACGAGCGAACGTTCGACGCTTGCGGTGCAGTTCAATGCATTGTTGGATCAGGTCGACAATCTCGCGAACGATGCGAGTTTTGGTGGCCAGAACTTGATCCAAGCGACGCCCGATAACCTTACTGTGACGTTCAACGAGGACAACACCTCGAATATCACAGTAACGGGTATCGATTCGACATCGGCCTCGACCGGTATCAACATCGCCGATGCCGCGACCAACTGGGTGAATGACACGGTCGTCAACACGGCGTTGACGGCGGTCAACAGCGCGCTTACGACACTTCGAACCAACGCCTCGACGTTGGGTTCGAACAATACGATCCTACAGGCGCGTTTGTCGTTTACCGAAAACCTGGTGAATACATTGGAGGAAGGCGCTGGTAAGCTGACACTCGCCGACCTTAATGAGGAAAGTGCCAACTTGCTGGCTCTGCAGACCAGACAGCAGCTTGGTATTAACTCGCTGGCCCTCGCTGTACAAAGCGAACGGTCGGTGTTGGCGTTGTTCGGCTAACACCTGGCGCATACCGCAGTGGAGATGGTGGGGCCTCTGGCCCCACCATTTTTTTGTTTCGCTCAGCTTGGCTTCAATCAGTGCGTTGCACCGTTCGCGCGATTCGCCGTGGCGTGGTATGGTATTTGCACCTTTACCCTTGTGTGTCGGATAGAATCGTGGCGAGACCGCGGAAACCGCCGGTACCTGCTAACGGGTTCGTAATATGCCCCTGAAGTTGATACTGAAACCAAATGAGAAAGTCGTCATCAATCAAGCGGTTATCGTAAACGGTGGCGAAAAATCGGAGATCATTCTTGAAAACAAAGCGAGCGTTCTTCGCGAACGAGACATCATGCCGGAAGAACGCGCGGATTCGCCAGCTAAACGGATCTACTTCGTTGCCCAAATGATGTACATGTTTCCGACTAATACCCGCTTCTATCAGGATAAATTCAACCAGCTGGCCAAAGATTTTGTAAATGCAGTACCAAGCTCTACTCCGATAATTCTTGAAATTGGCGAAGGTATCGTTCGTGGCAATTTGTACGCAGCCCTAAAAAAATGTCGCAAGCTAATGCGATACGAGGAAGAGGTGTTGAGCAATGTCACAAAGCAACATTAGTCAAGCCTACAACAGCTCCCAAAAACTAGGGGCCCCAGCGAGCCAGACCGAGGCGCGAGCCTTGCTGGAAACCGCTAGGCGGTTGTCAGTCGCTAAAGAGCAGATGGAGAACCTCGACGAATATCGCGCCGCGCTACGGTTGAATTGGCGCCTTTGGACGATCTTCCAGGCCGACGTAGCATCAGACGAAAATCCGCTTCCTCCGGGAATCAAGGCCAACATTTTGAGTCT
>CBDCIT010000033.1:0-91443 GCA_965217615.1 Alphaproteobacteria bacterium
CGCGCACCTGCGGTCCACCAACGTGGTCTTCTCGTCTTCCGGCAAAGCCGCGTACGCTTTGGTCATATTAGCGAACCACGTTTCGCCACCCTTCTCGGGCGCCTCCTTCGCGTAGAAGAACGAGCCACCAGCCGGCTCCTTCAAAAAGAAAAAATCGCTATGCCAGCCCTCGCCAACGTTTGCCGGCGGACTGCCGATATATTCGCCATCGACTTTGATATTGGAAAACACGAGTACATCGGGGTGGTCGGGCCATCGGGTGCGGGCGGTGGGGCTGCTTGTGAGGACACCAAACCGTTGCGTGAAAGCCCTTTGCTGCTCCATCGTCATCTCTTGGTTTCGAAAGAGCAGAATATTGTACCGCAGCCAACCCGCACGGATGTCGGAAATTGTTTGCTCCGACAGATCGTCCGTTACATCGACGCCGACGACTTCTGCTCCTAATGCATCGCTAAGTGGTCTGAAGTCGATTTTCATGATTGGCAACCTCGATGCTGTTGTTAGCACAACCTGGGATTCACCATTTAGGTTTCTTTCAACGGGACTAATTGTGCCCCATATCACTTTGGCAGGCAATATGCCTCTTGACGTCACTAAAGAGATTCTGCTGCTGGTCTCTGAATGATTGCATTTGGGTCAACAGCGGACTTTAAAATGCTGCGTCGCTGAGGTCCGCTATTGACCCTTAGCAGACATCGTAACGCTGCCCTTGTATGCTTTGTCCATGCTTCATATAAACGACGGTATGTACGGCATCAAAATTCGCAAACTACACCCCGATGACGCACCGACCATGGCCACTATCTTCTTTGATGCAGTGCATGAGGGCACCAAAGATCACTATACCGAGGCGCAGAGACAGGCGTGGGGCGGTAGCGCGCCAATTCCTGAACGTTGGCGACACACAATAGAAGACATGATCGGGTTCATAGCGGAGGAAAATGGGCAACCTCTTGGTTTCATGACGATTGATGCTGAAGGGTTCATTGATCTGGCATTTGTATCGCCTTCGGTTTCGGGAAGAGGTGTTGGTTACCAATTGTATAACGCAGTCGAGGAAAAGGCGCATGACCTTGGCGCACCGGTTCTTCGTACTGAGGCAAGCAAGGCGGCAAAATCATTCTTCGAAAGACAGGGCTGGTTCGTCATTGAAGAACAAATTGTCGTCAAGCAGGGTGGGGTGCCTCTGACCTATTTCAAGATGCAAAAGACCTTAGAGTAAACTGCTGCAATGTCCGCTTATGGCTACAAGCGGACATTTACCGATACAGGTAGCTACGTCCGCTTTACCCCCCGAAAGCAGACATTAATGGCGGCAGTGAATTATGTCCGCTTATGACCCAAAGCGGACATCTACCTACATAAGCCTATTCGAGTGTTCCCTCTGCAACATTCACTAAGATTGAAACCAGTTGATCGATTCAGGGAAGGCTATGGTGGATCGGTCCACTCAACGCAGGCTCGCGGCGATCCTAGCTGCAGACATGCCCGGATATGCGCTACTCTTGGAACAAGGCACCGACGGCACCGAGGTTTCCCTACTCCAGAATCTGATTTGAAAATACCTGCTTCATCTATGATGCGGTATACAAACGCTTTGCGGTTGGCAACTGAACTCAAAATTGGCCAATTGTGGCCCTGGATTATTGCAGGTCATCGCATGCGTACACGTAAGTTCATTGCTAACATGACGCCAAAGCTTTCGGGCTCAATGAACTTGTGGAAGTTCGGTCTAAACCATTGGGAGAGTGGCTATGACACGATTGCGAGAATTCCAAGTCGCAACGCTGACGTATGATCAGTCGTTCGCCGGCACAAATAGCCTGCCTACAATTATCATTAATCAGCAAGGTTTCGAACGTATCCACCCGAGGATGACGGACGACAACCGACTTTCAGGAAGCTTCAAGCGAGAGAAGGCCGCCTTGTTTACCCAACAACTACCGATCGGAGGGCAACATCTAGAGCATAACTTTTTCAATCCCTCTTCGATTCGCGTCGCTACAAGAAGCAATGACCAATGGCGTCCCCAGCATGTGTTCGTTTGGGGGAAGACAGTTGCGGATGTGACTATTCCACTAGCAATTGAAACCAACATGAACGTTGACCGTAACTACCCAGGTCTGATTGGCCCGAGCGTTTGTATGTGAGGGATCGTGGCGGTCCGGGCTGGTAGCGGTGCCGGTGTTCTCAGAGGCGCAGTTTGGGGATTAGTTGCATCGGATCGGGATGCACCAGGGTCTGGAGGACGTTCCAGCGTTGCTTTCGGGCGGTGGCGATGACGGCACGCATTCTGGCGAAGTTGTAGGCACCCCTCTCGGAGCGGAAGCCACCGGAGATCTTCTGGCGCAGCTTGGCCATTCGGAGGTCACGTTCGGCCTCATTGTTCGTAAACGGCGTGCGCGGGTCGGTGAGGAATCGCAGGCATCCCTCCTTGTGCTTGCGGAGGCGGAGCGCGAGGTTATGACCGATGCGGCGTTTCTTTCGTCCGCGCTTGCCGGTCCGGAGCGGCGGCTGCGCCTCGTGGAAGGCGATGGCGTGGTCGAGGATGCGGGCCCAGGCCCGCGAGATCCGGGCCACCAGGGAGGCGGGCACGTCGCGGCCGTTCTCACGGGAGAAGCGGGTAGCCCTGTGCGCGCGCTCAAGGAGGCGCTGCATGCTCTTTGCCCAGTCTTCCTTCTCGATGTCGATCAGGGCCTGGAGTTCGCGCAGGTGATGGGCGTTGCAGGCGCCGTGGCGCACGCCCTTGAGGGTGAAGTAGGCGGCGTAATCGTCATGGATGAGGATGCCTTCGAGGTCCTTTTCGACATCGCCGCGTCCCGCGCCGATGCGCAGGACGGTCAGGAATGGGGTGCACAGCACGTGGAGCCAGCGGGTACGGGCGGCGATCCGCAGGCCGGTTTCGTCGAGGTGCTTGACCGGGACCGCTGTGCGGATCACGTCTGCGACATGGGCGAGGAAGGGCTCGAAGCGCCTGGCGGTTCGCCGGCCCATGGCGGTGATCGTGGCTGTGGAGATGGACACTGCGAAGAGGTCGCTCATGAGTTCGGCCAAGCGCTTCTCGGGAACGACCTGGGCGTACAGCAGGTAGCTCACCCAGGCGGTGATGCGTGGCCCGTACTGGACCGGGGCGGTCACGCCGTCCGGGAAGACGGCTCCTGTCACGGTGGCGCAGGCGCCGCAGAGGCAGCGATGGGCGCGGTGTTCGGTGACCTCCAGGGGGCGTGGCTCGGGCACATCGAAGACCTGTCGACAGACGGGCGCGCGGTGACGGTCGGCGTCCGACAGCGGTGCGCCGCAGCCCGAACAGGCGGAGGGGTCATGATCCACAACATGGTCCGGGCTCTCGGTCCGCGCCAGCGTCGTTCCCTTGTGGCCCGGCTGGCCGCCGCTTGGCCTGCCGGACTTGCCGCGCTGGCTTCGGGTGCGCCTCTGGGTTCCGCTCTTCTTGCCCAGGCCGTTGCTGGCGGGCGGCTTGCTGCTGGTGGTGCTGTCAAGCGCCGCGCTCCGCTCGAGCTCGGCGATGCGGTCCCGCAGGGTCACGTTCTCCCGCTCGAGCGCGGCATTCTCCCGGACGAGCACCGTGGCCAGGCGCAACAGCCCCTGGCCCCAATCCCGGAAGGCCTTGACGACTGTTGTTGCGAAGGATGAGGGGTCAAGAAGATCTTGCAGGCACGCGAAGGCCTCGTCATGGGCGGCGAGGTCCTCGTGCCAGCGCGACAGCGTCACGGGTCCTCGGCATCGACGGCCATCATGGCGGCCAGCACCGCGAGGCGTTCGCCCGCCGGCAAGGCCTTGTAACGCCGGCCCCAGTTGGCCGCCTTACGCTTGATGCGCTGGCGGTCGGTGAAGTTCCGGCCTGCGTAGCTCGCCCAATGCACCCGGTCGGGCGCGAAGTTGAACCACACGACCTCGGTCCGCACCTGGGCCTGGGTCGTCACCTGCAGCGCCAGACTGCGCCAGCCCGCCAGCATCTCGTCATAGAGCGCCGAGGGATGGCCCGAGACCATCACCTGGCAGGGCAGATCCTTGAGCAGGTCCAGGAGCGCGACATGGTCGACCTCCTCGTAGTCGAAGCGATAGCGCCGTGCCGAACGGCGGGTCGCGTGCAGATAGGGGGGATCGCTGTAGACCAGCTCCGGGCCCAGAAACGGGAACGAGGCCAAAAAGGCATGGGCACAGCCATGCACCAACTCGACCGGGTAGTCACAGGCAAAGGCCTCGAGCGCCTGCGCATCGCGGTCGATGCCGATCGAGCGCACGCCCGTTGGCTTGCGCTTCATCAGCGCACCGCCCCCCAGGTGGCTCTCGATGTAAACGCTGTGCGGCGGCATCAGCGCAATCAGCGCCTGGCACAGACCGCTCGTCGCCTTCGACCCAAAATATCCCACGCGCCGCTCCCGTCACACGAGAGCGCAACCCATAGACGCCCGATTCTATGGAGTCAAGAGACGATCAACGACGCGGCGGCGGAAACCCGGCCCCGCCGACCACCTACATCATCCTCTCACGGTCAGGAGCGGGGTACCTGGGTAGTTACCGTTGACCTCAGTTCCGAAGTTGATTCATCGGGCAATCCCGAAGGTGTTGTTTCGGCTCCAATTCGAAGTGTTCAACGCGGTGGACCAAATGTAACGATCCGACGCCTCCTGTTGGTCGTCAGCACTAGGAGCAATGCCAACGCTTGGACTGATGATCCCCTATATGTTCAGGTTGAGATTCCGGGCACACTATTGGTGAATCACACCGTACCAACTACTGCAGCAGATTTGGACAACGGAACCGCAAACATGTTTATGGTTCCGGTTGCATTTCCATTCACAAAATCGATGCTTCAAGCTAATTCCATTCACGTCAGTATACTGGGACCGAATAAATGGCGGGCGAGGTCAATTGACCTATTCGGGCTTTCAACGGCTAATGCAAGACCGTTTTCAGTTGTACCTTTAGGCACCTATTTAGGACGCAGTTACCCGGCTTCCAGATGCTTGTTGATGTCTCTTATTTCATTGTCCGTGAGCTTCATTGACAGGTCTCTTTCCGTGCGACCCGCTGGCTGTTGCTGTCGTAACGCTTTATTTCTTTAATCGCGCTACTTGGAAAACGGGTCCCGTCCAACCCTTCCACTATGGACTTTGCCCACCACTCTCATTATCCCGCATTAGCGGGTGTTCCCCATCGCTGGATGCCATGTAACCGAGATTTCGGTTCTCTTTCTGAAGCCCGGACAGGGTGAGCGTGTTGCTCTTAACAGCCCGTTGATTAAGTCGGCGCCGTCTGATTCTCTGGTTCCCTGATTTGCAGGGGGGGTTGCCGATGGCGATGGGACGGCAGAAGGATGGTCAGGGGGACCTGATGGTGAGCTGGTCGGAGATGCCGCGCTCTCCGGGTCATGTGTTTTATGACCGCTTGCAGTCGGTGCTGATCGAGGGCGGCTTCGACGCCTTTGCCGAGGCGAGCTGCCGGCCTTATTACGCGGCCCGGATGGGCGCGCCCTCGGTGCCGCCCGGGCGCTATTTCCGGATGCACCTGGTGGGCTACTTCGAGGGCATCGACAGCGAGCGCGGTCTGGAGTGGCGCTGCTCGGACTCGCTTTCGCTGCGGGCGTTCCTGCGACTGGGGAGCCGTGATCGGGTACCGGACCATTCCTGGCTGTCACGGAGCCGCACGCGCCTGCCCCATGAAGTCCACGCGGCGGTCTTCGACTGGGTTCTGGTGCTGATCGCCGAGGCGGGGCTGATCAAGGGCGAGCGCATCGGCGTCGATGCCTCGACCATGGAGGCCAACGCGGCGCTGCGGAACATCGTGCGGCGCGCCAACGGCGAAGGCTACCGGGAGATGCTGGAGCGCCTGGCCCGGGAAAGCGGCGTCGAGACACCCACGGCCGAGGATCTGGCGCGTCTGGAGCGGAAGCGCAAGAAGCTTTCCAACACGGATTGGGTTTCGAAGAGCGACCCCGAGGCCAAGATCGCCAAGATGAAGGACGGCACGACGCATCTGGCCTACAAGCCCGAGCACGCGGTGGATCTGGACACCGGCGCGGTGGTGGCGGCCGAGCTGCACCCGGCCGATGAGGGCGACACCACGACGCTTTCCAAGACCCTGGCGAAGGCCGAGGCAAACCTCGGGGCGGTGGATGCGGCACCGACGGCGGAGGACCCGGCCGAATGCGTCGCCGACAAAGGTTATCACTCACGGGCGGTCTTGAGAGCTCTGAACGACAGTCCCAGGAAGACCCGGATCGCGGCGCCCAAGCAGACCGGCTTTTCGCGCTGGCACGGTGATGAGGCGGCGCGGCGCGCGGTCACCAACAACCGTGCGCGGCTCAAGTCCGGGGTCGCCCGCGAGGCCTTCAAGCTGCGCGCCGAGATCGTCGAGCGCTGCTTTGCCCACAACCTCGATCGTGGCGGCATGCGACGAACCTGGCTGCGCGGGCGAGAGAATGTGCACAAGCGATACCTGCTCCACGTCGCCGGCCACAATCTATCGTTACTGATGCGCCAGCTCATCGGCGCCGGCACCCCGCGGGAGGCCGTGGCGGGCGGATATGGCGGTATTTTCGTTCTGCTCACGCCCACCGGGGCCATGCTGGTGGCACGGGGGGGGGGGTTCGCAAAGCGGCCAGTCGGCTTTCGCCGCCGCTTTCTTCATCTGGGGGTGAGAGCCGGAAAAAGCCACTTAATCAACGGGCTGATAAGCGCTGTCCGCCCATACGCCCAAGGCCGTGTTGTCCCCATCCAGGATATCGTCGAGAACCTTACTGTCGTGCGTCGCCGCGTCGCTCACCTGATAGCGCCGCACCAGCTTGTGCCGACGGTCCACGTTGACATGGTTCTTGTAGCCGTAATGGCTCCTGCCGTGCTTCTTGGTCCACCGCGCCTCGACATCCTTTTGGCGCCGCTTTGCCGGCTTATCCTGCCAGCATTCCGGCGTCTCGCCAGCCTTTATCCCCGCGTTCTCCTTGCGGCTGTTGCGCTGTTTGGGCACCGCCACGATCGAGGCGTCGATGATCTGGCCGCCCATCGCCAGATAGCCCTGATCCTTCAGGTGGCCATCGAACGTCTCGAATAAGGTCTCGATCACCCCAGCTTGCGTCAACTGTTCGCGGTACAGCCACACTGTCTTGGCATCGGGAACCCGGTCCTCCAGACCCAACCCCAAAAACCGCATGAACGACAGGCGATCCCGGATCTGATGCTCAACCTGATCGTCCGACAGATTGTAGAGTGCGCTCAGAATGATCGTCTTGAACATCACCACCGCGTCCCACGGCTTGCGTCCCGCCCGCGACTTGCGCGCCTTGTCCGAACGCCGACACACCGCATCCAAACACCCACGGAAGTCTTCCCACGGAACAACCTCGTCGATCTTCGCCAGAGGCTCGTTCTTGGCGTCCAGCCCGGTATACCGCTTCGAAAGATCAAAAAATCCTATCTGACCCATGAACACCCCTCCCGATGTCAACAAATCGTCAACCCGATTCTAAACCGACGGTGCGCGAAAATGGCATTTTTAGAGGTGCCCTTTAGTCCCCAGACCATAGGCACCAGCGCGATCCCCTCGAGTCCGAACGGCATCAAAATGCAGACGGCGACGGCCCAGGGCATAACCCAGAGGGCTGTCACGGGAACGGCAATCATGTTCGCCGTCAGGCCGAACAAAGCGATCCGGTTGAAGTGAAAAAGGGCAACTATGCCTGTCGCCACACTCGCCAGCAGCGTGGTGGTCGCGACGCCTGCAAAATAAGTAAAAACGCGACGCCAGATACGACGCCGCGGACCGAGCCAAGTGCCGATTGGACGGCGCAGAGAC
The DNA here is from genome assembly GCA_965217615.1 of Alphaproteobacteria bacterium. Taxonomy (GTDB): domain Bacteria; phylum Pseudomonadota; class Alphaproteobacteria; order UBA8366; family CAVOAK01; genus CAVOAK01. The sequence goes on from CBDCIT010000033.1 coordinate 7,813, forward strand.
TCGTAGGCGGCCACCAGCACAACGACAGCGGCGAATGACATCTGGAAACTGGCGCCCAAATGCTCTCCGGCATAAAAAGCAGGATGACCATCGCGGCCCAAGCGACCAGGCGCAACGAGATCGCCGTCCGATCGAGAAGCACCGCCAGCAGAACCAGACCGGTCATCAAGAATGCGCGCTGTGTCGGGATCGTTATTCCTGACAACAGCAGGTAGCCGAAGCTTCCAATTATTGCCGCGACGGCAGCCCATTTCTTAACGGGAAAGCGGAGTGTTCCCCGTTCCCACAGCGCAAGCAACGCCCGCACACCGAAAAAGATGGTTGCCGCGACAAGGCCCATATGAAGTCGGGAGATCGCGAGCAAATGCGCGAGCCCCGAATCCCGCATTGCTTCGATGACCTTGGGCGGTATCGCGCTTCGGTCACCGGTGATTAATGCGGCGGCTACCGCTCCCTCCGGGCCCGGTTGTGCGGTTCGTATTCGCTCGGCGATCGTGTTGCCGAAGCCTGGTGATCGCAAGGACAACTGGCTTGGCTCCGGCGCTGCTATCCGCCAACGCATCATCGGCCGGTCGTGCGCGCGAAAGCGCGAACCCGACGGCACCAATCTGTTCGAACCAAACGCGACGCTGAAAGTCGTATGCACCGGGGAACACCGGCGCAGGAGGCGGAGAAAGCTTTGCCAGAACGCTTGTGCGCTTACCAATTTCGACAGGACTGTTTCGATGCAGGCGAATTCTTGCCTTTACCGGCGTCGTTGCGGCCTCAATGCTGGGTATGCGCAAGCGATCGAGGAGGACGCGTGGTCCGCCGGACAGACTTTGGATCGCCGTCACACGAACGGAGATCCAGACGGGCCCGATTTTGCGTTCCAAAACGGGTGCGGAAACAAGGTGACTGCGCACCTGCGCCGTGGCGAAACCCAGTGCAACTATGAACGCGCCAAGTGAGAGTAATATCAGCCAAGGCGAACGTCGCGACACCACAAGTAACAAAGCCGCAATCCCTGTCAGGGACGGACCAAGCCAAAGTGTGGGTTCGAAGTCCAGTGCAAAGTAGGTCGCTATGCCGCAGCCGAAGATGACCGGTGTCCAGATGATCCAGCGGTCCCACTCTTCGCCGAGGTTTTCGGCAAATGCCCGCGCAATGTGCGTCGGCGCGCGCATTAGATAAGGGCGCGTCAGATATTGGGTGACCCCAAGAACACCGCCGAATTTACCCGCTCGAACAGTCATGCGGGCAAGAGTGCGTCAACGCCGACACGTGCGAAAGGGTTTTCGAAGTCAGGTGACCGGCGGCGGCTGGCTGTGATACACCCTCGGCACCCTCAATACAGGACGCAAAGAGCTCTTATCCCCGTGACGGTCGTTACCCGGTTTGCCCCCTCACCCACCGGAATCCTGCATCTGGGCAGCGCGCGAACGGCGCTCTTCAACTGGCTCTATGCACGGCATCACGGCGGCCGCTATCTGCTGCGCATCGAGGACACGGATCGCAAGCGCTCGACCCCGGAGGCGGTTGCGGCAATTCTCGATGGCCTGGAATGGCTTGGCCTAGAAAGCGATGGCGACGTCTCCTATCAGTCCCAACAGGCCGAGCGACATGCCGAGGTCGCACGCGCCTTGCTGGCGAGCGGCCATGCCTACCACTGTTTTGCGACCCCGGACGAGTTGACCGAGATGCGGGAGTTAGCCCGCGCCGAACGCCGTCCGGTGCGCTACGACGGACGCTGGCGCGACCGCGACCCGGCTGATGCGTCGGCAGGCGTCAAACCAGTCATTCGCCTGAAAGCTCCCCAAGAGGGAGAAACCGTGATCGACGACCAGGTGCAGGGACCGGTTCGTGTCGCCAACGCGCAACTGGACGACATGGTGCTGCTGCGGGGGGATGGCACGCCGACCTATATGCTCTCCGTCGTCGTCGACGATCACGATGCGGGCATAACCCATGTGATCCGCGGCGACGATCACCTGACCAATGCTGCGCGCCAGTCCCAACTTTACAAGGCAAAGGGCTGGGACGTGCCGGCATTTGCCCATATTTCCCTCATTCACGGGGCCGATGGGGCCAAGCTCTCCAAGCGCCATGGCGCAACAGGTGTTGGCGACTTCCGGGAGCTTGGCTATTTGCCGGAGGCGTTGTGCAACTATCTGCTGCGGCTCGGCTGGGGCCACGGCGACGACGAGATCATCAGCCGTGAACAGGCCGTCGATTGGTTCGACCTCGACGGCGTTGGACAGGCGCCGGCCCGGTTCGACATCGCCAAGCTCGACAGCCTGAACGCGCACTATCTGCGCGAGATCCCCGAGTCAGGCCTGCTCGAGGCGGTATTGGAGGTGCTAGACCAGTTGCTTGGGCGGGAGGTTTCGGGCGAGCAACGCGAACGTGTCGCACGAGGCTTGGAAGAGTTGAAAAAGCGGGCTGCGACCGTGCGTGAACTGGCCGAGAACGCCATTTTCTACGTGGAACGACCGCAGTTTCCGTTGGCAAACGCAATAGCGGCCAAATTGCTCAAGGGCGAGGCACTCGGTCTGTTGGCGACGGTCAAAGACAAACTCGCGACTCAAAAGACGCCGAGTTGGTCGGTCGCGGTCCTCGAGGATCAACTGCGCGGCCTTGCGGAAGAGATGGGTGTCGGGTTCGGAAAACTAGCCCAGCCGCTTCGTGCCGCGGTGACCGGAACGAACGTCTCTCCGGGTATCTTCGAAGTGATTGAGATTCTTGGACGGGACGAGACCCTGGCGCGTATCGACAAGGCAGTCACAAGCGCTACCGAAGGCTGACCACCGCGACCCCGTCATTTGCCGAAGGCCCTGTGCGGCGACTATACTGTCGGCAACCAACAATGCGCCGCCTTCAGCCGGTCATAAGCTGCTGATTCTCTGAATTAGATTATCCCCGTAAACATTTGATTTGTTTGGGATGACGGGATGGCCAAGAAAACGACTGCTGCCGCCAAGACGAAGCAATCGGCGAAACGGAATTCGGTCACGTTGACCGACAACCGGACCGGCAAAAGCTTCGACTACGAGCTGCTCAAGGGGAGCGTCGGCCCGCAGGTCATCGATATCCGCGCGCTCTACGCGCAAACCGGCTATTTCACCTACGATCCAGGCTTTACTTCAACGGCGTCGTGCCAGTCGACGATCACCTACATCGACGGCGACAAGGGCGTGCTTCTCTACGGCGGCTATACCATCGAGGAATTGGCCGAACGCAGCAGTTATATGGAAGTTTGCTTTCTCTTGCTTTACGGCAAACTGCCGAAAAAACAAGAACTGGCACGGTTTAGCAGCCTTATCACGAACCACTCGATGCTGCATGAGCAGTTGCAGTATCTCTATCGGGGATTCCGACGCGATGCGCACCCGATGGCCATCATGGTTGGTGTTGTCGGCGCTCTTTCGGCCTTCTACCACGATTCCACTGACATAACGGACCCCGTGCAGCGCGAAATTGCCTCTCACCGGCTGATTGCCAAGATGCCGACGATCGCTGCGATGGCTTATAAGTATACGCTCGGCCAGCCGTTCGTATTTCCAAGGAACGATCTGAGTTACGCGGCCAACTTCCTGCATATGATGTTTTCGGTGCCAACCGAAAACTACAAGGTCAGTCCTATCGTGGCGCGCGCCATGGATCGCATCTTTATCCTGCACGCCGACCACGAACAAAACGCCTCGACATCCACGGTGCGCCTTGCCGGCTCCACCGGCGCCAACCCGTTCGCCTGCATCGCAGCTGGTATTGCTTCGCTATGGGGTCCCGCGCACGGCGGCGCCAACGAAGCGGTGCTCACGATGCTTCAGGAAGTCGGCAGCAAAAAACGCATCCCGGAGTTCCTTAAGCGCGCAAAGGATCGCGACGATCCCTTCCGTCTCATGGGCTTCGGCCATCGCGTCTATAAGAACCATGATCCTCGGGCCTCCGTCCTCCGCAAATCTTGCCACGAAGTATTGAAGGAACTGGGAGTCGGAAAGGAACCGCTCTTGGAACTAGCGGTGGAACTTGAGCGCATTGCCCTGTCCGACGACTATTTCATCAAACGTAAGCTTTTCCCCAACGTCGATTTTTATTCCGGCATTATCTTGCGCGCGATCGGCTTCCCGACCAGCATGTTCACCGTCCTTTTCGCGCTCGCTCGCACCTCGGGTTGGATATCTCAATGGAAAGAGATGATCGAGGATCCGACCCAGCGAATAGGCCGGCCTCGTCAGCTTTATACGGGCAGCAAAAAACGAAAGTACGCGCCGGTCCGTGGACGCAAGTAACACCCCATTTTGCGGCGGCGAAACGGGGTGAAGTTTGAACTTTCTCCGCTTGCTGACGGGCCAGCGGTCTAGCCAGTAGTCCAAGCTCTGGGCTGCATCATTCCGGCGATCCTGCACGCCTGCTGTGGATATCCGTAGGGGAATAGCTCGAACAGCCGGTTGCGGTCGGCACCCAGGGTCTCAGTCACGAATTTTGTGGTCCAGCGGGCGTCGGGCGCGATCTCGTTTAATTCCCAGTATTCGCGCATGAAACGGATGATCGCCCAATGCTCCTCGGTCAGCGTGATACCATCTTGCTCGGCGAACATCTCGCCTATCTTCTCCGTCCATTCGGCCGGATCCAGTAGATAGCCTTCGGGGTCGATGTCAGGCGCTTTTTCAACCACGGAACTCACCCATTCGCTCTAATTCCGATGTCGGTCCGGCCGCAAACAGTTTAGCACGATGCAACCAGTTCCAAGTGCTCGCATGTGGTGACGAGCAGACATCTTTTCACGTTACGATGACGGTCCGTTCACAGCCAGAAAGTGTAATCCAGCCGATCGTCGCGGGTCGTTAGAAAAATGTTTAGAACAACTTTGGTAATTCGCCTGTTGTTCGGCGTGGAATATTGACCCCCTATTGGGGGTTATCGGCGTCCAAAATTGACCCCCCTGGTTTTGTGATTTTTAACACACCTTGTTGTTTGGACAGACGAGGTGGGGGAGATGCTGGTTGTGGAGACGATTGCGCGGATCCGTCGGGATCATTTGGTGAGGGGCGTACCGATCAAGAAGATCGCCCGGGATTTGAGGGTTTCGAAGAACACGGTGCGCAAGGTGGTTCGGGGTGATGAGACCTCGTACAGCTACGCGCGCAAGATCCAGCCGCTGCCGAAGCTGGGGCCGTGGGTGGGTGAGCTGGAGCGCCGGCTTGAGGCCAACGAGAAGAAGCCGCGCCGGGATCGTCTGTCTCTGCTGCGGATTCATGAAGACCTTGCGGCTCTGGGCTATGGCGGCGGCTACGACGCGGTGCGCCGCTACGCCAGGACCTGGCGGCGGCGGTGGCGGCTGTTGTCGCCGTCGCAGGGTTTTGTGCCGCTGAGCTTCGATCCCGGCGAGGCCTACCAGTTCGACTGGAGCCACGAGTACGCGCGCCTGTCGGGTGTGACGACCAAGGTGAAGGCGGCGCACATGCGGCTCTGCTACAGCCGTATGCAGCTGGTTCAGATCTTCCCGCGCGAGAGCCAGGAGATGGTGTTCGAGGCGCATGAGCGCGCCTTCCGCTTCTTCGGCGGGGTCTGCCGGCGGGGCATCTACGACAACATGAAGACGGCGGTGAGCATGGTCTTCGTGGGCAAGGAGCGCGCCTACAACCGGCGCTTTCTGGAGCTGTGCTCCCACCATCTGGTGGAGCCGGTGGCGTGCACTCCGGGTGCGGGCTGGGAGAAGGGCCAGGTCGAGAGGCAGGTGGGTGACGTCCGCGGCCGCCTGTTCGTGCCCATCCCGCGGGGCGGCTCCTACGCCGAGATCAACGCGTGGCTGATGGATCGGTGTATCGAGGACGCCAAGAAGCGGCCGCATCCGACGATCGAGGGCAAGACGGTGTGGCAGGTGTTCGAGGAGGAGCGGCCCTTCCTGATGGCCTATCGCGGCCCCTTCGACGGCTTCCACGCCACCGAGGTATCGGTCTCCAAGACCTGTCTGGTGCGCTTCGACAACAACCACTACAGCGTGGCGGCCCGCGCCGTCGGGCAGACGGTCGACGTGCGGGCCTATGCCGATCGTATTGTCATCCGCCAGGATGGCGAGACTGTTGCCGAACACCCCCGGAGCTTTGGACGCGGTGAGATTGCCTGCAATCCATGGCACTACGTGCCGATCCTGACACGGAAGCCCGGTGCGCTGAGGAATGGCGCGCCTTTCAAGGGTTGGCAACTGCCCGGCGCGCTGGGCCGCATACGGGCTCGGCTGACGGGTTGCAACGACGGTGACAGGCAGTTCGTGAGGATCCTCGCGGCGGTGCTGGAGGACGGGCTGGAGGCGGTCGAGGCGGCCTGCGCCGAAGCGCTCGCCTGCGGCGCCTGCAGCGCTGATGTTGTGCTCAACATCCTCGCCCGGCAGTGCCAGCAGCAGCCGCCGCCGGCCATCCCAACGCCCGAGGGCCTGCAGCTTCGCCACCAGCCGGTGGCCGACTGCCGCCGCTACGACCGCCTGAGGGAGGCCGGTCATGGAGCGTCATGATGTGCTGGCGAGGGACTGTCAGATAGTTTGTGCTTGGGCCGATTTTCAGACATTAACGAAACGCTCACCGAAGATGATGGCGAACTGTGTCTTGGCCTCGGTCCATTCACGCGGCGGGCGTTTCCAAGCCTGGGCCGCATGATTGAGCACCAGATATAGCAGCTTGGTGGCGGCGTCGTCACTGGGGAAATGGCCGCGCGTTCGAACGGCACGCCGGATCTTGGCGTTGAGCGACTCGATGGCATTGGTCGTGTAAATCATGCGACGGACCGCCTCGGGGAAGGCTAAGAAGGGAATGACGTGATCCCAGTTGCGCCGCCAGCTTTGGGCGATGGCGGGATATTTCTCGCCCCAGGGTCCGGCTTCGAATTCGGCCAGGGCCGCCAGGCCGGCCTCGGCGTCACCGGCCCGGTACACCGCCTTCAGCGCCCGCGCGACATGTTTGCGATCCTTCCATGACGCAAAATTCATGGAATGGCGGAGCAGGTGGACGATGCAGGTCTGCACCACGGTCTCTGGAAAGGTCGCATTGATTGCTTCGGGAAAGCCCTTGAGGCCGTCGACGACGGCGACCAGGATATCCTGGATACCCCGGTTCTTGAGCTCATTCATGACGCGCAGCCAGAACTTGGCGCCCTCGGTCTGCTCGATCCACAGCCCGAGGATCTCGCGCGTGCCGTCGGGCAACACCGCCAGCGCGATATAGACGGCTTTATTCCGAACAAAACCCTCGTCCCTGATCTTGACCCGGATGGCGTCGAAGAAGACGATCGCGTAGCAGGCATCCAACGCCCGGTTTTGCCATTCACCCACTTCCTCAAGGACCGCATCCGTCACCGTCGAGATCAGGTCCGGCGAGACATCGAGACCGTAGATTTCCTCCAGGTGGCCGCGAATCTCGCGCACCGTCATGCCGCGCGCGTACATCGAGATGATCTTCTCGTCGAAGTCCGGGAAGCGACGCTGATACTTGGCAATCAACTGCGGATCGAAGGTTCCCGAACGATCGCGCGGGATATCCAGCGTCACCTTCGAGGTCCCCGTCAGAACCGTCTTTTGAGAGCGGCCGTTGCGCCGGTTCGCTTCACCGTTTCCGGCGTCGGTATCCAGATGCCTATCCAACTCCGCGTTTAGAACCCGTTCCGATAGCGCCTTCTTCAATTCATCGATCAGCCCGTCTTGGCTAAATACCGTTGCCGGATCGCGCCCAGCCAACAATTGCTCCAGTACCTCTTTCTCGATAACCATAGGATGCTCCTTTCAATTCCACCACCATGGCCCAAAACACAAAAATCGCGGACACTCCCGCTGGCGATGATGACGACGCTGAAGCTTGCAGGCATGCGCGCCGCCTACGACGACATCCTCGCCGACGGGCTCAAGCGCCGTCATCCGGTGCAACAGATCATCGGTACGCTGCTGCAGACCGAGGTCGCCGACAAGCAGGCGCGCTCCATCAAGTACCAGATGACGTCCGCCAAGCTGCCGACGGCCAAGGAGCTGGCCGACTTCGACTTCGCCGCTTCCCCGGGCAATGAGCCCCTGATCCAGGAACTCGCCGCCGGCGAGTTCCTGGAGAGCAAGCGCAACATCGTGCTGGTCGGCGGCACCGGCACCGGCAAGACCCATCTCGCCGTCGCCATCGCCCGCGCCTGTATCAGAAAGGGCGCCCGTGGCCGCTGCTACAACGTCGTCGACCTGGTCAACCACCTCGAGGCCGAACTCCGCTCCGGACGCCAAGGCCGTACCGCGGACCAACTCGTCCGACGCGACTTCGTCATCCTCGACGAACTCGGCTACCTGCCCTTCGCCCAGGCCGGCGGCCAGCTGCTGTTCCACCTGATGAGCCGGCTCTACGAGCGCACCTCGATCATCGTCACCACCAACCTCGCTTTCGGCGAATGGCCCTCCGTCTTCGGCGACCCCAAGATGACCACCGCGCTGCTCGACCGCCTGACCCACCATTGCGAGATCATCGAAACGAGAGCTGGCGCTTCAAGAACCGCTCCTGACCGGACGCCGGCCGTGCCTGCGGCCCGCTTGCCCCGGTGGGTCAACAGGCTTGACGTATACGTCAAGCCCACGCGGCTTCGCTCCGCGCACCGCAAGGCGCTACACGAAGCCGCTCGGGTCCCCCCTATTGACTACCGGGACAACCTCCGCCGTGCCACTCAGGGGGTCAATATTGCACGCCGATTGACATTCCGGGGTGCTGTGAGCAAGGACGTTGTGAGCCGGGCGTGGCGCAAGGTGAAGGTCGATTGGGACGCCTGGTGCAGCCGTGGCCTCGCGGATGAGGATATCGTTCGGCTGATCCTTGACGGCACTGTGATCAAGACCCGACTGGATCGCAAGGCCACCAACATCTCGGTTCTCGCGGCTATAGGGGTGCGCCGGGATGGCCAGAAGGTCTTGCTTTCGATCGGGAATATGGGCGGAGAAAGCCAGGCGGCGTGGCGCCAGTTCCTCGACGACCTTGATGCGCGTGGACTGAAACGGCCCGGGTTTGTCATCGTCGATGGCGCGCCGGGACTGGAGGCGGCTCTGTCGGCGCTTTGGGGCGATGACCTTCCCGTTCAACGCTGCACCGTGCACAAGCACCGCAACCTTCTGGGTCATGCTCCCAAACACATGCATGACGAGCTGAGCGAAGATTACCGCGATATGATCTATGCCGACACTGCCTCCGAGGTGGAAACCCGCCGCAAGGCGTTTGTCCGCAAGTGGCGGCTGAAATGCAGGGCCGTCGCGGACAGCCTCGCAGAAGCGGGCGACAAGCTCTTTACCTTCACGCGCCTGTCCAAGAGCCAATGGAAATCAGCCCGAACGACCAACGCCATTGAGCGTCTCAACGAGGAGTTCAAGCGCCGGATCAAAACACAGACCGTGCTGCCGTGTCCCGAAACAGTGCCGATGCTCCTCTGGGCGCTCCTCGCTTCCGGCCAAATCCAGATGCGCAAAGTCGATGGATGGGAAACCCTCGATCAGCTAATCGCCGACGAAACCCTTGACCGAGCGGCCTGACCGCCGCAAAACTCAGCCCGCTCGGAGAGGCGCCAAAACCAATTTCCACCACTTTCGAGACACAACCATCTATGACTCTGGAAACAAGACTGTCGGACAGGGAAGAGAATATGTGGCGATTTGCCGAGAAATCCTTGTCGTTTATGGAGAGTGTTCTCGGTGAAGCGGGTTAGCCGTTGCAATGCGCCCGGAACCCGAAGACGGCAGCGCCGCACATTCGCCAACGAGAGAACGGGTTCCACGGATTGCCGTTTTCTGACCAGGATGGCAAATCAAGGAAACACATTTGGTCCGCGGTGGGTCATGTGCGGACCATTCCCCGCCGCACAACGAAGGTCCGCTGTTAACCAAAAGCGGACAGTGTGGCGCGGCACTTCGCGCAGCACGAATTTTATCTACTAGTAGATAAAACGCCCACCTGGTTGTTTGAGCCGCGCGGCTTGTCCAATCAGGCGGTTAGCTCCGCTCGATCAACTCAATCTTGTAGCCATCGGGGTCGTCGATGAAGGCGATGGTCGCGCCACCATGCTTCATCGGTCCGGGCGGCCTCGGAATGCTGACGTTCTCCGAACTCAGGCGCTCGCAAGTGGCATAGATGTCGGGTACGCCAATCGCGACATGTCCAAATGCATCACCGAGCTGGTAGTCCTCTTGTTGGCCCCAGTTATGGGTCAATTCGAGCACGGCATTGTTGGCTTCATCGCCATACCCAACAAACGCAAGTGTAAACTCGCCGGACGGAAAATCCTTCTTGCGCAAGAGCTTCATACCCAGAAGGCGGGTATAGAAGTCGATCGATTTTTCCAGATCTCTGACCCGGATCATTGTGTGTAGAAGGCGAAACTTACTGCTGTCGACGGAAGCAGGCTCTGCTTGTGTTTGATCTGTCATAATGCTTGCTCTCCCTGGGTTGCCGTATTGAGATCCGGCGCCGTTTCAGGCCCTTCGGCGACGATGCGCAACAACGCGCGGGCGGCGCGGATACTTGGTCGTTCATCACCTATGCCGAGGCGCTCCAGCGCCTCGTGCGTCGCGGTCACCTGTTCCTTTCCACCTGACTGCAAAAGTCCAGTCACCGCCTCGCATAGTTGGTCCGGCGTACAATTTCCCTGCAAGAGTTCCGGAACGACGTCGCGACCGAGGATGATGTTGATGAGCGTTACGAAACGGACATGCGACATCCATTTTACAACAAAATAGGTAAGCCAGGGCAGTCGGTAGGTGACGATTGAGGGCACGCCTGCCATCGCCAGCTCCAGCGATACCGTTCCTGACGCGGCAAGCGCCACGTTGCTCGCAGCCATGGCATCGTATTTTTCCTCGTGGCCTTCGATGACAACCGAGGGGACTGGCCAGGGCGCGGTGATCGCTTGTATCGATGGGACGAGCGTGGCGACAGTCGGCGCAACGACAACAAGCTTAGGAAATCGGCGTGTCAGCCGTCTCACGGTCTCCGAAAAAATGGCGGCGAGTTGGGCAACCTCTCCGCGCCGGCTTCCGAGCAACATACACAAAATTGGTACAGCAGAATCGATGCCATGGTCTTGGCGGAACTTGAGCCCGTCCCCGTTTTCTGCCCCTGATTCGACGACCGGATGCCCGACAAAGCTGCACGGAAGCCCCTCCGAAACGAACAAGGGCGGTTCGAACGGCAGCAACGCAAGCAAATGGTGAAAGTGCCGGCGAAACTTGCGGACGCGCCACGGTCGCCAGGCCCATACGGTCGGTGCCACGTAGTGAACGCGCGGAATTGATCGGTCGCGAATACGGTTGACGACGCCATGCGCAAAAGCGGGTGCATCTATCGTCACGACCGCCGCCGGTTGCAACTCGTCGATTTTTCGCGCCGTCTGACGCATTCGGCGCCATAGTTGTGCGGCATCTGGAAGGAGTTCGAATACGCCCATAACCGACAATTCTTCCATTGGAAATAGGCTATCGAGGCCTTCCGCAGCCATGGCCTCGCCGCCGACGCCGGCAAACTGGATCGAATCACTCGTCAGATCGCGGAGTGCTGCCATCAAACGAGCGCCCAGCATGTCACCCGACGGTTCGCCGGCGACAAGAAAGAAGAGCTGTTTATCGTTCAAGTTTCTACGGTGACAGCCAAGATGAACATTTTCGCCTCGTCGCCGGCATCGATGACGCGTTCACGTTCGAGTACAAGCGTGGCTTCGGCCTCGATTGCGACCCCGCGGAAGCCGGCAACGGCAGCTTTTTTCATCGTTGCAGCGCCGATTGTCGGAAGATCGACACGTGTGTCCTGTCCTTGCTTGCGGGTTTTTACGAGAACCGGACCCGGCCCTTCACGCTTCAGCAATCCGCATCTCTCGATGAGGGCATCGGTGCCCTCGACAGCCTCAACCCCCAGAACTAGGCTCTCCTGCACGACGACCGCCTGGCCGATGTCGACAGGCGACAGGGCGCGCAAGATTTCGATGCCGCGCGACACATCAGACATCGCGTCGTCGTCCGGATCAACGGCACCAAGCACGCCCTCCGCAACTTGCAAATCGTCGAGAATGTCGACCGGGCTGGCAACCTTAAAGCCTTCAGCTTCGAGCGTCGCAATGACCGCCCGCAGCAGCCCATCGTCGCCGATGGCCTTGGTGCCGAGTTTTGCAAAGAATTCCAAGGCCTTTGCGTCCGGACGCAGAGACGCCATGGTGGGCCGCGAAATGGGGCCCGCCAGCACAAGTTCGTCAACCGAAACGCCCCTGAGGAGTTCGAGAGCTTTGCCGGCCGCGCCAAGCCTCACCCAGGCGTGGGGAACGTTGGCAACGGCATCTGCGCCGGCCTGACCCTCGAAGGCGATGACAAAAACGTCGCGGTTGATTTGTCGACAGGCCTCGACGATGAGATTTGGCAAGTTTCCACCACCGGCGAGAATGCCAAGCTTGCTGGTCATGTATCGGATTTGGGCTGAGTCAAACCGCGCTGCGAATCCATGCGCATAAATTCGACGATATCCATGACGGCCGAATGGTCGCCGAACATGCGTGCAACATCTTCAATGCGCTCGCTTAGTGTGCCCTCTTCGGCAAACAGCATTCGATAGGCAGCCCGCAGTTGATGAATGTCTTCTTTGGAGAAATCACGCCGCCGCAATCCGACGACATTTAACCCCGACAGGCGTGCTCGGTCGCCGATCGTCGATCCATAAGGTATGACATCGTTCTCCACGCCCGACATGCCGCCAACCATCGCGTGAGGCCCAATTCGCACGAACTGATGCACGGCAGCAAGTCCGCCGATCATCGCGTAGTCACCAACGACCACATGACCCGCCAGCGTCGCGTTGTTAACCATAATCACGAAGTCGCCGATCTTGCAGTCGTGCGCTACGTGGGCACCGATCATGAACAGGCAGTCATTGCCAATTTGCGTGACCAAACCGCCGCCCTCGGTCCCAGGATTCATGGTGACGTGTTCACGAATGGTGTTGCGCTCACCGATCACGAGCCGTGATATCTCACCTTTGTATTTCATATCCTGGGGTTGTAGACCGATCGAGGCAAAGGGATAGATCTCCGTCTTGGCTCCAACCTCGGTATGACCCCCAACAACGATGTGCGATCTTAGAACGGCACCATCGCCAAGCTGGACATCGCCACCGACAACGCAGAATGGGCCGATTGTCACCTCGCTCCCCAATTCGGCGCCGTCGTCGACTACGGCCGTAGGATGGACCTCCACCTTCATTCGTCGACAATCATAGCGGCAAATTTCGCTTCCGCGACGAGCTCTCCATCGACTTTGGCATCGCCCGAAAACTTCCACACGGCGCCTCGGCTATGTTGTTTGCGAACGTAAACACTCAACATATTGCCTGGTACGACGGGTCGCCTGAATCGGGCGCTGTCTATCGACATGAAGTAGACGAGCTTGCCGTCCGATTCGACGCCGAGTGATTGGATTACCAGCACCGCCGCGGTTTGCGCCATTGCTTCGATGATGAGTACGCCGGGCATGATTGGCCGGGATGGGAAATGTCCCTGAAAATGCGGCTCGGCGGCGGTTACGGCCTTGATTCCCGTGGCGCTTTGGCCTGGTATCACGTCGATGATCCTATCGATCATGAGAAACGGATAGCGGTGCGGAATCATCCGCAACACATCATCGATTTCGATATCGGTTCCAGGTGTCAGCGGCTTCTTTTGTGTCACGTTATCCGCCCTTCCTGCCGGCAAGCCGCTTCAACGTCGCAACTTGCCTGAAATGCTCCTTGACCGGGACTGCCGGAATTCCCGCGACCTTCTCACCGGGGGCAACGTCTCGCATGACACCGCTCTTCGCGCCGACTTGCGCACCTCTGCCGATGACCAGATGGCCGCTGACGCCGCCCTGCGCTGCCACTACGGCAAACTCCTCGAGCCGCGAACTGCCGGCGACACCTGCTTGCGCAACGATGACGCAGCCGCGACCCAATCGGACATTGTGGCCAATCTGCACAAGGTTATCGATCATGCTGCCAGCACCAATCACCGTATCCGGGCCGCTGCCCCTGTCGATCGTAGAGTTCGCGCCGATTTCCACGTCGTCTTCAACGATGACGCGACCAAGCTGCGGCACCTTGATGTGGTCCGACGTTGCCATGGAAAACCCAAATCCCCTTTGGCCTATGCAGACTCCCGGATGAATGAGGACACGCGCGCCGATAAGACAGTGGCTGAGATGCGCTCCGGCACCGATTGAGCTGTTTTCCCCGACCACAACTTCCCCCTCGATTACCGCGTTAGCGCCGATGCGGCACCGGGCGCCAATCTTTGCTCTTGGTCCGACAACGACACCGGGCTCGATCAGACAGTCGCCCGGAACGTCCGCGGTTTCGTGAACGCTTGCCGACGCAGAAATGCTGGGTGCGAATTCGGGCTCAGGATAGTAGGCTTGAGCGGCAAGTGCGTAGGCGTGGTAAGGGGTGGCGCTGATCAGAAGTTCCATTCCCTCTGGCGCTTGGTCCGCAAGGCCCGCTTCTACAATGCAGGCACCAGCCTGGCTCGATTTGAACTCTTCAACATACTTTTTATTGTCAAGAAAGCTGACATCCCTAGGTCCTGCAGCGGATAGGGGGGCCACATCCTCGAATGTGGCGCCGGCGTCAGCACCGGCATATAACTCGGCGCCGATCAAAGCCGCCAGACCACTAAGGGTAAAAGGACCCGTGACCTCAAAAAAACGCGGATCAGCCATGCCGCTATTTCTGTGCTGGCGGCGGTAGAGTTACCGTCTGCAGCCGCTCGTTGAGTCGAATGACGACTTCGTCCGTGATTACGAGAGCGCCTTCGGCGAACACCACCACTCCACCACGGGTCGCGTTCAGCACTAGGTTGATTCCGCGTTCTGCAGCCAACTCGCGAAGAATCTTCACGACCTCCCCCTCCACGAGCCGCATGCCCTGTCCGAACTGCTGGTCAAGTTCCTGTTTGCGGGCCTGAACGGTCTTTTGCAATTCGCGCGCGCGTTGCTCGTATGCTTGTCGATTTCGGTTGAACACTTCAGGAGATAAAATCGTCTGCTGGCGCGTGAGTTCTTGGCGCGCCTGTTCCAGCTCGCTCTGAAATTCTTGTATTTCGGCTTGATAGCCCGCCTGTTTTTGATCGGTTTGCGAGCGGACATTGCGACCTGCCAAGGAATCGCGAACGACTCTGCTGAAATCGACGACGGCGATGACCGCGTTGGGTATCTGTTGTGCGTGCGCTGAAGGGCGGGCCACGCCGAGACTCAATGCAATGAGTGTCGCTAAGCCAATCGTCGTGCGTATGAAGTTCAAGTCTCTCAAAATCTGGTACCAAAGTTGAAGCGGAACACTTCTGTCTTGTCGAAGTCTTCTTTCACAAGCGGCCACGCGAAATCGATACGGAAAGGACCGGCGGGCGAGCGCCAAGCGAAACCTACACCGGCGCTGGCGCGAAGCGATGCTTCGTCCAGAAGTTGGCTCCCACTGGCATCGACGTCCGTCAGAGTGCCGAAATCGCTGAATACCGCGCCGCTGACACCTAGCTCCTTTGGTAGTCCAACTGGAAAGTTAACTTCGACAGTGCCTGACAGGAACTTGTTACCGCCAAGCGCGTCGTCGGTTCCCGAATCACGTGGACCAACACCACGAGATTCGAACCCGCGGAGGTTGTCACCGCCGAGAAAATATCGGTCGTTAATTCGAACTTCGTCGCCAAGTCCGAATATATATCCCAGCTGTCCAGTGAGGCCAGCAATGATCTCTTCTGTTATCGAGTAGTAGTATCCGCCTTCGAGCGTGGTGCGAAGATAGTGTTCGCTTCCGCCGAGTCCCGCCAGATCGTTTGACATACTTATCAAATAGCCATCCGTCGGGTCGGTGCGACTATTTCGATGGTCCAAGAAGAGAGTTTGGCCAATAAGCGAAGTGTAAAATGTACCTTCCTGGCTCTTGATGAATGCCGATGCTTCGCTCTTCACATCCTTCACATCCTCCACAGCCTCCCGACGGAAGGAATACCGCAGCCCCTGCGACAGAAATTCGTCGATCTCATAACCGACGCGCAGGCCAAATCCGGCCCGTTTGGATTTGAACGAACTGTCCTCAAGGTTGTCCTCGGTTACATGGAACAAATCGAAGCCCGCCGATAGTTGGCGCTCAAGAAAATACGGCTCTGTAAAACTAATATCGAACTCCTGTGAAATGCCGGAAATTTGGAAACTGGCAGACAGCTCCTGGCCTTTGCCCAGCAGGTTCCGTTCGCGAATGCTGACATCACCCAGCGGGCCAACGGTCGTGGAAAATCCTCCACCAATCGACAGTTCGCCCGTCGATTGTTCCTCCACGTCGACTTCGACAATCGTCATGTCGGGACTGCTGCCTGTGGTCGTGTTGACGTCAACTTTTCGGAAGAAACCAAGATTGCGGATACGGTCGCGGGATCGCCGAAGTTTCGAAGCGTTGAAGGCGTCCCCTTCGACCAACCGGAATTCGCGCCGGACAACCTCGTCAAGCGTTCTTACGTTGCCGCGGATATCTATCCTCTCGATGAAAACGCGTGGCGCTTCACCAATTTCGAAAATCAGATCGATCACACGATCTTCGCGCTTCTTTTCAGGGCGCGTGCGCACGTCGACAAATCCGTACCCGAGATTGCCTACTGCGTCGGTTATGGCCAGCACCGTATCGTCAACGATCTCTGTGTCGTACCAATCTCCGATCTCAAACTCGATCAAGTCGACGAACTGCTCGGCCTGTACTTCCTTGATCCGCGAGACGACGTCAGCGTTGCCAAATTTGTAGCGTTCGCCCTCTTCTATGGTGATGGTTACAAAAAATTCCTGACGGTTGGATGTCAGTTCGGCGACTGCCGATGCCACTCGGAAATCTGCGTACCCTCTCCTTAGGTAATGGCGGCGTAGCAGTTCGCGGTCAAACGTTAGGCGATCGGGATCATAGTGGTCTGACGAACTGAAATATCGATACCATCGAGACTCTTTGGTCTGGATGAGACCCCTCAATACACGATCCGAAAACCGCCTATTGCCAATGAAACTAATTCGTTTGATCCCTGTCTCGGGCCCTTCCGCAATCTCAAATACGAGATCGATTCTGTTTTGTTCGAGTTGGATAACCTTTGGGTCAACGTTTGCTGCGAACCGACCGCTGCGCCTGTAGAGATCGAGAATTCGCTTCACGTCGCTTTGAACCCGGGTTCGCGTATAAACAATTCGCGGTCGCAGCTGAACTTCGTTCTTTAGAACCTCGTCCTTGATGCGTTTGTTACCCTCAAAAGCAATGCGATTTATGATCGGGTTTTCGACCACCCGCACGACGAGCGCAGAACCCTCACGCCGGATCGTTACGTCAGCAAATAGGCCGGTTGCAAACAGCACCTTAAGTGTTTCGTTGACCAACTCCGGCACCATTTGGTCACCGACTTTCACACGCATGTAGGATCGCACCGTATCAGGCTCAATGCGCTGCGCACCTTCGACAGCTATTTCGGATATGACCGGGAATTGCGCATCCGACGCGCTTGTCGTGGGAGCGACACGTGGTGCCGTGCCGGTGGCTGGCGCGGGCGGCACCAGTGTCGGAGTCGTGGTCTGCGCCAACGACGGGATTGGCGCCGACAACGCAAAAACCGTTGCCATGCCCAACACGATATTACGGCATGAATTCCACACAGGAATAATAGGCTCTCGGATTCAGCTGATCAGTTCTTTGACAAATTCAAAAAAATGCAGTTGTACCAAGTCGTTAATGGTCACAAATATCATGAGACCTAAGACAAGCGCCAGACCTATGCGAAAGCCAATCTCCTGTGTCCTCTCGCCGATCGGCTTCCCGCGAACCGCCTCGATTGCGTAGAAAAGCAAATGACCGCCATCAAGCATCGGTATCGGAAACAAGTTTATCAGTCCCAAATTGACGGATAACAGCGCCGTAAACCAAATCAAAGGAACGAAGCCAACTTTCGCAAATTCTCCCGACATCTGGGCAATTCGGATAGGGCCGCCCAACTCGTCGGCCTTGCGGGAACCTGCGATCATCTGACCGACAACCTTGAGCGAGCCCGTGGTGAGGTAGAGTGTCTCCTTTCCAGCCTGCCAGGCCGCTGTAAGTGGATCGTGGCGAATATATCCAGCGCCTTGGCCCCTAACACCAAGCCTTCCAAGCCGGTGTACGTTTCCTAAGCGATCGGTTTCCTCGACCAATTTCGGCGTTACCTGCAGCGATATTTCGCCACCGTCGCGGATGACAACGATCGTCAGCAGCCGCTCTGGATTGAGGCTGACGACTTGCTGGACTTCTTCGAAACGCTCGATCGTTCGTCCGTCAATCTGAGCAATCGTATCACCAGCGAGAATTCCCGCCGATTCGGCGGCACTCCCTTCCTGCACCGAGGTTACTGTCGGCGGCGTGAACGGCTGGCCGACAATGCTGAACAACCCCGCGAGTACAATAATAGCAAAGGCAAAATTTGCCGCGGGGCCGGCGAATACAACGGCAGCACGTTGGCCTAAAGTCTTATGTGCAAATGAAATTTGCCGATCAGATTCAGCAATCGGGCGAAATTCGTCACCTATTTGCTCATTCTCACCTTCGCCGAACATCTTGATATACCCGCCAAGCGGAATCGCGCTTATTTTCCAACGCGTTTCCGCCTTGTCTGTCCAGCCGAACAGCTCCGGGCCAAAGCCGATCGAGAACACAAGCACACGGACGTTGTTGTAACGCGCTATCCAGTAGTGCCCCAACTCGTGAACGAACACCAAAACCGTCAGTACGACGAGGAACGGCAACACGTATCCGGATACGCTCAGCAAGAAATCCATAGGTTCACCTGCGTTCTAGGAACGACCCCTTATGCCATGTCGTGCCACTCGACGCATCGAAAAGGACGCGCTGGCGTCTTCAAAGCCACGTGAGCGGGCTGCCTCCGAAGATCCAGGTCAGGAACGCAACGGCCGGCGTGACGACAAGGAATCCGTCCATACGGTCGAGAAATCCGCCATGTCCTGGGATTAATCCGCCAGCATCCTTAACGTAAAAGTACCGTTTCAGGCTTGATTCGATGAAATCGCCGAATTGAGCGACAAGGGCAAGGCAGGCACTGAGTCCGGCCAATTGCAGAAGGCTATTCTGGCCGGTCAATTGTGCGGTAATGAGGCCGATCGCTGCTGCCGCCAATATGCCGCCCGCGAAGCCCGACCAGGTCTTGCTTGGGCTGATCTTCGGGATGAGTCGGGGACCACCGACCAGTCGTCCGACAGTAAATCCCGCACTATCAGTGGCAAAAACGACGAACATAAGCCAAAGCACGGTCGCATGACCCATCGACGGTTCATCACGCAGCCAAACAGCGGCGATCGACATGAGTCCGACATATGGAACGCCGAGAGCGGCAAGGATCTGCGTTGATTTGCCTGACGAACGGCTTGCACCGGCCGCCACAACGGCGCCAAGTGCGAGCAACGCCAATGCCGCAATATACTGTTCCAACATCGCAAGAACTGCGGTGGCGGCACCGAGGGATGCGGCGACCGCCAGCGTGATCTGCGAATTGTGTCCGCAGACACGTAACCATTCCAGACACATGATCGCCGTCACGACGGCGACCAGGGCGACAAAATACCAGCCACCAATCCAAACAACGGCGACCGAAATCGGCAGTAAGACGGATGCCGACAGTACTCGCAGATACAGTTCACTCACGTCAGGCCGAGCTGACCGTTGCGCCATATCGTCGATCGCGGCGGTGAAATTCGGAAATTGCCGCGGCCAAGTCGTGATAGTCGAAATCGGGCCACCACGTATCGGTGAAAACAAGCTCGGTGTAGGCGAGCTGCCACAGCAAAAAATTGCTTATTCGCTGCTCGCCACTCGTCCGGATGAGCAGATCCGGATCGGGTATGTCATGGGTCGCGAGATTGCGCGCGAGGGCTATTTCATCGATCGAGTCTGGCGATATGAGCCCGCAAACTGCGTCCCGCGCGAGCGCTCGTGCCGCAGCGGTGATTTCCTGACGCCCGCCGTAGCTCAGCGCAAGAATGAGCGTCATCCGCGAATTTTCCGCCGTCGCTTCCTCGGCGTTCTCGATGAGCCGAATAATGTCATCTGAAAATCGCGAGCGATCGCCGATCATCCTAAAGCGAACGCCGTTCTTGTGGAGTTCGGCCGTCTCCGCACGCAGATAAAGTTTCAACAAGACCAGCAGATCGCCGATTTCCTCTTCAGGGCGCTTCCAGTTCTCCGAAGAGAAGCCGAACAAAGTGAGGTAGGATATGCCCAATTCGCAGGCCGCACGTACCGTGCGGCGCACTGCGTCCGCGCCACGGCGATGACCAGCGGTGCGCGGCAGCCGTTTTGCCTGGGCCCAACGTCCGTTGCCATCCATGATGATGGCAATATGCTGAGGAACTTCAGGTTCCTCCGTTCTAACAGAAAGCGCTTCCAATTCTTCAGACCTGCATGATGTCCTGTTCTTTACTGACCAGGGCCGCGTCGATCTTGGCTGTGTGGTCGTCGGTCAATTCTTGGATATCGGCGGAATGGGCGCGATGCTCGTCTTCCGATATTTCGCCCTTCTTTTCCAAATCCTTAAGGCGGTCCATGCCATCCCGGCGCACGTTTCGTACTGCAACACGTGCCTGTTCCGCGTATTTCGCTGCAATCTTCGACAATTCCGCTCGCCGCTCTTCGTTCAAATCGGGGATCGGCAGTCGAAGCAGATTTCCTTCGATCTGGGGGTTCAGGCCGAGATCGGCCTGGCGTATTGCCTTCTCGACCGACTGAACCAACGAATTGTCCCAAACTTGAACCGTCAGCAGCCGGGAATCCGGCACGTTAATCGCCGCGACTTGGTTTAGCGGCATTTGAGAACCGTATGCGTCTACCATCACCGGCTCAAGAAGGCTCGGTGAGGCGCGGCCTGTCCGCAGCCCGTTGAACTCTTTCTGCAAAGCCGTTAACGCTCCATCCATCCGCCGATTGATATCGGACAGGTCCACGTCAGCCATGTATCTGCCCTTTCATGTGATCAGGGTATAGCGGCCCTCACCTTGAATGGCCGCGGCGAAGGCACCGGTATTGTGTATCGAAAACACCAGGATAGGAATTTCATTTTCGCGTGCAAGTGAAATTGCAGATGCATCCATCACTTGAAGATCCCGTGATAAGACCTCTAAATAAGTCAGTTTTTCGAAACGCTCCGCGGCCGGGTCGGTAACCGGATCTGCGCTGTAGACGCCATCGACTTTGGTTCCCTTAAGCAGCAGGTCACAGCCCATTTCGGACGCTCTGAGAGCAGCTGCGGTGTCGGTCGTAAAAAACGGATTGCCGCTGCCTGCAGCAAATATAACGACTCGGCCTTTTTCCATGTGTCGAATCGCACGGCGGCGGATGTAGGGCTCACAGATCGTTGTCATGGGAATGGCGGAGAGCACCCGTGTGTCGACGTCGATTTGCTCGAGTGCGTTCTGCATTGCAAGGGAATTCATGACTGTTGCAAGCATCCCCATATAGTCTGCGCTTGCCCGTCCGATACCGTCCGCAGCACCAGATATTCCACGAAATATGTTACCCCCGCCGATGACAAGGCAGATCTGTACACCAAGCGCGTTGACCGCCTTAACCTCGGCCGCAACTCGCTTTACGGTTTCGGGATCTAGACCGTATTCGCGCGCGCCCATAAGGGCTTCGCCGGATATCTTGAGCAGGACACGGCGGAATTTCACTTGAGTGGGCGCCTGCATGCTCTTCCTTTGTTGCCCGCCGCACCTGAAAACGCAGCCTTAGTGTTTGAGCGTCGCCGCTACATCAGCCGCGAAATCAGATTCCTCCCTCTCGATACCCTCGCCAAGCGCATATCGAACGAAACTCGAAATCCGGACCGGTGCGCCTAGGTCTTCTTCGGCGCCTTCAATAACCGTAGCAATCTTTGTTTGATTGTCGATTACGAAGGTTTGCTCGAGAAGCACGAGCTCCTCATAGTACTTACGTAACCGGCCTTCGACCATCTTTTCTATGACGTCGTCGGGGCGACCTGATGCACGAGCCTGATCGCCGAGTACTTGGCGTTCCCGGTCCAAGGCAGCCGGATCCACATCGTCAACCCCGAGCCATTCAGGACGAGCCGCCGCAATATGCATGGCGATCTGTTTGCCGAGCGACAGCAACTTTTCCGCATCGCCGCTCGACTCCATCGCTACCAGTACGCCAATCCTGCCGAGGCCAGGCGCCGCGGCACCATGGATGTATGAGGCAATGACACCCTCATCGACCGAACACGATGTGCAGCGGCGTAACGCAAGGTTTTCGCCAATCGTTGCAATATTGTAGGTCACTTCTTCGGCAACCGTGCGATCGGTGCCGGGAAATGCTGCTGCCTGAAGCGCATTCATATCGCCGTTATGGTGCAGCGCCAGTGTGCCGACAGCGTCAACAAATGCTTGAAACCCCTCGTTTCGGGCAACGAAATCCGTTTCGGCGTTGACCTCAACGATGGCGCCCGTGTTCTTATCCACGCAAACGCCGACGAGCCCCTCCGCTGCGATCCGACCGGCTTTGTTGGCCGCGGCAGACAGTCCATTCTTACGGAGCCAATCGACAGCCTGTTCAATGTCGGCGGCGGTCTCGCTGAGGGCGCGCTTACAATCCATCATGCCGGCGCCAGTCTTATCGCGAAGTTCCTTTACGAGTGCGGCTGAAATTTGAACCATAATTTTTCCTTTATGCGCATCGTCCGCGTCGGCTTGCCCGCAGTGGCCTGTGACCGCCGTTCAGGGGTCTTGTGGACCGAAATATTCACGGGTTTTATGCGTTCTTGGCGGGCTCTTTGGCTGCGTCTACTTCCGCAACTTCTGCAGTATTCTCCGGGCTTTCGGTCGATTGCGCTGGCGGCCCTGTTTCGATTTCAGTCTCAGCGGGTTCTTTTGACGGTAGCTGCGAATCATTGCCTTCCTCCGCAGCTCCTGTTTGCTCTGTGCTTACCTCGACCTTTGGCATTTCGGCCGCTTCTCCATTGCCGGCCACGCCCTTATCCGAGGGCAGAGATTCGCTCAATCCCTCTTCGGACTCACCCGCGTCCGGGCTAGTTGCCATTAGTTCGGCTTGCAATCCGTCGAGTACGGCGCCGCTAATCAGATCGCAGTAGAGACCGATCGCGCGCATCGCATCGTCGTTGCCTGGAATTGGATAAGTCACCATATGCGGGTCGGAGTTGCTGTCGATTACGGCAACGATCGGAATCTTAAGCTTATGGGCTTCCTTGACGGCGATCATCTCCTTGTTTGTGTCGACCACAAATAGGATATCTGGAAGATCGCCCATTTCCTTAATTCCGCCGAGCGCGCGTTCCAGTTTGTCGCGCTCTCGCGTCAGCTGCAGGAGCTCCTTCTTGGTCAAGCCCACGTTATCTTCCGCGAGTTGAGCATCGAGATCGCGCAGCCGCCGGATCGAATTCGAAATTGTCTTCCAATTGGTCAGCGTGCCGCCGAGCCAGCGGTGGTTGACGAAATACTGGCCACATCGTCGCGCGGCATCGGCAACGACGTCGGTGGCTTGTCGTTTCGTACCAACAAAGAGAATTCGTCCGCCCGCGGCTGCCACTGTTCGCACGGCCTCGACGGCACTTTGCAGCATCGGTACCGTCTGCTCGAGGTCGATGATGTGAATGCCGCTGCGCGCTCCGAAGATATAAGGCTCCATCTTCGGATTCCAGCGACGCGTAGTGTGACCGAAATGTACGCCGGCCTCCAATAGCTGGCGCATCGTAAACGTTGGCATTGTCACAAGATTGATCCTTTTCCGGTTATGCCGCCGCGGGAATGGCCGACACTGCCGGCACCGGAGCGACCGCCGTCCATTATCGGAACCGGCGTGCGCTTAACCCGCGTGAGAAGTTTAGTCGCGCGGCGATATACCGTCTGGGCTCGCAATTGGCAAGCCTGTCCAAACTCTCAGTCAGCGAAATCTAAACTTCGTGGATATCGCGAATGCCTGGGATGGCCTTGATCGCCGACCGGATCGCCGGAGAGATGGCATAGGTTCCCGGAACGCTCATTTCGACCTCTTGCACATCAATATCCAAGATTAGATACAGGCGCCCCCTGCCCTCCTTACCGTGCCGGGCAATCACGCTTGCCAGACGCTGGATTGCGTCCTCGGTCTCCAGGAATATCTTGAGTCTTGCTGTCGCCTGCAATGCGGCTTCTTCGAGTAACTCAATCTTCTGTGCGGTCAAACGGATGATATCTTGTCGCGTCTGCACGTCCGCCGTGATGAGAAGTGGGCTGTTCGATTCCAGCAGTTCGCCATTGCTTGCCAACACTTCCGAGAATGCGGTTACCTCATAGCTACCCGACGCATCCGATAGCTGCACAAAGGCCATTCGGCTGCCGCGAGACGACATTGTGAAGCGGCGTCCCAAAACAACGCCGGCGGTCTTAATGCGGCCGTCGGGTGTTCGACCGTTCTGGATATCCAACCAGGAAACTACGCCTAGACGTTCGCACGCCTGTGCATAGGACTCTATCGGATGGGATGATAGGTAAAATCCGATCGCCTCAAACTCCTGCTGCAGTCTCTTTTCCGCAGGCCAATCGTCGGCGTCAGGCAGCGCCATTTGTGACACGGCGGCAATCTCACCTCCGAAAAGACTAACTTGCGAGGACTCTCGATCATTTTGCGCCAAGCTTGCGTGGCGGATCAGGATTTCCACCGCTTCGAAGACTTGTCCCCGATTGTCGCAGAGCGAATCGAATGCGCCGGCGCGCGCCAGGGATTCGAGTTGGCGTTTGTTAACCATGCGCGCGTCAACGCGTTCGGCAAATTCAAACAGATCGGTGAATTGTCCGTTCTTCTCGCGTTCTGCAACGACGCACTTCATTGCTGCGGCGCCGACATTCTTAAGGGCCGCTAACGCATATCGGATAGCTGGTTCGCCGGTGTCCGTTCGCTCGACCGTGAAGGCGGCATCCGAGCGATTTATGTTAGGCGGCAACAAGCGAATATTCAGTCTCTCCAGATCGCTCCTAAAGGTATTTATTTTGTCGGTATTCCCGAGTTCGTAGGACATCGAAGCGGCCATAAACTCGACTGTGTGATTGGCCTTGAGATACGCCGTTTGGTAGGCCACGAGTGCATATGCGGCAGCGTGAGCCTTGTTAAACCCGTAGCCGGCGAATTTCGCGACCTGATCGAATATGCGGCCCGCGACAGCGTCCTCGACTCCTCGGGCCACCGCCCCCTCCACGAAGGCTTGATTCTGGGCATCCATCTCCTTCTTGATCTTCTTACCCATCGCCCGCCGCAAGAGGTCGGCTCTGCCAAGCGTAAACCCCGAAAGCGCCTGGGCAATCTGCAGGACCTGTTCCTGGTAGATCATAATGCCGAAGGTTTCCTTCAGGATGCCTTCGATCGAGGGATGCAGATAGTCGGGTTGTTCGCGACCGTGCTTGCGATTTATGTAGCTTGGAATGTTGTCCATCGGGCCGGGACGATAGAGCGCGACAACCGCGATGATGTCCTCGAAACGGTCGGGGCGCAGTTTGCGCAGGACGTCGCGCATCCCCGAACTTTCCATCTGAAACACGCCGGGCGTCTCCGCCTCACACAACAATTGGAAGGTCGGCGCATCGTCGAGTGGTAATTTCGACAAGTCGATCTCGATACCGCGCTCGACAAGCATGTCGAGGGTACGACGCAGGACCGTCAGCGTCTTCAGGCCTAAGAAATCAAACTTCACGAGACCCGCCAACTCGACGTATTTCATGCTGAATTGCGTGACTGGCATGTCCGAGCGCGGATCACGATAGAGCGGGATGAGCTGGTCAAGCGGTCGATCGCCTATGACGACGCCGGCGGCATGCGTCGATGCGTGTCGGTACAAGCCCTCAAGATGCAGCGCTGTATCAATCAAACGCGCGATCGTTTCGTCTTCGGCGCGCATCGACTGAAGCGCCGGCTCGTCATCGATAGCCTGCTGAAGACTGACCGGATTGGCAGGATTATTCGGCACCAGCTTACAGATACGGTCGACCTGGTTGTACGGGATTTCCAGTACTCTCCCAACATCGCGGAGCACGGCCCGCGCCTGGAGTTTGCCGAAGGTTATGATTTGCGCAACGCGGTCTTCGCCGTACTCGCGTTGCACGTAACGAATGACCTCATCGCGCCGCGCCATGCAGAAATCGAGGTCGAAATCCGGCAACGTAATGCGCTCGGGGTTGAGGAACCGCTCAAACACTAGTCCCCATCGCAGCGGGTCGAGATCGGTAATCGTGAGGGCCCACGAAACGACCGAACCCGCACCCGACCCACGGCCCGGTCCAACTGGAATGCCGGCGTCGAATGCCCACTGAATAATGTCGGCGACGATCAAGAAGTATCCGGCAAATCCTGTTTCCGCGATAACATCGAGCTCGCTTTTCAGGCACTCGCGATATGGCGTCGCGGCGCGCGCGCATGCTTGTTCGTCCATCGTTGCTGTAAAGACGTGGGCTTGCAGCCTCTTTTCCAGACCGGACTCCGCCAATTCCCGCAATACGTCCGTTTCGATACGGCCGTGGAGCTTTGGAAAGACCGGAAGAATAGGTTCGCGCGTCTCGGCCATGAACGAGCAGCGTTGCGCAACAACGATGGTATTGCTGATTGCCTCCGGGAGGTCCGCAAACAACTCGCCCATTTCTTTGGCGGACTTGAACCGGTGTTCAGGCGTCAGTCGGCGGCGGTTTCGCTGCGAAACGTAGGCGCCCTGCGAGATACAGAGCAATGCGTCTTGGGCCTCAAACATCTCAACGTCGCTGAAGAATGCCTCGTTTGTAGCTACCAGTGGCAAATTGTAGCGGTAGGCCAGATCGATCAAATCCGTCTCAATCTGTGCTTCCTCAGGCATTCCGTGCCGCATCACCTCGACATAAAGCCGGTCGCCGAACAATTCGCCCAGGCGGCTAAGCATCGCTTCTGCACCCGGCACGTGTCCTTCGCGCAGCAAACGCCCTACGGCGCCCTGCGGGCCACCGGTGAGTGCAATCAATCCCGCGTTCAGGTCTTTGAGATCGGTGAGCGATATTTGTGCGGGCTCGCCGCTATCGGTCGCCAAATAGGAAGTGCTGACGAGCTTCAAAAGATTCGCATAGCCTTCAGAATTCTGAACAAGGAGGACAAGTTGGTCGGGTGCCGGCGGCGTCACGTTTGAGGATTGATCCTGTTCGCGACGCATACCGATCTGACAACCGACAATTGGCTGAACGCCTGCGGCAGCCAGGGTGATTGAAAATTCCAACGCGCCGAAGAGGTTTCCGGTATCGGTAATCGCAACCGCCGGCATGCGCTGCGCAGCACAGAGCGCAGCAAGGGCATCGAGCTTTATGGCACCTTCAGAGAGCGAGTAGGCGGTGTGAACCCGCAGATGAACGAAATCCGCGTGCGGCATCTGCTAAATTCGCACGTTGGACCACCGCTTGTCAGCCAGAACGGTTCGGCAACATCTAGTATTTGAGAAGTAATCCTATACTGGATGCAGCCGTAAGCGAGGTCTAGCGAGCGGCGGATTTAGCCGAACCTGTCGGCTCGCCGACGATCGCGCCGTCCTTCAGGGCGACAACACGGTCCACCCGTTTCGTCAGTTCCAGATTGTGGGTGGCGATCAGGGCCGCAAGGTTCGTCTTCTTGACGAGTTCGACCAAGACATCGAAGACCTCATCCGCTGTGTGCTGGTCGAGGTTTCCGGTCGGTTCGTCGGCCAACAGTATTTGCGGCCTATTGGCGAGCGCTCTGGCGATCGCGATGCGCTGTTGCTCACCGCCGGATAAGCGGGCCGGTCGGTGGTTTGCGCGCTCCTGCAGTCCAACGGCGGTCAGCAACTTGTGCGCCCAGGCGTCTGCGGTCGATCTGCTCGCGCCGGCAATGAGCTGTGGTAAAATAATGTTCTCGAGGGCGGAGAATTCCGGCAGAAGATGATGGAACTGGTAGACGAAACCGATCTGCTGGCGTCGGACCACCGTGCGCTGATCGTCGGACATCGTCGCGCATGACGTTCCGTGGACGACGACATCACCTCCGTCGGGCCATTCTAGGAGCCCAGCAACATGCAGCAAGGTTGACTTGCCGGACCCCGAAGGACCCGTCAATGCGACCAATTCGCCAGGCCCGACGCTGAGTGAAGCACTCCGCAATACTTCAAGCCGCTCGCTACCCTGGGTATATGTCCGAACAACGCGTAGAAGAGCTAACGCTGCGGAATCACTCATAGCGCAACAGCTCGACCGGATCGAGCCGCGCTGCGCGCCAGGCCGGATAGATTGACGCAAGAAACGACAGAGTGAGCGCCATGACGACGACCATTACGACTTCCGCGTTGTCGATCTTGGCAGGCAGCTGTGAGAGGAAATAGATCTCAGCCTGGAACAGATCGACGTTAGAGAATACTTCGATCCAACGCCGTATCGTCTCGATATTCAGCGCGAAGGCGATGCCGAGCCCGCTTCCAACGACCGTTCCGACCACGCCGACACTGGCGCCCGTAATAAAGAAGATGCGGAGGATCATGATCCTCGTGGCACCCAGCGTGCGGAGGATTGCTATTCCCTTGCCCTTGTCGTTTACCAGCATGATCTGGCTCGACACGATATTGAAGGCGGCGATAAGGATTATCAGCGTCAAAATGAGGAACATGACGTTGCGCTCGACCTGAAGCGCGGTGAAGAAACTGGAATGCACCTGCTGCCAGTCCCGCACATAGCCGATTCCGCCCAATTCTTCGATAATTTTGGCCCGCAAGGCTCCCGCTTGGTCGGCATCTTCGAGGACGACTTCGAGGGAAGAGACGCCGTCACGCAGTTTGAAGAACTTCTGCGCCAGTGGGAGGGGCATGTATATGAAGTTATTGTCATATTCGAACATGCCGATCTCGACGATACCGATCACGCGGTAGGCCTTCATGCGCGGTACGGTACCAAACGCGCTCGGGTTGCCGCGTGGCGATATCAGCGTAACGTGATCACCGACCGAGAGTGCCATGCGACGCACCAACCGCGAGCCTAGGAATACGCCGTCGCCTCTGGCAAAACTCTCGATCGAACCAGCCTTTAGGTTCTCCGCCAAAATTGGCTTAGCGGCGAAATCCGACGCCCGAAGCGCGCGCACAATTGCACCCGATGCGATATTGTTCGCGCTGGCCAGGACTTGACTCTCGATGATCGGCGTCACCTCGGTAACGCCTTCAGTGCCGCGCACACGGGCAGCCAAGACATCGAAGTCGACCAGCTGGCGCTCGGTGGCCGCAATGTTGATATGGCCATTGAGGCCGAGTACGCGCGTCAACAGCTCTTCACGGAAACCATTCATCACGGCCATAACAATGATCAGTGTTGCCACGCCCAGGGTGATTCCCAGCAGCGAAAACCAGGCAATTATCGATATGAATCCCTCTTGGCGCCTCGCCCGGAGGTAGCGAAAGGCGACGAGCCGCTCGAAGGCCGAAAACACGGTGCTATTTCCCCGTCAGGCGCGGCAATGCGGCCTCGATCGCGAGTTCTTCGCGTTCGCCGGTGCGCCGGTTCCGCACCTCTACTTTGCCCTCGGCTAGGTTGCGTGGACCAACGACGAGTTGCCAAGGCAAGCCAATCAGCTCCATTTCGGCAAACTTCACGCCGGCGCGCTCGTCACGATCGTCATACAGCACGTCGATATCTTGCGCTTGGAGTGCTGCATAGAAATCCTCGCATTGCTTGTCGCAGACCTCGTCGCCGACCTTGAGGTTGATCAAACCAACGTGGAACGGCGCCACGCTTTCGGGCCAAATAATACCCGCTTCATCGTGGTTTGCTTCGATAATTGCGCCAACCAGGCGCGACACGCCAATCCCGTAGGAACCCATATGGACGGGGACCTGCCCGCCCTCTTGCGTTGTCACCAAGGCACCTAGTTTCTCCGAGTATTTTGTCCCGAAGAAGAAGACGTGCCCGACCTCGATGCCGCGTGCTTCGATACGGTCCTTAGCCGGGACTTCCGCAGCGAATCGCGCGTTGTCGTGCTTGTCGTCGGTAGCCGCGTAGGGTGCGGTCCAGCTGTCGACCATCGGCTGTAAGTCGGCCTGATAGTCGATATTCTCGTTCAAGACGTCCCATTCGGTCAGTTCGCGATGGCAAAACACGCTGCTTTCACCGGTTTCGGCCAGAGTTATGAACTCGTGGCTCAATTCGCCGCCGATCGGGCCGGTATCCGCGCGCATCGGGATCGCTTTCAGACCCATCCGGGCGAAGGTCCGCAGATAGCTTGCGAACATCTTGTTATAGGCAACGCGTCCCCTCGCCTCATCGAGATCGAATGAGTAGGCGTCCTTCATGTAAAACTCGCGGCCGCGCATGATGCCGAACCGCGGCCGGATCTCGTCGCGGAACTTCCACTGTATATGGTAGAGGTTCTTCGGAAGGTCCCGATAGCTCTTAATCTCTTGTGCGAAAATATCAGTGATAAGCTCTTCATTTGTAGGGCCATAAAGCATTTCATGTTCGTGGCGATCTCGGATACGAAGCATCTCTTTTCCGTAGTCGTCATAGCGCCCCGATTTAACCCAAAGGTCGGCCGACTGGATCGTCGGCATAAGCATTTCCTGAGCGCCCGACGCGTCTTGTTCCTCGCGTACTATCTGCTCGATCCGCTTAAGGACGTTGAAGCCAAGTGGCAGCCAGGAATAGATGCCAGCGCTTGATTGGCGAATCATGCCAGCGCGCAACATCAGCCGATGCGAGACAATTTGCGCCTCGCTGGGGTTTTCCCGGAGCGTCGGCAAGAAATAGCGGGTTAAACGCATATCAACGGTTTGCTGCCACGAGCTCGGATCCGCTACGGTGCGGTCGCTGGAATTTAGGTAACCGGCCGCCGCTTGTCTATTTGCAAACAGACGCTATTTTCTCGAACCCATGATTTCCTGGCACTTCGCCGCAAGCACAGCTAGGTCGTCGTCGCCCATCGGCTGGCCGTTGAAGGTTATTTTTCGCCGGTTGATATCGTAGCGTATCTTGCCGACCGACAGCGAAGTCTCGCCAAACTTGCTCTTCGAAGTTCCGCTCAGCGGGTTAAAGGCGATGTCGAACTCCAGGACGTCGGGCAACGGTATCGCGAGCGTGCTACCGGCCAGATCCGCCGGCACCACGGGTCTCCCATGTGCCTCAACTCCTGCCTTGTAGGCTACGTCGTCTGCGGGAACGTGTTGGACGACACGTGCGCAGTCTTTCTTGGTGATCTGCACTTTCACCGACTCTTGTGCGGGCGCCTTGGAGGACGCGGCAACGGCGATTACCAGACCTAGCACGAGTGTGAGCGCTCTCATGTCCCATTGTAATGCAGCCTTCATGCCGCGACCAAATTCGGACTCTCTGGGGTCGATCCGATGTCAGATCCGGCGACACAAAAGTGATTGTAAAAATGCATCGAGTCGCAAGAAAATGGATGACGCCAGGGAGCCAGTTTTGTAGACTTGGGAAGCGCGTAAAAACATGCTGTTTGAATGCGCGGCCAAGGTTCAGGGAGTAAGAAAGCGGCTATATAAAATGGCCGGTTTAAAGCGGGAGCGGAACGTAACCCACTGAATTAAAAAAAATACTAATGCGTTCGGGCAAGGGTTCAGCAATGAATGCTTGCCGTTTTTTTATCTATCGCCTCCCCAAAAGCTTGCCTCGACCGACATCCATGGCGCCCCGAGTTTGGCAATTCGCGCATGTGCCGGGCAGTCAGGGCGGTGCGCGCCGGGCAGATAGCCAAGACTCATGAGGAATTCACCGGTAATTTCGCCGCCGGTGAAGCGAAATGTCTGTTTAAACAACTTGACCCAGTCATCTTTCCTAAGTGGATGATACGCATCCAACCAAGCTTTGAAACCGCCATCGCCGCTCCGCATTGCGCGTATGGTCTGGGCATTTGCGATCACAGCGTCGACCTTCAGGCGATTGCGGATGATCCCGGCGTCGGCGAGAAGTCGCGTCCGCTCGCGTGATCCATATTCGGCGACGCGGTCAACGTCGAAGCCGTCGAATGCGGTGACGAACGCTGCTCGTTTTTTCAGTATCGTCAGCCAGGAGAGTCCGGCCTGATTTATTTCCAGGACGAGCCGCTCGAAAAGGACCGATTCTTCGCTGGCCGGAAAACCATATTCGGTGTCGTGATAAGGGCCGTGATAGGGGTGGCCGCCCGCAAAGTCGCAGTACCAGCTCATCCTACGGTGCCCCGAAAACTGATCCAGCCGGACTCGATTACGCCCCAAACCAAGAGGAATACAAGCGCTGAAATACCCGTTGTAATCAGGAATTTCAGACCGATGCGCGGCCTAGCCGGCGCGCTCGCAACATGGCCTGCTTCGGGGTTATCACGCGGCCGGTTGCCCCACGGAAGAACCATGAACAAGACGAGCCACCAGATGATGGCGTAGGTTACAAAGCCGGTTACGAGGTTCATCCGTCAGGCCTGTTCCAATTCTATCAGAGTCCCGCAGAAATCCTTGGGATGGAGGAACAGCACCGGTTTGCCGTGCGCACCAACTTCCGGCTCACCGCTGCCCAATACCCGTGCACCCGAATGGACGAGGCGGTCGCGCGCCGCGGCGATATCTTCAACTTCGTAACAGACATGGTAAATACCGCCGTCTGGATGGCGTGCGAGGAACTTCGTAATGGGTGAATTCGAGCCATGCGGCGTGATGAGTTCAATCCGCGTATTTTCAAGGTCGACAAAGACGACGGTTACGCCGTGTACCGGTTGATCGTGCCGGCTCGATACTTTCGCGCCGAGCGTGTCTCTGTAGGTTGCCGCCGCCGCGTCCAGATCCGGCACCGCGATAGCAACATGGTTGAGGCGTCCAATCATGTGAACCCGTAGTAACCGTTGCGATATCCTCGAATCATGCTCGTTTCAGCAGGGTTCATTCTCCGACCTCCGCCAGGTCTTTCTCCCTGCGCGCCGCTACACTCGCCGGAACAATGTTTGGCGCGAGTTTGACCAGTTTGCCTCGCTCGACGCCCAGCCGTCCGGTAGGGACTCGGCCTACAACCTGTGCAAGACCTGGCGCAAGCTTAACCAAATCGCCATTTTCAATCCGCAGAACGTTGGGCACCTTGCAGTCGCGCGCGAGCGCCACGTGCGCGTCCAAATGCGCGGGCTCGCCATGAACCGGTATTGCCACCTGTGGCCGCAACCACCCATACATCTGGATCAATTCATCGCGTGCGGGATGGCCGGAGACGTGAACAAATTCGTCACCGGTGGCGATGACCTCGATACCCATTTCCCGCAACCGGGTCTGCAATCGCTCAATCGGTGCTTCGTTGCCAGGGATAATCCGACTTGAAAAGACCGCCGCATCACCTGCGTCAAGCGCAATCTCCGGGTGGTGTCCCGCCGCAATCCGAGGCAGTGCCGCACGCGGTTCGCCTTGGCTACCGGTGCAGATCAACAGAACCCTGTCGCGTGGAAGATAACTTGCTTCGTCCGGCGTGAGGAACGTGGGCGTATCGGACAAATAGCCGTTCTCCCGCGCCGCATCATGCATTCGCCAGAGGCTTCGACCGACCAAGGCTGCGTGACGGCCATTCGCTTCGGCAACATGCGCCAACGTCTCCAGGCGTGCGATGTTGCTGGCGAAACATCCAACGACCACGCGTTGTTCGAAGCGGCCGATCAGGTCAACCAGACTTTGCCTGAGGTCCGCCTCCGAGCCCGACCGGCCAGCAACCAGCGCGTTGGTGGAATCGCAAATCGTTACGAGAACGCCGGATTTTCCGACGTCGATAAGCGCCTGCTCGTCCGCGGACGGCCCGATCAGCGGATCAGGATCGAGTTTCCAGTCGCCGGTATGGACGATCGTGCCAACGGGCGTGCGGATGACGACTGCATTCGGCTCCGGTATCGAGTGTGTGAGGGTCACTAGCTCAATTGCAAATGGTCCAACGTCGAATCGGCTCGACATCGGCAGCTTCGTGATCCCCGCTTGTTTTGCAATGCCTGCCTGTCTCAACTTTCGCGTAACAACGCTTATCGTAAACGATGTGGCGAAAATTGGACATCGTAGACGTGGCCAAAGATATGGCACGGCGCCAATGTGATCTTCGTGGGCGTGCGTAAGCACGAGGCCCGCCAGTTCGCCGCGGCGCCCCGAGATGAAGTCCGGATCAGGCATTATGACGTCGTGCCCATAGACGGCTTTGTCGCGAAACATGACACCCAAATCCACCATCAGCCACTTTCCCGCATGGCCGTAGAGATTGAGGTTCATGCCAATTTCACCGGTTCCGCCGAGCGGGACAAAAAGTAGTTCTTCCGCGCCGGGCGCACCGCCGGGGAGGAAGTCCGTCAACGATTGCGCTCGTAGATCATACACAGCCCGCGGATGGTCATATCGGGATCGGATTGCTGGATGACTTCGGTCGCATCGGTGAACAAAGGCGCCAGACCGCCGGTCGCAACGACCCCCATGGCGTCGCCATACTCAGCCCGAATTCGCGCCACAAGGCCCTCGATCATGCCCACATAGCCCCAATATAACCCTGATTGCATGGCGGTTTCCGTCGACCTGCCGATGATTTGGCTGGTCGGTTTTATCTCGACCCGCGGCAACTTGGCCGCACGCATGTGCAGCGCTTCGAGCGAAAGGTTGATGCCTGGCGCGAAGACGCTGCCGCGGTAATTCCCGTCGCCGTCGATGACATCGAAGGTCGTCGCAGTACCGAAGTCGATGACGATAAGCGGTCCCTTGTGTCGGCCGTAGGCCCCAACCGCGTTTGCAAGTCGATCGGCGCCGACTTGATCTGGCCGGTCGATCAATATCTCAATACCAAGTTTTACACCGTCCTCACCGACAACGATCGGCGGCGTTTCTGAAATGCTCTGGCAAAGCGCAACCAAACTGTCCATGGCATCTGGAACGACGCAGGAGATAATTGAGCCGGCAATTTGGTCGCGCTCGACGCCTTCCGTTTCCATCAGTTGCGAGAGCCAGACCATGTATTCGTCGGCAGTGCGCCGTGGATTGGTTTCACACCGCCAGAGCGCGCGCGTCGCTTCGCCGTCGCACAGCGCAAACTTCGTGTTGGTATTACCGGTGTCGATGACAAGAAGCACGGCGCTAACCCGGGAGAAAAACGTCGCCGGCGGTTACCTTGCGCGTCTCACCGTCGGCTAGTTCAACGAGAAGCGTGCCGGTTTCATCCATGTCTGCAAACACCCCTTCAAACTCCTGGTTTTCGAGGCGCACGCGCACAGGTCCGCCGATCCCAATGGCCCGTTCGAGCCAAGCGTCGCGAACCGGGCCGAAACCGTGCAAGCGCCACTTCTGCAACCAATCGAGAATGCGCCGCAGATAGGCCTCAAGCACCGCGTCAACCGTCGCAACGCTGCAACCTTCCTCGATCAGATCCGTCGCCGGGTACAGGCCCGTTGTCGGATGACTGGTAATGTTGGCGCCACACCCAATGACAACCCACTGCGCATTGCCATCGCCCGGGGCCGCCGATTCAGACAAGATGCCGGCAGCTTTCTTGCCATTTATCAACACGTCGTTCGGCCATTTGAGACGGAGCTCGGCGCCGCGTGGCAAGAATTCGTCCAGCGCTTCGCAAATCGACAGCGAGGCCACGAAGGATAGGCCCGCAGCTTCCCCGGGCGGTTTGGCTGGCCGAAGAATAAGTGAGCAATACAGATTGCCCGGCGGAGAATGCCAGCTGCGTCCTTGGCGTCCACGCCCTTGCGTTTGCTCACCAGCCCAAACGAGGGTTCCCTCCTCCGCGCCTGCGATGGCGAGATGTTTGGCTTTGTCGTTTGTTGAGTCGACGGTATCGAGCCGAACCAACCGGATCGACTCCGGCAATTGGAGCTGATCAGTCAAGTCGGTTAACCCGTGAACAGCGCCGCGGCCGCTAATGCTGCGCCATCGATTATCGGCGTTGGCCAAACGATGAAGAACATGGTGCCGAATGCGGTAACCGCCATGACGAAGCCGACGGGCCTTGCCGTCTGTCGGTCCAGCGGCTCTACGGCCTCATCGAAATACATAACTTTGATAATTCGCAGATAATAGTAAGCGCCGACAACACTGGCGATGACGCCGATAATCGCGAGGGTAAATAGTCCTTCCTGGATCGCAGCTAGGAACACATAAAGCTTCCCGAAAAATCCAGCCAAGGGCGGAATGCCGGCCATTGAAAACATGAAGATGAGCATTGCAAACGCCATCCGCGGATGAGATTTGCCAAAGCCGGCCAGATCGTCGATTTCTTCCACGGCTTGTCCGTTCTGCCGCATGCTGAGAATACAGGTGAAGGTGCCGACGTTCATCGCCAGATAGATCGACATATACACCAAGACTCCGTGCACACCGGCCTCGGTACCGGCGGCAAGACCAATCAAGGCAAAGCCCACATGGCCAATGGAAGAGTAGGCCATCAGACGTTTTATGTTGCTTTGTGCGATTGCCGCCAATGCGCCGAGGACCATCGAGGCGATCGAAATAGCGATGATGATCTGTTGCCATTCGGCAGCTAATCCGCCGAGCGGCCCGATCATTGTACGCACGAGGAGGGCAATGGCGGCGATCTTTGGTGCAACCGAGAGGAACGCGGTGACCGGTGTCGGTGCGCCTTCGTATACGTCGGGGGTCCACATGTGAAATGGAACAGCAGAGACCTTAAAGGCGAGACCGGCTGCCAGGAATACGAGCCCTACGACGACACCCAACGACGTCGGCTCGTTGCCACCAAACAGGCTGGCAAGTTGCGAAAATTGCGTCGTTCCGGCAAAGCCATAAATCATCGAACAGCCATAGAGCAGCAGACCCGAGGACAGGGCACCGAGAACGAAGTATTTCAAGCCAGCTTCGCTCGAGCGAACCGTATCGCGCTGGAAAGCGGCAATCACGTAAAGCGACAGACTCTGCAATTCAAGCCCGAGATACAAGGCGATCAAGTCGTTGGCTGAAATCATCATCATCATGCCAACGGTTGCGAACAGTATGAGGATCGGGAACTCAAACCGCGCCATGCCTTCACGACGGGCAAAGTCCTGGCTGATGATGAGCGTCAGCAGCGTTCCCAAAAGCACCAAGACCTTCATGAACACTGTAAAACCGTCGATCGCGAACAGCCCACCAAACGTGATGACCGTCGTCCGTCCTTGGAGTACGACCAGTCCGAGTGCAACGCCAATTGCGAGCATGGCAAGGCCGGAAACGATGCGCATGGCGCGTTCTTCGCTCGCAAATACGCCGACCATCATCAGAAACATGGTGGCAACTGCGAGAAATATTTCCGGAATCGCCGGGAAAATGTCGGGAAGACTCATCACTTCCCTCCGCTTGTCGGTAAGGCCTCCGACAGCACGTTGGATGTTCCGTCGCCGAGAGCCAAGGCCGAATTATAGTTTTCGATAAGGCGGGCGACCGAAGCGTCGATTGGATCGAGGTAGGTATTGGGAAATATCCCTATCCAAAGGACTACCAGCACCAATGGAGCAAATACCGCGATCTCGCGCCGGTTGAGATCGAGAATCGACGACAGCTCTTCCTTGGTGAGCTGGCCGAAAATAACCCGGCGATAGAGATAGAGCATGTAAGCGGCGCCAAGAAACATACCGGTCGCAATCAACGCCGCGACCAGAGTATCGACCTGGAACAGACCGACAAGAATCAGGAGCTCGCCGACAAACCCGCTGGTTCCGGGCAAGCCAACGGATGCCAGCATGAACAACATGAACATCGCGGCGTATTTCGGCATGCGGTGAACGAGTCCGCCGTAGCTGGAAATTTCACGGCTGTGAATTCGGTCGTATACGACACCGACGCAAAGGAACAGAGCGGCCGATACCACACCGTGACTCAGCATCTGAATAATCGCTCCTTGAACCGCCTGCTGGTTCATGGCGAAGATACCGACCGTAACAAATCCCATATGCGCGACCGACGAGTAGGCGATCAGCTTCTTCATATCCTCCTGCGCCAGCGCGACCAGCGACGTGTAGATCACGGCAATTATGCTGAGTGTGAAGATCAGCGGCGTGAATAATTCTGACGCGAGCGGCAAGATCGGAATCGAGAATCTAAGAAAGCCATATGCGCCCATCTTCAAAAGCACGCCTGCAAGAATAACCGAGCCGGCGGTTGGCGCTTCGACATGGGCATCGGGAAGCCACGTGTGAACCGGCCACATCGGCACCTTGACGGCGAACGAAGCAAAACATGCGAGCCATAGCCAAATCTGCAGGTCGCTCGAAAACGCGAAGCCCATGAGGGTTGGGATGTCGGTCGTGTTGGCCTGGAAATACATCGTCAAGATTGCCAGCAGCATCAAAACCGACCCCAAGAGCGTGTAGAGAAAAAACTTGAAGGCGGCGTAGACACGGCGCGCTCCTCCCCAAACGCCGATGATGAGAAACATCGGGATCAGGACGCCCTCGAAGAAGACGTAAAACAGAACGAAGTCCAAGGCGCAAAACATGCCCACCATCATCGTCTCGAGGACGAGGAAGGCGATCATGTACTCTTTGACGCGGCTCTTGATTGCCTCCCAGCTCGCCAACACGCAGATCGGCGTCAGGAAGGTTGAAAGCAATACGAAGAATACGGAGATGCCGTCGATCCCCATATGGTAGCTAATGTTGAACGCCGGGATCCAATCGCTGCGTTCGACAAACTGGAAGCCCGCCCGGGCGGCCTCAAAATCAAACCACAGGAAAAGCGACAACACGAAAGTGATGAGCGAGACCCAGAGCGCGGACCAGCGCGCATTGCGGGCGACCTCCTCTTCATTGCCGCGAATCATCAAGATCCCCAATGCCCCGATAAGCGGGAAGAAGGTCGTCATCGACAAGACTGGCCAGGATTGTGTCATCGCCGCCTAGCCAAGCGTTGCCGCATAGAAATACCAACTGATCAGCGCGACGACACCGATCAGCATGGCAAATGCGTAGTGGTATAAGTAGCCGCTCTGCAGCGCACTCGCGCGTAGTGAGAAACGCCGCGTCGTTGAGGCAACGCCATCGGGACCGACGCCGTCGATAAGCGTACCATCTCCCGATTTCCAGAGACCTCGACCGACGACAAAGGCAGGACGGACGAGGAGCGCGTCAAAGAGTTCGTCGAAGTACCATTTGTTGAATGAAAGAAGATATGCGGGGCGCAGTTTCGCGGCCCAGATTGCGGCGATGTCCGGCTTACGGATGTACATCCACCAGGCCAGACCAATGCCGGCCAGAGCCAGAACGAGCGGGCTCAACTTGACCAAAAGGGGCACGTGGTGCGATGCGGCAAGCGCGCCGTGCGCAGGAAGGATGCGGATGGAGTCGCCCCAGAATGCCTCCATGCCCTCGCCGACGAAGGCGTTGACGGCGACCCAACCCGCGAGGATCGAGCCCAGCGCCAGCACCGCCAGCGGCACGATCATGACTTTCGGGGATTCGTGAATGTGAGCCAGCGTTCGCTCATCGCAGCGAGGCTCGCCGTGGAACGTCATGAAGATAAGCCGCCACGAGTAGAACGCGGTCATGAAAGCGGCGGCCAATCCGGCCCAGAACGCGAAGCTACCGGCGCCGGTTCCGGCAGCCCAAGCAGATTCGATGATCGCGTCTTTGGAATAAAATCCGGCCATGCCAAACACGCCAGGAATGCCGATGCCAGCCAGAGCCAAACTACCGATCCACATATAGGCGTAGGTGACCGGGATCATCCGCCAAACGCCACCCATCTTTCGCATATCCTGTTCGTCTGAGAATGCGTGGATTACCGAGCCAGCGCCTAAAAAGAGCAGCGCCTTGAAGAATCCATGGGTCATCAAGTGAAAAATCGCCGCCGGATAGGCCGATACGCCAGCGGCAAAAAACATGTAGCCAAGCTGTGAACAAGTCGAATAGGCGATCACTCGTTTTATATCGTTTTGCGTCAAGCCGATGGTCGCGGTGACGAAAGCCGTCGTGCCTCCAACAATCGCGACGAC
This sequence comes from Alphaproteobacteria bacterium, assembly GCA_965217615.1. Lineage (GTDB taxonomy): Bacteria > Pseudomonadota > Alphaproteobacteria > UBA8366 > CAVOAK01 > CAVOAK01. The sequence goes on from CBDCIT010000033.1 coordinate 47,765, forward strand.
GGCGAGTGCCAGGTCGGAATACTCAAACAGCGGCGACATACGGCAAACCATAAAGACGCCTGCAGTGACCATTGTCGCCGCATGAATCAGAGCCGAGACCGGGGTCGGGCCTTCCATGGCGTCTGGTAGCCATGTGTGAAGGCCGAGCTGAGCCGACTTACCCATCGCCCCGAGGAACAGCAGCAGGGAGATTACCGTGAATGCATGAAAATCGCCGCCAAGAAACTCGAGGCAGGCGTCGGCTTGGGATGATGCCGCGGAGAATATCGAATCGAGATGGACAGTTTCAAACAGAAAAAAGACTGCGAATATCCCAAGTGCAAATCCGAAGTCACCGACACGATTGACGAAGAACGCCTTGATTGCCGCCGCGTTGGCCGATGGGCGGTCGTACCAGAAGCCGATCAGCAGGTACGAACATAAGCCGACACCCTCCCACCCGAAAAACAGCTGGATCAGGTTGTCTGCCGTAACCAGCATCAGCATGAAGAAGGTAAAGAGGCTGAGATAGGCGAAAAAGCGTGGGATCGACCGGTCGTTCGCCATATAACCGATTGAATAGACATGCACTACCGCAGATACGACCGTGACGACGATCAGCATCACAGCCGTCAGCGTGTCCAATTTCAACGACCATGCGAACTCGAAAGCGCCGGAATTGACCCACTGCAGGAGCTCGACGGTGCGCGCATTGCCCTGTAGGGCGACATCGAAAAAGAGGACACAGGACAACAGCGCCGACAAGCACAGGAACGTCGAGGTTAGCCAATAGGCACCGCGGTCACCAATATGGCGGCCAAAAAATCCGGCGATAATTGCGCCGATAAGGGGAAGGAAAACGGCAGCGGCTTCCATCCGAACTCAGCCTTTCATCATGCTGATATCTTCGACCGCGATTGAACCGCGGTTGCGGTAGTAGACAACCAGGATGGCGAGGCCAATCGCTGCCTCGGCGGCGGCGACCGTTAACACAAACAAGGCGAAGATTTGGCCGACGAGATCGTTGAGATGCATTGAGAAGGCAATAAGGTTGATGTTGACGGCAAGCAGCATGAGTTCGATCGACATCAAGATGATGATGACGTTCTTACGGTTCAGAAAGATCCCAAATAGACCTAGCGTGAACAGGATTGCCGCAACGCTCAGGTAATGTGAGAGGCCGATTTGGAGCATCAGATACCGCTCCCGGACTGCACTTTGACGACTTCTATCGCGGTGCTGGATCGTCGGCCGACTTGGCCGCTAATCTTTTGGCGGCGGACCCCGTCTCGACGGCGCAGCGTTAACACAATTGCGCCGACCATTGCGACCAGGAGGATCAGGCCCGCGGTCTGAAAGAGATAGGCGTAGTCGGTATAGATAAGCCGACCCAAGGCGTGCGAATTGGAAACGCTGTCAATCGCCGGCATGGGCGCCACGATCGATGCTTGGGCCGTCGGGGCCACCACCCAGCTCCCAAACACCAGCGCCAACTCCACAAACAACACCAGTCCTATGAGCCCGCCAATCGGCAAATATTGAAGAAAACCATGACGTAATGCGATAAAGTTAATATCGAGCATCATGACGACGAAGAGGAAAAGGACGGCCACGGCACCGACATAGACAATGACCAGAATCATCGCCAGAAACTCCGCACCCAACAGCACGAACAAGCCGGCTGAGTTAAAGAAGGCCAAGATGAGGAACAGCACTGAATGAACCGGATTGCGGGCCGAGATCACCATGACGCCAGCAGCAACAGCGACGGCGGCAAACAGGTAAAATGCGATGGCCTGGATAATCATGAATATTGCTACTGCTTAGTTGGACGTACACAATTCCGGCCGGAACAGGCACTTTGGCGCGGGTAGAGGGCAGCGCATAGGGATTGAGGACTTATCGATAGGGCGCATCCAGCATTAGTCTTGCGGCGATTTCAGCTTCCCATCGATCTCCGTTCTCAAGCAATTTATCCTTGTTGTAGTAAAGCTCCTCGCGGTTCTCGGCGGCATACTCAAAATTTGGACCTTCGACAATTGCGTCGACTGGACAGGACTCTTCGCAGAAGCCGCAATAGATGCATTTAGTCATGTCGATGTCATAGCGGGTCGTGCGGCGACTACCGTCCTCGCGCGGTTCAGCCTCAATCGTAATGGCTTGTGCAGGACAAACTGCCTCGCAGAGTTTGCAGGCAATGCACCGCTCTTCACCGTTGGGATAGCGCCGCAGCGCATGCTCGCCCCTGAATCTCGGCGACAGTGGTCCCTTTTCATAGGGATAATTTACCGTAGCCTTGGCTCTGAACATGCTTCGAAACGTTAGCGACATTCCCCTGATCAGCTCTGTGAGCAGGTATGCACGTGCGGTTCGATCGAGAAATGCCATCTTCCGTGGCCTCGTCTAAGTGCCTGGAACCATATCGAAGGCGATGAGAACACCAGCGGTCAGAACGACCCAAAGCAGGGAGAAGGGAAGAAATATCTTCCAGCCTAACCGCATGAGCTGATCGTAACGATAGCGTGGAAATGTACCCCGAACCCAAAGGAAGAAGAACAGGATCAGGGCGATTTTCAGCGCAAACCAGAGCGGGCCTGGCAGCCAGTTGAAAGGTGCGACGTCGAAGGGTGGCAACCATCCGCCGAGGAAGAGGATGGCGGTCATTGCGCTCATCAAAATCATGTTTGCGTATTCGCCAAGGAAGAACATGGCGAAAGTCATCGACGAGTATTCGACTTGATAGCCGGCCACCAGCTCAGCCTCGGCTTCTGGCAAATCAAACGGTGCGCGATTGGTTTCAGCAAGCGCCGAAACAAAGAAGATCACGAACATAGGCAGCAACGGAATGCAGAACCAGATCCGCTCCTGCGCAGTAACAATGTCGCTCAGGTTGAGCGAGCCCACCAGCAACAGCACTGTAATGATCACGAAGCCGATCGAAATTTCGTAAGACACCATCTGCGCCGCAGAGCGCATCGCTCCGAGAAACGGATACTTCGAGTTGGAAGCCCATCCCGCCATGATGATGCCGTATACGCCAAGTGACGAGATGGCGAAGAGATAGAGGATGCCAACGTTGATATCAGCAAGGACCAATCCGGCACTGAAAGGAATGACGGCCCAGGCAACGAGGCTCAGAACAAAGGTGATGACAGGAGCAATGATGAAGATAAAGCGATTGGCGCCGGATGGAACAATGGTTTCCTTAAGCATCAGTTTGAGCCCGTCGGCAAACGGCTGCAGCAGGCCGAAGGCCCCTACGACGTTGGGGCCTTTACGCAGTTGCATGGATGCCAACACCTTGCGTTCTGCATAGGTGAGGTAGGCCACCGACAGCAGCACCAAGGTGATGATCACGACGATGTAGGCCGCGATCTGCACCGTGGGCCAGGCATAACTGATCCAGAATTCAGCCATCGGTACCCGTCGCCTCTCCCGTTCCCGTCACGAAGGCGGCCGTGCACTTCGCCATGGTCTCGGATGCTCTGCTGATCGGATCGGTCATGTAAAAGTTTGCGATCGGCGGGATGAACGCTTGTTCGCCTAATTTGCCCGCGGCGCCAAACTGTCCCCATTCCTGTTGCTCGATGCTATCGGTCACAGCGAAGGTTGGATGCGATTTCCGCATTTCGAGACGTAACTCGCGCAGATCGTTGTATCCGAGGCGCTTACTCAGTGCCCCTGACAACGCGCGAACAATGGCCCAATCCTCACGCGCGTCGCCCGGCGGGAACACTGCGCGACGGCCAACCTGCACGCGACCCTCCGTGTTCACATAGGTTCCGTTTTTCTCGGTGTATGCGGCGCCGGGAAGGACGACATCCGCGCGATGCGCTCCGGCATCGCCATGGTGACCCTGGTAGATTACGAAAGCGTCGCCAAATCGCGACATATCCACATCGTCCGCGCCAAGAAGATAGACCACTTTGATCGTACCGTTCGACGCGCCTGTAAGAATTCCAGCGGTATCTAGTCCACCGTCGGCCGGTACGAAAGCGAGGTCGAGCGCGCCAACTCGCGCTGCGCTCGTGTGCAACATGTTGAAGCCGTTCCAGTCCTCCCGAACGAGGCCCGATTCCTCGGCGACTTGGCGAGCCATCGCCAGGATTGCCGCACCATCCGGCCGCGTAATGGCGCCTTGGCCGAGGATCAGCATTGGTCGTTTCGCCCGTCGTAATGTTGTCGTAAACGAGTGACTGCCATCGGCAATTGCCTGCAACGTCTGTGGCCCCGCGCCAAGAACGTCGACGTTGTAGGTAAGGTCAATTCCCGGGCCAATCTGGCCGACCTTCAGGTTGCCGGTGAGCCATCGCTTGCGCAGACGGGCATTGATGAGCGGCGCTTCCCATCTCGGGTTAGAGCCGATCAGTAGACAGACGTCGGCATCCTCGATACCGGCTATCGTCGTGTTGAACAGATACCCGGCGCGCACTCCAGAATCGATCGCGGCCCCGTCTTGTCGGCAATCGAGGTTGGGCGATCCCAACGCTACCATGAGTCCCTTTAGCGCAAACATGGATTCGGCATCACAAAGAGCGCCGGCCAGGGCGGCAATCTGTCTACCATCCAAGCCCTTCACCTGTTTGACGATGGCAGAAAACGCATCGTCCCACGGGACCTCTTCCAATTGGCCGTTGGAATTTCGCAGGTAGGGTCGGTCGAGCCGCTGCCGGCACAGGCCATCACAGGCGTAGCGCGTCTTATCCGAGATCCACTCCTCGTTGATGTCCTCATGCAATCGCGGCAATACACGCAGGACGTCGCGACCGCGGGCATCGACCCGGATATTGCTGCCGACCGCATCCATAACATCAATCGATTCAGTCTTGTCTAGCTCCCACGAACGCGCTGCAAAGGCATACGGCTTTGAGGTCAGTGCGCCAACCGGACACAGATCGATCACGTTCCCCGACAATTCGGAATCGAGCGATTTCTCCAAGTATGTGGTGATCTCCACTTCCTCACTGCGCCCCAACAATCCAAGGTCGTCAACACCCGCGATCTCTGCGGCGAAGCGCACACAGCGGGTGCAATGTATGCAACGCGTCATGATCGTCTTGACGAGCGGTCCCATGTGCTTGTCGGTTACGGCACGCTTGTTCTCTTGATAGCGGCTGCCCTCAAAGCCATACCCCATGGCTTGGTCCTGGAGATCGCATTCGCCGCCCTGATCGCAAATTGGACAGTCCAGGGGATGGTTGATGAGAAGAAACTCCATGACGCCTCGCCGCGCGTCGCGCACCAATTCACTATCAGTGCGAATCACCATCCCGTCGCCGGCTGGCATGGCGCAGGAGGCGACGGGTTTGGATGACTTCTCCAACTCAACCAAGCACATGCGGCAATTTCCGGCGATTGATAGGCGTTCGTGGTAGCAGAAACGCGGAATCTCCGCTCCGACCGCTTCACACGCTTGGAGGACTGTCGCGCCTGCTGGAACTTCGACGTCGTTGCCATCAATTGTTAGCTTCGGCATGGAGTTACTCCGCCGCCGCTTTGGCCGGATCGTCGACGCCGATCCCTTTGCGTTCGAGGATTTGTCGCTCGATATCGGATCGGAAATGGCGCATCAGACCTTGTATCGGCCATGCAGCCGCATCACCGTGAGCACATATGGTATGTCCTTCGATGTGTCTTCCCACGTCGAGCAGCAGGTCGATTTCATCGACCGATGCGTCTCCGTGTGCGAGCCGCTCCATCATGCGCCACATCCAGCCCGTTCCTTCGCGGCATGGCGTACACTGGCCGCAACTTTCATGCATGTAGAAGCGGGAAAGCCGGGCGATTGTGCCTACGAGGTCGGTCGATTTGTCCATAACGATGACGGCTGCGGTTCCGAGGCCTGATTTGACGTCGGCAAGTGCATCAAAGTCCATCAGCACGTCGTCGCAAACAGATTTAGGGATCATTGGCGTCGAGGAACCGCCTGGTATGACCGCCAACAGATTGTCCCAGCCACCGCTAACACCGCCCGCATGACATTCGATTAGCTCCTTCAAAGGGATCGACATCTCCTCTTCGACGTTGCACGGCCTGTTCACATGACCAGAAATGCAAAACACTTTCGTACCTGCATTTCGTTCGCGGCCGAATCCGGCGAACCAACTGGCGCCGCGGCGTAAGATTGTCGGAACGACGGCGACGCTTTCGACGTTGTTGACGGTTGTCGGACATCCCCAAAGGCCGAATTGAGCAGGAAACGGAGGCTTAAGGCGCGGTTGGCCCTTTTTTCCCTCAAGGCTTTCGAGAAGCGCACTCTCCTCGCCGCAGATGTAGGCTCCGGCGCCACGATGGACGTAGAGATCAAACTTCCACCCTGATCCACAGGCATCCGCTCCCAGGAGTCCCGCATCGTAGGCTTCAGCGATGGCGGCTTCGAGCGCGTTGGCCTCGTTATGGAATTCGCCGCGAATATAAATGTAGCAAGCGGGAGCGCCGATCGCGAAGCTGGCGATCAAACAACCTTCGATCAATTTGTGCGGATCATGACGAATCATATCGCGATCCTTGCAGGTGCCGGGTTCGCCCTCGTCGGCGTTGACGACTAGATAATGTGGTTTTCCTTTTGTCTCGGCCGGCATAAAGGACCACTTGAGCCCGGTCGGAAAACCGGCGCCGCCGCGGCCGCGAAGGCCGGACGACTTAACTTCTTCAATAATCCATTCCCTGCCCTTCGCGAGGATGTCCTTTGTACCGTCCCAATCACCACGCTGGCGCGCGCCGGCAAGCCCACAATCGTGGACGCCGTAAAGATTTGTGAAGATGCGATCTTTGTCTTCGAGCATCGCGTCAATCGCCGCCTTCACCGAATTCAACGAGGGTCGTCGGCCCACCTGCGGGCGCCGAGGTTTGACGGCCCGACTGCGATCCAGGATCTGGCTCTGCGCCGCGGGCAAATGCTTCCAAAATGGACACCGCGCTTTCGGGTGTCAGATCTTCGTAATAACTTTCGCCAACCTGCATCATCGGTGCGTTGACGCAGGCTCCCAAGCATTCGACCTCGCGCAGAGTGAACATGCCGTCGGCCGTCGTTCCGCCAAAGGGTATCTTCAGATGCTGCTGGAAAGCCTCTGCAATACCGGCCGATCCGCGGAGCGCGCACGGTGTTGTTGTGCAAATCTGGACGACATAGCGCCCAACCGGAGTCAGATTGAACATCGAATAAAAAGTCGCCACTTCAAGGACGCGGATCTTTGGCATTTCGAGTGTTTCTGCAACGGCCTCGATTGCGGTCTGCGGCAACCATCCGCCGCACTGCCGTTGTGCCAAATCAAGAACGGCCAGCACGGCGCTTTGTTGCCGTCCTTTCGGATACTTGGCAATCTGCCGTTTCACCGCCCTGAGACTCTCAGCATAGAAGGCGAACGGCGTATCCCGTTGGCCAGGCGCGTTCACCGATCAACCTCGCCAAAAACGATGTCCAAAGACCCGAGTATCGCTCCGGCGTCGGCAAGCATGTGCCCCCTGCTCATGTGATCAATCGCCTGCAGATGGGCAAAGCCCGGCGCACGAATTTTGCAGCGGTGCGGGCGATTGCTGCCGTCGGAAACAAGATAGACTCCGAACTCGCCCTTCGGCGCTTCGACGGCCGTATATGTTTCGCCCGCTGGAACCTTGAAGCCCTCAGTGTAAAGCTTGAAGTGGTGGATCAACGCCTCCATGGACTTCTTCATTTCGGCTCGTCTCGGCGGCGCAATTTTTCCGTCAGTCGTCAGAACCGGGCCGTCCGGCATTTTCGCGATGCTTTGCACGATGATGCGCAGGCTTTGGCGCATTTCTTCCACACGCACCAGGTAGCGGTCGTAGCAGTCGCCGTTCTTGCCAATCGGAATATCAAAATCCATCTCGTCGTAGGCGGCATACGGTTGGGCCTTACGCAAATCCCAAGGAATTCCGGAAGCGCGTAGCATGGGGCCGCTAAATCCCCAGTCCAAGGCATCTTCTGCAGAGACGACCCCTATATCGACCGAGCGCTGTTTGAAGATTCGGTTCTCATTGAGCAATGTTTCCACATCATCGACGAAACCCTCAAACTTCTCCGCCCAAGCCAGAATGTCGTCGGTAATACCAGCCGGCAGGTCGAGATGGATGCCGCCGACGCGATAATAGGCTGCATGCATTCTGGCGCCGGACACGCGCTCGTAAAACTCCATCAGGAGTTCGCGTTGTTCAAAGGCCCACAACATGGGGGTCAGCGCGCCGACATCGAGGGCAAACGCAGTAATGTTAAGCAAGTGATTGAGGATTCGGGTGATTTCGTCGAACAACGTTCGGATATAGAGAGCTCGAGGCGGTGCTTCGATTCCGAGGAGGCGCTCGCTCGCCAGGCAGAACGCATGTTCCTGGCACATAGGCGAGACATAGTCGAGCCGATCGAAGTAGGGAATCGCTTGGAGGTAGGTTTTGTATTCGATGAGTTTCTCCGTGCCACGGTGGAGCAAGCCGATATGTGGGTCGAGGCGCTCGATCACCTCGCCGTCCAACTCCATGATGAGGCGCAACACGCCATGGGCCGCGGGGTGCTGCGGGCCAAAGTTGATTGTTGTCGTCTTGATCTGTGTTTCGGCCGCCATCAATTGGCTTCCTCTTCCGCCTTCTCGTCGCCCGGTAGCTGGCGCTGAACGCCTTCCCATGGGCTCAGAAAATCGAAGCTGCGGAATTCCTGATTTAGGCGTACGGGTTCCTGAACGACGCGCCGCTGTTCGTCGTCGTAGCGAACCTCAACAAATCCCGTTAGCGGAAAATCCTTGCGCAACGGATGTCCGTCAAATCCATAGTCGGTCAGGATTCGGCGTAGATCGGGATGCTCGCTAAAAAATACACCGTAAAGGTCCCAACACTCGCGTTCGAACCAACCCGCCGAGGGGAAGACACTTGTAACCGAAGGAACCGGCGCGTCTTCGTCAGTCGCGACTTTCACGCGTATGCGTTGATTATGCTTCGGACTCAAAAGATTGTAAACAACCTCGAAACGTTGTTCGCGATCGGGGTAGTCGACACCGCAGACATCGACGAGAACCTTTACAAAACAGGTTGCGTCGTTCTTGAGAAAGATCATTACCCGCAGGATCGACTCCCTCCGAACGAAAAGTACGAGCTCGTCGTTGACGAGATCAGCGTCCAGAACATCCTCGGGCAGGCTGTTCGAAATATACTCGCCAAGATCGGCCAGCGCCTGGTTCATCGGGTCATCGCCTTCAGCGCGCGATCGTGCTCGTGCGCCGAATCTTCTTCTGCAACTGGAGAATACCGTAAACCAATGCCTCTGCTGTCGGCGGACAACCTGGGACGTAGATATCGACCGGAACGATTCGGTCACACCCACGCACGACGGAGTAAGAGTAGTGGTAGTAGCCACCGCCGTTGGCGCATGACCCCATTGAGATCACCCAGCGCGGCTCCGCCATTTGGTCGTAGACCTTGCGCAACGCCGGCGCCATTTTGTTGCATAACGTGCCGGCAACAATCATCACATCGGATTGGCGCGGACTTCCCCTTGGAACGACTCCGAAGCGATCGAGATCATAGCGAGGCATGTAGGCGTGAATCATCTCGACGCCACAGCAAGCCAGGCCAAAGGTCATGGGCCACAGAGAGCCGGTTCGCGCCCAGTTGACCAATTTATCCATTTTGGTGACAAGGAATCCTTTGTCGGCCAAAGCGTCGGAAACAGTATTCAGAGCCACGCCGCCCGAACTTCCTTCGACAGGCAGCGACGGCTCATCTTGGCCGTTTACTCCCACTCCAGCGCCCCCTTCTTCCATTCGTAAATGAAGCCCACGGTCAACATCGTCAGGAACACCACCATCGACCAAAAGCCGAACAAACCAATCTCACCCAATGAAATTGCCCACGGAAAAAGGAAGGCAACCTCCAGATCGAAGATAATGAAGAGTATGGCGACCAGGTAGAATCGAATGTCGAACCGGCTGCGGGCATCGTCAAAGGCTTCAAAGCCACATTCGTACGCTGAGAGTTTCTCAGAATCTGGTTTCTGCCGCGCCACCACATAACTCGCGACGACCATGGCGAGCGAAAGGGCCACAGCAATCGCGAAGAAGATCAGAATCGGCAGATATTCCCTAAGAAGATCGTCCATCGTTACGATTCGGTCACCCTGGAAGAAGCCGATACTTTAGTTGCCAATTCTGTTGTTGAGGACGCGCAAAAGACGTCACCGGCCCTTATGCACCTCGTTGCTGCCGGACGCGCGGACTATAAAGGTGGCTGTTCGGCGAAGCAAAGAAAGAAGTGCCCGAAAACACAGCATAATTTTCGACAGGTAACAATGCGGCTAACTGTCTCGTCCAAGTAAATCTGGACCGGGGCGGCGCTTGAGTGGCGGGAGTGACGGGACTTGAACCCGCGGCCTCCGGCGTGACAGGCCGGCGCTCTAACCAATCTGAGCTACACCCCCATAAACAAACCGACTAAGCGGACGATCATCAATATTTACAGGGCATTATAAGGCGTTGAGGCCATGTAATGCACGCGCGCATCTTTAGTGTCAAGCAAGCTCCAAATGGCAAATTGTCGGGGGCTCATTTCGGTGGATAATGGGGCAAAATGTCCAGTCGGCGGCCACTGAGCTCTAATCTCGATTAGCGATCGGCGCATTCATCTGGATAAGTTTTGTGAACGGAATCACATTCGTTGTCCGTTATTAGCTTTACAATGCGCAAATGAGTTTTGCCGGTATCATGCGATTTGATCGAAAGACGCGAATGAGGAAGCCTCAGCGCGCAACGCGCAGATGGCTGTTGTTCGCAGGGTCTTCACCGACGAGCCATGGTTAGTACGGACGCCTTCGTTGCGGCAAACCGCTTTGGGCTTGGCCCACGTCCGGGCGAACTGTCGGCAAACAACGGCGATCCGCGCGGTTGGCTTACCTCGCAGATAGCTGGAACTGATATATTGCCGGAAGAACTACGCGGTCTGGGGACTTCGGCTGATTCGCTGGTTCGCCTTTTTGCAGCGCGTCGGAAGGGCCCCGCCGCGTTGCAGGCCGAGTTCAAGTCTTCGTTTAAGACTAAGCACCGCGATGAGATTGATGCGCGCGCCTTGGCAATGGTGCGTTCCACGCAGCCGTTTCGCGAGCGCCTTGTTAAGTTTTGGAGCAACCATTTTACTATATCTACTGCGCGTGCATTCATCACGCCCATCGCCGGTGCCTACGAACGCGAGGCTATTCGACCTCATGTTTTTGGTCGCTTTGTCGATATGTTGATGGCTGTCGTCAAACATCCGGCTATGCTGCTGTATCTCGACAATGTCGGCTCCATCGGACCCAAATCACGCGGCGGACGGGCGAGCAAGCGCGGACTCAATGAAAATCTCGCTCGCGAAATTCTAGAACTGCATACGCTCGGCGTCGACGGCGGCTATTCGCAGGACGACGTGACGGAATTCGCCCGTGTTCTGACAGGATGGTCGGTGGAAGGGATCGGGAAACGCGGCAAAATTACCTGTCGATTTCTATTTGTTCCCTTTGCTCATGAGCCGGGTCGTAAAACCATATTGGGTGTGCGTTACGGAAATAAAGGGCAGGACGAGGGCGAACAGGTCCTCCGCAATCTCGCCCGGCATCCATCGACGGCACGGTTTATCGCTACAAAGTTGGCACGGCATTTTGTAGCGGACAAACCGCCACCGGCAGCGGTTGCCAAGCTTGAGCGAGCGTATCTGGAATCCGATGGCGACCTGGCGCTCGTCTCGCGCGCATTGATCGCACTCGATGTCGCGTGGCGGGACCCCTTGGCGAAAATTAAGACACCCTACGAATTTGTGCTTTCAACATTTCGCGCCCTCAACCTCGAGGAACCGTTTCGCGGTGGCTTCATGTCGTCCTTTGTCGTTGTGAACCATCTGCCGTTTTCCGCGCCCTCTCCCGCCGGATGGCCGGATGTGGCCTCACATTGGATTAGTCCCGAGGCGCTCATGCGGCGCGTCGAATGGGTGCGCGCTTTGACAGCACGCTTACCACGCCAGTTGAAACCCACTTGGGTGGTGGAGAACTCCATCGCGCCGGTGGCCAGCAAAGATACCTTGAGCGCAATAGCCGCAGCGCCGTCTGGCGCGGAAGGTCTTGCCCTCGCTTTCATGAGCGCGGAGTTCCAGCGGAGATGATCACACGCCGCACTTTGCTAAAACAAACAGCAGGCGGCGTCGCCATGTTTTCGCTGCCCGGCGTTCGCCTGCACCTGGCCCATGCAGATACCGGAGAGCAGCGGCTTGCCGTCTTGATTCTTCGCGGCGGACTCGATGGTCTTGCAGCCGTGCCGCCCTATGGCGATCCCGACTACCAGCGCGTCCGACCTCGCATTGCTGTGCCGCCACCCGGTGAATCTGATGGGGCATTGGATCTTGACGGTCAGTTCGGTCTGAATCCGGCCTTGGCGCCAATCCATCCATTATTCCGCCGCGACGAGTTGCTGATCCTACATGCGCTTGGCGCTCAACATCACACGCGTTCGCATTTCGATGCGCAGGATTTGCTTGAAAACGGAACCGCCAAACCACATGGCGCCGACGACGGCTGGCTGAATCGAGTTTTGAACATAGTTGCGCCTGATCGAAAAGCGCTGGGCTTGGCTCTCGGACACTCGGTACCCTTGCTGATGCGCGGACCAACGTCAGTCAGAACGTGGGCGCCTGGGTTCTTGCCAAAGGTCGAGGAAGATTTTCTTGATCGATTGGCGGCGATTTACAGCCACGATGCCTTGTTCCGCACTGCCTTTGCCGAAGGGCGTATTTCGTCAGCTGCCGCTGGCATGACGGATCCGCAAGCGGCGCGGAAAGCGGCCCGGGGAAAGGCGTTCGGTGTAATTGCCGCACAGGCTGGAAAACTACTTGCGGCACCCGACGGCCCGCGAATCGCCACCCTCGAATCGACCGGTTGGGATACCCATGTCAACCAGGTAGGCGGCCTCAAGAACCTGCTCGGAGATCTGGCGGGTGGTCTCATGGCGTTTCGCGACAATATGGGTGCAGCCTGGAACAACACGGTTCTTGTCGCCGTCAGCGAGTTTGGACGCACGGTCGAGGAAAACGGCAGCAGGGGCACCGATCACGGCACCGGCGGAATTGCCTTCCTCATCGGTGGCGCAGTGGCCGGCGGCCGCATCGGAGGCAAATGGCCTGGTCTCGTGCCGAAGGCCCGTTTCGAGGGTCGAGACCTATTGCCGACGACCAGCGTCAGAAGCTTGTTCAAGGGTGTCCTTCGAGATCATGTAAACGTCGCCGAAGCCGCACTTGAAGAGATTGTCTTCCCAGACAGCCGCGCCGCACCAGCTATCGACGGCCTCATCCGACAGGTTTGAACACGCATCCGTGTAATCGAGTGGGGACTGGTAAATTGTGGTGGGCGATGACGGGATCGAACCGCCGACCTTCCGGATGTAAACCGGATGCTCTACCAGCTGAGCTAATCGCCCGCGCTCCGGCCTAGTCTCATCTCTCGCACAGGATCCTGGGTTTGGCGCTGGCCTCTCTCAATTCACGAGAGACATGCACAAACGAAACGGCCGGCCATCAAATTTGAAAACGGCCGGCCGGTACTGGTCGAGAGTTCCCGCCAGGATTTAGTTGACCGCGTCTTTTAAACCTTTGCCAGCCTTGAATTTTGGCTGTCTTGACGCAGGGATCTGAATACGCTCGCCCGTTCGAGGATTGCGACCTTCTGAAGCTCGACGATTCGCGACGCTAAAGGTCCCGAACCCAACAAGCCGTACTTCGCCACCGCTTCTCAATGAACCTGTGATGGAATCGAATACTGCCTCAACCGCCTTACCGGCATCAGCCTTGCTCATGCTTGTGCTGCTAGCCACAGAGGCAACGAGATCATTCTTGTTCACTATGAGGCCCCCCTTGAGGATTGGGAATGGATTGTTGCACAGACGAGAATTGTCTATGGATGACGGCTTGAGTGTAAATGGAATTCTGACCGGGCGTCAACGCAGATGCCGCAGAAATCCTTGCTTTTTTCCAGAAAATTGGGCCGTACACGATCTGTTGCCAAAAAATTGCCACCAAACAACCTCTAGTGTGTCATAACCGCACCGTCCTCATCTTCTTGAGCGGGAACGCTTTTTGCCGACTCTTCGTCTTCCTCCCATTCAATCGAGACCATGGGTTCCGCCAGCGCTATCTCAAGCACTTCATCGAGCGTGGAAATTGGACGGATTTCGATCTTCTTCTTCACGTTGTCGGCAACGTCAGGCAAATCCTTCATGTTGTCCGTAGGAATGAGAACCGTTGTCAGTCCACCGCGCACGGCGGCGAGCAGTTTTTCCTTAAGCCCGCCAATAGGCAGCACTCGCCCGCGCAATGTAATCTCACCGGTCATCGCGAGGTCGCGCCGTACCGGTATGCCGGTCAGCACTGACACCATTGAAGTCACCATAGCGACACCTGCCGACGGTCCGTCTTTTGGAGTCGCGCCTTCCGGAACGTGAACATGGATATCACGACGTTCGAATAATGTGGGCTTAATGCCGTATGCGGGCGCCCGGCTCTTTACATAACTCTCGGCAGCTTGCACCGATTCCTGCATGACGTCGCCAAGCTTTCCGGTTTTAACCACTTTGCCCTTGCCGGGCACAGTGACCGACTCGATCGTTAGCAATTCGCCGCCGACTTCGGTCCAGGCGAGCCCAGTTACCACACCGACCAGATCGGTATCTTCAAGCTGGCCAAATCGGTATTTGCGTATGCCAGCCATTTTCTCCAGGTTGCGGCGCGTGATCGATACCTTCTGCCGCTTCTTGTCCATGAGAATTTCTTTGATCGACTTTCGCGCAAGATTGGCGATCTCGCGTTCAAGGTTGCGCACGCCGGCTTCTCGCGTGTAGTAGCGAATGAGCGTCCGTAAAGCGTCGTCGGAAATTGTCCATTCGCCATCCTTAAGACCATGCTCTTTCCGTTGTTTGGAAATGAGATGTCGCTTGGCAATCTGGATCTTTTCCTCCTCCGTATATCCCGGCAGTCGAATGATCTCCATGCGGTCGAGTAGCGGCTGCAGAATTCTCAGCGTATTCGCCGTGGTCACGAACATCACGTCCGACAGATCGTAGTCGACCTCTAAATAGTGGTCGTTGAACGTACTGTTTTGCTCAGGGTCGAGAACCTCGAGCAGCGCCGAGGATGGATCGCCGCGCCAATCCGCGCCCACCTTGTCGACTTCGTCCAATAGAAACAGCGGATTAGAGAATTTGGCTTTCTTCATCCCCTGTATGATCTTACCAGGCATGGAACCGATATAGGTTCGCCGGTGGCCGCGAATCTCTGCCTCATCGCGGACGCCGCCCAACGACATACGGACAAAATTGCGTCCGGTTGCGCGGGCGATCGACTTGCCGAGCGATGTCTTGCCGACTCCTGGCGGGCCAACGAGACAGAGAATTGGACCTTTGACCTTTCGCATGCGCTGTTGCACGGCGAGATACTCGATGATCCTCTCTTTGACCTTTTCGAGCCCATAATGGTCTTCGTCGAGGATGCGTTGCGCTACCCTGAGGTCTCGCTTTGTTTTGGTCCGCACCTTCCAAGGAATGCTGAGCATCCAATCGAGGTAATTGCGTACGACCGTCGCCTCGGCGGACATCGGGCTCATTGAACGGAGCTTCTTCATTTCGGATTGGGCCTTTTCGCGTGCTTCCTTCGACAGTTTCGTCTTCTCGATACGCTCCTCAAGTTCCGAGGCCTCATCGCGACCGTCTTCTGTCTCACCCAACTCCTTCTGGATCGCTTTCAGTTGTTCGTTGAGATGATACTCGCGCTGGGTCTTCTCCATCTGCCGCTTGACGCGGTTGCGGATGCGCTTCTCCACCTGGAGAACGTTAATCTCGCCCTCCATGATGCCGTAGATGCGCTCCAGCCGTTCGGTTATCGATTCGATCTCAAGCAGTTCCTGTTTGTCTTGGATCTTCAGTGCCAAATGCTGTGCAACGGTATCTGCGAGCTTGCTTGCTTCCTCGATTTGGTTGATCGAGATCAGCACCTCTGGCGGGATCTTCTTGTTGAGCTTGATATACTGTTCAAATTGGGAGACGACGGCGCGACACAGCGCTTCCGACTCGCTCTCCACGCCCGATTTCTCGTCAAAGGTTGCGGTTTCGGCCTGAAAGAAGTCTGGGTTGTCTGCAAACAGTATGATTCGCGCCCTTTGTCCCCCTTCGACCAATACCTTGACCGTGCCGTCGGGTAGCTTGAGCAGCTGTAGAACCGTGCCAATTGTCCCAACAGAATAGATGTCGTCGGGCGTTGGATCGTCCTGCGCGGCGTCCTTTTGGGTGACAAGCAGAATTTGCTTGTCATCCTTCATCACGTCCTCGAGGGCCCGCACAGATTTATCTCGGCCGACGAACAGCGGCACGATCATCTGTGGAAATACGACGATATCCCGAAGCGGAAGGACCGGATAAAGGGTGCCGCGTGTTTCTTCTGTCATGGACTCTCTTTCACGGTTATCTGCCGACTATTGGAAACCAAAACCGGCCGTCTGGACCATTCCTAAAGTGTCGCTGAACGACAGATCTTCAAGACCATCGCCGTTATGCTGAGCCCTGCTCAGGCGCTGCTGCCCACGTCTTCACGGCGATCGGAATAGATGTAGAGAGGTTCTGCTGGGCCATCTACGACCTCCTTATTGATAACGATTTGCTCCACATCATCGAGGCTGGGTAGTTCGTACATCGGCCCCAAGAGTATCGACTCCATAATCGATCGTAATCCGCGTGCGCCGGTCTTACGGGCAATAGCTCGATGGGCGATTGCCTTTACCGCCTCTTCAGAAAACTCGAGTCGGACGTCTTCCATGTCGAATAGGCGCTGGTATTGCTTTACCAATGCATTGCGCGGCGTCGTTAGAATTTCGACAAGTGTTTCCTCATCAAGATCGTCAAGCGTCGCAATAACCGGCAGGCGGCCGACAAATTCGGGGATCAAGCCAAACTTAAGCAAATCCTCGGGTTCGACCTCGCGCAGCACTTCGCCAATCTGGCGATCGTCAGGACCCCGCACATCCGCACCGAAGCCAATTGACGAGCCCTTTCGGCGCGAAGAGATGATGCGCTCCAAGCCAGCGAATGCACCGCCGCAAATGAAGAGAATATCCGTTGTGTCTACCTGCAGGAACTCTTGCTGCGGGTGCTTGCGGCCACCTTGCGGCGGAACGCTGGCAATGGTGCCCTCCATGATCTTGAGAAGGGCCTGCTGAACACCTTCGCCGGAGACGTCGCGCGTAATGGATGGGTTGTCCGACTTGCGGCTGATCTTGTCGATCTCGTCGATATAAACGATGCCGCGTTGCGCGCGCTCCACATTGTAGTCCGCTGACTGCAACAGTTTCAGAATGATGTTCTCGACATCCTCGCCGACATACCCCGCTTCGGTGAGCGTCGTCGCGTCGGCCATAGTGAATGGCACATCGAGAATTCGGGCGAGGGTCTGGGCGAGTAAAGTTTTGCCGCAACCTGTTGGGCCAATGAGGACGATGTTCGACTTTGCGAGCTCGACGTCATTATCCTTGCCGCCGTGCGCGAGGCGTTTGTAGTGGTTGTGAACCGCAACCGACAACACTCGTTTTGCATGGTCCTGGCCGATGACATAGTCGTCGAGAACGGTGCGAATGTCGCGGGGCGTTGGGACACCGTCATGAGATTTGGAGAGCGAAGATTTGTGATCCTCTCGAATGATGTCCATGCAAAGTTCGACGCATTCGTCACATATGAACACCGTCGGCCCAGCAATGAGTTTGCGAACCTCATGCTGACTCTTTCCGCAGAACGAGCAGTAAAGTGTGTTCTTGGTATCGCCGCTCGGAGATTTAGACATCAGACCTGCATCCGCTCCGTTGGTCAGGCATCGTCAATATTGTCAACCGTCGCTCCTGCATACAACGTAATAGACCCGATTAGTGTCGCTTTGTCTCGACGATAACCAAGCTGTGACTTTGAAGCAAAATTCACGCCGCCAAGCCAGTCGGTCTCACCCGTCAACTATCGCTGTCATTATCGTTACTTTCATCGTCCGGGCCGATCGGGCGGCTCTCCACCACATCGTCGATCAAACCGAAGGCCTTGGCCTCCAGCGGTGACATATAGTTATCGCGTTCAACCGCCGTTTCAATTGTATCGAAGTCCTGACCCGTATGCTTCACGTAAATATCATTGAGTCGCTTGCGCATGTTTAGAATTTCTCGCGCCTGGATTTCAATATCCGAGGCTTGTCCCTGAAATCCGCCGGAGGGCTGATGCATCATGACGCGGCCATTTGGCAGTGAGTAGCGTTTGTCTTCGGCGCCTGACGCAAGCAGCAACGACCCCATCGAAGCAGCCTGCCCTAGGCATACGGTAGAAACGTCGCATCGAATGTATTGCATCGTGTCGTAGACCGACAAACCCGAGCTCACGGCCCCACCTGGCGAATTGACGTAGAATGAGATGTCTTTGCCCGGATTCTCCGACTCGAGGAACAAAAGCTGGGCGCACACCAGGCTCGCGACCATGTCGTCGATCGGACCGATCAGGAAGATAATTCGCTCCTTAAGCAGCCGAGAATAGATATCGTAGGCGCGTTCGCCACGATTGGTCTGTTCAACCACCATCGGCACTAAGGTGTTGTTGTAAATCTCCAGGGGATCGCGCATGGCGTTAAGTTCGAGCCTTTCGCATGTTTTCCAATAGGTTATACGGCGGCGAGCGGGCAAACTCATTCACTTGATTTCTTCGACGACTTCTTTTTCGCAGAACTTTTCTTGGTTGCCGGCTTCTTTCGCTTGGAAGCGGTCTTGGCCTTGGCCGGAGCCGGTTTCTCAGCTTCTTCGTCTGGATCGCGCATCAGTTCGGCGACTGTAGAGTCGCGATCCGTAATCGAGACCATCTCGAGGATGAAGTCGATCACTTTATCCTCGAAAAGCGGTGCCCGTAACTGTGCCTGGGCCTCTGCGTTGTTCTGGAGATACTCCATGACCTCGCGTTGTTTTTCCCTTGCCCGCTGTGCATCCTGAACGATGGCGCGGTTAACTTCTTCCTGCGTAACCTCTATATTGTTCAGGCGCCCTACCTCGGAGAGCAATACCCCGAGCCGAACGCGCCGCTCGGCGATACCGCGATACTCCTCTCGAAGCTCACCGTCGGTCTTGTCCATATCATCGGCATCAAGGTTTTCTCTTTTCCGAGCGTCCTCCAACTGCTGCCATATCGCATCGAATTCCGCGTCGACCATTCCTGGTGGGATTTCAAAGTCATGCGCGTCGTTCAGCTCATCCAATAGTTTACGTTTCAGTCGATTCCGCGAAAAACTTGAGTAGTCCTGTTCGAGCCATGTGCGGATCGCACCGGACAATGACTTCAGATCGGGGAGCCCCAGAGACTCGGCGAACGCGTCGTCGACATCGATCTCCGCCAGTTCACGGATTTCTTTCACATCAACTGAAAATTCCGCGTCTTTGCCAGAAAGATCGGTGCTCCCGTATTCTGCCGGGAACGTGACTTTAACTGTTACCTGGTCACCTGCATTAACACCGATCAATTGGTCTTCAAATCCGGGAATAAAGCGTCCGCCGCCAAGCTCAAGGTAATAATCCTGTGCCGTTCCTCCTGCGAACTCGGTACCGTCGATTTCTCCTTTGTAGTCGATCACCAGGACGTCGCCACTCTGAGACTTTCTCGCTTTCTTCAATGGTTCCGGCCGTTTGTTTTCGGCCGCCATCTGCGACAATGCCTTCTCAACTTCCTCGTCCCCGACCTTCACGGTTATGCGTTCCAGTGAGAGTTTGGAAAAATCGATGGGTTCGAACTCCGGCATTAACTCTACGGACATCGTGTATTCAAAATCTTTGCCTTCGTCGTACTCCTTAACTTCTATTTTTGGCTGCATTGCTGGCCGGAGGTTTTGGTCGGCTATCGCTTGCGCCGTCGAGTCGCTAACGGCTGACTGCAATACCTCTCCCAACACCGCCTGGCCAAAGCGCTGTTTTATTAAAGGCATAGGCGCCTTGCCCGGTCGAAATCCTGGCAGGTTTACAGTTCGCCCCAACTCTTCGAGGCGAGACTGCATTTTGCCTTCGAGATCTTCGGCAAGGATCTTCACCGTATATTCTCGGCTCAGGCCCTCACTCTTGGTTTCGGTTAGCTGCATCCCGCGTTACCTGAGATTTGACACTTAGCTAGCTTACAAAGCCGTATGCGATTCGTTTGTCGGTACAATGGTGCGGGCGGAGGGACTTGAACCCCCACGGATTGCTCCACTGGCACCTAAAGCCAGCGCGTCTACCAATTCCGCCACGCCCGCTTGTTCGAATTTGGCGCACGCTTCGCCAAGCCACCTTGTATAGGAAGAGGCCTCAGCCGGGTCAAGGAACGTTGAGTTGGAGGTCTATATGGTAAGCAAACGTATCGGATTTGGCCGCCGGATAACGATCATCCCTATTGAATAAACCCGCATTTGCTCTGTGTCAGCTATCCAGCAATCCCGTCAATTGGAAACATGCTCACGGTAGGTTTTTGCGAAGGTCGAGAGCGCAAGCATTCTTGGCCCATCGAAGTAGGGTCGAACGCCGTTTGGCTTCCCGAACACCACCTCGTAGCGAACGTGCGGAATACCCGAACCGTCCGAAGCAACGGCGAGCACGCGCGCCGTCTCAACTAAGCTGTCGGAATGCGTGCGACGAAATTGCGATCCCGACTTTATGTACTGCATCTTGCCGCTGCTCTTCACGAACGTACTGGTCCGTCGACGGCCTTTGAAATCTAAGAAGTTAGCACGTGATTTGCCAACCAACTGCATTGGACGCATAGCTCTCCCCGTTTTTCTTTTCGAATACTTTATAGTGCAGCAACATACTTCAAACTTACTTATTTTGCAATCCGTTGTCCTAGAGTCCTTTAATATTAGGGCACCTCTAAAAATGCCATTTTCGCGCACCGTCGGTTTAGAATCGGGTTGACGATTTGTTGACATCGGGAGGGGTGTTCATGGGTCAGATAGGATTTTTTAATCTTTCGAAGCGGTATACCGGGCTGGACGCCAAGAACGAGCCTCTGGCGAAGATCGACGAGGTTGTTCCGTGGGAAGACTTCCGTGGGTGTTTGGATGCGGTGTGTCGGCGTTCGGACAAGGCGCGCAAGTCGCGGGCGGGACGCAAGCCGTGGGACGCGGTGGTGATGTTCAAGACGATCATTCTGAGCGCACTCTACAATCTGTCGGACGATCAGGTTGAGCATCAGATCCGGGATCGCCTGTCGTTCATGCGGTTTTTGGGGTTGGGTCTGGAGGACCGGGTTCCCGATGCCAAGACAGTGTGGCTGTACCGCGAACAGTTGACGCAAGCTGGGGTGATCGAGACCTTATTCGAGACGTTCGATGGCCACCTGAAGGATCAGGGCTATCTGGCGATGGGCGGCAGATCATCGACGCCTCGATCGTGGCGGTGCCCAAACAGCGCAACAGCCGCAAGGAGAACGCGGGGATAAAGGCTGGCGAGACGCCGGAATGCTGGCAGGATAAGCCGGCAAAGCGGCGCCAAAAGGATGTCGAGGCGCGGTGGACCAAGAAGCACGGCAGGAGCCATTACGGCTACAAGAACCATGTCAACGTGGACCGTCGGCACAAGCTGGTGCGGCGCTATCAGGTGAGCGACGCGGCGACGCACGACAGTAAGGTTCTCGACGATATCCTGGATGGGGACAACACGGCCTTGGGCGTATGGGCGGACAGCGCTTATCGCTCGGCGGAGATCGAGGCGGCGCTGAAGAAGAAGGGGTTGAGGAGCCGGATCCATCGCAAAGCCCGCCGCAACAAGCCGCTGAGCGAGCGCGAGAAGCAAGGCAACAAGACCCGTTCGTCCGTTCGGGTCCGCGTCGAGCATGTTTTCGGGGCCCAGAGCAACGACATGGGCGGGACGCTGCTGCGTAATGTCGGGCTGGCGCGGGCAAAGGCTCGGATAGGGCTGAAGAACCTCGCCTACAACATGCGCCGTCTGGTCCAACTGAACCGCCTCGCCGCGGCGGTGTGACAATACTCTGAGTAGGAGATCGCCTGGGCACGGTCTTGAAGCGGAAATAGCTCAATTGGAGCGCGGGAAACTCCCGGAAATCCCGGTGCCAGCATGGCCGCAGACGGCCACAGCCCGTTTAACCAATCATCCTCTGTCAAATCGCGAATTCTTAGAGGTGCCCATTAGACGAATATTTGCAAGTCGACCTGCTTACGCTTGACCGGACAACCACGATGCCACATTGCCGTTGAACTGCTGGGCGGAGCATTGAAAAGTTAGCAAGGCGATGTCTCCGGGCTCACTGCCTTGAGCCGGCGTAGCACTGTTGGCAGCAGGTCAATCAAATCTTCCGCAACCAAGCCTGGGCCAAACTCGCCCGCCGCTGCGCCATGTAGCCATGCAGCGGCACAACCCGCATCAAACGGCTCCATTCCCTGTGCGATCAAACCAGTTGCGATACCGGCGAGAACATCCCCCGAGCCGGCCGTCGCTAAGTCGGCAGGCGCGTTGCAGTTGACGGCCGCTCGGCCGTCGGGATGGGCGATCACCGTATCTGCTCCTTTGAGCAGGACGACACTATTTGCGATCTTCGCAGCGGCGCGCGCGCGGCTCAGTTTATCTCCCTCTAAACTAAATAATTTCGCGAATTCGCCCTCATGCGGCGTGATCAAACAAGGTCCGACGATCGATTCGAACAAGAGTTCGGGAGATTCCTCGAAAACTATCAATGCATCCGCGTCGAGGACGGCTGACTTTCCAGTACGAAGCCCCGCCATGACGCGCTCGCGGACCTGACCTGTCGCTCCGGCACCTGGGCCGATTAGCCAAGCCGTCGTCCGCGGATCATCGACAATATCTACAAATGTCGCCGTATCGCGAACCGAACGAATGACTGCGCTGGTCAAGGAAACCCGATAGATTGCTGCCGATTCTGGCGCGCAGACCAGCGTTACCATCCCCGCGCCTATCCGTTGAGCCGACCGCACTGCCATGCGTGCCGCGCCAGTCATGCCGGCCCCCCCGGTGACGACCGCATAACCACGCGCATATTTGTGCTGCTCCAGCCGAGGCCAAGGAAACTGTTCCCCCCACAGATCTGGCCCGTTGACCGCCTGCTGAGGAGCCAGACTTGTAAGTACCGAATCTGGAATACCGATATCCTTGAAGACGACTTCACCGCAATATACGCGGCCCGGCAACAGCAGGTGGCCAAGCTTGCGGCGGAAGAACGTTACCGTCAATGTGGATTTCGCGGCCACGCCCAATAAAGCTCCGGTATCACCGTTAATGCCGCTTGGCAGGTCGACGGCAGCGCATGGCGTGTCGCCAATCGCGGCCAGGGTTTCCGCGGCGATTCCGTCGACCGGTCGTGAAAGACCGGCGCCAAAGAGCGCGTCGACAACAAGCGCTGCGTCTGCCGGATCCGAGGGTGCCAGCGAGCCAACTGGCTCGGACCAACGTTCAGCGTTGAGCTTGGCATCGCCCTTGAGTCGCTCCTCGGAACCGAGCAATGACACGCGTACGGGCCAGCCTGCTTCTTTGAGTATCCGGGCGACAACGAATCCGTCACCACCATTGTTCCCAGGACCACACAGCACAACGGTCGGACGCGGCGACCATCGTTCCATGACCGCTTCTGCGACCCCAGTTCCTGCTCGCTCCATTAAATGTTCGCTAGCAATGCCCAACGACACTGCGGCGTGATCCGCACGCGACATCTCCTCTACGGTCAGAAGAACGTGGGACGTCGGAAACCGATGAGCGCTCATTACCGCGCCCAAGATGTCGGCCTACCATAAGCCGAGAGCCGTTTACCTCCGATTATCCTGCGTTGCCTTTGATGCATGCTTGGAGGCGGTTTGTGCAGCGAACGGATGTCGTTGGCCGAGCCTATATCTGCACCTCGCCCAAATGCTTGAACGTTAAGCGAAAGAATATTTCGTTCGAGCGGCCGACTTCCGCAACCGTCGTATAACTGCGCGCAATCGTCGCATTGAGCCTAAAGCAAATGTCTTCATAGACAAGACTGACACTATTTGTCCGCGATTCTTCGCGCTCAAGATCACGGATTGTCTTGGCACTAATTGTCCAGTCTTTGTGGATTGCGGAAGCAATGTTGGCACGCAGTTCCTCGGCGTCCTTACCGTCACTCGTTCCCGCCTTTGAATCGACAAATAAATACTCACCCGAGATTTTTACCGGACCGGACTTGAGGCTAAATCCAAGTTCGTTGCGTAGCGCAGTAAAGTTCTCAATATCCGCCCGAAAACGAAAGCGCGCATCGAGATTCTCGTTTGGTACAACATCGATGCGCCCCACATAGTCCGAGCGATGCTGCTCAATTCCAAAGGTATTCGAAAGATCCTCATCGACGTGAAAACGGTAACTTTGACCGATGAACATGGTTGTGAATCCACCACCCACACCATGGAGTTCGCCCTTTAGACCGTAAAATGCACGTTGACCACTCTCGACGCGGTCGAGACCCGGAATACGGTCAGCGCTGACAAGGTTCGTATCGTCGATGTTAACAATGTTGCTTTCCTCATTTGGAATGTCGCTGGAATTGCTCCCATTTGGCGCCACGATGAGCCCAACCACGGGCTCGACAAGCTGCAAGACGGAGCCAGACTGTCGAAAAAATGGATAACGCCAGTCGACTTTGGCTTGGGGAAAAAGCCGCCCGGTAACACTGCTCTTCGACGCACCGGACTCTTGGCTCACGTGGTACATGTCCGCCTGGACAGTTGCCTCCAGCGTCGTTACGTGCCCAGCATCCGCGTAGTAAGGTAGCG
Organism: Alphaproteobacteria bacterium; assembly: GCA_965217615.1. GTDB lineage: Bacteria > Pseudomonadota > Alphaproteobacteria > UBA8366 > CAVOAK01 > CAVOAK01. The sequence goes on from CBDCIT010000033.1 coordinate 72,536, forward strand.
AAATGCCGGGTTTGATTGACAAGCGCCGACTATCCGAGCCACCGCCACGGAACAGAACGCGCGCATTTGCATCTAGACTCCAGCGAGCGCCGATTTTGTTCGGTTTGCCAACATGATTGAAATCCAGCATTGGCATGACGATCGGGGGTGCGGGTAAAGACTCGTCAATACGCAGATCTTGGAACAGATAGGAGTTTGCAGCCGCGTAGTTTCGACCTCTAAAGCCTTCGGTGAAGGCTGTGGTCGTTAGCGCATTGCCATACCCGCCGAAAAACGGAAATCGACTGAAATAGGTGCGGTCGCTGGCACGCTGAACGTCGAACCCCCAGCGCCATGTATCATCGATATCAAAACGCCCTTTACTCAGTATGTGGCCTCGAAGTTCGCGCCCTTCCCGCTTTATGGAATCAGTGGTGCCGCTCTGTCGCTCAGCCTTGGTGCCTCCGCCGGAAATCTCAAACTCGCCATTATCGAAGCGCTGTCGGTACTCGCCGGAAAAAATTACATGCTCTTCCGTCGTAAAAATTGGATCGAAGGTCGCGTCCTTGTCTTCGGAGAACGCCCAAAAGTACGGGACCTGCAAGAACTCACCCGAGCTCGAGGTAGAGCCAAATCGAGGCACTAATAACCCGGTTTTTCGCTCAACTGTCGGATCCGGATGCGAAAGGTAGGGCGTATAGGCGACCGGCACGCCAAACATTTCTAACGATGCATCGCGATAGCTTACGGTCTGTTCAGTCTGGTCATGGATGACCTCCCGCGCCTTGATCCGCCACAGCGGCGGTCGATCCGGATGCTCTCTGCATATCTCGCACGGTGAAAAGACTGCCTTAACCATTTCGGTCCTATTCCCACCGATTCGCCGCCCACCCGCAGCGGCAATTCGACTATCGTCCGAGAGCAGAATGCGGATCTGCTCGATCACACCGCTCTTCATTTCGTCCGTTAGCTCTACATAGTCGGAAAAATAGACTTCGCCCGACGGCTCGAGTAAGACGATATTTCCAAAGGCAGTTACCGTGTCGGTGCGTTGATTGTAGCTGAGGCGATCCGCGATAAGTGTCCGGTCGCCATAAATGATTTCAACATTTCCGCTGGCGACCACTACGCCTTTCTCACGATCGTAGTTCGCCTCGTCGGCAGTGATGAGAAATTGTGAGCTATCCTGTGCGGCGGCCCGCTCGCGAGCCACAAATAATAGCGGCAGAACCACAATCGCGGTGAACCCGATCAAACGTAGCCAGCTCTTCATCGGTATCGAATTCGTACCGGCGGTGGCAAGGCAGGCGCCAGTGCGATTTCACTCTCCTGCAAGTTTCGGAGTGAACGGCTTGCATTCACCGATTTGCGGCGAAGGGAGCATATTGTTGGGAAAATATCAAGCAGTTAACCGACAACCCTCAGACGCGGCATTTGCCGCGCCATCGTCTTGTGCCAACCGGTTGTGGGCTTGCCGTGTGAATCGAACAGATCACCGGACCGATGAGGAAGGCAACGTCTTGTTTACGTCGCATTTTACGGGCCTTATAGAACATCAATGAACGCCGAGCGCTCACGACACCAAAATTGTATTCTTCAAGGCTTGAGAATGCATCATTTCGATACGAGGAAAAAATGGATGCTGTCGAAGCCCTGACAACACGTCGATCCGCAACGAAGTTTGGAGGAAATGAACTTTCGAAGGACATTTTGAACACAGTACTTGATGCGGCAATCCGAGCGCCCGACCATGGAAGACTGCGTCCCTGGAAATTCCTTATATTCACCGGCAATGCACGGAACCAGCTGGGTGAGATATTCGCGACATGTCTCGAGAAAAGGGAGCCCGGCGCACCAAAGGCGCAAGTCGACCACGAGCGCGCAAAACCGTTGCGCGCACCGCTCATCATCGTCGTCGTCGCCAAGGTGAATTCCGAAAACACGAAGATTCCCGTAATTGAACAGGTTCTGTCGGCGGGTGCAGCCGCTCAAAACATCATGCTGGCGTTTCACGCCCAGGGCCTTGGATGCATGTGGAGAACGGGATCTGCCGCCTATGACGAGGCTGTCAAGATGGCGTTGGGTTTAGTGGAACAAGACCAGATCGTGGGATTCTTGTACGCCGGTGAAGTCGATCAGCCGAAGGGCGAGATAGAGAGCCTCGATCACTCCGAATTCGTGGAGATTTGGAACTAGAGCATTTTCGGATCAATCCGGCTTGTAACCCGAGATTGTAAAATAGTTGGCGCATTCACTGGGGGTGAAGGCATCGAACGCTGTCGCGATGGCGGCCTCGAGTGTGTCGATGGTTCTTGCGGCGGCTTTTCGCAAGAGCGCCTTGAGCTTTGCGAAGACCTGCTCGATCGGATTGAAGTCCGGCGAGTAGGGCGGGAGGAACATCAGTGTCGCTCCGGTCCGTTCGATTGCCGCCCGGGCGTCCGCGGCCTTGTGGGCGGGGAGATTGTCCATGATCACGATGTCGCCGGGGTTCAGCGTCGGCGCGAGGAGGGTCTCGGCATAGGCGGTGAAACCCTCTCCGTTCATGGCGCCGTCGATGACCATGGGGGCGGTCAGGCCGTCGAGGCGCAGGCCCGCGACCAGCGTCGTGGTTTTCCAATGGCCATGCGGCAGCGCGGCACGGCAGCGGTTGCCGCGCGGGGCGCGCCCACGCAGGCGGGACATCTTTGTGGTTGCGCCAGTCTCGTCGAGGAACACCAGCCTTGTCGGATCGAGATCTGGCTGAAGGGTGAACCAAGCCTCGCGCCGGATTCTCACATCCTCGCGCTCTTGTTCGCTGGCGTGGGCAGTCTTTTTTTAAACGTCACCTCGTGGCGGCGGTAGAAAGCGTGGAGTGTGCTGATTGCAAAGCTCTCGCCCCGCTCGGCGATTAGCTTCTCGCGCAGTTCCATCAACGTGATGTCAGGTGTCTCCTCAATGGCGCGCATCAGAAGATCAGCCTGCGCCTCGATCCGGCCGGAACGGCGGTCGCCGCCGCGCGGCTTCGGCGCCGTCCGCCCGCACCGCAAATATTCATCCATCCAGCGCACCGCGCTGGCGATGCTGACACCGAACCGCCTGGCCGCCCCGTTGCGCGACATCCCGCCTTCAATCGCGCCGATCACCCTGATGCGAAGATCTTCTGATAGATACTGAGCCATGCATGCTGACCTCCTACCCAGCATGCAGTTTGAATCACAAAATTGACGGCCTGTGAATCCCTCGCGATTCATTCAGACACGGAAATGCTCTAGCCGATCAGTTCGCGCTTGTTCGATTTACTTGGGTGCACCTCCGGTACCCACACTCTTTCTCAATCAGAAGTCCATATGTTATTGCGCAACACCCCGCGCTGGGCGACGGCGCGGCGCGGCGTACACGATCATCTTTGTCCTAGACGGCCGCGTTTCCGGCCCAATTAAGAACTCTACCGCTCTTGAATCATTGGATCGTGCCGCAAAGGCCGGTATCGAGGGTTGAGTGTGACGGACCTGTCCGCTGCCCGGCATACTTTGGATTGGCTAATTGGAGCCAGCGGCCTGCCGCCGCAGTGAGAAGCGCGTGGACGGCGAGCGCATCTGGCCCATCGTCAAACTGCCCGGCGCGAATGTCTTTTGCCAGCCGCGCCCATAGCGGCAATGGAGCAATCTCCTGTTGACCGCTGTCGTCTGCTGCCTCGCCATAGAAACTAACAATGTCGCGTGCCGTCGTTTGTTTCACTTCATGTTCGGAACATAGCTCACGCAACGCTAAGGCCGCTGCCCGACCAGCGAGCAACACCTCCGCCCGCGCCGGGCCGGAGGTATCGTGAGGGTTCCACTCAGCTACAGCCCGTGCAGCGGCAGTTAGCAACTCAACGGGTGATGGTCGCAAGTTGAACACTAAGCAAGCTCCGCCTTTGACAACGTGGGTGGTGAAATCATCGTTAGCAGCTCCCAACCAATTTCCGCGGCTCGACGGCTCGTCAAAGCAAGGTCCAGCGAAGATTCAATCCCTGAAGCATGGCGCTCACCTTGTTCGATCGCGATCACCGCCCAACGCAAGTGCGCGAAAACTTCCCACCAAAACGTCCTAGCCGGATCGATCTGACGCCCGGACTGCTGCTCGTAGGCGCGGTAAAATGCATCCCGGCAAGCGATGCCTCCGGCTTCAAGATCGAAGCTCCCGAAGCGCCAGCACCGGGCGCAAAACCAGCCAATGTCCTCGTGCGGATCGCTCCAGCCGGAAAACTCCCAGTCGAGTATGCCTCTGAGTTCGTCTCCAGCGAGCATGTAGTTGCCGGTACGGAAGTCGCGATGAGCCAGCACCACGTCTTTGTGGCCGGGCACGGCTTGCTGCAACCAACGAAGTCCCCATTCCAAAATCGGCTGCGGCGACGGCAACGCGTCCATTGCCGTCCGCAACTGTGACATGCGTTCGCCGGCTGGGCGTTCGCTGGGGACACCTAGAAATTCAGTATCCGGCATTCCATAGGAGATCGCATGAATGCGCGCCAGCTCGATGCCTAGCCGCTCCGCCACTTTTGCGCCACAGCGATTGCGCGCGCACATGGTCACAATTTCCGGCCCCCAGGCGCTGCCGGAGACCCGACGCATAATATAGAAGTTCTTGCCAAGAACACCGATGTCGTCGCATAGCCAAAGTGGCTCGGGAACTTGGACGCCCGCGTCAAATACCAACCGCTGAATACGAAATTCCTCGGGCCGGCTTCTACTCTCTACGAGTTTGGACGGTGAATCGGTCCGGAGCACTAGTTCCTGGGGCCCAGCAAACATTCCGTCGGCGAAGTGCGCATCAAGTTTGTAGCTCTGCTGTACCGAGCCGCCCTGCAGTGGTTCATAGGCGGTGATCTCGACGTGCGTCGCCGCGGCGGAAGACGCAAGAAATGCGGCGATCCGGTCTTGTCCTACTGGATCCGGCCTCACGAGGGAAGCGCCAAGGTATGCCCGCCATCAACGGTAAGAACCGAACCAGTCATGTACCGGGAGCCGGCACCCGCCAACAGCAGAAGGACATCATCGAGTTCCTCGGCGCGGCCGACGCGCCGCATGGGGATCTTCTCGGCCATGGTCCGGCCGGCTGCGCTGTCAAGAAACGTGCGGTTCAAGTCGGTTTCGAAAAATCCCGGAGAAATGGCATTTACGCGGATGTCATGACGGGCGAACTCGAGCGCGAGTGCTCGCGTCATTTGGATGATGCCGGCCTTCGAAATCGCATAGATGGCGTCTCCAACCATGACACGTTCGCCTAACACCGAGGCAACGTTGATGATCGTCCCTGGATGCCCGAACTTCACCATGTGATGCGCTGTTTCCGTGGCCATTCGCCATGCGCCGGTGAGGTTGGTTTGGATTACTGCGTCCCAGTCTGCCGCTTCATGATCAAGCGCCCGATTTGTTTTTGCAACGCCGGCATTGTTTACAAGAATGGTGATCGCACCCAATTCTTCCTCGGCGCAGGCTACTGCGGCCTTGATCGACTCCTCATCCGTAACGTCGAGTACGACCGGCAGCGCATGTTCGTCGAATGCCGCAATCTCCTTTGCCAATTTTTCGAGACGGCCAGTCCGCCGTGCCGCCACGGCCACTTTTGCACCAGCCCTTGCTAAAGTCAGTGAGAACTGGCGGCCCAAGCCCGATGAGGCGCCCGTGACGATGGCGTTCTGGCCCTCGAGCGGTCTGCTATTCATTGGGTCGCCCTCGCCTGCTGCGCGATTTCGTGTGTGCGCCACACATTCTATCGTCGGCCGCAAAGTCGATCGGGGTCAAGCGCGTTAGCGAAAGGTGCGACGCAGTGCATATGGACGATCACAACGTTTCCGTATGCAACGCGATCATGGGCGAAAAGAATTAGGTTGAGCGCCGTCCACCTTGGGAGCACTATTGATTTCACAGGCCTCAATTGGGGAGAGTCAATTAGAACTGGTAAAGAAGATCAATCAGGGAGGACGATCATAATGGTAAACATTCACCCGGCCGTAGATAACGGCGTCAAAGCTGGGGCAGCAGGATTTGGCGGTGGGAAGCTCACCTGTAACTGCTCTGATAACCCTGTCGAAGTGACGATAACCGCCAATACGGCGCACAATCATGTTTGCGGCTGCTCGAAATGCTGGAAGCCGAGCGGCGCATTGTTTTCTCAAGTAGCGGTCGTGTCACGCGACAATCTTAGCGTCACGGCGAACGCCGATAAGCTGAAAATCGTGGATGAGTCGGCAGCGATACAACGCCATGCGTGCTCGGGTTGCGGCGTTCATATGTATGGCCGTATCGAAAATACGGGCCACCCGTTCCACGGCCTGGACTTCGTTCATACGGAACTGTCCAAAGACGAGGGCTGGTCGGCACCGGAATTTGGGGCATTCGTCTCCTCGATCATCGAAACCGGAGCCAATCCCGACCAAATGGGCGAGGTCAGAGGGCGGCTAACGGAACTTGGCCTACAGCCTTATGATTGCTTGTCTCCGCCTTTGATGGATGCGATCGCAACGCATATCTCGAAGTCGTAGGCACTTTCAGAAGTTACGGCGATAGCGGGCCGACGGTTTCAAAATCGTCGGCCCCTTATTTGCGTGGTCTTGCCGGCTCGGCGATGCGGTTTATGATAGCGCATGGATATTGATGTTTATTCCGACCCGGTTTGCCCGTGGTGCTTCATCGGTAAGAGGCGTTTGGAACGGGCTCTCGCCGAACGACCGAATTTAGAGACGTTGGTACGCTGGCGCACATTCCAACTGAATCCGACGATGCCGCCCGGCGGAATGAAACGTAGCGACTATCTGCATGCAAAGTTCGGCTCGCACAGCCCGCCGATGTACGACGCGATCCGCGCGGTGGGCGAAAGTGAGGGTATTGAATTTGCGTTCGACGATATCCGAATCACGCCCAATACGATTGATGCGCACCGCTTAACCCGTTTTGCCGCAAGGCTGGGGGCAGAGGACGCTATAGTCGAAGCATTGTTTCATCCGTATTTTCTTAAGGGCCAGGACATCGGCGATCGCGAGACATTATCGGCAATCGCAGCGGTCGCAGGTCTCGACGAGAAGGACGCGGCAGCGCACCTTGGCGGAAATGATGATCTCTCCGAAGTCCAGGAAGAAGATCTTCGGGGGCACCGTCTCGGCATTCAAGGCGTGCCCTGCTTTATTGTCGCGGGAAAGTACGCCGTATCCGGGGCACAGGAGCCAGAAGCATTTTACCCGTTGTTTGATATGGCCCGTGAACTGAGCCGCGAAAGCGAAACCGTCACGTAGACTCCGCGGGCATCAGTTCATTGGTCTCGCCTTCTGATTCATCGACCAAGGCAACCAGCTCACCCATGAAACGGCGCACGCCCGTTACACGCGCATCGACATTGCTCCACGAGTTCATATAAACCAGCTTCTGCTCGGGTCGGATCTTGATGGACTCCGACCTCGCTTCAATAAAACGCACCAAACCGTCAGGGTTGGAAAACCGGTCGTTGCGAAAAGACACGACGGCCCCCTTCGGACCCGCCTCAATTTTCTCGACGCCGGCGCGCTGGCATAGCAGCTTTATGGCAATCACCTGCAGAAGGTTCTCGACTTCCTCCGGCAATGGACCGAAGCGGTCGATGAGTTCCGCTGCAAATGCGTCGATCGCATCTCGGCCGGCGAGCAGCGACGCACGCCGGTAAAGGCCGAGCCGTACCGTGAGATCCGCCACATAGTCTTCCGGAATAAGCACCGAAGTGCCGATCGCGATTTGCGGCCTCCAACTATCTTCGTCCGGCTCCGTCGTTGCATCGCCACGTGCCGAAGCGACGGCCTCTTCGAGCATATGCTGATAGAGTTCGACACCAATTTCGCGAATATGGCCCGATTGTTCCTCACCGAGCAGATTGCCCGCGCCCCGAATATCGAGATCGTGGCTCGCCAACGTGAAGCCCGCGCCCAAAGAGTCCAGTGTCTGCATAACGGACAGGCGACGTGTTGCCGCCTCCGTCAATACCGCACCAGGTGGGATAGTTAGGTAGGCGTATGCCCTCACCTTGGAGCGGCCAACGCGGCCGCGAAGCTGGTAGAGCTGGGCCAGCCCGAACATATCGGCACGATGGATGATGATCGTGTTCGCGTCGGGGATATCGAGCCCGGACTCGATGATGTTTGTGCACAGCAGCAGATCGAGCTGCCGGCCGCAGAACCGTTCCATCACGCGCTCCAGCGAGTCCGCCGACATTCGGCCGTGGGCGACAGCGATCTTGATCTCCGGTATCAGCGACTTCAACCGGTCATGAACGCGGCTGATATCGGAGATGCGGGGACAAACATAGAATGTTTGGCCGCCCCGGAAGTGTTCGCGGAGAATTGCCTCACGCACGACGACCGGATCATAAGGAAGTACGAACGTCCGCACCGCCAGCCGATCAATTGGCGGCGTTGCGATGATGCTCATTTCGCGGACCCCCGAGAGTGCCATTTGCAGGGTTCGCGGGATCGGTGTCGCGGTAAGCGTCAGGACGTGGACATTGGCCTTGAGGCGTTTGAGTTGCTCCTTTTGAGCGACCCCAAAATGTTGTTCTTCGTCGATGATAAGCAATCCCAACTTGGCAATCTGCAACGACTTGGCTAGCAGGGACTGTGTTCCGATGATGATATCGATTGTACCGTTGGCGAGCCCTTCCCTCACGCGTTTGGCATTGTCTGCGGCGACGAGGCGCGAGAGCTGCGCAACAGTGACCGGAAGACCGGCAAATCGCTCCGAAAATGTTTGAAAATGCTGGCGCGCTAGCAACGTTGTCGGCACGACGATGGCCACGGTGAACCCCGCCATCGTTGCAAGAAACGCCGCACGCAAAGCAATTTCGGTTTTGCCGAAGCCGACATCGCCGCAGATCAGTCGGTCCATCGGATGACCCGAAGCCAAATCCGCCACCACATCGTCGATGCTGCCTAACTGATCATCGGTTTCCGACCATTGAAAACGAGCGCAGAATTCGTCGAAGAGTCCTTCCGGCGGCGGCATGACCTCGCCCTTGTTCAGCGCGCGTTCGGCGGCAGCCTTCAGCAATTGGCCGGCAATGTCCTTGATGCGTGCTTTTACGCGTGCCTTGCGCGCTTGCCAGGCGGCACCTCCCAGTCGATCGAATTGCACTCCGGCTTCGTCTGATCCATATCGCGACAGCGTTTCGACATTCTCGACCGGCACATAAAGTTTATCGTCGCCGGCATAGATGACACGAAGGCAATCGTGCGGTGCAGCACTGATCTCCAGCGTTTCCAGTCCGTCGTAGCGACCAATACCATGGTCGACGTGGACGACGATGTCGCCGACCGTGAGGCTCGATACTTCGGCGATAAACTCGCTCCCCCGCCGGCGCTGACGCGAGGGGCGAACCAAGCGGTCGCCCAGAATATCCTGTTCGCTTAGAACAACATGACGCTCGGTTGTGAATCCGTGCTCGATATCCAGCGTGGCCAGTGCTGTAGTTCCAGGTGGACGCGTAACGAATTCATCCCAATTTTCGACAGTCATCTGCGTCGAGACACCGTGTTCGCGCAGCAGAACCGCAAGCCGGTCACGAGAACCGGTGCTATGGCCCGCAATGAGTACAGAGCGTTTGTCTTCGCTTGCGAGCCGGTCGCGAACCGCATCGAACAATCCTGCGGCCGTATTCGCGGTTTGTGCGCGGGCCTGCGAGAAATCCTGCGATTTGCGTCCTCCAGCGTTGATAATGTCGCCACCGTCCGGCGCTTCGAAACGCGAGAAAATAGCCACCGGATGACGCGCCAAATGTTGCGACCACTCGTCGGCGTCAAGAAACAAGGTGTTTGGTGCAATCGGCCGATAGGGCGGCGTCGCGTCAGCTTCCGCCTTCTTCGATGCCGCAATCATTGCGCTGCGGGCTTCATAGAACTCGTCGATCTGCTCTAGCCTTGCCTCCACCGCTTGTTCAGCCTGTGGGTCAAGGATGATGAACGCATCTGGCACATAGTCAAAAAGCGATTCAAGCTGGCGGTGGAATAAGGGCAGCCAATGCTCCATGCCATTATGGCTATGGCCGGCGCTAACCGCCTCATACAGCGGATCGCCGCTGGCGCGTGTCCCGAAGAGACGACGATATTGATCGCGAAATAGGGCAATCGTCTCCGGCGAGAGCGTGACTTCGCTGACAGGTCGAAGAACGATCCGGTCATGCGCACCGCTGGTGCGCTGCGTCATTGGGTCGAAGGACCGTATGCGCTCGAGTTCATCGCCAAAGAAGTCGAGCCGCAGCGGCGCGTCCAAACCAGTTGGGAAGATATCGACAATTCCTCCCCGCACCGCATATTCCCCGGGTTCGCGAACGGTTCCCGCAGAACGGTAACCGTGGGCACCGAGGAACTGGAGCAAATCGTCCATTGGCAGTTGTCTGCCCTCGGTTGCGACCAACACGGCCTTTTCTAGAACCGCACGTGCTGGAACGCGCTGCAACATCGCGTTGACGGTCGTCAGGGTGACGGTCGCCGCACCGTTGGCCGCGTCTCCGGCGCATACGCGCGTCAGCCCGTCAAGCCGCCGGGCAACAATATCCGTATGCGGAGAGACCCGGTCGTATGGCAGGCAATCCCAGGCCGGTATTGTTATGACCTGTAAATCAGGTGCAAAGAACCCGAGGGTGTCGGCCACGCGCTTCATGGCCGTATCATGTGGCGCTACGTAAAGCAGCCGGACCGCCTGCGAAGCGACGTCCTCAGCGATCTCCGACAAGAGAAGGCTGTCATAGCCTTCCGGCGCACCGCCAATTGTCAGACGGCCGGGTTTGGAGATGAGATGTGAGATGTTAATCAAATGTTTATACGGTATTTTTAAAGTTTTTTAAGAGTTTTAGGACATCACTATCGGCCGCTTTGGGCGCCGGCTCAGCGTCGGTCAACCAGCGATAGATGTCCAGATCGCTGTGCTCAAGAAATCTTTCATAGATATCGAGTTGACGGTCTGAAAAACTTGATAAGTGGTGCTCGGCGAAAGGACCCAAAAGCAGGTCGAGTTCGCGCGTGCCGCGATGCCAACTGCGAAATAGGAGGCGCTTGCAGCGCACATCGTGTTCCGTTTCTCGCTCGGACTTCGTCAAAGTCTCTGGCCGCTTTTGAAAGGGACCGGTATATCCCGCGTCATCCGCTTGGTAAATTGCCTTTGCATGGCACGTCCACAATAGTCGACGAGTCCTTCAACCAAGAATCTGAAACCTTGCGTCCCGCTATTCTCTTTCCACTGTTTGCGCCGACGAGCTCGCTGCCCGGCGTCGGGCCTCGCATTGCCAAGCTGATCGAGAAGATTGCCGGTCCCCACGTCGTAGATTTGATCTGGCATCTTCCGCGGGAGATCATAGATCGGCGCTATAGACCAAACGTCGCGGACGCGGAGAGCGGGCGTATCGCGACGTTGCGCGTCAGCGTTGATGCGCATGTCCGTTCGCCGCGCAAAGGCCTCCCCTATCGCGTTCGTTGCTCCGATGACACTGGACCTCTCTCCCTGATCTTCTTCCACGCCCGTGAGGACTACCTGAACCGCGTCCTTCCCATCGGCGAAGAGCGCATCGTCAGCGGCCGGGTCGAATGCTACCGCGGCGAAACGCAGATCACCCATCCAGATCATATCTTGGCGCCGGATCAGATCGACGAGTTGAAGGCGGTCGAGCCGGTTTATCCGATGACCGAGGGTTTGAGCCCGAAGACGCTCTCCAAGGCAGTCGAGTCCGCTCACGAAAAGGCGCTGGACCTCGCTGAATGGCTCGATCCCTCCTACCTCAAACAGCAGCGCTGGCAGTCTTGGAAGATTTCTCTGGAAAACGCGCACGGCCCCGAGAAAGAGGCGGATCTCGATCCAAAAACGCCGGCCCGAGCACGTCTGGCCTATGATGAGTTGCTCGCTAACCAGCTAGCCCTCGCACTTGTCCGCGAACGGCTGCGTGGCCAGTTGGGCCGGCCGCTAAAGGGGAATGGCAGCTTGCGGCGTGAAGTCCTCGCCAATCTGCCCTACGCGCTGACGGGCGCGCAAAAGAAGGCGCTACGGGAAATTAACGCCGATATGGCCTCATCAAACCGCATGCTGCGGCTTTTGCAGGGCGATGTTGGCAGCGGCAAGACGATTGTCGCCCTATTCGCCATGCTCAATGCGGTGGAGTGCGGCGATCAAGCGGCGCTCATGGCCCCAACCGAGATTCTCGCGCGCCAGCATTATGCGACGATCGAGGCGCTCGTTCCCGGCTTGTCCGTCGCAGTTCTGACAGGACGCGACAAAGGCGCACGGCGCAAACAACTCCTGGCAGAGATTGAGGATGGTTCGATCGACATCGTCGTGGGAACCCACGCCTTGTTTCAGGAGTCGGTTGCGTTTCACGAGCTCTCGATGGCCGTCATAGACGAACAGCATCGCTTCGGCGTCTATCAGCGCCTTAGCCTTCAGTCGAAAGGGCGCGGTGTTGATATTCTCGTTATGACGGCGACACCAATCCCGCGCAGCCTGATGCTGACGGCCTATGGCGACCTCGAGGCATCGCTACTGACGGAGAAACCCGCCGGACGCACGGCGGTCGATACGCGAATCGTTTCGCTCCGCCGCCTCGAAGAGGTGATCGGCGCCGTCGGTCGCGAGGTGGAAAACGGCGCCAAGGTTTTTTGGGTTTGCCCGCTGGTCGAAGAATCGGAGGTGACCGACCTCGCTGCCGCTGAAGAACGTCACGCCGATCTGAAATCAAGGTTCGGTGACGGCGTCGAGCTTATTCATGGCGGCATGAAGGGCGCCCAAAAGGATGCGGTGATGGAACGTTTCGCGTACGGATCGGCCCGCATCATGGTCGCAACGACCGTTATCGAAGTTGGCGTAGACGTTCCCGACGCGACGTTGATGGTCGTAGAACACGCGGAACGGTTCGGACTGGCCCAACTGCACCAATTGCGAGGGCGGATCGGACGCAGCCACCAACCCTCAACCTGCCTTTTACTGTACGCGCCGCCACTCGGTGCGAATGCGCGAACCCGGTTATCCATACTCCGCGAATCGGACGATGGCTTCCGGATCGCCGAGGAGGATCTGCGGCTACGGGGCGCCGGCGAACTCTTGGGCACGAGGCAAAGCGGGCTACCCGAATTTCGACTAGCCGACATCTCCGCACACACCGAACTTCTAGCCGCCGCACGCGATGACGCGCGACTTATCATAGAGCGCGACGCGGGGCTGCAGGGTGCGCGCGGCGAGGCCCTACGAACGCTTCTATATCTGTTCGAGCGGGACTCCGCGGTGGCTAATCTGCGCTCGGGCTAACGACTTTCTTGCGCTTAGCCTTATCGGGCAGCACTTCGACGTTGTCGGCGGCTTCGATCGGCACGACGGGCGCCTGACGCAGTGCTTCGCTACGTCGATCCGGCGGCGTGACGATCCCGGCGGAAATTACCATCTTGATCGCTTCCTCTACCGTCAGGCTGAGATGCACCAACTCCTCACGCGGTACAAAGAGCAGAAAGCCCGAGGTGGGATTGGGCGTTGTCGGAAGAAAGACGTTGACCATGTCGCCTGGAGTTTGGTGTTGCACCTCGCCCTCGGTATTTCCCGTAATAAATCCGACGGCCCAAATTCCACGTCGTGGATACTCGATCAGGACAGCCTGGCGAAATGCAGTCGATTGCTGCTTCAACACCGTTTCGAAGATCTGTTTGAGCGCCGCGTAGACATTGCGGATTACCGGCATTCGTGCGAGTAGGCGTTCGCCAAGATGAACGACGTAGCGACCGATAAAGCCGGCGGTCAGCGCGCCGATCAATGTGATCAAAACGAGCAGCACAACGACACCGAGTCCGGGCAATCCGATTTCGAAGCCGACAATATCGCGCAGGTAGAGATCGGGATTGTAGCGCCCCGGAATCAGTGGCACGACTTTGCTGTCGACGAAGCCAACGAACCACCAAGCAGAGGCGAGAGTTATGGCAACTGGTGCAGTTACAAGCACGCCGGCCAGAAAATACCCGCGCAGACGCGCCAGCACGCGCCGTTTGGGCGGCTTGCCGTCCTCCAGAAGTTTCTTGGAAATTATTGGTGCCATCTCAATGCGGCCTTCTTCTATCGTGCAAATGTAGGGTCAGCAAGCCGGATGTATTGCGCAGAAACTGCACTTCCATCTCGATACTCCATAATGCAGGTGATGCAAAACGATCAATCGTCAATGCCACGGCTCAACGGACTGTCAACTGCGGTTCCACCGCATCTGTTGCGGCAGGCCGAGATTGTCGATGCGGCGCGCCTTCTCTTCGCATCACGCAGGGCTGAATTCAAACGCCTTGAGCCGATCTATGCCAACGCAGGTATCGAGACGCGATATTCCTGCGTGCCACTTGAGTGGTTTAGCGAACCCCACGGCTGGGCTGAACGGAACCGTCTCTACGCTATGCATGCCCTAGCAGCCCGTTGATTAAGTGGCTTTTTCCGGCTCTCACCCCCAGATGAAGAATGCGGCGGCGAAAGCCGACTGGCCGCTTTGCGAAACCCCCCGTGCCACCAGCATGGCCCCGGTGGGCGTGAGCAGAACGAAAATACCGCCATATCCGCCCGCCACGGCCTCCCGCGGGGTGCCGGCGCCGATGAGCTGGCGCATCAGTAACGATAGATTGTGGCCGGCGACGTGGAGCAGGTATCGCTTGTGCACATTCTCTCGCCCGCGCAGCCAGGTTCGTCGCATGCCGCCACGATCGAAGTTGTGGGCAAAGCAGCGCTCGACGATCTCGGCGCGCAGCTTGAAGGCCTCGCGGGCGACCCCGGACTTGAGCCGCGCACGGTTGTTGGTGACCGCGCGCCGCGCCGCCTCATCACCGTGCCAGCGCGAAAAGCCGGTCTGCTTGGGCGCCGCGATCCGGGTCTTCCAGGGACTGTCGTGTCCAGAGCCCTCAAGACCGCCCGTGAGTGATAACCTTTGTCGGCGACGCATTCGGCCGGGTCCTCCGCCGTCGGTGCCGCATCCACCGCCCCGAGGTTTGCCTCGGCCTTCGCCAGGGTCTTGGAAAGCGTCGTGGTGTCGCCCTCATCGGCCGGGTGCAGCTCGGCCGCCACCACAGCGCCGGTGTCCAGATCCACCGCGTGCTCGGGCTTGTAGGCCAGATGCGTCGTGCCGTCCTTCATCTTGGCGATCTTGGCCTCGGGGTCGCTCTTCGAAACCCAATCCGTGTTGGAAAGCTTCTTGCCCTTGCGCTTCCGCTCCAGACGCGCCAGATCCTCGGCCGTGGGTGTCTCGACGCCGCTTTCCCGGGCCAGGCGCTCCAGCATCTCCCGGTAGCCTTCGCCGTTGGTGCGCCGCACGATGTTCCGCAGCGCCGCGTTGGCCTCCATGGTCGAGGCATCGACGCCGATGCGCTCGCCCTTGATCAGCCCCGCCTCGGCGATCAGCACCAGAACCCAGTCGAAGACCGCCGCGTGGACTTCATGGGGCAGGCGCGTGCGGCTCCGTGACAGCCAGGAATGGTCCGGGTACCCGATCACGGCTCCCCAGTCGCAGGAACGCCCGCAGCGAAAGCGAGTCCGAGCAGCGCCACTCCAGACCGCGCTCGCTGTCGATGCCCTCGAAGTAGCCCACCAGGTGCATCCGGAAATAGCGCCCGGGCGGCACCGAGGGCGCGCCCATCCGGGCCGCGTAATAAGGCCGGCAGCTCGCCTCGGCAAAGGCGTCGAAGCCGCCCTCGATCAGCACCGACTGCAGGCGGTCATAAAACACATGACCCGGAGAGCGCGGCATCTCCGACCAGCTCACCATCAGATCCCCCTGACCAGCCTTCTGCCGTCCCATCGCCATCGGCAAACCCCCCTGCAAATCAGGGAACCAGAGAATCAGACGGCGCCGACTTAATCAACGGGCTGCTAGAGCTCGCGCAGACAGCGGCGACCGAGTGTCTGGCTGACGCAAATCTCAGCGCGCAGGAGATCGATGGAATCGTCATGGTGTCGACCACCGGCATCGCGACGCCGAGCCTCGATGCGTTGCTCTTGGAGCGCATGCCATTTCGCCGCGACGTGCAGCGACTGCCGATCTTCGGCCTCGGGTGCGCCGGCGGCGTGCTTGGATTGGGTCGAACTGCGGCGATGGCGCGCTCTGCAAAGGATCAAAAATGGTTGCTCGTCGTTGTCGAATTGTGCGGGCTTACGTTTCGCAAAGGCGATCTGTCGAATAGCAATATCGTCGCCAGCGCTCTGTTCGGCGACGGCGGTGATTAGCTGCGACGGTACTGGTCCGCAACTTCCGCGGTGGGGAGAGCATACTTGGCCGCAGTCGCTCGACGTCATGGGCTGGCGCGTTGAGGATGACGGATTTGGCGTTCTGTTCAGCCGCGACATACCGTCGCTAGTTCGCGAGCGATTGAAAACCGTGACCGAATCTTATCTCGCGTCTCACGGACAACGCCTCGAGGACATCGATCATTTTGTCTTTCATCCCGGTGGCGCGCGCGTCATCGACGAGCTGCCAACGCCTTTGGACTATCTGAATCAGCGCTCAGCACCGCGCGCACCGTTCTCCGCGATTATGGAAACATGTCGGCGGCAAGTGTGTTCTTCGTCCTTGCGCGAACGCTGGAAACAAAGGCGAAAGGCCGGATGCTTCTGGGGGCGCTCGGGCCCGGCTTTACCGCCGCGTTCGCAGACTTGGAAACCGGCGATTGAACTTCATTCAGTGGATCGTCGCTGCCGTGGCGCTGCAGCGGTTGGCAGAGCTTGTGCTGTCGCACCGCAACGGCATCAAGCTCCGCGCCAAAGGTAGAATGGAAACCGGTGCAGGTCACTATCCCTTAATGGTTGGTCTACACACCGGATGGCTTGCCGCCCTCTTCTTTCTGACACCTGCCGACGCTGCTGTGTCCTGGCTTTTGCTGTCCGTCTTTCTGCTGCTACAGGCTGGCCGACTATGGGTCATCGCCACGCTGGGCGAACACTGGTCGACACGCATCATCACCGTGCCGAACATGCCGTTGGTGCAGCGCGGCCCCTATCGCTGGCTGAACCACCCAAACTATCTTATCGTTATCGGAGAAATTGCCGTCTTGCCGCTGGCGTTCGGCCAGTGGAAGATCGCCCTGGCGTTCTCACTCGCCAATCTTCTCGTGCTGCTCTGGCGTATTCGCATTGAGAACACGGCCCTTCGGGCCGCAAGCTCCGATGAACCCAAACTCAGAGAAACGCTTTAACTAGGCGAATGTCCTCGACTAGAGTGGCCGGTGCAGGCTAGCAGCCCGTTGATTAAGTGGCTTTTTCCGGCTCTCACCCCCAGAAGAGGAATGCGGCGGCGAAAGCCGACTGGCCGCTTTGCGAAACCCCCCGTGCCACCAGCATGGGCTGTGTCTCGAAAGTGGTGGAAATTTGAGGATGGCGTAATCTCCGGGTGACAAGACAACCACCCAACCGGCGGCTAGCACCGCCAAGGAGATCACGCCATGAAGAACACTACCGAGACTTCCGCGCTTTCGCTACTGGCCAATGACGCCGGCTATGATCCGCTCGAGGACCGGCTGCGGGAGAACATCAGATCCACGATCGAGGCCGTTTTTGAGGAGGAACTTGCGCAGTTTCTCGGGCGCTGCCGATACGGTCGAGAGGACGCGCTTCGGCAAGGGTATCGGAACGGGCACCGGGAGCGGCAACTGACGGGGACATTCGGGACCGAGAGGGTGAGCGTGCCGCGTGCACGGATCGTTGAGGAAGACGGTCGGGCGTCGGAATGGCGTTCGCGGGCGCTGCCGCGCTACCAGCGGCTGACCAGAAAGGCCGAGGCGCTGATCGCTTCGGTGTATCTGTCCGGAACCAACACGCGGCGGGTGAAACGCGCGCTGTTCGGGCTCTTCCGGGGTGCTGTGAGCAAGGACGTTGTGAGCCGGGCGTGGCGCAAGGTGAAGGTCGATTGGGACGCCTGGTGCAGCCGTGGCCTCGCGGATGAGGATATCGTTCGGCTGATCCTTGACGGTACTGTGATCAAGACCCGACTGGATCGCAAGGCCACCAACATCTCGGTTCTCGCGGCTATAGGGGTGCGCCGGGATGGCCAGAAGGTCTTGCTTTCGATCGGGAATATGGGCGGAGAAAGCCAGACGGCGTGGCGCCAGTTCCTCGACGACCTTGATGCGCGTGGACTGAAACGGCCCGGGTTTGTCATCGTCGATGGCGCGCCGGGACTGGAGGCGGCTCTGTCGGCGCTTTGGGGCGATGACCTTCCCGTTCAACGCTGCACCGTGCACAAGCACCGCAACCTTCTGGGTCATGCTCCCAAACACATGCATGACGAGCTGAGCGAAGATTACCGCGATATGATCTATGCCGACACTGCCTCCGAGGTGGAAACCCGCCACAAGGCGTTTGTCCGCAAGTGGCGGCTGAAATGCAGGGCCGTCGCGGACAGCCTCGCAGAAGCGGGCGACAAGCTCTTTACCTTCACGCGCCTGTCCAAGAGCCAACGGAAATCAGCCCGAACGACCAACGCCATTGAGCGTCTCAACGAGGAGTTCAAGCGCCGGATCAAAACACAGACCGTGCTGCCGTGTCCCGAAACAGTGCCGATGCTCCTCTGGGCGCTCCTCGCTTCCGGCCAAATCCATATCCGCCCGCCACGGCCTCCCGCGGGGTGCCGGCGCCGATGAGCTGGCGCATCAGTAACGATAGATTGTGGCCGGCGACGTGGAGCAGGTATCGCTTGTGCACATTCTCTCGCCCGCGCAGCCAGGTTCGTCGCATGCCGCCACGATCGAGGTTGTGGGCAAAGCAGCGCTCGACGATCTCGGCGCGCAGCTTGAAGGCCTCGCGGGCGACCCCGGACTTGAGCCGCGCACGGTTGTTGGTGACCGCGCGCCGCGCCGCCTCATCACCGTGCCAGCGCGAAAAGCCGGTCTGCTTGGGCGCCGCGATCCGGGTCTTCCAGGGACTGTCGTGTCCAGAGCCCTCAAGACCGCCCGTGAGTGATAACCT
>CBDCIT010000034.1:0-56519 GCA_965217615.1 Alphaproteobacteria bacterium
CCCGCCTAGTTGGCGACATTCGCATTTTCCTGAATGGTGGCGGCGACCGAGAAGGGTGGCATTGTGTCGACGAAGCTCGGCCGGCTTGCCATGCCTTTCTGCCAGCGGGCCAATTGGGGCCGCTGTTCCAAGAAAGTGCCGCCCTCGGGCGTCATCGCCACAGAAAAGATTATCGGAATCAACAACATGTCAGCGAGGGTCATGTCGTCGGCGGCTAGATGCTTGTTCGACGTAAGATGCGTATTTAAGAGATTAAGCTGAAACTCAATCTCTTCCAACGCTTCGGCGATCTTGTTTTCGTCAGGCTCGCGCTTCGAAATCATGGGCGCAAATCGTTCGAGGACTAGGCGCCGTATCATCGCGTCATAAAAGTTATCGTTGATAACACTCAGCCATTGCTCCATTTGCGCGCAGGCGTTCGGTTCAATTGGTTGCAGCGGTGGGCCGTCGAATGCCTCGTCGACATAGCGCATGATTGCCACCGTTTCGAACAAGGTAAAGTCGCCGTCGCGAAACGCCGGGACTTTGCCAAACGGGTGCAGCGCGGTTTGTTCGGGCGAATGCGGCTGCTGCTCAACCATCTTATAGTCAACGCCCTTTTCCGCGAGCGTAAGTCTTGCGGACCAAGTATATGAGCTAATTGGCACACCATAGAGCTCAACACTCGTCATCGTGCCTCCCGGGTTTCTGCGTCGGTGTCATTCCTTAATCTCAACGCTATAATACATGGAATTGAGCGTGGTGGCTTCTGGCGGATTAGCATATGGTCCGGCGATTGCACCGCGACGTCAGATTGTGTTACCGGAATTACCGATAAGATTGGAAGTTGGATATCGTGCCCATGTTTGGAGCATTCAGTTTCGCACCGACACCAAATGTGTCGTGCATTGCCACCTACAGTGCTAATCCGCTCGACACCGAGTAGGGACGACAGGAATTGCCAATGATACGTGGGTCGACGCTTCGCTATTGTGCCGTGGCGTTGCTGTTCGCGACGGTCGCCGCGTGCTCGTCGGCAATATCGGGTCGCGGACAGGAAGGGCTGGCGGCTGCCCAGCGCCTTGCTGCATATGTTGAGCCGGGTGGGGCACAGGGCGCCGCATCGCCGCAGTTCGACCTGTTTGCCCACGTCTTCGAGCGTGTGCGGCGTGACTATGTCCGGGAGGTCGATGAAGGTGCGCTCATGGCGGCGGCGGTCGGAGCCGCAAAGGAAGTCTATGAGCAAAACGGTGTCGATGATGCCAAGATCGTTCTGGCGGTAATTACGGGCATGCTCGAGACACTCGACCCATACAGTGTGTTCCTCGATGGCGATGAATACAACGCGATCCGCGATGAAACAAAAGGGGAGTTCGGCGGCATCGGGATTGAAGTTTCGAAAGGCGACGGTTTCATTCAAGTGG
Source organism: Alphaproteobacteria bacterium (assembly GCA_965217615.1). Classification (GTDB taxonomy): domain Bacteria; phylum Pseudomonadota; class Alphaproteobacteria; order UBA8366; family CAVOAK01; genus CAVOAK01. The sequence continues at coordinate 1,404 of CBDCIT010000034.1, forward strand.
TATCACCGATCGATGGCACACCCGGCGATAAGGCGGGGCTCGAAGCTGGTGATCGTATCACCCACGCCGACGGATTCTCGCTTGCCGAATTGACGCTGCGAGAGGCGGTTAAACGCTTACGCGGCCGCGTCGGCACGCGTGTAACACTGACAATCGATCGCGACGGCGTATCGCCTTTTGATTCGACGGTTACGCGCGCGATTATCAAGATAGATGCGGTTCGTTGGCGGCTCGAGGGCGACGTCGGCTATGTCCGAATTACAAGTTTCAACTCACATACTGGGCGCGAACTGAATAAGGCCGTTGCGGGCATTCGTGGCGAACTTGGCGAGCGGCTCAGCGGTCTCGTGATCGATTTGCGAAACAATCCCGGTGGGTTGCTCGATCAATCGATCAAAGTTAGCGACGCGTTGCTCGATACGGGTGGAATCGTGTCGATCCGAGGCCGCAAAGATGGACTCACATATTCAGCGACGTTCGGCGATATTGCGCGGCATCTTCCGATCGCCGTACTCGTGAATCGTGGGTCGGCATCGGCCGCTGAAATTGTAGCCGGAGCACTTAAGGACCAAGACCGGGCGGTACTGATCGGCGAGAAGACATTTGGCAAGGGCTCGGTGCAGACCATCATTCCGATGGAAGGCAAACAGGCACTCAAGCTAACCACCGCGCTCTACTATACGCCATCGGGCAAGACGGTTGACGGTGGCATTACTCCGCACATCGTCGTTGAAATGGATGACGAACTAGATGGGGACGAGCAATTGCTGCGTGCCCTGGCAGAGCTCAGGCGGCTGGCTTCGGGTTAGTTACGTATCTGCCGTAGTCGTTGCGCTGTAGCCGCGCCGCTTCAAACACCGGTCTTCGATCCAGCCAACTTTTGGCAATATCTGCATTGCCGAGTGCGATCTTCATCGACGCCGCCAGGTCTAAAAGTTCTGTTTTGTTTCCGGCGTGACCCAGCGCCCCAGCCATGCCGACCTGCACGCTATTGTGGAGGACCAAGGGAACCATCAGGAATGGATCGCTGATTTCCTTTGCTTCCAATTGCGCCTCAACGTCCGCTCGCTCATCGAGCAGGCGGCGACAGAACGCCTCGCTCTCGGAGTAGACCGCCCGGCACTGAATTGGACGGGCATCATAGATGCTACAGATATCGTCTTCTAAGAAAGGGCATGGAATATTTCGATCTACGCGCTCTGCTGACGACAAGCCGGCGGCGTCGACGACGTGATCCACCAAACGATTTCGCAGGGCTTGTATCCCTGTGTGGTCGAATGTCGCGCGTACGAATCGCGCCGCATAGATGGCTTCTGGTGCGGTCACCGCGACGAGTTGTCGACAACACCAGGAACAACCCTTATGGCACTCTGCGTTTGGGCTTTCAGCCTCCAAGTCCTGCCATATACCGGCGGCAATCGAAATCGCATTTTCAACAATCTTTAGGAGTTGCGGCTCGCCGCTGTCGCCTTGCAGGATTTGGCGGGTATCGTCGAAAGCGGCTGCCATCGTCTCTGGCTCAAGCATGTGCTCCGCCAACGTTTTCTCGTCAGCGTTCAAGAGGTCGGAAAGCCGGAGCGTGTCTGCTTTTTCGTTCATGTGCGCGCGATGACAGTACCTGAGTGCGGATTTGCCTGGCGTATTGTCCTTACAGACGAGCTTATCAGCTTTGCAGCCGTCTTCAATCGATCTCGATGGGTAGCGCCAGCTCAACAAGCTGCGCCTCGATGGCCGCGGCGTCAGGAAGGCTGGTCTGCGCACCCACTTTGGTGCAGCAAATACCGGCACCTACGCTTGCGTAATGCAGCGCGGCGGGCAAATCTGCACCGTTGTGGATGGCTGCGGCAAGATCGCCCACGAAGGCGTCGCCGGCGCCGACCGTATCGATGGGAGATATCGGCAGGGTCGCCACCGACAATCCGCCGTCGGGACCGAACGCAACAGCTCCCGTGGCGCCCAATGTCAAGACACAGGTGCCGCCAAACCGCTTAGAGAATTCACGAGGAATATCGATGTGTGCCTCGAATGGCAGTCCCTGTTGCGCGGCGATAGCCTCGCCTTCCAGCTCATTGACGACAACGACGTCCAGCAAACTCAAAATGTCGGCTGGCACCGGGCCGGCCGGCGCAAGGTTGAGAAACGTGCGGGCACCCTTCGCCTTGGCTCGGCGCGCCAATTTCCAATTCTCTTCGAGGGTCACATGCATCTGCATTGCAACGATAGTGTCGGGTGCGAGCAACGCATCCGGGATCTGATCGGCGCTTGTTTCTTGATTGGCGCCGGCTGCCACGACAATCGCGTTTTCACCGCGGGACTCAACCCAGACGGCCGCGCATCCGGTCGGGCGGGAGGACCTGTGAACCCCAGTTATGTCAACGCCGAATTTCGTCAAAAGCTCGAGCGCCGCCGGCGCAAAATTGTCGTCCCCGACCTGGCCGAACATCGCAACGGGCGCGCCTGCGAGCGCGGCCGCGGCGGCTTGGTTCGCGCCCTTGCCACCCGGCACGAGCAGGTAATCCTCGCCGTTCAGTGTTTCACCTCGCCTGGGCAAGGTTTCCACCTGCATGACGATATCGATATTGATGTCGCCAAAAACCACGATCACGGTCATCCTCCCCTGCCGATCAAGTGTTTACAGCGGCGGGGAACTTAGCACGCATGAAATAGAGGCCCACAATCAAAAGCCGTCGATTTCAAAGACTCGACATATGTTATCAGTCGACAGCTATTCAGCAGTGGTTGCTCGCTGGTCCTTGAGCGGGCCCCGACCAGCTTGTAACCATTGTCAAGACGATCCAACGAAGGCTGACGCGGTTCGACGGTGCCGGACAGCTGATTAAAGGCCTGCGCCAGCATCCTCGCGTTGACTTCAATCAATTTCGGCGTCATCGCGAGCGGTCAACAGCATTCGTAGAATTGGCAGCCGGTCTGAATTAGGCTAGCTAACCCATATGCCGAACGCGCCCAAGATTACGCCGGTGATTCTATCGGGTGGCTCCGGAACGAGGTTGTGGCCAGCGTCTCGGCCAGGCCGTCCGAAACAGCTGATTGCCTTGGTTGGTCGACATACGCTTTTGCAGGCAACAGCTCTTCGGATTGCCGATCGCGAGCTGTTCAATCCGCCGGTCGTCGTCACGAGCAGCGAGCTCGGGGTCGCAGTCGTAGATCAACTTACTGAGGTCGGAGTGGAGGCGCGCGCCGCAATCCTCGAACCGGAACCGCGAGGGACCGCGCCGGCCGCCGCAACTGCAGCTCTCATGCTTGCGGAAGAGGACGCGGATGCAGTAGTGGCGATACTGCCGTCCGATCACTCAATCGCGGATGAAGCGGCCCTCGCAATAGCAATGAAGACGGCTGTGAATGCGGCCAGTGCGGATGCGCTGGCCGTGTTCGGTATTCCACCGACCGCGCCGGAGACAGGCTATGGATACATTCGCCAAGGCATACCGTTTTCGGGGATCGAGGGCTGTTTTCATCTCGCCAGTTTCGTTGAGAAACCAGATCGCGCCACGGCCACACGCTATCTAGCCTCCGGCGACTATCTATGGAACAGTGGTATGGTCGTCTTTTCCACGCGCGGCTATTTGCGCGTACTGGAACGCCTGGAACCAGTGATGCTCGACGCATGCCGCCGCGCGCTCGACGATGCGGTGCAGGCGGACGACTTTCTACGTATCGGCGCGAAGGCGTTCGCAGACTGTCCAACGAACTCAATCGACCGCGCCGTTATGGAACGCACCGATGCGGCGGTCGTCATCCCTGTCGAGCTTGGTTGGAGCGATGTCGGTGCCTGGGCTGCGGTCTGGGAGGTTGGCGAGAAGGACGCGTTGGAGAATGTTGTCTTTGGCGAGGTGGAGCTGGCGAACGTTGAGCAATCGCTGATTTATAACGAACGTAGCACCCGACTTGAGATAGCCGGTATTACTGGCCTCGTCGTGGCCGTCAGTGCGGCAGCGGTATTGGTGGCTGAACGCGCGCGGTCTGCGGAAATCGGCGCGCTGGTTCCGCACCTTGGCGCGGACGACGCCCTACTGCCCAGCTCAGACGCTACGGTACAGATGGCCGACGGGTTTCAGGTCGTTAGAATAGGCTGTCGGGAGATCCAAGTTTTGACCTCGCCGACGTCGGTGCGTGTGATTGGCAACACTGCCGGTTCCAACGCATGGAGCTGACCGCCTTCTTCGGCGTCTACGCTACGCAGCTTGCCAAGGCGGCGGCGGAATAGTGTAAAGTCGCGGCAACAGTCGATTATCAGCGCCGAGATACAGACAAATCGGGAGAGCCCAGTCATGACACAGCCCGGCAACTCGCCAGCGAGCCGAGATATCGCCTATGTGCTGCACCCCTACACCAATCTCAAGGCGCATGAGACGACCGGTCCGCTGATCGTCACCGAGGGCAAGGGGGTCTGGGTCTATGATGAGAGTGGCAAGGCCTATATCGAAGGCCTGGCGGGCCTCTGGTGCACATCGCTTGGTTTCGGTGAAGAGCGCCTCGTCGAGGCGGCGACCCAGCAAATGCGGAAGCTGCCTTATTTTCATACATTCTTCTCGCGCAGCCATAACCCGGTCATTGATCTAGCTGAAAAGGTGATCGACATGGCGCCGGTGCCTATGTCGCATGTGTTTTTCGGCAACTCGGGCTCGGAGGCGACCGATTCAGCCGTCAAGTTCGCCTGGTATTACAACCATGCGCTTGGGCGGCCGGAAAAGCGCAAGATCATCAGCCGAATCAAAGGCTATCATGGCGTCACGGTTGCGGCGGCGAGTTTGACGGGCCTGCCAAACAATCATCGTGACTTCGGGTTACCGATCGACGGCATTCTGCATGCCGACTGCCCGCACCACTACCGCTATGGCATCGAGGGTGAGAGCGAGGAGGACTTCGCCACGCGGATGGCGGCAAGCCTCGAGAAGCTGATCGTCGACGAAGGCCCAGAGACGATTGCGGCGTTCATTGCCGAGCCAGTCATGGGGGCTGGCGGGGTGATCGTGCCGCCAAAAACATACTTCGAGAAGATCCAGCCGATCCTCAAGAAGCACGACATCCTCTTCATCGTTGACGAGGTGATTTGCGGCTTCGGGCGGACGGGTAGCATGTTTGGTACGCAGACCTTCAATCTTGAACCGGACATGATTTGCATTGCGAAGGCGCTGTCGTCCGCTTATTTGCCGATTTCAGGCCTCATGATGAATGAAAAGGTTTACGACGTCGTCCAAACCAATAGCGACAAGATCGGTCTGTTCGGACATGGCTTTACGTATACCGGACATCCTGTAAGTGCGGCCGTCGCGCTGGAAACGCTCAAGATCTATGAGGAACGCGACATCGTCAGTCACGTTCGCACGGTTGCGCCGGCGTTGCAGGATGGTTTGCGCTCCGTGGCCGATCGTCCCTTTGTAGGTGAGGTCCGCGGGATCGGACTGATTGCGGCGGTTGAGTTGGTAAGAGACAAGCAGACGCACGAAAACTTCGACCCGGCTTTGGGCATTGGCGCATATCTGGCAGGACGTGCGCAAGAACACGGCGTCCTGCTGAGGCCGCTCGGGGGAGATGCCGTTGCATTCTCACCACCGCTTGTCATTACTGTCGATGAGATTGGCGAGATGGTGGATCGCTTTGCCAAGGCGCTTGACGATACGCTTACATATATCGTCAGTGAAGGGCTTGCTGACGCTAGCTAACATGCCATTGCGTCGGAACGGCGGTGCTTGATACGCTTGGAATAGTGCTGGTATTTCAAGTGTTATGCGAGACCAGATCCAACGCCCGCGCCAATAGTCTGCAGAACGATTAGGATAGGCCCATGAACTTTGACCGATACTTTGCCGATGCGTTGGCCGCGCTAAAGGCCGAGGGTCGGTATCGGATATTCGCCGACCTTGAACGCAAAGCTGGGGATTTTCCACACGCGATGCGCCATGACGGTGCGTCCGTTGGCGAAGTGACGGTTTGGTGCTCCAACGATTATCTGGGGATGGGACAGCATTCCAAGGTACTGGACGCCATGGAAAAGGCGCTTCGTGAATGTGGCGCCGGCGCGGGCGGCACACGTAATATTTCAGGGACAAACCACTATCATGTCCTGCTCGAGCAGGAGCTTGCGGACTTACATGGAACCGAGGCCGCCCTTTTGTTTACCTCGGGCTACGTCGCCAACTTGACGGCGCTTTCCACCCTCGGCGGCAAGATACCAGGTTGCATCCTTTACTCCGACGCTTCGAACCACAACTCGATGATCGAGGGCATCCGCAACAGCCGAGCGGAAAAGCGAATTTTTCGGCACAATGATGCCGCCGATCTCGACCGGTTGCTAGCGGAAGACGATCGCGATTGGCCGAAACTGGTGGTCTTTGAGTCCGTCTATTCCATGGATGGAGACATTGCCCCAATTGCCGACATCGTGGATGTGGCCGAGCGTCATGGAGCCATGACGTTCCTCGACGAAGTGCATGCGGTAGGCCTGTATGGACCGCGAGGTGGCGGTGTAGCCGAGCGTGACAATGTGGCCGACCGGGTAACCGTTATTCAAGGTACTTTGGGCAAGGCGTTCGGTGTGGTTGGCGGCTACATCGCGGCGTCGACAAGTCTGGTCGACTTTGTGCGTTCTTACGGCGATGGCTTTATTTTCACAACGGCGTTGCCGCCGTCGATTGCTGCGGGAGCGTTGGCCAGCGTGCGTCATCTCAAGAGCGGCGAAAGTGAACGTATGCGCCATCAGGAGCGCGCGGCAAAGCTGAAGGATATGCTCGCGACGGCCGGCATTCCCATGCTTCCATCCGAAAGTCACATTGTACCTGTGCTCGTCGGTGATGCGCGTCGCTGCAAGCAGGCAAGCGATGAGTTGTTGACGCAACACCGAATCTACGTCCAGCCAATAAATTATCCGACCGTCCCGCGCGGGACCGAGCGCCTGAGGCTCACGCCTTCGCCGTTTCACGACGATGCAATGATGGACAAGCTCGTCGCAGCGCTTGCCGAGATTTGGGATACTCTGGATCTAAGACGGGCAGCATGACCGATGGAGTCCTGCTCGCCAAATACTGCCTCACTCGCCATGAAAACGCAGTTCGATGTATCGCGATAACACACTGATCCCAACCGAAGCGATTCGATTGGCGGCCCTCGGTTGCCTTGTCGAGAACAATCGGCCACACGGCGAGCTGTCGGGCGAGTTGCGCTATTTTATCGCTCACCTGATTGGTCCGTCGCTGGATCTGTTGGGAACATCTATCGACCTTATGTGTTTCGAGGGATTGGTGGCGCCGGCGGATGCCGCGGGGGGGGCATGGGTCGGACCAAACGACGTCGACGAGACAACCGTTCTAAAGATTACGGATGCGGGACGTAGCGCCTTCAAGGCGTTGATGGCCTCAAACGTGCGGGCGCCCGTTAATGACGTAACGCGTTTGATCGTCGCGCTGAAACTGAGGTTCCTGCCGCTGCTGTCCGATGACGAACGGGTCGATCAGCTCGATGCGCTGGCGGAAATGTGCGAACAGGAACTCGTTCGGCTGCGTGACCTACAAGGCGCGTATAGCGATGGTATTCTCGGTCGCTGGTTGAAGGATGAAATTGACGCGCTTGCCGCCCGTCATGCGATGTTCTCATCACCACAGAAGAGCGACTGACCCTACGGCTGCAACACCGCAGCCTCCTCGTCGACCTCGCTTAGTAGACGTGCTGGCCGCCAGTTACGAAAACTTCCGTTCCGGTGACATAGCCGAAGTCAGGTGAGCAAAGCTGAAAGACGCAGGATGCGACCTCGCTTGGTGACCCCATGCGATGCATCGGTATGCGATTAATCAGAGGCTCATACTCTTCACCGACCATTTCGGTCTCGATTTCGCCGGGTGCGACGGCGTTGACCCGAACGCCCAGCTGGGCAAACTCGACCGCAAGTTCGCGTGTGAGCGCTGAAAGCGCTGCCTTCGACGTCGCGTAGGCCGATCCGGCAAACGGGTGGATCGCGTGTCCCGCAATCGACGTAACGTTGACGATCGACGCACCGCCTTCGCGTGAACCGCGTCCCAGGGCGGCGGCAAATCCCCGGCACAGTAACAGCGGCGTGAAGAGGTTGAGTTCGAAGACCTCGCGCCAACGCTCGACGTCTCCATTCAGACAACCCAGACGTTCATGGTGGGGAGCTTTAGGCGAGATCGCTGCGTTGTTGACCAGCGCATGCAATGCCTCGCCGCCAATGATCTCGTTGGCCTGATGTACAAACGTCTCGACGGAGCCGGCATCCGCCAGGTCAGTGGGAATGTGTTGGGTCCAGTTCGGGTCTCGCTTACAGGCCTCCGGCACGTCCTCGCGGCTGCATGTAATGATGCGCCAGCCCTCGTCAGAAAATCGTTTGACGGTTGCGTGGCCGATACCGCGACTTGCACCCGTTAGCACGATCAGTTTGTTGCGCTTGCTCATAACGCGAGCCTATCAGGCGGCCGCGGGTCTGTCAGTCGGGACGATGCGCTGACCAGCGTCGCGCACTATGCGTAGTCTTGATGAGCCTCCCGGAGCCCGGCCGGGTCCTGGTGGATGATGACTTCGGCTCCGTCAAATGCCGCGCAGAGTTCATCCTCCACGGTATCGGCGATTTCGTGGGATTGGGTAAGTGGCATCTTTGGATCCAGCTCAAGGTGAAGCTGAATGAAAATAGTTTGCCCTGAGCGGCGTGTGCGAAGGTCATGCACCTCCTGAACTTGCGGATGTGCAAGCGCAATTTCGCGGATACGCTGCCGCTCCTCGCCGGGGAGCTCGCGATCCATCAACATATCGAGCGCTCCTGTGACGATCTGCCAAGCGCTGTAAAGTATATAGAAAGCAATTGCGGCGCCAAATAACGGGTCGATAAACGTTGCGTCAAACCAACGACTGGAAAAGAGTGCTGCGATGACGGCTAGATTGACCAGAATGTCGCCCTTGTAGTGAATCGAGTCGGCAGATATTGCAAGTGAGCCGGAGCGTCGCACCACATAGTGCTGGAATGCGACGAGGGCGAGAGTAACGACGATCGAGAAAATCATCACGCAAATGCCGATCTCAGTTCTTGAAAGAACCTGCGGCTGCAACAGTCGTTGGCTCGCCTGGAAGAGGAGCAATACCGACGAACCGGAAATGAAAGCCGCCTGCGCGAGCGCGGCAAGCGCCTCTGCCTTGCCATGGCCGAAGCGATGCTCTCGATCAGCCGGGACGAGGGAATGCCTGATCGCCAGCAATGTAAAGAGCGACGCCAGCGCATCGAGCAGCGAATCAACGAGGGTCGCAAGGATTGCTACCGAGCCGGTTGTCACCCAGGCAAAGAATTTGACGGCGATCAAAATGACGGCGACAGCGACAGACGCATACGTTGCCGCCCGCATCAACTTCGCCGATGCCGGCGGGCCGACTGTTTCAGGTTCTTCTGTCACGAGTCCTCACGGGTAGAGTCGCTGCTTATTCCAAGTCGTATCGTCGCGCACATAGGCAATGCGTTCGTGCAACCGGAACTTCCGCTCCTGCCAGAATTCGATACGAGCCGGCGCGAGTCGGTATCCTGACCAAATTGGCGGCCGCGGAATGGCACCAATCGCAAACTTTGCGGTAATTTCCGCCACTTTCCGCTCCAACTCGAAACGACCCGTTATCGGCCGCGATTGCGCGCTCGCCCAGGCGCCGATCTGACTCGATCGGTGCCGGGTTGCAAAATATGCATCTGCTTCGTCGCTGCTGACGAGCTCGACCGGGCCCTCTACCCGCACTTGTCGATGCGGATCCCGCCAATGAAACAGAAGCGCCGCGAAGGGGTTAGCCGCTAAATCCGTGCCCTTACAGCTCTCGGTATTGGTATAGAAAACGAACCCCCGCACATCAGCATCCTTTAGCAGGACCATGCGGACTGAAGGTCGATGTTCAGCATCCGTGGTTGCAACCGCGCACGCGGTCGGATCCGGATTGCTCCCCTGTTTTGCTTCTTCAAACCATTCCAGGAATTGCACGATCGGATCTTGTACTTGAGCTTCGGCCATTGCGGACACATATATAGAATGTCTAAAACGGGAACCGGTCGATATTGACCTATGTCAGCGCTGATGAGCTTACATTGGGATTAAACATCGGCAATTGGCCCGAAATTGGCAAGGCTCATACGCTCAATAAGTGCGGCGTACTTGAGTATGTCAGCAGTGAATGTGCAACCCAAGTGGTCGGAGAGGCATTGAAATGTTGAAACAAGCGACTAGCATTCGGATTATTCCGATCATCTTCGTGGCGGCGTTTGGATTGTCCGCATGTGCGAACAATGCCGGTCAGAAGCAGACTGTTGGGACGTTACTCGGTGGCGGACTAGGGGCTTTGGCTGGCTCACAGATCGGCAGCGGCAGTGGTCAATTGGCGGCCGTGGCGATTGGCACGTTGCTCGGAGCATATGCTGGAAGCGAAGTCGGAAAGTCACTGGACAAAGCTGATCAGGCTCATGCCGAAAATGCCTATAAACAGGCGCAGACGGCGCAGCTCGGCCAGACGGTCTCGTGGAATAATCCGCAATCTGGGCATGCCGGAACCGTGACGGCGATCCGGGATGGCAATCAGGCGCAAACCGGAGCCTATTGCCGTGAGTTCAAAACAGCGGTGACGATTGATGGCCAGACCGAAGAGGCTTTCGGGTCTGCATGTCAGCAACCGGATGGTAGCTGGAAGATCGTCAAATAAACGACCCGATAGAGAGCTTTCGTCGCTCCGGATTGGCATGTCCACGCTTCTCGTTGAGGCGTAGGGTGAGTTGTGCTGCGTTTGTTAATTCCGACAGACGCAGTTCGGCACAATTTCGACATGCCACAGGATGCAGAAGTAACGCATAATGAAAGATCCCTACGAAATCCTGGGCGTCACGAAGTCCGCAAGCCAGGACGAGATCAAGAAAGCCTATCATCGCCTCGCCAAAGAACTGCATCCCGATCTCAACCCTGGCGACAAGATCGTCGAACAGCATTTCAAGGAAGTCGTCGCAGCCTACGACTTGCTTTCGGTACCCGAGAGGCGCCGCCGCTACGACCAAGGTGAAATCAACGCAGATGGGTCCGAGCGGCCCGGCGCCCGCTTTCAACGTGCGTATGCACACGCCGGCCCCGGCGGGTTTGATTTTCGGGAATCCGACGCGGATATCTCGGAGGTTTTTGCCGATCTATTTAGCCGTCGAAAACGGGGATGGCATTGGTCGACGGCGGCAAAGGGCGAAGATATCAGGTTGGCGCTTCGCCTTTCCTTTCTGGATGCGGCGAACGGTGCTAGCCGGCGAATTCAGTTGCACGATGGCAAGTCGCTTGACGTTAACATTCCGCCAAGTATGGAAGATGGGGGAACATTACGGCTCAAGGGCCAAGGATTGCCTGGGCAAGGTAGTGGTTCTCCAGGGGATGTATTTATCGAAGTTCAGGTCGATCCTCACCACCTGTTCGAGCGGCAGGGCGTAGATATCTATCTCGAGTTGCCGGTGACGCTCAATGAAGCGGTCATCGGCGCGCGCGTTAGTGTGCCAACAATTGGCAAGAATGTTATGGTGACGATACCCGCTGCCTCGAACACAGGGACCAAGCTACGTCTCAAGAGCATGGGAATCGCAGGCGCGAAGGGGAGTGGTCGCGGTGATCAATACGTGACCCTACGCGTCGTCCTACCCGACAAACCGGACGAACAACTGACTGAATTCGTTCGTGAATGGGCGCAGACACACGACTATAAAGTCCGCACGGACGGTGATTCGGATTAAGGTCCATCGCCGTCCGAATCGGACATCTTCGACACAAATCTGAGATCGGTACAGTTACGACAGTATCAGCGCCGGCTAGGGCGCTGATTCGATGTTTTCGCCGCTGCCTCCTGCCACTGCAATATCGATGATCTCGCCGGCGCCTGTTGCGCTAATAAACTCGTTGAGTGGAATCGAAAATAGCGGATTCTGTGCCTGATCAACGGCCGCCGCGAACTCAGCATACCGCGGACCCCAACTTAGCGTGCGGAGATGGGAGGTGTCGGAAGGCAAGAGGGACATGTTCAGGTCGTCGTACAGCTCGTTGAATGTCGCGGCACCGAGGTCTCGCGCTAGAAGCCATTCGCCATTCTCGCCTCTTGCTACATAGCGATGCCGCTTGAGCTTCTCCAACAGCGATGCCAGCGAGTTTGGCGCCAACGGTGAGGACGCATGCAAGTCGGCGGTCTGCAGGCCACGGCCCCATTGGCTGGCGCCCAATAGCTCTTCGAGAATTCGCAATGCTGCGATCAATGTAGTTGCGCCCTGCGGACTGTCTTCATGCTGACCGGTCGTTCCGGCTCGCCACGCCGGTAGTCCCGCTGCCAATTCAGCACCGGCCAACACCACGGTCCAAGCGAGGTAGACCCAGATCAGAAGGATGGGGAAGGCGGCAAGTGCGCCATACACAGTCTGGTAGGTCGGAACGTTGCCGACGTACAGCCCGAATGTTTTCTTCAGGAGCTCGAACATAACGGCTGCCGCAATCGCGCCCACGAGCGCGTCGCGCCGACGCACCGTCGCGTTCGGAATTACGGCGAATACGACCCAGAACCCAGCAACCTGCAGCAATGGTGGGAAAAGACCAGCCAGGCGCGTCAACGACCCGGTGTATGTTTCTACGCCGCTTTCCCGAGCAATCGCAAAGAGGTAGCTTGAGACCGAAAGACTCGTGCCAAATATAAGCGGCGTCAGCGTGAGCACGGACCAATACACAAGCAACCGCGTAACGTAGGCACGGGTCTCAGCGACGCGCCAGATTGCATTGAAGGTGGCGGTAACCGAAGACAGCAACATTACCGAAGTTATCGCCAGGAAGATGGCGCCAACGGCCGTCAGCTGTCCCGTCCGGGATACAAATTGTTCCAGTTGCTGATGCACGACGGCACCGGCGTGCGGCACAAAATTCTCGATCATGAAGTCTTGTGCCAACCGCTGTGCTTCATCGAATGCGGGAAATGCCGCGAATGCCGCGAATCCGACCGCGAGCAACGGCACGACCGCCAGCAGAGATGAGAAAGTCAGAGCGGCCGCACGCGCACTACAATGGTCGGCTCCATATCGCCGCGCGACGAAGACGACAAGGTGACCAATCGCCGCAACGCCGCTTCGGACGCCTTTGTTATCCTCACGAGATCGGTATGTAGCCATCGGCAATCCTCAACAAGGCACCGATAATCATAAACCGGATTGGGCAACGGGCGAACCTTGTGACGCGCTTTACCTCCATTGATCGCATTGTGTAGGATGAGCACCCGCACCTCTGCTGCTTCTCAAATTGGGGAATAGATGGGTGACTTGAACGCGCTTATGACCGGTAAGCGGGGTCTTGTCATGGGCGTCGCAAATGACCGATCGATTGCCTGGGGGATATCCCGGACGCTCGCGGAGCATGGTGCGGACCTCGCGTTCACCTACCAGGGCGAGGCGCTGGAAAAGCGCGTCCGGCCACTTGCTGCGTCGGTTGGCTCGGACCTGGTGATGGAATGTGAAGTGACGGACGACGAGAGTATTGACGCGGTGTTCGGCCAGCTCAAGAAGGAGTGGGGTTCGCTAGATTTTCTTGTTCACGCCATCGCCTACTCGGACAAGGACGAGCTCAAGGGTCAGTATTTGCACACAAGCCGCGCTAACTTTCTCAACACGCTCGACGTTTCATGCTACTCGATGACGGCCGTTTGCCAGCGGGCCGTTCCTTTGATGGTCGAGGGCGGCAGCGTGTTGACGCTTACCTATTTCGGAGCCGAGCGCGTGATGCCGCACTACAACGTCATGGGCATTGCCAAAGCTGCGCTTGAGGCCAGCGTGCGTTATCTGGCGGTCGATCTTGGCAGCAGTGGGATTCGCGTGAATGCGATTTCCGCCGGCCCGGTTAAGACGTTGGCCGCCTCCGGCATCGGCGATTTCCGCTACATCCTTAAATGGAACGAATTGAACTCGCCTTTGAAGCGCAACGTCACGATCGATGAAATCGGCGGCGCTGGACTCTTTCTCCTGAGCGATCTCTCGAGCGCGGTGACAGGTGAAATCCATCATGTTGACAGTGGATATCACACAGTCGGCATGGTTGCTGTTGATGCCGCAGCAGAGGTGTCACAATTGCTCGAGGGGCTCGAAGTTAAGGCTTGAGGAGACCTTCGGGCCCATGTCCTTTAACTCATTCGGACATCTGTTTCGTTTCACGACCTGGGGTGAAAGCCACGGGCCGGCGATTGGTTGCGTCGTCGACGGCGCCCCACCGGGCATCCAGTTGGAAGCCGCGGATATACAGGTCTGGTTGGACAAGCGCCGACCAGGACAAAGCAAATACACCAGTCAGAGGCGCGAAGCAGACGCGGTGCGGATCCTATCGGGCGTTTTCGAAGGACGCACGACAGGGACACCGATCGGCCTGTTAATTGAAAATCAGGATCAGCGCGCGCGTGATTATGAGGACAACAAGGATAAGTTCCGACCGGGCCACGCGGACTATACCTACTGGGCGAAATACGGTATCCGCGACCATCGTGGTGGTGGCCGATCATCGGCGCGCGAGACGGCCATGCGCGTTGCGGCCGGTGCCATAGCGCGTAAAGTGCTCGCCGCAGAAGTCTCACCGGATGTTTCGGTTCGCGGCGCATTGACCAAGATCGGTCCACATGAGATCGATCATAGCCGATGGGATTGGAAAGGCGTTGCGACCAGCCCGTTCTTTTGTCCCGACAAGAAAATGACGAAGACCTGGGAGAAGCACATCGACGCAATGCGCAAAGCAGGATCCTCCGCCGGTGCGGTGATCGAGATCGTCGCAAGCGGATTGCCACCAGGGCTCGGCGCACCGGTATACGGCAAGCTCGATGCGGATCTGGCGACCGCACTCATGAGCATCAACGCGGTCAAGGGCGTGGAAGTTGGCGCAGGGTTTGCTGCGGCGGAGTTGACGGGCGAGGAAAACGTCGACGAAATGCGGATGGGCGACGACGGAACCGTGCGATTTCTGTCGAACAACGCCGGTGGCATCCTGGGTGGAATTTCTACGGGGCAGGATATCGTGGCTCGTTTTGCGGTAAAGCCGACGAGTTCGATCGTAAGTCCACGCCAAACCATCACGGTTGACCATGAAGAGACGGAAATTTCCACGAAGGGCCGTCACGATCCGTGTGTTGGCATCCGCGCCGTTCCGGTGGGCGAGGCGATGGTCGCCTGTGTTCTCGCCGACCACTGGCTGCGACACAAGGCGCAGTGCGGTTGAGTGTGAGCACCATAAGCAACGCGAATACAGGATTGGGATAATGGAGGCAGACAACACGTTCGCTGATCAACACGGTCTCGCAGTTACGTCGTCGAGCGATGAGGCAGTCGAGTTCTTCAACAAGTCGGTTACTGGCTATCTTGGCCTGCGTTCGGATGTCGGTGCCGAGTTGAAGGGAATGTTCGGTGCCGACCCGGACATTCTCATGGGGCACGTGCTGAAGGGCTACTTTTACAAGTTGTTTGCCAATCCGGTGCTCAATGGCCGTACCGGGCAGGCGATCGTTGCCGCGGAGAAATCGGCGTCCGAGCGTGGCGCGACCGACCGCGAGCACCGGCATATAGATGCACTGAAGGCATGGTCGAGTGGCGACCTTGCCGGCGCGGTTCAGGTTTGGGAGAAAATACTACTCGAGTATCCGCTTGATGCTGTGGCGCTTCGCCTTGCCTATCACACCTATTTCTACTTGGGCGATACAGCAAACGGCCGTGATTTGTCGGCGCGCGTCATGCATGCCTGGCACGAAAACGTCCCCTGCTATGGCTTCGTTCTTGGGGTTTATGCGTTCGCGCTTGAAGAGGCCGGCGACTATGAGTTGGCCGAGCGAAGCGGGCGTCGCGCGGTCGAACTAAATGCCGGTGATATTTGGGCGGTCCACTCGATCTGCCACGTCCTGGAGATGCAGGGTCGCTATCGCGAAGGCGTTGACTGGGTCAAGTCGACCGAACCGGGCTGGCGTCACTGCAACAACTTTCGCTATCACATATGGTGGCACAGAGCGCTGTTTCACATCGAATTTGAACAATTTGACGAAGTCCTCGACCTGTACGACACTGAGGTGCGGGCCGACAAGTCGAACGAGTATCTGGACATTTGCAATGCTGCCTCACTGCTGTGGCGGCTTGAGGTGCGTGGCATTGCGGTTGGCGACCGCTGGGAAGAACTCGCAACCCAGTCCGAGGATCGCATTGATGATCATGTGCTGGCCTTCGTCGATGCTCACTTTCTGATGGCACTAATCGGGAGTGGGCGCAACGCCAGCGCCAGTCGCATGTTGAAGAGTCTCGATGGATTTGCAAGTGAGCACGCAGTCACGGAAGCACGCGTCACGGAGCGGGTAGGTCTTCCGCTTTGCAAGGCTCTGGTCGCCTTCCACGATGGCGAGCACGGCCAGGCGGTCGATCTCCTACTGCCGATCCGTTACGACGTGTTGACCCTCGGCGGCAGTCATGCGCAGCGCGATCTCTTTGTCGAGACGTTGATTCATTCGGCTCTAAGGTCTGGACGCTTTGCGCTGGCGCGGTCGTTGCTCTCTGAGCGCACGGCGCTCAAACCGCGAAGCCCTTCGAGCTGGCGCCTTCTTGGGTCAGCCCACGATAGCCTTGGCGACACCGAACAGGCGCGTGCCGCCGTCGCGAGGGCGGATGAATTGTTGTCGGCGTAATCGCGGCGATCTCCGCAGACTTTAGATGCGAGCGATCAAGAAGATACTGCTTTATGGTCTGGCGTCACTCGGCGCAACAACGCTTGCAACGATCTTGCTGCTGGGCGTGCTGGCAGTGCGATTCGGCGATGGTCTCCGGCCCTTGCCCTCACGTATCCTGCTGGTGGCAGACCTCAATTCAGGCTTCGTAGAGGTCGGTCGCACAGACTTGTTTGGCGACCTCGCCGGCGGGCCTCTCGTCGTGCGGGATTTCGTCGATACCCTCGATGCCGCGCGCCGGGACGACCGCGTTCAAGGGCTCGTCGTCAAACTCGGATCGGGCCGCGTCACCATTGCACAGGCGCAAGAATTGCGGGATTCCGTCGCGGGATTCCGCAGCGGCGGCAAGTTCACTGTGGCCTTTACCGAGTCGTTTAGCGGCAGCGGGCTGGTCGCCTACTATCTGGCGAGCGCGTTCGAAACGATTTGGGTTCAGCCCTCGGGCGCAGTCGGCCTGACGGGCCTCGCTCTGGAAGCGCCGTTTCTCAAAGGCGCTTTGGAAAAGCTCGGCGTTCAGGCAAAGGTCGAGCAGCGTCAGGAGTATAAGGCGGCGGCGGAGATGTTCACGCGCGAGGGGTTCAGCGACCAAGCGCGTGCTTCTCTGCAGCGGCTTGTCGATTCCTGGTTTTCGCAAATTATTTCGGGCATTGCCGCTGCGCGTGGACTGGAGCCTGATGCCGTCAGAAAACTGGTCGATCAAGGTCCCTACCTCGCGACGGAGGCCCTGGCCGCGAAGCTGGTGGATAAGCTGGGCTACTGGTCTGAGGTTGTAAATGCGGCGCGTGCCACTGCGGACTTGGATGAGGCCGCCGCCGGCCTGGTTCGAATCGATCGATATCATGGCGATGTTGAGAGACCCAATAGCGATGGCCCGAAGGTGGCCCTGATCTTCGGCGTCGGGGCGGTTCTGCCGGGCGCGGATGACAACGCGCTTTCCGGTGGCAACACCTTTGCAGCCGACACCGTGGCGAATGCGATAAGGACCGCGGCGTCGGACCCCGACATTCGCGCCATTCTGTTCCGTATCGATAGTCCTGGCGGCGCCCACACGGCCGCTGACACCGTGTGGCGGGAGGTTGAACGCGCGAGCCTAGCCGGCAAGCCGGTCGTCGTGTCGATGGCAGGTCAGGCAGCGTCCGGTGGCTATTTTGTCGCCATGCCGGCGGACCGCATCGTCGCACAGCCGGGGACGGTTACCGGTTCCATCGGGGTCTTTGCCGGCAAAGCGGTTTCGGAAGAGCTGTGGCGGAAGCTGGGAATCACCTGGGACGAAGTTCACGCCGGCGCACGTGCGACCATGTGGAGTCAGATCCGTGATTTCCCGCCTGGTGCGGAGGATAAATTCAAGCGAATTCTTGATGCTATCTATGACGACTTCACGGCGAAGCTCGCCCGCGGCCGGCGCCTTACGGACGAGCAGGTAGACGCGGTCGCGCGGGGTCGTGTCTGGAGCGGCGCGGATGCGCACAAGAACGGACTCGTCGACGTGATTGGCGGGTATGGTGCTGCGGTCACGGAAGTAAAACGAGCCCTTAGTCTCCAGCCCGAAGATTCGATCGATCTCGTGCAGTTTCCAGAGCCGCGTTCACGTATTGAACGCATCGTCGGTCTATTCAACGAAAGGACAAAAGCTTCGCCCAATCCGGCAATCTCCATGATCCAAGATTTGGGCCGCCGATTTCAGCTAAACCTTGGTGATATTGCGGTTTTTATCCCGCCCGTCGGCGTTTTGCAGATGCCATCATTCCGCCTAAAGCCATAGCAAATTCCATGTACTCAGTCAGGATGGCTGAGAGCGGCAATCAGAAATTCCCTGTTGCCCTTGGGGCCGGTGATCGGACTCTCGGTGATCCCAAGGACGCGCCAGCTGGGACGCTGATCGAGCCATTCGGATATCCGTTCGCAAACTTGGAGACGGAGGGACTCGTCGCGAACGACTCCGCCTTTTCCGACTTGCCCGCGGCCGACTTCGAACTGCGGCTTGATAAGGGCGACCAGCGTTGCCGTTCGGGCGGCGAGTGAAAGTGCTGCCGGCAGCACCGTTTCGAGACCGATAAAGCTCGTATCGCAGACGATGAGATCGACCGGTTCCGGCACTTCAGCGTGCGAGAGCGTGCGAGCGTTGGTCTTTTCCAGGACGACGACTCGTGAGTCCTGCCGGAGCCGCCAGTCGAGTTGTCCATGTCCAACGTCAACGGCATAAACGCGTGCGCATCCGTGGCTCAGCAGCACATCCGTGAATCCGCCGGTCGAGGCGCCGATATCGAGACAGACAAGCCCCTTGGGGTCTACATCGAAATGATCGAGGGCGTGGGCCAGCTTCACCCCGCCGCGTGATACCCATGGATGATCGCGCCCGTGCAACTCGAGCGGCGCGTCGGCCACTAGCATCGTGCCCGGTTTGTTTATCCGAGTCGTTCCGGCAAACACGGTACCTGACATGATCAGCGCTTGCGCGCGCGTTCGGCTTTCAGCGAGGCCGCGCTCGACCAACAACTGGTCCGCACGCATCTTGGCTGAGGCCTTTGTGCGACTGCTCATGGTTGTTCCAGCACTACGGCGCCTGGGATACGCCGCCAATTGCGGAATCGCAAGAGCATGAGGCAGGCAACGATGACGAGGCCCGCGGCAAGTCCGCTCCAAACGCCGACCCCTTCTAGACCAAGCGAGAAAGCGAGAATGAGGCTCACCGGAAACCCCACTGCCCAGTAGCCGAAGACCGCATACACCATGGGAACGCGCGTATCCTTGAGCCCGCGTAGCGCACCTGCCGCCAGGGCTTGCAAGCCGTCGGCGATTTGGAATATGGCGGCAACCGCAAGGAGCAGGACCGCAAAGTTGACGACCTCGGGGTTGGCGGCGACCCGTGCGCCGAGAAACAGTCGGATGATTGGCAACGGGTGAAACCAGAAAACATAGGATGCGGCAATCATGAAGGACCCGCCAAGCATGATTGCCGCCCAGCCGGCGCGGCTGATGGCCTGTCGATTTTGTGCTCCAGCGGCCAACCCGACCCGAATAGTCGCGGCCTGGGCGAAGCCGAGCGGAACCATGAACATGACGGAGATACATTGCATAGCGATTTGATGAGCTGCCAGTTGCTCGGTGCTGATAAGCCCCATGAGAATCGAAGCCGTGAAGAATAATCCCACCTCGAACAGGAGCGTAGCGCCGATCGGTAAGCCCAAACGGAATATCTCCCTAAACCTCGCCCAGTCGGGTCGCCAGAAGCGGCGAAGGATCGCGTAGCGGCGAAAGTCCTTGTCCTTCACCACGTAGACAAGCAGCGTCGAGAACATCAGGATGTTGACGAAGCTACTGCTCACACCGGCGCCGGCAAGCCCGAGTGCTGGAAATCCGAAGTTGCCGAACATCAGGGCGTAGTCGCCGAATGCGTTGACGACGACGCCGATCAAGGTCACGAGCAGGACCGAGCGCGGTCGGCTCAAGGCCGACACGAAACTCCGCAACGACACCATCCAAAGGCTTGGCACGAAGCCCCAGACCATCATCTGAATGTAGTCCTCCGCCAACGCTGAGTTGGCGGCGCTCTGGCCAAGCAGCAGTAGAATTGCCTCGATCTGCCAAAGCACGACAACGAATGGTGCGCCGATGGCGGTGGCGACCCAGAACCCTTGGCGGACGATTCTGCGCACTCCGTCCGTATTGCCGGCACCTCGCGCGCGGGATGCAAGTGCCGATACCGAGACGACGACTCCGAGACCGAACAAATACAGCAGAAAGTAAAAATTCCCACCCAACGCTCCGGCCGCCAGCTCCTCCGTCCCGAGCCGGCCCATGAAGATCGTATCGGTGGCGCGAATGCCTATCTGCGCGAGCTGGGTCAGAACGATCGGCAGCGCGAGCGTGAAAGTTGCATGGAACTCTCCGCGCCACGGATTGCCCCGTGCCAATTCTGTAGCCGGCGCGGCAGCCGAAGGTCGCGGCCGATCGTTCATTGCGCGGAGATCACCGAGATAAGACCGCTGGTGTCGCGCGCGGCAATTCGCAGCGGACTACGACCGCCGCTCGACCACAAACCGGGCCGTCTCGCGCAACAGGTCGGCCTTGTCGTCAAAGATTGCGAGATGTTCGATCGCCTGATCGGCAAGCAAGCTGGCCTGCGCGCGGGCTCGATCGCGGCCCAGGATGCCAACGAAAGTCGCCTTGCCTGCGCGCGCGTCTTTGCCAACCGCTTTTCCTGTCTCCTCGACCGTCCCTTCCACGTCGAGCAGGTCGTCGGCGATTTGGAAGGCCAGGCCGAGATCGTGGGCGTAGCCTCTGAGCGCCTCGCGTGCTGGCTCAATGGCACTGCCGAGAATTGCACCGGCTTCGCAGGCGAAGGCGATAAGCGCCCCGGTCTTAAGGCGCTGCATGCGTGTAATTTCGCCAATCCCAAAGCTCTCCTTGGCGGCCGCGAGATCGATCATCTGTCCGCCGACCATGCCATGGCCACCGGCCGCGCGTGCGAGTTCTGTCACCAGATCGCTTCGGACCTGCGAGTTTGCGTGCGTGTCGGCGTGACTCAAGACTTCGAACGCCAGTGTTAGGAGCGCGTCACCGGCTAGTATGGCCGTCGCTTCATCGAATTGGCGGTGCGTCGTCGGCCTGCCGCGTCGTAGATCGTCGTCGTCCATAGCCGGCAGATCGTCGTGGGCGAGGGAATAGCAGTGTACCAATTCAATTGCCGCAGCTGCTCTGCGCGCCGAGCGCGTCGAGACGTTGAACAATCCCGCACTCTGCAGAACGAGAAATGGGCGCAGCCGTTTGCCGCCCTCGAGCGTCGTGTATCGCATGGCTTCATAGAGGCGCGCTTCTGGGGCAGCGTCGGCCGACAGCACATGATCCAGCATCTCGCCAACCTGTGCCGAGGCGCTAGCCAGGGCTTGGGCCATATCCGCCATGGCGGATCGCCTAGTCGATGTCCGCAGGTTCGGTGGTGATGCTGCCGTCCGTGCTGATGGCGATACGCTCGACCTTCTCCTGCGCCTCCCGCAGCTTGGCCTCGCAGTGTTTCTTAAGCGCCGCGCCCCGCTCGTAGGCGACAATTGCTTCGTCGAGCTTTCCCTTGCCGCTCTCGAGCTTGCGGACAATCTGCTCCAATTCGGCGAGTGCGTCTTCGAAGCTCATGGATTGAACGTCTGCTGGAACGTCAGCGGATTTCTTTTCGTCGGCCATGCCGTTCTCCTTGCCGGGCGAAGTGTAGAAGGATGGTCGGAATCTGTCCAAACCAATGTTTCTGAACTGCCAATATGACCGGTTTGAGCCAATTCTCTACGAATTATTGCGGTTGACCGTTTTCTCGGTTTACAGGCATTACTTTTGAAAAACGTAACTAAAGGTAGAAAAACATCCCAAAAAACCAATAGTTAATGGTATCGATTGTTAGAATATATGCTGCGTTTGGATGTCCTCTGCTGTGGGGCGGAGACGTTTCGTAGGTTAAGGTGTGTGCCGTTGGTGCACAAATGCGCAGAGGTCTTGGGAAGCACATAGTCGGGGACTTACCATGAAAATCGTCTTTGCATTTATTCGCGAACCCGCAGTGCTGGTGGTCGCCTTGTTGTTCCTGTCGGGAATTGCGCTTCCCATACTGGATGCGTTTTCCAAGGCCATTTCGGACGCCGATGGCAAGCGTAGCACTATTGTCATGCGATGTTTGAAGGGAGATGCCTCCCTATGGGTCGTCTATTGGCTGTTCGGAATTGTCGGCGGTGTTCTCGCCGGCTTGCTTTCCTTCTTCGCCGCCACGGCCTCTCCGGTCCTCGGCATCGTATTGATGGCACTCTACACAGGCTGGTGGTCCATTTCGCTTTGGCAATGTGCGCGAAACGCCGCAATGCCGCATTTGACGTACCTGACGCGCGGACTGCTTGTGCTTGGTCTGTTGAGTGGCGCTGCGCTTCTCTCCGGGTTGTTCGTCATCAGTGACAGCCTGTCTTCGTCGTTGATGACCATTTCGATCGCGCTTCTCGCCGGCCAGTTCGTTTTGGTCTATGTCACGGCATATCTCACTGGCTTTGCCGCAGCGGGAACCATGAGTTACAGAGGAACCGTGCGAAGTTCTCCGGAAATGGCTCGTGGCATGCACCGCACCCGGTCTGCGGATATCGGTGTCAAAGAACGCCCGCAGGATCGAAAACGCCGTGAGGATGACGCCGCGCGCCTTCGAGAAAATTTGGGTGATGTGGCGGGTGATACTCGCGGGTCGCGTCGGTTGTAAAATTTACAACCCAGCACGCCTTGAGAATATCAATGGATTGCGCCGGTAAGGGGCAATCTCTTCCTTCGGTCAACTCAACGGCAAAACTAAAGATCCAAATTTCCTAATCGAAGACCAGAGAATCCGCTTTCGGTAAAGTCCACCGAGAATCTTGGCGATCCGTTCGCGGCTACGCGGCCAGCAGAGCGCGGACATGGGCGGCCGCACTGCGCTCGAGGGCATCCATGTCGTAGCCGCCTTCGAGTGTAGAAACGATCCGCGACTCGCAGACATCACGCGCAACATTCGCGATTTCCGAGGTCGCCCATTCGAAGTCGTCATCACTGAATCTAAGTTCAGCAAGCGGATCGTCCACATGGGCGTCGAAGCCGGCCGAGATCAAGATGAATTCCGGCGCGAATGACCGGAGTGCGGGAAGAACTTCGCCGGTCATGGCGTCCCGGAACTCCGTCGTCCCGGTCATTGGTGCCAATGGCACATTGACGATATTTTCATGTAGGCCACGTTCGCTGCGATCGCCGGTGCCTGGGTACAGCGGCGACTGATGTGTCGATGCGTAGAACAGCGCCGCGTCGGACCAGAACATGGCCTGCGTTCCGTTACCATGATGGACATCGAAATCGACGACCGCGACACGGCTCAATCCGTGGACCACACGGGCTTGGGCCGCACCCGCCGCGACATTGTTAAAGAGACAAAACCCCATCGCTCGTGCGGGCTCTGCATGATGGCCCGGGGGGCGAACGGCGCAGAACGCGTTTTGCGCCTCGCCTGCCATCACGGCGTCAACGGCGGCGCACACCGCGCCAGCCGCCCGCAGCGCTGCCTCGCCCGAACCCGGCGACGCGCGCGTATCGGCGTCGAAGGATACATGGCCGTCTGTTTCGATGGCGCTTAAGACGGCCTCAACGAATGGGAGCGAGTGGGCTCGCGCCAACTGTTCGACATCGGCGCGGGGGGCGTCACGTCGCTCCAAAATGTTGAATTCGTCGGAGTCAAACGCGCCCAGCACGGCGGTCAAACGAGCCGGTGCCTCGGGATGCATGCGACCGGGATCATGTTCGAGGCATGCCGAATGGGTTAACAGAATGGTCGTCATCGAAGCGTCACTACCGGCTGCAAAAGGCGGTGGGAAGCATATCACGGCGATCATTTTTGTGTTACTGGCGACGGATTGTGACGAGCCCTGCGTTTCTTGATTCCCGATTTGCATGGATTCGGAGCTCGTTTTTCTGCCAGAATCGCCCAGAATCGCATTTATCTTGCCGAGCATAGTTGGATGCCGTGACCGTATGGGAGCGGCCGTTCGCCATGTTTGGGCGCCGATGGGTCCTGGATGCACGAATCCAGCCCGATGGAAGCGAGCTTTGAAACGGTCTGCCGCACTTCTTCTTGTGCTGGGATTTGGCGTCGGTGTGGCACACACTGCATTCGCCCAAGGCCGTGCGGCGCTGGTGAACGTCGATGCGGTCGTCATCGAGCCGCTGGCGCAGACCGCGCCGGTTCTCGGACGATTTGTGCCACGGCAAAAGGGCGTCGTCGCCGCCCTTACGCGTGGCCCAGTCTCGAAAATGCTTGTCGATGTCGGCGATCGCGTGGCGAAGGGCGATGTCCTGGTTCAACTCCTGACGTGGACGGTGCGCGCAGAGCGTGACTTGCGCGCGGCCGAGGTGACTGAGAGGGAGGCGGCGCTTGCGACGGCGCAGGCGCAACTTGGCGTGTCACAACGCGAGTTCGAGCGGTTGGAGGGCTTGAAGACCTCCGCTGCCTTCAGCCAGGCGCGATTCGAAGACAAGCGCGGCGAAGTTGCCACGTATAGCAGCCAAGTTGTCGAGGCCGAGGCGGCGATAGCGCGTGCCAGGGCAAATCTGCGTCTCGCTAGCATCGAGCTTACACACACCTCGATTAGGGCGCCCTACGACGGTGTGGTCGCGGAACGTCACACCATCGAAGGCGCATATCTCAGTGCCGGGAATGCCGTTGTTACGCTTATCAATGATCGCGATCTGGAAATTGAGGCCGATATCCCATCGATCCGTATGGGGGGTGTCGAAGTCGGGCGGGCGATCTTCGTAGTGCTGGAAGACGGTAGCCGGCACAAAGCGCAGGTGCGCGCGATCGTGCCATCGGAGAACGTCCGGACGCGCACCCGGCCCGTGCGATTTATTCCGTTTATCGAAAACGGCATGGTTGATCAACTCGCTGCAAATCAGAGTGTCACCGTACTAGTTCCGGTGGGTGAAATTCGAGACGTGGTGTCGGTCCATAAGGATGCGGTCGTACCGAGAAGTGACGGGGCGATCGTGTTCGTCGTGACCGACGGACGGGCGATATTGCGCCGCGTACGCTTGGGTGAGGCCGTCGGCAACCGCTTTGAGGTCTTGGAGGGGCTGGCCGATGGAGACAATGTGGTCGTCCGTGGCAACGAGCGGTTGGTTCCCGGCCAACGCGTACGCTGGCCCGGCATGCCACAGTCGGATTCCAGTTCCAGTGGCGCCGGCGGCACGTCAGGCTGAGCCGCGGCAGGCCCGAACTTCATGAACCTGATCAGACTTGCGATTGATCGACCCACTGCCGTCATCGCCGGTGTTCTGATGGCGCTGATGTTCGGTGTCGTGGCTCTGCAGACTATTCCCATCCATCTCGCGCCGGATGTGCAACGGCCTATCATCCGCGTATCGACCAGTTGGTCTGGTGCAGCTCCCGTGGAAATCGAACGTGAGATTGTAACGCGCCAGGAAGAGGCACTGCGCGGACTCGAAGGTTCGAAGAGTATGACAAGCACCTCGCGAACGGGCAGAGCCAGCGTGATCCTTGAATTCGGCGTCGCTCAGGACATGGATAAGGCACTTTTGCTGGTGGCCAACCGCCTCGACCGCGTGACGGGTTATCCCGATGAGGCGAACGAGCCGACGCTGCACACTTCGGGAACCGAGGACAACTCAATTGCCTGGTTTCGCCTGCAACTCACTGAGGGCAATAACCGCGAGCTCCACACCTACCGCGATTACGCCGAAGACGTGATTCAGGAACGTCTCGAACGTGTGCCAGGCGTTTCCAGCGTCAACGTTTGGGGCGGTGGCAGACGCGAAATGCGGATCATCGTCGATCCTGCGAAGATGGCGCGCTTCAGCCTGACGGTGTCCGAAATTGTGGATGCATTGCGTGCGGCAAACGCCTCGATCTCAGGCGGCGACATTGAAGAAGGCAAACGCCGTTACGTGGTGCGTACCGACGGTCAGTTCACCACACCCGAGCAAGTCGCGGCGGTCGTTCTTCGCGCCGAGGGTAGCGGAACTGGCAACGGCGTTTCCCGTGTATCGGTCGCCGATGTCGGCGATGTGAGCTTTGACTATAAGAAGCCAACAGCGCTGTTGCGGGCAAATGGCGAGGCAACCATGGGCATGAGCGCCACTGCGGAAGCCGGCGCGAACGTCATCGAAGTCATGAAAGGTATCCGCGAGGCGACCACGGAACTCAACACGCAGATACTCCCGCCGCAGCGGCTTCACCTTCAGCAGATTTACGACGATACGGTCTACATCAATTCTTCGATCAACTTGGTAATTCAGAATATCTGGGTCGGTGGCACGCTTGCGATGATCGTGCTTCTCGTCTTCTTGCGCTCGGCCAGGGCGACGCTCATCGTTGCGCTGGCGATTCCAGTTTCGGTGGTCGCCTCCTTCGTCGCCATGGCGATGCTGGGCCGCTCGCTTAATGTGATTTCGCTGGCCGGCATCGCCTTTGCCGTCGGCATGGTGGTCGACGCGGCAATCGTCGTGCTGGAGAACATCTATCGGCTTCGCGAACGCGGACGGCCGCCGCTGGCTGCCGCCTACGAAGGTACCAGGCAGGTTTGGGGCGCCATTCTTGTCTCGGCGCTTACCACGGTGATGGTGTTCATTCCGATCCTGGTCATGGAAGTCGAAGTGGGTCAGCTATTTCGCGATATCGCGGTCGCGATTTCGGTCGCCGTCATGCTGTCCCTGATCGTCTCGATCACGGTTATCCCGACTCTGTCTGCCCGTCTGCTTGTCAACCAGATCAATGCGCCGGGCGAAGGCATACGATTGCCGGGTATCGACCAGTTCGGCCGGGCGTTCCTCGCCGGTGTCACCGGGCTGTCGAGGGCCGTGGCGCATAGCAAGACACTTGCGCTGGGACTGGTTGCGGTGCTGACCGTCGTGACTGCTTTGGCGACTTGGCGGTTCCTGCCCGACCTCGAATATCTGCCGGAAGGCAATCGAAATTTTGTCGCCGGAATCGTATTTCCGCCACCCGGATACAACCTTTCGACGACGACCGCCATCGCCAAGCGCGTAGAAAGTGCCGTCAAGCCGCATTGGGTGTCGGTGAGCGGGCCTGATCCCAAGCCTGGCGAGCCGCCGAGAATTTCCAATTTCTTCTTCGTGGCACGAAACTCATCAACCTTCATGGGTGCGATCAGCGCCCAAGAGCAACGGGCTGGAGAGCTGATCCAGGTGATATCTCGGCCGGTTTATCGCGAGCCCGGGACTTTCGCCGTGATGTTTCAGCCGTCGATTTTCGGCCGGGGTGTCGGCGGCGCCCGAGCGATCGACATGGATATATCCGGACCGGATCTTGAGGAAGTTATTGTCGTCGCCCAACGTGCCAACACAATCATTTCGGGGATAATGCCGCGTAGCGAGGGCAACCAGGTACGGCCGCGACCCGGACTTGAACTCGGCGCGCCTGAAGTGCGTTTGCTGCCCGACCCGGTTCGCCTCGCCGACAACGGCATCAGCGCCCGCGACCTCGGCCTAACGGTCGATGCTTTCAACGACGGTCTCAGGGTTGCTGAAATCACGATTGGTGGAAAGCGAGCAGACCTAATCCTCATGGGACCGGAAAGCAACGTGCTGGAAACCCAAGGCATCGCAAATCTACCCGTGGTCACGCGCTCCGGCGATATTCTGCCGGCAAACGCCTTGGCAAATGTGGTCATTACCGCAGGTCCGGTTGAGATCCGCCACACCGAGCGTGAACGAACCATCACGCT
The DNA here is from genome assembly GCA_965217615.1 of Alphaproteobacteria bacterium. GTDB lineage: Bacteria > Pseudomonadota > Alphaproteobacteria > UBA8366 > CAVOAK01 > CAVOAK01. The sequence goes on from CBDCIT010000034.1 coordinate 29,366, forward strand.
ACAAGTCCGCCCGGCGCCCACACTTGCCTTGGGTGCGGCACTCGAAATGCTGGAAAGTGAAGTCGTGCGGAAGTTGCGGAATGACGGTTTGCCGGCTGGCGTAAAGATCCGGATGCGCGGCACCGCTGACAAGCTGACACAGACGTGGGACGTGATGCGCCTTAACTTGCTGTTGGCGCTGGTCATCGTCTATCTGGTGATGGCGGTGCTATTTGAGAGTTTTGTCTATCCACTGATCATTGCGCTTTCGGTGCCGCTCGCGACCGCCGGCGGAGTTGTCGGGTTGCTCGTCCTGAATCAATTTCATTTTCAAGCGCTCGACATGCTGACACTGCTCGGCTTCGTCATCCTCATTGGCATTGTCGTCAACAACGCGATTTTGTTGGTTCATCAGACTCTGTTTCTCATCCGCGAAGAGGGATTGGAGCATCGCGAGGCGATTGTCGAAGCGACCCGCAACCGTACGCGGCCGATCTTCATGTCCACGCTTACTTCTGTGTTTGGCATGATGCCGCTGGTGTTGTTTCCGGGCGCTGGTTCCGAGCTCTATCGGGGCCTTGGCTCGGTCGTGATCGGTGGACTCGCCCTCTCGGCGCTGCTTACGCTTGCTATCGTTCCGCCGCTGATGAGCGTGTTCGTCGGCACCCTCGAAGGTCGGCGCACGCGTATCGCCAAATCAGAGCCGTTGGCCGATGTTGCCGACTGAAGTCGCAGTAATTAACCGGGCTAGAACTTGAACTTACGTTCCAAAATCACTATCTTTTGAAAATACTTTGCGGCGAACGACTGAGCGAGTGGATCCAGTATGGCACGACCCAAGGAGTTCCAACGCGACAACGTCCTTGACAAGGCAATGCAGGTCTTCTGGTCCAAGGGCTTTGAATGTACTTCGATGCAGGATTTGGTGAACGCCATGGGCATCAACCGTGGCAGCCTCTATGACACGTTCGGCGACAAGCAGAGTCTCCATGTTGCGGTGCTCGAACGGTTCTACGAGACCGAGCTCCAACCTATGTTCGCCAGCCTAGACGGTCCCGGCCCGGTCAAGCCGGCCATCCGCACGCTATTTTCCGAGATCGCCGACCAGTCGGTTAACGGCGAAGACCTCAAGGGTTGCATGATCTCGAACACAGCCGCAGAATTGTGCCCTGATGACGGCCCGGTCGGGGAAATCGCCGCCGCAGGTCTGAAGCGGGCGGAGGACAAGCTTCACGAGGCGCTTTCGAGAGCCCGCGATCAAGGTGAAATCAGCGCCGACAGCGATCCGCTCAAGCTCGCCAGGACTATTCTTTGTGCGTTGAACGGCATGCGGGTCGTTGCCAAAGCCATCGACGATCGTAAAACGCTCGACGACATGATCGACGGCACCCTTTCGGCTCTCGACTGAGTGCACATATGACGGCGCAATCCGACGCCGGAATTCAAGCTCACAATTAATTGAACGAACGTTCTGTAATAATTCTCGAACGAACGTTCCATTGCGTCTACGTTTTCAACATTGCAATGCCTCTTTGAAGGAGCAGCGCTATGTTTCACTGCAGCCACGCCACCACCGAACTGCGATTTACACCTCGCGCAAGCGGATCGAACGCGCGGAGATGCTATCGATTTTCATGTGCTATGCGGTGGGGGGCTTAACGCAAGCCTTCGCGGCAGTGCTCAACGCGGTTCGGATGCGGATCGGACGTACCATAAGTGTCCGCTGACGGCGCGTATTGTTGCGCACGAGTTGGAGGCTGACAAAGTGAAAACGTTGTGTGGCCGCGCGTCCAACGAGCAGTTGTGCTTGATCCGCGATTGAGCGGTACGACACCGTACGGAACCCTTTGGTCTTCGCCGACCCCATCCGGGTTACGCATTCCGTTTCAGAATTAGTAGTCCGTTACGGAAATCGAGATCCGTTACAGCTTGCTTAGTTGACCGACGTAGCGATGAAATGCAGGCTCGCGTGTGACGGCTGACAAATTGCCAGCTGGTGGAGTGATGTCGATGACCGTTCGAACGTCCGTCCTCGAAATGATTGGCGACACGCCTCTCGTCGAGTTGACGCGAATGAACGCAGGTCCGTCGCGGCTCTTCGTCAAGCTTGAGAATCAGAATCCCGGCGGTTCGATCAAAGATCGCATCGGCGTGTCGATGATAGAGGCGGCCGAACGCGACCAGAAAATCAAGCCGGGTGCCACGCTGATCGAAGCGACGGCCGGCAATACCGGACTCGGATTGGCGCTGGTGGCGGCCCAGAAGGGCTATCACCTGACTCTCGTCGTTCCAGACAAGATGAGCCAGGAAAAGATATTTCACCTGCGCGCCATGGGGGCCGATGTGGTTATGACGCGCTCGGACGTCGTCAAGGGCCATCCTGAATACTACCAGGATGTGGCAGAACGGATTGCGCGCGATACACCAAATTCGTTCTGGGTGAACCAGTTCGAGAATTTTGCCAATCCCCTGGCACACGAGGAAGGCACAGCGCCCGAAATCTGGGAGCAAATGGGGCATGAATTGGATGCCGTGGTCTGCGGCGTGGGTTCGGGAGGAACGTTGACCGGCATCGGCCGATTCATGAAACGCGTTGCACCGCATGTGGAAATGGTGCTTGCGGATCCTGAGGGGTCGATTCTGGCAAATCTGGTCGAAACGGGCGAGATAAAGGACGCTGGCTCGTGGCTTGTCGAGGGTGCAGGCGAGAATTTCGTACCTGCCAACTGCGATTTAGGTTTGGTCTCGCAGGCGATCACGATTGATGACGGAGAGAGCTTCCGGACAGCGCGCGAGCTGCTATCCAAGGAGGGTATTCTCGCCGGGTCGTCGTCAGGCATGTTGATTGCAGCGGCGCTACGCTACTGCCGTACACAGCCTGAACCAAAGCGTGTCCTCACACTTGTCTGTGACAGCGGCAACAAATATCTGTCAAAGATGTTCAATGACTATTGGATGATCGATCAGGGCTTTATCGAGCGCGCGCAGGTCGGCGATTTGCGGGATCTGATCGGCCGTAGAACAGAAGACGCGGCCGTCGTCAGCGTTGCACCTGACGACACTTTGTTGGTGGCCCACGGGCGTATGCGCCTTTACGACGTCTCGCAACTCCCGGTATTGGATAGCGGTCACATCGTGGGCATTCTCGACGAATCCGATCTATTGCTCGCCATCTACCGATGTGAAGATCGCTTCGGCGCGCCGGTTAGGGATTTTATGACGAGCCGATTGGAGCTCGTCGAACCGGATCAATCGCTCGATACGCTGATGCCGATCTTCAGGGCCGATCGCGTTGCGATTGTCGTAGAGGACGGTCAGTTCCTCGGCCTCATCACCCAGATTGATCTCATCAATCACTTGCGCCGGGGCATGACGTGAAGCCGAAAAGTACGAAGCGAAACCGGTTGGCATTTGCGAGCCGGACGATCCACGCGGGCCAGGCGCCCGACCCGGTCACCGGCGCAATCATGACGCCGATCTACGCGACCTCGACATACGTGCAGGAAAGCCCTGGCGTCCACAAGGGCTATGAGTATGCGCGGACGCAATATCCGACGCGCACGGCGCTGGAAGCCTGCGTTGCAGATCTGGAGAACGGTGATAGGGGGTTTGCCTTTGCCTCCGGTATGGCGGCGACGGCGACGGTGCTGGAGCTGCTCGAGAGCGGATCACACATTATCGCCGGCGACGACCTTTACGGTGGCACCTATCGGTTGTTCGAAAACGTCCGCAGGCGTGGCGCAGGACTCGAATTCTCGTTTGTCGATCTGTCCAATCCGGCGAATCTTGAGGCGGTGGTTCGACCGGAGAGCAAGATGGTGTGGGTCGAAACACCGACTAACCCACTATTGCGCCTTTTGGATCTGCAAGCGGTGGCCGATGTCGCTGAGTCGGACCCGATTTCCTTGGACACAGAATTGGCTTAATCGAAGTGTCCAAGGAGGACCGGAACATGACCGATAATTTTGAGAAGAAAGTTGCTGTTGATGGGCCTGTGGTAAATGCTGGCGAGCTTGGCTCGTCCACGTTTTCCCCAGGCCAGGCTTTGCCGGCAGGCCCGCTGGGACTTGGCCAGCGATGGACAGTGGCGCGCAAGCGTGAGGTCGTTCTGCAGCTTTTGCGTGACGAGCCGGTGCAACTTCTGTCGCGCCAGTTGGGCGTAGAGATCTTCCGGCTCGAGCAGTGGCGTGAGAAAGCGATCGGCGGGATCGACGCCTCGCTCAAGCAACGCAAGGGCGATCCGGTGCAGGCGGAACTGGATAGCGCCATGAAGCGGATCGGAGAGTTGACCATGCAGGTGGAACTGCTGGAGGCCAAGACGGAGACCTTCGGCCCTTTGGGGCGGCGGAGGTCGCGGCGATGAGTGCCGCCACCTCTCCCGGCACGGGTCTGGCCTACGGCCTGCGGCGGGTCTGCGCCGCCTGGGGCATGGCCCGCTCCTCGTTCTACGCCATGACCTCCGGCCAGCACGCCGAGCAGCCGCCGGCAAAGCGTCGGGGACCGAAGCCCGCGATCTCGGACCAGGCGCTGCTGGTGGCGATCAAAGCCGACCTGGAGGCATCGCCCTGGGAGGGCGAGGGCTACCGCAAGGTCTGGGCTCGGCTTCGGGTCTGTCGCGACATCCGGGTTGCCCGCAAGCGGGTGCTCCGCCTGATGCGCGAGAACAATCTGCTCTCGCCCCATCGCTGCCGCCGCCGTGGCGGCAATCCCCATGACGGTGAGATCATCACTCATGCCCCGAACCTCATGTGGGGCACCGATGGCGTTCGGGTGTTCACGGTGGACGACGGCTGGGGCTGGATCTTCACCGCCGTCGAGCATTGGAACGCCGAGTGTGTCGGCTGGCATGTCTGCAAGCGCGGCGACCGCTTCGCCGCCCTGCAGCCGATCTCCATGGGGCTTGCCGGGCTGTATGGCTCGACCGCGGCCGGCGCGGCTCGGGGGCTGGCCTTGCGGATGGATCACGGCTCCCAGTATCTGTCGGACCACTTCACCAACCAGATCAAGTTCTGGGGCATCCAGCCGTCCTACGCCTTCGTCGCCGAGCCCCAGACCAACGGCGTCGCCGAGCGGTTCAATCGCACGCTGAAGGAACAGATCATCCATGGTCGCATCTACTGCAACATCGCGGAGCTGCGGGACGCCGTCCGCGACTTCGTCGAACTCTACAATGCCCAGTGGATCGTCGAAAAGAACGGCTACCTGAGCCCCGCTCAAGCTCGTCAGGCGTGGCACGCCGCGATCTCAATCAGGCCCGCCGCGTGAGACAAACTTGTGCCCAAGGAACCGGGTGCGCTACAGTGGCCGATGTCGCCAAGACTCACGGTCTTATCGCGGTCTGCGATAATACGTTCGCCTCACCCTACGTCCAGCGTCCGCTTGACCGCGGTTTTGACATCGTCGTTCATTCGACGACAAAGTATCTGAACGGCCATTCCGACATGATCGGTGGCGTAGTCATCGTGTCGGGAACGGGTGATCTCGCTTCCCAGCTTGCCTTTCTGCAAATTGCCGTTGGCAGCGTCGCCGGCCCGTTCGACAGCTTTCTGGCGCTACGCGGCGTCAAAACGCTGGCGCTTCGGATGGAACGTCATTGCAGTAACGCCCAAGCGATCGCCGAATATCTCGAGGCCCATGCAATAATCGATCGCGTGTTCTATCCGGGGCTTGCGAGCCACCCGCAGCATGATCTCGCGAAGCGTCAAATGGATGGCTTCGGCGGTATGGTGACAGCTGATTTGAAGGGCGGTATCGAGGCCTCGAGGCGATTTCTCGAACGCTGCCGGCTATTCGCCCTCGCCGAGAGTCTGGGCGGGGTCGAAAGCCTGATAGAACACCCCGCCATTATGACCCATGCATCGATCCCGCCGGACATTCGAGCAGAACTCGGGATCGGCGACGGCTTGGTGCGGTTTTCGGTTGGGGTAGAGGACGCCGACGATTTGATCGCCGATCTGGATAATGCGCTCTCCTGACATGGTCGATGGTCCCATTTCGGCCTACGCTTGGCTGATCGATTCGCATTCTGGATCGTGATATTTTGTGTTGGCGCCGAGAAGTGCGGGCTACGGGGCACATGTAATGATCTTTCGCCAGATGTTCGACAGCGTCTCGGGCACCTACACGTACTTGTTGGCGAGCCGACGCGGTGGAGAGGCGTTAATTGTCGATCCGGTGCTGGAGAGGGTCGACCATTATGTAGAACTGTTGGGCGAACTGGACCTGAAGCTCGTCAAGGCCGTGGACACGCATGTCCATGCCGATCATATGACCGGGCTCGGCGCGCTGCGCGACAGGACGCGGTGCATCACCGTAATGGGTGAAGGCAGCGGCGTAGACGTGGTCTCGATGCGCGTGGCCGACGGCGAGCATGTCAATATCGAGGGCATCGCGCTCGAAGCGATCTATACGCCCGGCCATACGGAGGGTTCCTATTGTTATTACATGGCCGACCGCGTTTTTACCGGCGACACATTACTTATCCGGAGCACCGGAAGGACCGACTTCCAAAATGGTGATCCACTCGAGCAATACGATTCGCTGTTCAACAAGCTCCTAAAACTGCCCGAGGAGACGTTGGTCTATCCGGCCCACGACTATAATGGCGATACCGTCAGTACCATCGGTGAGGAAAGGATGTACAACCCGCGTCTGCAAGTATCGTCGGCCAAAGAATACGCTGAGATTATGAACAACCTGAATCTGCCGAGCCCGAATTTGATGGACGTGGCCGTTCCCGCAAATTTGCAAATCGGGTTGCCGCAGGACGAATTGGTCGAACGTGGCTATGCGCTCTCTTGCGAGGAGGCAATGGCGCTGGTTGGGTCGGCGGACGTGATGTTGGTCGACATTCGTGAACAAGCCGAATGCCAGCGCCATGGTGAGATCCCGGACGCAATTCATGCGCCCTATGGTGGACTCGAAGATAATGTCAAACCGGGCGGCATGCTGCATGAGCTCGTCAAGGCCACCGGCAAACGCCTAATATTCTATTGCGCCTATGGTGAGCGATCGGTCATGGCTGTCGAAGCAGCGCACAGCGCTGGGCTGACCGACACATGTCATATCCAAGGCGGACTTGACGGCTGGAAGAAGGCAAACGGCCCGATCAAATTTTGAGCCAGACGCTCTAGCGGGCGATCACATCCGCCTTAACAGCCCGTTGATTAAGTCGGCGCCGTCTGATTCTCTGGTTCCCTGATTTGCAGGGGGGTTTGCCGATGGCGATGGGACGGCAGAAGGATGGTCAGGGGGACCTGATGGTGAGCTGGTCGGAGATGCCGCGCTCTCCGGGTCATGTGTTTTATGACCGCTTGCAGTCGGTGCTGATCGAGGGCGGCTTCGACGCCTTTGCCGAGGCGAGCTGCCGGCCTTATTACGCGGCCCGGATGGGCGCGCCCTCGGTGCCGCCCGGGCGCTATTTCCGGATGCACCTGGTGGGCTACTTCGAGGGCATCGACAGCGAGCGCGGTCTGGAGTGGCGCTGCTCGGACTCGCTTTCGCTGCGGGCGTTCCTGCGACTGGGGAGCCGTGATCGGGTACCGGACCATTCCTGGCTGTCACGGAGCCGCACGCGCCTGCCCCATGAAGTCCACGCGGCGGTCTTCGACTGGGTTCTGGTGCTGATCGCCGAGGCGGGGCTGATCAAGGGCGAGCGCATCGGCGTCGATGCCTCGACCATGGAGGCCAACGCGGCGCTGCGGAACATCGTGCGGCGCGCCAACGGCGAAGGCTACCGGGAGATGCTGGAGCGCCTGGCCCGGGAAAGCGGGGTCGAGACACCCACGGCCGAGGATCTGGCGCGTCTGGAGCGGAAGCGCAAGGGCAAGAAGCTTTCCAACACGGATTGGGTTTCGAAGAGCGACCCCGAGGCCAAGATCGCCAAGATGAAGGACGGCACGACGCATCTGGCCTACAAGCCCGAGCACGCGGTGGATCTGGACACCGGCGCGGTGGTGGCGGCCGAGCTGCACCCGGCCGATGAGGGCGACACCACGACGCTTTCCAAGACCCTGGCGAAGGCCGAGGCAAACCTCGGGGCGGTGGATGCGGCACCGACGGCGGAGGACCCGGCCGAATGCGTCGCCGACAAAGGTTATCACTCACGGGCGGTCTTGAGGGCTCTGGACGACAGTCCCTGGAAGACCCGGATCGCGGCGCCCAAGCAGACCGGCTTTTCGCGCTGGCACGGTGATGAGGCGGCGCGGCGCGCGGTCACCAACAACCGTGCGCGGCTCAAGTCCGGGGTCGCCCGCGAGGCCTTCAAGCTGCGCGCCGAGATCGTCGAGCGCTGCTTTGCCCACAACCTCGATCGTGGCGGCATGCGACGAACCTGGCTGCGCGGGCGAGAGAATGTGCACAAGCGATACCTGCTCCACGTCGCCGGCCACAATCTATCGTTACTGATGCGCCAGCTCATCGGCGCCGGCACCCCGCGGGAGGCCGTGGCGGGCGGATATGGCGGTATTTTCGTTCTGCTCACGCCCACCGGGGCCATGCTGGTGGCACGGGGGGGTTCGCAAAGCGGCCAGACGGCTTTCGCCGCCGCATTCCTCATCTGGGGGTGAGAGCCGGAAAAAGCCACTTAATCAACGGGCTGTTAAGGCACGAGATCGTAAAGCACAGCGGTTGCGTCGTCGCTTGCGGTCAGCATGCGCCGACCATTAGGCGTGAACTTGACCGAGTAAACACGGCCACCATGTTCCCAGATTTTCAGCTGTTTGCCGGTCTTGACATTCCATAGCCGGGCCGTGCTGTCATCGCCTCCGGTCAATGCGTGCTTGCCGTCGGGCGAGAAGGCCACCGCGAAGACCGAATGCGCATGTTTCACAAGCTGCACCATCTCACCGGTATCCACCGACCAGATGCGAATCTTGTTGTCCGTATTTCCAGTAATGACGAACTTGCCATCGGGCGACCAATCGATCGAGGTAACGCCGCTTGGATGCTGAAGAACGTGCCGCCGTTCACCGGTCTCGACGTTCCACAACCAAGCCTCTTTGAAGGCGCCGCTATACACCCACTTGCCATCGGGCGAAAAATCGACAGACCAGGCAGAGCTTCCATGGTCCAGCACCCTGATAACCTCGCCTGTCGCAACATCCCACATACGGATGGTATGATCGCCGCTTGCCGTCAGTGCAGTCTTGCCATCAGGCGAAAATGTCACGCCACGAACATAGTCGTCGTGATCGAGTAAGTTCACGACTTCCCCTTTGATCAGGTCCCACACAAGCGCTTGTTTTCGTCTCGTGCCAACGATTGCCAGTCGGCCGTCCGGAGAGACCGCCAGCGAAAAAATCGTCGCCTCGTTGTTGAGTTTTCGAAGCAGTCTGCCAGTGCCCACCTCCCAGAGACGGAGATAGCCGTCGGCACTGCCGGTCACGGCAACGTTCCCATTTTGCGTGATGTCGATGGCGGTGACCGCAACCTCGTGTTGGAACACCCGCTTGGTAACCTTCGGCGGAGCAGTCGGCGCCTGATATTCATCGATGATCTCTGGTTCGTCGTCTGCTGCTCGCGCAGCCGGTGCGGCCGTCAGCACGGCGGCAAGCAGTATCGCCCAGGCGATCCCGTGTCCGGCCGATCTGATCCAACTAGGGATAGGCATGTGCCGATGATGCCGGTTCGATGCCGTCAAGTCCATCGAGCGTCCGTCCCGTTTCGACATGGGTTCAAAGTCGACCAACGAAAAAGGGCCCGACAATGCGGACCCTCGGCGCTTTCAATAAATTCAAGTTGCCTCAGGCAAATCGATCAATCACGCGTCCCAGCGACTGCGTGACCGCAGAATCCCGTTCCTCGTTTCCAGCCTCCGGGAATTCATTCGAGGTATCTTCCTCTTCCTCGTTGGCGCCATCCGACGCCGTCGCGCTCTGTGCGGCGCTGCTTAGAGTAACTTCGTCCTCGCCGCCGATAAGTGGATCGGCCCTCGGCGATGTGTCACGCGCCCGCTCGGCTGCCAACTCCGCGCGGCGCTCTTCTTCTTCAGGCGTGATTTCGCGCGGCTCCCGATCTTCTGTAGGAGAACCGACGCCGCCAATATCTGCAAATGACCCAATGCCAGCTATATCAGCCATAATCCGACCCCAATCGGAAACGACTCTACGAATGTCATTGCATTCAACTCTTCATATAGCGAGATTCGCTGAAATTCGCAACCCAACGCCGTTCACATTCGTGTAAGAAGTTGAAAAATATGAGAGATTTAGACCCGTGCGTGATGTGGAATTGAGGTTTTCGCAAAACCACTCAAACTTCGGTCGATCGCCTGTGATGTACCTCGATCCTAGTCGATGGCCCGCGGGTCCATGGCGTCCTGCAGCCCGTCGCCTAAGAAGTTGAAGGCGATCACGGTGAAGAAGATCATCAGCCCCGGCCAGATCGCGAGCTGCGGGGCCGACCAAATCACCTCTTGTGCATTTGTCAGCATATTGCCCCAACTGGGCAACGGCGGCTGGATGCCGAGACCGAGAAAACTCAAGACCGATTCGAGGAGGACGATGTTGCCGATCGATAACGTGGTTGCGACGATGATCGGCGAGACGACGTTGGGGAGTATGTGCACCCACATGATGCGCGCCGCGCTGGCACCCTGGGCAACTGCCGCGAGAACGAACTCTCGCGATCGCATGGATAAGGTCTCTACTCTGACCAAACGCGCAACCGTAGTCCAGCCGACCAAAGCGATGATCAGGATGATGCGGTAGAGGCTCACATCCTCCGACTGGGCGATTTCCGGCGGTAACCCCAGCTTGCTCAAATCGATTGCCGCTAGCACGATCAGGAGGGGCAGGAGGGGCAACGCGATCACGCCGTCGGTGAACCGCATGAGAAGCGTATCCAGCCTGCCGCCATAGAAGCCTGCCAACAGTCCGATGAACGTGCCGATCACTGCAGACGCGATGGCCGCGACCAGCCCCGCGGCCAGCGAGACGCGGCCGCCGTAGAGCAGCCGCAACAGGAGGTCGCGGCCGATTTCGTCGGTTCCAAGGGGGTGTTGCCACGAAGGTGCCGCGAAACGGTCAAACAGGTTTGTCGTCTCCACGCTGATCCCGAGCATCCACTCAACGCTCGGCGCGGCAATCGACAGGAGTGCCAGGGCAGCAATGACGCCCGCGCTTGCGACAGCCAGACGATGCTGAAGGAACCGACGGCTTAATCGCATGCCTCGGATCGCGACGTTGGATGCGCCGGTCGCGTCGACGAACGTCACCGGCGTTCTTCCAGGCCGATGAAGGTGATGCGCGGGTCGAGCCAGACGTATGTGACGTCTGCAAGGAAGTTGCCGAGCAAGGTCAAACCCGTCGCGAACATCAGGCCGACCAGCGCCAGATTGTAGTCGTTGCCGAGGATCGAGTCGTAGATCATCTTGCCCATACCCAGCCACGAGAACATGGTCTCGGTGATAAGCGCACCGGAAAACATGGCGCCGAAGCTGAGCGCGACGACCGTAACCAGCGGCAACAGTGCATTACGCATGGCATGGGCGGTGACCATGCGCGACAGGCTGACACCCTTGGCGCGGGCCGTGCGGATGTAGTCCTGACGCAAGGTCTGCAACATGCTCGCGCGCATGAACCTGGTGAAGCCGCCAACGGTGAGAAGGGTGAGGGTCAGGGTCGGCAAGATGAGATGTTCAAGGCGCGTCCCAAAGGCACTCAGGCCGCCAGCCGAATTGTGGCCCATGCCGCCGGCCGGCAGCCAGCCGAGCGTGACCGCAAACAGAATGATGAGCAGCAACGCGAGCCAGAAAGGCGGTACGGAGATGCCGGCGAAACATGTCAAATTGATCGCATAGTCGAGGCGTGAATAGGGCTTTAGAGCTGCATAGATCCCAACCGGCACGGCGATCGCCAGCGCGAGCACGAGGCTGAGCCCGAGAAGCAGGACTGTATTTGGCAGCCGCGCGCCTAGAACCTCCATCACCGGCCGTGTATGCAGGCGCGAATAGCCGAACTCGCCCTCGAGGGCGCTGCCGACCCAGTTAAAGTAACGGTCGAAAATCGGTTTATCGAGGCCGTATAATGCCTTGAGTCGCTGTGCGTCGGCCGCAGTCAGGTTGGGGTCCGAGGCAATCATGATATCGATCGGATCGCCCGGCATAAGGCCCATCAGCCAATAGATTATGAAGGACATGGCCAACAGTACGACCAAACTCTCGACGAGCCGGCCGGAGACGAAGCGCAGCATATTGCGCTAGCTCAGCCCGGACATCGGCAGCTGTAGATACGTCATCGGCTTAATTGACGGCGTGCCAATTCTCAATCCAAAGGGCGGTCGGGTACTGGTGTCCCGTCGGCTCGATTCCCTTCAGCCACTTGGGAAGAATGTAGGGGTTTGCGCGGAAGTAAAGCGGCAAAACAGGCAGCTCCGTCGCATAGATCTCCTGCATGCGGTTCCACAGGGCCTGATTTTCGTTTGCGTCGCACACGGTCTCCATGTCGTCCAGCACCGTATCGAGCTCTTCGCTGCGAAAGGCCGGATAGTTCTGACCAGACCAGCCGTTGTCCGCAGTGGGTATCATCGTCGAATGAAGCGTCGTGCGCGGGATGTTCTCCGGTGAGGAGATCCAGGCATACATGCCCATCGCTGTAAACTTGCGCTCTCGCAGCGTCTTGCCGAAATAGACCCGCGCCGGTTCGTTGCGGATCCGCACGTCGACGCCAACCTTGCGCCAATCCGCCTGGAGCACCTGCTGTACCAACTCCCGTGTTTTGTTGCCGGCGGTCGTCATCAACTCGAGCCGCAGCGGCTCGCCCTTATCGTTGTGGCGGATGCCGTCCTTGAGCGAAGCCCAACCTGCTTCGTCGAGGAGCTGGGCCGCGCGTGAGGGATCGAACGCGTAACTCGGCGTGCCGTCGTAATAGACACGGTCAAGCGGATTTGTCTGGCCATGAGCGACGGGCTGATGGCCTCCGAAAATCTGCCCGCTGACGGCGCTGCGGTCAATTGCGTGAATGAGCGCGCGGCGCACCTGGCGGTCGGCGAGGATCGGATTATCGAGATTGAGGTCGATATGTTCGTAAATGAGTCCCGACTTGTATGAGAAGTCGAACTTGTCTCCGTGCCGCTTCTCGAAGGCAAGTGCCTGATCGAGCAGGAGGCCGAGTTCGCCCGCGATATAGTCGATATCGCCGGACAGGAGATTGGCCGTCAGCGCTGCGGTGTTCTCGATAGCCTTAACGATAATGCGCTTGAAATGCGGTTTCTTGCCCCACCAGGTCGGGTTGGGCTCGAGTACGACATGGCTGTCGGAAACCACTTGCGTGACCCGATAAGGCCCGAACCACAGTGCCGGATTGGTCGTGTCGGTCTCGTAGGCGCTGCGGGTCTTGTATTCGGCCGGGTCGGCAAAGTTCGCCCGGTCAACATGGGCCGGCAAAACGTCGAAATCGTTGATTCCGGCATAGTCGCACGTGAACTTGTTGACGTGCATGGTGAAGGTTTTCTTGTCGTGTTGATCGATGCTGGTGATGCGGTCGTAGAGCTCGAAGTTGCTGATGCCGGTCGTCGGCTCACGGCCGGCTTGCCAGGTGAACAGGACGTCGTCGGTGGTTATGGGCTTGCCGTCACCCCACACCGCGTCGGCGCGGATGGTGTAGGTCAGCGCAATGCCCTTCTTGCCGTCGGCAGTCCTCTCGATCCGCGCCGTACCGCGTTCGAGGTCGGGCAATTCGGTGCACAGCATGCAGATCAACTGCCAGTCCTTGTCATAGACCGTGAACGGGCGCCGCGCCATCGCCAGGATGTAGGATTTGGCAAGCATCGAGTCGATGTTCGGGTTGAAGTTGCCCGGGAACTGGCTGATGCCGATGACCAACTCGTCTTTCGTCTCGGCCGCATTTGCAGTTGGACTTGCAAGAATGAAGGCGAAGAGTGCGACGACGACTGCTGCCGGAAGAAACCGCATGCGCATGATAAAACGCCTCCAGCTTTCGCTTTGTGCGTTATCGTATCACGCCGAACCGGCGATTGAGAGAGTTCCTCAAGCGCAAGTTACATCCACCGACAATGCCGCCTGCCGTAAGTATTGCCGCTGAGGTCAGCCGGCTTGATCGCGATGGGCTTGCGACCACTCGTCCGGTGCGTCGAGGTAAGCACGGACCTGCGCCAGGCTCGGCTTGTCCAAATGGCCTTCTTCTTCGGCGCAGTCCACGACGTCGCGCCAGGTCGCCAGCGCATGCAGCGTGACGCCGGCCTCGCCGAGCGTGGTTATGCTTTCGGGGAAGATGCCGTAGTGGAAAACCACGAAGGTGTGGGCGCATTGGGCTCCCGCCTCCCTCAGCGCCTCGACGAAACTGAGTTTGGAGCCGCCGTCGGTCGCTAAATCCTCCACCAGGATCGCCCGCTGGCCCTCCTCGAGGTTGCCCTCGATCCGTGCGTTGCGGCCGAATCCCTTGGGTTTTTTGCGGACGTAGCACATCGGCAGCATCAGCAGGTCGGCAATCCAGGCGGCAAAGGGAATGCCGGCCGTCTCGCCGCCGGCCACGACTTCGAGCGCGTCGCGGCCAATTTTCTCGTCGATCAGTGCGCGCGCCAGCTCCATCAGGCGTTGCCGTTCTTGGGGAAAGGCGATCAGGCGCCGGCAGTCGACGTAGACCGGGCTTTTTTTGCCGCTGGTGAAGGTGAATGGGTCCTCGGGCTTGAACAGGACCGAGCGCGTTTCAAGCAGAATTCGGGCGGTAACCTGGGCCGGGCTTGGCGACGAGGTTTGATGGTCCGTCACGGTTGCCCTTTCCTCACTATGCCTAGTTGGCGCGCCGGTGGAACAGGTAGCGCCCGTTCTCGAATGTTTCGAAGAAATGGTCGAGGGCGGGATGCTTGACCGGCTTGGCGCTCTCGTCGGCCTCGAGGTTGCGCTCGGCGACATAGGTCATGTGGTCGGCGTTATGCACCAGGACGTGATACCAGGGCTCGTCCTTCGGCGGATTCGAGCGCGCCATCGCCTCGTACCACTCCTCGGAATTCTGGAAGTCCGGATCGACGTCGACAATGACGCCGCGATAGTCGAACAGCCGGTGCTGAACGAGCTGGCCTGGCGAGTATTGCGCGTTGAGGGGTTTTGTTTGCTGCGGCTCGGTCATTGGCTTGCGGTCGAACTCCGGCGAGGTGTGCGTTCTCCATATAGCGGGCGGTCGCGCGGGGCAAGGGGCGGGTGTGGTCCCTGGCGGTTTGCAATGTGCGGCGATGCGACTTCGCTTGACTCTATGCCAAACGCATAATAGAACAAAAAGAGAACAAACGACTATGGAGCGATCCATGGAGCAAGCGGTTTCCTGCCGGATCAACCACGAAGGGCCGAGCGAGAGCGAAGGCATGCAGGCGTTGCGCGCGCGCGTTGCGGCGATCGAGCGGGGGGCGGCCTATGGCGAGGGATCCGGCATGGAAGCAAAGGGCATCCTGCCGCTGGGGCTGGCGGAGATCGACCGGACGCTGCCTGCAGGCGGGCTTGCCTGCGGCGCGGTCCACGAGGCGTCGGGCAGTGCGGTTGGCGGTTTCGCCGTCTGGCTTGCCGGACGTCTTGTGCGGCATCTCGGCGGGGCGGTGCTGTGGTGCGTGAAACTGGGCAGCACGGGTCAGCTCTACGGACCGGGGCTGGCGGCTTTCGGACTCGATGTCGGTGGTCTGATCATCGTCCGCTGCCGACGCCGCGCCGACATGCTGTGGGTGATGGAGGAGAGTCTGCGCTGCTCGTCGTTCGCGGCCGTGATCGGTGAATGGGATGACGAGATCAACCTCGCGGCAAGCCGCCGTCTTCAACTGGCGGCGGAGACCGGTGGCACGACTGGGCTGATCCTCAGGCGGGGCGGGATAACGGCTGCCCGTAACGGAAACGAACCAAAACTCATTCCCAGCGCCTGCGCGAGCCGTTGGCAAGTCGATGCGGCGATTGGTTGGGGCGTCCAGGGAGACATAGATAGGGGGTTTGGCAATGAACCGGAAGCAGGTCCGCTCGGTATGCGAACGCCCAGCATGGGGACGCGGTGGCAGCTGAGCCTCAAACGTTGCCGGGGAGGATTCGGCAGCGGGACATGGTTGGTGGAACATGACGAAGCGACGGGTGATTTCAGTCTGGTTGCCGCGCCTGGCGACCGATCGGCTGAGACGGGCGAAGGCCAGCGCCTCGCGGGGTAAACCGCAGGGGTGGGTTAAGCCCCAGAGCAGGGAGAGGCCGCTTGCCGTCGTCCATGACAGAGGCGGCCGCACGCTCGTTGGTGCGGTCAACGAGACTGCCGCCGAAGCCGGCCTTTTTCAAGGTATGAGCTTGGCCGATGCGCGAACCTTCCTGCCGTCTATCGAGACCGTGCCGGCCGATCCGGTGGCGGACGCATCGACGCTGGAGCGGACCGTCCGCTGGTGTGGCCGCTATACGCCCTGGACCGCCATGGACGGGCTCGACGGCGTGTGGCTCGACACGACCGGCTGCGCCCACTTGTTCGGTGGCGAACAGGCGATGCTGGACGATCTCGTCACCCGGCTCGAGCGGCTTGGTTTTGGCGTGCGGGCCGCGCTGGCGGATACGCCTGGGGCGGCCTGGGCCGTGGCCCGCTATGGCGTGAACGGCACGGTCGTCGTCCGAGGTCACGCACGCTCGGCGCTTGCCCTTCTGCCGATAGCGGCATTGCGGCTCGGTGCCGGTACGGCGGCCGGGCTTTCGCGTCTCGGTCTGCGATCTGCTGGCGATCTCTACGAAATGCCTCGCGCCCCGCTTGCGGCCAGATTCGGCGAGGATCTCATACTCAGGCTCGATCAGGCGCTGGGCCGCGTCGATGAGCCGATCTCGACGATCCCCGAGAGGCCTCGATATCATGTGCGTGTCGTCTTCGCCGAACCGGTCGGTCAACACGAAGCCATAGTCGGAGGGCTCGAGCGTCTGATCGCCCGGATCTGCCGTCGCCTCGAACGCGGCGGGCACGGCTGTCGCCGGCTCGAGTTCACGCTCTACCGGACCGACGGGACGTTGCAGCAGGTGCAAGTCGGAACATCGCGCCCGATCCGCAGTCCGAAACATTTGACCCGGTTGTTCGCGCCGCACCTGGATACGATCGTTCCCGGCTTCGGCGTTGAAGCGATGGCGCTTGTGGCGCCAGTGACCGAACCGCTGGCTGCGCGGCAATCCGCCTTTCCGGCCGGGTCTCGACGAGAGGCGAAACAGGGGTCTGGACACTCTCCACCGGGTGAGGGGACTCTGCCAAGTGAAGGAGCTGGGGTCCTGGCTCTGAGTCCGTCTGCGCCGCTTGCCGATGCCGAGCTCGGTCAGCTGATCGACCGTCTTGGCAACCGTCTCGGCTTCGATGCGGTGGTGCGGCTGGCGCCGCGGGAAAGCTTTCTTCCCGAGCGGGTGACGCGCGAGGTGCCGGTATTCGACAAGACAGCACCCTGCTGGAGCCCCCCATCGTCCGCGTCGCGACAGCCGCTCAGGCCGTTGCGGCTGCTTGCCCGGCCCGATCCGGTCGAGGCGATGGCGCTTGTCGCGTCCAGGCCGCCCGCCGCACAAGAGATGCCGGATATTCCGGATCGGCAGCTATCCGAGGAGGGTGGGCCGCCGATGCTGTTCCGCTGGCGACGGGTCGTTCACCGGGTGCAGGCGGCCGAGGGACCTGAGCGGATCGCACCCGAATGGTGGCGCGAGGACAGGAGCTGGGTGTCCGGATCCCGCGACTACTGGCGGATCGAGGATGCGGATGGCCGCCGTTTCTGGCTCTACCGCGAAGTGCGGGCAAAACCAGCCGCAGCATCGCGCTGGTTCCTGCACGGCCTGTTCGCGTGAAGGCGATTGATGATGAAACCCGCCCCCTATGTCGAACTTCAGGTCACCAGCAATTTCAGCTTCCTGCGCGGCGGCTCGCATCCAGACGAACTGGCGACCCATGCGGCGGCGCTGGGGCATGAGGCGATCGCGGTGACCGACCGCAATACTCTGGCGGGCGTGGTCCGCGCCCATGCGGCGGCCCGCGAAACAGGCATCCGGCTTGTCGTCGGCGTGCGTCTCGACCTTGAGGATGGCGCAAGCCTGCTCGCCTATCCGACCGACCGTGCCGCCTACGGACGGCTTGCGCGGCTGATCACGCTTGGGCGCCGGCGCGCTGTGAAAGGGGAGTGCCGGCTGACCCCCGGCGATATGATGCACTGGGGGGCGGGCATGATCTTCATCGCCGTGCCGCCAGACGATCTGCCTGATCCGGCGACTCCGGAGGATGCTTTCGCCGCGCAGCTACGCGAACTGCAAACTGCCTTTCCCGGCAACTGTTTCCTGGCCGCGCATCATCTCTATCGAGGCGATGACGCCCGCCGGCTCGCCTGTCTGGCACGTCTGGCGGAGGCCTGCGCCACGCCGATGGTGGCGACCAACGACGTTCACATGCACGAGCCCCAGCGCCGGGTGCTGACCGACGTGCTGACCTGCATCCGCGAGAAATGCACCATCGACGAAGCAGGCTACCGGTTGTTCGCCAATGCCGAGCGGCATTTGAAACCGGGTCATGAGATGGCGCGGCTGTTCGCCGCCTATCCGCAAGCCGTGGCGCGGACGGCCGAGATCGCGGCGCGTTGCGGTTTCAGTCTGGACGAACTGCGCTACGAATATCCCGATGAGGTCGTCGAGGAGGGTCGTACACCCCAGCAGACCCTGGAGCGTCTCGCCTGGGAGGGAGCTGAGCAGCGCTATCCCGCAGGCCTGCCGGACAAGGTCAAAACACAGGTCGAACACGAGCTCGCATTGATCGCCGAGCTTAAATACGCGCCCTACTTCCTGACCGTTCACGACCTTGTACGGTTCGCCAAAAGCCTGGATATCCTCTGCCAGGGCAGGGGGTCGGCCGCCAATTCCGCCGTCTGCTACTGCCTCGGCGTCACGGCGGTGGACCCGGCCCGAATCGATCTCTTGTTCGAGCGCTTCGTGTCGGCCGAACGCCGCGAACCACCCGATATCGATGTCGATTTCGAACATGAACGCCGCGAGGAGGTGATCCAGTACGTCTATCAGAAATATGGCCGCGAGCGCGCCGGGATGACGGCAACGGTCAACTGCTACCGCTCCCGTGGCGCGATCCGTGAGGTCGGCAAGGCGCTGGGGTTGAGCCAGGACACGGTGGGGGCGCTGGCGAGCCAGGTCTGGGGCTGGTCGAGTAATGTCGACAAAAGCACCGCCGACGAGCTGGGACTCGATCGCTCGGACCACCGGCTTCGACAGGCGCTCGATCTCGCCGCCGAGCTGATCGGTTTTCCGCGCCATCTCTCGCAACATGTCGGCGGGCTCGTCATCACCCGCGGCCGTCTGGACGAGGTCGTTCCCATCGAAAATGCGGCGATGAAAGACCGCACCGTCATCGAATGGGACAAGGACGACCTCGATGTGCTCGGCATGCTCAAGGTCGACGTGCTGTCGCTCGGCATCCTGACCTGCCTGCACAAGGGATTTGATCTGATCCGGCGCCATTATGGGCGCGACCTCGATCATGCCAGCGTGCCTGCCGACGACCCGGCAGTATATGCGATGTTGCAGAAGGCGGATTCGATCGGCGTGTTCCAGGTCGAGAGCCGGGCGCAGATGAGTTTCCTGCCGCGCATGAAGCCGAAGACATTCTATGATCTGGTGATCGAGGTGGCGATCGTCCGCCCGGGCCCGATCCAGGGCGGCATGGTCCATCCCTATTTGCGCCGGCGCAACGGGGAGGAAAAGGAAAACTATCCCTCGGAGGAATTGCGTGAGGTGCTGCATAGGACACTCGGCGTGCCGCTGTTCCAGGAACAGGCGATGCAGATTGCCATCGTTGCCGCCGGTTTCACCCCGTCTGAGGCCGATCGCCTACGGCGCGCCATGGCGACCTTTCGTCGTCTCGGCACGATCCACACGTTCCGCAACAAATTTATCGAAAGCATGGTCGGGCGCGGCTACGAGCGCGAATTCGCCGAGCGCTGCTTCCGCCAGATCGAGGGGTTTGGCGATTACGGATTCCCGGAATCGCATGCCGCGAGCTTCGCGTTGCTGGTCTATGTCTCGGCCTGGATGAAGTGCCACTATCCGACGGTTTTCGCTTGTGCGCTCCTGAACAGCCAGCCAATGGGGTTCTATGCCCCGGCCCAGATCGTACGGGACGCGCGCGAGCATGGGGTCGAGATACGTCCGCCTTGCATCAACCATTCGGAATGGAGCTGCACGCATGAACCGGGCGGCGATCCCAAGGGACCCGAGGGCGGTATGGCGCTGCGCCTCGGATTCCGCCAGATCAAGAGCCTGCGCGAGGTCGGCGCCGAACGCTTGGTCGATTACCGCGGCAATGGCTATGCCGATCCGACCGCGGTCTGGCGGCGCACAGGGCTTTCCCGGGAGACACTCGAAACGATGGCCCGGGGCGATGTTTTTCATGCCATGGGGCTCGACCGCCGCGAAGCGTTATGGGCGATCCGCGGTCTCGGCGACGCGCCGCTGCCGTTATTCGCTGCGGCGGGCGAAGAGGACCGGGGTGTGGAGCCCCAGGTGAGCTTGCCTGACATGGGCTTGGGCGAGCAGGTGGTGGAGGATTATTCGGCGCTCAGGCTTTCCCTGCGCTGCCATCCTCTCGCCCTGCTCCGCGATCGTTGCAAGGGAGCGCTACGGGCCGGTCGACTGTCCGAAGTCGAGAACAGCGCGCAGGTGTCGGTCTGCGGCCTGGTGCTGGTGCGCCAGCGTCCCGGCACCGCCAAGGGCGTCATCTTCATGACGCTCGAGGACGAGACGGGCGTCGCCAACATCATCGTCTGGCGCAACACCTTCGAGCGCTTTCGGCGCATCGTGTTAACCACGCGGTTGGTCAGGGTGACCGGCGAACTGCAGCGTCAGGGAATCGTCACCCATGTCATCGCCCACCAACTCGAAGACCTGTCGCACTTGCTCGACCGATTGGGCGAGGAGGACGCTCTCGTGCCTCAATCGGGGCGCGGCGACGAGGCCCGGATATCGAGTTCGCCCGATCCGCGCAGAAGTCCAACCCGAGCACGTCGACAGGCAGCCCGCCATCCGCGCGATCAGGCCAAAGTCCTGATCCAGTCACGGGATTTTCACTGACCCTTACGTCGGTGGTCTCCCTTGCAGCGCTTTGTCGTAGAGCGCCAGCGTTTGCACAATCACGATCGTCTCGGCGAACTCCCGTTCGGCGGCCTTGCGTGCGGCGACACCCATTTGCCGTCGCAACTCCGCGTCGCCCGCCAGCACCGCCAACATCTCCGCCAAGGGTTCCACGCTGCGGACCGGCACCAGCAGCCCGGTCTCCCCGTCGCGGCAGATTTCGCGGCAGCCGGGAACATCGGATGCAACGAGCGGCCGACCCGCGGCGGCTCCCTCGAGGAGCGACTTCGGCAGACCCTCCCGGTAGGATGGCAAAACGGCAATGTGTGCCCGCGCATACTCGCCCGGTATGTCGTCTGACGAGCCGGCAACCTCGACCACGCCCTCACGCCGCCAAGCATCAAGCGTCGCGGCATCGATGGCAGTCGGGTTTTGGTCGGTGGCACCGACGAGACGAATCCTGATTTCGGTACCG
Source organism: Alphaproteobacteria bacterium (assembly GCA_965217615.1). GTDB lineage: Bacteria > Pseudomonadota > Alphaproteobacteria > UBA8366 > CAVOAK01 > CAVOAK01. The sequence goes on from CBDCIT010000034.1 coordinate 50,869, forward strand.
CGCGCCTTCAGCAGTCGTGCGGCCGCCACTAACTCGCCGATCCCCTTGTCCCACAGCATACGGGTAACACAGAGCGCAACCACTGGCCGGTCAGGTGTGACCTCGGGTTCGGGTATCGGCCGATAGAGTTCAACATCGACGCCGGAACCGCGGATCAAATCGATCCGGCCAGAGCGAATGCCGATGCAGTCGCGGAACATTGCGACGTCATCGGGGTTTTGCAGAATGAGCCGGCTGTTCTCACGATTGAATAGGGTACGGAAGGCAAGCTGCACGGCGGGTCGAAGCAGAGCGGCAAGAAACCCGCCCGAGATGAAGAGGAAGCCGAGACCGGTCAGCGCATTGACGATGACAGGCACACCGGTAATCCAGGCCGCCAGCGAACCGTACAGCACCGGTTTCAAGGCAACATGATGCACGAGGTCCGGGCGCTCGCGACGGTACAACCGGATTAACGAAACTAGTGTCTGGATATCGGCCACCGGATTTAGACCGCTGCGCTCGATCTTCAGCGGCAGCAGGCGAAACCCTTCGTTCTCGATTGCTTCACCGTGGCCGGTGACGCGCGTCGCGACCAGAACCTCTGCGCCGGCGTCCCGCGCGGCGCGCGCAATCGCCAGGCGATGCGAACAAAAGTACCAATCCTCCGAGACGAGATAGAGAATCCGCCGGCCGCTTAGTGTCATCACGCCATCCAGCGTTCGCGCCAGCTTTGGAACATCAACACGCCCCAAATGGCCTGGCCCGCATTGCCCCGACCGGCGAGATAATCGGTCCAGGTCCGTCTCACAAGCTTCGAATCGAGGTAGCCTTCACGCTTCAGGCTGGTCTCGTCGAGGAGCGCTTCTGCCCAGTCGCGAAGCGGCCCCCGCAGCCATTGGTCGAGCGGAACCGAAAACCCCGATTTTGGACGCTCCACCAATTCCTTCGGAACGTGCCGGTTGAGGATGCGGTGGAGTAGCCGTTTCGTGGATGCGCCGCGGAGCTTCATCCGTTTCGGCAGGCGCCAGGCAAACTCGACGACCCGATGATCGAGCAAGGGGACCCGCACTTCTAGGCTGACGGCCATACTTGCCCGGTCGACCTTTGTTAAGATGTCATCGGGCAAATAGGTCTTCGTGTCGAGGAACGCCATGCGCTCGCTGAAGTCTGGGATCCCCCCGGCTTCATCCCAGGCGGCGTTGATCGGTTCCGTCCCATTTGCGACCAGGGCGGACGGATCGCTCCAATGGCTGACCAGGCGGCGATACATTCCGTCGGCATCGTTCTCGGTGAGGATCGAGCCGAATTTATGTGCTTTGTCGCCGACCATTCGCGGACGCAACGACCTTGGAAGAAGGCTCGCAGCTCCGTCCCATCCGGCGGTCGGGACCGCCGAGATCGCTGATGCCGCAAGCCGCTTCAGCGGATCTGGAATATATCGAGCGCCTTGCCATGTGGCCGCAGCCGCGTGATATCGGTTGTAGCCGAGGAACACTTCATCACCGCCGTCGCCCGAAAGCGCGACCGTCACATGCTCGCGCGCCATCTGCGCCACGAGCCAAGTTGGCAGCGCTGAGGAATCGCCGAACGGCTCGTCGTACCAATCCGGCAGCTTTGGAACGAGCTCAAGCGCACGCGCCTCGGAGAGATATATCTCGTGGTGCTCCGACCCGATGTGCTGGGCTACCGCTTTTGCCTGTCTTGCTTCGTCGAATTCGGTTTGTTCGAACCCAACAGTGTAGGTTTTGATTGGGTGTCCGCCCTCCACCTGCATCAAGGCGGCGACGGTCGAGGAATCGACGCCACCTGATAGAAGCGCGCCGAGCGGCACATCCGAAACGAGGCGGCGTTTCACCGCATCGCGCAGCAGCGCTTCACCTTCGCTCAGAGCGTCGTCTTCGTCGATTTCAACACGAGCTTTCGCTGCAACCGTCGCCAGATCCCAATAGCGTCTCGAATTCGGCTCTTCACCCGGACGCAGCGAGAGGAGGGTGCCGGGTTCGAGCTTGTAGACGTTTTGATAGATGCTGTGTGGCGCTGGCAGGTAATTGAACCTGAAAAACGCGGTGAGCGCGTCACGATCTATAGTGGCTTGCCAACCGTCCTTTGCGCGGAGTGCCTTGAGTTCTGAACCAAAGAGGAAAAGGCTGTCCTGACGGCTGTAGTAAAGCGGCTTTATGCCGAGCCGGTCACGCCCGAGCCACAGCCGCCCCTCACGACGATCCCAGAGTGCGAACGCAAACATGCCGATGAGACGGTCGACGGTCGCTTCAACACCCCATGCAACACAGCCTTCCAGGAAGACCTCGGTGTCCGAGGTGCCGCGAAACACGTGCCCGGCGGCTTCGAGTTCAATGCGCAAGTCAGCGAAATTGTAAGCTTCACCGTTATAAATGATGACGAAGCGGCCGTTTGCGGAGATCATGGGTTGATGTCCGGTCGGCGTCAGATCGATGATCGCCAGCCGCCGAAATCCGAGTGCGATACCGACCTTGGGGTCAACCCACTGATCGCCCATGTCAGGCCCACGATGGGTTAACGCGTCGGCCATGCGGCGCACGTCGTCACGGAGCCGTTCCGGGCCCGTTTCGCGCTTGAGGTCGATGAAGCCGGCAATGCCGCACATAGCGTAGCGATCATATAAAGATGCTAGATTCCACAGCACTTTAGGCTGCGTGAGCGATGCTGAAAACCATTCGCTGCCTGGTCCCGGAATGCGACGGCGGCGCGAATGTGGGCGTGACGCGCTATATTCCTCCATATGGCGAGGCGCGTCATGAAGCCCACACGGTTCAAATTCAACGTTCCCAAATGCTCGTCGTTGCGGGCAAAGGTTCGCGCCGCCTACCACATGGATGAAACGGCGTGCGTTCGCGAGCGGTTAGAGGAGGCACAGGTTTCGGCTGCATCTCGCGCGCGGATCGCCGAAACGGCCCGCGAATTGGTCGTTGAAACACGCCACAGACGGCTTGAGTCGGGCGGTATCGACGCGTTCCTGCATCAATACGAACTCTCAACCAGTGAGGGCGTTGCCCTGATGTGCTTGGCCGAAGCGCTGCTCAGAATTCCTGATGCGGACACCGCGGATCGACTGATCAAAGATAAGATACTGGCCGCTAATTGGGAGGATCATCTCGGGACCTCGGACTCGCTATTCGTTAACGCATCGACTTGGGCATTGATGTTGACCGGTCGGGTCATCGAGTTGGAAGCTTCAGAAGAGAGCCCGGACGGTGGCGCGGGCTTCGTGGGACTTGTCAAACAGCTCGTCGCGCGAAGCGGCGAGCCGGTGATCCGCCAAGCGCTCGTTCAAGCGATGCGAATTCTCGGACGGCAGTTCGTGATGGGCCGCACCATCGGCGAGGCGCTTCAACGCGACAGCGAGCTTGAGGCGCGTGGATACTGCTACTCCTACGATATGCTCGGAGAGGCCGCCTACACCGCGGCGGATGCTGAACGCTACTTCGATGCCTATAGCGCCGCGATCGCTGCCATCGGCGACGCGTCATTGGGACGGGGACCGATCGAGGGTCCTGGCATTTCCGTCAAATTGTCAGCACTTCACCCGCGCTTCGAATTCGCGCAGCGTGACCGCGTATTGCGCGAACTGGTGCCTCGGCTCGAGGCGCTCGCAATACAAGCTATGGGTGCGAATATCGGCCTGACCGTCGACGCTGAGGAGGCCGATCGGACCGATCTCTCGCTCGACGTGATCGAGGCGGTATTTAGCGCCTCCGCACTCAATGGCTGGGAGGGGTTTGGGCTTGCCGTGCAGGCCTATCAGAAGCGTGCGCTTCCGCTGATCGATTGGCTGGGTGAGCTCGCGGCACAGAACCGACGACGGTTGACGGTGCTGCTTGTCAAAGGCGCCTACTGGGATAGCGAAATTAAGCGCGCGCAAGAGGGTGGATACGACGGGTATCCCGTATTCACGCGTAAGGTCTCTACCGATATTTCCTATCTTGCGTGCGTGCAGCACATGTTATCGCAGGAAAGCTTCTCTATCCACAGTTTGCGACCCACAACGCCCACTCGCTTGCGGCGATCTTAGAACTGGCAGGTGATCGCCGCGACTATGAGTGTCAGCGCCTGCATGGCATGGGCGAAGCACTATACGATCAGGTCGTCGGCGACCGCGGCCCGGGCATCGCTTGCCGGATTTACGCGCCGGTCGGCAGCCACGAAGATCTACTGGCCTATCTCGTTCGCCGGCTGCTTGAGAACGGTGCCAACACCTCATTCGTCAACCGCATTGTCGACGAGGACCTGCCGGTCGATGAGATAATTGATGATCCGGTCGCGAGTGCTCTGACGCTCGAAACGCTACCTCATCCGCGAATCCCCATGCCGCGAGATCTGTTTGGGATTGAGCGTCAGAATTCGACCGGGTTGGACATGACCGACGCGGCGGCGTTGCGCGCGCTTGTCTCTAAAATGAACCGGAGTCTCGGCGAGGACTGGCGCGCCGACCCCATGATTGGCGGCGTGATCGAGACGGGCAAAGCTGCGCCAATTTTCGACCCTGCCGATCGTCGATGTATCGTCGGCCAGGTTAGCTGGGCAAGCACCGATCAAGTGGCGGTCGCGATCGCCCGCGCGCAGAAGGCACAGCCGGATTGGGATACCGCCCTTGCCGACGAGCGTGCATTGATTCTCGAGCGTGCAGCCATCCTGTTCGAGGCGCAGCGGGCAGGGTTGATGGCAATGTGCGTACGCGAGGCTGGCAGGACGATACCCGACGCAGCCAGCGAGATACGCGAGGCCGTCGATTTTCTGCGATACTACGCAGCCCGTGCGCGGAGCGACTTCGACGTGCCGGAAACTCTGCCAGGCCCGACCGGTGAACGTAATGAGCTTGCCCTGGCGGGACGCGGTGTCTTCGCCTGCATCAGTCCGTGGAATTTCCCGCTAGCGATCTTCATTGGGCAGGTGACGGCGGCGCTTGCCGCAGGCAACACCGTCGTCGCGAAACCAGCCGAGCAGACACCTCTCATCGCGGCTGCGGCGGTTGATTTGTTGCTGCAAGCGGGCGTACCGGGCGATGTTCTCCAGCTTGTTCCGGGAGATGGACCGGTTACTGGCGCTTCGTTGGTAACGGACGAGCGTATTTCTGGCGTCGCCTTCACCGGGTCTATCGAGACGGCGCAGCTCATCAACCGATCACTTGCCGGGCGCGGCGGGCCGATCGTTCCATTTATCGCTGAAACCGGTGGGCAGAACGCCATGATTGTCGATTCTTCGGCGCTTCCCGAACAGGTGGTTCGGGACGTATTGGTTTCCGCGTTTCGCTCTGCCGGCCAGCGTTGTTCGGCGTTGCGCGTGCTCTTTCTGCAGGAAGACGTGGCTGACAAGATCGTGGATATGTTGGCCGGTGCGATGGCGGAATTGAGCGTCGGCGATCCAGGGTTGGTTTCGACAGATGTTGGCCCGGTGATCGACGAGGATGCGATTGAGAAGTTGCAAAGTCATGCTGAGCGTATGGCGCGGGATGGCCGGCTTGTCGGACAAGCCAAATTGGCTGCCGGCACAGAGCATGGACTGTTCTTCGCGCCGAAAGCGTACGAGATCGATGCGATCGGACGCCTGGAAGGCGAAGTGTTCGGTCCTGTCTTGCATATCGTGCGCTACGCGGCGGATCGCCTTGATGCGGTCGTCGACGCGATTAACGC